>JANRIW010000030.1:0-80797 GCA_033764505.1 Gemmatimonadales bacterium
CGCGCGTCGTGACGCCCCCGCCTCGGCACCGGCGCCGCGCGCAGCGGCCCCGGTCGCGGCCGGCGCCAGCCGCGGCCGCGACACCGTCGCCGTCTGGATGATCGCGATCCTCGGCGTGCTCGGGGCGGTGTCGCTCTGGTACTGGCCGTACAACAAGAGCTGCGGCACCTGGCTCTACGGCTACCTCATCGGCGTGGCCGCCGTCGCGGGATGCGGCCTGATGACGATGCGCAGCTCCTGGACGCATCGCCGAGGCCTGGCCCACCTGGTAGGCCTCCTGACCTTCCTCGCCGGCCTCGCCTTTGCGGCCGCCGAGGTACTTCCGCGCACCGGCTATGCGGCCGAGTCGCGCACCTGGACCTGTCCCTCCTGACCAGACGAGTTATGGCCAAGACTTTCAAGAATTTCATCGCGGGGAAGTGGGTCGCGCCCCAGACCGGTCGCTACATCGTGAACCGGAATCCGGCCGACACCACCGATGTGATCGGTCGCTTTCCCGACTCCGGTCCGGCTGACGTGGCCGCTGCCGTGGCCTCGGCCAAGCGCGGCTTCGAACAGTGGTCGCGCACGCCCGCGCCGCTCCGGGGCGACGTCCTCCGCCGCCTCGGCGACATCCTCACGGACCGCAAGGAAGAGCTCGCCGATGCGATGACCCGCGAGATGGGGAAGGTGCTGGCCGAGACCCGCGGCGACGTGCAGGAAGGGATCGACACGGCGTACTACGCCGCCACCGAGGGGCGCCGCCTCTTCGGGCACACGGTCCCCTCGGAGCTGCGGCACAAGTGGGCCATGAGCGTGCGCCGCCCGATCGGTGTGGCCGGCCTGATCACGCCGTTCAACTTCCCGATGGCGATCCCGACCTGGAAGATGTTCCCCGCGCTGCTCTGCGGGAACAGCGTGATCCTCAAGGCGTCCGAGGACGTGCCGCACTCGTCGCACCTGCTGGTCGAGGCGCTGCTCGAGGCCGGGCTGCCCCCCGAGGTGATCCAGCTCGTGCATGGCGGCGGGACGGCCGGTGCCGCGCTGGTCGAGCATCCGGAGGTGCCGGTCATCTCGTTCACCGGTTCGACCGACACCGGCTCGAAGATCGGCGAGATCTGCGGCCGGATGCACAAGCGCCTCTCGCTCGAGATGGGCGGCAAGAACGCCCAGATCGTGATGGACGACGCCGACCTCGACCTGGCCCTCGAGGGCGTCCTCTGGGGCGCGTTCGGCACCACCGGGCAGCGCTGCACCGCGACGTCGCGGCTGATCGTGCACCGCAAGATCCACGACCGCTTCGTGGCCCGCCTGATCGAGGCGACCGAGAAGCTCGTGCTGGGCGACGGCCGGATGCCGAAGAGCCAGGTCGGGCCGCTCATCCACGAGGCGGCGCGCGAGAAGGTCGAGCGCTACGTCGAGATCGGGAAGGCGCAGGGGGCCGAGCTGGTGACCGGCGGCGTCCGGCCGCGCGGCAGCCGCCTGGCCAACGGCTACTTCTACAAGCCCACGGTCTTCACCAACGTGAAGGCGGGCTCGCGCCTCGCCCTGGAAGAGATCTTCGGCCCCGTGCTCAGCGTGATCAAGGTCGGCTCCTACGAGGAAGCGGTGAAGGTGAACAACGAGGTGAAGTACGGGCTCTCGTCGTCGATCTACACCCGCGATGTCAACCGCGCCTTCCGCGCCCTCGAGGACCTGCAGAACGGGATCACCTACGTCAACGCGCCGACCATCGGGGCCGAGGCGCACCTCCCCTTCGGCGGCGTGAAGCAGACCGGCAACGGGCACCGCGAGGGCGGCTGGGAGGTGTTCGAGTTCTACTCCGAAACGAAGGTCTGCTACGTGGACTTCTCGGGGACGTTGCAGCGGGCGCAGATGGATACGTACGAATAACGAGAAGCGAGAAGGGAGAAGCGAGAAGGGAGAAGCGAGGAACCGCACCCGCGCCGTCTGAGCCAATCGGCCGCCGGGGGTGCCACCCGCTTCTCGCCTCTCGCTTCTCGCTTCTCGGCTACTTGCATCCCCGTCCGGCTCGCTATACGCTTCCCCCAACTCCCAAACACACATCCCGAAGTTCCCTGTTTCAGCTGTGCCCGAGGTGGGTCAGATGCGGCCATTGCGGATTGGCGGCGAGCGTCGGGGCAGCGGGTCCGATGAGGGCTCGCTGGACGTGTACCTGCGCGACATCAGTCGGTATCCCCTCATCACCCAGGCGGACGAAGTCTCGCTGGCGCAGCGCATCCACGCCGGCGACCAGGAGGCCCTCGACACCCTGGTCCGCAGCAACCTCCGCTTCGTCGTCTCCGTCGCCAAGAAGTACCAGAACCAGGGCGTCTCCCTCGCCGACCTGATCAACGAGGGGAACCTCGGGCTCATCCGCGCGGCCCACAAGTTCGACGAGACGAAGGGGATCAAGTTCATCTCCTACGCGGTCTGGTGGATCCGGCAATCGATCCTGCAGGCGCTGGCCGAGCAGTCGCGGATTGTCCGGGTGCCGCTCAACCGTGCCGGCGAGCTGCACCGGATCGGTCGCCGCACCTCGGCGCTGCAGCAGGAGCTCGGCCGCGACCCGACCGCCGGCGAGATCGCCGAGGGGATGGACATCGACATTGCCGAGGTGGAGCGGACGCTGGCCATCTCCCAGGCGCACGTCTCGCTCGACGCGCCGATGACGCCGGGCGAGGACAATCGCCTCATCGACTATCTCCCCGATGCCTCCGAGCGCAGTGCCGACGCCGCCACGATGGCGCACGCCCTGACCGAGGGGATCGAGACGGTCTTCAAGAGCCTGCGCGATCGCGAGGCCAAGATCCTCCGCCTCTACTTCGGCCTCGACTCGCCCGACCCGATGACCCTCGAAGAAATCGGGGCCATGATGGGGATCACCCGGGAACGGGTGCGGCAGATCAAGGAGAAGGCGCTGCAGCGGCTGCGGCATGCGGGGAGTGAGCAGGCACTGGACTCCTTCCTCGGCTGAGGGCAGTAGAAGGTCGTAAGTCGTAAGTCGTAAGTCGTAGGTCAACAGACCTATGACCTATGACCTATGACCTATGACCTATGACCACTACTTGCCATCCGCCCTCCCCCCTTCTAGCCTCCCCCCATGGCTGCCAATCCCTCATTCGATATCTCGACCGGCGTCGACATCCAGGAAGTGGACAACGCCGTGAATCAGGCCGTGAAGGAGATCGCCCAGCGATACGACTTCAAGGGCACCCACTGCACCATCGAGCTCGACCGCGAGAAGGCGACGATTGCCCTCGCCGCCGATGACGAGTTCAAGATGGAGGCGCTGGTGGACACGGTCCGCTCGCGGCTCATCAAGCGCGGCGTGCCGGTCAAGAACCTCGACCTCGGCGAGCTGATCCCGGCCACCGGCATGTCGGTGCGCCGAGTGCTCACGCTCGCGCAGGGGATCCCGACCGACGAAGCCAAGAAGATCCAGCGTGCCATCAAGGATGCCGGCTTCAAGAAGGTCCAGGCCAGCATCCAGGGCGACGAGCTCCGCGTCACGTCGCCCTCGAAGGACGAGCTGCAGGGCGTGATCGCCTTCCTGCGTGGCGCCGACTTCGCCGTGGAACTCCAGTTCGGCAACTTCCGCGGGTGATCCGGGTGCGGCGGTCACGCCTCGCCCGCCTCGTCGCCCTCGCGGTCGTCCTCGGCTCCTGCATGCCGCCGGACGAGCCGGTGCTGGCCCCCGAACCCGAGCTGACCGTCGCCCCTGAGGTGCGGATCGGCCTCCTCCTCACCGCCACCTCCGCCTCGATCGGTGGCGGTGAGGCGCTGCGCGTGGTGGACCCGGATGAGGGGCTGCTCGTGGAGGTGCCGCGCCAGGAAATGCTGACGCTGTCGCGCCGAGGTACCGGCGTGGTGCTTCGAGGGGTCGGCGCGGACATCGTGCGTCGCCGCTTGCTGATCGAGCCGGCTGAGCCGGAGGGCACCGTGCGCGTGGCCGGCCGCGACTACCGCGGCGTGCTCGAGGTGGAGCAGGGCGCCAGTGGGGTGCGCGTCGTCAATCGGGTCAGCATCGAGCACTACCTCATCGGCGTGGTCGGCGCGGAGATGGGGAACCGGTCGGCCGAGGAGTTCGAGGCGCTCAAGGCGCAGGCGGTGGCCTCGCGCACCTACGCGCTCAGGCAGCAGGCCAACGCGGGGAGCCGCGGCTACGACATGGTGGCCGACATCAACAGTCAGGTGTATGCCGGCCTCGCCCTCGAGCAGCCGCTGGCCGCGCGGGCGGTCGAGGAGACCCGCGGCGAGATCCTCACCTGGCAGGGCGAGCCGATCGACGCCTTCTTCTCGTCGACCTGCGGCGGCGAGACGGAAGACGGCACGGCGGCGTTCGCCGGGGCGGATCGCCCCTACCTGCGGAGCATCGCCGATCGGGATGCGCAGGGGACGGCGTGGTGCGCCATCTCGCCGCGCTACCGCTGGGAGGAGCAGTGGAGCATGGCCCAGCTCACCGCGGTGCTGCGCCGGACCCTTGGGGCCAACGGCCTGCCGCTCGCCCGGGCGACCGACCTGTCCGAGATGCGGGTGCTCGATCGGACCGCCACCGGGCGGATCGCGGTCCTGGAACTGGCCGGGCGCAACGGGCGGACCAGCGTGAGCGGGCAGACCATCCGGCGCGTCCTGGCTCCCACCACCGGGGGGATGCTCCGGAGCACCGATTTCGTGGTCAAGCTCTCACGGCGGGGCGGGCGGATCGACCGCGTCACCATCGAGGGCCGGGGCTACGGGCACGCGGTGGGGATGTGCCAGTACGGGGCCATCGGACGGGCGCGGGCCGGCCAGGACTACGTCACCATCCTGACGAGCTATTTTCCGGGGACGACTTTGAGCCGGAACTACTGACCGACGTGGGGACCAACGGATGAGCGACAAGTTGCGGCTGGGCATCGTGGGCGCCGGGGCGATCACGCAGGTGGCACACCTGCCCGCGTTGAAGCGACTCAAGGGCGTCGAGGTCGTCGGCATCTGCGACAACGACATGGCGAAGGCGCGCGCCCTCGCCGATCGCTTCGAGATCCCCGATGCCTACGGCGACATCGCCGAGCTGGTGGACTACGACACCCTCGACGCCTTGGTGATCTGCACGCCGAATCACCTGCACGAGTCGCAGATCACCGCCGCCCTCGCCTCGGGGCTGCATGTCTTCGCCGAGCGACCGCTGGCCTTGAGCGCGAGCGGCGCGCAGAAGCTGGTGAAGGCCGCGCAGAAGCACAATCGGATTGTCATGGTGGGCGCCAATCACCGCTACCGCCCAGACGTGCAGCAGATCCGTTCGTTCGTGCAGAATGGCGAGCTCGGCGACCTCGAGTCGATCCGCGCCTGGTGGTTCCTCGCGCGCTCGGGCCGTGCGTCGCTCGGCTGGCGGCAGAAGCGCGACCTCGCGGGCGGCGGGGCCATGCTCGACCTGGGGTTGAGCCTGCTCGACCTCTCGCTCTGGCTTGCCGGATTTCCCGCGGTCGAGCGCGTCTCGGCGGTCTTCCCGGAGCGGAAGGAGAAGGGCGTCGAGCCGAGCGGCACGGCCATGCTGGCACTCGCTGGCGGCTCCGCGATCCACCTCGATACCTCCTGGCGCTTCGTCGGCCCGGGTGAACGCTTCGGCATGGCGGTGCGCGCGGCCAAGGGCTCGGCGCGCATCAACCCGCTCGCCATCTGGAAGGACTTCCACGGGGTGGCCAATGACGTGGCCGCCTCCGGTGCGCATTCGCGTGACTCGCCCTTCGCCTTGTCGGTGCGTGCCCAGTGGGCGCACTTCCTCTCGGCGGTGCGCGGCGAGGTGGCCGCGCCCGAACTCTCCGAGCAGGTCACGCTCGCCAAGGCCATGGAGGCGATCTACGACTCGGCGGATACGGGGCGGGACGTGAAGCCGTGAGGCGTCGCGTCGTCGCGTGCGTCGCGTTGCTGGCGGCCGCCGTGGGTTGGCCGCTTGCAGCCCAGGAGGCGGCGCCGGTGGCTCAGGCGCCGCAGATCTTCCTGGTGACGATGGGCCCCGGCGCCACGGTGTACGAGCGCTACGGCCACAACGCCATCTGGGTGCGCGACACGCTCGACGGCACCGACATCGTCTACAACTACGGCACCTTCGACTTCGGGCGCACGGCGGGTGACGTCGCGCGCTTTGTCGGCCGCTTCGCGATGGGGCGGCCGGAGTACTGGCTCGGCACCATGACGATGGGCCAGACCGTCGAGGTCTACACGCGAGCGCAACGCGACGTCGAACTGCAGGAACTCGCGTTGCCGGCCGCCGCACGCCGGGATCTCGCGGCGCGCCTCGCGCGGAACGCCCTCCCGGAGCATCGCGGCTACACCTACGACTACTTCCTCGACAACTGCTCCACCCGCATCCGCGACATGCTCGACGCGGCGACCAACGGTGCGCTGCAGGAAGCGACGACCGGCGTGCCGGCCGAGGGAAGCTTTCGCTTCCACACCCATCGCTCCCTCACCAACGACGTGCCGATGTACCTCGGCATCCTCCTCGCGCTCGGGCCGCCGGCCGATCAGGCGATCGACCAGTGGAGCGAGATGTTCCTCCCGGCCAAGGTGCAGGAGCGGGTGCGCGAACTGCGGGTCGTGGGCGACGACGGCCGTGAGGTGCCATTGGTGCAGCGCGAAGTGCGCCTGGTCGACATTGGCATGTACCACGTGGAGGCGGCACCGCCGAAGTGGGGCGGATGGTTGCTGCTGGTGGGTGGCGCGCTGGCGCTGTTGATCCTCACCGGGCGCGCGGACAGCGCGGCGGGCGTGCCGGGGCGGGTGGCCGCCACGATCTGGCTGGTGGTGTCGGGGGTGGGGGGGCTCGCGCTGCTCTTCCTCTGGTTCGCGACCAACCACGTCGCCGCCGCCTGGAATCACAACCTCTACTTCCTGAGTCCACTGGCCTTCGGGTTGGTGCGCGCGGTCTGGTCGGAGGAACGTCGGGCGGCGGGTCGATGGGCGCCGCGCACGGCGCTGCTGATGCTGGCGCTCTCGGCGATCGGCGTGTTGCTGGCGTTCTTCCCGAGTTTCGGTGGGCAGTGGAACCTGCAGGTGGCGGCGCTCGTCGCGCCGCCCACCATCGCTTGCGCCCTGCTTACCCTCCGACCCGAGTAAGCGCCGCCTTCGCCTCGATGAGGGTCGGCGCCGCCGCGAGCGCGGCGCGATAGGCCGACGCGGCCTCACCGGCATTGCCCGCCTGCTCGAAGCGCAGCCCCCGACCGAAGTGCATCAGCGCGGCCACCGGCAGGGTGCGGCGCCAGCGGGCCTCGGGGGCACCACCCACGATCGGATCCTTCACCAGCCGCCCGGCGAGATCGGCCACCGCCTCGCCGATCCGCTCGCGCGTGTTCATGGTGCTGTCACCACGTACCACCAGCAGCGATGCCCCGGTGCCGGCATCGAGGACGCGCGCCTCGAGGTGGATGTCGCCGTACTGGTCGAGCAGGGTGGCGACCACGAGAATCGAGGCCTTGGCCGCGCCGGCCCGCTCGCGGGCGGAGGCCATGTCCACGCGGCCGGCCCGACCCCCGGCGGCGAGCACCAGGGAGCTCACCGCGCCCTCCCGTCGCTCGTCCAGTTCGGTGGCGAGCACCGCGCCGAGGGCGCGGCTCAGGGCGTCGTATTCGTCGCGCGACAGGCCGACCGACCCTTCGGTCTCGAAGGGGGTCACCGCGGTCGGGCGCTGTTGCGCGGCGGCCGGGGTGGCGGCAAGTACAAGCAAGGCAACGAGTTGGCGCATCGACATCTGGGCAGCTCCGTGACAGAAAGAGGCAAGGTACACCACGGAGACGAGTCGGGACCCCCCGGGTTGTACGCCGTCCGGCGATGTGGGTATATTTCCCGGCTATCGTGGTTCCGCAAGGGGACTACGGCTCCAGACAGGAAGGACGACTCAAATGAAGCCGAATCTGCATCCGGTCTACCAGACCATCACCGTGAAGTGCCAGTGCGGCAACACCTTCGAGACCCGGAGCACGGTCTCGGCGATCAGCGTGGAAGTCTGCGCGGTCTGCCATCCGTACTTCACGGGCAAGCAGCGCCTGGTGGACACGGCCGGCCGGATCGATCGGTTCCGCCGCAAGTACGCCGCGGAACCCGCGCCGACGTCCTGACCGATGGAGGCCCGACTCCGCCAGGCGCTCGCGCGGGCGGAGCAGGTCTCGCGGGAGCTGTCCGACCCCGCCATTGCGTCTGACCCTGCTCGACTGAAATCGCTCGGTCGCGAACATGCTCGGCTCACGCCGATCGTGCGCGTGGCCGAGCGTTTGGCGCGCGCAGAACAGTCGTTGGCCGAGGCCATCGAGCTGCGCGACAGCGGCGACCCGGACCTGGTGGCGCTCGGCGCCGAAGATCTCGCCACGCTGCCGGGCGAGATCGCGGCAATGCAGCAGGAGCTCACCGAACTCCTCCTCCCGCGCGACCCGCACGACGACCGCGACGTGATCCTCGAGATCCGCGCCGGCACCGGCGGCGACGAGGCGGCGCTCTTCGCGGCCGAGCTGCTGCGCATGTACACGCGGTACGCCGAGCGAAACCGACTCAAGATCGAACCGATGGAGCTCGACCACGGCAATGCGGGCGGTCTTCGCAGTGCGGTGGTCGCGGTGCGCGGGCTCGGTGCGTACGGCCTCCTGCGTCATGAGTCGGGCGTGCACCGTGTCCAGCGCGTGCCGGCCACGGAGACGCAGGGACGCATCCACACCTCGGCCGCCACCGTCGCGATCCTGCCAGAGGCCGAGGAAGTGGACGTGCGGATTGATCCGCAGGACCTGCGGATCGACGTCTTCCGCTCCTCGGGTCCCGGGGGACAGAGCGTCAACACCACGGACTCGGCGGTGCGCATCACCCACTTGCCGACCGGGCTGGTGGTGAGCCAGCAGGACCAGAAGTCGCAGCTGCAGAACAAGCTCAAGGCCATGGAAGTGCTGCGCGCCCGCTTGCTCGACCGCATGATCGCCGAAGCCGAGGCGGCGCGCTCCGCGGAGCGGCGCGCGATGGTCGGCACCGGCGATCGGTCGGGGAAGATCCGCACCTACAACTTCCCGCAGAGTCGGATCACCGACCACCGCATCAACCTCTCGGTGCACAACCTGACCGATGTCCTCGAGGGGAAGCTCGACGAGCTCGTGGCCGCGCTGCGGATGGCGGCTCGCTCGGAGCAGCAGGGTGACTGAGGTGGCCATCTCCGGGCGCGCGCTGCTGGACCAGGCGGCCGAGCGGCTGCGGGGCGCCGGGGTCGAGTCGCCGCGGCTCGCCGCGCGTCGTCTCTGGTCGGACCTGCAGGGCGATGCGACGCTGCTCGCCTTGCTGACCGACGATGCGACACTCGACTCGGCTGCCGCGGCGCAGTACCTCGGTTGGGTCGAACGCCTCGCGGCGGGCGAACCGCTCGCCTACGTCACCGGCTGGACCGGTTTTCGGCACCTGCGACTGCGCTGCGATGCGCGTGCCCTGATCCCGCGCCCCGAGACCGAAGTGCTGGTCGAACTCGCGCTCGCGCGCGTGCGCACCGGCTCGGTGGCCGACATCGGCACGGGCACCGGGGCGATCGCGCTGGCGCTGCGCCAGGAAGGGGAGTTCACGTCGGTGATCGGCGTGGACTGTTCCGCCGATGCGCTGACGCTCGCCTCGGAGAACGGCGCGATGCTCGGGCTCGCGGTCGAGTGGCGCCTCGGCGACCTGCTCGCGCCCATTGCCGAGCCGCTCGACCTGCTGGTGTCGAACCCGCCCTACCTGACCGAGGCGGAGTACGCGACGCTCGACGCGTCGGTGCGCGATCATGAGCCGAGGCTGGCGTTGCCGTCGGGCGAGGATGGCCTCGAGGCGATTCGCCGGCTGCTCGACGGCGGCCGCGCGGTGGTGCGTGAGGGCGGATGGATTGCCCTCGAGTTGGACTGTCGCCGGGCCGCGGCGACGGCGGCGCTTGCCGAGGGGTTCGGCTGGCGTGAGGTTTTGGTGCAGGATGACCTGTTCGGCCGCGCGCGATATCTGCTTGCGCGGCGGGGGAGTGCGTGATGATCGACGAAAAGGCCACCGAGCTCGGCCGCTTGATCGGCCAGTCCACGGAATACCAGGCGCTGCGTCGCGCCGAGGGCGGGTTGCGCGAGAACCCCGAGGCGCAGCAGCGGCTCGAGACGATCTCGCGGCTCACCCGCGACTTCGACCAGCTCATGGCCGAGGGGCGTGCGCCGGAGGAGGCGCAGGCGCAGGAATACGAGTCCACCCTCCGCGACTTCGAGGCCTCGGTCGTCGGGCAGGCGTATCTCGTGGCGCGTGCCAACGTGGACAAGCTCATGCAGCGCGTGAACCAGGCGATCGGCCAGGGGATCGAGCGCGGCGCCACGAGCGGGATCATCACGCTCTGATGACGCGCGGCTGCTTCGTCGTCCTCGAGGGCCCCGAGGGAGCGGGCAAGACCACGCTCGCCGCGTCGCTGGTGACACGGATGCGGCGCGACGGTCTCGAGGTGGTGAGCATCCGTGAACCAGGAGGCACTCCGGTGGCGGAGGCGCTGCGGCGCGAACTGCTCGATGCCGATCGCGAGTGGACCCCGGAAGCCGAGTTGCTCTACATGGCCACCGCGCGGGCCGATCTGGTGACCCGCGTGATCAAGCCCGCGCTGGCCGCCGGCCAGGTGGTCCTCTCCGATCGCTACGACCTCTCGACCATGGCGTATCAGGGCGCCGGTCGTGGGCTGCCGATGGAACAGGTCCGCTGGGTCAACGGCGCGGCGACCGGCGGACTCGTCCCCGACATCACCCTCGTGCTGGACCTCGATCCGGCGGTGGGCCGGGCCCGGCAGGCGGCCGCGGGCAAGGGTGCCGACCGGATGGAACGGGAGTCGGAAGCGTTCCACGAGCGGGTCGCGGCGGCGTATGTGGCGGCAGAGGGGCCGGGGGTGCATCATTTGGAGGCCGGGGCGTCACCCGAGGCAGTGCTCGAGGCCGCGTGGCGGCAGTTGCACGCCGTGCGGCCCGACCGGTTTCAGGCGGACGTCAGCTAGGCATTGGCAGCGTTGGACAACGGAGGCAGGATGCGGAATCGCTGGGGATTGGTGGTGTTGGTGGCGGCGGTGTCGTTCTTCAGCGGCGGATGGCTGCTGCAAGGCGCATCGGCACGCCCGGCCGTGGACGGCCCCCAGCTCTTCGGTGACGTGCTCGAGTATGTCAGCAAGTACTACGTCGACTCCCTCAAGTCCGACGAGATCTACGAGAAGGCGAGTCACGGCCTCGTGGACGAGCTCGGCGATCCCTACTCCGCGCTCATGGAGGCGGAGGACTACAAGCAGATCACCGAGCAGACCACCGGCAACTACGGTGGCCTCGGCATGCAGATCGATGTCCGCGATGGCTGGATCACGGTGGTGGCGCCACTCCCCGAGACCCCCGCCGAGCGCGCCGGCATCGAGGCCGGCGACCAGATCGTCGAGGTCAACGGCACCGTGACGCGCGGCCTCAATCAGGACGATGCGGTCAAGACGCTGCGCGGCACGCCCGGCACGCGCGTCGACCTGCGGGTCCGCCGCCCCGGGATGACGGAGCTGATGCCGTTTGCCCTGACGCGCGAGACCATCCACTATCGCTCGGTCCAGGCCGGCATTCTCTTCGAGGGTGGCATCGGCCTCGTCGCGCTGACCCCGGTCATCGCCACCTCCTCCGACGAGCTGCGCAAGGAGATCGATGCCCTGCGCGCCAAGGGGATGAAGGGGCTGATCTTCGACCTGCGCGGCAATCCCGGTGGCTTGCTCACCGAGGGCGTCGCGGTCTCCGACCTCTTCCTCGACCGCGGTCAGGCCATTGTCTCGACGCGCGGACGCGTGGCGCAGATGAACCAGAGCTACGCCGCCGAATCGCAGCAGGCGTGGCCGGATCTCCCGGTCGTGGTGCTGGTGAACGAGTGGTCGGCCTCGGCCGCCGAGATCATTGCCGGCGCCTTGCAGGACAACGACCGCGCCCTGGTCCTCGGCACCGCCACCTTCGGCAAGGGGCTGGTGCAGACGCTCTTCCCGCTCGGACCCGATCGGGCGCTCAAGCTCACCACGGCACGGTGGTTCACGCCGAGCGGCCGCACGATTCAGCGCGAGGCGAAGGATCAGGAGGCGCAGGTCGAGCAGGCCACCGCAGAGGCCTCGGGGCGCGACAGCATCAAGCGTGTGCTGCCGACCTTCAAGACCATCGGCGGTCGCACGGTCAAGGGGGGCGGCGGGATTGTCCCCGACCAGATTGTCCGCGGTGATTCGCTCACCGATGGCGAGAAGGAATTTGCCAAGGCGCTCGGTGGCAACGTGACGGCGTACCGCGATGCGCTGGTGGCCGCGGCGCTCGAGGTCAAGGAGAAGAAGCTGGTCACGTCGGAAGGCTTCGTGGTGACCGACGCGATGCGGCAGATGGTGCTCGGTCGCCTCGCGGCGAAGAACGTGGCGCTGGACCCCAAGCAGCTGGCGGGCGGCACGTCGCTGCTCACCGACCAGCTCGCCTACGAGATCTCGCGCTACGTCTTCGGGCGTCAGGCCGAGATCCGTCGTCGCTCGAGCGACGACCCGCAGGTCCGTGCCGCCCTGGAGTTGCTGCGCACGTCGCCGACGCCCAAGGCGCTGATGGCGAAGACGCCGGGGGAATGATCCCCCGCGCGGTCGTGGTGGTCGGGGCAGGGCGCGTCGGGCTTTCGCTCGCACGCGCCCTGCGGCGTTTGGGGGAGCCGGTGCGGCTCCTCGGCCGCACCGCGCGTCCCGCCTCGGCCGAGACGCCGGCGGTGGAGGTGGCCTGGGACGACGCCCTCGCCGGTGCCACGCTGGTGGTCATCGCCGTCGCCGACGACGCCGTGACCCCGGTGGTGCAGGCGGTGGCCGCCAGCCGGGCGCTCAGGCCCGCCACGGTGGTCCTGCACACCTCGGGGCGCCACGACCGTGGCGTCCTGGAGCCGCTGGCCATGCTCGGCGCGGTGACCGGTTCGTGGCATCCATTGCAGAGCATTCCGGAGGCTGCTGACGGTGCGGTGTTCGCCGGCGTGCCCGCGGTGCTGGAGGGCGAGGGCGGGGCGGTGGCGGCGGGGCGTGCGCTGGCGGAACAGTTGGGGATGTCGCCGATTGTCGAGCTGCCCGCGGCGGGCAAGGTCCGCTACCACGCCGCCGCGGTCTTCGCCGCCAACTATCTCGTGGCGCTCGACGCGATTGCCGAGCGGTTGGCGCGTGAGGCGGGTGCGGGGGAGGCGAGTCGCGGGCTCTTCCTGCCGATCATGCGCCAGGTGCTCGACAATCTCGCCGCGCGCACTCCCGTCGAGGCGCTCACCGGTCCGGTGCGGCGAGGCGATGTCGGCACCGTCTCCGCGCACCTCGCGGTGCTCGAGGGGGCGGATCGGGAGGCGTACCTCGTGCTGGCGCGCGAAGCGTTGCGGCTCGCGGAGAAGGGTGGGCTCGATCTCGATCGGGCCGCCGCGATTCGGGCGGTGCTGCATTGACGCCGGCACCGCTCAAGCGCCTGAAGGATGTGGATACCGGCGACCAGGCCGAGCAGGTCCGCTTCACCCTGCTGGTGGTGATCCCGGGCACGTTCATGCTGCTGATGGTCGAGCGGATGGTCTGGGGGCCGGGTTACCTCCTGCTCAAGATCGCGCTCAACGTATCACTCCTGACGCTGCTCTCTCGACTGGTCTGGCCGCTCATCCATCACGGCTCTACCAAACTCGTGAACGGGCTGCTCTCGGCGGGTGGTGAGCAGCACACCATCGAGTATTCCGAGGTCGAGGCGCTGATCATCCAGGGCCGTCACGACGAGGCCCTGCTGATGTATCGCGCCATTGCGGAGGAGGTCGAGGACGCCGACGTACGGCTCCGTCTCGGCGACCTGCTGCAGATCCATTTCAAGGATCGCGATGGCGCGGAGACGGCCTACCTCGCCGCGCGCAACGCGAAGCCGACCCCGAAGCAGGAATCACGGATCGTCAATTCGCTGATCGATCTCTATCGGGAGACGGGGAACCGCGAGGGGATGAAGCGCGAGTTGACGCGCTTTGCGCGGTTGCACGCGGGCACCACGGCCGGTGAGCACGCCCGCGATGCGGTGCGGCGCATGGCGCAGGAAGAGCTCGGCGAAGCCTGACCTACTGATCCACCACCTTGACCCCGCTCGGCACCTTGAAGGCAAAGGTGCCGGCGGGGAACGTCCCGTTGGTGCGGAGGTTGGCGAGGTCCACGGTGCGCGTCTGCGGCCCCTCGTCGGTCTGGATCCGGCGCGGCAGGCCGTCGGTCCGATCGAACCAGAGCGTGGCGCGGCGGAACTGGAACTCGCCCGGGACCAGTGGCTGCAGCAGCACGGCGTCGGTGACGCGGCCGTCGATGGTCTCGCTCTTCACGAAGGAGACGCGATAGCGATCGAGCGGGCTCTTGAGGAACCAGTCGAGGATGTTGTACCCGAAGACCGGCGAGGTCGGGGGCGGATAGCGCACCACGACGCCGGGATTGTCGCTCGGCGTGTAGACCCAGAGCTTGGTGCCGTCGAGCACGACCGCCTCGCCCGCGGGATCGGAGAAGCGCATCGCGAAGCGGTTGCCCGCCTGGTAGAGCGTCCCCTTGCTGCTCTGGTCGCCCAGCCGCTTGTCGGCCAGCTTCTGGCGGAAGTCGGCCTGCAGGCCGCTCAGCCCGCGATAGATCCGCGCCGCCTTGGTGACGATCTCGGGCGCGGGGTCGCTGCTCGCCGGCGTCTGGGCACTCCCGATGACGGGGAGCAACAGGGCGGCGAGCAGCGCGAGGCGATGCGTCACGCCGCGCTCCCGACCGGGGTGGCCACGGAGCGACCGATCACCTCGGCGATCGCGCCGACTTCGCGCATCATGCGATCGAACTGCTCCGGGAAGAGCGACTGCGCGCCGTCGGAGAGGGCGCGCTCCGGATTCGGGTGCACCTCCACCAACAGCCCGTCTGCGCCCGCGGCGATGGCCGCACGCGCCATGGCCGGCACCATGTCGCGGTGCCCCGTGCCATGGCTCGGATCGGCGACGATCGGCAGGTGGGAGAGCCCGTGGACCACGGCAATAGCCGAGAGGTCGAAGAGGTTGCGCGTGGCGGTGTCGAAGGAGCGGATGCCGCGCTCGCAGAGAATCACGTTCGGATTCCCCTCGGCGAGGATGTATTCCGCCGACAGCAGCAGCTCGGAGATGGTGGCGGACAGCCCGCGCTTGAGCAGCACCGGCTTGCGCTGGCGCCCCGCTTCCTTGAGGAGCGAGTAGTTCTGCATGTTGCGCGCGCCGATCTGAATGATGTCGGCCGTCTCGGCCACGAGTTCCAGTCCCTTGGGGTCCATGGCTTCGGTGACGATCATCAGCCCGGTTTCCGCACGTGCGACGGCCAACAGCTCGAGCCCGAGCTTGCCAAGCCCCTGGAACGCATAGGGCGACGAGCGCGGCTTGAAGGCGCCGGCGCGCAGCACCGTGGCGCCGGCCGCCTTGACCTGGCGCGCCGCGAGGAGGATCTGCTCCTCCCCCTCGACGGAGCAGGGGCCGGCCATCACGATCACTTCGCGGCCGCCGATCGCGGAGCCGTCAGGGAGCGCGACGCGGGTCGGCTCCGGCTTCCACTCGCGCGAGACCTGCTTGTAGGGCTTGGAGACGTGGATGACTTCGGCGACGCCGGCCAGCGCCGCGACGCGCGAACCGTCCACGCGCCCGTCGTTGCCGACGAGGCCCACGGTGGTGCGCTGGCGGCCCGGCATCGGGCGCGCCTCGTAGCCCATCGTCTCGATTGCTGCGACCACGCCGGCAATGTCTTCCGGGGTGGCGTCCTGCCGCATCACGATCAGCATCGGTCGGGTCCGAGTAAGTGGGAGGTCAGACCGCGGCGGTCTGTTCGCCGAGGCGCACGCCGACGATGGTCGACACGCCGGGCTCCTGCATGGTCACGCCGTACACGGAGTCGGCGGCCTGCATGGTCCGCGGGTTGTGGGTGATGACCAGGAACTGCGTCTGGCTCTTGAACTGGTCGAGCAGGCGGATGAAGCGGCCGACGTTGGCATCGTCGAGCGGCGCATCCACTTCGTCCATGAGGCAGAAGGGGTTCGGCTTGGTCAGGTAGATCGCGAAGAGCAGCGACGTCGCCACCAGCGTCCGTTCACCGGACGAGAGGAGGTGGATGCGCTGGGTCTTCTTGCCGCGCGGCGAGGCGTGGATCTCGATCTCCGCCTCGAGCGGGTCGTCCGGATCGGAGAGGCGGAGGTCGCACTCGCCGCCGCCGAAGAGCGTCTGGAACACCGAGAGGAAGTTCTCGCGGATCGCCACGAAGGTCTCGCTGAAGAGCGCCTTGGCGGTGCCGTCGATCTCCTTGATGGCCTGCAACAGCGACTGGCGCGCCGCCACGAGGTCGTCGCGCTGCGCCTGCAGGAAGGCGGCCCGCCTGCTCTCCTCGGCGTGTTCCTCGACCGCGAGGGCGTTCACGGGCCCGATCGCCTCGAGCGCCGCCGCAATGCGCTCCGCCTCGGTCTCGAGGGTCTCGAGATCGAGGTCGAGCACCGGGGCCGCTTCGGCAAGGACGTCGAAGGGGCGCTTCCATTCGGTCTCGACGCGCTCGACGATCCGCTTCCGTTGTGCGGTGGCCTCGGCGACCCCGAGCTCGAGGCGATGGTGCTCCTCGCTCTGGGCCTCGACGGCGCGACGGATCTCGGCGAGCTCCGCCTCGATCTCGGCGAGTCGGCTGTCGGCCGCCTGCAGCGCGCCCTCGGCCTCACCCGCGGCGGTCTCGAGGGCCACCAGCTGGCGAGCCCGCTCGTCGCGCCCTCCCTGCCACTCGGTGCGCTGGGCCTCGAGCGCGAGCGTCTCGGCATCGAGCCGCGCGATCTCCTCGGTGCGGACGCGTCCCGACGTCTCGGCCTCCTGGATGACGCGTTCGGTCCGCGCGATCGCCTCGTTGGCCGCGCGCAGGCGGGCGGCGATGTGCGCCTCCTGCACCTGCCACTGTGACCGCGCCTCGCGCGCCTGCTCCTGCTCGGCCTCGAGTTCGGTGAGTTGGCTGCGGGTGGTGACCAGCGCCTCGTCGAGGCGCGCCCTCGCGGTGCCCCCCTCGGCCAGTGCGGTCTCGACCTGCGTCGCGCGCTGCTCCGCGCGCGCGAGTCGCTCGCGCAACCGACCGAGCTGCGTCTCCGCCTCGGTGATCTCGCGATCGAAGTTGGTCACCCGACGGGCGAGGTCCTCGCGCGCGGCGATCGCCTGCCGTTCGGCCTCGCGCAACCGTTCCGCGGCCTGCTGGGCCTCCGCCGCGGCGGCATCGAGCGCGAGCAGCTCGGCGGCGGTGCGATCGCGGCGGGCATCGGCCTCGGCCAGGGCGGCGCTCCGCTTCTCGAGGTCGCGCACGAGCGTCTTGAGTTCGGCACGGCGACGAATCGGACCCGAGGCCGCCGCGGGACCGGTGAGGAAGACCACGCCGTTGGCGCGACGGAGGCCGCGGCCACCACCCTGCAGCACTTCGGAGCCGCCGACCAGCGACCGGACCCACTCGGCCGCCAGCGGATCGACGCGCAACGGCGTGTCCGCCATGGTGCCCGTGCGCACCGGACCCGGGTTGACCGGCAGGAGGATGAGCGTGCCCGGCTGTTCCTGCGCATGCCACGCCTGAATGGCGGGAATGGCCGATGCATCCTTGATGAGCACGGCGTGCACGTAGTCACCGAGCAACTGCTCGGCGACATCGGCCTGATCGCCGTCGGTCGAGATGTAGTCGGCGAGCGGTCCGAGGACCTGATCGCCAAAGCGCTCGCGGCCCGCGAGGAGCGCGGCGGCCGCAGGCGCAAGGCCGACGCGATCGCGCTCGAGCGCTTCCAGGGCGGAGCGGCGTGCGGTGATGCGGGCCACTTCCTCCTCGAGGGTGCGACGCTCGGCCAGCTCACGGGCCTCGCGATCGCGCGTCTCGCGGAGCAGCAGGCGCGCCTGTTCGGCAGCCGCGGCTCCCTGGTGCGACTCGGCGCTGTGCCGATCGGCCACGGCGGAGGCATCGGTCAGCCGCTCGCCGGTGCTGCGCCGCTCCTGCGTCAGCGCCGCGACGTGCGCCTCTTCCTGCGCCACGCGCTCGCGCAACGAGGCGAGCTCGCCGTCGAGCGCGGTGCGCTCGCCCTCGAGCGACCGCAACTGCTGCGCGGCCTGCTGCAGCTCCTGCTCCATCTTGCGCACCACGTCGCGCTGTCCCGCGAGCCGCTGCCGCACCGTCTGCTCGGCCTCGGCACGTCCCGACAATTCACCCTGCACGCGCTGATGCTCGGTCTCGGCGCCCTGCTTCTCCTCGCTCGCGGTACCGAGCTCGATGCGCGCCTGCTGCAGGCGGACTTCGGAATCGCCGCGCTCGAGTGCCGCCCGTTCGCGACGCAGCGCCGCGTTGGCGAGGCGCTCCGAGGCGAGGCCGAGGTCACCCTCGAGCTTGCCGAGGGCGAGCCGCGCCTGGCCGAGGTCGTCCACCACGGCGGTGCGGTGACGCTCGGCGGTGGCGCGGCCGGTGACCGCTTCCTCGCGCTGCGCCTCGATGCGGGCCAGTCGCTCGCGCGCCTGCGGCAACAACTCGGTGAGCTCCACGTGGCGGCGCTCGAAGGACTCGGCGTCTTCGGCGAGCTGATCGAGGCGACGACGCGCGAGCGTCAGCGTGACGGCGAAGCGCTCCTCGGTGAGCGACACGTGCCGCTCGGCCTTCCCCTTCTGGCGGGCCAGCGAACGCACCTGCGACTGCACCTCGGCAATGAGGTCTTCAAGCCGCTGCAAGTCGGCCGCAGTCTCCTCGAGCCGGCGCGCCGTGGTGTGGCGACGGTCGCGGTAGAGGCCGACACCGGCCGCCTCCTCGAAGAGCGAACGCCGTTCATCGGCGCGGTCCGAGAGGAGGAGGTCGATCATCTTGGCTTCGATCACCACACCGGCGTCGCCGCCGAGGCCGGTGCCGCGGAGCAGGTCCTGGATGTCGCGCAGGCGAGCCGGTGCGTTGTTGAGCAGGTAGTCGCTCTGCCCCGATCGCGAGAGGCGGCGCGTGATCACCACTTCGGTGTAGGGCGTCGGCAGCTCGCCTTCGCTGTTGTCGAGGTAGAGGGACACCTCGGCGAGGTTCACCGGACGGCGCGTCGCCGCCCCCTGGAAGATCACGTCCTCCATCTTGCCGCCGCGCAGCAGTCGCGCGGACTGCTCGCCCAGCACCCAGCGCACCGCGTCCGAGACGTTGGACTTGCCGCAGCCGTTGGGGCCCACGATCGCCGTGACGCCCTCGTCGAAGGTGAGCGTCACGGTATCGGCAAAGGACTTGAAGCCGGTGAGCTCCAGCTTGGTAAGCTTCATTGCGGAGTCTGTATTGGGGTCGGCGCCGACGGGGTCCCCCTCCCAGCAGGGAGGGGGGACACCGTAATCCTGCAAGATAACGGAGGCGGGAGGCGCCCGGGGTCAGCCGTCGAGGGCGAAGATGAAGTAGGTCCGCCCGAGGCGCCGCCCGTCGGCGTCGGCCTCTTCCCGGGTCCGGTAGGGGCCGATGACGACGCGGTAGGGGTCGTCCGGGGTCTTGGGGCCCATCACCCGGGCTGCCCAGCCGGCGGCCTTGAGCTGGTCCACCAGGGCCTGGGCAAAGTCCTGGTTCTGGGACGCGCTCACCTGGAGGTAGAGGCGCTGACCGGTCGGTTCGTCCTTGTCGGCGCTGGTCTGCCCCCGGGGGAGGTCGGTCATGGTCCCCGCCGGCACGGGCGGCTCCGCGATGGCCACCGTGGTCGCCGTGTCCACGACCGAATCGGGGGCCGCCGCCACCACCACCGGCTCCGGCTCCACGACCTTCCCCTTGGGGAGCCACGGCACCACCAGGTACACGTCGGCGGCGGCGCCCCGCAGGCGGGCCACCGGCCCCGGGATGCCCCGGAGGAGGTCCCAGGCCACCAGGTCCTCACCGTCGCGGACAATGAGCGCCTTGCTCCCGGCCACGAGGGGGAGGTCGTCGGCCCAGGTGGACTGCACCGTGGCGGCCACTTCCCAGCGGACCAGGTCCACCACCCAGATCGAGTCGCCCTGGAGCGGCCGGCCCAGCAGCCACCGTCCGGTGCGGTCCACGCGCAGTGCGCGCGCGGTCCCGGGGAGGGTGAGGGTCTTGAGCTCGTCGCCGCTGAAGCGGTCGAGCATCACGAGGTCGTCGCGGCTGCGGGCCACATAGAGCCGATGTCCCGATGGCGAGAAGGCGGCGACGGTCGGCCCACCCTTCATCGAGGCGAAGCGCGGGGCCGGGTCACCGCCGGGTTGCACGTGGATGATTCCCGAGTCGGTGACCACCACGAAGAAATCGCCGTACCAGGTGCTGGCGATCGCGCCGGAGGGGACCGCGAAACGACGCAGCTCTCCTTCCTCGCTGATGACCTGGGCGAGTTCGCTGCGCGGCGAGTAGGCGACCACTTCCGATGAGGGCGCACGGAGCAGCTGCACCGGTCCGCCTTCGACGGCGGCGCGGAAGGTGGTGAGTGACCGGTTGGCGAAGCGCAGTGGCCGACGCGTCGAGTCGAGACCGAGGATCACCCCGTCCGGCGTGCCGATCATCTCTCGGGCGTTGACGAGAAAGGGGCGGAAGCGCTTGGTGAGCAGGTCCACGCCGATGAGCCGGCCGCGGTCGTCCACGGCGTAGACCATCAATTCGTCGAGGTCGGTGCCGAGGCCGCGGGCAATGGGTGGCAGCCCGCCGGTGCTCTGCCAGCCCACCGGGGTCAGCGAATCAGGCCAGAGCAGGGTGGCGGAGCCTCCCTCTGCCGGCAACCTGAGCAGCGCACCTGCGGACGGGAGACCGGCAGGGAGCTGGCGCTGAGTCGGGGCCAGGTCCTCGCTGCCACCACAGGCGAGCGCGAAGGCGCCCGCCGCCACCACCATGATCCGACGCAGCATGCAGGACGACCTCAGAACGTGGGCCCGAACGAGATGGTCCAGAACGCCCCCGTGCCCGGGCGAGCCAGCGGCTTCGCGAAATCGAAGCGGAGCACCACGAGGCCGAAGAGGTTGGTCCGCAGCGACACGCCCGCGGATCGGAGCGGCGTGCGCACGGCCGCGGGCGACTCGCCCGGCTCGCGGCTCCACGCGACGCGGCTTGACCCGTTCCACGCCACGCCGATGTCGTAGAAGAACGCGCCTTCGATGGGCGGGATCGCGCGCGGGACCCAGCTCCAGTTGGGCGAGAGGATCGGGAAGCGCAGCTCCGCGTTGCCGACGGCGAACGACGTGCCGACCAGCTGGTCGAGCGCCGCGCAGCCCGTCGCCGAGTTCGGATCGTCGGGCGTGCTGCTGCACTCGTTGCGGAAGAAGGAGCCCGACGTGTAGCCGCGCAGCAGTTCCGGGAATCCGAGATAGAGCGAGAAGCGATCGGCGTCACGACCGGTACGCCCCGAGTAGAGCAGGCGCGTGGCGAGCGTGAACGGGCCCACCACCTTGTCGTAGCGACGGTGGTCGGCGGTGGCCTGGAGATAGCTCCAGCCGCCGATGGTCGGGGCCAGTTCGAAGCGCGCACTGCGGCCGATCATCGGCCCGAGATAGCCCCACAGGGCATTGTCGTACACGAGCGCCATGGACGGCTGCACGAAGCCCACCGAGCCGAGGCCGGTGCGCTCCTGGAAGATGTCGCGCGTGAGGGCCCCGGTGAACGGATCGTAGACCTCGTTGATGTCGAGGATCGCGTCGTCCACGTTGGTCGCCCGGAGTCCGCCCTCGATCCGCGCGAAGCGCGAGAACGGATAGGCCGCCTGCGCAAAGGCCGAACGCAGGACCAGGCGACGGTAGCGCGTGACGAAGGTCTGCTCGAATTCGGTCGGCCCGTCGGTGATGAAGGAGCCCTGGTAGAAGAAGTAGGGATCCTGCTGCAGCCCCACGGCCCAGTTCACGCGCCGCGAGAGGTTGGCATACGCCGAGAGGAACTGCGCCTCGTCGATGCGCCCGTTGACGTAGCCGCTGAAGATCAGCTGGCGGTCACCGAGCATGTCGGAGAGCGAGACGGTGGTGCCGCCGAAGAAGCCGTTGCCGAAGTTGTCGCGCGCATAGCCGATGCTCGGCCGCGCGACGTAGTCGGGCGAGAAGCCGACCTTGTACTTGCGCTCGGTGAAGCCGGCCGTGTCAGGGAGGCCGAGCTGCGCCGAGTCCATGAGGGCGATGATCGAGACCTCGCTGCGCGGCGCGAGCGAATCCGCGCGCACCAGCGAGTCGGCGGGGCGGAGGCCGCGTGCACCGCGATAGAGCGCACTGCCGCCGGCCACGGGGGCGGACACGGCGTTGGTGGTGTCGCGCCGTGCCGTCGTGATGGTCGGTGAGGCGGGCGTCCACGGCTCGCGCTTCAGGGCGCGCGGGTTGGCGAGCTTGTAGACGTCGTACTCGGCGTCCTCGTAGTACACGTACGCCAGCTCGTCGGCCTTCGGCGCCCACGACAGGATCGGCGAGAGCGGCGTGATGCCCTGCGCACCGGTGTAGAAGTCGGTCAGCTGGTACGGCTTCTGGTCGTCGAGGTCGAAGAGGAAGATGTTGCTCACGCCGCTCCGATCGGAGACGAACGCCAGCGACTTCCCGTCGGGGGCCCACTGCGGGTTCACGTTCTTGCCGACATCCATCCCCGGGAGGAGCTCCACCCGCGACGTGGCCAGGTCGAGCGTGGCCAACCGGTAATTGCCGATGGTGAGCAGGTCGAAGTTCGTGCCCGGCCCGCGATCGGTGGTGAAGGCGATGGTCCGCCCGTCCGGCGACCAGGTCGGGTGCAGGTCGGCGTACTTGTCGTTGGTCAGGCGCGTGAGGCCGGTGCCGTCGGTCTTGATGGTGAAGAGATCGGAGAGACCGCCGTCGTAGCCGGTGAAGACCAGCTGCTTGCCATCGGGGCTCCACGAGGGCGTGGTCACGCCGCTCAGGTCCACCGAGATGCGGCGCACTTCCTTGTTGCGCTTCACGTCCACGAGGACGATGTCGTCCTTGGGGCCGCGCTTGGCCGCGAACGCCAGCATGGTGCCGTCGGGCGACCAGCTCGCCGCCGAGTTGATGAAGCGGAAGGTCTCGTAGTTCGAGCTCCAGGTCGAGCTGAGGAGCCGGCGCATCGGCTTGCCCGTGCGCCCGTCGGCGAGCCAGAGGTCGACGAAGTAGAAGTCCTTCTCGGAGAAGTACGCGACCAGCGAGCCGTCCGGCGAGAGGGCAGGGGCCAGGTGCAACGTCCCCTCGCTGATCTCCTTGGTGAGCAGCGGCTGCGAGATGTCGCGTCCCTTGTTGCGCGTCGCGAGTTCCGGGAGGTAGCGCTGCTGCATCGCCTCGCGCCACTGGTCACCGAGCTGGCGGTAGTCGAGGCCGATCACGCGCCGCGTGGCGCCCTCGAGCGAGCCGGAGCGCGAGCCGAGCAGGATGGCGCCGACGGCTTCGTCGCCCCAGCGCTCGCCGATGTAGGTGATGATCGACTGCCCGAACCGGTACGGGAAGATCCGCGGGTCGGTCTCGAGCTGCTGGATGGTCGGCAGCTTGCCCTCGGCCGTCGCATCGCGAATCCACATCGCCGTGTTGGGGTCGAGCTCGCCGATCGAGAAGTACTCCGCCATCCCTTCCACGAACCAGAGCGGCGGATTCACGGCGAGGATGGTCTGCAGGCCGCCGCCCGCGCGCCCGCCCGACCAGACGTCGTACTGGAACTGGTGCACCATCTCGTGCTGCAGCACGTGGGCGATGTCGTCGTACGAACCGGTGAGCGGGATGACGTTGCGGTGCTTCAGGAAGTCGGTGAAGCCGCCGGTGCCCTCGCCCACCTCGCCCGGGGTGGTGTTGGTCTGCTGGAAGTCGGAGTGCGAGGCATAGAGGATGATCGGCTTCCGTTCCTTGAACTGGTGCCGCAGCACGCGCGTCAGCCGCGCATACGAGCGCTCCGCCATCCGGGCGACGTCGAGCGCGGCCTCGCGCTCCCGGTCGTAGTAGTACACGTCGAAGTGCTCGGTCTCGAGCACCTTGAAGTCGAAGCGGCTGTACTTGACCTTGTTCTGGCCGAAGTACTGCGCTGCCGCCGGCATGGGGACGGCGAACGCAGCGAGGAGGAGGAACAAGGCGAGGCGGCGTGGCATCGGGACCTTCCGTCCTGCGGGTGGTTCAGGATTCGGCGAGGAGCACGGGGGCGTCCTGCCAGAGTCGCTCCAGTTGGTAGAACGCCCGGGTCTCCGGGTGAAACAGGTGGACCACGACGTCCACGAAATCGAGCAGGACCCAGCGGCCGTGACTCAGTCCCTCGACGTGGTGCGTGCCCTGGCCCTTGGCATCCATCGCGTCCATCACGCCGTCGGCGATGCCGCGCACGTGGGCGTCGGAGGTGCCGGAGGCAATCACGAAATAATCGGTCGCGCCGGTCAGGCCGCGGAGGTCGAGCACCAGCACCTTGGCGCCCTTCCGGTCCTCGATCGCCTCGACCACCGTCCGAACCGCACTGGTCAGGCGCGGATCAGCCACGCGGCGGCTCCGGCGTGCCATCCTCTACCTGATACGCCACAGCCCACGCTCCCGGTCCCACATGCGTGCCGAGCACCCCGGTCGCGGGGCCGACCACGATCTCGCGCGGCTGGAAGGCCGCCTGCAACGCGTTGCGCACCCGCTCGGCGGTCTCCGGTGCCTCGGCATGCACGATCCCGAAGCGGATCTGCTTCGGCCGGGGCGTCAGCTTCTCCATGAGGCGCGCCAGCATGCGCGGAACCACCTGCTCGCGGCCACGGACCCGGTCCACCGGCTGCAGCCGGCCCGCGTCGTCCACTTCGAGAATCGGCTTGATGTCGAGCAGTCCGCCGAGCCATGCCTTGCCCTTCGACACGCGACCCGAGCGAATAAGATTGTCATAAATGTCGACGGTCAGTAGCAGCCCTGACTGATCCCTTACCCGGCGCAATTCGGTGGCGATCGCCTCAGCGCCCCATCCGGCCTTGGCGAGTTCGGCGCCGCGGAGGGCCAGCAACCCGAGACCCAGCGAGGCACTGCGCGAATCCACCAGATGGACGCCGTTGATGCCCGCGGCGTTAACCGCCATCTGCGCCGAGCCGAGCGTCCCCGAGAGCACGCCGGCGAGGAAGATCCCCACCACCTCGTCCGCCTCCTCGCGGGCCTCCCGAAAGGCGCGGACAAATTCGGCTGGCGTGGGCTGGGACGTGGTCGGCAATTCCTTGGCGGTCCTGAGTCGGCGATAGAAGTCTTCGGGCTTGAGCTCGATCCGGTCGCGGAACGATTCCTGGCCGAACATCACCTGCAACGGGACCATCACGATCCGGTGCAGGTCGAGGACGGCATCGGGGAGGTCGTTCGAGGAGTCCACCACGATCGCCACCCGGCGCTTGTCCACGTGTGACAGCCGCTTGTGCTGCGCCCGCATGTCTTCGGCCTTGCGGGCGGTGACCGCGCCCCACCGCTCGGCGTAGGTAAAGACGGCGTCGGGGGTGTCGGTGTGCACATGGATCTTGAGAATGTCGCCCGCCACGCCGACCACGACCGACCCGCCGAAAGTGTGCATGGCGGCGCGGACGTCATTGGCGGGCGGGAGCGGCAACCCGCGGACCAGCACCTCGGTGCAGAACTGGTAGTCGCGGTCGGCGTCGAAGCCTGCCATGGCGGCCGGCGCGATTGCCTCGTCCTCGAGCGGGGTGGTGGCTGGAAGGATCGGGTCGCCGTTGATGGCGCGGACGAACCCCTCGATCATCTTCACGAACCCCATGCCGCCGGCATCGACGACCCCGGCCTCCTTGAGGACGGCCATCATCTCCGGCGTGCGGGCCAGGACGGACTGGGCCTCGGCGTGCAGGCGCCGCATGAAGTCGCCAATGTCGGCCGAGCCGGGGGCGGCGCGCTCGGCGGCGTGGGCGGCGTCGCGTGCCACGGTGAGGATGGTGCCTTCGCGCGGCTCGTCGAGGGCGCGTTCGAGGGTGTCGGCGCCCTGACGGACCGCGGCGGCCACCTCGGTGGCCGAGGCGGTGACGCGGGTGCTCAGCCCTTCGGCGAAGCCGATGAGGAAATGGGCCAGCATCATGCCGGAGTTGCCACGGGCGCCCAGCAGGGCCGCCCGGGCCGCCGTGGTGGCCGTGTCCGGAAGCGAGGCGTCGCCGAGCGCCCGGAGGGCGTCGGCGACGGCGCGCAGCGTCAGCGTGAAGTTGGTGCCCGTGTCACCATCGGGCACCGGAAAGACATTGATCCGGTTCAGCTCGTCGCGGCTGGCCGCCACCCAGTCGGCGGCGGCGTGGAAGCCGCGGGCGAGTCGGGGCCCGTCGAGGTACCCGATCCCGACCGTCATGCTGCCTCAGCCTTCGGCAGTGACGTTGACCTTCACTTCGGCATGAACATCGTGGTGCAGCTTGACGGCGACCGTGTGGAAGCCGAGGAGCTTGATGTGGTGCTCCAGGTCGATCTTCCGCTTGTCCACCGTCAAGCCCTTCGCGGCCAGCGCGTCGGCGATGTCAGCCGACGTGATCGAGCCGAAGAGCTTCCCCTCGTCGCCGGCCTTCGACGACATCTCGAGGGTGACTGCGTTCAGCTTCGCGGCGAAGGCCTGGGCCTCGGCGCGATCGGCCGCGTGCTTGGCATCGCGCGCCTTCGCCTCGGCAGCGATCCGCTTCTTGTTGCCGTCGGTCGCCTCGAAGGCGAGGCCGCGGGGGAGGAGGAAGTTCCGGGCGTAACCCGGCTTCACGCGAACCAGGTCGCCGGCCTTCCCGAGGGTGGGGACGGCTTCGCGCAGGATCAAGTCAATCATGGGGCAACTCCTTGGGGCGGCGGCACGCGGCGCCGCAGGTCGAGCCAGGTATCGGCGACGCCAAGAACGGCGCAGCCCAGTGGTACCAATGCTAACACGGGCACCGCTGCGAGGCACAGGAGCACCACGAAGAGTCGTGGTGCGGGAATCATGGCCGTCCGGAGGACAGCGAAGCCGCGGCCGGCATAGAGCACCGCGACGACCAGCAACAGGTTGCGCACCACCACTTCGGCCCCGCGCGGCAGGTCCACCAACACCAGCGCGCCGAGGACCACCAGCGCCCAGATGAAGTGGTCGCTGAAGCGGAAGGTCCGGAAGGCGGGCGGGCGCGTGCCGATCGGGCGGCGAGCCACCCGATGGTACCAGACCCAGGCGAGCCAGCCGCCCAGGAGGGCGTAGATCGCCAGCATGGCCGGATAGAGCTCGCCCATGGCCGTGGTGGCGCGACTCAGCTCGCGGACCAGCTCCGTGGCGGCCTCACTGGCGCTCGGGCTGCCGCCGACCAGCACCTCGGTGTGGGTGACCGGGGTCTCGGGGAGCGCGAACGACGGAAAGAGCGTACGCCACCCGTTCCACGTGCTGGTGACCACCACCGACTCGAGGTCGCGGAAGGCCAGGCCGAGCTTGAGGAACCAGCCGATGGTGGCGGTGGCCGCGACGCCGATGGCCACGAGGGTCCGGGTCAGCAGCGAACCGATCCCGCCACCGAGCGCGGCCACCACGTAGGCGCCAGTGAAGAACGCCGCCGCCGCGCGCATGGTCTGTTCGGGCAGGGTGACCGGGAGGCGGAGCAGCGCCCCGAGGATGGCGACGCCAAGCCCGATCCAGATCCATTCCCGCAGGGTGCGCGGGCCGGAGAGGAGGAGCAGGACCACCGTCGGCGCCAGGAAGAAGAAGGGTGCGACGGTGGGGGCCAGCACGAGAAACCCTGCCGCAAGCAGCAGGGTTGGCACCCGCGAACGGGACCCGGGGATGCCGGGTCCCGGCGGGGTCGTGGTCAGCCGCCGAAGCCCTTGATGTAGGGCAGCAGCGCGACCTGACGGGCACGCTTGATGGCGGTGCTGAGCTGGCGCTGGTGACGGGCACAGGTGCCCGACAGGCGGCTCGGCAGGATCTTGCCACGCTCCGAGAGGAAGCGCGTCAGGAGCCGCTCATCCTTGAAGTCCACGATCCGCACGCCGGATTCGCAGATGGCACAGGTCTTCGATGGGCGGCCCATTATTCGTCGTCCTCCCCGTCCTTGGCAGACGGCGTCGGCGCCATCTGGGCGCCCTCGTTCATCACGATGAGGTGGCGAATGAGCCCCTCGTCCAGCTTCAGGGCGCGCTCGAACTCGGGCAACTGCTTCGGCGACGCATCGAACTTCGCGATGACGTAGTAGCCGGTCTCCTTGCCGTTGATCGGATACGCGAGCGTGCGCTTCCCCCAGTGGTCGATGGCGATTTCGGCGCCTTCGGCCTGCGGGATGAGCGCGTGGAAGCGATCAAGCTTCTCGGTGACGGCAGTGTCTTCGAGCACGGAGTCGAAGATGTACACCGCCTCATACGAACGGGTCATCAGCACCTTCCTTCGGACATGGTTGCCCCGGGGCTGGTGCGGCACCCGAGGAGGATTGATTGTGAACAGCCCCCAAAGATAGGGGCGGGGACGGCTGGGGCCAAGCCGGGAGGGGCCTCAGAAGGCGAGGCGCATCGCCACGCCCCGCTGGGTGACCGTCATCCGGCCATTGGCGAGCCTGGCCGAGAGGATCCCCACGGCCGCACCGGCAACCACGTCGCTCAGCCAGTGCTTCTCCTGCGCCATCCGGGCCCAGGCGGTGCCGGTGGCCAGGGTATAGAGGCCGGCCCGCGCCCAGCGGGAGCCGACCGCATCGCCCAGCGTGGTGGCCATGGCAAAGGCCGCCGCGGTGTGTCCGGAGGGGAGGGCGGTGCCCCCACCCAGCGGGGAAAAGTCCATCCCGGTACGGTCGCGGTCCTCGTACGGGCGGTCGCGGCCGATCACCCGCTTCGAGCCTTGGGTGATGACCGTGGCAAGGGCGATGGCGGTGGTGGTCTGCTGGGCGAGTCGGGTGAGGGCAGGGCGGCGGGCAATCAATCCAGCCACGGCGAGGCCGCCGATGACGGGGGCGATGACGGTGACTTCGCCGAAGCGGTCGAGCTGTTGAGCGGCGTGGATCCGACCGGGACTCCGCGCCGATTCCATGCCCCTGGCCACCGGGGCGTCCATGAAGGCCGTCAAGGCGACGATCCCGCCGACCGCGGCCACGTCGCCCCACCGGAGCGGCCGAGGCAAGCCCTGTTGTGCACCAAGCGGCGCCCAGAGGGGCGCCGCGAGGAGGAACAGGACTGCGAGCCGGCGTCGCACGACGCGGCTCAGGGAGCGGTGAGCCGGAGCCAGCGGATCTGCCGCTGCTCGCCGTCGAAGGGCTGCTGGACCAGCAGCGAGTCGCCGGCCGCCATCAGCAGGCGGAACGTCTTGGGCAGGACGAATCGGCCGTTGGGCTGGCCATCCGGCGAGAGGCGCAGGATGCTGACGTCGGCGGCCTCGGTCATCGGACCGGCCACGTAGACCGTCCCGGTCGGGGTCGCGTACAGCGAGGCCACGGCCGGATGGAAGGTGTCGCTCCGAGCCGCCATGCTGTCGAGGTCGGACTCGAGCAGTTCGTTGCCCATCATCTGCCGCATGGTGCCGCGCTTGGCGGCGAACTCCGCCTGGCTGATGGGCTGGCGCGGCAGGTCGGCGCGCAGCACCCACCGGTCGCCGCCATCGATCATGCGACGGGAGACCTCGAAGCGATCGCCCGGGCTCCACACGATCTCGCCATCCTGCAACAGCGTGTAGGCCGGAGCCGTCGCGAAGAGCGGCGGCGCGAGAATGATCTGGTCGCCCTGCAGGGCCAACCAGGGAATCGGCACCTCGAGCGCGAGCCGGCCGCTGCTGTCCGTGGCCTCGTTGAGCACGTTGACGCGGAAGACGGTCGTGCCGGTGTCCACCCCTCCCATCATCCCCTGCAACAGCGGGATCTTGCCGACGAAGCCGCGCGCCTCACCAATCCGGAGCGGCGGCAGGGGCTCTTCGCGGACGAACTTTCCACGGCGGTCGTAGGTCAGCAGGCGCACGCCTGCCGGGGCGAGGTCCACGATGCGGACCGCCCCGTTCTCCCCCGGGCCGACGGCGAGCACGGTCTGGTACTTCCCCTCGCCCTCGCCACGGGTGCCGATATCCACCGGCTTCTCATCGGCGGACCACACCTGGACCAGGCGGCCCGGTTCCCAGAGCGCGATCCGCTCGGCGTCGAGGCGGTTGGCGAGTGGCTGGTTGGTCGGGCACGGCGCGACACCATCGGCCACGCAGACCACGCGGCCGTCGGCCAGGGTGAGCTGCGGCAGCGCGGCGAGGGCGGTCGTATCCAGGGTCCAGTTGCCACCGGCGGCCGGCGGCGGGGGAAGCGTCTCCTCGACGACGCTGCCCGTGTCGCCGCAGGCAACGAGGAGGAACGGCACGAGAGCAAGCGCCGGACGGCGCAGCAGACGGTCGATCACGTCATCACCTCAGTTGTTGAACCGGAAGAGCATCAAGTCACCATCCTGCACCACGTATTCCTTGCCTTCGGCACGCGAGAGACCCTGCTCGCGTGCCGGCTTCCAGCCACCCACTCGCACGAAGTCCGCATACGCCACCGTCTCGGCGCGAATGAAGCCCTTCTCGAAATCGGAGTGAATCACGCCGGCCGCCTCGGGGGCCTTGGCCCCCACGCGAATGGTCCAGGCGCGCACTTCCTTCTCGCCGGCCGTGAAGTAGCTCTGCAGCCCGAGCAGATGATAGGCGGCACGCGCCAGCCGGTCGAGCCCCGACTCGTGCACGCCGAGCGACGCCATGAAGTCGGCGCGATCCTCCGCCGGGAGTTCGGCCAGCTCCGCCTCGACCTTGGCCGAGAAGATCACCACGTCGGCGGTCTCGTTGTCGGCCGCGATCGCGCGACGCAACGCCTCGACGTGCGCATTGCCGCCGGCCAGCTCGTCCTCGCGCACGTTGGCCGCGTAGAGCACCGGCTTCGACGTCAGCAGGTTGAGCGACTTGAAGAGCGGTTCCTCCTCGGCCGAATGCTCCACGGCGCGCGCGAGGCCGCCGTTCTCGAGCACCGCCATCACGCGCTCCATCAGGGCCTTCTCGGCCTTGGCGGTGGCGTCGCCCGTCTTGGCCGCGCGCGTCGCGCGATCGAGGCGCTTCTCGAGCGACACCATGTCGGAGAGCGCCAGCTCGGTGTTGATCACGGTGCGATCACGCGCCGGATCGGGACCGCCCATGACGTGCTGCACGTCGTCGTCCTCGAAGCAGCGAATCACGTGGACAATCGCGTCGACCTCGCGGATGTTGGCGAGGAACTGGTTGCCGAGGCCTTCACCCTGCGACGCCCCCTTCACGAGGCCGGCGATGTCCACGAACTGCACCGTCGCCGGCACGGTCCGCTCGGGGTTGATCAGCTTGGCGATCTCGGGGATCCGCTCATCGGGGACCTCGACGACACCGGTGTTGGGTTCAATGGTGGCGAAGGGGTAGTTGGCGACCAGCGCCCCCGCCGACGTGAGGGCGTTGAAGAGCGTTGATTTCCCGACGTTGGGAAGGCCGACGATGCCGAGAGCGAGCATGGAGTCCGTAAGGTCGTAAGTCGTAGGTCGTAGGTCGTAGGTCCTGTGCGCTGCCAGGCCCCTACGCTGGGTGCGGGAATCTAGCCACCTGTCGCGGTTTTCGGGGTCGCGCACCCGGCCCGCCCGGCCGTACTCTGGGCCATGGGGGACTATCGCAAACTGAGGGTGTGGCAGGCGGGAAAGGTACTGGTCGTTGCGACCTACCGCGTGACCGAGCGGATGCCCAAGGATGAACGATTCGGGCTGACGGCACAGATCCGTCGGGCCGCAGTTTCCATTGTGGCGAACATCGCCGAGGGGGCTGGGCGCTCAGGCGACCGGGAGATGATGCGCTTCATCTCGATCGCGCGTGGCTCCGCACAGGAGCTGATTTGTGAACTTGAACTGAGCGAGGCCCTCGGGATGCTCCCCGCCGAGCTCGTCGATCCAGTCATCGATCAGGGTCGCACAGTCGCTGGGCTACTCAGGCGTCTGCACGACGCACTTGGGGCGGAGCGCCCGCCGTTCAGCAGGAACTCCGCCCCGAAATGACCTACGACCTACGACTTACGACCTACGACTCCGAACTAACGACCGAGCGACACGAACCAGGGTGCGAGCACGAGCGAGACCACGCTCATCAGCTTGATCAGGATGTTCATCGCCGGACCCGAGGTGTCCTTGAACGGGTCGCCGACGGTGTCACCCACCACGGCCGCCTTGTGCGGGTCGGAGCCCTTGCCGCCGTGCGCGCCGCCTTCGATGTACTTCTTGGCGTTGTCCCACGCGCCGCCGGCGTTGGCCATGAAGAGCGCCATCATGACGCCGGTGACCGTCGCGCCGGCGAGGAGGCCGCCGAGGGTCTTCACGCCGAGGAGGGCGCCGGTGAGCACCGGGACGAGGATCGAGGCGACACCCGGCACGATCATCTCGCGCAGGGCGGCCTTGGTCGAAATGTCGACGCAGCGCGCCGAATCCGGCTTGACGCCTTCCTTGCCCTCGAGGAGGCCCGGGATCTCGCGGAACTGACGGCGGACTTCTTCGACCATGCCCTGCGCCGCGCGGCCGACTGCGGTCATGGTCTGGGCGCCGACGAAGAACGGCATCACGCCGCCGAGGAAGAGGCCGATGACGACCATCGGGTCGATCAGGTTGAGGCCGACCTTGTCGAGCCCGACCGCCGAGGCGTAGGCCGAGAAGAGCGCCAGTGCCGTGAGGGCCGCGGAGCCGATCGCGAAGCCCTTGCCGATCGCGGCCGTGGTGTTGCCGAGGGCGTCGAGGCCGTCGGTGATGGCGCGCACTTCCTTGCCGAGGTGGCTCATTTCGGCGATGCCACCGGCGTTGTCGGCGATCGGGCCGTAGGCGTCCACCGACATGGTGACGCCGACCGTGGCCAGCATGCCGACGGCGGCGATCGAGATGCCGTAGAGTCCGGCCACGGAGAACGCGATCCACGTTGCGCCGCAGATGAGCAGCACCGGGATGATGCAGCTCTCCATGCCGATCGCGAGGCCGGCGATGATGTTCGTGGCCGGTCCCGTCTCCGAGGCCTGCGCGATCCGGCGCACCGGACCCATCGCGGTGTAGTACTCGGTGACGAGGCCGATCAGGATGCCGGAGACGGTGCCGGCGAGGACGGCCCAGAACGGCCCCATCGGGGAGAGCGCCGTGCCCATCTCGTCCAGCATGTTCAGCGGCAGCGCGGCGGTGAGCATCCAGGCAAAGACCAAGAAGAGGCCGGCGGCGATGAAGGTCACCAGGCGCAGCGCGTTGGCCGGGTTGCCCTTGGCGAGGATCCGCATGGTCAGGACGCCGATCAGCGAGGCCACCAAGCCGGCGGTGATGTAGCCGACCGGGAGCAACATCGCGGTGATGCGGTTGGCGTCCGGGATGAGGATCGAGGTCGCCGCGAGGGCGATGGTGGCGATCACCGAGCCGACGTACGACTCGAAGATGTCGGCGCCGAGGCCGGCGACGTCGCCGACGTTGTCACCGACGTTGTCGGCGATGGTGGCCGGGTTGCGCGGGTCGTCCTCGGGAATCCCCGCCTCGACCTTGCCCACCAGGTCGGCGCCGACGTCGGCCGCCTTGGTGTAGATGCCGCCGCCGACGCGCGCGAAGAGTGCGATGCTCGAGGCACCCATCGCGAAGCCGGAGATGATCTCACCGAAGAGCTTGGTGTTGGTGGCGAGTTCCACCTTGCCGAGCGCCATGAAGACGATCGCGATCCCGGCGAGGCCGAGCGAGGCGACGGCGAGGCCCATGATCGAGCCGCCCCCGAACGCCACGCGCAACGCGGCCGCCTGGCCCTCACCGCGCGCTGCCTCGGCGGTGCGGACGTTGGCCATGGTGGCGCCCTTCATGCCGACCCACCCCGCGGCCACCGACGCCAGGCCACCGAGCACGTAGGCGATGCCGGTCTTGGCCCCGACCGCGAGCGACAGCAGCACGGCCACGCCAAGGAGGAAGGGGAGGAGCACGACATACTCGCGCTTCAGGAAGGCCATTGCGCCGAGCGAGATCTGCTCCGCGAGGTCCTGCATGATGCCGGAGCCGGCCGGGCGCTTCTTGACGGCGAAGAAGCTCACCATCGTGGCGACGAGGCCGACGATGCCGGCGACCAGGGCGTAGAGGGGTAAGGTCTCGGTCATGATCTCGGTGGGTTCGGGGAAATGGGGGTCAGGTCTTGTTGAAACGGGTCATGGCGATCTCGATGCCGTCCTGCACCCAGCAGGCAACGGCCTCGGCCATCTGGTCCAATGTTGCATCCAGCGCACTCCGCTCCTCGGCGGTAAAGCGACCGAGCACCCAGTCCGCCAGGCCGTCGTACTCCGGCGGCTTGGCCCCCACGCCGATGCGGAGCCGGGCATAGTCCTGTCGGCGCAACGCCCCCTCGATGCTGCGGAGGCCGTTGTGACCACCCGGGGTGCCCGCGCCGCGCAGCCGGAATCGACCGGGCGGCAGGGCCACGTCATCGACCAGGACCAGCAGGTCGCTGGCCGGATCCCACGACGGGCTGCGCAACATCCGGAGCGCGTCGCCGCTCCGATTCATGAACGTCGTCGGCTTGACCAAACGAACGGGGACGCCCGAGAGCGTCCCCGACGTGGCTACTGCCTGCTCGGCGCGCCGGTACGGGGCCATGCCCCACCGCGCGACGAGGTGATCGAGCAAGATCCAGCCGGCGTTGTGACGGGTGCGCTCGTACTCGGGGCCGGGATTGCCGAGCCCGACGATCGCCTTCGCCACTTACGCGCCGGCGGTCTCGGCCTCGTCGGCCTTGCCCTTCTTGATGACCTCGGGCTCGGCCCCCGTCGCCTCGGTGGTGCTGGAGACTTCGGCGCGGCTCTGGATCACCGAGACGACCGACACGCTGCCGTCGAGCATCAGCTCGCCCTTGGCCAGCGTGATGTCGCTGATGTGGATCGCGTCGCCCACGCCCAGGTGGGTGACATCCACGTCGATGTGCTCGGGGATCTCGGCCGGGAGGACGCGGATCGAGATGCGGTGCAGGTGGTGATCGAGCACGCCACCAAAGTTCCGGACGCCGTCGGGCACGCCGACGATGTGCACCGGGACTTCGACCGTGATCGGCTCGTTGGCGACCACGGCGTAGAGGTCGAGGTGGATCACCTCGGCACGCTTGACCGGGTTGCGCTGCACCTCGCGGACCAGCGCCTTGATCGGCGCGGCGCCGTCGATGACGACGTCGAGGAGGGCGGCCTCGCCGCCGATGATGTCGAGCACCTTGCCGAGGGCCCGCGACTCGACGGCGAGGGCGCGGCTGTCAAAGCCGTGCCCGTAGATGACCGCCGGAATCTTCCCCTCGCGCCGGAGCGAGCGCGCCGCGCCCTTGCCCGTGTTCGAACGCGACTGTGCTGCAAGCTCTACCTGATGCATGTCCGTCTCCGTCCTTCAGTTCAGTCGTTCAGTCGAACAACGCGCTGACCGACTGGTCGCTGTGCGTATATCCGATCGCCTTGGCCAACAGTCCTGCGATCGAGAGCACCTTGAGCTGCGGGAAATGCCGCTCGGGTGGAATCGCGATCGTGTTGGTGACCGCGACTTCGGTCACCGGTGCCGCCGACAGCCGCTCGACCGCGGGCCCCGAGAGCAGGGCATGGGTCGCGCAGATGTAGACATCGTTTGCGCCGAGGCGCTTGAGGGCATGGACGGCCTCGGCCATCGTGCCCCCGGTATCGATCATGTCGTCGGCGAGAATGCAATTCTTGCCGGCGACTTCACCCACCACGTTCACCACTTCGGCCACGTTCGGGCCGGTCCGGCGCTTGTCGATGATGGCCAGCGTGCCATTGAGCCGCTTGGCAAAGCCGCGCGCCATCTTGGCCGAGCCGACATCGGGCGCCACCACCACCACGTCCTGCAGGTTCATCTGCCGGTAGTGCTGGACAAAGACCGGGGCGGCATAGAGGTGGTCGACCGGCAGGTCGAAGAACCCCTGCAACTGGTGCTGGTGGAAGTCGATCGCCAGGACGCGATCGGCACCTGCCACCGACACCATGTTGGCCATCAGCTTCGCGGAGATCGCCACCCGGGGCTGATCCTTGCGGTCCTGACGGGCGTACCCGAAGTAGGGCATCACCGCCGTGATCCGCGCCGCGCTCGCGCGCCGCGCCGCATCCATCAGCAGCAGCAGCTCGAGCATGTTCTCGGCCGGCGGATTCGTCGAATTGATGACGTAGACATCCCGACCACGGACGTTCTCATCAATCCGGACGAAGATCTCCCCGTCAGCGAAGCGCTTGAGCGTCACCTTGCAAAGTTGACCACCCAACTGCTGGGCAATCTCTTCGGCCAGGGGACGATTCGCCGATCCGCTCAAGAGGAGCATCGGCTTCGAAGTCAGGGGTATATCCGCCATAACGACAGCCCGAAAAGATAGCGGTGAGGGGGGGACGGGGGAAGGGGAGGGGTCCTGCAATTGCCCCGCGTGGATTCGAACCACGATAGCCGGATCCAAAGACCGGCGTCTTGCCATTAGACGACGGGGCACAGCGGCCGGAATCTAGCGGAGGGGGGTTTCTGGGTGAAAGGTGACCAGTAACCAGTGACCGGGGCGCGCCCTTCGGTCGCGCTGGGTGAGGGGGAAGGGGGCGACCCCCGGGTCACTGGTCACTGGTCACTGGTTACCCCTCACCCCTCACCCCGCCTCCGTCCGCACCACCACCCCGAACTTCCCCCCCAGCTGGCTCGCCGCGTCCTCCCGGTCCTGCTCGGTCCGGTAGACGGCGAAGAGGGTGCTCCCGGAGCCGCTCATCCGGCAGAGGAAGGGACGCGTGTTGGCGAGCGCCTCGAAACCGGCGCGGATGGCGGGGAAGCGGCCGAAGACGGCGCCCTCGAAGTCGTTGCCGCCGAGCCGGGCGATGTCGCTCCAGGACTGGAGGACCGCGCCGTCGAGGACCACCGTGCCCCTGGGGCCGTCGGCGTCGCGGACCTCGTCCACCCAGCGGTAGGCGTCGCCGGTCGGGACGGCGACCCCAGGGAAGAGGAGCAGCATCGGCTTGGGCGGCAGGGTCGGGAGTCGGAGCATCCGCTGGCCGTGGCCCCAGGCGAGGGCGAGCGGGGCGTCGGCCAGGAAGAAGGGGACGTCGGCCCCCAGCCGGTGGGCCATCTGGAGCAGCTCGGACGCCGGGACGGCGCCGTTCGCAAGCTGATTGACCGCCCGGAGGGCCGCCGCCGCGTCACTCGAGCCGCCACCGAGCCCACCTCCCGCCGGAATCCGCTTGACCAGCCGCATCGCCACCCCGAACCGCCGCCCCGTGGCGGCCAGCACCGCATCGGCGGCGCGCCAGGCGAGGTTCTGCTCGGTCGGGCCGACGTCGGCCCCCTCGACCTCGAGGGTGATCCCGGCGTCGGTCCGGGTGACCTCGAGGGTGTCGTGCAGCGTCACCCGGCAGAAGAGCGTCTCGAGCCCGTGATACCCGGTCGACTCCTTGGCCAGCACCCGCAGGAAGAGATTGACCTTGGCGGGGCAGTGGAGGGAGATCGTGTCGGTCACGTCGGCTCGTCCGCGAGGGGACGCTGGCGGAACCCGGTCGAGACCGCAGACCAGGCACCCATCAGGGTGATCGGGATGAAGGTGGTGACGTGGTAGAGCAGTCCGTACGCGATGCCTGCTTCCAGTGGGATCTGATAGAGGGCAGTCAACGTCCCTGCGATGGTCAATTCGAAGACGCCGAAATAGCCCGGCATTTGCGGCGCCGCGATTCCGATCACCAACACGCCCTGCAGGATGAGCGCCCCAGTGAACGGAATGTCGAAGCCGAACGCCTTGAACGCGATGTAGAACGAGGCGGCGTTGCAGAGCCATACGGCCAACGACCATCCGACCACCGGGAGCGCCCGTCGCGCATCGCTGAGCGCCGAGAGCCCGAGCAGGATGCGTTCGCCGAACTGATACAACGCGTCACCGACTCGATTCGATGGCAACAGCTGCCGTGCGATGCGAAGCGTGGTGTTCCGCTGCCATGCGGCCAAGGCGGCCACGATCAGGCCGAGGAGCCCGAGGCCGCCGAGCACCATCGCGATCTCGGCGACCGGGCGCTCCTTCCCGGGCAGCGTCAACGACGGATCGATGCCGCCCTGCGTCAACGCCAGTGACAGCAACCCCATCACGAAGAGCGCATCCATCACTCGCTCGACCGCTATGCTCGAGAGGGCGGCGCCGAAGGGGACTCGGCCGAGGCGCGCGACCGCACCCATCCGCACCACCTCGCCGGCGCGGAACGGCAGCACATTGTTGGCCGCGAAACCCATCGCGAGCGCGTGCCAGGCAGGCCGCCACGCGACCGGCCGTCCATCCTCGAGGCGCAACAACCACCGCCAGCGCGGAACGCGAAGGGGGAAGCTCAGCGTGGCGACAAGGACCGAGAGCGACATCCAGAGACGGTCGGCGGCAATCATGTACTGCCACGATGCATCCCAATCCGTCTTGCGGAACGTGTACCAGATGACGGCCACGGAGACGACGACACCGAGCGCCAGCTGCACGAGGCGCTTGCCGCCTCCCTCAGCGTCAGGCCGCGTCACGGGCCAACGGCACGAGGTCGAGGAGTTCCTGGATGTAGGGGCGAAGGCGGTCCAGTGACACGGTCGGCTCGGCCAGCAGGCCGTTGATCTCCTCGCGCACCTGGGCGGCGCGCTGCAGTGCCGACGCGCCGCGATAGAGCAGCTGCTCGATCGGAAGGACGTCGCGCCCGAGGAGGGCGTCGATCGAGGGCTCCTCGCCGCCGCGGGTCGCCGTGACCAGCGACAGCGCGCGGTACGCGACCTCGAGCCGACCCGGTGTGCCGGGGGCCTCTGCCGGAATCGCCGCTGTCCACGCTGGCGCGAGTGACTCGATCGGCACGATCGCATCATCGTCCGGTGCCAGCGATTCAATGGACACGATGGTGTCGTCGTCCGGTGCCAGCGATTCAATCGAGACGATCGTGTCGCTGTCGGGTGCCAGGGATTCGATCGAGACAATCGTGTCGTCGTCGGGCGCCAGCGACTCGATGGAGACGATCGCCTCGGCGTCGGCGTCGGTGGCGATCGGCTCCAGCGCGACGACCGGCGGCGCATCCGGCGTGAAGGTCATCACGGCGATCGTCGGCGGCTCGGCGGCGTCGAGGGCTGGCGGTTGCCACGGATCGGCGAGCAGCGGTTGCCCCATGGCGGGCGAGCCATCCGGGGTCGCGTGCAGCGCCGCGAAGAGGATGGTGGACGCGAGGCGATCGCGCGTGCCGAGCAGCGACTCGTCGGTCGGGCTGTTGCCGGCATGCGTGAGGAACTTCCCCGCCTCGCGCACGAGGCCGACAAAGCGTTCACGATCGCCGCGCGCCAGACCGCCGCCGATGGCCGCCGTGAGTGCCTGCGCGAGTGGCGCCAGGAAACGACCGGTCGGCGAACGCGGCGGCATGGTGGCCAGTGTCCGATGCAGCACGAAGAGGCGCAGGTTCGCGGCGGCACTCGACGGACTCCGCTGCAACCGATCGGCCGCCTCGAGGAGGTGATCGCCGACGCCCACGAGTTCGAGGGCGATCGGCGTGGACTCTCCCGTCCGCAGCGGTGGCGTGCCCAGGCGGAGCAAGGACTCACCACCCTCGGGCGCGAGGTCGGCGATGGCCACCACGTCACGCTCCCCGGCATACGACGCAAGCATCGCCTCGGCGAGTCCGGCGAGTTCACGCGGCTGCTCCACGCGCCCCTCGTCGGTCATCGAGCGCGCCATCGCGGCGAGGACATGGGCCGCATCGGCAAAGAGCGTGGCCACATCGGGCGGTGGGGGCACGTCGCTGAGCAAGGTGCGCGTCGCCATCTCCATCGCATCGAGCAGTTCGGGGAGTGGCGAGAGCTCGGCAGATCCGCCGAGACCGCGGAGCGCCCGCATGCGCTCGAGCACCGCGGCGAGGGCGGCTTGCGGCGGCACCGGCGCCAGCGCGCGGGCCGCCTCCTCGAGGGAGCCGGCGATCATCGCCGATTCACGGGCAATGAACGCGCGAACGCCCGGCGTCAGCGCCGGAGTCGCGGGGACGCTCACCCTCGGGCCAGATCCTGAGGTGGCCTGCTCGATCCGGTCGGCCAGCGCGAGCGCGGCGCGATCATCCGCTGCCTCCCAGGAGGGCGCACGCTCAGTCAGCTCCCGCAGCGTCTGCAGCCCGTCCTGCCAGGCGGCGCGGGCTCCCGGGGCCCACGGGGTCCCGTGGTCGCGCACCCGACGGGCCAGCGCCTCGAGGCCGGCGGCGGCGCGGGCGAAGGTCCCCAGGCCGGCCATCAGCGCCGCCCCGCGAAGCGCCCGCGCCCCGCGCACCAGCCGCTCGAGGTCAGGGGAATCGGCGGAGAGCACCGGCTCGAGCTCCGCGAGGTACTCCCGCGCCTCGAGGGCAAAGAACTCGGCGCGCCGGTGGGCCGTGCTCATCCGCGGGCGGTGTCCATGAGGCGCTTCATCTCCCGCACGGCGGGACCGATACCCTCGAACACCGCGCGACTGACGATGCTGTGGCCGATGTTCAGCTCCTCGATCTCGGGAATGGCCGCGACGGCGGTGACGTTCTGATAGGTCAGGCCGTGGCCCGCGTGGACCGCGAGGCCGATGCCCGCGGCGTACTCGGCCGCCTTCCAGAGCTCTTCAAGCGCGGCGTCGCTGGTGGCCCAGCTGTGGGCATAGCGGCCCGTGTGCAATTCGATGGCCGGAACGCCGAGGTCCTTGGCGGCGTCGATCACCTCGATATCGGGATCGATGAAGAGGGCGACGTGGATGCCGGACTCGTCCAGACGTCTCAAGGCGGTGCGGAGGTACGGATCACGACGGTCGAGATCGAGCCCGCCCTCGGTGGTCACCTCCTCGCGCTTCTCCGGGACGACCGTCACCTGGTAGGGGCGCAGCCGACAGGCGAGTTCGACGATCTCCTCGCGGCTGGCCAGCTCCAGGTTGCACACGGTGGTCACGCCCGAGACGATCGCCTCGACGTCGCGATCCTGGATGTGGCGCCGATCCTCGCGCAGGTGGATCGTGATCCCGTCGGCGCCGTGCGCCTCGGCGTCCACCGCCGCCCGGAGCGGATCGGGTTCGTCGGTGCGCCGGGCCTCCCGGAGGGTGGCCACGTGATCCACGTTCACATAGAGTCGGAGCGGTCGCATTCAGGGATACCGAGGTATACGTTTCAAGAGTCCATCTGCCACGAGGTGTTGATGCGCCAGTTCATTGCTCCAGCCTTCGCCCTGCTTGCCCTGAGTGTCGGTGTCACCGACGCCCGAGCGCAGGTTGCCAAGGCCACCTCCGCCTCCCAGGCCGTGGAGGAGTATATCCGTGCGGCGTCGGACAGCAATCTGACCCGGATGGCCGAGCTCTTCGGCACCGACAAGGGAACGCTGGCGCGCCAGAAGGTCGCGGGGGCCGACAAGCGAATGGTCATCACCCATGCCTACCTCGCCGGCGTGAAGGTCCGTGCCCTGTCCGAGGTGAAGGGCACCAAGGCCAACGAGCGGCTGGTGACCACCGAGATCTCGCGTGGGCCCTGCAAGGTGGTCCTGCCCGTGACAGCCGTCGAGAGTGGCAAGGACGGCTGGCTCGTCCGCAACCTCGACCTCGACGCCGCCCGCGAGGTCAACCAGCCCTGTTCGGGATCGTCGGGGAACTTCGACGAATAATCAGGCGTTCTCCTGACGGCATCCTCACTCGGTCAATTCGATGAGGATGCCGTTGGTGCTCTTGGGATGGACGAAGGCGATCCGGCAGCCCCCGGCGCCGAGCCGCGGCGCCGCGTCGATCAGGGTGTAGCCCTGCGCCGTGCAGGCCGCGAGGGCGGCATCAAGGTCGGGGACGCGGTAGCAGACGTGATGGATGCCGGGACCGCGGCGGGCGAGGAAACGGCCGATCGGTGAATCGGCCTCGAGCGGCTCGAGGAGTTCGACTTCCGAGCCACCGAAGTCGAGATGGACGATCTTGGCTCCATCGGCCTCCTCGGGTCCGCGCGTCGGCACGTGCAGGACGTCACGATAGAAGCGAAGTGCGGTGTCTACGTCCTCGACCGCGACGCCGATATGCGCAATAGTGGGCTTCATGCGGGGAACCTAACATGACGGGTGCGTCAGGAGTGATGGCAGAATGAGCGGAAAGACGGTGGAAGTGACGGATGCGACGTTCGCGACCGAAGTGACCGGGGCCAAGGGCCTCGTGATGGTCGATTTCTGGGCCGAGTGGTGCGGGCCGTGCCGGGCAATCGCCCCGACGCTCGAGGCCCTGGCGACGGAGTACGAGGGCAAGGTCAAGGTGACCAAGCTCGACGTGGACCACAATCAGGCGACGGCGATGAAGTTCAACGTCCGTTCGATCCCGATGATCGCCTTCTTCAAGGATGGCCAGCACGTGGACACGATCGTCGGGGCGGTGCCCCGTCCGGCCTTCGAGGCCAAGATCAAGCAGCACCTGGCCTAGTCAGGCCGCTGCTCCGCGCCCCGGCGAGATGACGCCGGGGCCGCGGGCGGCTTTCTTTCCCGGATGTCCCCCCCCGGCACCCTCTACGTCGTCGCGACCCCCCTTGGCCACCTCGGCGATCTTTCGGCGCGGGTGATCGAGACGCTGCGGTCGGTGGACACGGTCGCGGCCGAGGACACCCGGCGGACCCTCGGGCTGCTCTCGTCCATCGAGGCGCACCCCCGGCTGCTCTCCTACCACGCCCACAGCACCGACACGCGCGCCGACGCCTTGCTGGCGGTGCTGACCGCCGGACGCGACGTGGCGCTGGTGACCGATGCCGGCACGCCGGCCATCAGTGACCCCGGTCATGAACTCGTGGCCGCCGCACGCGCCGCCGGGATTCCGGTGGTCCCGATTCCCGGGCCGTCGGCGGTCGCCACCGCCCTCTCCGCCGCGGGGCTGCCTGGGGATCGCTACCTCTTCCTCGGCTTCATCCCGCGCAAGGGACCCGAGCGGAAGCGCCTGATCGGGCGCGCCGCGAGCGAATCGTGGACCGTGGTCTGCTTCGAGGCGGCGAATCGCCTCCCCGAATTGCTCGTCGACCTCGCCACCGCCTGCGGACCGGAGCGCTCCGCGGTGGTCTGTCGCGAGCTGACCAAATTGCATGAGGAGTTCCGGGCCGGAACACTCGCCGCACTCGCCGCCCACTACGAGGAGACGCCGGCTCGCGGGGAAGTGACGCTGGTGCTGGCCGGTCGGGGTGAGGACGGAGGCGACGACGAGCCCGCGATCGACCCGGCCGAGATCGTCGCCGCGGTCCGCCGCGGGCTCGATGCGGGCGAATCCCGGAAGGATCTGGTGCGTATGGTCAGCACGCGCTTCGGCCTTCCTCGCAACGACGCCTATCGGCTGGTGATGGACCAATCGTGATCCTCCGCGCCGCCATGTCCCTGCTGCTCGCCCTCGGCGTGACGACGTCCCTTGACGCGCAGGGGACGCGCCCCGCGGAGAGTGCCCTCACGATCGGTCGCCTGCACTACGACGGCGGTGGCGACTGGTACGCCAACCCCACGTCGCTGCCCAACCTGCTCGCGGCCATCGAGGAGCGCACCGCACTGCAGACTGCCGGGCGCGAGCGCGTGGTGCGGCTGAGCGATCCCGAGCTGTGGGATGTGCCGTATCTCTACCTGACGGGCCACGGCAACGTCGCGTTCGCCGAGCGGGACCTGGTCACGTTGCGTCGCTGGCTGCTCCAGGGTGGTTTCCTGCACGTCGATGACAACTACGGGCTCGATCCCTCGTGGCGCCGCGAAGTTGCACGGCTCTTTCCGGATCGTCCGTTCGTCGAAGTGCCGCTCGATCACCCGATCTACCACCTGATCTATGACTTCCCCGAGGGGTTGCCGAAGATCCACGAACACGACGGCAAGCCGGCGCAGGGCTTCGGCATCTTCGTCGAAGGCCGCCTGGTGCTCTTCTACAGTCACCAGACCGACCTCGGTGATGGCTGGGAGGACCCGGCCGTGCACGGCGATCCGCCCGCACTGCGCGAAGCGGCGCTGCGCATGGGTGTGAACCTCTTCGCCTACGCGGTGGGGTGGGGTGGATGAGCGCGCGTGACTTGAACGAGGCGCTCGATGCCGTGGCGCGTCCGCTGCGTGGCCTGAGCGGATTGGCCCGGCTCCTCCCGGCGGTGGCCGGAGGGATCGGCTGTGCGGCCGCCGCGGCGTGGCTGGTTCGCGGTGGCGTGCTCGGTGGTCCGGTGACGGTGCTCTCGCTCTGGGCGCTGGTGACGCTGCTGCTCGTGGCGGGACTCGTTGCGGCCCGCCATGCCATTCGTTCGCTCGGGCCCTGGCACGTTGCCGAGGAACTCGAGGCACGCGGGGCGTGGCGCCGGGGCGCACTCACGACCGTGCTCGACGGTGCGGCGCCTGGCACCAGTGAGATGCTGCACCGCGCGGCGGGTGCGGAACGGGCCGACGAAGTGCGCGGCCGCGCGGCCGAGGCGCTCGCGCCGGCGATGGCCATGCAGGCCAGGCGTGCCCGACTCGCCGCCGGCATGCTCCTCGTCGGGGGCGTGGCGCTCGCGCTGGCGCAACCGCTTCGTGGCGCACCAGTCAGGCTCTGGCAGCCGATCACCGCGTGGCGCGCGCTCACCGCGCCGGTGCGTCTCACGGCGCGCGACAGCAGCGTGGTTCGCGGTGTCGGCGCCACGCTTTCGCTCGAGGCGGTGGGACAGACCCGCGCGGTGCTCTCGACCCGCAGCCCTGGCGAAGCATGGCATCGAGAAGAGGTCGCCCTCGACGCGGAGGGCCGCGCCACCATCACCACGCCGCCCCTCGCGGCCGACCTGACTGCCCGCCTCGAGGCGGGCGGACGCACATCCAGTGATGTGGTCGTGCGGGTTCGCCTCCCCGCCTTCCTCGGTGCTCTGACGGTCACCGCGGCATATCCGCGTTACCTCGGTCTCCCTGATGAGGCGCTGCCCCTGACAGGTGATACCCTGGTTGTGCCGGCCGGGACGCTGTTGCGGTTGCAGGGGCGGGCCACCACCCCGATCGCCTCGGCGCGACTCGAATCCGCACTCGGGGGCGTGGCGCTCACGGTCGCCGGGGAAGCATTCCGCGGCGAGGTCACCCCACAGACCGATGCGACCTTTGCGTTGCGGGTGACGCCGAGCGGCGGCGGAACGCTCGAGGGAGAGGCGCCGACATTTTCCGTGCGCGTGGTGCCGGACAGCGCGCCGGAAATCGACCTGCCAGTCCCCGGGGCCGACACGGTCGCGCCGGTGTCGTTGCGGCTCCCCTTGGTGATCGCGCTGCGCGACGATCACGGACTGCGCGAGGCCGGACTCGAGGCCAGGCGAGGCGCGGCCGGTACGGTCACACGCTTGCCGATCCCGCTGCCGCCGGGCACCACGGATCGGGCCCTGCTCACCAGCTCGCTCGACCTTGCCGCCCTCGGACTGCGCGCCGGCGACACGCTCTTCTATGCCGCCGTGGCGAGCGACAACGCCCCCGCGTCCGGGCGTGGGCGGTCGCGCGAGTACCTGGTGCGGATTCCCACCGACGCGGAGCAGCGCACGGCGCGCACCCGCGAGACCGGTGCGACGGCGAACGCGCTCGACTCCCTGGTGACGCAGGCGCGTCAGGCGCAGCGGCAGACCGAGGACCTCGCGCGTGAGCGGCCCCGCTCGCCCAATCAGGGCGGTTCCGGCGAGACCGATCCGCTGGCGCTGGAAACGGCGCGCAAGGCGGAGGCGGCGGCGCAGGCGCAGGAGCAGGTGATGCAGGACGCCGCGAAGATGCAGCAGCAGGTGGAGGCATTGCGGCAGGCCGCGGAGCGCGAGGGGCTCGCCGATTCCGCGCTCGCTGCCCAGCTCGGTGAGATCCGCGATCTCCTCGACCAGGCAATGTCCCCGGAGATGCGCGAGCAGCTCGCCGAACTGCGACAGGCCCTGAATCAGCTCGATGCCACCAAGACGCGTGAGGCGCTGCAGTCGCTGTCGACGCAGCAGGAGCGCAGCAAGTCGGCGATCGAGCAGGCGCGTGAACTCTTCAAGCGTGCCGCGCTGGAAACCTCGCTCGCCACCATGGCCGAGGAAGCCAAGCAGCTCGCCACCGCGCAGCAGGAAGTCACCGCCCAACTGGGTGCGCGCGACAGCACATCGGCGGCCAAGGCCGAACAGGCACTCGCGAAGCGCGCCGATTCGCTTGCTGCAGCCCTCGATCGCGCCGCCGAGAAGGTGCCCGCCAAGGAGACCGCCAAGGGGCTGCAAGAGGCGGCCGAGCAGGCACGGCAGGCCGGTGCCCAGATGCAGCAGGCGGCGCGATCGGCCTCCGAGGGAAAGCGCAGCGCGGCACAGCAGCAGGCGAAGCAGGCCGAGGGGAACCTCGAGGACCTCGACGAGCAGATCCGCGAGGAACGCGAGAAGATGCAGGCGGAGATGCGCGAGGAGACGGTGCGCGCCCTCGACCGCGCCCTCGCCGAGACCGCGCGCCTTGCCGAGCGGCAAGCGGCGGTTGCCGAGGCGTTCCGTCGCGGCATGCCGGTGGCGACCGTACGGGCGGAGCAGGCGCTGCTGGCGGAGGGCGCGGGCAAGCTGGTCGACCAGGCCGTCGCGGCCGGTGCCACCAACGCGCTGGTCTCGCCGCAGATCGCGGCGGCCTTCGCGGCGGCGCGCCAGGCCATGCGCGGGGCCATTGATGCCATCTCGACCGCGACGCCCAACTACCGCGGTGCCGCCGAGCTCTCGGGCGAGGGCGTGGACGCGCTCACGGTCGCGGCCTTCTCGCTCCTGCGCTCACGCGACAAGGTGAGCGGCTCCGAATCGGGCAGCGGAATGGAAGAGATGATGGAGCAGATGCAGCAGATGGCCGGCAAGCAGGGCCAGCTGGCGCAGGAGGCGCAGGGAATGATGCAGCAGGGGCAGGGCGGGGTGCAGGAGATGATGATGCAGCTTGCGATGCAGCAGCGCGCGCTGGCGCAGCAGCTTGAGCGCATGCGCTCGCAGGGCCAGATGCCGGGTGCGGGCGCGCTGGCGCAGGAGGCGAAGGAGTTGGCGCGCACCCTCGAGGCCGGTCGCCTCGATCGCGAGACCGTGCAGCGACAGGACCGGCTCTTCCGCAAGATGCTCGATGCCGGCCGGACGCTGCAGGGTGAAGAGAAGGACGAGATGAAGGAACGGCAGAGCACCGCGGCTGCCGCCGGGGTGCTGCGACGCCCTGATGCGCTCGATCCGCGCCTGCGCAGTGGTGCCGATGACATCCGGCTTCCGGGGTGGGAGGCGCTGCAGCGGCTCTCGCCGGACGAGCGCCGACGCGTGCTCGAGTACTTCCGCGTCCTGAGCGGCGGCGCACCGTGATCGCGACCGCGCTCCGGCGGTCGCTGCGCTGCGCGGTCCTGCTGCTCGCCACCGTGCCGCTCGCTGCCCAACAGCCAAGACCCGTGGCCGGGCAGGATCCGCTTGCGCGCGCATCCGCCGCCGAGCGACGCGGCGCCGATGCCGAGGCGAGTGCACTCTACCTCTCGGTGCTCGGTGGACAGCCCGCCAACGTGCAGGCGCTGCTCGGCGCCGAGCGGGTCCTGCAGAACCTCGGCAAGGCCGCAGAGCTGCTGCCCATCGTGCAGCGCGCGGTGGCGCTCGACACCGCCACCGTGGGCGTGCTCTCGGTGGCGGTGCGCACCTACGCCCGCGCGGGCCTGTCCGATCAGGCCGAACGGTACGCCACGCTCTGGGCCGCACGCGTCGGCAACGACGAGGACCCGTGGCGGGAGTGGTCGCAGGCCGCACTCGAAGGGCGCGATCTTCGCTCGGCCAAGCGCGCGCTGGAGGAAGGCCGGCGGCGCCTCGGCGTCGGCGTCCTCGGTGCCGATCTCGCCCAGCTCCTGCAACTCTCCGGCGACTATGCCGGAGCCACGACGCAGTGGCTCGAGGTGCTGCGCGCCACGCCGACCTACCGGAGCGGCGCGCTGATCCTGCTTGGTCAGGCGCCGCCGGCACAGCGCGCGGTGATCCGCGAGAGCATCCAGCGTGACGGGTCGGTCGAGGCGCGTCGCCTGCTGGCCTTGTTGCAGGCGCGCTGGGGCGACGCCGAGGCGGGCTTCGCCGCACTGCGCCCGCTGCTCCCCGCCGACCGTGCGCAGGCGGGCGCGCTGCTGCAGGCGTTGCTCGACGAGATGCGCGGGCAGGGCGATCAGGCGGCGTTGCGCGTCCGCGGCGCCCTGCTCGAGGCGATCGCCGAGCGACAGGACGGGGCCACTGCCGCGCGCACCCGACTCGAGGCGGCGCGCGCCCATGCCGACGGAGGCAACGAGCGCGATGCGCGGCGGTTGCTCGCCCTGGTGGCTGCCGATGCCAACGCACCGCCGGGTGCCGCCACGGGCGCGTCGGGCACGCTGCTCGGCGTGCTCATCGCCGAGGGGAAGGCCGCGGAGGCCGAGCAGGTGCTGGCCACGCTGGCGTCGTCGCTCGACATGGACGGGCGCGACAAGGAGCGGCGACGCATCGCGATGGCCTGGGCCAAGGGCGGAGACTTCGACCGGGCCGACGCCCTCGTGCGCGGCGACTCGAGCGTGGCGGGCTTCGACCTGCGTGGCCGCCTGCGCCTCTACCGTGGCGACCTCGCCGGGGCGACGCAATTGCTGCAGGAAGCGGGACCGTTCGACGACGAACGCGAATTGGCCGTCGCACGGGTGACCGTGCTCGCCCTGCTGCAGGCCGTTGCCAAGGACTCGCTGTCGGCCCTTGGCAACGCATTGCTCGACCTCGAGCGCGGCGACTCGGCGCGCGCCCGCACCACGCTCACGACGCTGGCCCAGACGCTCCCGCCCCCGGGTGCCGCCGAGACCCGCCTCCTGGCGGGGCGGATCGCGGCCGCGCAGGGGGACACGGCCGCTGCGCGTCTCCTCTGGGCGGCTGCCGACACCACCGCGGCGCCTGCAAGCGCTCCGGCGGCGCGGCTCGCGCTCGCGACACTCGAAGCCGAGACCGGTCGCCGGGCCGAAGCGCTCACGTTGCTGGAGCGGCTGCTGCTGGACTTCCCGCAAAGCACGGCGGCGCCGGAGGCGCGGCGGCTTCGCGATGCGCTCCGTCGCCCGGGCCCACCTGAAGGAGCCAGTTGATGGAACGCCGTCGCTTCCTCCGCATCGCCGCCGCCGGTGGCGCCGCGTTCGTGGTACCCCGGCCGGTGTGGGCCAGCTCGGCACGTGGTGGGCGCGCCTCGCTGCTGCTGCCGATGGACGACGCGCAGTCCGATCACCTCAAGGCCTATGGCGTGGCGTTCCGGGCGCTCGAGCGTGGCGACAAGGCAGAGTGGCTGCTCAACTATCGGGGCGGGGCGTTCCTGCTGCCAGCGAGCGAGGCGGTGCAGCGCGACGCGACGCTGGCCGGCGTCAGCATGGAGACCCTCAGCGACGGCAGCGTGGCGACGGTTCGCGGCGAGGTGCAGGGTGGCAACATGGACGCGGTGCCGCTCGAAAAGGCGCCGCGCATGGCGGTCTATGCACCGCCGGATGCGGCGCCGTGGGACGACGCCGTCACGATGGCCCTCGAGTACGCCGGCATCAAGTACGATCGCGTGTGGGATCCCGAGGTGATCGGGGGGCGGCTGACCGGCTACGACTGGTTGCACCTGCACCACGAGGATTTCACCGGGCAGTACTCGAAGTTCGTGCTGAACTACGCCGGATCGCCGTGGCTGCAATCCATGATGGACCTGAACCGGCGGACCGCGGGTCAGCTCGGGTTTCCCAACGTGCCCACCGCGAAGCGGGCGGTGGCGCAGCGGCTGGCGGGCTTCGTGGATCGTGGCGGCTTCCTCTTCGCGATGTGCACGGCCACCGAAACGCTGGACCTGGCACTGGCGAGCGATGGCGTGGACATCGCGGCCGCGTTTGCGGACGGGACACCCATGGACCCGCGCGCCACGGCGCAGATGCGCTGGGACGCGGCGCTCGCCTTCCAGGGGGCCACGCTTGAACAATCGCCCTCCATGGCGGTCTTCAGCGACATCGATGGGCATCAGGTGAATGGCGTCGCGCGGCAACAGCTCGGCGCCTTCACGCTGTTCAATTTTTCGGCCAAGATCGATCCGGTGGCGACGATGCTGGTGCAGAACCACCGCCAGGTGATCCCCGATTTCTACGGGCTCACCACCTCCTTCCGCCGGGAACGGCTCAAGGCCGACGTGACCGTGCTCGCCGACGAGCCGGGCGCCCCCTGGGCCAAGTACATTCATGGCACGCGGGGGAAGGGGACCTGGACCTTCTTTGGTGGGCACGATCCCGAAGATCCGCAGCATGCAATCGGTGACGCCCCGACCGACCTGGCCTTGCATCCGCATTCACCGGGCTACCGCCTCATCCTGAACAACGTCCTCTTCCCGGCCGCGAAGAAGAAGGAATTGAAGACCTGAACGATCGACTGTCCGCCGCGGCACGCGAGACGCTGCACCGGGAAATCAGCGCCGCGGGCGGGAACGAAGTCTCCTTCGTGGCCACGCTCGACGGGGCCGGCGTCATCACGGCCGTGCGCGCCGTGGCGCGCGGGACGGTCGACCGCGTGTTGGCGCTGCCCGGCGTGGCGAGCGCCGGCGAGATGCTGCTGCACAACCATCCGACCGGTCATCTCGAGCCCTCCATGGCCGACCTCTCGGTCGCGGCGCGCGCCCACGATGACGGGATCGGCTTCGGGATCGTCGACAACACCGGCACGCGGCTGTACGTCGTGGTCGAGGTGCCGAAGACCAAGCAGGTGATCCGGCTCGATCCCTTCGAGGTGATTGCGCAACTCGGCGAGCATGGTCCGATCGCGCATCAGCTGGGTGGATACGAGGATCGCCGAAGCCAGCGCGACCTTGCCGCGCACCTCGTCGATGCCTACAACGACGGCGGCGTGCTCCTGCTCGAGGCCGGCACCGGCGTCGGCAAGTCGTTCGCCTACCTGGTGCCCGCCCTCGCCTGGGCCAAGGCCAACGGCGAGCGCACGGTGATCTCGACCAACACCATCAATCTGCAGGAGCAGCTGGTCGGCAAGGACCTGCCGCTGCTGGCGCGCGCGCTCGGGAGCGAGGAGCGCACCCCGACCTTTGCGTTGCTCAAGGGATGGCGCAACTACCTCTGTCGTGCGCGGCTCGAGTCGGCGAGCGGAAGCCAGCAGTCGTTGCTCGAGGGCGACCGCCTGCAGGAACTCCTCGACCTGACGGCGTGGGCCTCGCACACCGAGGATGGCACGCTGGCCGATCTCCCCGCACCGCCGACCAGCGAGGTCTGGGACGAGGTCGCGGCCGAGGCCGATCTGTGCACGCGACTGCAGTGCCGTCACTTCGATCGCTGCTTCGTCTTTCGGGCGCGCCGTCGCGCGGCGCAGGCCGACGTCGTGGTGGTGAACCACCACCTGCTCGCGGCCGATCTCGCGGTGCGCCAGGCCTCCGACAACTGGATGGAGGCCGCGGTGCTCCCTGCGTACCAGCGGATCATCCTCGACGAGGCCCATCACCTCGAGGACGTCGCGGCGTCGCACCTTGGGGTGCAGGTGTCGAGCCGCGGCATCCGCCGCCTGCTCAACCGCCTCGAGCGCAACGGCAAGGGACTCGTTCCCTCATTGCAGCGCGATCTCGCCACGGCCGATGACCTGCTGTCGCGCGCCTCGCTCGACCTCGTGCGCGATCGGCTGGCGCCCGCGGTCGCCGATGCGCGCCGCGCCGCCGAGGGATTGGTGCTCCGCCTCTTCGGCTTCCTCGAGCAACAGGGGACTGGACAGGTGCGGCTCGACGAGGACTTCGCTGCGCTGCCGCTCTGGACCGAGGGGCTGACCCACGAACTCGAGGCGACGGTGCGGTCGTTCCAGTTGATCGCCGAGGTGACCGAGACCATTGCCGACCGACTCGCGCAAGCCGAAAGCACGGAACGACGGGAGCAGCTGCTTGCTGAATGTCGGGGCGTCATCCGTCGCCTCGATTCCGCCGCCGACGGATTGAACATCACGCTGCGTCCCGCGGCGGGGCGTCCTCCCGAGGTGCGCTGGATCGAGCGCACGGGCCCGAAGGGGCAGGCGCTCCAGCTCGCGGCGGTACCGCTCGACCTTGCCCCGACGCTGCGCGACCTCCTCTTCAGTCGGGTGCGCACCGTGGCGCTCACCAGCGCGACGCTCGCGACGGGAGGCGACTTCTCGTTTCTCTCGTCGCGCATCGGACTCGGTGGCGCAGATTCACCGGTGACCGTGGCCGAGGTGTTCCCGTCGCCCTTCGACTACGGGGCGCAGTGCCTCCTCGGTGTGCCGGAGGACGTACCGGATCCGCGCGAGGATGAGGCCGGGCACGATGCCGCGATCGTGGACGTGGTGCACGACCTCGCACTCGCCGGCGACGGCGGGATCTTCGTGCTCTTCACCTCGCACGCCGCCCTGCGCCGCGCCGCCGCGTCGCTGCGCAGCGCCCTCGGCGACCGCTTCCCGATCCTGGTGCAGGGCGACGGGCAGCGCGATCACCTGCTGCGCCGCTTCCGGGAGACAGGCAACGCCATCCTGCTCGGCACCGACTCCTTCTGGGAAGGCGTGGACGTGCCCGGCCGCGCGCTCCGCAGCCTCGTGCTGGCCAAGCTACCTTTCAAGGTTCCGGCGGAGCCGATCACGGCGGCCCGACTGGAGCGCCTCGCCGAACAGGGTGAGGACGGCTTTTCGGGGTATCTCCTGCCGCACGCGGCGCTGAAGCTCAAGCAGGGGTTCGGCCGCCTGATTCGGAGCGCGCACGACGTCGGCGTGGTGATCCTGCTCGACCGGCGCGTGGTCACCAAGCGGTACGGCATGATGCTGCTCGAAGGGCTGCCGCCAGCCGACCGGGTCATCGGCCCATGGAGTCACGTGCGCAGCAAGTGCGAGGATTTCTTCGCCCGTCACGGCATTGGAGCGGCGACATGATGGTGGTCCAGCCGAGCAAGATCGTCTGCGTCGGTCGCAATTACGCGGCGCACGCCCGGGAGCTCGGCAACGAGGTGCCCGCCCGCCCGATGCTCTTCTTCAAGCCGCCCTCTGCGCTGCTCGAGCCCGGGGGCACGATCGTGCTGCCGGCCGTGTCGCAGCAGGTCGAGTACGAGGCGGAGATCGGCGTGGTGATCGGCACGCGTGCGCGGCACGTCGCGGCGGCCGATGCGATGCGCGTGGTGCGTGGCTTCACCTGCGGCAACGACGTCACCTGTCGTGACCTGCAGAAGCCGGACGGACAGTGGGGGCGCGCCAAGGGCTTCGACACCTTCTGCCCGGTCGGTCCGGTGGTCGCCGAAGGGCTCGACTGGCGCACGCTGGAGGTGATCGGTCGGGTGAACGGCGTCGAACGGCAGCGCGCCCCGGTCTCCGACATGATCTTCTCGATCCCGGTGCTGATCGAGTACATCAGCAGCATCATGACGCTCGAACCGGGTGACCTCATCCTCACCGGCACGCCCGAGGGCGTGGGCCGACTGGCGCCGGGCGACGTGGTGGAAGTGGAGATTCCCGGCGTGGGAATCCTGCGCAACCTTGTGGCTGGAGAAACGGCATGATCTCGATTTCCGATCGCGTTGGGCAGCTGCCCGGCTATCCGCTGGCCAAGATCCCCACCATCAAGCGACGCTTGATCGAGGCGGGCGTGGACGTGATCGACCTGGGCGCCGGCGATTCCGACGGCCCGCCGCCGAAGGCCGTGGTGGACGCCCTCAAGAGTGCGCTCGACGTGACGGCCAACCACAAGTACGGCTTCCAGCAGGGGTTGCCGGCATACCGCGAGGCGGCGGTGCGCTGGGTGGAGCGCCGCTTCGGGCAGCGCTTTGATGCCTACACCGAAATGCTGCCGCTCATCGGTTCGAAGGAAGGGCTCTCGCACCTGCCGATGGCGGTGTGCAACCCCGGCGACGTGGCGATCGTGCCGGAACCCGGGTACCAGGCGTACATCGGCGGCTCCATGCTGGCGGGCGCCGAACCGGTGATCGTGCCGCTGCGTCCCGAGCACAACTTCCTGGTCGAGCTCGACACCCTGCCGGAGGAGACGTTGCGGCGCGCCAAGGTGGTCTTCGTCAACTATCCGAACAACCCCACCGCCGCCGTCGCACCGCGTGAGTACCTCGAGCGACTGGTGGCGTCGTGTCGCAAGCACGGAATCGTGCTCGCCTACGACAACCCCTACTGCGACCTGACCTTCGACGGGTATGTCGCGCCGAGCATCTTCGAGATCGAGGGCGCGCGTGAGGTGGCGGTCGAATACTTCTCGCTCTCGAAGTCCTTCCAGATGACCGGATGGCGCCTCGGCTTCGTGGTGGGACGGTCGGAGTTGATCACCGCGCTGACCAAGGTGAAGAGTTATGTCGACACCGGGCCGTTCCTCGCATTGCAGGCTGCCGGGGCCTGGACGCTCGATCATGCCGAGGAGCTGGTGAAGCCGATCGTGGCGGAGTTGCAGGTGCGCCGCGATGCCGCGGTGGAGGCGCTGCGGGCGCACGGCTTTGTGGTCGAGGTCCCGAAGGCGGCGATGTATGTCTGGATCGCGCTGCCGGCGGGCATCGCCTCCGCGGACTTCTCCTCTCGCGCATTGGAGGAGGAGGGCGTGGTCACGATGGCGGGGAGCGGCTTCGGCCCCGGAGGTGAAGGATTCTTCCGGATCGCGCTGACGCAGCCCGCCGAGCGGATTCGCGAGGCCGTGGCGCGCCTCGGCCGGACGCTGGCGGCGTGCCGGGACACGGTTGCGGCCGCCCACGGCTGAGCGAGCCTTTGCGCTACCGGTTGCGACCCGGACCCGCTGGTGGATCTGGCCGCTGGCCGTCGCATTGCACGTGCCGCTGGTGTGGGGCGTGCAGCACCGCGGGTCAGGGTGGTTGTCGGAGGCAGGGGAGACCTACCTCGCCCCGCTGACCTCAACGGCCTCCACGCCGACGATCGTGGCCATGCCCTACCGCGCCCCGGCGACTCCGGCCGGGCAGCCAGGTGCACGACCGACGGGCAATCCACCACCGATGACACGGCCCGTGGGCACGATGCCCGCTCTTGCCGATAGCGGCACGTCACGCGCCCCGGCGGCGGCAGTCCCGGTCAACCCAGCTGCGGTCGCCAGCGCCCCGCCCGTGAGCGCCCCGCCAGCGACGGCGCCCGCCTCGGCCTTTCGGCCGAGTTACGGCAGTGGCCAGCTCTGGGTCCGCCCGCTCCCGATGACGCCCCGCGAGATGGCGGCGGCGGCCACGGGGAAGAGCCAGCAGGAATTGGCCGATTCGGTGGTGGCGAGGGTGGTGCAGGGGTACCTCGACGCCCTCGCCGCCGAGCGGCTGGATCCCTCCAAGCGTCCTCCCTCGTGGGTCACGCAGCTCGGCGGCCAGAAGGTGGGCCTGGACGGGCAATGGATCTACCTTGGGCCGATCAAGTTGCCGACCGCGCTGCTCGGCCTCCTGCCGATCAACCTGCAGGGCAATCCGACGCAGGCGGAAATGAACAAGCGGTTCAGTGCGATGCGTGAGGATCTCTTCTTCGCCGCGCGACGTGCCGCCACCCTCGAGGAGTTCAAGAAGAACGTGGCCGAGATTCGCAAGCAGAAGCAATACGAATACGACCTTCGCAAGGCGCAGCGCACGCTGCCCGATTCGGGGAGGCCGTGATGAAGCTCGTGGATGGAAGCGAGACCGTGGCGATCGTGGTTGCGGCCGACCTCGATGCGGACGCCCCCGATCGTCGCGCGGCGGTGGGGCTCCTCGAGGAGATCGGTCGGCGTGGGGCGGGCCATCCCTATCGCCGTGGCGTGCTGATGAGCGACCTCGCCTGGTTCGAGACGCCGCTCTTCCATGCGGCGCCCACCATTGCCGTGGGCGGGCCAGGTGTGAACGGCGTCTCGGCGAAGTTCGGCCAGGAGCTCCCCACGGTGTGGACCGCCGACGATCGTGCGCTGATCCAGGCCGAGTTTCGCGAGAATGCCCCGCGTGCGACGGTCTGGGGCATGGATCGCGATGCCACCGCCGCATCCGTCGAGGCCTTCATCCATCGCGGATGGCTCGACGAATTTCTTGACCGCTGCTGGCGCTTCCGCGCCGGAACCTTCGCATGAGGTGGACCGTGCCCGCTCGCTGCTTCCGGATCGCGCTGCTCGCCGTCGTCCCGATCGGGCTTGCTGCCCAGCAACCCGCCCGCCTCACGGTCGTGGACCCCTTCGCGTCCCTCACCCGGGCCGTGGCGCGGGAAGTCTCGGGTGACCGTGCATACGGTACCGTGGCCTTCGTCGAGCAGTTCTACCGCCTGCCGGGCAATCGCGGCTTCGACGCCTCGATCGACACCGTCGCCGCGCTGCTGCGGGCGGCCGGGTACGTGGAGGAGCGCACGGCGAAGCCGTCCGATCGACTGATCTACCGGGTCGAATCGCGGCCGATGACCGCGCCGGCCTGGTCGCCGCTCGGGGCGTCGCTCACGATCGTGGGCCGTCGTGCGCCGCTGCTCACCTGGGCCACCAACCACAACATGCTCGCCGCCAATTCGTGGTCCACGCCGCGCGGCGGCACGCGGGCCGGTCTCGTGGATGTCGGCGCCGGCGCGGACGCCGACTTCGCGAAGACGGACGTCAAGGGGAAGATCGTCTTCGGCGAAGGCAATGCGCGGACACTCTACACGCGCGCGATGCAACGTGGCGCGCTTGGCGTGATCGCACCGCAGCGGCTGCCGGCCTACAACCAGCAGGCCAAGAACGTCACCGCCATCCAGTTCTCCGGCATCGCGCGGGACACCGTCAACCGCGGCTTCCTGATCTTCCTCTCTGCCGCGGCACGCGACTCGATCCGTGCGGCGCTGACGGCCGGGCCAGTGGAGCTCATGGCGCAGGTGGAGACCGTCTTCGAGCAGAAGCCGGAGCTGACCCTGGTGGCGGAGATCCGCGGGGCCGTGCGCCCGATGGAGCGGTTCGTCTATTCCGCGCACGTGCAGGAGCCCGGCGCCAACGACAATGCCTCGGGCGTTGGGGCGCTCGCCGAGATGGCGCGCGTCGCTGCGCTGCTGGTGCGCAGCAACCGCGCCGATCCGGCGCGCACGCTCACCTTCCTCTGGGGCGACGAGATCCGCTCCACGGCGCGCTATCTCTCCGAGGACAGCGTGCGGCGGGCGGGCGTGAAGTGGGGGATGTCGCTCGACATGGTGGGCGAGAACACCGCGCTCACCGGCGGGACGTTCCTGGTCGAAAAGATGAAGGATCCGTCGGCGGTCTGGGTGCGCGGTGAAGACCAGCACACGGCATGGGGTGGCTCCCCCGTCAAGCAGGCGGACATCTGGCCGCACTTCCTCAACGACTTCTCGCGCCAGCGCTGCCTCGCGCGCGCCGCCACCAACGGCTGGGTGGTGAAGGCCAATCCCTTCGAGGGCGGGAGTGACCACACGCCCTTCCTCAGCAACAAGATCCCCGCCGTGCTCTTCTGGCACTTCACCGACCAGTACTACCACACCGACCGCGATCGCATCGAGATGGTGAGCGCGGCCACCCTGGGCAACGTCGCCAACTGTGCGCTGACCACGGGACTCATGCTCGTGGCTGGGGACGCCACCATCGGGATGGCCGCGGTCGGAGAGCTTCTGGAGGTGGCGCGGCGGGAGCTCGCGACCCAGGGCGCACTCTCGCGCGAGGCGATCGCCAAGGGGGGCGACGCGGCCACGGAGCGGGTGATCCTCGAGGCGTGGCGGGATTACTACATCGCCGCGCTGCCGACGCTGCGCGAAATTCCGCTCGACGGCAGCATCCTCGATCCGGGGATCGTGCGTGCCCAGTCGGAGGTGCGTGCTGCGGCCGCCAAGGTGCTCGCGACGCTGCGGTAAGGGACTAAAAAGGTCCGGATTCCCGCGCCCTGCGTGGCTTTGACGCCGCGCAGGGCGCGTCTATGCTTGAGTCACTCCCTGGGTGACTTCTGCATTGGAGTCTTGCATGCGTTCGATTCGTTCGATGCTGTCCCTGCTCGCGATGGTCGCGTTGGTTGCCCCGGTGGCTGCGCAGTCTGCCGAAGGTCCGTGGCTGGTGCGTGTCCGCGCGCTGTCGCTGACGCCCGCCGACAAGTCCGACGCCATCCCGTCGCTCAGCGTGCCCGAGGATGCGATCACCGTCAGCTCCAAGATCTTCCCCGAACTCGACATCAGCTACTTCTTCGCGACCAACTTCGCGGCGGAGCTGGTGCTGACCTATCCGCAGAAGCACGACGTGGAACTCAACGGTGCCAAGATCGGCACCTTCAAGCACCTGCCGCCGACGCTGATGTTGCAGTACCACTTCATGCCGACCGGTTCGGTGCGGCCGTATGTCGGTGCCGGCGTGAACTTCACGCTCATCTCCGACGTGGCGTTGCTGGTGCCCGGCGTCGGTGCGCTCGATCTCGACGACAGCTCGATCGGTGGTGCCGCGCAGGTGGGCGCCGACGTGCGGCTCTCGCCTGGCTTCTTCCTCAACTTCGACGTGAAGAAGGTGATCCTCGGCTCCGATGTCCTGGCCGGCGGCAACGCCGTGTCGAAGGTCAAGGTCGATCCGTGGCTCCTGAGCGTGGGCATCGGGCGGCGCTTCTAGTCGCGCACTGCTCCACGGCATGACAACGAAACGGGGCCCGCAAGGGCCCCGTTTCTGCTGTGCGTCAGGCTCGCTCGCGCTCAGCCGATCGCGCGCGCCATCCGGGCGAGCGATTCGTCGCGACCCACCACCGCCAGCAGTTCGTGCACCGGCTCCGACACCGTGCCGCCGGTGAGCGCGACGCGCACTGGCTGCATCACGTCGCCCAGCTTGAGCGTGTTCGCCTCGGCGACCTGCCGGAGCGCGGCCTCGAGCGTGGCGGCGTCCCACGAGGGCGCCGGCAGCGTCTCGAGGGCGGCGTGCGCGAGCTGCAGGCAGGTGGCGAAGCGATCGCCCATCTTGGTCACCAGCGCGGCGCCCTTCTCGTCGCGGACCACCCGGCTCCCGTCGATGCGTGAGGCCACCTGCTCGGCGACGTGGGTGATGGTGCGTGCCCGCGCCTTGACCGCCGTGATGATGGGCAGCAGGTCGCGACCCTCGTGCGCCACCCCGAGGATGCCGAGCTGACGCTCGACCGGGGCGAGCAGGGTCTCGGCCGGCAGCTGCGAGAGGTACTGGCCGTTCATCCATTCGAGCTTGGCCGGGTCGAAGACCGCCGCCTTCTTCTGGATGTCCTCGAGGGCGAAGCGCGCGATCATCTCCGCTTCGGTCACGATCTCCTCGTCGCCGCCCGGCGACCAGCCGAGCAGGGCGAGGAAGTTGCGCATCGCGCTGGGGAGGATGCCCATGTCCTGATAGTCGCCGACCGCGGTGGCGCCGTGGCGCTTGGAGAGCTTCTTCCCGTCGGTGCCGAGGATCATCGGCACGTGCGCGAAGATGGGCGGCTCCTTGCCGAGCGCGCGGTAGAGCGCGATCTGCTTGGGCGTGTTGGAGATGTGATCGTCGCCGCGAATCACGTGGGTGATCTCCATCGCGATATCGTCGGAGACCACGGCCAGGTTGTAGATCGCCGAGCCGTCGGAGCGCAGGATGATGAAATCATCGAGGTCGCGGCCCTGCCACGAGATGCGGCCGTGCACCGCATCCATCCACGCGATCTCCTCGTCCGGTACGGCGAAGCGGATGGCGTACGGCATCCCGGCCGCCTCGCGGCGCGCCGTCTCCTCGGGCGGGAGATGAATGGACTTCCGGTCGAAGCGGAAGGTGCCGCCGCGCGCCTCGACGGCCGCACGCTCCGCATCGAGCTCGCTCGCCGTGAGGTAATCCTTGTAGGCGAGGCCCTTCGCCAGCAGCGTCTCGGCATCGGCGCGATGCCGGTCGCCGTACTCGCCCTGGAAGAACGGTCCCTCGTCCCAGGTCACGCCGAGCCAGCTCATGCCGTCGAGGATGACCTGCGTGTGGGCGTCGGTGCTCCGCTGCTTGTCGGTGTCCTCGATCCGAAGCACGAAGGTGCCACCGGTCCGCTTGGCGAAGAGCCAGTTGAAGAGCGCCGTCCTGGCGCCACCGACGTGGAGATAGCCGGTGGGGGAGGGGGCGAAGCGGACGCGTGGTGCAGACATGAGATACCTGAAAGGAAAAAGTCGTAGGTCGTAGGTCGTAGGTCGTAAGGCGCGAGGGCAAGGCCTATGACCTACGACATAAGACGTACGACCACTTTGAGACTGCCGACCCAGCATCCCAACAACGGAGCGAGAGGGATTCGAACCCTCGTTAGGGGTTTACCCCCTAAAACGGTTTAGCAAACCGTCGCCTTCAGCCACTCGGCCACCGCTCCTTGCTGCGGGGTCAAGATATTCGGACCGGCCCGGAGCCGCTACCTCCCGGCGAGGCGCCGGCGCTCGGCCACGATCGCCCGGGCGGCGGCGGGGAGGGTCGGTCCGGCACGGGCAAAGAGGTCGCCGGGGATCTCGATGACCCGCCCGGCGCGGACCGCCTCGAGGTCCCGCCACCCCGGCTTGGCCCGGAACTCGGCCAGCCGCTGCCCCGCGGAGTCGCCCAGCGAGGTCAGCAGGTACCGCGGTTGCCGGGCCGTGATGGATTCCATGCCCACCGTGGGCCAGGGAATGGTCTCATCCTCGAAGGCGTTGCGGAGGCAGGCCGTCTCGAGGAGCGTGGTCATCCACGTCCCACCGCCGGCTGTCATCGGCGGTTCGCTCCAGAGGACGAGCATCACGCGCTCGCCGCCATCGGCGTCCCGGCACGCGTCGGCCTTGATCGCGCGCAGGTCGGCCCGGAGCTGGGTCGCGACCGAGTCGGCGCGCGCCTCGCGACCCACCAGCACGCCCATCCGCGCGAGCTGGCGAAAGGCGTCGGCGGTGTCGGTGGTCTCGAAGGAGAGCACCGGGATCTTGAACGGCCGCAGCGCTTCCTGAAGGTCGATCGAGGCGCGGATCTGCCAGCCGATCACCACGTCGGGGTGCAGCGCGGCCACGGCCTCGGGGGAGGGGTCGAGTCCCCCGCCGATCGAGGGGAGCTGGGCAAACTCCGGCTGCCGATCGAAGTCGGTGCGGGCCACGAGGCGGTCTGCGGCGCCGAGGGCGAGCAGCCACTCGTTGGCCGACTGCATGGTGGAGACAATGCGCCGCACGGGCAGCGTGGTGAGGACCACCGGGTTGCCGGATGGATCCTCGAACTGGGGTGGCGTGCCAACGCCAGCGCGCTCCCCACCGGTGCAGGCGAGGAGCGCGAAGAGGAGCAGCGGAGCCCGACGGGTCAGGGGCGCCGCCCGCCGCCCACCATGCCGCTCATGTCCACATAGCCGGCGGGCGTCTCGAAGGCGGACGCCGGGACGGCGCCACGATCAATTGCCGTCACTTCCATCGCGATCTTGCCGTTCGCTTCCCAGACCTTGAGCGGGAAGCCCGGGTTGGTCCCAAGGGCCTTGGCCCAGGCGGGGGTGCTGTTGCCACCACGACCGCGACCGCCCATTCCGCCACTCATCTCGGGAAAGGTGAACTTGCCCATTCCGGTGGCCAGGCACATGCGCATCTTGGTGTTGTCCTGCACCATTTCGAAGTCGTCGCACTTCATCCCGGCGATGGTCTGCGACGTGCCGAGCTTGGTGATCGTGGGGGCAGGGCCGGTCGCGCCCTGTCCCGCTGCAGCGCCATCCATCGGCATCACCATCTTGATTCCCTTGGCGTCCGCCGGGAACATCTGGCCGCCTCCCATTCCTGCGGGAATCGGCGACAGCATCGTCATGGTCTTGGCGGCGGGGTCCATGATCATGCGGATCTCGCTGCCGGCCATCGGTCCGGACGGGGCCGTCATGACCATCGCGAGCTTGTCGCCCTTGAACTGGTACTTGGCGCCCATTTCTCCCTGGGGCGAGGAGAGACGCATCGAGACGGTGCCCTCGAAGCCCTGCGCGCCGAGCGGCAGGGCGAGGGCCAGCGGGAGGAGGAAGAACGGCATGCGCATGGAGGCACTCCGAGTAGGGGACGAATGAAGACGACACGGCGTGGGTGAGATTCGAACTCACGAGACCCTCACGGGTCCGCCGGTTTTCAAGACCGGTGCATTCAACCGCTCTGCCACCACGCCTGGGCTGGCGAACGCTACGAAAGTCGCCAACTCGGACGACGTTGCCAAGAGGCGCGCGCGCACACCCTAGGCGAATGTGAGCGCCGTCGGGCCCCCTGGCGCGCCGGTACTTGCCGGGCGGCTCTCCAGCCAGGCCAGCAGCGACTCGAGGGTCATCGGGCGGGCAATCAGGTAGCCCTGCACCCCGTCACAGCCGAGGGAACGCACCAGCTCCAGGTCCTCGACGGTTTCGACGCCCTCGGCCACCGTGCTCAGGCCCAGTTTGCGCGCCATGTCCATGCTCCCTTCCAGGATCGCGCGGGCGGCGGGGTCGCGGCTGCCCCGGCTCACGAAACTGCGGTCGAGCTTCAACTCGGTGAACGGCACGCGCCCGAGCTGCTCGAAGGACGAGTAGCCGATGCCGAAGTCGTCGATGGAGAGTCCGAACCCCTTCAGGCGGAGCCGCGTCAGGACGTCGAGTGCGCGGGTGAAGTCGTCGCTCAATCCCGTTTCGGTGATCTCCAGCACCACCGCCTGCGGCCGCAGTCCGACCGCGATCGTGCGCGCACTGATCCAGTCCGGGAGTGTCAGGTCGTCGAGCAGCCGTCCCGAGATGTTGATGGCCACCTTCAAGTCCGCCCCGCTCGCGGCGAGCCGCGCAGCGCCCGCCAGCGCGGCATCCACCAGTGCCTGCGAGAGTTCGGGGATCAGCCCCAGTCGCTCTGCGGCAAGGATGAAGCGGTCCGGGGACACGGCTCCCGACGGACCACGCATCCAGCGCGCCAGCGCCTCCACACCGACCGGGGCCAATGATGACGCATCAACCTTCGGCTGGAACCAGACCTCGAACTCACCCTGACGAATCCCCTCGCGGATGGCCTCCGCCGTGATCTCCTCGAGCGCGCCCCGCTGCCGCTGTGGGGCCACGTCGGTCTCGAACCGCGCCAGCAGTGCCCGCATCTGCGCGGGGCCCACCGGCTTCTGGACCTGACCGAGCACCTGGAGCCCGTGAATGCCGGCGAGCGCGCCGACGGTGCTGAGCACCTTCTCCTCGGCGCCGCTCATGAGGATCAGGCCGCCGTGGAACCCCGTCCCGCCGAGCGACCGGATCAACTCCACGCCATCCATCTCCGGCATGTCGAGGTCACAGATCACCACATCGACCGCGCCGTCCCTGGCCGCAAGCATCTCGGTGGCCTGCCTGCCATCGGAGGCGGTGAGGACGTCAGGGATGCGCAGCCCGAAGGTCAGCATCGCCGACATGTGGCGGATCACCACCGGATCGTCGTCGACCACCAGCACCGATCGGCAGGCGATCTCCTGCGGCGCGTCGGCGGCCGGGGCGGCCACATTGCGCGGACTCGGGGCGATGCTCGCCAACCCCGCCAGCGCCAGCTCCACTTCGGTCAGCGCGCTCCGCAGCGTGCTGAAAGCAATCCGCTGGCCGCTTTGCGCCGCGTGCTCCATCGCGACCGCATGCGCGGCAAAGCGCATCGCCCCGACCGTCTTGGCGCCGGACTTCAATTTGTGGAGTTCGCGGGCGAGGATGTTCTCGTCGCCCTGGGAGGCCGCAATCCGCTTCAGCCCCTCCCCGGCGGACTCGATGAAGGTGCCGAGCACTCCGCGCCACTCCTCGGGGCTCACCTCGCCGAGGACGCGGTGGAGTTGGGCCAGGTCGAGCACCGCCATCGTCGATGCATGCATCGGAGCGACGGCGTCTGCCACCGGAGTGCCCCCACCATCAAGCAGTCGCTCGAGGACGCGACGAAGATCCTCGAGGATGATGGGCTTCGCGAGCACATCATCCATGCCGGCGCCGTGGCAATGCTCCAGCTCGCTAGGCAGGTCGGACGCAGTGATCGCCACGATCGGCAAGTGGCCGCCTCGTTCGCGCTCTTCGGCCCGGATGGCCCGTGACAGGTCGAACCCGTCAAGGCCGGGCATGTTCAGGTCGGTCAGCAGCAGGTCGAACGATGACTGCCGCCAGAGCGCAAGCGCCTCGGCCCCGTCGAAGGCCATCTCGACATCATAGCCGAGTCGCGTGAGTTGCAGGCGCAGCACGGCCTGGTTCGGCCCGAAGTCCTCGGCGACCAGGATTCGCCGTCGCGTGGTCGCGGTCGCGGTCGGCTCGGCGACGGCCGGCGTGGCCGATGGCAATTCGACCCAGAACGTGCTGCCCACCCCAGGGGTGCTCTCCACGCCGATGGTGCCGCCCATCCCGGCCACAAGGTGACGGGTGATCAGAAGGCCAATGCCGGTCCCCTGGATCGTCCCCATCTCCGCGCCGAGCCGATTGAACGGCTGGAACAGCTCCGCCTGCAGCTCGGGCGCGATCCCGCGTCCGGTGTCGGTGACCGAGATCCGCACCCGGTCCGGTGCGGATGCGGTCGCGACGAGTGACACCTGTCCGTTGGGTTGGTTGTACTTGATGGCATTGCTGACAAGGTTGTCCAGCACCTGCCGCAACCGTTGCTCATCCGCGAGGACGCGAAGCGAGGCCACGCTCTCCGCCGTGACCAGTCGGATGCCGCGGTCCCGCGCACTCGTTTCGTGCTGCGCGGCAGTCGCCTCCAGCACGCGCGCCAGATTGAGCTGGGTGAGCTGGATCGTCAATTGTCCGGACTCGATCCGGGTCAGGTCGAGGATGTCGTTCACGACCATCAGCAGCTGCTGCCCCGCCGCCGAGATCGCCCTGGCGTGGTCCCCGACGCGTGTCGGAAGGGCATCCTCCAGCTCGACCAATTGGGCGTAGCCGAGAATGCCGTTGAGCGGGGTGCGCAACTCGTGGCTCATGCTGGCCAGGAAGCGGCTCTTGGCACGGCTTGCCGCCTCGGCGGCATCGCGGGCGACAGCCAGCGCCTCGCCACGTGCCTTGCTGTCCAGGCAGTGACGGAGCGCCTGACTGAACTTGGCGAGCACGGGAGGAAGCAGTGCGACGGCCTGATCTTCCCGGACGGGCGAGGCCGTTGATGCCAACAGCAGCATGCGACCCACGCCGGGCAGCTCGAGCTGCAGGGCGTGCGGGTAGCGCGTGCCCCCCGGGAACCAGCCGGTCGGGTGCTGGACTCGACCGCCCGCCATGGCAGAGGCGGGCCAGCGGCAGCGCGTGCCCTCAAGCGCGCGGAGCGTCCGGGCGCCGATGGTGACGTACACATCGGCCGAGACGGCCTCGCCCGGCTCGTCGCGGAGATCGAGCAGCACGGCACCGCAGGCATGCCCGGTATGGGCCAGCAGCCGCTGCAGCATCGACGTGGCCAGGCGGCGCGGGTCGGTCTCCCCGGCCATGGTCATGGCGAGGTCATAGAGAACGGTCAGCGCCTGCTGCTGCTTCAGCACCATGGGATCGCGAGCAACGTGGCGTTGCAGAACTGGGGGTACCCTTCCGTGGCGGGAGTGCCGATTTCACCGAGGGAGAGCACTCCGACAATCTCCGCTGCCGGGTGCTGCTCCCGCAGCACGACGAGCTCCGCTGCCGCCGCGTCATCTCCAAGGTGCAGGTACCGACCGGCGCAGTAGATGACGAACACTCCGGCGGCGTCCGTCAGGGGGCTGGAGCTCGCCACCATGCCTGCGGCACGGGTGTCCCCGGCGTCCACGGCGCGCACGACGCCGAGCAGCGCGTTCTCGGGGACCTCCCCGATGCAGAGGATGGAGCCGTCGTCCTCGACCGACACCGGGATGCGGACCAGCGATTCGCCGCTGACGCGGTTGAAGGCGAAGGGGAAGTGCACGCCGTATTCGTAGAAGTTGGTCCGGTCGAGTGCGATGCCGTATTCCTCGGCCATCAACTCCTGATACACCTCGAAGGCGATGCGGCCATTGATGCGCCGGATCCGATTCCCCTCGATCTCGGTGGCGACTCGCAAGGTGACGTCGCCCTGATACCCGTGGGCCATCGCCGGGCCACCGTTCTGCGGCAGGAGCACCGCGAGCAACGCGCCCTCGACCAGCCTCGTGTTGTCGAACAGGCACGGGGTCGCCACGAACCGTTCGCTGCCGATGCTGCTGCCGGCGTAGTGCACCTGGTCCCCGCACTCGAAGTAGAGTCGATCGAGGAGCGACGCGACCTTCGGCACCATGGCGTCAACGAAGATCACCAACGTGTCCTCGCCGGCCGTCGCCGAGGCGTGCTGGTGGACAAAATCGGCCAGCGTGGCGATCGGGGCCTCCGTGGCCTCCGGCTCCTCGCGGGGGATCGGCACGATGACCGCCGGGGGTTCGCCCGGGAAGGCCAGGAGGAGGAGCCCGGTGCGATGGAAGGCCCCGTCCGCCACGACGCCAGGCACCACCGCCCCGTGGAGGCGGAGTTCGGCCGAGGACGCCGCCTCCTGCAAGGGGCCGATCAGGGCGGCATGGGATTCACAGACGAGCGCCAACACCGACACGGAGGGTCGGGATGCACGCCACGAGTGGCAGAGCTGCAGGAGGAGCTCGGGGGTCGGCGACCCCAGAAATTGCGACAGCATGGGCACCACGAGGCAGAATCCGGAAAAAGTGTGACCGCAATCCCTGCGCTGCGGCGTCTGGACGCCACCTATGCGGGGAATGTGCCACACGGTGGCGCCGACGCCCGGACCCGGCGACCTTTCGCCCGTGCATGAGACCACCACCCTCCTGACGAGCACCACCGACCCCCTGTCGCAGGGGATCGTGGCCGCCACCCTCCTCCTGCTCTTCGTCCTGCTCACCATGGAAAAGGCCCACCGCGTCCTGGTGGCCATGGTGGCAGTCTCGGTGGTCTGGGGCGTCACCTACCTCACGCCGCTCCACCTGATCTCGTTCGAGCAGTCCGCCCGCGCGCTCGACCTGAACGTGCTGCTGCTGCTCGCCTCGATGATGGCCGTGGTCGGCGTGCTCAAGTCCACCGGCGTCTTCGGCTGGACGGTGGCCCGCCTGGTCGAACGGGCCGGCAATTCGCCAGCGCGCATCATGGTCTTGCTCGCGTGGTTCACGGCGATCGCCTCCGCGTTCCTCGACAACGTCACCACCGTGATCTTCGTGACCCCGATCGCGCTGGGCATGGCCGCGCAGCTCGCCGTCTCGCCCATGGCGATCCTCCTCCCGATGATCATGGCCGCCAACATCGGCGGCACGGCGACGCTGATCGGCGACCCGCCGAACATCATGATCGGCTCGGGGGCGGGACTCTCCTTCGGGGACTTCCTGGTCCATCTCGCCGCGCCCGTGTTGCTGATGATGGTGGCGCTGCAATGGTTCGCGGCGCGATGGTTCCGCCACGACCTCGCCGCCAAGGCGCCGCGCACCGTGGGCGACCCGTCCGCGGCCCCGGCCGAGATCCGGATCGTGGACCCGACGCTGCTGCGCGGCATGGGGTGGATCTGCGCTGTCATTCTCGTCGGCTTTCTGACCCACGGCATCACCGGCATGCCCGCCGCCATCCCCGCGACCATCGGGGCGGCGGCGGCGCTGGTGCTCCAGGACGTGCTCTACCTCCGACGCCACGATGCCTCCCTCGAGGAACGGCGGCACGGCATCCTTGGCGTCCTGGAGCACGAGATCGAGTGGCCCACGCTGGTCTTCTTTGCCTTCCTCTTCATCGTGGTCGGCGCTGCCGTCGAGACCGGACTGATCGGGACGCTCGCCGGGTCGCTCGGCAGCGTGATCGAGCAGGGTCGCGCGACCTTCGGGCTCGGCGAGCACGGCACGCTCCTCTTCGCCGCGCTGATCGTGCTCTGGACCGCCGGCCTGCTCTCCGGACTCATCGACAACATTCCGTTCGTGGCCGTCTCCATCCCGATCCTGCATGGCCTGATTCCGACGCTCCCGGGCGACGGCACCATTCTCTGGTGGGCTCTTGCACTCGGCGCCTGCCTTGGTGGCAATGCCACCCCGATCGGTGCCTCCGCCAACGTGACCACGCTCGACCTCGCGGCCAGGCAGCAGATGCGCATAACCTTCCTGGAGTTTGTCCGCTTCGGCAGTCCCACCGCCGCGATCACGCTGGTGATCAGCTCCGCGTGGCTGGCCGCGATGGTCTTCCTCGGCCATGCGACCGCGACTGTCGGTTCACTCGTCCTCGCCGGGGCCTCTGCCGTGATCCTCCGAGTTCGTCGCCCATGACCATGAACCCTCGCATCGCCAATCGCCGACTGCATCGTTGGGGGGCTGCGTTGGTCGCGCTACCGTTCCTGGTCGTGGTCTGCACCGGCATCCTGCTGCAGGTCAAGAAGCAGTTCGTCTGGGTGCAACCGGCCGAGCAGCGCACGCCGAGCGTGGTGCCCACGATGCCGTTCCAGGCCGTGCTCGACGCGTCCGCGAAGCATCCTGAAGTCGGCATCAGGAGCTGGGACGATGTGGATCGGCTCGACGTGCGGCCGGGGAAGGGGATCCTCAAGGTGATCTCGAAGAGCCGCTGGGAGCTGCAACTCGATCTCGCGAGTGGCGACGTCCTGCAAGTGGCGTATCGCCGCTCGGACCTGATCGAGTCGCTCCACGACGGGTCGTGGTTTCATCCCTCGGTCAAGCTGTGGATCTTTCTGCCGGTCGGTGTGGTGGTGCTCGGGCTCTGGATCACGGGCGTGTACCTCTGGTGGCTGCCCATCGGTGCGCGCCGTCGGAAGCACCATGCGGCGACCTGACCCCTTGTGCCGCTCCGGGCGCCTCACTAACGTCGTGCACATGTCCCAATCGCTGAAGCCGTCCAAGAAGTGTGTCCCGACCTGCGCCAAGAAGTGCGCGGGTCGGGGTGACACGACATGGACGGTACCGGCGTAAGCGCCAGACCGATTCCTCTTCGTGGAGCCCCGCCCGACCTTGCGTTCGGCGGGGATTTTTCATGTCCCTTGATGTACTCGATGTGGCCATGCACATGTTGCGCATCCCCTCCACCACCGGCGCGGAAGCGGCCGTCGTCGCCGACGTGGCGGCGCTGCTGACCGAGCTCGGCTGGACGGTGCAGCGGCAGCCCGTGGTGGGTGATCGCGAGAACCTCTACGCCACGCGCGGGGTGCCGTACCTCGTCTTCTCGACGCACCTCGATACGGTGCCCCCCTACCTGCCGCCGCGAATTGACGGTGACGTGCTCCATGGTCGCGGCAGCTGCGATGCCAAGGGCCTCGCCGCCGCGATGATCGTGGCAGCCCAGCGGCTGGTGGACGAGGGGGAGGAGCGCGTGGCCTTGCTCTTCGTGGTGGGCGAGGAAGATGGCTCCGAAGGCGCACTCGCGGCCGCGGCGCTCGAGCCCAAGGGAACGGTCATCATCAACGGCGAGCCGACGAGCAACCGCCTGGCCACCGCACAGAAGGGCGCCCTCAAGGTGACGATCGAAGCGGCGGGCGTGCCGGCGCACTCCGGCTACCCCGAACTCGGTCGCTCAGCCGTGGAGGCGTTGCTCGACGCGCTGCAGCGAATTCGTGCGGTCGAGTGGCCGATCGATCCTCGTCTCGGCCCGACCACGGTGAACATCGGTCGCCTCGCCGGAGGAGAAGCGCCGAATGTCATTGCGGCGCGCGCGCGTGCAGAACTCGTGGTGCGGTTGGTCGGCCCCGCCGAACCGATTCGCCAGGCCATCCGCGAGGCCGCAGGGCCTGATGTGTCGGTCACCTTCCCCCTCGAGGTTCCGGTGCTTCGCTCACCGTCGGTCGCAGGCTGGGAGGAGATCACCGTGGCCTACGCCTCCGACCTGCCGCTGCTCACCGAATGGGGCACCAGCTATCAGCTCGGCCCCGGCACCATCCACGTGGCGCACACCGATCATGAGCATGTGCGCATCGACGAATTGCGCGAGGGGGTCGAGCGCTACGCCGCCCTCGCCCGGACGTTGCTCGCCGAGGCGCCACGATGATCGTGATGAAGTTCGGCGGCACCTCGGTGGCCGACGCCACGGCAATCTCCGCGCTCGCCTCGGCGGTCGCCGACGCGCGTGCCGACGATCCGCTTGTCGTGGTCTCGGCGATGTCGGGGGTCACGGATACGCTCGTGGCGATCACCGCCGCGATGCTGCATGGCGATCACCTGGCCGTGGCGGCTGCGCGCGAAGCACTTCGTGATCGCCACCAGGAGGTCGCGAGCGATCTCGGCGTGACGGAGCAGGTGCACGCCGACCTGGAAGCGCATCTCGAACGACTCGGCACGCTGGTGACCGACCGGCGGGAGCTCACCGCGGCCGGGCGGGACGCCATTCTCGGCACCGGCGAACTCCTCTCCTCCTGCCTGGTGGCGGCGGCACTCGCCGACCGGGGGATGCCGGCCCGGTGGTGCGATGCCCGGCGGGTGATTCGCACGGACGCACGTTTTGGCGCGGCCATCCCCGATCAGGCAGCGATCCGACGCCTCGCGGCGCAGGAGATGCGCCCGCACATCGACGCCGGCGCCCTGATCGTGACGCAGGGGTTCATCGGGGCCACCGCGACAGGGGAGTCCACCGTGCTCGGGCGAGGCGGCTCCGACTTCACCGCGGCACTCCTCGGCGCGGCGCTCGACGCCGAGCGCGTCGAGATCTGGACCGATGTGAGCGGCCTGATGACGGCCGATCCACGGATCGTGCCCGATGCCCACGTGCTGGCAGAGGCCACCTATGACGAGGCGGCGGAACTGGCGGCGTTCGGCGCCAAGGTGCTGCATCCCGCGACGCAGCTGCCGCTGGTCGAGGCGGGGATCCCCATTGTCATCCGCAACACCTTTGCACGGGAAGCGCCGGGGACGAGGATCGCGGCCGAAGCGGCCACCACTTCGCCGCAGTCGGTGCGCTCGATCTCGATCAAGCGTGGCGTGACCGTCCTGCAGGTGCGTGCGGCGCGCATGCTTGGCGCGTTCGGCTTCCTCCGGCGGATCTTCGAAGTGTTCGAGCGCCACGAGATCGTGGTGGACGTGCTGGCCACCAGCGAGGTCTCGGTGTCGCTCACCGTCGATCCTTCACCGCGGCTCGAGCAGGTGGTGCGGGACCTCGCGGAACTCGGGGAGGTCACGCAGCGCGAGCATCGCGCCGTGATCGCGGTGGTCGGTGGCGCCATCCGGGACACGCCCGGGATCGCCGCGCGCGTCTATCAGGCCATCGCCGACGTGAACGTCGAGATGACGTCCCAGGGGGCTTCCACGTCCAACCTGACCTTCATTGTTCGTGAGGAGGAGGGTCCGCGCGTGGTGCGCGCCCTTCACGCGACCTTCTTCGGAGGCCCCACGTGAGGATTGCCCTGATCGGCGCAGGTCGAATGGCCGAAGCGATCCGGCAGGAAGCGGAGGCCGCGGGCGACACGGTGATCACCACCATCGCCCGGACGGAGAACAAGGGTGCTGCCGCGATCACCGCCGACCGACTGGCCGGCGTCGACGTGGCGTTCGAGTTCTCGACACCCGACGCCGTGGTGGCCAACCTCCGCGCGTTGCAGCCGCTCGGCCTGGCCGTGGTCTGCGGCACCACCGGATGGGACGATCAGCGCACGTCGGTCGAGGCGGCCTGGGCGGCTGGCCCTGGTGCACTCCTCGCGGCCAGCAACTTCGCCCTCGGGGTCCATCTCTTCCTGCGGGCGGCGCGTGCGCTTGCTGCGGCGTCTGCCGGCCAGGCGGGGTTCGACGGCTTCCTGCACGAACGCCATCATGCCGCCAAGCGCGATGCGCCCTCGGGCACCGGGCTGCGGCTTCAGGAGACGGTCCGTGCCGTCGACCCCCGCCGGACCTGGCCCCTCACCTCGGTGCGCGCCGGCTCCATCCCGGGCGAGCACGAGCTCGTGCTCGATGCCCCCTACGAGACGATCACCCTCCGCCACGAGGCGCGTGATCGCCGCGTCTTCGCCGCAGGGGCCCTCACGGCTGGACGATGGCTGCATGGCCGTCGTGGTGTCTTCACGCTCGACGCACTCTTCGACGGAGGGTGATCATGCTCCCGACTGGAACCGGCACCGCGATCGTCACGCCGTTCGGCCCCGACGGCACCGTGGACCATCGTGCGCTCGCGGCGCTCGCCATCTGGCAGGTGGACGAGGGCATCGACTTCCTGGTGGCGTGCGGCTCCACGGGCGAGGCCGCCACACTCGATGCCACGGAGCGCGTGGCCGTCGTGACCACCGTGGTGGAGGCGGCGGCCGGCCGTGTCCCGGTGCTCGCGGGCGCGACCGACAACAGCACGGCGCGTGCGGTCGAGGAGGCACGTCGCCTCGCGGCCCTTGGCGTCTCGGGCATCATGAGCGCCTCGCCCTACTACAACAAGCCGACGCAGGCCGGGCTCGCGGCACACTTCACCGCGATCGCCGATGCCATCGCCCTTCCGCTGCTGCTCTACAACGTGCCGGGTCGTTCAGGGGTGGACCTGAAGCCGGAGACCGTGGCCGAGCTCGCGCAGCATCCCCGCATCGAGGGTATCAAGGAGGCCAGCGGCAGCGTGCGGCGGGTGCTCGACCTCGCGAGCGTGCTGCCGGAATCGTTTACCATCTTCTGCGGTGACGACGACCTGGCTGTTCCCGCGATCGCGGCCGGAGCACAGGGGCTGATCTCGGTGGCCAGCAACGCCATGCCGCGCATTATCGCCGACCTGGTGCGCCTGGCAATGGCCGGCGAGGTTGACGCCGCTCGCCGTGCGCTGCTGCCGCTGTTGCCGTTCATTGACGCACTCTTCGCCGAGGCCAATCCGATCCCGGTCAAGGCCGTGCTGTCGATGCAGGGACGGACCGCCGATGCCGTCCGCCTTCCCCTCGTGCCCGCCACTGCGGCACTGCGCCAGCGTCTGACCCTCCTTCTCGCCGAACTGGAGTTCCTGCATGCGTGACATCGAGCAGTTGCTCACCCCCTTTCTCGATGGCGACATCGAGGGTCGCGAGCACGACGCGCGGAATGCGTTCGCCCACTTCAAGACTGCGCTGCAGCAGGGGCACGTGCGGGCCGCCTCCCGCGGCGACGACGGCAGCTGGCGCGTGAACCGGTGGGTGAAGCAGGGGATCCTCCTCGGCTTCCGGCTCGGCAAGCTCGTCAATGCCGGCGTGGCCGGCCCGATGCACTTCTTCGACAAGGACAGCTACGGCGTCCGCGGCACCACCCTCGCCGAGGGGATCCGGATCGTGCCGGGCGGCTCGGCAGTGCGAGAGGGAGCGTACCTGGCGCGCGGCGTGATCGTGATGCCGCCCGCCTACGTGAACGTGGGCGCGTTTGTGGACGAGGGGACGATGATCGATTCGCACGCGTTGGTTGGATCGTGTGCCCAGGTCGGCAAGCGCGTGCACCTTTCGGCCGCGGCACAACTTGGCGGCGTGCTCGAACCGGCGGGTGCCTTGCCGGTCATCATCGAGGACGACGTGCTGGTGGGAGGCAACTGCGGCGTGTACGAGGGCACGGTGGTGCGCGAGCGGGCCGTGCTCGCCCCCGGCGTGCTGCTGACCGGGGGGACGGCCGTGGTGGATCTGGTGCACGACCGAATTCTGCGGCGGGAAGGCGACCGCCCGCTCGAGATTCCCGCGGGCGCGGTGGTGGTGCCGGGGAGCCGCCCCGTGCGCGAGGGGCCAGGGGCTGCACGCGGGATTGCGCTGTACGCGCCGGTCATCGTCAAGTACCGCGACGAACGCACCGACGCGTCGGTGCAGCTCGAGGAGCTGCTCCGGGGCTGAGGACTAGAATGTCAGCTTGGTGATCCGCCCGCCGGGTCCGACGCCCCATGCGCTCCGACCGGCGGCACCAACGCTCCAGTACTGATTGGTGGTGGCCGCGGTCCAGGTGAGGCCGGCGTCACGCGTCACCAGCAGTCCGCCGAGGGTCGCGGCCGCGGCCGTGTTGCGGTCGGGAGCGGGCACCCACGCCACGCCGAAGAAGGAGCCACGCACCGCGGGGCGGGGACGCATCGTCCAGGTCACGCCGCCGTCGTCGGTGACGCCCACGACCGCGGCCGCCGTGTCCGTGCGCATCTGGGCGATCCGCGCGCCGACGCCGATCCCGCGCTTGGCATCGAGCCATGAGGTGGCCGTCATCCCGGCGCCCTCGCCACGCACAAAGGGCGTGGCCTGCACCTGCCACGTCTTGCCCTGGTCGCGCGTGCGGAGGATCCGCGCTTCGGGGCTCCCCGTCGCGACCCAGGCGTCCTTGCTCCCGTGGCTCACGAGGCACCCACCGCTCGCGGCAAACGCGCCCTCTCCGTCGAGTGCTGCCGGGACTGCCGACTCGGGGAGCAGTTGCCACGTGGTGCCGCCGTTCTCGGTGCGCAGGATCTTGGTCCGCCCGCCGGCGGCATCGGAGAACGCCACCCCGCGCTTCGCGTCGAAGAAGGTGAAGCAATCGAAGAAGGCGGTGGTGTCGCTGTTGGTGAACTGCAGCGTCCAGGTGCCGCCCCCATCGCGGGTGTGATAGATCCGCGACTTCTCCCCCGGGCCGGCCGCGAGCAGCCATGCCACGTCGGCACTCACCGCGTGCACGTCGCGGAACTCCATCGTTTCGGCGCCCGGCACCGCACGCACTTCCCACGTGCTCCCGCCATTCACGGTCCGCAGCGCCGTGCCCTTGTGACCGCTGACCCACGCCACCTGTTCGTTCACCGGGGCAACCGCCTGCAGCAAGGCGGTGGTGCCGCTGGCTTGCTCGGCGACTGTCGGCATTTGCGCGCCGAGCGAGAGCGGGAGGAGGAGGAGAGCGAGGCGCATAGGAGACTCGGGTGAACGGTGAACGGTGAACGGTGAACAACGAACGGTGTAAGGGTAACCGGGAGGAGGTGCTCGATGGGATGGGCCGGCGCCCCCGTTCACCGTTCACCTTTCACCGTTCACCCGTCGCCCCCCCCCTCACCCCTCACCCCTCCCCCACAATCCTGACTACCTTGAGTTCCGATGACCCTCCTCCTCCTCGTTGCGCTCGGATACCTCGCGGCGCGCTATGCCGTGGACTGGCTGGCGCGGCATGCGCTGGTGGTCTCGGGCGCCGAGTATCTGGTGCTGGGGCTGCTGCTCGGGCCTCAGGGGACCGGGTTGCTCGACGAGGGGATGCTCGATCAGCTCACCCCCTTCTTCATGCTGGCGATCGGGTGGCTCGGCGCCGGGGTGGGGATGCGCTTCTGGCTGCCGTTGCTGGCGCGGACGCCGGGGGTGCTCTTCCGGGTGGGCTTCGCGCAATCGCTGGTGACCCTCGCGCTGGTGGCGGGCGCCACGTGGGGCGTGCTCCACCTCGTGGTCGGCCTTGGTTCCGTGGAGGCCGCGCTGCCCGCCGTGGTGCTGGGCGCCATCGCGGCCGCGTCGGCGCACGAGGCGGTGGAAGTAGCCTCCCGACGGCTGGGCCACCGCAACCTCGTGGTGCGTCAACTCGAGGTTGCCACCGGCACCGACGCCATCGTGGCGATGGTGGCGTTCACGGTGGTGCTGGCGCTCTTTCACCGGCCAATTGTCGGGACCGTGCGCGCACCGACGCCGACGGAGTGGGTGGCGATCACCGTCGGCATCGGCCTCGTGGGCGGGTGGCTGTTCCACCTCTTCCTCGGTGAAGAGCGCTCTCCCGATCGGCTCTTCATCGCCATCGCCGGCGCCATCATCCTCACCACCGGCGCGGCCAACTACGTCGGCATGTCGCCGCTGCTACCGGGCATGCTCCTCGGCGTGATCCTGGTGAATACCTCGCGGCAGCGCGACGCCATCCGCGAGACCATCACTCGCGTGGAACGGCCGCTCTACTTCATCATGCTGGTCTGCGCCGGTGCCCTCTGGGCCCCCAGTGCCGCCGATGGCTTCCTGCTGGTGCTCGTCTTCCTCGCCGTGCGTGCGGTGGCGCGCATTGGCGCGGCGCGGCTGGTGTCGCGGGCCAACGGCCTCCTCCCCTCGTTCGGGCCGCGGTGGGGTGTGGCGCTGCTGGGGCAGGGCGGTCTCGCCATCGCGCTCGGGCTCGACTACCTGACCACGCTCAACGCGGTGTTGCCGAACCTCGTCTTCACCACCGCATTCATTTCGGTGATCCTCACCGACCTCTTCTCCGCCAAGCTCGCGCTCGACGTGATCGGCGAACTGCCGCACACCGTGGAGTTGCCCGCGCCGACCGTCACATCGTCGGGAGGGCACTGACCCATGCGCCGCATCGTGATCCTGGCGCTGCTCGTCGGCGCGATGAAGCTGATCGAGCCGCTCGGCCGGCCCGACGGCCTCCCCGAGGCGCTGCTGACCTTCGGCTTCCTGATCCTCGCGGCATACGCCTCGGGTGAACTGCTGGCCTGCTTCGGGCTGCCGAAAATTGTCGGCTATCTCTTCGCCGGGATCGCGGCCGGACCCGGCGCGCTCAACCTCGTCTCGACGGCGGGTGCCGGACAGCTCGCGCCCATCTCCGGATTGGCCATCGCGCTGATTGCCTTCCTGGCGGGCGCAGAGCTCGAGTGGGGGGAACTCAAGGCGCGCGGCATGACGCTCCTTCGTCTCACGGTGGCCGAGGTCGCGGTCACCTTCTTTCTCATTGTCGGCGCATTGCTGGCTGCGCGCGGCTTCATCCCCTTCCTGGCCGACGTGCCGTGGTCGTCGGCGATTGTCTTCGCCGCACTCTTCGCCTCGATTGCCGTGATCCATTCGCCCGCAGTGACGATGGCGCTGCTGACCGAAACAGGCGCCCGCGGTCCCACGGCGCGTACCACCCTCGGCGTGGTGCTCGTGTCCGACGTGGTGGTGGTGCTCTTCTTCTCGGCGATGCTGGCCGTGGCACAACGTCTGGTCCCCGTGGTAGGCGAGCCGGTCGGCGGACTCGGCGCGCTGGTGTGGGAGATCGCCGGTGCAGTACCCATCGGCGCGCTGCTCGGCTTCGGCGTCGCGCAGGCGATGCGCGTGGTCAAGGACGAGCTGCTTCTCTTTGCGCTCTTCGCGGCGCTGCTGGGCCAGCAGGTCGCGTCGGCGCTCCACGTCGAGGTGCTGCTGACGATGCTCGTGGCCGGCTTCGTCACGGTGAACACCGCGCGCGATGGGGCGGGTGAGCGGATTCGCCACGCCATGGAGCGGGCGGCGGCGCCGATTTTCGTCGCCTTCTTCGCGCTCGCCGGCACCAAACTCGATGTCATCGAGACGGCGAAGCTCGCTCCGTTGGTGATCCCAATCGTGCTGATCCGCATCCTCGGGATCCGCTGGGGCGTGTCGCTCGGGGCGCGGTGGGCCAAGGTCCCGCAGGTCGAGGTGTCGCGCGTCTGGATGGGGCTGGTGTCGCAAGCCGGGGTGGCGATCGGTCTGGTGACCATCGCTGCTGATGCCTACCCGCAGGCAGGCAGCGGGATGCGGACGCTGCTCCTCGCGCTCGTTGCCGTGAACGAGACCATCGGCCCGATCCTCTTCAAGCGTGCGCTCAGCGCGTCGGGCGAGGTGACCGGACACGACACGGGCGGCGAGGAGCCGGAGCCCCCGCCGCCCGAAGCCGCCGCGCACGCCGCCTAGTAGTTCGACAGCGACCGCCGCACGCGCTGGGCAATGTCCTCGGCCTTGGCGGCCGACGCACTGTCGCCCATCTCCCGCAGGAACTCCGACGCCCCACCATAGATCAGGTAATAGAGCCCGAGGATCGACGCCGAGGGCTCGTCCACCCAGCCGGCCGCGCGCTCGCGCGCCGCGGCCTCGGGATGGTACACCCCGAAGAGCAGGGCGCGCGTCCGGTCCACGTCCACGTAGCGGAAGCTCTGCGTCATGCGGATGCCCGCGCCCTCGACCACCGGCGTCGGCATCACCCGACGGACCATCCCTTGCGACAGGAGGTACGGGCCGAGGCCGAGGGTGTTGTCGGGGTAGCTGCCGGCGCTCCAGGCGAAGTAGATCGGGCGCTTGCCGAGGTTGTCGCGGACCAGCAACGCCGCGGCGATGTCGCTCCGCGTCATGATCTCGCCACCGAAGCGCATCACCAGCGAGTCCACCATGATCCCGGCGTTTTTCGGCGTCGGCGCGTAATCGGGAAGGGTGTCCGACCCAGCAAACGTCATGGAGAACACGGGTGTCGTCGGCATCACATAGTTGGTCACCGCAGGCGCGCCGAGCGGCACCGAGTCGACGTCGCTCCTCGGGCGCCAGAGTCCGGCCGCGCGGGTCGGGTCGAAGCTCTCCATCGGTCGGCGGCGAATCTGGCGCAGGTGCCAGTCGGTGTTCATGAGCGAGAGGTTCGCCAGGGTCACGTCGCGGCGCACGCCAAGCACTTCCTGCGCGAACCAGAGCGGGAAGGTGTCGTTGTCGCCGGCCGTGATCAGGATACCGTAGGGCTCGATCGACTCGAGGATGTCGATGGCGAAGTCCCGAGCCAGCGTCTCGTGGGCGCGGCTCGCGGAGACGCGGTTGCCGAGCAGCGGCACCAGCGCCACCAGCAGGACCGGCGTGCCCATGAGCCAGCGACGGGAGTCAGGGACGCGGTCGCCCAGCATCTCGCCGATGTAGCGGATGGTGGCGGCGAAGGCCGCCGCGAAGAGGACGCCGACAAAGGCGAAGGAGCCGACGAAGAAGTAGTCGCGCTCACGGACCTCGCGCATCTCCTGCGTGATCGAGGCGTTGTTCGGCTGATACGAGAAGCCGTAGCGGAAGTTGAGATAGTAGATCAGCATCAACGTCAGCGTGAACAGCAGCGCGGCCGCCGAGAGCCCCGCGCGCTTGTCGCGTCGGAAGATCGCCCAGACGCCACCGAGCGTCATCGTCGTGAAGATGCCGACGGCGAGGCTGCGTGCCGTGCCGAGGTCGCGACCCCACTGCCAGCTCCAGTAGGTCCAGTAGTTGGTCAGCTGGGCGGAGAAGGTGGCCATCCGCTCGGTGACCGACGGCTTGCCGTACTGCACGCGGCCGAGCACGTCCTTGAGCGCCTGCGAGAAGAAGCCGACCGGCTCGCCCTCGTTGATCGGCGGGTACTGCCCGGCGCGGATCGGGAGGTAGATGTAGTTGAGCGAGAGGCCGACGCAGACGGCCAGCACCACGGCGGCGATCACGCGCGGCCGTAGCATCACCTTCCAGTCGGTCATCAGGACGTAGAGCCCGACCACCGGGAGGGCGAGGACGCCCATCATGTGGTTGGTGGACGAGAGCGCCATGAGATAGATGGAGGCCACCAGCCAGCGGTCGCGACGTTCACCTTCCGGCTCGTCGGCCCAGCGCAGCACGCACCACACCACCAGGGCGATCGAGAGCAGCGACACCGTGTACACCTTCTCGTTCACGGTGCTCTGGTTCCAGACCGTCCACGCCATCGCCGAGGCGAAGACGCCGGCGAAGGCCGAGGCGAGCCGCGGCCCGCGCGCCGGGAGGATGCCGCGCAACCACCGCTCCGCCACGAGGAACCAGAAGGCGGCGCCCGCCGCACTGGTGACCGCGGCGAAGAGGTTGATCCGCACCGAGTACTCGGCCGCCAGGGGCAGCAGGCCCCAGACGTGCGCCATCAGGGTGAAGAGCGGGTTGCCGGGCGGGTGCGGAATGCCCAGCACCTTGGCGGCGGCGATGTACTCCGAGGTGTCCCAGAACGCCGTTGTCGGCGCGAGGGTCACGAAGTAGATCCCGAAGATCACCGCGAAGGTGGCGGCGGCCCAGGCGTAGGGCGGGCGTTCAGTGGCTGGCACGGACACTCGTGGCTCCGGGGGTGGTAAGAAGGCCGTGGACGTCAATCAACTGGGTGGTGCAACGATCAGTGGCGGAACATGCGCGCGCCGGTCATCACCATGGCGATGCCCAACCGGTCCGCGGCGGCGATCACTTCGGGGTCCTTGATCGAGCCGCCGGGCTGGATGATCGCCTTGATCCCCGCCTCGGCCGCCGCCTCGACGCCGTCCGGGAAGGGAAAGAAGCCATCAGAGGCGAGCACCGCGCCAGTGACGTCGTGCCCCGCCTGCTTCGCCTTGTGCACTGCGAGGAACGAGGCGTCCACACGGCTCATCTGCCCGGCCCCGATACCGAGGGCCTGCCCATCGTGCGCAATGAGGATGGCGTTGGACTTGACCGTGGCAACCGCAGCCCACGCAAATCGGAGGTCGAGCAGCTCTTCGGGCGTCGGAGTGCGCGTCGTCGGGACCGACCACGAGTCCTCGGAGCGGTCGAACGCGAACTGGTCCTGGATCAGGAAGCCACCGCGGATGCGCTTCCAGTCGAGCTGGCCATGTCCGACGGGCACCGGGAGCTCGACCACGCGCAGGTTCCGCTTCTCCCCGAAGATGGCCAGCGCGTCGGCATGGAAGGCCGGTGCCACCACGACCTCGACGAAGAGGTCCTTCATGGCTTCGGCGGCGTTCCGGTCCACCACGGTGTTGAACGCCACCACGGAGCCGAAGGCCGAGAGCGGATCGGTCGCACGCGCACGCTGGAAGGCATCGGTGGCGCTGCGCCCGATCGCCAGGCCGCATGGCGTGGTGTGCTTGATGACGGCACATGCGACGTCGGAATGCCAGGCCGCCACGGCGGACATCGCGGCGTCGACGTCGAGCAGGTTGTTGAAGGAGAGCTCCTTCCCCTGACGCTGCGTCAGGTCGCCGATGCCGCGTGGCTCCTCGGTGACGTAGAGCGCGGCGCGTTGCTGCGGGTTCTCGCCGTACCGCAGCACCTGACGGCGCTCCATCGCGAGGGCAATGCGCTCCGGGAGCGAGTCCTGTCGCGGCGTGAGGTAGCCGGCGATGGCGTTGTCGTAGTCGGAGGTGTGCGTGAACACCTTCGCGGCGAAGCCCTGCCGCACGTCGAGCGGAATCTCGCCGGCCTCGAGCAGTTGCAGTGCCACCGGGTAATCCTTGGGGTCGACGATCGGCAGGACGAACTCGAAGTTCTTCGCGGCCGAGCGGAGCATGGACGGGCCACCGATGTCGATCTGCTCGACCGCCTGCTCGCGCGTGCAACCCGGGCGGGCGACGGTGTCTTCGAACGCGTACAGGTTCACGCAGAGCAGGTCGATGGGGCGGATGTCGTGGGCCCGGGCCTGGGCGGCGTGCTCCGCGTCTTCGCGCCTCGCGAGCAGGCCGCCGTGCACTTTCGGGTGAAGCGTCTTGACCCGCCCGCCCAGGATCTCCGGGAAGCCCGTCAGCGACTCGATGGGCGTCACCGGGATGCCCATCGCGCGGAGCGCGGCCGCGGTGCCGCCCGTGGAAACGATCTCCACGCCACGCTGGGAGAGGCCTCGCGCGAAGCCCTCCAGCCCGGACTTGTCGGTCACGGAAATCAGCGCTCGGGCGATGGGAACAAGGTCGGGCATGCGTCGGCTTTCGGGGCAG
>JANRIW010000019.1:0-14713 GCA_033764505.1 Gemmatimonadales bacterium
CAGCGGGCTGCTGACCCTCGACGCGACCGGGACGCGGGCCGACGGCGCCTTCCAGATCCGGATGCAGCGGCCGTTCAAGGCCGACACCGTGATCGTGCGCGGCGACTTCCGCGGAGTGCCGGTGGTGGCGAGCGCGGTGGGCTGTCCATAGGACGAGAGGGGAGATCGGTGATCCGAGATCCGGGCCTCGGGGTACGAGCCTCTGATCACTGATCTCCGATCTCTCATCTCCGACCACCCCCCCACCCCTCACCCCTCACCCCTCACCCCTCACCCCTTACCTTTCCCCCGTGCCCCGTCCCGTGATCCGCGTCATCAACGCCCGCCAGCACAACCTGAAGGGCATCACCGTCGAAATCCCCCGACGGTCGCTCACCGTGGTCACCGGTCCCTCCGGCTGCGGCAAGAGCTCGCTGGCGTTCGACACGCTCTACGCCGAGGGGCAGCGGCGGTACATCGAGTCGCTCTCCACCTACGCCAAGCAGTTCCTCGATCGGATGCCAAAGCCCCTGGTCGATCGGATCGAGGGGATCGCGCCCGCGGTGGCGATCGAGCAGCGCGCCCCCGCGATGTCTTCGCGTTCCACCGTTGGAACGGCCACCGAGGTCTATGACTACCTCCGGCTCCTCTGGGCGCGCGTCGGCGAACCACGCTGCGTGGCCTGCGGCGGGCCGGTGGCACGAGACACCCCGCAGTCGGCGGCGGCCGCCGTGCTCGGCGCCGGCGAGGGGAGGGTGCGGATCGCCTTTCCGCTCGCACCGTCCACCCGCCGGGCGCACGCCATCACGGTGGAGAATCTCCGCGCCCTCGGCTTCGTTCGCCTCGAGGTCGATGGTGTTCCGCAACATCTCGACGAACTCCCCGAGGGACTCGATCTCACCACCGCCGAGGAAGTGCTGGTGCTGGTCGACCGGCTCGTGGCCACGGAGGCGCAACGCGGGCGCTTCACCGAGGCGCTCGGCATGGCGTTCGCCGAGGGCGAGGGCGTGGCCCTCGCCCTGCGCGACGATGCACGGACGCGCTTCACCGAGTTCCCGTCGTGCAGCGATTGCGATACGCCCGGCACCTCGGTCACGCCGGCGCTCTTCTCGTTCAACAATCCGCGCGGTGCCTGCCCCACCTGCAACGGCTTCGGCGCCACGCTTGAGTATGATCTTTCGCTGGTGGTGCCCGACCCATCGCGTTCGCTGCGCGACGGCGCGATCGATCCCTGGACCAAGCCGCGCTACGAGGCGCGTCGCACCCTGCTCGTCAGCACCGCCAAGAAGCTCGGCGTGTCGCCCGACGTGCCGTGGGAGAGCCTCCCCGCCGACGTGCGCGAGACGCTGCTGCGCGGGAAGAGCGGCCGCTACCTTGGCATCTTCCCTTTCCTCGCGTCGCTCGAGGAGAAGCGCTACAAGCAGTACATCCGCGTCTTCCTGCGACAGTATCAGCTCGCCACCACCTGTACCGCGTGCCACGGCGCGCGACTCCGCCCCGAGGCCCTGGCGGTGCTGGTCAACGGCCGATCGATCGCCGACGTCACCACGCTCACCGTGGACGACCTCGCGACCTGGCTCGACGGCCTGACGCTCGGCGAGACCGCGCGGATCGTGGCCGACCTGATCATGGTGGAAGTCACCGCGCGCGTGGATTATCTGCGCGACGTCGGCCTGGGCTACCTCACCTTCGATCGCCAGACGCGCACGCTCTCGGGCGGCGAGGCCCAGCGGATCGCGCTCTCCAACGCGCTCGGCTCGCGGCTGGTGGATGCGCTCTACGTGCTCGACGAGCCCTCCATCGGCCTTCACCCTCGCGACACCGATCGCCTGCTCGGCCTGCTCCGTCGGCTCCGCGACCTCGGCAACACCCTGGTGGTGGTCGAGCACGACCCCGCGGCGATCCTCGGTGCCGATCACATGATCGAGCTCGGCCCCGGCGCCGGCGAGAAGGGTGGCCACCTAGTGCACAGCGGGCCCGTGGCCGAGGCGACCAACACGCTCACCGCCGACTATCTCACGGGACGGAAGCGGATCGGCATTCCCAGCGCACGTCGCGACCTCGGCCCCAAGTGGCTCGAGGTCAAGGGCGCGCGGCTGCACAATCTCAAGGGAATCAACGCCCGCATCCCGCTCGGCACGCTCACGGCCATCACCGGCGTCTCCGGGTCGGGCAAGAGCACCCTGGCGTACGACGTCCTCCACCGCCAGCTCGAGCGACGCCTCAGCGGCGAGCATTCCGCCAAGCTCCATCTCGGTGAGGCGGTCGGTGAAGTCGACTCGCTCACCGGATGGGAACTGCTCGCCGACGTGGTGCTGGTGGACCAGTCACCGATTGGCCGGTCGCCGCGCTCCAATCCGGTGACCTACATCAAGGCGTGGGACGAGGTGCGCGAGCTCTTCGCCAACCAGCCACTCGCCAAGCAGCGCAAGTACACGCCGGGGACCTTCTCGTTCAACATTCCCGGCGGCCGTTGCGAAGCGTGCGACGGCGCCGGACAGGTGCAGGTCGAGATGGTGTTCCTGGCCGACGTCTTCGTGCCCTGCGACAGCTGCGGCGGCGCACGCTTCAAGCGCGAGGTGCTCGACGTGCGCATCCAGGGGATGTCGGTGCGCGACGTGCTCGATTGGAGCGTGGACGAGGCGATGATGCGCTTCCGTCACCAGCCGAAGCTCGGTGCCGCCCTCTGGCAACTGCAGCAGGTGGGTCTCGGCTATCTGCGCCTCGGACAGCCCGCCACCACGCTCTCCGGCGGCGAGGCCCAGCGGCTCAAGATCGCGCGCGAGCTGCTCGCCGCATCAAAGCGCGGCGGGCGCAAGCTCTATCTCCTCGACGAACCGACCACCGGCCTCCACCTCGAGGACGTCCGCGTGCTCATCGCGGTGCTCGACAAGCTGGTGGACGCCGGGCACACCGTGGTGGTGATCGAACATCACCTCGACGTGATCAAGCGCGCCGACTGGGTGATCGACCTCGGCCCCGAGGCGGGACCGGCCGGTGGTCAGGTCGTCGCGATGGGGACCCCCGAAGAGGTCGCCGCCACGAAGGGAAGCATCACCGGCAGGTACCTCAAGGACGTCCTCGTCGAGCCCTGAGCTCAGGGCACCGCGCCGCTCGCATCGGCCATCGTGACCGCGAGCAGCAGCGCCATCTTGGTGGCCGGCAGCGCACTCGGCCAGTGTGCCCACTCGGTGAGCGTGTGACCGCCCCCACCGAATGAACGACCGATCGAAATGCTCGGGATCTTCCGCACCACGCCCATGTTGGCGTCGGTGCTCCCCGTCGGAATCGCCTCGGCGGCCCCGGGCATCCCCATCGAGATGTCGAGCGCGTGGTGGATGTCGATCGCGGTCTGCACCAGCGGATGCGCCCGCGCGCCGGCGAGCATCGCCTCGGTGCCCCCCGCCCCGTTCCGCGTCTCCGACTCGATGCGCAGCCCGACGCCTTCCTTGGCGGCCGACTCGCGCACGATGCGTTCGATTCGCCGGTCCAGCGAATCGAGCAGCACCGGATCGGACGATCGAAGGTCCACGGTGAACGCCAGTTCCTGCGGGATGCCGTTGAAAATCACGCCGCCGTGCACCTGCCCCACGTTGATCACCGCCCCATTGGGAAGCGGGCCGAACTCGAGCGCGTAGATGTCGCGGATGGCTTGGGCCATCGCCTTCACCGGCGTCGGACGACCGCGCGAAAGGAGCGTGTGCGAGCCCGGTGAGGTGTAGATGTAGCGGGTCCAGTAGATCCCCAGCGCGCCATAGTTGATCGGGCCGAGGGCGCCGTCGATCGCGATCAGCAGGTCGGGCTTCACGTTGCGCTGCAGCCAGTAATCCATCCCCTTGAGGCCGATCTCCTCCTGCACCGTGGCAACAAAGATCAGGTCGCCGCGCGTGCTCACCTTGGCCGCGTTGAGCGCGCGGATCATCGCCAGCATGTTGGCAATCCCCGACGTGTTGTCGAACACGCCTGGGGCATGCAGCGTGTCGCCCACCTGACGGACCTTGCCGACCACGGCAGGGGCGTGGACCACGTCCATGTGCACCGCGATCACCACCGACGGACCACCGCCGCTCCCGCGCCGGACCCCGGTCACGTTGCCGATCGAGTCCGTGCTGACCCGCAGCCCCTCCGCCTCCATCACGCGGCGGATGTAGGCTCCACGCACCGACTCGTTCCGCGACAGCCCGGGCATCTCGGTGAGGCTCTTCCACTCGGCGACATGCGCCTCGAACCCCGCATCCAATCGCGCCATGGCGGCCTTCATGTCTGCGCGAGCGAGCAGCGCCGGATTCCACGCCGTCGGATAGGTGACGCCCTGAGCCGAGAGGCTGGCGGTGGCGATGAGTGAGAGCATGAGGAGGAGCGGACGGCGCAGGGTCATGGTCAGGCTCGGTGAACGGTGAACGGGATCTTCAGCCGCGGCCGTCAGGCCGCGGTGAATGGGTGAGGGGTATTCAGCAGTGTCATCCTGAGCGCAGCAGCCCGCAGGGCTGCGAAGTCGAAGGACCTGCGTGGTGGTGCATGGGCAGAGCTTGCGTGCATCCCCGGCTACGCAGGTCCCTCGCTGCGCTCGGGATGACGGAGCCCCTGCGACCTAAGACTTACGACCTATGACCCCGCGGCCTGACCCTTCGCTACGCTCAGGGCAGGCTCCCGCGGCTGAAGCCTGCAACAACTCCCACACCCCCCGCACATGCCGCTCCTCGGTCCGGAACGCCCCGATGGCCACGCGGATCGCGTAGTTCCCGCCGAGCGTGGTCTGCGTCACCTGCGCGGTGCCGCTGGCATTGACGCGCGCGACGATGGCGGCGTTGTGGGCGGCGATCGCGTCCTCGTTCCCTGCCAGATCGGGCGGTACGTGGCGCACCACCACCAGGCCGAGCGGCGTCGGAGCGAGCCGTTGCCAGTCGGGCGTGGCGTCGACCCACGCCGCGAGCTGAGCCCCAAGGGCGATGTGCTGGCGGATCATCGTCCGAAGTGCTTCGGCACCGTAGCTGCGCAGCACGAACCAGAGCTTGAGCGCCCGGAAGCGTCGGCCCAGCGGGATGCCCCAGTCACGATAGTTCACCACGTCGGCGTCGTGTCGCGTCCGCAGGTATGCCGGGGCGGTGCTGAACGTCTCCAGCAGCGCGGGCACGTCGCGCACGAAGTAGCAGCTGCAGTCGAAGTTGGTCATCAACCACTTGTGCGGGTTGGTGACCATCGAGTCGGCCAGCTCGACGCCGTCGAGCAGTGGTCGCACCTCGGGAAGGATCGCCGCCGAGCCGCCATACGCGGCATCGACGTGGAACCACGCGCCGTGCGCCTGTGCGAGCTCGCCGATCGGGCGCAGCGGATCACAGGCCGTGGACGAGGTGGTGCCCATCGTTGCGACCACGATCAGTGGCGTGAAGCCCGAGGCCACGTCGGCCGCCATCAGCGCGGCGAGGGCATCCGGTCGCATCGCGAAATCATCATCCACGCCCACGATGCGGCAGTGCGCCTCGGGGATGCCCGCCAGCCGCGCCGCCTTGGCCACTGACGAGTGCGCCTCCGAGGACCAGTACGCCGTGCACCGCGAAAGATCGCCACCCGCGCGCTGCCGTGCTGACAGGAACGCGACAAGCGTGGCCGAGGAGGCGGTGTCCTGGATCACACCGGTAAATCCCTCAGGGAGCCCCACGAGACGGCGGTACCACTCCATCACCACCTGCTCGAGCTCGGTCGCGGCCGGCGAGGTCACCCAGCTCATGCACTGCGCGCCGAGGCCGGCGGCAAGGAACTCGCCGAGGATGGAGGGGGGCGAGGCGTTGGAGGGGAAGTAGGCAAACCACCCGGGGTGGCCCCAGTGGGTCATGCCGGGGACGATCTGCTCGCGAAAGTCCGCGAGAATGTCGTCGAACGACTCGCCCGCCTCCGGCGCCGCGTCGGGCAGCGCACGCCGCAACGCCCCCGGCACGACGTCGGGGGCGATGCGGTACTGCTCGATGTCGCGCAGGTAGTCCGCCAGCCAGTCCACGATGGCATGGCCGTGCCGGCGGAACTCCTCAGGCTGCATCAGGGCTTCCGGGCCTGCACGTTGCGGCGCCCCTCGGCCATGAGCTTCTCGATGTCGGCGACGGTGCGCGGGGCCGCCTTGGTGAGGTTCTCGCTGCCCTGCTCCGTCACGAGCAGCACGTCCTCGATGCGCACGCCGAGTCGCTCCTCGGGGATGTAGATCCCGGGCTCGATGGTGAGCGTCATGCCGGGCCGCAGCTGGGTGAAGTTGGGGTTGATGTCGTGCACGTCGAGGCCGACCATGTGGCCGAGGCCGTGGATGAAGTAGCGGGTGCACGGCTTGTCGCCGCAGAGCGTGCCGGAGTTGGCATCCATGTACTTGCGCGAGATCTGGTTCAGCTCGGCCATGGTGATCCCCGGCTTGAGCGCGTCGATCGCGGCCTGCTGCGCGCCGAGCACCAGGTTGTAGATCGCGGTCTGGCGGGGCGTGAACTTGCCGTTGACGGGGAAGGTCCGCGTCAGGTCGGCGGTGTAGTAGCCGAACTCGGCCGCGGCGTCGATGAGCAGGACGTCACCATCCTTGGCCGGCCCGCGCGAGAGGTCGTAGTGCAGCAGCGTCGAGTTGAAGCCCGATCCCACGATGCTCGGATAGCCGACCCGCTCGGCGCCGCGACGGCGGAAGGTGTACTCGACGATCGCCTCGACTTCGTACTCCTGCATCCCCGGGCGCGTCTGCCGCATCGCCTCGCGATGGGCCTCGGCGGAAATGTCGGAAGCCAGGCGGAGGCGGCGCAGCTCGTCGGCATCCTTCACGGCGCGGAGCGGACCGATGGTGCGGCGGTAGTTCGCCACGCGCGTGACGTTGTGGGCCTTGGCGATCGAGTCCACCACCGCGTCCATCGGATCGACCGGAGCGGGGGCGCCGGCGAGTCCACGGCCGCGCGGCATGGGGAGCCGCGGATGGAGGCGGTCGAATCCGCTGATGGCGGCACCAAGGGAGTCGGCCGCGGTGCGGGCCGCGCTCACCGGGTCGGGACGTGCCGGCGGTGGAGCGAGGAAGAGCATGGCAGTGCCAGGAGCCTTCCCCGAATCGGGCTGGACCATCACCAGCATCCCGCCCGGCGACTCGACCCCGGTCAGGTAGAAGAAGTCGTTGGCTTCGCGATAGTCGCTGTCCTGAGGATACTCGCCCTCGATGCTACGGATCCGACTCGAGTTGATGACGGCCACGCCGGTCGGCATCGCGGCAAGGAAGGCGGCGCGGCGCGCCTTGAGCAGCTCCACCGGCACGGGGCCGCCGGGTGAGCCGACCTGTGCGGCGACGGGCACGGCAACGGCGACAGGCGCCAGCAACAGCAGGGAGCGAACGAGGACAGCGCGCATGACGAGACGACCTCCGGACGGGGATGCGACAGATTGGGTGGGGCGAGGTGACGGGGGTCCCGGACGTGCGACGGGCCGCCGAAGTCTACTACGACTCGGCGGCCCGTCCAGTTGCAGTGCGTCGGCGTGCGACGACTACTTCTCTTCCTTGAAGTTCGCGTGGCGCTTGAGCATGGGATCGTACTTCCGCAGCTCCATGCGCTCGGGGTGCTTCTTCGGGTTCTTGGTGGTCACGTACATGTAGGCGCTCTCGGTGCTCCGGAGCTTGACCTGGGCGCGTCCCTTCTTAGCCATGGTGTCGTTTCCTCGCCCTTACCAGGAAGCCTTGCGAACGCCGGGGATCTTTCCCTCGAGCGCCATTTCACGGAACGCGATGCGGGAGAGCCCGAAGCGACGCACGAAGGCGTGCGCGCGGCCGGTCACCTGGCAACGGTTCTTGATGCGGACGGGCGACGAGTTGCGCGGCAGCGCCTGCAGCTTGCGCATCGCGGCGTCCTTCTCGCTCTCGGTCGCGGTCAGCGAGCGAATCACGCCCTTCAACTTGGTCCGCTGCTCGCGGTGCCGTGCGGTGAGCGTCTTCCGCTTCTCGTTGCGCTCGATCCAGCTGGTCTTCGCCATGGTCCGTCTGACTCCTGCGGGGCGCCCCGCGTACCGTTCTGGTCCAGTTCCCGGGGGCTTCCCGGGAACACCCAACCCACGGGCGGGGCGCCGCCCCACCGTGGCTGGTCCGTAATCAGCCCCCTAAGATGGGGGCGGGGTGGGCTTTAGGGAAGGGGGAGCCCCGGCCTAACGCCGGATGACCCCGGTCAACTGCTCGACGCGGACCACGAACTGGTCCGATTCCCCCAGCGCCTGGGCCGGGACTGCCCCGGCGCCCGGATCGAGGTCGGCCAGACCGAAGAAGCGGCCCACGCTCCAGAGGGCCCCGTCGGAGCTGAGGGCGAGCCCCGCCCCGATCGCCACCGCCCCCTCCGCCCCGGTGACCGCGCCGAGGGTGTTCACCCACCGGAGGTCGGCCCCGGGGGTGAGCGAGAGCAGGTAGGCGTCGGCCGCGGTGCCGGTCCCGAGGGCCGTCCGCAGCGTCAGCCCGGCCCCTGGGTCGAAGTCCACGCTCCCGGAGAACCAGCCGGAGAGGTAGAAGTTGTTCCCGGCATCAATGGTGAAGCCCTGCACCCCGTCGCTCCCTGCCCCACCGAAGCGCCGTCCTGACCCGGCGTAGCCGCCCGACACACCGTAGCGCGCAAAGAACACGTCGGTGCCGCCCTGCGACACGACCAGCGCAGTCCCGGCGCTGCCGTCGAGGTCCGCCGTACCGGAAAACATGCCCACCACGACCAGCGTGCCGCCCGGCTCGTAGAGCAGCGCGTTGCGCGGGAGGTACTCCGCGCCGCTGCCGCCACCGCGCACCGCCCATTGCACCCCGAACGATGGCGCGAGCTGCGCCAGGAAGAAGTCCGACTCGCCGGCCGAAATGAGGGCAATCGGCGACTGCCCCGAGCCGAAGAAGGCCGTGCCGGTGAATTCGCCGCCCACGACGATGTCGCCGGTGGGGGTGAGCGTCAGTGCGGCCCCGGCGTCGTCGCCGAGGCCTCCGAGCTGCACCACGGCGAGGAAGGTGCCGTCGGCGGCGTAGCGCGCCACGAACGCGTCGAGTCCACCGCGCGACGTGAGCAGCGAGACGCCTGGGCCATGATCGAAGTCCACCGTCCCGGCGAAGCTTCCCGTCACCGTGATCTGGCCACTCGGCGCCACCAGGACGTCGCGCCCCTCTTCGAGCTGATCGGGGCCCCCGATGCCGACGGCCCAGGCGCAGGCTCCGGCGGAGGTCACCTTCATCAGGAAGGCATCGCGGCCGCCCTGCACCGGCACCGCACGCCCGCCGCAAAGCGCGCCCGGCGTGAGCACGCCGGTCACCACCACGCCCCCGTCGGGGGCGAGCGCCATGTCAGAGGGGAGGTCGGCGCCGCTGCCATTGAGCACCGTGACCCAGGTGAGGGCGCCATCATCGGCGTACTTGGCGACCGACACATCAGCGCCGCCGATCGCGGTGCGCACCGTCGCGCTGGTCGATGGATCGAAGTCCACCGACCCCTGGAAGTAGCCGACCACGAGGGCATTGTCCGCGACGTCCGTCACCACGCCCGTGGCGTAGTCGGGCCCGAAGGCGCCGACGCGGAACGGAAGATTCGGCACCACCGGCGGTGGCGGCGGCGGATTGCCCGGCCCGGTGATGTCGGGCTCGAACTCGCTGCGGCACGCGCCGAGGAGGAGCAGGGCGGCCGCGAGGGCCAGTCGGGAGCCAGACGAGAGGGTGGCAGTCATCCTAGGAGAGTATCGGGAGGGGCGGCGAGAGTCGAGAGGGAGGGCCATGCCGGATTTTGGCGGCAAAGGACGCATTGCTGCTCATGGGGCGCGTCCGTCCGGGCGATGGGCGGGGCCAACCCCACCACGACCGCAGCTTCAGGACTCCCCGACTCGAGGTGACGCTCATGCATGCAGGTTCACTGGTCCGGCTCGCGCTGCTGTTCGGCGCCGTGCTGGGTGGAGCCGCCACAGCCGCGGCGCAGGACGACAAGGCGGCCAAGGACGCCCTGGAAACGTGTGACAAGCCGATTGGCACCCTCGCCGTGGTCGAGCCGCAGCAGCAGTACATGGCGATGCTGCAACGCGTGCAACTCGGCTCACCCGCCTCGCTGCTTCGGATCATGGTGCAGCAGTCGAAGTGCTTCGTGGTGGTCGAACGCGGCGTCGCGATGCAGAACATGCAACAGGAGCGTGCGCTCGCGCGCGACGGCGAGATGCAACAGGACGCGAACATGGGTGGGGGACAGATGAAGGCCGCCGACTTCATCCTCACGCCGGCGGTGATGATCAGCAATCCGAATGCGGGCGGTGTCGGTGGAGCGGTCGGCGGTTTGCTCGGCCGTCGCGCGGCGGGCGTGGTCGCCGGTGGACTGAAGTTCAAGGAGGCGCAGACCTCCATCTTGATTGCCGACGCACGGACCACAGTGCAGGTCGCGGCGGCCGAGGGCAAGGCGAAGAAGACCGACTTCTCGCTCGGCGCGATCGGCTGGGCGGGCGGTGGCGGCATGGCGGGCGGTGGCTACTCCAACACCGCCGAGGGGAAGGTCATCGCCGCATCCTATCTCGACAACTACAACATCGTGGTGCGGGCGCTCAAGGCTGACGCCGACCTGATGGCGCGCGCGGAGAAGTTCAAGGCCACGGGACTCTCCGGCGCCGACACCAAGGCGGGCGCGACGTTCGCCGATGGCGCCGTGCTCGGACCCAAGATCGACAACATCAAGATCTTCGCCGCCGCAAAGGACGATGCGAAAGTGCTCGGCCTGCTCAAGAAGAGCGACGATCTGGTCTTTCTCGGCGAAGAAGTCGATGGATTCCTGAAGGTGCAGGGATCCACGCACGAGGGGTGGGTCAAGAAGTCGTTGGTGGCGAAGCGGTAGGTCGGCGAGGCGCAGGCTGCAAACAAAACGGGCCCACCGAAGTGGGCCCGCATGATCGCCGCCGTTTGAATCGTTAGACCTTGCGCTTCTTCCGCCGCGCCGCCGCCATGCCGGCGAGGCCGGTGGCGAGCAGCGTCATCGTCGCGGGTTCAGGCACGACTTCGGAAGGGGCACCGAATGCGACGTTGTCAAATTGGTGGTAGGGATCGTCCTGGGTCCACTCAACCGAGAGGAGATTGTCCCAACCCGCCCCGAAATAGAACGTGTTGAACGCGGGGTTCCCTGCGGCGGCAAGGTAGTTGAAGGTGGTCTGCACGGTGCCGCCACCGTTGATGTACCCGGTGAATGCCGCACTGCCCGCACTCCCACCGAGATAGACCGTCGCCAGGTCGATCGAGAAGATCGAGAACGCGCCTCCTCCGACCTGGGTCAGCGAAATGGTCCCGCCTGGCGAGTTCTCGAAGATCGCCGGACTGCCAGCATAGCCACCCGCGCTGCTGCACCACGCCGCCCAACCTGAGCCGGTGAACGAGAGCGAGTATCCATCCTCGACGAACGATCCGGCACTGCCCACAAACCCGCTACCGCTGCAGGCATTGGCATCGAAGGTCATGACTTGGGCCTGGGCCGGGGCGGCCACAAGGGCGAGGGCCAAGGCCACGGACTGTGCAACCAGCCGCCGGCCGGTTTGTGTCGTACTCATAGCTGCTCCCTGCTGAGTGAGGAACGGCGAATTGTGCGGGGGACAGGGCCTCACAGGGGCAAGTTCCAAGCCGACCTCTCCAGACCCCGGAAACCCAGTGGTGGCGGGCCTTCCCGTCACCGAGGTGTCGCGCCCACGGGACAGAGCATGGCATCAACGCTACAGGTTCGGCCCGTCTTCTCAGGGGAGGAGGGACTTGAGCCGAAGGCGCGGAAAACAGAAAGGCCCACCGAAGTGGGCCCGTCTGTGACTCCCGAGGAGGGACTTGAACCCCCGACCCGCTGATTAACAGTCAGCTGCTCTACCAACTGAGCTACTCGGGACTGTGACCGCCGAGATGGTGCTTCGACGGGACGGCAAAGTAGCGAGAGGAGGGAAAAGCGGCAAGAGAACGGGGTGGAGGGGTGAGGGGTGAGGGGGATGCCGGTCATCCCGAAGGAGCGCAGCGACTGAGGGACCTGCGTGCTCGCGAATGGGTCGAGGCCTGGCGCAATCGCAACCACGCGGGTCCCTCGCTTCGCTCGGGATGACGTGGCTCACCTCGTTCACCGTTCACCATCCCCCCCTCACCCCTCACCCCTCACCCCTCACCACCGGCACCCGCCGTTCCGGCAGTCACTCTGCCGATCGAGCACGAAAATGCTCCACCCAGGCTCCGGCGTTGCCTCTCAACGACTTAGACCACCAAATGAGCAAGCACTCACAAGGACATTTCTAATGCGAGTACTCACTCTTGCACCTGAGTGCCCGAGTCCGCCGAAGTGGCCGTTTCTGCAACCAATCGAAACACCGTAAGTCGTTGTGGAAAGATGTGTTACGCCATTTTTAGCACTACCATTTTCGGCTCCGCGCACTACCTTCCTTCCCATGTCTTTGGCCCCCCTGGTCGGCCACGCCGCCGCCCGTCACGATGTCGTCCGCGCCTTGGCGCAGGATTCCCTGCCCCAGGTGATCCTGCTGACCGGCGCGCAGGGCGTCGGCAAGCAGCGCTTCGCCCTCTGGCTCGCCCAACGGCTGATGTGCAGTGCGCCAGCCGGGGAACCGTGCGGCCAATGTGGGGGTTGTCTTCGCGTGCAGGGGCTGGCGCACCCGGACGTCCATTGGTTTGTGCCCGTCCCGCGGCCCAAGGCCGGGGAGTCGGAGAAGCAGATCGACGAAACCGCCGAGATGCTCGGCGCGGTGATCGCGGAGCGGCGCACGCAGCCGCTCTGGACCGCACCCGATGGCATGGCGAGTCACGGCATCGCCTCCGCCCGGCTGGTGCAGCGGCGCGCCTCGCTCACGGCGGCCGAGGGAGGATGGCGCGTCTTCATCATCGGTCGCGCCGAGCGCCTGGTGCCGCAGGAGTCGAGTCCGGAAGCGGCCAACGCGCTGCTGAAGCTGCTTGAGGAGCCACCGGTCAGGACGCTCTTTGTCCTCACCACCGCCGAGCCGGGGCTGGTACTGCCGACCATTCGGTCGCGTGCCGTGCCGCTCCGCCTCGAACGGCTGACCGACGATGAGGTCCGCGGCTTCCTCGCGACGCATCGGACAGAGGCGGCAACCGCGTCCGTCGTGACGGCCGCACGTGGATCGATTGGAGCGGCGCTGCAGAGCGGTGACGACACCGCGTCCAAGGCCCGCAAGGCGGCGCAGGAGTTTCTCGCCGCCGTGGCCGAGGGTACCACCGCCTCGACCGAGCGCGCGCTGCGACAGGCGCCCTGGCAGGCCCGCGGTGACTTCACCGCGATGCTCGATGCCTTGGCCGAGACGCTCGCCGCACAGGCTCGCGGCGCGTTGGTCGGATCGGGCCGCGCGGCGATGGCCGACCCGGCTGCACGGATCGCCGGCGTGGAACGAGTGCTGGCGGCCCGCGAGCAGGCGCAGGGCAACGTGAATCCGCAGCTGTTGCTGGCGGTGCTGGCCGACGACCTCGCGATGCTGGAGGCCGCATGAGCCTGACGCACGTGGACGCCGAAGGGCGCGCCCGAATGGTGGACGTGGGTGAGAAGGCCATCACCCGACGGGTTGCCGTCGCCGAGGGCGCGGTGCACATGAGCGAGGCCGCGTTCGCGATGGTGCGCGACGCCACGGCCACGAAGGGCGACGTCCTCACGGTGGCCGAAGTGGCCGGCGTGATGGGCGCCAAGAAGACGGCGGAGCTCATCCCGCTTTGTCACCCGGTGCCGCTGGACCGCGTCACCGTCAGTACCGAGTTGGTTCCGGAGTGGCCCGGCGTGCGGATCATCGCCACGGCGACCGCCACCGCCCGCACCGGGATCGAGATGGAGGCCCTTGTGGCCGTGAGTGTCGCCGCCCTGACCGTGTACGACATGATCAAGGCGGCGGATCGTGGGGCCCGGATCACGCAGGTCCGATTGCTGGAGAAGTCAGGGGGCGTGCGCGGTGACTGGCACCACCCCGAGCCGTTGGACCCGAATGGAGGACACATCGCATGATGAAAAGACTCGTAGCGCAGACCGCCGTGCTTGGCGTGGGTGCCCTGGCCCTGATCGGGCTGGGTGCCGCCTCGAACGCCATCGCCGGCCGCGACACGCTCGTGACCCCGCTCGTCGCCGAGGACAGTGCCTCGACGGTGACGGTCTTGAAGGGCAAGCTGAAGTCCACGCAGCAGGAACTGGAGCGCGCCCACCAGGTGCTCGAGTTCTCCGGTCGCTACAGCATCCCCGCCGACCTCTCGGCCGCGATCTACGACAACGCCATTGCCGCCGGCATCCAGCCGAGCCTTGGCTTCGAGCTCGTGCGTCTCGAGAGCGGCTTCAAGAACACCGCCCGCAGCGGGATGGCCGCCATCGGCCTCACGCAGCTGCAGCTGCGCACCGCCCGCGCCTACGACCCGGACCTCGCGGTCTCCGACCTGATGAACCGCGACACCAACCTGCGGATCGGCTTCAGCTACCTGAAGGACCTGCTGAAGCGCTTCGACAACGACATGGCGCTGGCGCTCGAGGCCTACAACAAGGGCCCCACGCTGATCGCCGCACAGCAGGAGATGGGCGAGGACGTGATCGGCAAGTACTCCAACGCCGTGATGCAGGGCGTCAAGAAGAAGTCCTGATCACGCAGGCAGCAACGACAGCGGGCCGGTCTACCACGGAGACCGGCCCGCGGTGCAATCCACGCTACCCGTCGGGAGGCAGGGAAGCCGCAGCTTATTCCCCACCCTGATCTTCCCGCGCGAGCCCCCGCCAGTGGTGCGAATCAGCGCCGA
>JANRIW010000038.1:0-170219 GCA_033764505.1 Gemmatimonadales bacterium
CGCTCCCGGTGGAGGTGTGTTGGGGTTTTTTTTTTTTTCTCCGCCCCGGCTCCCCGGCCGCGCGGGGGGGGGGGGGGGGGGGGTCCCCCCCCCCCCCCCCCCCCCCCGATACCCGCTTCTCGCTTCTCGACTACCGTCCGCCTAGAACAGCGTCGTCACACCCACCAGCACGCGTCGCCCGATGACCGCACCACCGAACAGCTGGTAGCGCTGCTGGTCGAGGAGGTTGGTCGCGTTCGCGAAGAGGCGGTAGCGCGGATCGGTCTGGTAGCCGATCGAGGCATTGATGGTCTGGCTCGCCGGGACGCGACCGACGAAGACGCCGGCGGCCCACGGGTAGTCGGCCACGAAGCGGCCGTTGAGCGAGGCATTGATGCCGTTGCGGCTCCCCTCGTACGTGAGGCCGAGGGTCGCCTTGCGGTCCGGCGTGTTCGGCACGAGCTGGTCGCCGGCACGCTGGCTGTTCACCACGAACGAGAACCAGGAGAAGGAGCCATCGACGCGGAGTTCGGGCGTCAGCTGCACGCCCATGCCGAGGTCGAGGCCCTTCTGGTCCACGTCACCTTCGTTGGTGTAGGACACCACGATCGCGGTGTTGCCATCTTCGTTGCGGCTCAACCCCAGACCGGCGAGGGCCGTGGCCGGGTTGGCGAGCAGGTTGCTGCGCACCGCGCCGACCAGGGCGGCGCGGGCCGCTTCCGGCACGGCGGCCGGGGCGGTCCAGTAGCCGAAGGCCGGGTTGACGCCCGGCAACAGGTCGGTGACGAAGTTGGTGATGTTGTTCTTGTAGATGTCCACCGTCACGTAAATCTTGTCGCTCAGCGCGCCCTTGTAGCCGAACTCGTAGCCGAGGGTCTTCTCGACGTCGAGGGCGGCATTGCCGCGCGCGTTGATCGGCACGGTGGCCGAGGCGGTGAAGAGCTGTCCGACCGGAACGCCGGCGAGCGCGGGCCCGAGCTGGGCGTTGGCGCGCAGGCCGTTCTCGAGCGCGGTGAGGTTCGCCACGCCGGAGTTGGCCTTGAGGAAGAACTCGGAGTAGTTCGGGGTCTGGAACGCCTTGTTGACCGTGAAGCGGAAGGCGTGGTTCTCGCCCGGGGTGTAGACGATCGCGCCCTTCGGCGAGAACTGGCCCTCGAAGAGGTCGCCTTCGTCATACCGCGCGGCGCCGACGAAGCGGAACTTCTCGCCGAGACGAATCTCGGCCTGGCCGTAGACGGACTTGACGGCGTCGCTGCGGTCCTCGTTCTCGAGGCCCATCAGCGTGCCTTCGGTGTTCACATCGTACTGACGGTACGAGGCGCCGAAGATGCCGCGGAACTTGCCATCCATGAACGTCCGGTTGCCCTGCGCCTCGATGTGCGAGATGGTCGAGGTCTCGAGCAGGCCGGCCCCGCTGGCGAGCGAGTACTGCGAGTCGGTCGACTCGCGGCGGTTCATGTAACCGAAGACGTTGATGTTGCGGCTGTTGAACGCGGCGCGCGCGTAGGGCTTGTAGCCCTTGGCCACCTGCACGCGACCGATGCCGGTCACGAGCACTTCGTTCTCGACCTGCGACGCGCCACCCTCGACCGTGAGGACGCTCGAGCCGAAGTAGCGGTCGAGGCGGGCGGCGCCGTACATGGCGACGATCGGGTCGCGGTCACCCTGTGGGCGGCGCGACGTGCCGGCGCAGCGCTCCTGGGCAATGGCGGGATTGGTCTGGCCGCAGGTCTGGCCGGCCAGGGCCCGGAGTTCCGGCGTGGCCGGCGCGATGACCGTGTTGCCGGCGCCCGAGCGGGCATCCTTGTACTCGTTGCGGAGCGCGAACGACAACGGGGCGCCAGCCGCGGAGACTGAGTCGATGCTGGTCCGCGAGCGGGTCCAGGTGTCGTTGCTGCTGTACCCGCCGGTGAAGCGGATGCCGTAGCGGCCACCGCCGAAGAGCGCGGAATAGCGGCCGTCCACCTTGCGCGACGAGAGTCCGCCGCCCGCGAAGGAGAGGCGGCCACCCAGCGCTTCACGCGGCGAGAGGGTGGTCATGTTGATGACGCCGGCGAAGGCGTTCGGGCCGTAGAGCGCCGAACCCGGGCCGCGCACCAGTTCCATGCCGCTCATGTCCTCGGTCGAGACCGGGAGCGAATTCCACTCCTGCGAGCCGAGGAAGGCAATCGCCAGGTCGCGGCCGTCGAGGAGCGTGAGCACCCGGCGGTTGAGCGACGAGTTGAAGCCGCGGGCGTTGATGTTGAAGTCGTTCACGCCGCTCTGCACCAGGTCCACGCCCGGCGTCTGCGCGAGCGCCATCGGCGCCTGCCCGGTGGCGGCCGTGGTCTGCAGCACGCGCGGCTCGATCAGCGAGACGGCGGCCGGCGCTTCGACGATCCGCTCCGGCTCCTTCGAGGCGGCGGTGACGGTCAGGTCGCCCAGGGCCACGGCCGCCGGCTCGAGGGTGACATCAATGGTCTGGTCGCCGCTGATGGTGACGGTGCGCTCGACCGGGGCGTAGCCCAGCCAGCGATACACCAGCGTAACCGGGCCGGCGGGGACGCGGAAGAAGACGTACTTGCCGCTGCCGTTGGTGGTGGTGGCGATGGCCGTGCCCTTCAGCGAGATGACCACGCCGGCGAGGGCCTGATTGTCGCCGCTGCGGGTGACGGTGCCACGGATGGCCGCCATCTGCTGGGCTGTGAGGGGAGCCGCGGCGCCCACGAGCAGCGCGAGCGCGACGCCAAGACGAACGTTCCTCAGGAACATGCCGTCAATCCTTGTCTGGGGTCTTCAGGGGGAGTGTCTCGGAACCTACGGGACTGGGTACCAATCTCACGACGGAATCGCGTTTGCGGAAGAGCACCCCTCTCACGAGGGGGTCTCCAGCGCGGCGGCGAAACGTTGGACAACCTCTCCGGCAGGCTCGACCCCGGTGATGCGGGCCACCGACTTGCCGGCCTGCCAGTACTCGATCTTGCCGTTCACCTGCATGGCGCTCCGCTTGAGTTGCCAGAGCGAGCGGAGGGCATAAATGGTCCGCATCCAGTGCCGGGTCTTCCGGCCGCGGAGCATCCACCGGGCCATCGGACCCGCCCGGAGCCCCATTCGTTCCACCAGCGGGGTCCGGATGATCGCCACCGGGACCCCGGTGATCCGCTCGGACAGGACGATGTCATCGGCGTCCGCCCGGACAATGGCGGCCTTGTACGGCTCGCTGGCGGTGCACTCGGTGGTCGCGATGAACCGGGTGCCGCACTGGACCGCCGCATAGCCGAGGTCGAGCATGGCGCGGAACTCGTCGGCCTCACCCACCCCGCCCGCCGCCACGACCGGGAGGCCGAAGGGGGTCAGTTCCTTGAGCAGGGCGGCGGCGTCGCGATTGCCGGCATGTCCACCCGCCCGCCGGTTGACCGCGATCAGTCCTTGCACCCCGCCCGCGACCGCCTTCTCGGCCCACTTCGGCTCGGTCACGTCGTGATAGACCACGCCTCCGGCCGAGCGGACCTGATCGACCACCCAGCGGGGGTTGCCGAGGGAGGTGATGAAGAAGCGGACCCCCTCCTCGAGCGCGATGGTGATCCACGCCTCGGTCTGCACGCGGTAGCGCTTGGACGACTGCTCGATCAGGGCATTCATCCCGATCGGGTTCGACGTCAGCGAGCGGATCAGCCGCAGCCCGGCGCGAAAGTCGTGGCCGTGGACGTAGGTCAGGGCAATCGGCTGCACCACGCCGAGGGCGCCGGCCGCCGACACCGCCGCGACCAGCTCGGGGTTGGAGCAGGGATACATCGGACCGCAGATGAGCGGCACCGCGACCCCGGCATCGCGGGTGAAGGCGGTCTCCATCAGAATGTCCCCAGCCGCCACGAGACGGTCGCGGTGGCGACCTCATCGCCGGCGGCATCACGAATGGTGGCCGTGACATCGAAGTCCACCGGGTCGGCGCCCACCGTCGGCACCACCACGCGACTCTCGGCCACGAGCCGCCCGCGGGCCTTCTTGCCATAGCTGATGCGCAGTCCGGTGACGATGCCACGGACGTTGGGCGGCAAGGCGGTCAGCATCGCCAGGCCACTGGTCATCTCCGCGAGGTTGACCAGCGCGATCGCGTGCACCGAGCGGAGATGATTGCGCACCGCACGGCGCTCACGCAGCGACGCGGTCACCGCGCCGGGCGCGAGCGTCTCGACGCGCGCCCCGATCGAGCCGGTGTAGGGCACGAAGAGGCCGATGAGCCGCGAGAAGAGCCACCGTCCCCCGGGGAGGCGATGCAGCCGCTGCCACTGACTGAGGAGGCGGAGTGCCGGCGGGACGGCCATCAGCGGCTGCGCCGGCGACGGCCGCCGCCACGGATGTAGATCTCGTCGGTGCCGATCGGCGCGAGCGACTTGCGCGGCTGGAACGGACGTCGCATCGGCAGCCAGAGGCGCACGCTGCGGCGATAGAACTCGTACTCGCGGCCGAATCGCCGCTGCAGCTCGTGCTCCGAGGGAGGGCGCACCAGGAAATGCCAGAGGAGCGCGAGCAGGCCGATGTAGCCGAGGACGAGCACCGAGCCGGTGTAGACGAACACCCCCAGGCCCTGCGCGATGGTGCTGGCGGTGATCGGGTTGCGGAGCCACGCGAAGGGACCGCGAACCACGAGATGCGCCGGCGGGGTGATGAGGAGGGTGTGCCCCTGCCCATACCAGGTCAGGGTGAAGCGACTCCAGAGATTGGTCAGCGAGGCAATCGCGAAGAGGATGAGTCCGAGCACCGGCTGCCCGTCGAAGCCGAGGTGGTGCAACTCCTCACCCTGCTGCCACCGCACGATGCTGAGCGGGATGAAGTACAGCAGCGCCGACCAGCTGAGCGCGGTCTGCGCGAGCGTCGTCACCAGTTGCCACGCCATCATGGCGGGAGGCCGCATGCGGGCTCGCGAAGAGAGGGATGGGGCGATGGCCGTGCGCGGCTAGGCGCGCGCGGCCACCGTGCCCGCGAGGAGATACTCGACCACTTCGACCGCGGAATAGCTGGTGCGTCCCTGGAGGAACTCGGCGATCATCGTGAGGTCGTCCCCGCTGGTCAGCAGCTGGGTCTCCTGGAAACCTTCCTCGCGGAACTGGCCGATGTTGATGTTGGCCATCAGCGAATTGCAGAGGCAACGACGTCCGGTCGTATCCGCGACATCGCCGCCCTTCTTGACGTAATCGTCGATCGGCTCGGAGGCGCAGCGGAAGCTGATCTTCTTGTCCTCGCGGACGTACGCCGTGCGCAGGTACCCCAGGTCGCAGATGCGCTTGCGGGGGATGCCCGCGTCCTTGTCACCGCTCCAGGTCACCACCTTGAAGGGATAGCCCGTCGGTGAGGCGAGTGGGTCGGTGCGGACGGCCACCTCGCCACGGAGGGCGCTCTCCAGCACGGAGCGCTTCAGCTCGGCGGTGAAACCGGACTCATTCGAGAAGGCAAAGAGCGTCCCGACCTGAATGCCGGCGGCACCGGCCGCCTTGGCCTTGCCGAGTCGTTCCGGCCACCCCTCGCCGCCGGCGAGCCAGAACGGAAGCCCGAGCTCGCCGATCTGGCAGAGGTCCACGACGTCGCGCTCGCCGTAGATCGGCTCGCCCGCGTCATTGAGGATCATGGTGCCGCGCGGCGGTGCATTGTGGCCACCGGCCGTCGGGCCCTCGATGATGAAGCCCTGCACGCCGCCGCCACCCTTGCGGGCCAGCATGGTGGCGAGCGAGTTCGACGAGATGATGGCGAGGAAGGCCGGCCGCGTCACGGCGGTCGGCGTCGCGCCGTCCCAATGGTCAGCCGGGTCGAGCGTGATGTACTCGGTACGCCCCTCTTCCAGACCGAGGACGTCCATCTTGAGCTGCGCCTTCTCGTGCTTGGCAAAGGCGTCGAGCGCCGGCGGGATTTCGCGCGGGATGCCGGCGCCCATCAGGATGTAGTCCACGCCGGCGAGCATCGCGCCATAGAGCGCGGCGAGGTTGGGACGCTGGATCTTGGTGAGCAGGTTGGCGCCAACGAGACCGTCGTGCCCTTCCTTGGCCAGCCACACCTCGGCAAAGGCGCCGAGCATCTGGGCCTCTTCGCGTTCCCGCCGAACCACCTGCTTGTACATCGGCAGGAGCGCATACGGCTTGCCCGGCTCGCGTCCTTCCGGGAGGAAGTACTTCGCGATGAATCCCTCGGCGGCGCGTCGGATCGGGAACGCCGCCAGGGCACGGCGCATGTGGCCGCCCTCGTCGCCGTCCTGCAGGCGGCGCACCAGCACCGTGTCGATGCCGGTCGCAGAGATCACGCCGAGCTGGCCGGTCCTCGCCACAGTGTTGGCGAGGCGCCAGTCGGAGACGGCGACTCCCATTCCGCCCTGGATGATCTCCGGCAGCGGACGGGTGGAGGCTACGGTCTCAACCATCAGGGGCGTCGTCCTTTCGGGGTTCGACCGCGGGCGGAGGGGCGGGGACGCTCGCTGCGAGCGGCGGGGGTCGCCGCCGCACCGGGCTGGGCAGCCCGGCGGGCCGCCTTCTCCTTGGCGCGGGCACGTTCTTCGGCCTTCCGGGCGCGAATGCCGGCGATCCGCTCGGCGAGCGGAACCTCCAGCGTCACCTCGGGCTTGGCACGATAGTCGAAATCGGGCACGGTCACGCGCGGGAGCCGCTTGCCGAGGACGCGCTCGATGTCGCGCAGCTCGCCCTCCTCTTCCGGCGCCACGAACGTGAAGGCGTCACCGGTCGCCTCGGCGCGCGCGGTGCGGCCGATCCGGTGGATGTAATCCTCGGGCGCCATCGGAACGTCGAAGTTCACGACGTGACCGAGCTCCTCAATATCAATTCCGCGCGCCACGATATCCGTGGCCACCAGGACGCGGTACTTCCCCTTCTTGAAGCCGGCCAGCGCCTCGGTCCGCTGCGCCTGCGAGCGGTTGCCGTGGATCCGCTCGGCCGGGATGCCGTGCTTCGAGAGGAAGGCATGCAAGCGGTTGGCGCGGTGCTTGGTGCGGGTGAAGACCAGCACTTCCTGCATCTCGCCGCGCTGCAGCAGGGTGAGGAGGAGCGTGGACTTGAGCTCCTGCGCCACCGGATAGAGCGCCTGGGTGATGCCGACCGCGGGCTTCGACTGCCGCTCGAGGTTGATCAGCACCGGATCCTTCAACATCTCGCGCACCAGCGACATGATCGGCGCCGGCATGGTGGCCGAGAAGAAGAGCGTCTGCCGCTTGGCCGGGACGTGCTTGAGGATCCGCTTGATGTCGGGGAGGAAGCCCATGTCGAGCATCCGGTCGGCCTCGTCGAGGACGAGGAACTCGATGCCGGGGAGCTTGCCGTACGGCGCCTTGAAGTGGTCGAGCAGCCGTCCCGGGGTGGCAATCATCACGTCCACGCCGCTCCGGAAGGCGTGTTCCTGCGGCCCCATCCCCACGCCGCCGAACACGGCAGCGCCGGTGATCGGGGTGTGGACGGCGAGGTCGTTCAGGTCGGCCAGGATCTGGGCGGCGAGCTCACGGGTCGGCGTCAGGATCAGCGTCCGGGTGGTCCGGCGCGGCTTGTCCATGAGCTGGTGCAGGATCGGCAGCAGGAAGGCCGCGGTCTTGCCGCTGCCGGTCTGGGCACAGGCGAGCACGTCACGACCGGCAAGCGCCGGGGGAATGGCGTCGGCCTGGATCGGGGTCGGGCGCGTGAAGCCGAGCTCCTTGATGCCACGGAGGAGGTCGGGATGCAACAAGAGACTGCTGAACGGCACTCGGTTTCCTGGGTCAGGGACGGTCCTACGCACGGAGCAAACTAACGACGCGTCCCGCTGAATGCCGACAGTTCGGCTCCCCTAGCTTGGACAGGCACACCCCAGCTACGCCGCTGGCTGGCCTCGGGTTGACGAAGGGAATACGCCGGAAATGCCGTTTTGTTCGTATCCCGCGCGAATCTGGCCCACTCAGGGGCCGGGTGTGACCAGGTTGCGGAGCCAGATGTTCCGGAACTGGACGGGTGTGCCGTGGTCCTGGAGTCGGATCGGGAGGCGGTCCGGGTGGGCCACGTAGGGCTCGCGGACCGTGTGGGAGGTGGGCCCGAGGAGGAGCGCCTCCTGGTGGACCAGCACGTCGTTGTGGAAGATGGTCATCCGGGCCGGGACGGCGAGCCGACCGTTGGCGTCGAAGATCGGGCGTCGGAAGATGATGTCGTAGCGCTGCCACTCTCCCGGGGCGCGGGAGACATTGACCATCGGCGGGAACTGTCCGTAGATCGCGGCAGCCTGACCGTCGGCGTAGGTGGTGTTGCCACCCCACGAGTCGAGGACCTGTACCTCATACTGGTCCATCAGGAAGACGCCGCTGTTGCCCCGATTCTGTCCGGTGCCGTTAGGCGGGTTCGGGGTGCGCCACTCGACATGGAGCTGGACATCGCCGAAGGCCTGGGTGGTGACGATGTCGCCTCGACCCGGGACGACCTCCAGCGCACCGTCCACGATCCGCCAGCCGGCCGCGACCCCACGTTGGTCGCCCCGCTTTTCCCACGCCGCGAGCGAGCTCCCATCAAACAAGACAATCGCATCGGCCGGGGGCGGCGTTGGCGCGCCGGCCGGACCGGGCTGGACGATCGGTGGCTTCGGGCGAGCGAGCGAGTGCTGTGGCCAATCGGTCGGCTCCTGCGCCGCGAGGGGCAGGGCGAGCAGGCATGCCGAGGTGGCGAGTGTCATGGTGATGCGGTGCATGGGGCGTCTCCTGGATGCGGTGCGCGGACCGCGCGCCTGCGGTAAGTTACCCGACTGACTGCGATCGTCGCCCCCCCGATGCGGGGCGGCCGTCGGGTCCGTCACCGGTTTTTCCCCAGGAGAACATCGTCATGGTCCCGCTGCTCCGCCTCGCCGGCGCGGCCACCGGTCTCGCGCTTGTCGCGATGCCGCTTGCCGCCCAGCGCTCCGCTCCCGCGACCTACGCCATCACCAACGCCAGGCTCGTCCCGGTCTCCACGCCCGCCATCGAGCGCGGCACCGTGGTGATCCGGGGCGGCCTGATCGTGGCGATCGGCGCCTCGGTCGCCGTGCCCGCCGACGCGCGGGTGATCGATGGGTCGGGTCTGACCGTCTACCCCGGACTCATCGATGCCTTCGGCACCCTCGGCCTCCCCTCGGCGGCACCAGGGGCTGCGGCGCCGGCGGCCGGTGGGCGTGGTGGCGGCGGCGGTGCTGCCCCGGCGCCGCGTGCTCCCAACTCGACCCAGGCCGTCGGCTTGCAGCCCGAGGTGCTGGTGGTGAACGAGCTCGCCCCCGACGCGGCCACGCTGGCCGCGCCGAACGCCGCCGGGTTCACGACGGCGCTGACCGCCATCGGCAGCGGCGTCTTCCGCGGGCAGTCGGCGGTGATCAACCTCGCCGGCACCGATGTGTCGCGGATGGTGGTGCAGGGCGGCGTCGCCCATCACCTCGCCTTCTCGCGCGGCGGCGGCGGTGGCGGCTTCCCCGGGTCGCTCTTCGGCGTCTTCGCGGCGATCCGGCAGCAGCTGCTCGATGCGCAGCGCTATGGCGCCATGACGGCGGCCTACGCCCGCAATCCGAAGGGGATGGAACGGCCGGCCTACGATCCGTCGCTCGCCGCCCTGCAGCCGGTGCTCGCGCGGCAGCAGCCGATCGTGATGCTCGCCAACAGCCAGCGCGAGATCGAGCGGGCGCTCGACCTCGCCAAGGAGTTCAACCTCCGCGCGGTGATTGCCGGGGGCAGCGAGGCGTGGAAGGTGGCGGGTCGGCTCAAGGCCGAGAACGTGCCGGTCCTGCTGAGCATCAACTTCCCGCGCCGTACCGCCGCGCCGGCGCCCGACGCGGAGCCGGAGGCGATTCGCGTGCTGCGGGAGCGGGTCGAGGCCCCGAAGGGACCGTCGGTGCTGCAGGCGGCGGGCGTGACGTATGCCTTCCACTCTGGCGGCGCCTTCGCCGACTTCCTCGCCAATGTGCGCCGCGCGGTGACCGCCGGTCTCACGCAGGAGCAGGCGCTCCGCGCGATGACGACGACGCCGGCCCAGCTCTTCGGGGTCGCCGATCGGCTCGGTGCCCTCGAGGCCGGACGGATCGCCAATCTGACGATCACCAAGGGTGACCTCTTTGCGGCGGGTACCACGGTGAGCCAGCTCTTCATCGATGGCGAACCGGTGACGATCGCCGCCGCGCCTGCCGCGCCCGCGGCGGGTGGCGGTCGCGGCGCGCGTCCGGGTGCGCTCGATGGCCAGTGGACCGCGCGACTCGCCTTTGATGGTGCGGAGCACGACGTGACCTTCACGCTCCGTCAGGATGGCGCGGCCGTCGCGGGCGTGCTCGAGGGCGCGTTCGGCTCGGCCGAATTGTTGGGTGGCACGGTGGACGAGGGTGGTGCCTTCCGCTTCGCCGCGCTGCTGATGCACCACGACGGGATGGAGCGCGCGCTCTTCACCGGATCGATGCGGGATGGCCTGCTGCGGGGCGAGCTCTTCGTTCCGGGGCACGGCACGTCGCGCTTCACCGCCAGCCAGGAGCGCTGAGATGACCACCACACGCGAGGCCCTGATGATGCAGTCTGCCGCGGTCGTGGCGATGCTCGCCGCGGTCGCTCCCGTCTCGGCGCAGGGCCCCACGCCCACGCTGATCCGCAACGCCACCGTGATGACGGTGACCAAGGGCACCCTCCCCGCCACCGACGTGCTGCTGCAGGGCGGCAAGATCGCGGCGATCGGGAAGAACCTCTCTGCCCCCGCCGGTGCCGTGACGATCGACGGCACGGGGAAGTACCTGATGCCGGGGATCATCGATCCGCACTCGCACATGATGAGCGACGCGACCAACGAAGGCTCGCTCTCGGTGACGTCGATGGTGCGGATGCACGACGCCCTCAACCCGACGGCGCCGAACATCTACCGCGCGCTCGCCGGCGGCACCACGATGCTCAACATCCTCCACGGATCGGCCAACACCATCGGCGGCCAGAACGCCGTGGTGAAGCTCAAGTGGGGGCGCTCGGCACAGGAGATGCTGGTGCCCGGTGCGATGCCGGGGATCAAGTTCGCGCTGGGCGAGAACGTGACCCGCAAGAACTCGAGCACCGTGATCGTGCAGGGGCAGCCGGCCGCGCCGCGCCGCTATCCGACCACGCGCATGGGGCAGGAAGTGGTCCTGCGTGACGCGTTCAGCCGCGCGCGCGACTACCAGGCATCGTGGGCGGACTATCGTGCGCGCGTGGCCAGGAAGGAGACGGGCCTGATCGCACCGCGTCGCGACCTCGAGCTCGAGCCGCTGGTCGAAGTGCTGGAGGGGAAGCGCTACGTCCACGCGCACTCGTACCGCGCCGACGAGATGTTGATGCTGATCAACCTCGCCGACGAATTCGGCTTCAAGATCAAGACGCTGCAGCACGGCCTCGAGGGCTACAAGATCGCCACCGAGATCGCGAAGCACGGCGCCGGCCTGTCGAGCTTTGCCGACAGCTGGGGCTACAAGATCGAGGCGTACGACGCGATTCCCTACAACGTCGCCATCCTGGTGCGCCACGGTGTGCTCACCACGCTCAACTCCGACGACGATGGCCGCGCGCGTCGCCTCAACATCGATGCCGCCAAGATGATGCGCTACGGCGGCCTGACCGAAGACGAGGCGCTGAAGATCATCACCTACAATGGCGCCGTGCAGCTCGGGCTCGAGGCGCGCGTCGGCTCGATCGAGGTGGGGAAGGAAGCCGACGTGGTGCTCTGGAATGCGCACCCGCTGAGCGTCTACGCCTCGCCGGACTTCACCTTCATTGACGGGGAGCTCTTCTTCTCGAAGGAGCGCGACGTGCAGCTCCGCGCCGAGCGCGCGGCGGAGCGCGCCGAGCTGGAGAAGGCCGAACCGAACCTGGCCCCGAGCGGCCGCGGTGGCGCCGGTGGGCGCGGCGCGGCCGGGGCCACACCTGCCACGCCCTCGTCGGGGAGCCGCTGATGTCGCGCCTCATGCAGCAGGTCGCCGCGCTGGCGGCCGTCGTCGCGGTCTCGGCCACGCCGGTCGCCGCGCAGCTCGGATCGTACAATCCGCGTCCCGGTCCGCAGGGGACGTTCGTGATCCGCAACGCGCGGATCGTCCCGGTGGTTGGTGCCGAGATGGCCAATGGCTCGCTGGTCATCAGCGGTGGCAAGATCACGGCGATCGGTGCCACGGTGGCGACACCGGCTGGTGCGACGGTGATCGATGCCACCGGGTTGACGGTGTATCCGGGGATGATGGACGCCGGGAACCAGATCGGTCTCGCCGAGATCCCCCAGGGCGCCAACGCCACGATGGATGCGAGTGAGGTCGGCTCCTTCAATCCGCAGGCGCACGCGCTGAACGGCTTCAACCCGCACAGCGCCATGATCGGCGTGACGCGCGTGGTCGGCATCACCCATGTGGTGACGCGCCCGAGCAGCGGCGTGATCTCCGGCACGGCCGCCCTGATGCACCTGGCCGGCGACACCCCGCCGGCGATGGCGGCCGTTCCGAAGGTGGCGATGGTGATCACGCTGCCGGGTGGCGGGGGCGGTCGCGGGGGTGGTGGTGGCTTCGGGGGCGCCGGTGCCGGTGGCGGCGGCGCCGCGACCGCACAGCGCGACTCCCTCAAGGCGATGTTCGAGGACGCACGCGCCTACGGCAAGGCCGTCGCCGCGGCGGCGTCCGACAAGAGCGTCCGCCGCCCGCCCACCGACCTGGCGCTCGAAGCGCTGCAGCCGGTGGTGAACGGGACCATGCCGGTGCTCTTCGCCGGCACCACCGCGGCGAACATTCGCGAGATCATTGCCTTCAGCGACTCGGTCAAGATCCGGCCGATCATCCTCGGCGGTCGCGATGCCTTGCAGGTTGCCGACCTGCTCAAGGAGAAGAACGTTCCGGTGCTGCTCAACGGCGTGCGCGCCCTGCCGAGCCGCGAGGACGACGCCTACGACGTGAACTACACGCTGCCGGCCAAGCTCGCGGCGGCGGGCGTTCGCTTCGCCATCACCTCGGGCGAGGACACGCCGGACACGCGCGACTTGCCGTATGTGGCGGGCGTGGCGGCCGCGTTCGGCCTCAGCCGCGACGATGCGCTCAAGGCCGTGACGCTCTGGCCAGCGCAGATCTTCGGGGTGGGAGACAAGCTCGGCTCGCTCGAGGTCGGCAAGGTCGCCAACCTGGTGGTCACCACCGGCGACCTGCTCGAGGCACGCACCGAGACGAAGTATCTCTTCATCGACGGGCGCATGGTGCCGCTGGATACCAAGCATTCGCAGTTGTGGGAGATGTTCAAGGACAGGTGAACGGTGAACGGTGAACGGTGAACGGGGGTGTCGCGGAATGATCTCTCCGCTGCACCCCCGTTCACCGTTCACCGTTTACCGTTCACCGGTTAGCCGCCCCACCTCACCCCCACCTCCTCCTCCCACACCGTCTCCTGGGCAATCTTCACCAGGAGTCGGAGTGTCGGCGCACGCGAGGTGCGCAGCGCCTCGATCCAGCGCGGATCGACGATGACGATCTCGAGTTGCCCCTCAACGTCACGCACGAGTCCCTGCGCCAGGCGATTGCAGCGCAGCACCATGTTGGCGGTGGTGCGATCGCAGCTGCGCAGGTCGCCCAGGCGGTAGGCCTCGGCGATGCTCTCGACGTGGTGAATGGTGAGGGAATCGCTTGGCGGAATGACCAGCGCGGCGAGGTAGGCTCGGCGATCGCTCACCAGGATGATCCGCCACTCGAAGCCGGAGAAGCGGTCGCCGACGCGACTCTCGAAGGTGATCGAGTCGGGGGCCAGGAAGCGCGGGAAACGGACGGTGAGGCCCAGGCTGTCCCAGGTGACCTGGGCGCCGGCCGGCGCCTCGACGGCGGGCACGGGGGCCTGCGCCCGCGCGACCAGCGGTGACGCGGTCAGGATCAGGCCAAGAAGTGCGGGGAAGCGGATCACGGGGCACCTCCGCGCCGGACGATGCCGGCGCGCCTTCAATCTCGCGCCGGGACCGCCGCGGGCAAGGGGCGCCCGTCCACCAGGGCGCGGACGCGTTCGATCACGATGGGGTCGTGGCGGTGCGACAGTGCCGGGTCGGCGAGGAGGCGGGCTGCGGTGGTCAGGTCGCGGCGGACAACGGGATCGTTGTCGGGAACTGGCAGCGGAACGGCGCCCTCCACGTAATCGTCGAGCCGGCGCATTACACGGATGAGCCGGATGAAGCGGAACGCCGTCCAGTACAGCGCCGTCGCGAAGCCCACCATGAACAGCCCAAGGCCGACCCAGATTGCGGTGCCCATCCAAGCAGGATTCGGCACCCACTCGACGCCGGGTTGCTTCTCGCGCATCAACGCCGAGACGACAATGGTCAGAACGAGCCCCGAGATGGCGACGAGCAGCGGGATCATGATCCGGGGCGAGCGGACGCCGCGCCAACCCCCGACGTGCTTCCAGCCGAGCCAGCCACCGCCTGCGATGATCGGGATCGAGAAGACGATCGTGAGAATTGCCTGGAGGTCTTCACTCTTCATGCGGTGTGTCCTCGACCAGCGATGACAGCGGCGCTGGCGTACCCGGTGACATTGATGGCGGTCTTGAACACATCAGGCACCAGATCCACCGCGATCAGGATGCCGAGCCCTTCGGGGGGCAATCCCACGGCGAGATAGAGCGGCGCCTGCACGAGAAATCCGCCGCTCGGGATCCCGGGCGTCGTGAGCGAGAGGAGCACGGTGCCGATGCCGAAGGTCACCAGTTGCGCGGCATGGAGCTCGACGCCGTAGAGCGCCCCCACGAACACCGCACCGAGCGCCCAGGTGATCGCGGCGTTGAACTTGAAGATCGAGGCGGCGAGCGGGATCACCACGCCGATCACCGGCTCGGGGAGGCGCAGCTTTTCGCGGACGCCGGTGATCAGGACCGGCAGCGCGGCGAGCGATGAGCGCGACGAGAAGGCGATCACCAGCGCCGGCGCGATCGCGGCGAGGAATACCTTCGGTGAGACGCGGCCGATCACCACGGTGATGATGCCGAGGAGCACCCCGCCCACGAGAATGGCGAGCGACGTCACGACGAGATAGCGCGCCACGGCGGCCGCGGCGGGCGCGCCGACCTTGGCGCCGAGGCCGTAGGCCAGCGCGAAGACGCCGATCGGCGCGAGCAGCAGCACCCAGCGGATGATCACGATCAGGACATCGGCGATCCCCTGCGCGCCCTCACCCTGGCGGGTGCGCACCTCGTCCGACATCCGGGTCAGGGCGAGGCCGTACAGCAATGCGAAGAAGACCAGCGGCAGCAACGCGCCGTCGGCCGCGGCCTTGATGGGATTGGTGGGAATCAGCGAGAGGAGCCAGCCGCTGACCGAAAGCTGGGCGCCGCCGCTCGCGGCCTCGCTGCTCGCCGAGGCGCGCAGGGCCTCGGTCGCCGCGGGGTCGAGCGGGAGGCCGGCCAGCAGCAACGGCGCGAGCGCCGTCATGATCGCGGTGAAGACCACCAGCAGCACCAGGAAGGTGAGCACGGCGCGGCCGGTGAGCGCGCCGGCTTCGCGCGTGTCGCGTGCCTTGGCGATGCCGGCGATGGTGAGCATGACGATCAGCGGCAGGATCGGCATGCGCAGGGCGTTGATCCAGAGCGTGCCGACGGGTTCCACGGCGCGCAGGATCGCCTCGGTGGGGACGGCGATCCCGGCGCCCAATCCGGCCAGGAAGGCGAGCAGCACCTGCAGGGCCGGATTCATCGGATCACGGGACCGAGACCACCGTGACGGTGAAGACCAGGATGGAGCCGCCCGGGATCGGGCCGTAGTCGTTCGGGCCGTAGGCCAACAGCGACGGGATGATCAGCTGGCGCACACCGCCGACCTTCATGCCCGGGATGCCCTGATCCCAGCCGGCAATGACCTGCCCGCCGCCGAGGCGGAAGGTGAACGGCGTGCCGGTGGTGTTGGCATCGAACTGCGAGCCGTTGCTGAGCGCGCCGGTGTAGCGCATCGACACGTTCTGGCCCACGACGACGTCGGCGCCGGTGCCGACGGTGATGTCGCGGATGTACATGCCGCTCGGCAACTTGGTCGAGGCGCCGAGGTTGACGCCCAGCGCGGTGGCGAAGGTGGTGGTCTCGATCACTTGGGGTACCCGAACTGGAGAATCAGTGGAGGAGCAGGCGGTGGCAGCGGCAAGCAGGAGCGCCGGCAACCGGAGGGAGCGAAGCATCAGGGGAACCTCTGGTGGTGGTGGTCAAGGTGCAGCCACAAAATAGCAGGCTCAGTCGCTGCCGAGGGGATCGGTGATCAGGGTAAGGCGGTGCGGATCGAAACCCTGGGCCAGTGTCGGCTTGACGATCTCGAAGTAGGGTGAGACGTCGAAGTCGCGGGGCGTGAAGAGCGAATGGTGGCGGATGTGGAGCGCTTCCTTGTAATCGGCGGCCGCCGCCGGGTCGCGCGGTGGCAGCAGCTGCGCGGTCGGAAGGATCGGGTAGCCCACGCCATGGTACGCTTCCGCCAGCAGTGCCGAGCAGATCGCGCGGGTCGGATCGCCGGAGCCGAGGGCGAGGAGTCGGCGGCGGTAGCGGATCGGAACCGGGGGCGTCGGCCAGAGGTAGCGTGCCAGGTCGAAGATGTGCTTGACGTCGTAGCGATATCCCACGCGGCTCAGCGCGAAGTGCAGCACCCGCTCGATCTCGTCCTCCGAGAGGCCGACCGGGCGGCAGATCCGCGTATGCAGTCCCGAATACTTGGACAGCGGCACCAGCTGCACCCCGCTGTTGACGTCGGCTTCGAGCAGCACCGAGGCCTCGAGGCCCGGCTGCGCGAGCGGGTCGGGCGGGGCAATGCAGAGCGCGGCATGCGACCAGGTGGATTGCGTGAGGTACTTGATCGCGGCGGAGATGCGCGAGCTCCCTTCGACCAGCAGCACGTCGCCGGGGCGAAGCGTCCGGGCCAGCGTGGCGGGCTGGGAGGTGGTGTAGTGGACGCGATCGTGCCGCTGCTTGGTGAGGTAGTGGGCGAGGCGATGTCCGAGGCCGTCGAGCAGGAACATCAGTAGCTCCCTCCGCCGCCGCCGCCGCTGGTCGAGCCGGAGCCGCCAAACGAGGAGCCACCGCCGCCGCCGCTTGATCCGCCCGAGCTGCTCGACGACGTGGAGATCACCGGCAGCGTCACCAGCACCTCCCACCGCGCCTGGCAGGCGCGACAGTGGAAGTCGTCGCGCGCGCTGCCGGTCGAGGAGGTCGTGGCGGCGCGGAGCGTGTGGCGCTTGGCCTTGGCGGTGCGGCGATGACACTCGCGGCACTCGCTGTAGCTGGTGAAGATCTTCTTGTAGGGGAGGATCAGGCGTTCCCCACAACTGCAGGCCCAGACGTCGTAGTCCACGCTCTTGACCTTTTCCTCGACCTGCTGACCATGCTCGAGGTGCCCGTCATCCTCCGACTCGGCGAGTCGCCGCATGGCAAGACCGCAGCGCGGGCAGGCGCGCGGCCGACGCCGACGCCAGCGGCGGACGCCGAAGATCGAGGCGAAGGTGGCGCCGATGCCACCCGGGATGAGCAGCAGGGGGAGCGGGCTGCGCGACGTCCCCGACGACGTGTCGTCACCATTCGCGTTGGCCTCGGCGAGTCCCTCGTCGGCCGCGAGGCGCGCCGCAATGGCGTTGACACCCGCCAGCAGCGCCTCGCCATGATTGAGCGTCTTGAGGAGCGGAATGATCGCCTCGCGACAGATGGTCCCGCTCGCCGCGTCGGTGATGATCCCCTCGGCGCCGGTCCCCGTGAGGATGTAGCACTCGCCGCGGTTGGTCGAGGAGAGCTCCTTCGGGACGATCAGCAGCAATACCCCCACGTTGCGACGCGCCGAGCCGATCTCGGCCACGCTGCCGACGCGCCAGGCACGGTAGATCGCCACCGAGACTTCGTTGGGCGAGTAGCCGCCCAGGTCAGGGAGGATCGCGACGGCGATGTCACCGTAGCCGCCGGCCTGCAGCTCGCGGATGCGCGCATCGAGCAGCGCGTGGGCGTCGTCGGAGAGGACGTTGGCCTGATCGGAGACGAAGGAGGCTGGTGTAGGAACGGGCGGAACGATCCGCTGGATCCCGTCGCCCGACTGCTGGGGCAGGGCAAGCAGCAACGCGAACGCGAGGTGCAGCACGGGCGGGACTCCCGGAACGAGTGCCGAAAGTTACACGGAGGAGGGTGAACGGTGAACGGGAAAGCGTGAACGGTGAACGGTGAACGGTGAACGGTGGACGGGAAAGGGTGACCAGTGACCAGTGAACAGGGAACGGGGGCGCTGCGGACGGATCATTCCGCGACACCCCCGTTCACCGTTTACCGTTCACCGTTCACCCTCTAGAACGTGTACCCCACCGTCCACAGCACGAACGCCGTGGTGTTGCCATCCTTGCTCGACGTGAGGTAGCGGCCCTCAAGGTAGAACTTGTTGAGGCCGACGCCGACGCCGCCACCGAAGGCGAGGGCGCCCTCGGCATCGAACTTGACGCTGTTCACTTCGACCTTGCTCGAGAGGTACCCGACGGAGCCGATCACGTACGGGACGGTGCTCGCCTCGGGGTCGGTGAGGTTGTACGTGATGGAGCCGAAGCCGCCCATCATCGTGGTCTTGCCGTCAACATTGTTCTTGAAGTTGTTCTGCCCAAAGAGCCCCTCGGCCCAGAGCGACATCCGCTTGTCGGCGGACTGCCAGGGACGGAAGCCGGCGTTCACGGCCCATCCCATCTTGGCGCCATCGCCGAAGTCGCCCATCGGGGTGGTGACGCCGCCCCCGATGAAGCCCTGGGCGGTGGCAGGCGTGGCCGTCACGGCCAGGCTGAGGGTAAGGAGTGACGCGGCAAGCACAAATCGACGCATGGTGCCTCCTGCAACCGAGGAATCGGGACGAGGCTGTCCCCAAGCGCATGCCGTCGTTTGACGTCATGCCGGACGCCCGCGAGAGCGCCCTGTGGTGGCCGTCTGGGGGAGAACGGCATATCAATAGCACGCAATGATCCAATATCGGGACTCAGGCCGGGACGCGCCAGAGGGCGGGACGCTCCTTATCTTGTGGGGGTCGCCAGGGGCATCCCCGACCACGCCCGGTGGGGGATTGAGAGGTACCCTTCGAACCTGACCCGGCTCATACCGGCGGAGGGAGGCGACCACGCCCAGAGGTTCCCCGCATGGCTACCACATTGATTCCCGGCTCGACCTTCGCCGAGGCGTTCCCCTGCTCCGAGAAGGTGTACGTCGATGGTCCGCACGGCGTGCGCGTTCCGATGCGCGAGATCACGCTGGCCGATTCGCCCGACGGCACGCCCAACCCGCCGCTCCGCGTGTACGACACCTCCGGCCCCCAGGGCATGGATGTGCGTGACGGCCTGCCGCCGATCCGCGAGGAGTGGATTCGCGCGCGCGGCGTCGAGTTGCTGCCGGGCCGTGATCAGGCGCTCGGCGTGCCGATGCCGGAGGGGTTGCGACGCACGGTGGTGCGCGGCACCGGTGGGGTGACCCAGCTGCACTACGCCCGGAAGGGTGAGATCACGCCGGAGATGGAGTTCGTCGCGCTGCGCGAGGGACTGCCGGCGGAGTTTGTCCGCAGCGAAGTGGCGCGTGGCCGTGCCATCATCCCGGCCAACATCAACCACCCGGAAGTCGAACCGATGATCATCGGCCGCGGCTTCCACGTGAAGATCAACGCCAACATCGGCAACTCGGCCGTCGTCTCCTCGATCGAGGAGGAGGTCGAGAAGCTCCGCTGGTCGACGCTCTGGGGCGCCGACACAGTGATGGACCTCTCGACCGGCAAGGACATCCACGAGACCCGGCAGTGGATCCTGCGCAACTCGCCGGTGCCGATCGGCACCGTGCCGATTTACCAGGCCCTCGAGAAGGTCGGCGGCGTGGCCGAAGACCTCACCTGGGAGGTCTACCGCGACACGCTGATCGAGCAGGCCGAGCAGGGCGTGGACTATTTCACGGTGCACGCCGGCGTGCTGTTGCGCTACATCCCGATGACGGCGAACCGGATGACCGGGATCGTCTCGCGCGGCGGGAGCATCATTGCGAAGTGGTGCCTGGCGCACCATCAGGAGTCGTTCCTCTACACCCACTTCCGCGAGATCTGCGAGATCATGCAGGCGTATGACGTCTCGTTCTCGCTCGGCGATGGGCTGCGCCCCGGTTCGATCGCCGACGCCAACGACGAGGCGCAGTTCGCCGAGCTCAAGACGCAGGGCGAACTGACCAAGATCGCGTGGGAGTACGACGTCCAGGTGATGAACGAGGGGCCCGGCCACGTGCCGATGCACCTCATCAAGGAGAACATGGAGAAACAGCTCGAGTGGTGCGGCGAGGCGCCGTTCTACACGCTCGGGCCGCTCACCACCGACATCGCGCCCGGCTATGACCACATCACCAGTGCCATCGGCGCCGCGATGATCGGCTGGTACGGCACCGCGATGCTCTGCTACGTCACGCCGAAGGAGCACCTCGGCCTGCCGAATCGCGACGACGTGAAGACCGGCGTGATCACCTACAAGATCGCGGCGCACGCGGCCGACCTCGCCAAGGGGCACCCGCGGGCGCAACGGCGCGACGACGCGCTGAGCAAGGCGCGCTTCGAGTTCCGCTGGCGCGACCAGTTCCATCTCGCGCTGGATCCGCAGACGGCGCTGGCCTACCACGACGAGACGCTGCCGGCCGAGGGCGCCAAGATCGCGCACTTCTGCTCGATGTGCGGGCCGAAGTTCTGCTCCATGCGGATCTCGCAGGATATCCGCGATGCCGCGCGCGCCGGGATGGCGGAGAAGTCGGCGGAGTTTCGGGCGAAGGGGAGCGAGATTTACCTGTAGGCGAGATCGTTCAGCCGCGGCCGTCAGGCCGCGGTCACCCCATCGTCCCTTCCCGCGGCCTGACGGCCGCGGCTGAGGGGATAGGGTGTCTTGACAATATTACTGTATAGGCATACACTAATGTCATGCCAAACACGACTCGACTTTTCCTGTCGCTCCTGCTGGTCGGTGCCGCCCCGGCGCTGGCCGCCCAGGGACCCCGGCTGACCCTTCGGGAGGCCCTGTCCCGCGCCGATTCGGCCGCCTATCCCAACCGGATGGCTCGCGCCGGCTCGGCGGCCGCGGCGGCCCGGGCCAGCGGCGCCAATCAGGCCTTTCTCCCCGGCGTGCGCGCCGAGGTGGGGGCGGTCCGGACCTCCGACCCGCTGGGGGCGTTCGGCTTCCTGCTTCGGAAGCGCGAGGTGACCCCGGCCGCCTTCGATCCGGCCGGCCTGAATCGGCCGACGCCGCGCACCGATGTCGGGGCGGCGGTGGTGGGCGAGGTGCCGCTGGTGAACCTCGATGCCTGGGCCGGCCGTCGCGCCGCCAACCGGGCGGCGGACGCCGAGGCGCTGCGCGCGGACTGGGCCGCCTCCGGTGTGCGCCTCGACGTGGTCGCGAGCTATTACGGCGCGGTGCTGGCGCGCGAGAAGGAGCGCGTGATTGCCGCGGCGGAAATGGCCGGACAGGCCCACGTGCGGCGAGCGGAAGCCGCGCTCCGGAATGGGGTGGTGACGCGCTCGGATCTGTTGCTGGCGCAGGTGCGTCTCGGTGAGATCGAGACGCAGCGCCTCGGTGCGCTCGCCGATGCCGACCTCGCCCGCCGTCGGTTGGCGCTGGTGCTCGGGTCGCCCGGCGACACGCTCGGCACGCTGCCCACGGCCATTCCCGCGGGCCCGGCGCTCGACGCGCTGGCCGCATCGGGTGGCACGCGTGCGGACATCGGGGCCATCGGCGCGTTGGCCGATGCGGCATCGCACGAGGCGAGTCGTCGAGGATATGCACTGCTGCCGCGACTGAACGGTTTCGGGCGTTACGAATGGCATGATGCCACCACGCCGCTGGCCGGCCGACCGATGTGGACGGTCGGCGTGATGGCGACCTGGTCGCCCTTCAGCGGCGGGGCCGAAGTGGCGGCCCGTCGCGAGGCCCAGGCCAACGCCAGCGCGGCGCGTGCAGGCCTCGACGCGGCGCGCGCCCAGGCCGACATGGAACTGCTCGCGGCCGAGCGCGCGGTCGAGGTTGCCGCGCAATCGCAGCGGATCGCAGCGCGCAGCGTGGCGCAGGCGGCCGAGGCGCACCGGATCGTGGAGCGGAAGTACGACGGCGGCCTCGCCACGGTGGCCGAGTTGCTTGATGCCCAGGCCACGGACCTCTCCGTGCGCCTTGCCGAAGCCAAGTCTCGCTACGACCTGATTCTCGCGCTCGGCACGCTGGTTCGCGTGCGCGGCGCTGACCTTGCCCCCTTGGCTGCGGCGCTCGATGCCTCGGCCGTGAACCCGGAGTGATCGCGATGCGTGCTGTCTGGATTGTGGGTGCAACGGCGCTGCTGGCCGCGTGTGGTGGTGATGCGCCGGAAACGACCGCGCCACCCGCGGTGACGGGAACGGCGGTCGCGGTGGTGGACACCGTGATCACGGCGACGACCGAAGCCACCGGCATGGCCGCGCCAATGGAAAGCGCCACGCTCTCGACCAAGCTGATGGCGAGCGTCGTGGAGGTCACCGTGCTCGAGGGTGCCAAGGTCCGCCGCGGCGAGACGCTGGTGCGGCTCGATCTTCGCGACCTGACCGCCAAGCGGGCGCAGGCCGAGGCCGGGCTGGCCGATGCCGAAGCGCAGCGCGACCTGGCACGGGTGAACGCCGCCCGATTCCGGGCGCTGTTCGCCGACAGTGCGGCACCCAAGGCCCAACTGGAGGCGGCCGAAGCGGGCTTGGCCCGGGCCGAAGCGGGAGTGCGCGCCATGACGGCGGGCCTCGCCGAGCTCGCGGCGGTGGCGGCCTACGGCGACGTGCGCGCGCCGTTCGATGGTGTCGTGTCGCGTCGCTTCGTGGACCCGGGCGCCTTCGTGGCCCCTGGGGCGCCGATGATCACGGTGGACAAGCTCGGTGCGCTGCGGGTGACGGTGACCGTCCCATCGGCGCAGGTGGCAGGGCTTCGCGCTGGCCAGCGTCTCGCCACCACGATCGAGGGTGACACCGCCACGGCGACGATCGAGGGCGTGGCCCGCAGCGCGGGCGGCACCTACACCGTGAATGCCGTGGTGGCCAATGCCGGTGGGCGCTTCCTCGGCGGCAGTTCGGCCACACTCCGACTGCCGGCCGGTGAACGTCGTGCGCTGCTGGTTCCGACCGTCGCGTTGCACCGGGAAGGGGATCTCGTGTCGGTGCATCGTCGAACCGCACAGGGTGACCTGATGACCGTGCTCCGCGTGGGCAGCGTGGTGGGTGATCGCACCGAGGTCCTCGGTGGGCTGACCGCGACGGATAGTGTCGTGGTGCCGGCCGTGACCGGGAGGCCGTGATGGGGATCGCCGGCAAGATTGCCGCGTCGTGGCTCCACTCGAAGCTGACGCCGCTGGTGACGATCGCGTCGCTGGCGGTGGGTGGCCTCGCCATCGTGGCGACGCCGCGTGAGGAGGAGCCGCAGATCTCGGTGCCGATGATCGACGTGATGGCGCAACTTCCCGGCGCGGGACCGGCCGAGGTGGAGCAGACCATCCTGCGGCCGATCGAGCGGCGGATGCGCGAGATCGCGGGTGTGGAGCATGTCTATGGCGTGGCGGGTGATGGCTGGGCCATGGCCACCGTGCGCTTCGCCGTGGGTGAGCCGCAGGATCTGAGCGTGGCCAAGGTGCACGCCAAGCTGATGGCGGCCATGGGCGAGATGCCGCCTGGCGCGTCGCCGCCGCTGGTGACGCCGCATTCCATCGATGACGTGCCCATCCTCGCGCTGACCCTCCATGGGGGCGGTCTCGACGCGGAGGCGCTGCGCCAGGTGGCGGTGCACCTGGAGGACGAACTGCGCACCCTCCCCGACGTGGCGCGCACCTTCACGGTCGGCGGCATGCCGCGGCAGTTGCGCGTGGCGCTCGATCCCGCGCGCCTCGCGGCGGCCATGGTCTCGCCCGGTGAAGTGGTGCAGGCGCTCCAGGGGTCCAGCGCGCGGATGCAGGCCGGAGAACTCACCACCTCGCAGGGCGTGCTACTGGTGGAGGTCGGCGCACCAATCACCACGGCGGCCGAGGCCGCGCAGGTGATTGTCGCGACGCGTGATGGTCGTCCCGTGCCGCTCGGCGCCGTGGCCACCGTCACGGAGGGCGCCCCGGAGGCCACGCGCCATGTGACCTATGCCGACTCGACCGGATCGGCCCCGGCGGTCACGATCGCGCTGGCGAAGCGCCCCGGTGCGAACGCCACCGAAGTCACGCACGCCGCGCTCGCTCGCGTCGAGGCGGCCAAGGGACGCATCGTGCCCGCGGGCGTCTCGATCGCGGTGACGCGCGACTACGGCGAGACCGCCGGTGAGAAGGCCTCGGAGCTGATCCTGCACCTGGTGATCGCCACACTGTCGGTGACGGTGCTGATCGGTCTCTTCCTCGGCTGGCGCGAGGCGCTGGTGGTGCTGGTGGCCGTGCCGGTCACCCTCGCCCTCACCCTCTTTGTCTACTACCTGCTCGGCTACACGCTGAACCGCATCACCCTCTTCGCGCTGATCTTCTCGATCGGGATCCTGGTGGATGACGCGATCGTGGTGGTCGAGAACATCTATCGCCACCTCGCCATGGGCGGGAAGGATGCCGACGTGGCCGCGGTCGAGGGCGTGGACGAGGTCGGCAACCCGACCATCCTCGCGACCTTCACGGTGATCGCGGCCATCCTGCCGATGGCGTTCGTCTCGGGGATGATGGGTCCCTACATGCGGCCCATTCCGATCGGTGCCTCGGCGGCGATGCTCGCCTCGCTCGGCGTGGCGTTCATCATCACCCCATGGTTGGCCATCCGGCTGCTCAAGGGACACGTAAAGACGGGCGGGCATGCCGAGGCGGAAGCGGCCGCGATTGCCAACGGGCGCTATTCGAAGCTCATGCGCGGACTGATCGAGAGTGCATCGCGTCGTCGCCTGGTGTACCTCGGCACGGTGGGCTTGTTGCTGGCCTCGATGGCGCTGCTGGCCGTGCGCCTCGTCGAGGTCAAGATGCTGCCGTTCGACAACAAGTCGGAGTTCCAGGTGGTGCTCGACTTCCCCGAGGGGACGCCGCTCGAGACCTCGACGGCCGCGGCCGACGAGATCGCGTCGGTGCTGCGCACGGTCCCGGAGGTGGTGAGTACGCAGACGTATGCCGGCACCGCGGCACCGTTCAACTTCAACGGCCTGGTGCGGCACTACTTCCTGCGTCAGGGCACGAATGTGGCCGATGTGCAGGTGAACCTGCTGCCCAAGGGTGAGCGCAGCCGGCAGAGCCACGACATTGCGGTGGCGGTGCGGCCGCTCGTGGTGGAGGTGGCCGCGCGCTACGGTGCGCGGGCCAAGATCGCCGAGATCCCGCCGGGGCCGCCGGTGATGAGCACGCTGGTGGCGGAAGTGTACGGGCCGGACGATGCCACGCGCCTCGCCGCGGCGGAGCGGGTACGTCAGGTGATGGAAGCGACACCAGGCGTCGTGGATGTGGACTGGAGCGTCGAGGCCCCGCAGCAGCGGCTCTCGCTGCGGGTGGATCGGGCGCGTGCCGGCGCCGCTGGCGTGGCGGTCGAGCAGATCACGTCGGTGCTGGCGCTCGGTCTCTCCGGCATGCCGGTCGGGCTCGCATCGCAGCCGACGGCGCGCGAGCCGGTGACCATCGTGCCGCGGCTCGACGTGGCGGATCGGGGCGATCTCGCCGCGCTGCTGGCGCTTCCCGTGGCGACGCCGACCGGGCCGCTGCCCCTCGGCCGCTTCGTGACGGTGGATTCGCTCACGCGCACGTCGGCCCGTCAGTCGCGGAACCTGCGGCCGCTGGTCTACATCACCGCCGACGTGGCCGACGTGGTGGAGTCGCCGGTGTACGCCATCCTCGCGATGAATGCCGCGCTCGACACGGTGCGCGTCAACGGACAGGCGATTGCGCGCTACAACGCCGTGCAACCGGCCGAACTCGATGAGCTCGCGCTCAAGTGGGATGGCGAGTGGCAGGTGACCATCGAGGTCTTCCGCGACCTCGGCCTCGCCTTCGCGGTGGTGCTGCTGCTGATCTACCTGCTGGTGGTGGGGTGGTTCCAGTCGTACACCATCCCGCTGGTGATCATGGCGCCGATTCCGCTGACGCTGGTCGGCATCCTGCCGGGGCACGCCGTCACCGGTGCCTTCTTCACGGCGACGTCGATGATCGGGATGATCGCGCTGGCGGGCATCATCGTCCGCAACTCGATCCTGCTGGTGGACTTCATCCAGCTCGCCGAGGCGCGCGGGCAGGCGCTGGAAGAGGCCGTGATCGAGGCGGGCGCGGTGCGCTTCCGGCCCATCGCGCTGACCGCCGCCGCGGTGGTGATCGGCGGCCTGGTGATGGTGCTCGATCCGATCTTCCAGGGGCTGGCGGTGGCGCTGATGTTCGGCGCGGTCGCCGCGACCGCCCTCACGATGGTGCTGGTTCCGCTGCTGTATTGGGAACTGAAGCGAGAAGCGAGAAGCGTGACCGGTGAACGGTGAACGGGGCGCGGCCAGAGGCCGCGCTGGGTGAGGGGTGAGGGGGCCGCACGCGACTTACGACTTACGACCTACGACCTACGACGCCGCGGCCTGACGGCCGCGGCTGAAGGGCTCACAACCAAGGAGAGATCCCATGTGTCCTGATGGCATCATCCGCCGCTTCGCCGGCGTCTTTGTACTCGCCTCGCTGGCGCTCGGCACCTGGGTGCATCCCAACTGGTACTACTTCACCGCGTTCGTCGGGGTGAACCTGATCCAGTCGAGCTTCACCGGCTTCTGTCCGCTGGAGAAGATTCTGGGGGCGATGGGCGTGATGGGGTGCAAGCGGGGGTAGACAGCGAACGGCGAACAGCGAACGGCGAACGGAACGGTGAACGGTGAACGGTGAACACCGGACTCGGTATTGTCATCCTGAGCGTAGCGTCGGCGAAGCCGGCGCGCAGTCGAAGGACCTCTTCCCGATGCGCTCGGAGAGAGGTCCTTCGAGTTCGCAGCCTTTCAGGCTGCTTCCCTCAGGATGACAATGTCCCGTTCACCGTTCACCGTTCACCGTTCACCGTTCACCGTTCACCGTTCACCATCTGTCACTTCCCGATCAACGCCCCATAGATCATCGCCCGGATCCGCGCATGATCATCGATCCCGCCGGTGTTGTTGAGGTTGGTCATGTACACCACCACGAGGCGTTCCTCGGGATCGACCCAGTAAGTCGAATGGTAGGCGCCGCCCCAGCCGTATTCGCCGACCGAGCCGGGTTGGCCGGAGTTGCCAAGACTTTGGCGCACGGAGAAGCCGAGGCCGAAGCCGTCGTTGCCGTAGAGCGTGCCGACGTGGTTGGTCGTCATCAGGGCCACGCTGCTCGGCGCGAGGATCCGTTGGCCATCGAGTTCGCCGCCGTTGAGCAACATCTGCAGGAAGCGGCCGTAATCGGTGGCGGTCGAGAGCAGGCCGGCACCGCCGGAGAAGGCGACCTGGGGCCCGCTGGCGTAGGCACCCTGGCCGGTCATCGCGCCCGGATCGGGCGAACGCTCGAGCCGTCCGTTGGTCCACGTGTACACCGTGGCGAGCGCATCGCGTTCAGTGGTCGGCAGGTAGAACCCGGTGCTCCGCATCTTCAGCGGTTCGAAGAGTCGGGTCCGCAGGAAGGCGTCGAGCGACATTCCCGAGGCCACCTCCACCACGGCGCCGAGGATGTCGGTGCTGTAGCCGTACACGAAGCGCTCGCCGGGCTGTGCATCCATCGGCAGCGCCGCCATCCGCTTGACGACCGCCGAGACCGGCTCGTTGCGGTCGGCGAAGTACCACCCCTGAATGCCGGCGGCCTTCCATTGATCGGCCGCGGGCCCGCCGCCATAGCCGATGCCGGCGGTGTGCGTCAGCAGATCGCGAATGGTGATCTGGCGCTTGGCCGGGACCACGTCGTAGCCGCCCCCCGCCTTCGGCACGGCGACGGTGGTCTGCTTGAACTCCGGGATGTAGCGACTGACCGGATGACCGAGCAGCAGCTTCCCTTCTTCCTGCAGCATCATGATCGCCACGCTGACCGTGGCCTTGGTCTGCGATGCGATCCGGTAGACGGCCCCCAGGCGCATCGGCTCCTGTGCCTCGCGATCACGCATGCCGAAGGCGTGCTGATAGATCGGCTTGCCGTCGCGGAGCACCAGGAGCTCTCCACCGACGAGCGCACCCTTGGCCACGTAGTCGTCGAGTGCGGCGGTGAGGCCACGGAGGCGCGCGGCGGAGACGCCCGGAGTCTGGGTCCCCAGCTGGGCCGGGAGCGCCGGGGCGGCGAAGAGCGCCGCAAGGAGGAGGAGGCGGAGGGCCAAGCGCATGGGGGAGATCTCGAGGCTGGGGGCGAACGGCGAGAAGCGAGAAGCGGTTTCCAACTTGGGAAAGTTGCCGCCGAGGAAGCCAATACGCGAGGGGCGGTCGCTTCTCGCTTCTCGCCTCTCGCTCTTCCCATCCCTCGCCTCTGCCCCCACGTTTCCGTTCTCCCCTCAATCCGGTGCTTGCCCCATGATTCGTCGCAGCCTCGCCGTGCTGGTGCTCGTCGCCCTTCCACTTGCTGCGCAGGCGCGCGACTCGGTGGTCCCCGACCTGCGCGCGCTGGTGGCGCGCCCTCGCAGCGAGCTGGTCCCAGTGCTCGAGCGGTGGTCGGTGGATCGGGCGGCACTCGGGCGTCGCTATGCGGTGGAGTACTCACCGGAGCGGCGCGAGCGGTTCCGGTCGTTCCACCGAGGATGGCAGGGCGAACTGCAGCGGCTGCCCTTCGAGTCGATGACGCGTCCCGCCCAGGTGGACTACCTCCTGCTCGACAACAAGCTGCGCTACGAGCTCTCGCTGCTCGACCGCGATGAACAGCTCGCGGCCGAGATGGCACCGCTGCTGCCGTTTGCGCCGGCGCTGTTCGCCCTGGTGGAGGAGCGTCGGCGGCTGGTGCGTCCCGCCCCGGCCGAGGTGGCGAAGCGGATCTCGGCGATGACCGCGACGATCGAGGGTGCGCGCGCGGCAATGGCCACGCCCGCGAACCGGCCGAGCAAGATCGTGGCGCTGCGGGCGGCGGAGGCAGCGGCCGACCTGCGTGGGCAGTTCCAGGGGTGGCTGCGCTTCTATCAGGGCTACGACGCCGAGATGACCTGGTGGGTCGGGGAGCCGGCCAAGCGCTTCGATGCGGCACTCGAGTCGTGGCGGCGCTACCTGCGCGAGCAGTTGGTGGGCGTGCGCGAGGGGCAGGACGAGCCGATTGTCGGCGACCCGATCGGCGCTGCGGGGCTCGCGGCCGACCTGCGCGCGGAGATGATTGCCTACACGCCGGCCGAGCTGATCGCGATCGCCGAAAAGGAGTACGCCTATCTCCTCGGCGAGGCGAAGGCCACGGCACGCACCATGGGCTTCGGCGATGACTGGAAGAAGGCGGCCGAGAAGACCAAGGACGATTTCGCCCCGGTGGGGATGCAGACGATCGCGGTGCGCGACATGGCGCTGGAGGCCATTCGCTACGTCGAGCAGCACGACCTCGTGACCGTGCCGCCACTGGCCAAGGAAGTGTGGCGGATGGAGATGATGTCGGCGGCACAGCAGAAGGTCTCGCCCTTCTTCCTCGGTGGCGAGGTGATCCAGGTCTCCTCGCCGACCGACGGGATGACCGACGAGGAGAAGCTGATGACGCTGCGGGCCAACAACCTGCACGCCTCGCGCGCGACGGTGCAGCACGAGCTCATCCCGGGCCACCACCTGCAGGGCTTCGCCGCCTCGCGCAATGGCGCCAGTCGCGGGATCTTCTCCACGCCGTTCTACAGCGAGGGGTGGGCACTCTGGTGGGAGCTCTACCTCTGGGAGCGGAAGTTCGCGGTGACGCCGGAGAACCGGATGGGGATGCTCTTCTGGCGGATGCATCGCGCCGCCCGCATCATCTTCTCGCTCCGCTTCCATCTCGGCGAGTGGACGCCGCAACAGTGCATCGACTTCCTGGTGGACGCGGTGGGCCACGAGCGCGCCAGCGCCACGGGTGAAGTGCGCCGCTCCTTCAACGGCAGCTACTCGCCCCTCTATCAGGCCGGCTACCTGCTCGGCGGGATGCAATTGCGTGCGTTGCACCGCGAGCTGGTCGGGTCGAAGCGGATGACCGACCGCCAGTTCCACGATGCCGTGCTTGATGCCGGTCCGATGCCGATCGAGATGGTGCGGGCGCAACTGATGCCGGAGCGTCCCCTGACCCGCACGTACACCAGCAGTTGGCGATTCGGAGAGTGATTCCATGGCCGTGACTCCCGCCCAGGCGCGCGCAGATCGGATCGCCGCCTTCCGGAGTGAGCTCGCCGCGCTTGAGCGCGAGGGCGTTGCCACGATCGACCCCGTCGTGCAGGCACAGATACGCGCGCACCACGACGGTGTGCTGCGCGCGCTCTCGGCCGAGGCGGAACTGGACCTCACCGCGGGCGAGGCGCGTCTCTCCGCCGGAATGCGCATTGCCACGGTGCTCGGTGCCGCGGCGCTGTCGGCCGCATGGGGCTTCTTCGTGGCGGCAACCTGGAATGACCTCGAGCGGCCGGCGCGGCTCGCCCTGGTGAGCATTCCACCGATCCTCCTCGCACTCGGCACCTCCGTGGCCGCGCGGCGCGAGTCGAGCGGGTACGTCGCCTCGATCGTGGCGACCGTCGCGACGATCGCCTTCGCGGTGAATCTTGCCGCGCTCGGTGTCCTGTACGATCTCCCTGACTCGCGAAACATGCTGCTCGCGGTCGGGCTCTTCGCGATGGTGCTCGCCTACGGGCACGGACTCGTGCTGCCGCTGCTGGCAGGAATCGGGGGACTCGGTGGCTGGCTCTGGTCACTGGCGGCGCTGCCGCAGGGGCGCTGGTGGGATGGGGTGTTCGGGCAGTTCGAGCCGCTGATGATTCTCGGTGCGGTGGCGATCGTGCTGCCCCGCTGGGTCCGACGTGGCCCGCCACTCTTTGCCGTGACCTATCGAGCCGCCGGGGCCATGGCGCTGGTCTTCGCGCTGCTCCTCCTTGGGCAATCGGACAGCCTCTCGGTCTTTGACGGGCGCAGCAAGTCCCTGATCGAGGGGGGCTATCAGGTGCTCGGCGCGCTCACCTTCGCCGGGTTGATCTGGCAGGGGCTGCGTCGTGACCAGAGCGAACTGGTCCGAGCCGGGACGATCGGGATGGGGTTGCTCCTCTTCCTCCGCGCGGTGGATTGGTTCTGGGACGTGATCCCCAAGTGGGCCTTCTTTCTACTCGTGGGCGCATTGGCGTTCGGCACCTTGCTGCTGCTCCGACGTCTGCGGCTCGCCGGCCGGAGGAACGCATGAAGACCACTGTCATGGCGATCGCCGTGGTGGTCGTGGCCAATGTGGTGGCCGTGGGCCCCGCCATGCGCGAGCGGACCGCACCCGTTGGGCACGCCACGATCCTGGTGTGCGGGCCACATCTCGTGGGAGGGTGGCGAGACGGCGAGTTGCCGATGCTCACGCTGCCACTCGAAACCCCCGTCGGGGGGTGGGGTCACGTCATTCCCCCGGCAACGCTCATCTCGCTCGGCTTCGACCCTGACGATCTGACGGCGATCGGCGACTCGCTTTGGAGCGGCGGCGCGTGGCCGGCACCGCGGCGCGCGTGGCTCACGTTGCGGCAGACCACCGATTCGGGGTATCGCTATCGCGTGACCGCCGCGCAGGTGGCTCGCCCGACGGCTGCGCAGGGGGAACTCGTGGTCCAGGGGTTGGTGGCGATCGATCGGATCTGGTCCGAGGTCCCACAGGCGAGTGATTCGACCAAGCCCCCACGGCGGACCTCGGCCGTCGGAGTGCAGATTCTCCGGCTCCTCCCGCCGCAACTTGGACTCGATCGCAGACAATCGGCGCAGCTGAAGCGCTTGCAAGGGGAGCGGCAGTGGGAGTGCACCGAGACCATCCCGGTCACGCTGGCCTTCGGGTCGCGCGGCTCGGTCTGGGTGGAATCGGTCAGCGCACCACGCTGAAGCGCTCGAGGAATCGGCGGTCAATCCGGTCCTTGAGCGTCATGGCCCAGCGTCCTTCAGCCGCGAAGGGGCCCCAACTCGCAATGGCGCGGTCGTCGCCGGTGCTGAGGAGCGCGAGGAAGCGACGTTGCGGTCGCCAACTGCTGTCAGGGGGGACGCCGGACAGGAGCGCCGTGAGCGTGCGCACGAGTTGCGGCCCCATGCGCACGGCATAGACGCCGGCCTTCGGCGTGCCCCTGGCGTCGGCAGGCGTGGCCGCGTCGCCCGCAGCCAGCACGGCGCCGTCACCCAGGCTCTGCAGTGCGCCGTTGACCAGGAGGAAGCCGCGCTCGTCGAGCGGCAACCCGGTTGACGCAAACCACGCGGGCGCCGATGCGCCGGTGGCCCAGATGGTGAGGTCGCTCGGGAGTGATGCCGCATCCAGGTGCACCGAGGACGCGTCCACCCCACGCACGCCCTGCCCGCCGAGGAAGCGGATCTGGTGCCGGGCCAGGGCGCGTTCGACCAGGCGCCTCGTCATCGGGCTCCGGTCCATGGCAGGGCGCGGGTCGCGGCTCACGATCGTGATACCCACGCCGCCCTGATCTCCCATCTGCCGCAGTCGCGCCGCGAGGTTGCAGGCCACCTCGACGCCCGCGCCCCCGCCCCCGACCATCACCACCTGACCCCTTCCGGCCACGGCGAGTTCACTGGCGCGCGCAATCACATCGATCACGCCGTTGAGCGGCTTGAGCGGAAAGGCGTGCTCCACGACCCCCGGCAGTGTGAGGCCGCTCGGCTTCGAGCCGGTGGCGATCGAGCAGAGGTCGTAGGGTTCCCGCGACCCATCGGCCAGGAGCACGTCTCGGCTTGCTCGATCGACGCCGATCACGTGGTGCGGCCGAAGCGTCGCCCCGACCTGCGCCGCCAGGGCCGCCACCGGAAGCGTGAGTTCCTCGCGCCGGTAGCGGCCGCCCACCCATCCCGGCACCATCCCGCTGTAGGCATGCTCCCGCTCTCCGGTGCAGACCACCAGCTCGCACGGCGGCAACCGCCCATCCCGCGCGGCCTCGAGCACAAAGAGGTGGGCGTGTCCGAGACCGGCGAGGACGAGGCGGGGCATGGCGAATGATACCCCTGTCGAAACGGCAAACCGGTCGGTCATCGTGGCAAGCCAGTCCCCGGGCATCTGCCGATGGTGGCAGAGCGCTGCTGGCATGCCGGATGCCCGTTGAGCGTGCGGCGGCGGCCCACGTCGGGTCGCCCGAACAATCCATGCGAGCCCGAAGAGGGCAGGAGGGTGGGACGATGGTACGCAATGCCATGACGCCGTGGACTGGTCGCGGAGGGGTGGGATTCGAGCCGACGATCGACCGGATGATCGCGCGGGCTCTGGATGTCCCGGTGTGGAGCGGTGGTGCCGACGTGGTCGAGCACGATGACCGTGCCGAGGTGTCGCTCGACGTGCCGGGGGTGAAGCCGGAGCAGATCACGGTGCAGGCCGAGGGCCGGACGCTCACGGTCAAGGTGGAGCGTGAAGGGCGGGGGTCGTTCTCGCGCCAGTACACCATCGGCCCGAAGTACGACATCTCCGAGGTGCAGGCGCGGCTTGAGTTGGGCGTGTTGACGCTCACCTTGCCGAAGGCCGCTGAGGCACAGCCGCGGCAGGTGCCGATCATGGTCGGCTGAGGCGGGCCGCTCTTGTGGGGGGCGCATCTCGGAGGCATCCTCCGGGATGCGCCATCTCATTGCGGGAACCCTCTGTCTCCTGACCGCGTGCTCCGGCGGTCCCTCGGTTCAGACGTCACCAAGTGCGGCGGCGGGCGGCGGGACGGTGGTGCTCGTCTCGCTTGATGGCTTTCGCTGGGACTACCTCGATCGCGCGGTGGCCCCCAACCTCCAGCGGCTGGCCCACCGCGGTGTCCGGGCGCAGTGGATGACGGCGTCGTTTCCTACCAAGACATTTCCCAATCACTACACCATGGTCACGGGGTTGCACCCCGGCAACCACGGCATCGTCGCCAACAACATTCGTGATTCGTTGCTGGGGAGCTTCCGCCTCTCCGATACCGTGGCGCAGCGTGACGCGCGCTGGTGGGGCGGCGAGCCGATCTGGCGCACGGCCCAGCGACAGGGGAAGCGAGCCGCGTCGTACTACTGGCCCGGCTCCGAGGCGGCCATCGGCGGCGCGCACCCGTGGCGGTGGATGCCGTTCGACGACGATGCCCCCAACGCGCCGCGCGTGGATTCGGTGCTCACGTGGCTTTCCCTGCCCAAGGGCCAGGCGCCCTCGGTGGTGACGCTCTACTACAGCGACGTGGATCACGCCGGTCACACCTTTGGTCCCGAAGCACCGCAGACCGATTCGGCGATCGCGCGCGTGGACTCGATGATCGGCCGACTGATGGACGGCCTCGCGGCACGCGGCCTGACCGAGTCGGTCAACGTGATCGTGGTGAGCGATCACGGGATGATCGAGACGCCGAAGGAGCGGGTGATCGTCCTTGACGACTACATCAATCTCGACGACGTGGATGTGGTGGACTGGACGCCGGTGGGGGCGGTGAGTCCGAAGCCGGGGAAGGAAGCGGCGGTGTACGCGGCCCTCGTCAGGGCGCACCCGCAGCTGAAGGTCTATCGGAAGGGCGAGGTGCCGGCGCGCTTTCACTTCAACACGCACCCGCGGATCACCTCGTTGGTGCTCGTCGCCGAGCCGGGGTGGAGCATCACGTCGAAGTCGCGCGCGGCGACGTGGCGCGGCGGGGCGAGTCATGGCTGGGACCCGGCGGCGCGCGGGATGGGCGCGCTCTTCGTGGCCGCGGGGCCGGCATTCCGGCAGGGCGTGACCGTCGCGCCGTTCCAGAACATTCATCTCTACGAGTTGATGGCCCACCTGATCGGTGTCAAGCCGGCGCCGAATGACGGCTCGCTCGACAGCGTGCGTACCCTGTTGCGCGGCACACCGGAACAGGGCGCATCGGCCGACCGGATTCGCAGCCACCTGGTCACGTTGGCATCCGACGCCTACGAGGGCCGGCAGCCCGGAACCCGTGGCGACACCCTTGCCACGCGCTACGTCCAACGGGCGATGGAGTCGGCGGGACTCTCGGCGGGCAGCACGGATGGTTCGTGGTTCCAGTCGGTGTCGCTCCTTGGCGCCACACCAGGCGGGACGGTCCGTCGCTGGCAGGACAGCACGACACGCTCCACCTTCGGCGCCAGCGAGCTTCTGCTCTGGACACGTGGCGTGGATGGCCCGCGTCGACTCGACGCGGGTGACGTGGTGTTCGTGGGCCATGGCATCGTCACTGCCGACGGACGCTGGGACGACTACAAGGGCGTGGACGTGCGCGGGAAGGTGGTGGTGCTGTTGGGGGGCGTGCCGCAGGCCGCGACCGGCGTGGCGCTCGCCCCCGGGGAACAGCAGCGCACGGCGACCGCGCGCGGGGCGTGGGCCGTCGCGACGATCGTGAATCCCGCGCAGTGGGCCCAGCTCAGTCCCGCGTTCCGCCGCGAGACCGTTCGCCTCGCTCCCGATACGAGCGTGGTCGGGACACTCGAGATCCTGGTGCATCCGGATGCGGCGACACGCTTCTTCGGTGATGGGACGGCGCTCGCCGCCGCCCGCAGCGAGGCCTCGCAGGCGAGCTTCCGGCCACGCGCGTTGCCGGGCAAGGTCCTCGTCGAGTATCTGCCGCGTCGCCGCGCGGTCGTGTCGCCCAACGTCCTCGGCCTGCTCGCGGGCAGCGACCCCACGCTGCGCGATGAAGTGGTGGTGGTCACGGCCCACTGGGATCATTTCGGTCGCAATCCGGCGCTGACCGGCGACCAGATCTTCAACGGTGCCTTCGACAACGCGCTGGGCACGGCGAGCATGCTGGAGATGGCCCGCGTGCTCGCGGCGGGGCCGCGACCGAAGCGCAGCGTGCTCTTCGTGGCGACCACGGCCGAAGAGTCCGGCCTGCTCGGTGCCACGTGGTACACGCGCCACCCGCGCTTTCCGCTGTCGAAGACCGTCGCGGCGGTGAATCTCGATGCCGGCAATCCCTGGGGTCGCACCCGCGACGTGATCGTCCTCGGTGGGGGGCTGTCCTCACTCGACAGCATCTTCGGGGCGGTGGCGGCGGCTCAGGGCAGGACGGTGACGCCCGATCCCTATCCGGAACAGGGCTTCTACCGCCGCTCCGACCACTACGCCTTCGCGCGCGTCGGCGTCCCTGCGATGTTCACGACATCCGGGATGGATGTGGTGGGTCGCCCCGCCGGGTGGGGGAAGGCGCAGTTCGATCGCTACCTCGCTGGCACCTACCACTCACCCGGTGACGAGGTTGGCGGTGACTGGGACCTCCGCGGTGACGCCGAGGATGTGGACGCACTGCTGGAAACCGTGCGCCGCGTGGCCAACGCCGCGGGTCGGCCCACGTGGAACAACCAGACGGAAACCAACTCCTTTCGCGCGGCGCAGGCTGCGCAGGTAAAGCAACCATGACGCTCGATCGCCGCCATTTCCTCGCCGCGAGTGCGGCGGCCGTGCCCGCGCTCCAGGGGCTGCGGCCCGCGCTGACGGTGGCGCCAAGCGCCGACCGGATGGCGTGGTGGCGGGAGGCGCGCTTCGGGATGTTCCTGCACTGGGGGCTCTACTCGATCCTTGCCGGCAAGTGGAAGGACGATGAGCGGTGGGCCGAGTGGATTCGCCACAACGGCAAGATCCCGATCGACGAGTACGACACGTTGCGCGCCCGGTGGAATCCGACCGCCTTTGATCCCGAGCAGTGGGCGTACCTCGCCCAGCGCGCCGGCATGCGCTACGCGGTGCTCACCACCAAGCACCACGACGGCTTCTGCCTCTGGCCGTCGGCGGCGACCGATTTCGACGTGACCAGCACGCCCTCCGGCCGCGATGTCTGCCGGGATCTCGCGGTGGCCCTGCGCAAGCGCAACATCCGGGTCGGCTGGTATCACTCGATCATGGATTGGCATCACCCCGATTACCTGCCGCGGCGCGACTGGGAGGCGGCAAGCCGTCCCGCGAACGAGGCGCGCTTCGAGCGCTACGTGCGCGACCTGCATGCGCAGGTGGACGAATTGCTCACCGGCTACGGTCCGATTGACGTCCTCTGGTTCGATGGCCAGTGGGAGGCGACCTGGACGCACCAGCTCGCGCTGGAGCTGGAGCAGCGAATTCGCCGCCGTGCTCCGCAGATCGTGATCAACGACCGGATCAACGGCACGGGGACGCCGAAGGGTGGGCGTCTCGGCGACTTCGGTACCCCCGAGAACGAAGTGCCAGCCACCGGCACGCCGGAGCGCGACTGGGAGTCGTGCATGACCATGAACGAGAACTGGGGCTACAAGGCGAAGGACCAGAACTGGAAGTCGCCGCGCAAGCTGGTCGAGCTGCTGGTGGAGACGGCGTCGAAAGGTGGCAACCTGTTGCTCAACGTCGGACCGATGGGCGACGGTGCCTTCCCGGCGCCAGCCGTCGAGCGCCTCGAGGCGATGGGGGCATGGATGCGGGTGCACGAGGGGGCGATCCGCGGGAGCTGGGCCTCGCGCTTCGCGAAGCCGGTCGGCTTCCGCTCCACCACGCAGGCACGACGCTGCAACATCTTCGTGACCGAGTGGCCGACGGCACCGCTGCTCCTCCCTGGGCTCCGCACCATGCCGGCGCGCGCGGAACTGCTCGGGCCTGGCGGTGCCACGGCCGTGCGCGTGCTGGAGACCACGGCGGGGCTCGCGCTCGAGTTGCCCGCCACGCCGCCCGACGTGCTGCTCCCCTGCGTGGTGCTGCACTTCGCCGACGACTGGCAGGTGATCACGCCGCGCGGGTGAACGGCCCTTCAACCTGCGTGCGCTTCCGGGTAGTTTGCATTCGTGCCTGCTTGAGCGGTCCCCGCACCACCCCGACCTCGAGGTGACGATGGGATTCTCCGCCCGCCCGCGCATCCGCTTTGGCGATGGCGACGTGTATCAGCTCCGAATCGAACTCGAGGGGATCCTTCCCACTGTCTGGCGACGGGTGGCGGTGTCGGGGCGCGCGTCGCTCCGCGAACTGCACGAGATCATCCAGCGCGCCTTCGATGGTGACGAGACGGTGGACTTCGGCTACCACTTCCTGGTGGACGGGGTGGAGTACCTCGATCCCGACTCCGAGCCGTTGCACGGTCACGAAGCGGATGCCATCGCGCTCGAGCAGCTCGGCCTGCACCCCGGGGCACGCCTGGAGCATGCCGTGGAGCAGTTCGGCGATGCCTGGCGGCATGTCGTCTCGGTGGAGCAGGTCACGCCCCGCCTCGTCGGCCAGCGCCTGCCGAGCTGTCTCGGGGCAGGGCGAGCATCGCCACCGGAGCATTGCAGCGGGGTGGCAGAGTACCGCATCCTGCTGGAGGCCCTTCGCGATCCGCATGACACCCGGGCCCGCGACTGGCTCCCCGAGGACTTCGACCCCGCCTACGTCGACGTCGTCGCCATCAACGCGGCGCTGGCCAGGTTGAAGCGGCATCGGCCGGCGGCATAACGACGAGAAGCGAGAGGCGAGAAGCGAGGGGCTCCCGCTTGATGGTAGTAACTCGCGGCACGGGCGCGCTTCTCGCCTCTCGCTTCTCGCTTCTCGATAACCCACCATCCACTGGACTCCCATGCGTCGCCTCCTCCCGCTCTGCCTTGTGCTCGCCGCCTGCGGCGATTCCCCTGCCGTCTCCTCCACCGATCTCGTGCTTCGGAATGCCACGGTCTACACCGGTGACTCGCTCGCCACGACGGCGACGGCGGTCGCGGTGCAGGACGGGAAGATCGTGTATGTGGGGAGTGATTCCGGCGTGGCTGCATACATCGGGGAGGGCACGGAAACGATCGACCTGGCCGGACGCTATGTCTATCCTGGCTTTGTGGATGCCCATGCGCACTTCACCGGGATCGGCGAGCGCGAGCAGACCCTGAACCTGGAAGGCACGAGCACCAAGGACGCCTTCCTCGCGAAGATCGAGGCGGCGGTGAAGGTGGCGAAGCCGGGCGAGTGGGTGACCGGTCGTGGCTGGATCGAGACCTTCTGGACGCCGCCGGTCTTTCCGACGCGCCATGACCTCGACAAGATCGCCCCGAACAATCCGGTGCTCCTCACGCGGGCCGATGGCCACGCGTCCATCGCCAACAGCGCCGCGCTCAAGCTGGCCGAGGTCTCGGGTGCGACGCCGGCGCCGGCGGGTGGCGCCATCAACCTCGATGTCGATGGCGAACCCACCGGCATGCTGATCGACCGCGCGCAGGGGATGGTGCGCCGACTGGTGCCGCCACCGACCGAGGAGCAGCTGGAGCGCGCGCTCGAGCTCGCCAGCGAGCGCTCGGTGATGCTTGGCTGGACGCAGATCCAGGATGCGCACGGCTCGTGGGGTGAAGTGGCCCGGATGCGGAAGCTCTGCAACGAGGGGCGGATCAAGGTCCGGCTCTTCAAGGCGATCTCGGGGCCGGGCGAGGCCGCCGACTCCCTGATCGCCTCGGGGCCGATCACCGCCGACTGCGACGACCACCTCACGGTCCGCACCATCAAGCTGGTGATGGATGGCGCCCTCGGCTCGCGCGGCGCGGCGATGCTGGAGCCGTACAGCGACGACCCGACCACGCGCGGCCTCATCACCACCGACACCGTCGCGGTGCGCGACATGCTGCAGCGCGCCCTTCGCGCCGGCGTGCAGGTCGAGATCCACGCCATCGGCGACCGCGGCAACCGGATCTCGCTCGACCTCTTCGAGGCGGCCTTCAACAGCGTGCCCGCGGCGGAGCGAAAGATCACCGAGCCGCGCTGGCGGGTGGAGCACGCGCAGATCGTCGCGCCCTCGGACCTGCCGCGCTTTCAGTCGCTGGGCCTGATCGCGTCGATGCAGCCGTCGCATGCGATCGGCGACCTCTTCTTCGTGCCGAGCCGGATCGGTGTGGCGCGCACGACCGGCGCCTACGCGTGGCAGTCGATGCTGGCGATGGGGGTGCCGGTGGCCGGTGGCTCCGATGCGCCGGTGGAGCGCGGCGAGCCGATGATCGAATTCTACGCCGCCGTGGCGCGGAAGAGCCTCGACGGCAAGGATGGACCGGGATGGCATCCGGAGGAGAAGGTGAGCCGCCATCAGGCGCTCAGGATGTTCACCTGGTTCCCGGCGTGGGCCGCCTTCGAGGAAGAGCGGGCCGGCACCATCGCGGCCGGCAAGCGCGGCGACTTCACCGTCCTCGATCGGGACATCATGACGATTCCCGAGGCCGAGATCCTGAAGACGAGCAATGTGCTGACCGTGGTGGCGGGGAAGGTCGTCTTCAAGAAGCCGTGAACGGTGAACGGTGAACGGTGAACGGGATGACACCGCTTTTGACCTACGACTTACGACCTATGACCACGAGCCTCCTTGTCATGCCCAACCGCCTCCTGCTCGCCCTCGCTGCCCTCGGAGTCGTGATGGGTGACACCCCCCTGGAGGCGCAGGATTGGGCGTCGCTCAATCGCTATCGCGCGGCGAATGCGGCCTTGGCGGCGCCGGCCGCCGGCGAGCGGCGCGTGGTGTTCTACGGCAATTCGATCACCGACGCGTGGGCGGCGCACTTTCCGGTGATGTTCCCGGGCAAGCCGTACGTGGGGCGAGGCATCAGCGGGCAGACGACGCCGCAGATGCTGATCCGCTTTCGGCAGGACGTGGTGGCCCTCAAGCCCGCCGTGGTGGTGATCCTTGCGGGGACCAACGACATCGCCGGCAACACCGGTCCCGCGACGCAGGCGATGATCGCCGACAACCTGATGGGGATGGTGGAGCTCGCGCAGGCCAACGGCATCCGGGTGGTGCTCTCCTCGGTGCTGCCGGTGTCGGACTACCCGTGGAAGCCCGGGCTCGAGCCTGGTCCGAAAATCGTGGCGCTCAACGCCTGGATGCGCGAGTACGCCACCACTCACGGCGTGACCTATCTCGACTACCACTCGGCGATGGTCAATGCCAAGCTGGGGCTCGATCCGGATCTGGCCGCCGACGGCGTGCATCCGACGGAAAAGGGGTACCGGATGATGGCGGGGATGGTGGAGCGGGCGATTGGCGAGGCGTTGAGGCGGTAGGGGTCGTAAGTCGTAGGTCGTAGGTCGTAGGTCGTTCTTCAGCCGCGGCCGTCAGGCCGCGGTTCTGCATCACCCCTCGATCAATCCCTCTTCCAGCGCGAGTTTGGTGAGCCCGGCGACCGTGCGGATGTCGAGCTTGGCCATCAGTGATTCACGATGCGTCTCGACGGTGCGGTGCGAGATGCCGAGCCGCGCGGCGATTTCCTTGTTGGTCTCGCCGGTGGCGATGCCGATGAGGACCTCCTTTTCGCGCGGAGTGAGCGCTTCGGTGGCGGCCACGCGCGGCACCGGCACGCGGAGCGCATCGGTGAGTCGCGCGGCGACGGCCGGCGGGAAATACTGCTCGCCCTCAAAGACGGCGCGCACCGCGCGACGCAGCTCGGCCGGCGGCGAATCCTTGAGCAGGTAGCCCCGCGCACCCGACTTGACGCTCTCCAGCACATACTCCGGCTGGTCGTACATCGAGAGCATCATCACGCGCGTGGTGCTCCCCTGCCGGTGCAGTTCGGCGGCCACCTGCAGGCCGCTCTTGCCGGGCATCGCGACGTCCATCACCAACACGTCGGGATGTTCGGCGGCCACCAGCGCCAGCGCTTCGTCGCCGTTGGCGCCCTCGCCCACGACCACCACCCCGGGCTCGCCTTCGAGCACGCGACGGATCCCTTCGCGGACCACGGCGTGATCGTCAACGACGGCGACTCGGATCTGGGTCATGCGGGGGACTCCGGGGTGAACGGTGAACGGTGAACGGTAAGCTGGTGAGGGGTGAGGGGTCAGGGGTACACGCCGATGGCCCCCTCGCTCCTCACCCTGCGCGGCCATGGGCCGCGCCCCGTTCACCGTTCACCGTTCACCGTTATTGCTGGCACTTCCACCACCACCGCCACGCCATCCTCCCCGCGCACCCGTACCGTACCCCCGAGGGCGCTGATCCGTTCGCGCATGCCGGCGAGGCCGAGGTGGCCGGCGCGCTCGTAGGCGGCGAGGTCGGCGCCAGGCGGGAGGCCGCGGCCGTTGTCGGCGACGGTCAGGCGAATCTGCCCGCCCACTTCCTCCAACCTGATGGTGACGCGCGTGGCCTCCGCATGGCGTACCACATTGGCGAGCGCCTCCTGCGCGGCGCGGAAGAGCGCCAGTTCGCTTTCGACCCCCGGGCGCGGCAGCGCCTCGGGGAGTTCGGTGGTGAGCGCCAGCCGGCTCCGCTCGGCCACGTCGGCCGCGAGCGAGCGGATGGCGGGGACCAGGCCGAGGTCGTCGAGGAGTGCCGGGCGGAGGTCGTTGATCACGCGCCGAATGCCGCGAATGCCGCCGTCCACCAGGTGCAGCACGTGGTCGAGCCGGGCGCTGCTCTCGGGGTCGGCCCCCTCGCGCAGCATGCCGACCTCGAGCTTCACGGCCGAGAGCGTCTGCGCCGTCTCGTCGTGCAGCTCGCGCGAGAGGCGGCGCCGCTCGGCCTCGTGCTGGCCGACCACGCGTCCCTGCAGCCGGGCGAGTTCGTCGGTGCGGTGGGCGAGTCGCGTCGCGAGTTCGGAGAGTACCATCAGGCCGAAGCCGATGCCGATGGCCAGCTCGAAGAGGATGTCGAGGAAGTAGCCCCATGGCTGCCAGGCGCCGCGCGCGCGCAGGAAGGGATAGTCGAGGTGGTGCAGGCCCCAGAGCCAGAAGGTGACCGCGACGAAGCGCGCGCCGCTCGACGCGGTGCGGCGGGCATGCTGCCAGAAGACCCAGCCGGTCCAGATGGTCACGCCGGAGATCAGCAACACCATCGGCAGCGCCACGAGCAGGAACTGGTCGAGGCCGTTGACCGCGACCCACGCCCAGCCAACCGGAATCAGGCCGAGCGCGGCATAGCGGTTCTTCCAGGGGAGGTCACGCGAGAACACCAGCGCGGCCCAGAGAATCGCGAGCGCGACCCACCCGGTGACGACCTGGTGCCAGAAGAGCCAGACCAGATCGCCGCTGGCGAGAAAGGCGATGATGGCCACGAGCCGCAGGAAGTAGAGCCCCCACGCCGCCGCCCACCAGGCAAACCATCGCGCGCGCACGCGCCGCCAGAGCACCAGCGCGAAGATGGCGAGGCCGGCAGTGATGATCGCCTGGAAGAGCGCATCGGCGAATTCGGCGCCGGCGCCGAGGGGCATGGCTGGTTCCATGCGGGGAAGGTAGTGCGGTGAGCGGTGAACGGTGAACGGTGACGAGTGAGGGGTGAGGGGGGTGGTCAGGGTCCGGTGGGGAGCTGTTTTTCAAAGCAATGGAAGATTCCCTTGCGGAGCCGGATCGTGCCGGCGTCGCGATAGCCCAGGGCGTGGTAGAGCCTGAGTGCGCGCGGATTCAGGGAGAAGGCATCGAGCCGGATCAGGGCATGGCCGAGTTCGGCGGCCCGCGCCTCGGCAAACGCCATCATCACGCGGGCCAGTCCGTGGCCCTCGGCATCGGGGTGCACCATGAGGCGGTGGACCACGGCAACACTTCCCTCGGTGTACTGCCACGCCACGTCGGCGTACTCCGGATCCTGATAGTCGTTGACGACGATCATCGCGACCAGCGTGTCGCCGTGCATGCCGACGTAGGCCGTGCCCTGCTGCAGGTCACGGTCGATCGCGACGGCGTTCGGATACTGCTCGTCCCACTGGTCGATCTGCTGCGCTCGCATGCCGTTGATGCAGGCAGTGACCAGCGCCAGCAGGGCGTCGCGGTCAGCCACAACGGCGGGGCGGATGGTGGGTTGGTTCATCGGCGCTTTCGTTGCGAGAAGCGAGAAGCGAGAAGCGAGAAGCGAGAGACGATCAGGTACTGTCGGAGACGGCCTGCTCGCGGGCGCGGCGAACCGCGGCGGAGTCCTGCAGGCGCATGGCGCCGTTCACGCCGCGCGCGCCGGGGAGGCGCGACTGGCCGATAACGCTGTCCTTCTGATGACGGGTCAGCGAATCGGTGGCCGGGGTGGCCGGTTTGTCGGCACACCCCGCGCTCAAGGCCAGCAGGCAGGCCGCAACGATGACGCGCATGGAGGGCGGTCCGGGCTGATGGTGGCAATGCGGACGTCTCGGGTCTGGCGGGAGTCTACTCCGGTCGGTATGCCTCCGCGAGGGGTGTGGCTATGCCAGATGGGTGACGAACCAGTCGCGGGCCAGCTCCGCGACACGCTCGAGGGCGCCCGGTTCCTCAAAGAGGTGGGTGGCCCCCGGCACGATCTCGAGGGCTCGCGTGCAGGTCATCGCGTCGAGGGCCCGTCGGTTCAGGGCGATCACGTCCGGGTCATCCCCACCCACGATCAGGAGCGTCGGTGCCTTCACCCCGCGCAGTCGTGCGGCCGCCAAGTCGGGTCGTCCGCCGCGCGAGACCACCGCCCTGACCATTTCCGGTCGTGCCGCGGCGGCGATGAGGGCCGCCGCCGCTCCGGTGCTCGCGCCGAAGATCCCGATCGGCAGGCCGTCGTCCAGGTCCGGGCCCGCCACCAGCTCGGTCACCGCCGTCATCCGCCGAGAGAGAAATTCGATGTCGAAGCGCAGCGTTCGCGTGAGCTCGTCTTGCCTCGCCTCGGACCAGGTGAGCAGGTCGAACAACAGGGTGGCGAGGCCTGCTCGCTGGAGCTCCCCGGCGACGAACCGATTGCGCGGGCTCCTGCGACTGCTGCCGCTGCCGTGCGCAAAGAGCACCACGCCCTTCGCGTCGGGTGGCACGACGAGGTCGGCGACAAGCGAGACGGCACCGACCGGAAGCGTGACCTGACGGGTGCGGGGCGCCACATCGGCGGTGCGCATCATCGTTCGTTCCTCGACGCTTGGGGTCCGACCGCCGTGATTGCCGCCTGGTCACGCGCGGTCGCGAGCAGCATCCGCACCTCCACGTCGCTGGTCTGCCTGAAGTCGGCATACCAGCGACCCACGCTGTCGAACGCCTCGGGCACCGACAGGACAACAAGCATGTCCGCTTCGGACCGGATGGTGTGCGCGGCCTCGACGGAGGCCACGGGCACGGCCACCACGATCTGCCGGGGCCCCAGGGTTCGCAGACTCCGGATCGCCGCGAGCATCGTCGAGCCGGTGGCCACGCCATCGTCCACCAGGATGACGGTGCGATCCCTCACCTCGGGCAGCGGCCTGTCGCCCCGATACAACTGCTCGCGGCGGTGCAACTCCTCGAGTTCGTGCGCGGCGACCTCATCGATCGCAGCGGAGGGCACGTGCATCATGTTGACCACGTCCGGGTTGAGCACCCGAACCCCGCCGCTCGCGATCGCCCCCATGGCCAACTCCTCGTGGCCGGGGAGCCCGAGCTTCCTGACCACGAGGACATCGAGTGGCGCGCCGAGCGCACGCGCCACCTCCCATCCCACGGGCACACCGCCCCGCGGCAAGGCGAGGACCACCACATCCTCGCGCTCGGCGAACGCGCCCAACTCGGCGGCCAGATGCAGCCCCGCCGCGCGGCGATCCGAAAACCGTTCCCTCGTCCACATCGGATTCTCCCCCCTGCCGGCGATCAGCGGACCAGCATCCCACGGGAGTGAATCTTCTCTTCGAGTTCCTCGATCAGGTCCGCGTGGCTTCGCCCGACCTGGCGGACGAGGTCCCCGAGGGTGATCACGCCCACCAGGCGCTGCTCAGCGCCCTCGACGACCGGCACGCGGCGCACCTGATGGCGCTCCATCCGCTCCACCACGGTCTCGAGCGTGTCGTCGGGAGCCACGGTGGCCAGCGGCTCGCGGGTCAGGTGATCCTCGATGCGGCACCCCACCAGATGCCCCTGACTGAGGCACCGGACCACCAAGTCCCGATCGGTGATCACCCCGACGAGGCGGCGATGCATCGGATCGTCCACCACCGGCAGGATGCCGACGTCGTACTGGGCCATCAGGCGCGCGGCATGGGTGGCGGTCTCGTGGATCGTCACAGCCCTGGGCTCCACCGTCATCAATTCCCTGGCGAACATGGCTCCTCCTCACCGTTGGACGCGGACGCACCAAGGGATTCCAGCCCACGGTGCAACCCAATGTCGCGCCGACGGAATGAAGGGGAGGTGAAGCGGGGATGAGGCTTAGGTGAGGAGGCGCGCCCCCCGTTACGGGGTCCCCGACACCGGCCGGCAGCGGATCGTGGCGGTGACCGAGTTGGCGAGGAAGCACTCGTGGTGCGCCTCCTCGTGCATCGCCTCGACGGTTTCCGGGGTGGGCGAGGGCTCGCCTGACCAGGTCACCTCGGGATGGAGCGTCACCTCGGTGATGCAACGCCGCCCGGACGCGTTCCGCCCCATCACGCCCTCGGCCAGGTCCACGTACCGGTCGACGCGGTAGCCACGCCTCGCCGCGATGGCGAGGAACCAGAGCATGTGGCAGCTCGACAGGGAGGCGACGAAGGCCTCCTCGGGATCCACGGCGGCGGGGTCGGAGAGCGGCACGGGGACGACATGTGGGGAGGCCGAGGCGACCACCTCGGTTCCTCCGTCGAAGCGCCAGTGGTGGCGCCGGCTGTAGCGCTGGTCGAGGAAGTTCTCGGCGTTCCGCTGCCATTCGATGGTGGCGCTGTGGTGGCTCATCGCGTCAATCTCCGCTGGAGTCGGTTCGCCGTGCCGCAGAGGGATGATAGCCGCGTTCGGTCCCGAGGTCAGGGCGCCCGGTTCCGGCGTTAGATTTCCCGGCGTCCCCTCCCCAGGAGCTCCGATGTTCGTCTCGCGCACCGCGCTGCTCGCGGCCCTCGCGCTCGTCGCGTTCAGTCCGGCCGTCACCGCCCAAGGCACTCGCGCCGACTCCCTGCGCACGGCGCAGCGGGTGGACGCCGATGGACGGCACGCCGAGGCGCGGGCGATCTACCAGGCGCTGATCGCCTCGGCTGCCGACGGCGCGACGAAGGCGGCGGCGACGCGACGGCTCGCCATGTCCTTCGGCTACGACGGCAACTGTGCCAAGGTGATCGAGCTCGAGGAACAGGTGATTGCCTACTGGGTGACGCGTCGCGCGGCCGAGCCGCAGAACGCGCACTACCAGGAAGGCGAGATGGCCAACGAGGCGGCCCGCGTCTGCATCGACCACGGTTTCCTCGACGAGGCCGAGCGGATGTACCGTCGCGGCACGGCCCTCGGCAATGCCGAGCCGGCGCCGCGCACACACCCGGCATCGCTCTGGGCCTTCCGTGAAGCCCATGCGCTGGCGCGCGTCGCCGCGCGACGCGGCAACATCGCGGACGCGAAGCGCTGGGTGGGTGAGGCACGCAAGGCGCTCGATGCGGACTCGGTGATGGCGAAGTCGCAGGAGCAGTACTTCCCGTATCTGGTGGGCTACGTGGCGCTCTTCACCGGCGATCTGGCCACGGCGCAGACCGAATTCACCAAGACGGTGGCCGCGATGCCGAATGATCCCTTTCAGCTGGTGCTGCTCGGGATGACCCACGAGAAGATGGGGCACGCCGACGTGGCGCGAGGCTTCTACCAGAAGGCCTACGACATGTCCACCGGGAGCAATCCGCCGAACATCTACTCGCGCGCCTTCACCAAGAAGCAGCTCGGCCTGCCCTGAGCACCCCGGTCCTCTCCCTCGACGCCGTCACCCGCCGCTTCGGCTCCACCGCGGCGGTGGATGGCGTCTCGCTTGACGTGGCGCCGGGGGAGTTCTTCTCGCTCCTCGGGCCATCGGGCTGCGGCAAGACCACCACGCTGCGCCTCATTGCCGGCTTCGAACGCCCGGATGCCGGTCGCGTGACCATGCTCGGCGCCGATGTCACGGCACGGCGTCCCTACGAGCGCCCGATCGGGATGGTCTTCCAGAACTATGCGCTCTTTCCGCACCTGAGCGTGGCCGGCAATGTGGCGTTCGGGCTCGAGGAGCGACGCGTCCCGCGCGCCGAGATCGCGGGGCGCGTCGAGCGCGCGCTGGAACTGGTGCGGCTTGACCCGCACCAGTTTGCCGGACGTCGCCCGACCGAGCTCTCCGGTGGGCAGCGGCAGCGGGTCGCCCTCGCGCGTGCGTTGGTCCTCGAGCCGCCGATCCTCCTCCTCGACGAACCACTGGCCGCGCTCGACCTGCAGCTCCGCAAGGAGATGCAGCTCGAGTTGCGCGCGCTCAATCGGCGCCTCGGCATCACCTTCCTGCTGGTGACGCACGACCAGGACGAGGCCCTGGTGATGAGCGACCGAATCGCGGTGATGCATGCCGGTCGGGTCGAGCAGGTCGGTACACCGGCCGAGATCTACGAGGCGCCGCGGACCGCGTTCGTGGCCGAGTTCATTGGCGAGGCGAATTTCTTTGAACTTCTGGCCGCCGATGGCGGGCCGCTTCGCGTTGCCGTGCGGCCGGAGTGGCTCGACCTGCACCGTCCCGGGATGAGCCCGGCCGGCGAAACGGTCCGCGCCGGCGTGGTGCGCGAGACCATCTTCCTCGGTGAGACGCTGCATGTCGTGGTCGTCCTTGCCGACGGTCAGGCGGTGCGCGTGGCGCTCCGCAACGAGGGATTGCTCACCAAGCCGCTGCCATGGGCGGCCGGCGAGGCGGTCGAGGTGGCGTGGCACCCGGATGACGCGCAGGTGCTTGAAGGATGAGCGTGCGCCGCCGGCTCCTCGGCGCACTGCGTCGCGTCCCGGCGCTTGAGGCGATCGCCGCGCTCCTTCCAGCCGGCGTCTGGATGGTGGTGTGGTTCGGGATCCCGATCGGCATCATGGCCACCTATGCCCTTCGGCCGCGCCACCTCCTCGGCGGCGTCTATGCCGGCTGGACCACGGTCCACGTCACGCGACTCCTCGATTCGCTCTATCTCGCCATCCTCGGCCGCTCACTGGTGATCGCGCTGGTCACGACGCTGCTGACGCTGTTGGTGGCCTATCCGATCGCGGTGATGATCGTGCGCGCCACGCGCTGGCGAGCCGTGCTGCTCCTGCTGGTGGTGTTGCCGTTCTGGACGTCGTTCCTGGTGCGGACCTACGCCACCGTCTTCCTGTTGCGTGACAGTGGACCGATCAATCAGGTGCTGCTTTCGCTTGGCGTCATCGCGGAGCCGGTGCAGATGCTCTACACCGGCGGTGCGGTGCTCTTCGGGCTGGTGACCTGCGCGGTGCCCTTTGCCGTGCTGCCGATCTACGGTTCGCTGGAGAAGCTCGATCCCGCACTGCTCGAGGCGGCCGAGGCGCTCGGTGCGACCGGGTGGCGGCGCTTCCTCAGGGTCACGTGGCCGCTGACGCGACCGGGCGTGGTGGCGGGGGCGTTGCTCGTGTTCATCCCGACGCTCGGGTCCTTCCTCACGTCGGACCTGCTCGGCGGCGCCAAGGTGGTGCTGATCGGCAACCTGATCCAGAACCAGTTCACCGCCGGTCGCAACTGGCCCTTCGGCTCGGCGCTCGCCTTTCTGCTGATGGCGGTGGTGCTGGTCGGCATGCTGGTGCGGCTGCGCTGGGCACGTGACGAGTCGCTGGCATGAGCCGACGCCTCGTCACGCTGGTGGCCGTGCTCGGACTCTTCGCGATGCACCTCCCGGTGCTGTTGCTCGTGGCGTGGAGCTTCAACGCCTCGCGCACCGGCGCCCGGTGGGACGGGTTCACGCTGGCGTGGTATGCACGGCTCTTCGAGCGCCCCGATTTGCTGCCCGCCCTGTGGACCTCGCTGGTGGCGGGGGGCGTGTCGACACTGCTCGCGACCGCGATGGGGACCGGGGCCGCCCTGGCGCTCGCCCGCGGTCGCTTCCGCGGACGGCGCGTGCTCGAGGCCTCGCTGGCCGTGCCGATCGTCACACCGGAGATCGTGGCGGGCATCTCGTTGCTGATCCTGGTGACCGGGCTCGGCATGCCCCTCGGCCTCTTCACGGTGATCATCGCGCACACCACCTTCTCGCTGCCATTCACGACGCTGGTGGTGCTGGCCCGGTTGCGCGGCATGGACCGCTCGCTCGAGGAAGCGGCGCTGACGCTCGGCGCCGACGAACTGACCGCCTTCCGACGGGTCACGCTGCCGCTCCTGATGCCCGGCGTCATAGGCGCCGCGCTGCTTGCCTTCACGCTCTCGTTCGACGACTTCGTGATCACCTTCTTTACGGCGGGGCCGGGCACCACGACGCTGCCGCTGGTGGTCTATTCGATGGTGCGCCGCACGGTGGAGCCGTCGGTGAATGCGCTGTCGACGCTGCTGCTGGTGGGGACGACGCTGCTGCTGGTGATTGCGGCTTCAGCCGCGGACGTCATTCCGCGGCGCCGGCGCAGCCGGCGTGGGGTGAACGGTCAACGGTCAACGGTGAACGGTGACCAGTGACCAGTAGGCGAGGCGTCAGCGGCGTCGCACGTCGCGAGTTCTTGCGTCGCTGTGCGGCGCTGGGGCTCTCGTCGTCGACTGTGTCGCTGCTGCTGGGGTGCGTGACCAAGCGGACGCCACCGCCGACCGACGAGACGGCGGCGTCGGCTGCGGGACCACTCGAGCGTGAGCTGCGGATCTTCAACTGGTCGGACTACATCGGCCGCACGACGGTGGCCGACTTCGAGCGCGAGTTCGGCGTGCGGGTCTCCTACGACACCTTCGAGAGCAACGAGGAGCTGGTCGCCAAGCTGGTGGCTGGCGGTGGCGGCTACGACATCATCTGTCCGACCGGCTACATCGTGACGCTGCTTGCCGAAGGGGGGCTGTTGCAGCCGCTCGATCACGGCGTGCTCTCCAATTGGTCCAACCTGTTGCCGCTCTTCGTCGATCAGGGCGTGGATCCGGCGGGGCGGTACGCGATGCCGTATCAGTGGGGCATCAGTGGCGTGGCGTACCGGAGCGACCTGGTCGAGGCGCCGCCCGAGAGTTGGGGTGCCTTTGCGGAGCCGGGGTTGCGCGGCCGCGCGACGATGCTGGACGATGGCCGGGAGGTGCTCGGCGCGATGCTGCGCTGGCGCGGCCATTCGCTCAACGCCATCGACCCGGCGCTGCTGGCGGAGGCGCGGCGCGACGCGCTCGCCATCAAGCCGAACCTGCGTGCCTACATCTCGGCGGCGGTGAAGGGACAGCTCATCAGCGGCGACATTGCCGCGGCACAGCTCTTCCTGAGCGATGCCCGGATGGCGCGCGACGAGGAGTCGCGGGTGGCATTCACGGTGCCCCGCGAGGGGTCGACCCTCTACGCCGACTATCTCGCCATGCCGCGCGATGCCCCGAACCGGCGCGCGGCGCATGCGTTCCTGAACTATGTGCTTCGCGCCGAGGTGGGCGCGGCGATCAGCAACGACGCCGGGGGCGCGTCACCGAATGGCGCCGCGCTCCCGTTGCTGGTCGATCCGGTGCCGCCACCCGATGCCGCACTGATGGCCCGACTCGAGGTCCAGCGCGACCTCGGTGCGGCCACCGACCTCTGGGACCGGATGTGGACCGAGGTGAAGGCCGGTTAGGGCTTGGGCGGGCCGGCCGGATGCTTGGCGCACTCCGGCGGTTGCACCATCGTGTAGGCCAGGTTGGCGATCTTCCAGGTGGTGTCCTGCTTGACCATCGTGAAGACATCGATGCCGCAGTGTGACCACGCCCCGTTCACGTAGAAGTCGTACGGCAGCCAGACCATCGCGATCCGTCCCTCCACCATCGCCTTGCCGCCAAAGCCGCGCTCCAGCAGCGTGTTGCCCGAGGGGTTGCTGCGCCATTGTGCGGTGGTGCGCGCGCCGAGGGAGACCTTTCCTGCCCGCTCGCCGAGGGAGATCGTCATCGCGGGGTCGAGCATCAGGTCGGCGAAGGCGCCGAAGTTGCTGGCCGAGATCAGTACCAGCGCTGAGTCGGCGAGAGCGAGGACGGCGAGCGAGTCGGTGCGCGTGGAGGGTGCAGGGGCCTGTGCAGCCGTCGGCGTCGCGATGAGCAGCGTGGCCAAGACGGCGAACAGCGATCTGCGAATCATGCCTGCTCCGTTCAATTCTTCGGCACGGCGATCGAGCCCTTCTGCAGTTGCTCGAATCGCGGGTTGCCCTTGAGCGGGGTGAACATCGGGTCCACCCGCAGATAGCCGGGCGAGAGGTGGTACTGCAGGCCCATCACTTCTTCGACCTGGTCGAGTGCCTCATTGGTGCGACCCGCCACCAGGAGCACGCGGGTCCGCTGCATCCGCGTGTAGGGGGTATTGAGGTCCGTGCTCGTGGCGGGAGCATCTGCCACTGCGCGGTCGGCCTGGCGGAGTGCTTCGTCACTCTTGCCGGCGTATGCCAGCATGACCGCGTACAGGGCGCGCAGTTGGGGGTCGTTCGGGTTGGCGTCGCTCTGGCGCTTCGATTCCGCCAGCGACGAGTCGGCATAGGCCTTGGCGCGCACGAGATCGCCTTGCTGATGGGCGGCGATGGCGAGCGCCTGGCCCCACCACGCGCGGTCGTTGTCGAAGGCCGCCGGGGTGAGCCGGAAGAGCAGGTCGCGTTCCGCACGATCGAAGAGGAAGGCCAGCTCGTTGATGCCGGCAAAGCTGGCCACCAGTTCGGTGGGGGGGATGCGGGTGAGGGCCTCGCGCGCCATTCGTTTCGCCCCGTCGAGGTCACCCGCTGCAAGGTGGGCGAGGGTGATCGAGTGCAGCGCCTGCAGGTCGGTCGGGGCAATCGCGATCAATTCGTCACCCAGCGCGACGGCCTCGCGCGCGCGCCCCAGGTTGGTGAGCGCGTCCACGAGTCGCTGGAGAATCAGGGCGGAGCGGGGGTCCCGTTCGCGGGCCCGGGTGAACTTCGCGAGGGCCTCGGCGTAGTCCCCGCGCGCGAAGTCGGAGCCGCCGGCCGACGCCAGAATCTCGGCGTTGTCGGGTTCGATCGCGAGCGCACGCGCGATGGCGCGATCGCGCCCCTCGGAGTCACCGAGCGCGTTGGCATACGTGGCGGAGGCGCGAATCGCCACGGCCCGCCCCGGGGCCAGCGCGAGGGCGCGGTCGATGGCGTCCTTGGCCTGCCGCCGGACATCGGGATCGCGATTCCCGTTGGCATACACGAGGGAGAGGGTTGCGCCCAACCGCGCCCACGCCTCGACGAAGGTCGAGTCGAGGGCCACTGCCTGGGCAAAGTAGCCGGCCGCCTGGCGCATCGAACCGGCGCCCGGATTCTTGATCGCCTGTCCCTTGAGGTACAGCTCGTACGCCTGGGCGTTGCTGGTCGGGCGCGTGGCCAAATCCGCGGTGGCGGCCTGGCCGAGGACCGCGCCCAATGCCCCCGCCACCCGCGTCGCAAGCTGGCTCTGCATGGCAAAGACGTCGGTGAGGTCGGCGTCGAAGGTCTCGCGCCAGGTGATGGCTCCGCTCTGGCCATCCACCAACTCGGCGCTCACGCGAACCTTGCGCGCGCCCTCACCGCCACCGGCCCACTGCACCTTGCCGGTGAGCACCTGGTCCACGCGCAATTCCTTGGCGATCTCGGGACCGGTCTTCTTACTGCCGCGATATTGATTGGCACTGGTGGAGGCGATGATGGTCAAGTTGGGCAGCTTCGCCAGCTTGCCGCGGAGTTCCTCGACGATCCCGTCGGCGAGGTAGGCGTCCTCCTCCCGGCCCACATGCTGAAAGGGGAGCACGGCGACGCGCTTGGCGGCAGTGGCCGTGGCGGCGGTGCCGGCATTGCCCCCGAACATCTTGAAGCCCACGGCGCCGACTGCGAGCACCGCGGCGGCGGCGAGGCCGATCTGCCACGGCCTGACGCCGCGGCGCGCCACGGTCGGGATGGTCACCACCCCCGAGTTGGTGTCGCGCTCCGCGGCCACGAGCGCCTTCACCATCGCGCCCGCGTCGGCATACCGGTCGGCGGGCGACTTGGCCAGGGCCCGGTTCAGCACCACGCTGACGCTCGGCGCGATGGTCGTGCGCGTCTGTTCGATCGGGCGCGGCGTTTCGGTCATGCTGCGCACAATGACGGCTTGCGCCGTCGGGCCCGTGAAGGGCGGCTCGCCGGCGAGCATCTCGTAGAGCACGCAGCCGAGGGCGTAGATGTCGCTGCGGCCGTCGAGGTCGCTGGCACCACTCGCCTGCTCCGGGCTCATGTACTGCGGCGTGCCGATGGCGAGGCCCGTCTGGGTGATGGCGTTGCCGTCGCCCTGCTCGATGGCGCGGGCGATTCCAAAGTCGGCCACCAGCGCGTGGCCGGCGCTCAGCAGGATGTTGGCGGGCTTGATGTCGCGGTGGACAAAGCCGCGCGCATGGGCGTAGGCCATCGCTTCGGCGACTTCACGGGCCAGTCGCAGCGCTTCCTCCACGGGAAGCTGCTTCTCGCGCCGCAGGCGCGATGGGAGCGATTCCCCCTCGACCACCGGCATCACGTAGTAGAGCACCCCCTGCGAGGCGCCCGAGTCGTACACCGGGAGGATGTGCGGATGCGAGAGCTTGGCCGCGATTTCCACCTCGCGCAGGAAACGCTCGGCGCCGAGCGTCTCCGCGAGCTCGGGCCGCATCACCTTGACCGCCACCTCGCGCTTGTGCTTGAGGTCCTCGGCCAGGTAGACGGTGGCCATGCCACCTTCGCCCAGCACCCGGAGGATCTTGTAGCGGTCGGCCAGCGCGGTGCGCACCTTCGAGACCTCGACCGCACCGGTGGGCATGGTGCGCGGCGGCACGCCCGGTTCGGTGGGGGTCGGGGTGCCACAGTTCAAGCAGAAATGCGCTTGGGCGGGCAACGGAGTGTTGCAACTGGGGCAGCTGCGGCCGTCAGTGGTCACGGGGGTCCCGGGGGAAAGACTTTGGCAGTGGAATACCCGAAGTCTAGGCGTTCAGGTCCGAAACCCCAACGCCTCCGCGACGCCACGCTGCCGATCGTCCAGCGTCAGGAAGGTGAGTTCCGCTGGGTTCGGGGCAAGCGAGAGCGCGGTCGCGAGGTGCCAGGCATCGGCACCGCGGACGTAGCCGGCCTCGAAGACCCGCTCGAGTTCTTCGCTGAGGGTACGCTCCTGAAAGACCCACTGAACGAGCTCGAGCTCCGCGAGGTTGGGTGCCACCTGCTCGCGACGAAGGGCGCTGCGCCATTCCGCTTCAAGTAATGGTGAGGCATACACTTCGAAGTCGGTCAGGATGTCCCGAAAGCGTTCCGCGCCGGCTTGGTTGAATCGGATCGCGACGACGACTGAGGTGTCCAGGTAGGCCAGCATCAGTCGCGATCGTCCAGGAATCGTTGCAGCGCACCCTCGCGATATTCCCCGATCGGGAACGCCCGTGGGTCGTCGGGCGTCGTCCGGGCCGGCGTGATCAACCCCTTGGCGCGGAGCTCCGCGATTCGCTCCGCCAGCGTGGTCGCCTTGGGCTTGGGCTCGATCGGGCGAAGCTCCGCGACCGGCTCACCATGGACGGTGATCACGAAGCTCCGCCCTTCGCGGACCTGGCGGACCAGCGCGGAGAGCTTGGCCTTGGCGTCGTAGATGGAGTATTCCTCGGGCATGTGGGGAATTCTGGTCAGACTAGTCAGACTAGGCAAGACGCCTGAGGTCGTAAGTCGTAGGTCGTAGGTCGTGAGTGCGGAGGCACTGCCGTGTAGCGGCTACCTTTGGGGGTGCTTGCTTGGGCGCGACTTACGACTTACGACCCTCCGCGGCCTGACGGCCGCGGCTGACCAGACTCCCATCCCAACAGCGGCCCCCTCATGCTCCGACGCCTCGCCCTCCTCCTCGTCGCCACCCCTCTCGCCGCCCAGAGCCCCGCCGCGGTCTCCCCGGCCCAACACTGGGACCTCGGCTTTGCCGCGTGGGATGCCGGGAAGTACGTCGATGCCCTTGGGCATCTGCGCGCGTTGGTCGGGCCAGGCGCGGCGCGGCCGTGGATCGATTCGGTGGCGGTGCTGACGGGGGAGCGCCATCAGACGGTCGAGCTCTCGGCCGATGGCGGTCGGCCTGTCTGGTCGCTCGACGGCAGCACGATCGCGTACGAGAGCGGAGTCCCTGCGGCGCGGACCACCCGGGTGGTTCGCCGTAGCCATCCCGGGGTCGTCGTCGCTGAGGTGTTCGGCAGCGGGGCCACGCTCTCACCGAGCGGCGCGTTGCTGGCGTGGCTCTATCCCACCACCATGAGTCGAGTCCCGCTTGGCCTGCGTGAGGTGGCCACAGGCCGCGACCTGACGATCACGGGGCTCGAGGGATGGAATCCGAGTGGCGTCACGTTCGGGGTGAACGACAACACGATCTTCATCGTGGCAACGCTCGCGGGTGATGCCACGCGCAACCAGATCCTCCGCGCCGAACGCACCATGGCCGGATTCGCGGTGCAGGGCGACGTGGCACCGTCGCCCGGCTTCAAGGGCGTGCCCGTGGTGCTCCCGGGTGGCCGGCATCTGCTCACCGCGTCGCTCGCCGGCAGCCCGGTGCGCCTCCCGACCGGCGCCGCGGGGCTGCGCACGGCGGGGGCGTTCTCCGTCATTGATCTGCAGGCCAACACGTCGCGTCGCATCGAGGGGCGCGCACCGACCGTCTCGGCCGATGGCTCGACCATCGCATGGATCGAATCGCAGACCGTGGTGCAGGGCAACAGCTCCATCGCCATGTCCGAGTCGCGGCTCCTTGTGGCACCGATCGGTGGCGGATCCCCGACCGTGGTCTGGATGGGCACGCAGCGCATCGACGCCCCAGCGCTCTCGCCCGACGGATCGCGCATTGCCTTCCAGATGATGCCGAAGGAGGATTGGGAGCTGTACGTGAAGGAGACCAAGTATCCGTCGCCGCTCCTCCCCACGCAGACCGGAACGCAGCCCGTCGGAGAGAAGGGAAACCCGACGCGACTCACCCGCGAGATCCAGCACGACCTTCTCCCCGCCTGGCTCGATGGCAACCGCATCCTTGCAGTGGTCGGAGAGGGGCGGCATCGTCGCTCGTACCTCTACGATGCCACGACGGGCGCGCGGATGCGCCTCTTCCACAACAACACGGTGCGCACCATTGCACCGGAGTACGAGTGGTTGCCGAGTCCTGATGGCTCGGCGATCCTCACGGTGGCGGAGCGCGATGGCAACACGGTGAGCGTCGAGCGCGGGCTCTATCTCGCCGAACTCGGGTCACCCGTGACTCGCGAGGACGTGGTGGCGCGGCTCGATGCCATGCGCGCGGGGGAAGTCGCCTTGCGCGACAAGGGCCTCGCGCTCTATCGGCCGATTGCGGCGCGGGTCAAGGCGGTGACGTCGCAGGTGGAGGTGGGCCGCATCTATCAGTACGAGAAGTCGCTCTTCGACTTCGACTCGAAGCACATCACCATGCCGGGGAACGCCAAGGCGATCGACTACCTCGCCGCCACCTATCGCAACTTCGGCTACGAGCCGGACGTGCAGTGGTTCAACTCCACCACCGCGCTCGGCGGCAAGACCGCCAACGTGCTCGCGGTGCTGAAGGGGACCGAGAACCCGGAGCTGGTGTACGTGGTGAGCTCGCACTTCGACTCGCGCGCCGAGGGGCCGGGCGCCGACGACAACACCTCCGGCACCGCCGCGCTGCTCGAGGCGGCGCGCGTGATGGCCAAGCACCCGCAGCCGGCCACCATCGTCTTTGCATCGTTCACTGCCGAAGAGAGCGGCCTGGTGGGATCGCGCGAGTACGTGCGTCGTGCGGTGGGTGATTCGATCAAGCTGGTCGGCGCGCTCAACAACGACATGCTCGGCTGGACCAACGATCACCGCCTCGACAACACCATTCGCTACTCGAACCCCGGCATCCGCGACATCCAGCATGCCGCGGCGGCGCAATTCTCGGCGATGATCACCTACGATGCGCTCTACTACAAGAGCACCGACGCCGCTGCCTATTACGAGGCCTATGGCGACATCGTCGGCGGCATCGGCTCCTATCCGGTCCTCGGCAACCCGCACTACCACATGCCGCACGACATCCTGGAGGTCGAGAACCACCAGCTCATCGCCGAAGCGAGCAAGACCACGGTGGCGACGCTGATGCTGCTGGCGTCGAGCCCCTCGCGGCTGAAGGACCTGGCCGCGACCAATGGCACCGTCACGTGGACCCGGAGCCCCGAGAAGGGAGTCACGAGCTATCTGGTGACCTGGGGGCCGGCCGACGCGCCCGAGCGGAATCGGCTGCGGGTGACCGGGCCGAGTGCGCGGATCCCGGGGCTGGCGGCGGGGATGGTGGTGCAGGTCAAGGCGGTGAATGCGCGGGGGCTGGAGGGGTGGGATTGGGCGCGCATCACCGTGCGGTGACTTCAGCTGCGGCCGTCAGGCCGCGGTGAACGGTGACCAGTGACCAGTGACCAGTCGCTTCGGTCACTGGTCGCTGGTCACTGGTTGCCGGTCGCTCCTCGCTGCACTGCTAGTAGTTCTGCGGGAACAGGTAGTAGCTCAATGTGGTGCCGTCCGTGAGCTGCGCCTGAACCCACACCAGCCCGAAGCGGTGATTCGCCCGATAGACGAACTTCGTCACGCCGGCGATGTGCGACGGTTGCTCCACGGTGATGGTCTTGATCAGCATCAAGCCGTAGGGGAAGTCGTCCTGCGTCGAGACGCCCGTGACCGTGCGTGTGACGGTCGTGCCATTCGACAGCGTCAGGCGGTACGTGTCGCCGACCCGGGCGTCATAGCGGACCAGCGTCTGCTGGCGCTTGTCGGCGTTGAAGTAGTCCTGAATGCCCTCCGAGGTGACCCGGAGCTTGAAGCTCATGTCGATGGCCCCGCCCGAGAGGAAGCCCGCGGCCCAGCCGCCGACGCCCGCGAGGGAGGTTGCCATGGCGTTGACCTTGGTCTGCAGGGCCGGCGCATTGCTCAGGTCGGCCATCAGGCGCAGGGTGACGAGCCCATTCTGGTTGGCCGTGACGGCCAGCGCGCTGCCGACGTCGTAGCTCGCGCCGGCGAAGTTGATCTGCCCGGTGGGGATCTGGTTCCCCACCTGATTGAGCGGGATGCTCGTGGTTCCGCCGAGATCGTCGTCGTCCGACCCAGACGGCGACTTGCCACCGCAGCTTGTTCCCAGCGCGGCAACGAGGGCGAATGCCAGCATCGTGAGGGGTGGGCGCATGGCCGCCTCCACAAGGATGAGGCAGAGCGGGGGGAGGCTCCGCGGCCACGTAGTGGCCGAATCCAAGATGGCGCCCGCTGGTGTCAGCAAGGGTGAAACGGCCGTGAAGGGATCTTCAGGGACTTGTCCGGCTCAGCTCCCTTGGAGGGGGGGATGGCCTCGTGCTACTTTCCTCGCCTGCTTTGCACGGCTGAGCGGCATTTGTTACAAGGAGAAACACCGTGATCTACTACGTCGGAATGGTCTTGGCGGGATTGGGAGCCGGGGTGCTGATCGGGGCGCTGACCTATGTCACCCTGATGCTGACCGGTGTCATCATGTCGATGTTTGCCTTCACCGCCGGGCCGATCCTGGACAAGGTCCTCAAGGACTGACCGGTGGTGTGCCGTCGGCTCCCGAGTCACGCTCGGGCGTCGAGGCCACCCGCAGGGCCCCCTCAAGGTTGATCTTCGCCCCGGCCAGCAGCTCGCGCAGCCCGCGCACCTTGAGCTGATGGCCCCCTGCCCGGCGGAGCATGGTCCCCATCACGCCAAACGACTCGGCCACGGACGTCAGGTTCATCGAGCTCCCCTGCGCCTTGAGCTCGTCGAGCATGCGGCCGAGCGCCCGGACCTGACTTTCGTCGGCCTGATGGCCGGCCATGAGTTCGATGATGCGGTTGGCCTTCTCGATGCTCTTGGGGAGGCCCTGCAGCCAGGCGAGCTGGGCCTGCTGCCGGGCGGTGAGCTTGGGGGCCATCGGGACTCCCTCGTGGTGAATGAACTTCGGATGGCGGTTGCACGTACCATCGGGCACGGCGGGCACTCCCGCCTTCCCAGACAAGATAGGGTGTGCGGATGAAGATTTCGGAACTCTCAATTTCCCGGCCCGTCTTCGCGACCATGATGTCGCTGGCGCTGGTGCTCTTCGGGGCGCTCGGCTATCAGCGGCTCTCGGTCCGTGAGCTTCCCGACATCGATCCGCCGATCGTCTCGGTCGAGACCTCGCTCCGGGGCGCCAACCCGCGGGTGATGGAATCGTCGGTGACCGACGTGCTCGAGGAGGAGCTCAGCACGGCGGAAGGGATCCGCACCCTCACCTCATCGAGCAACGAGCAGCGCAGCAACGTCCGGATCGAGTTCGGCCTCGACCGCGACGTCGAATCGGCGGCGCAGGACGTCCGCGACCTGGTCTCGCGCGTCCGCGGCCGGTTGCCCGAGGACGTGGACGAGCCGGTGGTCGCCAAGCAGGATGCCGACGCCCGGCCCTTCTTCTATCTGGCGCTGACCTCGCCGACGCTCGACCTGCTCCAGCTGAATGATGTGGCCGACCGGATCGTGAAGCAGCGGTTGCAGACCATCCCTGGCGTGGCCCGTGCCCAGATCCAGGGCGAGCGCCGCTACTCGATGCGCATCTGGCTCGACCAGACCGCACTCCGCGCCCGCTCGCTCACCGTGCAGGAAGTGGCCGCGGCCATTCGCGCCCGGAACGTGGAGGTGCCGGCCGGCCGGATCGAGTCGCAGCAGCGTGAGTTCACGGTGCGCTCGCTCGGCGAGCTGCGGACCCCGGACCAGTTCGCCGACCTGGTGATCTCGAGTCAGGGCGGCGTGTTGACCAAGCTGCGCGACGTGGGCCGGGTCGAACTGGGTCCGGCCAACGACCGCTCGATGTTGCGCTTCGACCGCACCCCGGCCATCGGCCTGGGCGTCATTGCCCAGTCGAAGGCCAACACCATCGAGGTCTCCAAGGCGATCCAGGCGGCGCTGCCGACCATCCGCGCCCTGCTCCCACCGAGCGTCGAGCTGCTCGAGTCGTACGACCAGTCGGTCTTCGTCGAGCGGTCGATCGCCGCGGCGCAGAGCACGCTGATCGAGGCGGCGCTGCTGGTGGTGGTGATCATCTTCCTCTTCCTGCGCAACCTGCGGGCGACGATCATTCCCGCGTTCGCCATCCCCGCCTCGATCGTCGCAACCTTCGCGATCATGGCGGCGTTCGGCTACTCCATCAACAACTTCACCCTGCTGGCGCTGACCATCGCCATCGGCATCGTGGTCGACGACGCCATCATCGTCCTCGAGAACGCGTACCGACACCAGGAAGAACTCGGCAAATCGCCGGAACAGGCCGCGCGCGACGGTTCGAAGGAGATCGGCTTTGCCGTGGTCGCGACCACCGCGTCGCTGATGGCCGTGTTCGTGCCGCTGGCCTTCCTGCAGGGCAACACGGGCAAGCTCTTCAACGAGTTCGGCATCGCCGTCGCCGGCTCGGTCTTCATCTCGGGCTTCGTGGCCCTCACGCTCACGCCGATGCTCTGCGCGAAGCTGCTCAAGGTGCCGCCCAGCCATGGGCGGATGTACCTGATCCTCGAGCGCGGCTTCGACGCCCTGTCGAGCGGGTATGCCCGGCTCCTGGCCAGGGCGATGCACCATCCGCTGACCGTGATGGCCGGCGTGCTCGCGCTGGTGGTCGGTGCAGGGCTGGTCTTTGCCTCGCTCAAGCGGGAGTTCATCGGCGCCGACGATCGTGGCGTGATCAACGTGAACATCAGCGGCCCCGAGGGGGCGACGCTCGAGTACACCGACGGCTACCAGCGCCAGGTCGAGGAGATCCTCGCGGCGGTGCCCGAAGTGAACAAGATCTTCTCGGTCATTGGCCGTGGCGGCGCGCCCAACGGCGGCTTCCTCGTCGCGCGGCTCAAGATGTGGGAGGAGCGCGAACGGAGCGTCGAGGAGATCATCGCCGAGCTGCGCCCCAAGTTCGCCGCGATCGCCGGCGTGCAGGTCTTCGCCTCCAATCCGTCGGCGATCGGCGGCTTCGGGTCGCCGGTGCAGTTCATCGTGCGCCATCCCGACTACGACTCGCTCCAGGCGGCGAACATCCGCATGCTGGCGGCGGCACGGAAGGTCCCCGGCCTCGTCAACGTGGACACCGACCTCAAGGTCAACAAGCCCGAACTCACGATCTCCTACGATCGTGACCGTGCCGACGACCTCGGCGTGCCGATCTCCGACGTGGCCACCACGCTGCAGACCATGCTCGGCGGTTCGCGCATCTCGACCTTCACCCGCGACTCGCGCATCTATGATGTCTTCCTGCAGCTCGACGCCGACAAGCGCGCGACGCCGCAGGACATGGACCAGCTCTTCGTGCGCGGGCGCGACGGCCAGCTGGTGCGCGTGGATGCCATCGCCTCGGTCGAGGAGACCACCGGACCGCGCGGCATTGCCCACTACGACCGGGTGCGCTCCTTCACCCTCTCCGCCTCGCTCACGCCGGAACTGGCGCTCGGCGAGGCGATCGATTCGCTCACCGCGATCGTCGAGGCCGAGCTGCCGCCGCTGACCACGATCGCCCTCGGCGGCGACGCACGCGAGTTGAGCGAGAGCGGCAACGAACTGTTGCTCGCGTTCGGCCTGGCGATCCTCGTGGTGTTCATGGTGCTCGCGTCGCAGTTCGAGTCCGTGGTGCACCCCTTCACGGTGCTGATGGCGGTGCCGCTGGCGGTGGTCGGCGCGATCTTCACGCTCAAGCTCGCCGGCGCGACCATCAACCTCTACTCGCAGATCGGCATGATCCTGCTGGTGGGGCTGGTGACCAAGAACTCGATCCTGCTGGTGGACTATGCCAACCAGCTTCGCGCCAAGGGGCTGGAGGTCTTCGATGCGATGCTCGAGGCCGGGCGCGTCCGACTCCGTCCGATCCTGATGACCTCGGTCGCGACCATCATGGGCGCGGTGCCGATCGCCATCGGCTCGGGCGCCGGCGCAACGTCGCGTCGTCCGCTCGGCTACGCCATCGTCGGCGGCATCGCCTTCTCGACCTTGCTGACGCTCTTCGTGGTGCCGGTGGTCTGGATGGGCCTGGAGCGCGTGCTCGCCCGTCGCCGTGCGCCCGAGGAGGCGCCGGCGCTCACGCCGGTGGAGGCACCGTGATCCACGCCCTGACACTGGCGGCGGCGCTGATCGCCTCACCGGCCGACACCATTCCCACGGTCACGCTCCGCGAGGCGCTGCAGGAAGCCGTCCGCCTCGATCCCGCGTGGGTACAGTCGGCCGGACTGGTGGACAACGCGGAGTGGGCACGGAAGGCGGCGATCCTGGTGTTCCTCCTCCCGACCATCAACGCGTCGGCGGACTACTCCGAGCTCTCCACGACGCAGTTCAACATCGGGACCGGCCGTCCGGCCAACGCCCAGGGTCGCGCCTCGATCGACGCGCGCTACGAGCTGTTCACCGGTGGGCGCAAGTTGTTCGGCACCAAGGTGGCGAGCGCCGAGCTGGAGTCGGCGCGGGCCGGCGAACTGGGCCAGCGCTACGAGACGGCGCTCCTGGTCGAGCGCGACTATTACGACGTCCTGACCGCGCGCGAGCTGCTCGACGTGGCGCGCGACCGGGCGCGGCGGGCGGTGGAGCAGTTCGGCACGGCGCGGGCGCGCGTCAGCAGCGGCGCCACGGTGCCGTCGGATTCGCTGCAGCTGCTGCTGGAGCGCCAGCGCGCCGACACCGAAGTGCTCCGTCGTGAGGCGGCGCTGACGGTGGCGCGGCTGCAGCTTGGCCGCCGCATCGGGCGTGCGGTGCCGGTGGACGCCGCCGCACTCGACAGCGCACCACCGGCGCCCCTCGGACTCACCCTCGACGAGGCCGTCGAGCGCGCCGTGGCGCAGGGACCGGCGTGGCGCCAGGCCCGTGCCGCGGAACGTTCCGCCGAGGCGCAGATCCGCGTGCGGCAGGCGAGCTATCTCCCGACGGTGACGCTGACCGCCTCGATCGGCAAGTTCGACGACAAGTTCTTTCCGACGCTCACCAATCGGCGCAGCATCGGTTTCCAGATTGCGCTGCCCATCTGGGACGGTGGCCAGCGCGAGCTGGCCATCGAGCGACTCAAGACCGGCCGCACCGTGGCACGCGCCATCCGCGAGGACCTCGAGCGCGCCGCGCGTCGCGACGTGACCGAAGCCTATACCGGCTACGACGTGGCGCGTCGCTCGCTGGAGCTGGCCCAGTCCGGCGTCGGCTTTGCGGTCGAGGTGCTGCGCGTGCAGGAAGTGCGCTACCGGGGCGGTGCGGCCACCGTCCTCGAACTGCTCGACGCGCAGGCGCAGCTGGTGCAGGCGCAAGCCGACCTGGTGCAGGCGCGCTATGCGGCACGGTTGGCGCGTGCCTCGCTCGAGGTGATCCTCGGGCAGCGACTTTCCCCTGATTCTGACCGGAGTGACCCGTGAGCCGTCGTCTGCATGCAATGGCCCTGCTTGTCCTTCTCGCGGCCTGCGGTGGCGGGGAGGCGGCCAAGGACGGCGCCGCGGGAGGTGGCCGTGGCGGCCCGTCGGTGTTGCCGGTGGATGTCAGCACCGCGTTCAGCGACACCGTGGTGGATGCGATCGTGGCCAACGGAGAAATCGAGGCGATGCAGCGCATCGACCTCCGGCCCGATGTCGAGGGTCGCGTGGTGGAGATCCTCGCGCGCGAGGGGAGCCGTGTGAGCAGCGGCACGCCGCTCCTCAAGATCGACGACGCCGAGCTCAAGGCGCAGGTGGCACGCGCCACCGCCGATCGCGACCTCGCGCGGCAGGCGCTCGACCGCACGCGACTGCTGCTCGCCGAGAAGGCTGCGGCGCCCGCCGACCTCGAGCGTGCCGAGGCATCGGCCCGTGCCTCCGAGGCGGCGCTCGACCTGCTCGCGCTGCGCCTCGAGCGCACCGTGGTCCGCGCGCCGTTCAGCGGTGTGGTCGGGCAGCGGCTCGTCTCGCTCGGCGATTTCGTCAACAGCCAGTCGCGGTTGATGACGCTGCAGACCATCACGCCGGCGCGGATCAACTTCACCGTGCCAGAGCGCTATGCCGCGATGCTCAAGGTCGGTCAGGAAGTCACCTTCCAGGTGGCGTCGCTCCCCGGCACCACGTTCACGGCGCGGGTGGACTTCGTCGATCCGGTGGTGACGCTGCCGGGTCGCACGATCACCGTCAAGGCGATCACCGCGAACGCAGCCGGCACGCTGCAGCCGGGGATGTTCCTCGAGGCGCGCCTCGCCACGGCCACCCGCGCCAACGCGGTGGTGGTGCCCGAGGAATCGATCGTGCCGACATCGGGCGCGACCTACATCTGGGTGCTGCAGGACACCACCGTCACCCGCCGCGAAGTCGAGCTCGGCGTCCGTTCGCCGGGGTTCGTGGAAGTGCGTCGCGGCATCGAGGTCGGCGACGTGATCGTGGTGGGCGGCCTCGAACGGCTCATCGAGGGAGCTGCGGTGCGAGCGACGCCCAAGGAGCGGCGGCCGCTGGGAGCGCGCGAAGGGTGAACATCAGGGTGACCGCTGTCGGGCTCCTGCTCGTCCCGGTCGCCCTCGTCGCCCAGGCGGTGCCGACGGCATCGACCCCGGCACGCGAGACCACGCGCTGGGCCGTGCGACTCCGCTCCGCGGACCGTGTTGAACATGGCGACCTCCGGCTCACTGCGGCCGGGGGTCGCCTGCTGCTTGAGCGGAGTGACACCGCCTTCCTCGCGCTCGCGACGGTGGTCCGTCAGAACGGCCAACTCACGTTCACCGTTCCCCGTGCTGGTGCACGCGTCGAGGCGACCCTCGAGCCCGGTGGCAACGTGATGCAGGGTTGGTGGACCGCGGCCGACGGCACGCGCCATTCGTGGCAGGCCGAGCGGATCCAGGACGGCATCGTGCGCTGGCCGGTGCGGCCGCGCGTGCGCGTGCGCCAGTTGGTGTTGGGGAGCTCCGCCTCGGTCACGCTCGTGCCGAGCCAGTGGGCCGCCGCACTCGCATCGTCGGCCACGCTCGAGACGGAGCATGCGGCCCTGGTCCGCGCCGCCGCGCTCCCCGTGGTTTCGGCGGCCGAACGACCGGGTCGCTCGCTGGCGATGGTGCTCGGCGCCGACCCCTCCACCCGTGGTGCCGTGCAGCGCGTGCTCGAGCGGATTGCCGCCTCATCGGCCGCGGACACGGCGTTCACACGCCTCTTTGTCGGCCGCAACGGCCTGATCCTCGATCTGCACGATCGGGCTGAGGCGCATGCCTTCCAACTCGATCGCGTGTTCGACCCCGATGCGGCGGCGCGCGGGCTGGTGCTCCTCGGCGTGCTGCCGGACGAGGCGCGCGAGATCCGCGGCCGCGCCGCCGAGGCCGCCCTGGCGCTCTGGCCGGCGTGGCAGCGGGGAGACGTCGCGATGGATCGCCAGCTCGCCGCTGCCCGGCTGCGCGATCGAGGCGCGGTGCGGGCGCTCGAATACCTCTGGCAAGGCTACACCCAGGCCGTCCCGTGGTGGGGCGAGGCCGTGCGCTGGCTGCTCGGCGCCCGGTGGATGCCCACCGCGTCGGGCGCGCGCTCCCCGGCCCAGCTGGTGGCGGCGTTCTGGGGCCGCGACTCACTCGCGCTCCCCGACCTGCTGGTCGAGCGGATGGGTGGCTTCGCCGCCACCCCGCTCGTCTCGGCCGACCGTCTCACCGCACGACTCATCCTCCCGCTCAACGCCACCGCCACGGAGTGGCTCGCCGCGGGCCGTGGCGAGGCCCTCACGACCTGGCAGGCGCTCCGCTGGACCGATACCCTCACGCTCGGCCCCGCGGCCGCCTCGCAGGCGATGCTCTCGCCCCGAGACGCCGTGGCCCGTCCCGCGATTGGTGGCCTGCTTGCCCCGCGCGACGGCGTGCGGATCGATCCGGGCATCATGCCGCTGCTCGCGGTGGCCACGGTGATCCATGAGTGGCACCACGTCCTCGCCAGTGCCGCACGGCTCGGAGGGCGCGGGGCCGCCGTGGAGGTCGGACACGACGTGCTCCGTCTCCGCGAGGACGACCCGTGGCTCGCCGAGGGCTTTGCGGAGTGGGCCACCGAGGAGAGTTTGCGGCCGGTGCGCACCTCCCTCCCGTTGCTCACGCTGGTGGACTTCGAGAAGCGGATGGCGCTCCACGACGGCATGAGCGAGGATCCGCACGCGATGGGCTACCGTCTGGTGCGCGCCGCGGCGACTCGCTTGCCCCGTGCGACACGACGCGACGCCCTGGTGGCACGGCTTCACGATGCCGGTGCCGTGGCGCGCCTCGCTCGCTTTGCAGACACCCCGCAGGGCACGCCACTATTGTTGCGTCGGCCGGTGACGGCCGCGATCGTGCCGGAGATCACCTTTACCTGGGATGCGGGCGTGGCCGATCAGCCGTTACGCCGTCTCCTGCTTCCTCCATTTCCCCCGGAGCGCTGATGTCTCGCCCCACCGCATGGCTCGCCGCCGCTGTCCTGTTCGCCACGCCACTTGCCGCGCAGCAGACCGTCCCGGAACGCACCGCCGCCGAGCGCACCTCCAGTCATGCCGAGGTCCTGGCCTTCCTCGACTCGCTGGCGCATCGGGGCGCGGCCATTCGGGTCGGCACGCTCGGTGAGTCACCGCAGGGGCGGCGGATTCCGTATGTGGTGGCGGCGCGGCCGATGGTCGCCGATCCCGCGGAAGCGAAGCGCAGCGGCAAGCCGGTGTTCTACATCCAGGGAAACATCCACGCCGGCGAAGTCGAAGGCAAAGAGGCGGTGCAGCGGCTGTTGCGCGACATGACGCTCGGGCCGCTCACGCGGTTGCTCGACAGCGTGATCGTGGTGTGGGTGCCGATGTACAACACCGACGGCAACGATGCCTTCGGGCCGGCCGCGCGCAATCGGCCGGGGCAGAATGGCCCGGCCGTGGTCGGGCTCCGTCCCAACGGGCAGGGCCTCGACCTCAACCGCGACTACGTCAAGCAGGAGGCGCCGGAGACGCGCGGCTCGCTGGCGCTGATCGCGGCATGGGACCCCGATGTCTGGATGGACCTGCACACCACCAACGGCTCGTATCACGGCTATGCGCTGACGTGGGCGCCGGGGCTCAACCCCAACCAGACGCCGGCCAACAGCTGGACGCAGGACAAGGCGCTCCCCGAGATCCGCGCGCGGATGCGGCAGCGGCACCAGTTCGAGACCTTCCCCTACGGCAACTTTCGCAACCAGCATCCCGACTCGCTGGTTCTCGGCTGGGACACCTATGAGTCGTTCGCGCGCTACGGCAGCAACCTCATGGGGATGAGCCGGATCTCGATCCTCAGCGAGGCCTACAGCAACGATCCGTTCGCCAAGCGCATTGATGCCACCTACGCCTTCGTGCTCGAGACGATGCGCTACATGGCGGAGAAGCAGGCCGACCTGCGCCGCGTGATGGCGCAGACGGTGGCGGCGCGCCCCGACTCGGTGGCGGTGCGCAGCAGCTTCGCCCCGCCGACCATGCAGCCGGTGATTGCCGAGCTCACGCGGACGGGCGAAGGCACCGGCGGCTTTGCCCGGCGCCAGCGCACCGGCGAGTTCAAGACGGTGGTGATGCCGGTGGTCGACCGCTTCGTGGCGACGCGCCGCGAGGCGATCCCGAAGGCCTACGTGCTCGACCCGCAGTGGGGCGAGGTGGTGGCGATGCTGCGCCGGCAGGGCGTGGTGGTGGAGCGGGTGGCCCAGGCGTGGGCGGGGCAGAGCGAGCGCTTCATGGTGGATTCGGCCGTGGTCGGCACGCGGGCCTTCGAGGGGCACCGGGCCATGCGGGTCGAGGGGAAGTGGGGCGCCGCCGTGGCCGACTCCCTCCCGGTCGGCAGCTACCTGGTCTCGACCGACCAGCGCCTCGGCATGCTGGCCGCCTACCTGCTCGAGCCCGCGTCGGAAGACGGCTACACCACCTGGAATTACTTTGACCGCGCCGTGCGGGCCCGGGCGGCCCATCCGGTGCGGCGTCTGGGGGCACTCCCGGCGGTGCCGCGGACGCTCGTTCCGTGACCTCCGGAGAAGTACGGATGCTCGAAGTGGGTGACGTGGCCCCAGATTTCACCTCAGTGTCGGACGACGGTGTCAGCGTGTCGCTTTCGGCACTGCGCGGGACGACGGTGGTGCTCTACTTCTACCCGAAGGATGACACCACCGACTGTACCACCCAGGCGTGCGGCTTTCGCGATGCATGGCGCAAGCTTCGTCGCCGCGGTGCCACGGTGCTCGGCGTCTCGCGTGATGACCTGAAGGCGCACAGGAAGTTTCGGGCGAAGCACGCGCTGCCATTCCCGTTGCTGGCCGACGACGATCACGCGATCGCGCAGGCCTATGGGGTCTGGGTCGAGAAGTCGATGTACGGCAAGAAATACTTCGGGATTGCGCGCACCACGTTCGTGCTTGATGCCGAAGGAATTGTTCGCCACGTTTTCCGGAAGGTGCAGGTGACGGGACACGCCGAGGAGATCCTCGCTGTGGTCGGCACCTGAGCCCCGATCACCGCACCACGAGGTTGCCCATTCGTACTGCATCGTTTGTCCTCACGGGTATCGTCCTGCTCGGCGGGTGTGCCGCGCAGGGAGCCGCCAATGGTCCCGCCAGCGCGGCGTCCACCACCTTCCATGGACCGCAGGCCGGCGAGCGCCATCTCGGCCGACTGCGGCAGCTCACCTTCGGCGGCAACAACGCCGAGGCCTACTTCTCGGCCGACGGGAAGTGGATCACCTTCCAGCGCCAGCAGGCGGTGGATGCGGGTTGCGACCAGCAGTTCATCATGAAGACCGACGGCTCCTCGCTCAAGCAGATCTCCAACGGCCTGGGTCGGACCACCTGCGGGTACTTCATCGAGAAGGACCAGCGGATCATCTTCTCGTCCACCTTCCGCGACGACCCGGCCTGCCCGGTTCCGCCGGATCGGGCCCAGGGGTACGTCTGGCCGCTCGGCCGCTTCGAGCTGTTCACGGTCAAGCGCGACGGGACCGACCTCAAGCAGCTGACCAACACCGGCAGCTACAACGCCGAGGCCACGGTGTCGCGCGACGGGAAGCGGGTGATCTTCACCTCGACTCGCGACGGCGACGTCGAGCTCTACACGATGAATCCTGACGGCAGCGATGTCCGTCGGATCACCAATCGGGTCGGCTACGACGGCGGGGCCTTCTTCTCGCCCGACGGCAGCAAGATCGTCTGGCGGGCGCAGTACCCGGTCACGGCGACCGACAGCGCCGACTATCTCCGCCTGCTCAAGGCGCGGCTGGTCCGCCCGTCGAAGCTGGAGCTCTGGGTGGCCAACGCCGACGGCAGCAACCCGAAGCAGATCACCAACCTGGGCGGGGCCAACTTCGCGCCGTTCTTCCACCCGGATGGGAAGCGGATCATCTTCTCGTCGAACCACAACGATCCGCGGGGTCGCGACTTCGATCTCTTCCTGATCAATGCCGACGGCTCGGGGATCGAGAAGATCACCAACTTCGGCGAGTTCGACGGCTTCCCGATGTTCTCGCCAGACGGCAAGCAGCTGATCTTTGCGTCGAACCGGCATGGCGCGAAGCCGGGCGAGACCAACCTCTTCATCGCCGACTGGAAGGACTGACCCATGGCAGCAGGACGCGCGGCGTCGGCAATGCGGGTGATGATGGACTGGGTCAAGTCCATCAGCATTGCCCTGGTCGCGTGGTTCCTGTTGCGCACCTTCCTGATCGAGGCGTTCCGGATCCCGTCGGGGAGCATGCAGAACACGCTGCTGGTCGGCGACTTCCTCTTCGTCAACAAGTTTCTCTACGGTGCCGAGGTTCCGGTGCTGAAGAAGCGGTTGCCGGCGGTGCGGGAGCCGGAGCGTGGTGAAGTGATCGTCTTCGACTCGGTCGAGGACGACATCAAGGTGGTGAAGCGGCTGATCGGCATCGCCGGCGACACGCTCGAGATGCGCGGCGGCGTGGTCTATCGGAATGGTGTGAAGGTCGAGGAGCCATACGCGGTCAACAGCGACCCATCACTGAGCGCCGATCCGCTCAAGCGGGCGCAGATGCGCGAGTGGCAGGTGCAGCACTTCGCGGGGCCGGTGCCGCGGGACTATCACCCCGACCTGCACGACTGGGGTCCGGTGGTGGTGCCGAAGGATTCGCTCTTCGTGATGGGCGACAACCGCGACGATTCGTACGACGGCCGCTACTGGGGCTTCCTGCCGCGGCTCAACGTGCGCGGCACGCCGGTGCTGGTCTACTTCAGCTACGACCAGCGGAGCATCCGCTCGATGGCGTTCCTCACCGAGGTGCGCTGGAAGCGGTTGTTGAGCACGCCGGAGTGAGGGGCGCGGTTGTGTGAGGAGTGCGGATGGGCGGCCACCTGATGTGAGGTGGCCGTTTTGCTACTCCCGCTTCAGCGTCGTCGCCGCCACCATCAGCGCCACCGCGGCCATCAGCGCCGAGAACTGGAACGCGCCGCCATCCGATGACGCCTGCATCACCAGGCCCGCCACGATCGGCCCGACGATCCGTGCCAGCGATGACGCACTCTGCGTGACGCCGAGCGTGCGGCCCTGCACCGTCGCCGCGGCGCGGCGTGAAGCGAGGCCGATCATCGAGGGCCCCGCCATCCCGAAGCCGGCACCAAGCAGCGTGAGCGCGCCGTAGAAGAGCGCCCCAGGTGCCGCGGCCTCGCCCGCGGGCGGCACCAGGACGAAGCCCACCGCCATGAGCAGCGCGCCGAGACGCGCCACGCCCGCCTCGCCGAAACGCGCCACCAATCGGCCCAGCAATCCGCCCTGCACGATCGCCGTGGCCAGCCCCACGAAGGCGAACCAGTAGCCCACCGTGCTGCGGCTCGCACCGAAACGCGCCTCGCCGTAGAGCGGGAAGACCACGTACATCACCGAGAAGGCGAGCGTGGCGAGGAAGAGCACCGTCACCGGCGGAGCGAGGCCGCGCCACGCGAGCGGCGCCTCGGGTACGCCGGGCGTCGCCACGCGCCGCACCGATTCCGGCAGGAGCAACCACGCCATGACCAGATTGGCCGCCGTGATGGCGGCCGCCACGAGCCCCGGCAGGGTGGTGCCGATGGAGGCCGTGATGCCGCCCAGGATTGGCCCCACGATGAAGCCAAGCCCGAACGCGGCGCCGACCACGCCCATCGCCTTGGTGCGCTTCTCCGGGGTCGTTTCGTCGGCCAGATAGGCCTGGGCCACGTTGATGGTGGCCCCCGAACCGCCGTCGAGCACCCGCGAGAGCAACAGCAGCGGCAGCGAGTCGGCCCAGGCAAAGACCAGATAGGAGGCCACGCTCCCCGCGAGCCCGATCAGCAACACCGGACGGCGGCCGAACATGTCGGAGGCCCGGCCCCAGAGCGGGGCGAGGACAAACTGCATGGCCGAGTAGGAGGCAACCAGGAGGCCGATGGCCGCTGGCGAGCCGCCCAGCCGCGCCGCGTAGCTCGGCAGCAGCGGGAGGATCATCCCGAAGCCGATCACATCGACAAAGACGGTGGCGACGACGATCGGAATCGCCGAGCGGGCCGGGGGTGTGGGTACGGTCATTCCGGGGGGGAGGATGGGTGGCCCCCGGGCGCAGGTCAAGCAGGTGCGGGAATCAGCGAGGTGCGGTGGAGATCCCGGCGCGGTCGATGTAGGCCACCAGACGGGCGCATTGCCCGCAGGTCAGCACCACTCGGCCCATCGAAGCGCCGCCCTCAGGGTCTCGGCAGGGTGTTCGCTCCATGGCCTCGCTGCCACAGGACGGGCACTGGATCGCCCGGCCCTCCCGGTCGGCACTGATGAGGGCAAGCGCCTCGTCCGGCCGGTACTCCTTCACATGGCGACGGCCCATCGTCGCTCCTCTGTGCACTCCGGGGGCCGGGAAGTCGGACCCGTGGCGCACCCTCTTAGCTACGTCCATTTGGGGGCTCCGTCAAGAGTCGGGGTGACCAATACCTTGACGGGGGGTGTCCGGAGGGCGTACGTTGGCGTTTTTCCGAGGCCCCCTGAATGACCGAATTGGCCGCGCCCCAGATCTCTTCGCTGATGGAAGCCCTCCCGGGCATCGCGCACGTCCTGCGCAGCCCGGTGGCGAACGCCATTATTGCGCTTTCCCGCGCCGGTGCCGGACTTGAGGAATACGCCGTCGCCCACGCCGAGGAGCTGATGCGCTACGGCGTGCGTCGGAATCTCCTGACCCAGGACGAGGTGGACCGGGTCTTGGGCGAGATCATGGAGACCCCAGCCGGCAAGGCCTCGAAGCCGTTGGTGATCGAGAAGCCGAAGCGGCCGACCCCGCCGCCGCCGCCGCCCCGGGGCGTGCCAGTGGCCGCGGCGACCCCGCCCGCTGCCCCCCCCAAGCCGGCCCCGGCCGTAAAGGCCGCCGTCTCCAAGGCGGCCCCGAACGCAGCCCGGACCACCACGCCGGCCAAGCCGAAGGCGAAGGCCGCACCTGCCAAGGCCGCACCGGCGAAGGCCGCTCCCGCCAAGCCGGCGCCGAAGGCCAAGGCCGCTCCGGCCAAGCCCGCACCCAAGGCCAAGGCGGCTCCGGCCAAGAAGGCGGCGGCGCCGGTGAAGAAGGTGGCGGCACCGGTCAAGAAGGCGGCAGCGAAGAAGAAGAAGTGACCCGTAACCAGTAACCGGGTCACTGGTCACTGGTCACTAGTCACTCGAGGCAGTTCAGACTCTGAAGCCCCGCACCAACCTCGTCAGTCGATCGGCGGTGTCCACCACGGTGGTCGCCGCCGTTGCGATTTCGTGGGTGGCCCCCGATTGCTCGACGGCGGAATCGGTCACCGCCTGCGCGGCGTGGGCGTTGACCTGGGCGGCGCGCGCCACGTCGGCGGCCGTCGCGCCCAGGCGGTCGGCGAGCTCGCGGTGGGCCGCGGCCTCACGGGCCACGGTGCCAGCCGCGGCCGAGACCTCCTCGACCGCCGCCACGATCTCGGCCAGCGCCTCGGTCACGCCCGCGGCCACATCCTCCACGCCCGCCACCCGCTCCGTCCCGGCCGCCACCGTCTGCGCCACGAGCCGGACCTGCTCGTCGAGCGTGGCCACCGTCTTGGCGATCCGCCGTGCGCCCTCGGCGCTGGTCTCGGCCAGCTGACGGATCTCGCCGGCCACGACCGCGAAGCCCTCGCCCGATTCCCCGGCGCGCGCCGCCTCGATGGCGGCGTTGAGCGCGAGCAATTCGGTCTGCGCCGCCAGCTGCCCCGTCAACGTCACGAATTCCGAGACCGCCGAGGCGGCGCTGGTGAGGCGCGCCACCGAGGCGGTGGTCTGTGCCACCACCTCGTGCAGTTCGAGCAACGTGGCCGAGGCGGCACCGAGGTCGCTGCGGTGGGTCGCGGCCGTGCGGCGAATGCCTTCCGCCACCGACACCACCCGCTGACCGGCGCCCGCGCTGCGGGCGGCCGCCGCGCGGAGGTCGCTGAGCAGCACGTCACTCTCGCGCGTGGCCGTGGCCTGGCGCTCGGCCGAGGCGGAGACCGCCCCGATGGCGCGGGAGACTGCCGTGGCGCTTTCGGTGAGCTGTTCGGAGCGGCGCGAGAGTGCGGCGGCGTTCTCGGTGAGGGTGCCGGAGACGTCGGCGACACTGCCCACCACGCCGCGCAGTCCCTCACTCATCCGGCGCACGGCGGCGGCGAGCAGGCCGAGCTCCTTGGGCATGGGGCCGAGGTCCACGGGGCGAAGGTCGCCGGCACCGACGCGTTCGGTGGCCTCGATCAGGCGGCGAAGCGGCAGCACCACCGCGCGGACGGTATAGACCGCCGACCAGATGCCGATGAGCAGGGAGAGACCGAAGAGCAGCCACACGAAGGTCCGCCGCTCCTCGCTTCCAGTGGCGAGCTCGCCGGCGCGATCAGACGCGGCCGCGGCCTGGACCGCCACGAGCGCCCCGACCTCGTCGAGCAGCGAGTCGGCGATGATGACGCGGTCGCTCCGTTCGCGACGCGCCTCGAGGGTGGCCACCAGCGAGGTGATCCGTGAGAGCGCGCGCTGCTCCGACTCCGCGAGCTCGAAGCGACCGTAGCTCGCGCTCGAGGCGCGCAACGCGCTGAAGGCGGAATCGAGGCGCTCGCGGACGGTGCTGTCTTCCGGCGTCTGCGCGAGCGCGTCGCCGACGCGCACCGCGGTCACCACGTCGCGCGTCAGCCCCTGCACGATCACGGTCCGTTCGCGGAACGAGGCGAGCTCGTCCTGCACGGCCGCGTCGATGGATTTCACCGCCGACACGCCGAGCAGCGTCATCCCCCAGACCAGCAGGAGGAGGAGGATGGTGCCTGCGGTGACTCGGCTGCGGAGGGAGGGGAGATCATTCATTGCGCGAAACGTGGGGCGGGGCGCGCCACCGACGCAAGCGGTGCGGCTAGATTCCCCCGACCCCCACCCCATGCCGGAGTCCCCATGCGTCGCTCACTTGCGCTGCTCCTTGCCCTCGGCGCGGCCCTGCCGCTCGCGGCGCAGGAGACCCCCTACGTCCCGACGGCCGAGAACCTCGCGGCGCGTGCCCGCTTCCAGGATGCCAAGCTCGGGATGTTCATCCACTGGGGCCCCGCGATGATGCTCCAGGACGGCGAGTGGGTGATGGAGAACAAGCGGATCCCGATCGCCGAGTACGAGGGGCTCGCGCCGCTCTTCAATCCGGTGAAGTTCGATGCCGATGCGTGGGTGCGCTTCGCGCGCGAGTCGGGCTTCAACTACATCACGCTGATCACCAAGCACCACGATGGCTTTGCGCTGTGGGACAGCAAGGTCTCCGACTGGGACATCGTGGATCGGACGCCGTTCCGTCGCGACATCGTGCGCGAACTCGCCGAGGCGTGTCGCAAGGCGGGGATGCCGCTCTTTCTGTATTACTCGCAGCTCGACTGGCGGCATCCCGACTATTTCCCGCGCGGCGGCACCGGCAAGAGCGCCGGCCGGGCAGAGCAGGGGTCGTTCCCGCGCTACCTCGACTACATGGATGCGCAGCTCACGGAACTGCTGACGGGCTACGGCCCGATCGCGGGCGTCTGGTTCGACGGGATGTGGGACAAGCCCGATGCCGACTGGCGACTGCGCACCACGTACGACCTGATCCACCGCCTGCAGCCGGCCGCGCTGGTGGGCTCGAACCATCACAAGGCGCCGTATCCGGGCGAGGACTACCAGATGTTCGAGAAGGACCTCCCGGGTGCCAACGCGGCGGGGTTCAACACCACGCACATCAGTGCGCTGCCGCTCGAGACCGCGGAGACCGTCGCGGAGTCGTGGGGCTTCCGGATCACGGATCAGTCGGTCAAGTCGCTTGATCGACTGGTGCGCTATGTGGTGGGTGCGGCGGGTCGTGGCGCCAACTTCCTGCTGAACATCGGGCCCCGTCCCGACGGCAGCATGCATCCCCGGCACGAGGCGCGGATGCGCGAACTCGGCGGCTGGCTGCGCAGCCACGGCGAGGCGATCTACGGCACGCGCGCGGGGCCGATCACGCCGCGGCCGTGGGGCGTGACGACGGCGAAGGGGAACCGGGTGTACGTGCACGTGCTGGATTGGAACGATCGCGAGCTCTCGCTCCCCGCGCTTCCGAAGGGCGTGCGTCGGGCGTCGCTGCTCATCGGTGGGCAGGCGGTGCCGGTGCGCAGCAGCGCTGATGGGATCACCCTCTCGCTCCCGCCGAGGGCCGCGGGCGAGGTGGATCAGGTCGTGGTGCTCGAACTGGCGCCCTGATTGGCGTGCGCGAGCCGCGGCGCGCCCTTCCGGCGCGCCCGTGGGCGGTCTATCATCCGCGCATGACGACCCCGACCACCCTGGTCATCCGCACCTTCGGAGACCGGGCCGAAGCCTTGGCGCACGCGACGCTCCGTGCCGGTGAGGCGCCGCGCTTCGTTGCCTACGACGACACCATCGGGTGCCCGGTCGAGCAGTTGCTCGGGGCGCTCGAATGGACGCGCGTGGTCGGCATCCTGCCCGACGATGATCTCCTCCACGCGGGTCGGCTCACTTCGGACACCGCCGCCGCCGTGGTCGAGCGGAAGCAGCAGGACGGCACGCGCCGCTTCGTCTTCCTGGGGCCGCGCCTCGACACGCCGCAGGCGTTGCCGCACGACGGCGAGGTCCTGGTGGATGAGCCCGGCGTCCTCGCGCTCGGCTTCGGTGACCGCGCGACGGCGCTGGCGCACTTCCTCCGCGCGACCGTGGGTGCCGGTGCCATCCTTGCGCAGCTGGGCCGGCGGGCGCCGGAACTGCGTCACCTGCGGCGCTGGTTGCCGGCAATCGTGCAGGAGCTCGATGGCCCGCGACGGATGATTGCCGGCTGGTTTGCCGCGTCCTCGGGTGGCGCGCTCTTTCTGGGTCAGGAAGGCGAGGAGCTGTCGTGGCGCTACATCGAAGTGGGGATCGACTCATGATCGGCCGTCTCTCCCTGGTGGCGTTGCTCGTTGCTGCCCCGCTCACTGCCCAGCAGGGCGGGACGGCGGCCGAGATCATCAAGCAGATGACGCCCGAAGAGCGCGCGATGGCGCAGCGGAAGTTGAACGCGGCCGCCGCGGTCTTCTACAACACGCAGCTCGACTCGGCCAAGAGGAACCTGCGCGCCGTGATGATGGTGATGCGCGACTCGATGCTGGCGGTGGAGGGCGAAGCCGCGCGATTGCAGCGCAGCAGCTCGCCGGCCGTCACCATCGCGACCGTGCGTCGGCTGCGGGGGGCCTGCGCCGCCGCCGCACGAATCGCCGTGATCACGCAGGCCAAGATCGCGCCGCTCCGCACCTCGGCCGAACTGGGCGACAAGGTCCTGGCCGACTATCGCATCACCCTCACCGAGACGTCGAAGGCGATGATGGCGTGCGAGCGGAACGCCGCGACCGCGCTGGCCCCGGCCTCGCCCAGCCCGACCCGACTTCAGGCCATTGCCGAGCCCACGGTGGCGGCTGCGCTGCGCTACGATGCGGCGGCCGATGGGCTGCTGCGGGCCCTGGACATCCCTTACCGGCAGCGCGGCGTCCCTGGCGGATTGTAACGATCGGCGATTTCGGGATGTGGGTTTGTGGATCAACATCTCCACATGGCGTGGAGAAAGCCCGGAAGTGACGGTCCCACGCCGACTTTGAGCCCACATAGTTATCCGGGCAACATCAGCTAACCCGAATAAAATCAGGCACTTGCGGGTTTCTTGCGAGGCGATAGCTTGATTGGAGTACGTGATGGGGCGTTCGCACGCTTCATCCTCTCCGATCTGGTGCCTCGGAGAGCCCTGTGGGCGAACGGTCCGCGAGCCGATCTGACCCACAGCACCCATTCCCTCGCAACGCCCCCGAGCGTCGGCGCTGGAATGCGAAGCGGTCGATCAGCCCTGCTGATCGGCCGCTTCTTCGTTTTCCCCACCCGCCTCGCGCCCGAAGTCGGGCGCCATCCGCATCAGCCAGCGATTGTCGAGCTGCCAGACCTTTCTGGTCGAGGTGCGTGCCTCGCCCGGGAAGAGCTCGGTCGAGGCATACGCCTCGGTGATGGACGCGGTCTTGGCGGAGGCGTCGTCGGCAAAGTGGAGGATCTCGGCCTCGAGCGTGAGCGGCCGCACCGGCGAGCCGTACTCGAGGTGGCCGTGGTGCGAGAGGATCAGGTGCTCGAGCAGCATCTGTTCGTCGTCGGTGCAGGGCGCCGTCTCCGCCTCGGCGATGCGATCGCGGAGCATGGCGTGGCCCAGGATGATGTGGCCGATCATCCGGCCGGCCTCGGTGGTCTCGAAGACGCCGGTCTCCCAGCTGTAGCTCTCGAGCTTGCCGATGTCGTGCAGCATGGCGCCCACGATGACCAGCTCGGCGTCGGCGCGCGCCACGCGCGCCATCTGCTTGCCGATGCTCACCACTTCACAGGTGTGCTGCAGCAGCCCGCCAATGGCGGCGTGATGCCCGGTCCCCGGGGCCCCGGGGCATTCCTGATACCGGCTCCGGAACTCGTCATCGGCATAGAAGAGGTCCACCACGGCGCGCAGCCGGGGTGCACGCAGCTTGCCCCGCAGGTCGTCGAGGAAGTGCCAGTACTGGTCCACCGGTCCGACCGACGGGGCGAGGTCGCTCAGCGGGATGCTGCCTCGCGGCAGCGGGCGAACCGACGTCGCTTCGAGCTGCCGCGACTCCCGATAGGTGGTGATGGTGCCGACCACCTGCACGATCATCCCCTTGGTCACGCCCCGGATCTGGTCGTCGCGCCCGGCCCAGAACGGCGCCGTGTCAATGCGCCCGGTGCGATTGCCGAGCACCAGCACGGTGCGCGGGTGATCGCCCCCCTTCTGCATCACGTCGAGGACGAGGAAGGGGTGATGGATGTCGTCGCCGGCCGAGAGAGTGGAAATATCAAGCATTCGGGGAGCCTTCCTGAGGGGGCGAACGGCGAACAGCGAACGGCGAACTGGTCAACTTTCGTCGGGAATGTAGCATCGAGGTGTGACACTGTTCGCTGTTCGCTGCCCGCCGTTCGCCGTATCATTCATCATGCACCCCCTCCACATCCGCCTCCTCGTGTCCGACCCGCAGCGCGACGATGTCGTGGCGCTGGCCCAGGCGCTGCGCGTCGCGGGCCACGTGGTGGTGAGCGGCGAGGTGGATACCGTGCCGCCCGACGTGGCGCCGGCGCCTGAGTTCGTGATCACGGAGGGCGCGGCGCAGCCGGCGCCCGAGTCGCTCGAGGCCGCCGAATCGCGGCACATCGCGGCGGTGCTCCGCTTTGCCCGTGGCAATCGCCGTCAGGCGGCCCTCCTGCTGGGGGTGGCCCGCTCCACTTTGCTCGCCAAGATCCGGAAATACGGCCTCACGGAGTGATCCGGCCCAGGCGCGAGAGCACCACGCGCCGGGAGCTGCCCCCTCGGGTGAGGGTGAGGGTCCGGTTGGCGACGCCGATGGCGAGGCCGGACGCCCCGAAGCGGATTGGGCCCCCCGCTCCCATGAGCTGCACGCCCCGCGTTGCCGGCCCGGGGATGCGCCACGCGCGCAGGGAATCGCCGGGCAGTCCTCCAACCACCGTGTAGCTGCTGTCACTCAGGGTAAGCGTGCTCGGCCCACCGACCCGGATGGCTGCGGTGCGGGCGGCGTCGAGTGCGGCCACCAATTGGGTGGCCTCGTGACGGAGGGCGTTCGCCGAGGTGACCGCCGCCAGCTTCGGCAGGGCGATCAGCGACAGCAGCCCCACGACGACGAGGGCCAGCAAGAGTTCGGGGAGGGTGACGCCGCGTGACATGGGGGGAAGATCGCGCGCGGCCTGACGAGGCTCGGCACCGGCGGACGCAGACCGGTGCCGAGTGATGCGCTACGGGTTCGGCGACTCGTCGAGGAAGACCAGCGCCCGGCGCCGGGAGATCACCGCGCCCAGGGCACGGTGGACGTCCGGCGAGATGACGGTGCCGACGAGATCGCGCATCCGCGACACCGCTTCCTCCTGCGTCATCCGATCCTGGTACGGCCGTGATGTGGTGAGCGCGTCGAACACCTCGGCGGCGCCGATGATGCGTGCGCCGAGCGGGATCGCATCGCCCACCAGCCCGTCGGGATAGCCGGTGCCGTCGTGGCGTTCGTGGTGAGAGCGCACGAAGGAGATCACCTCGCGCAGGTGCTGCAGCGGGGCGAGGATCTGCGCGCCGAGGAGCACGTGCGACTTCACGTGGTCGAACTCCTCGCTGGTCAGTGGGCCGTGCTTGTGCAGCACCGATTCGCGGATGCCGATCTTGCCGATGTCGTGCAGGCGGCCTGCGGTGCGGACGTTCTCGACCTGTTCGTCGGAGAGCCCCATCTCGGAGGCGACCATCGCGGAGAGGTCGGCGACGCGGGCGGAGTGGCCGCGGAGGTACGGGTCCTTGGCCTCGAGCGCGTTCACCAGCGCCTCGAGCGTTGCGACGGAGATCCGCTCCAGGTTGCCCCGCTCGCGCCGCAGCTCGGCGCCGCGCTGGACGATCTCCTGCTTGAGCCACGCCTGTGTCTCGGCCTGTTCGATCAGGTCGCGGCGGCGGGCGATGGCGCGGCCGATGGCGCGCTCCAGGTCCTGCAGGTCCACCGGCTTGACGAGGTAGTCCATGGCGCCGCGCTGCATGCAGAGCGCCGCGGTGTTGGCATCGTTCACCGCCGTGAGCATCAGGATGGCGGCGTGCGGTTCCTCGTGGAGGATCAACGGAACCAGATCAGGGCCGGCGCCATCGGGGAGCCGGACGTCGAGCAGGATGCAGGCGATCTTCCGCCGCCGCAGCTCGGCGAGTGCCTCGTTGGCGGTCCCGACGGCCACCACCTCGTGCCCCATCTTGGTGAGCAGCCGCGTGAGTGCCGAGCGGATGGACTCTTCGTCGTCCACCACCAGGGTGGTGACCAAGCCGATCTCTTCCGTGATGGGGTCTGGCATCGGATCGGTCATGCAGGGCTCCGGGCGGAGGATATAGTTCCCATCTGCATTATAGCGCCCCAGAGGCCGCTTCTGCGCCGATCCCTCGCCAGTGGCGAAACCGAGTCTGGGGTCGGCCGTAGTGGTTGGCTTGCCGCTTTGGGTGCCACGGTTTCAGTATCGTATTCTCACTTGGCTTTGGCAAATCTCCACCGCGCCGGGTGTTACCTTTGCACCCTTCACCCCCATTCACCCGAGGTTGTTCTCATGAAGCGTGTCTTTTCCGCGGCGCTCCTTCTGCTGCCGCTGACGGCCGCCGTTGCCGGGGCCCCGTCCCGCAGCGATGATCGTTCGCAGCGGCCGATGTTCGGCAGCGCGGTCGCCATCGCCGGCGATCAGGCGTTTGTCGGCGAGCCGCGTGGCGCCAAGCCCGGAACCGTCCATCTCTACCGTCGCGGCCCGGCGGGTTGGCGCGCGAGCGGCTCGCTGACCGCGCCCGCTGGTGTGGCGAATGATGGCTTCGGGACCACGGTGGCCACCGACGGGACCACCCTGCTCGTCTCTCGGATTGACCTGCTCAACGGCGCCGACAGCGCCAAGGGTGAGGTCCATGTCTTCCGGAAGAACGCCACCGGCGCGTGGACGGCGGCTGGCGTGCTGCACGCACCGACGCGCGTGGCGCGGGCCGACTTCGGTCGCGCGATGGTGGTCTCCGGCGACGTGGCGATGATCGGCGCCCCGCAGGATGGCAACGGTGCGGTCTACATCTTCCGTCGCGGCGCCAATGGCACGTGGTCGGCGGCCGGTGTCGCGGCGGCCCTCGCCGCCGAGGCGGGTGACCGGTTCGGCACGTCGCTCGCGCTCGACGGGGCGCGCCTCGCGGTCGGCGCGCCGGGCCGTGCGATGCGGAAGGGGAGTGTCTTCGTCTTCGCCAAGCAGGCCGACGGCGCCTGGACGCAGGAAGGAATGCTGGTGGCGGCCCGCGGCACCGACAACGCACAGCTCGGGACCTCGGTCGCGATCCGTGGTGACGTGATCGCTGCCGGTTCGCCCGGCGCCTTGGTGGTGCCCGGTGCGGGCGGGGGCTCGGTCGGGATGGTGGTCTCGTTCCTCCGCGCCGAATCGACGAGCACCTGGCGCGAGGTCGACAACGCCACGCCGTTCAACCATGCGGGTGCCGGGTTCGGTGCCTCGATCGCCTTCTCCGGCGACGATCTCTGGGTGGGCGCGCCGACAGCGGCCCGCCAGACGGGTCACCTCTATCGGGCCGCGCTCGACAAGGCCGGCAAGTTCTCCAGCGTGACGCGCGTCAACGCCGGCGAGGTCGACCAGGGCGCCCGCTTCGGCGGGGCCTTGGCCGTCTCGGCCGATGCCGTGGTGATCGGGATGCCGGGCGATGCCGGCAATGAGGGCACGGTCTCCTTCCTCGGCCGCACGCCGACCGGGGCCTGGACCTCGCGCGGGACGGTCTTCCCGGCGCCGGCGGTGGCCTGGACGGCGATGACCGGCGCGGAAGTGGTCTGCAAGGAGGGGAAGGTGAAGGAGTGGGAGTGCGGCAACACCGGCCTCCAGTCCTACCTGCCGATCTCGGCGATCGGTGGCAAGCGCGGCACGCGGCTCAGCGGCAACTGGGGCTGGACCGACCCGCAGACCGGCCGCGATTACGCGCTGATCGGCCGGTCCGACGGCACCTCGTTCATTGACGTCACCGATCCGGCGCGCCCGCGCTACCTCGGCAACCTGCCGAAGACCGCCGAGGCGGCATCGACCTCGTGGCGCGAGATCAAGACGCTCAAGAACTATGCGCTGATCGTGTCCGACGGCTCCGGGCCGCACGGCGTGCAGATCTTCGACCTGCACCGCCTCCGCACCGTGAAGGCGCCGCAGACCTTCTCGCCCGACGTGACCTACGACAAGGTCGCCTCCGTCCACGACATCCTCACCAACGAGGAGACGATGTTCGCGTACGCGGTTGGCAGCAACGGCCCGGGCGAGAACTGCGGCGGTGGCTATCACATGATCGACATGCGCGACCCGCTCCGGCCGACCTTTGCCGGGTGCCATGCCGACACGCGCACCGGTGGTCGCGGCACGGGCTACTCGCACGATGCGCTGTGCATGATCTATCGCGGGCCCGACACGCGCTATCAGGGGAAGGAGATCTGCATCGGCTCCAACGAGACCGCGCTCTCGATCGCCGACTTCTCCGACAAGAAGGCCCCGAAGGCCATCGGCCTCGCGACCTATCCCGACGTGGGCTACACCCACCAGGGGTGGTGGAGCGAGGACATGCGCTACTTCTACGTGAACGACGAGCTCGACGAGACCAGCGGCAAGGGCGACGCCGCCAAGGCGACGCGCACGCTGATCTTCGACTTTGCCAAGCTCGATGACCCGATCTTCGTCGGGCCGTTCCTCGGCACGACCAAGGCCTCGGACCACAACCTGTACGTCAAGGGCAACCGGATGTACCAGTCGAACTACAAGGCCGGGCTCCGGATCATCGACATCACGAATCCGACGCAGCCACGCGAAGTCGGCTTCTTCGACGTCGCGCCGGGCGAGAATTCGCCGGGCTTCTCCGGGACGTGGAACAGCTACCCGTACTTCAAGAACGGCTCGATCCTGGTCAACTCGATCGAGCACGGCATCTTCATGGTTCGCGACCGCACCCAGACGGTGCCGTGATTCGATCGACCCTTTCGGCCGGGGCGGCACTCGCCGTCCTGGCCTGCAGCGGCGGGGGAGTCACCCCCGCCACGGCGCCCGCTCCGGCGGTGGCCGCGAAGCTCTACGTGGTGAACCAGGCGGGCGCGACGATCTCGGTGATCGACCAGGTGCGCCTCGCGGTGGACACGGTGATCGACCTCCGCGGCCTCGGCTTCACCGCCAACGCCAAGCCGCACCACATCGCGGTCGAGGCCGACGGCTCGCATTGGTACGTCTCGCTCATCGGCGACGGCCGCGTCCTCAAGTTCGACCGCAGCAACAAGCTCCTGGCACAGGTCCGCATGGAAACGCCCGGGCTGCTCACGCTCGACCCGGTGCACGATTCGCTCTACGTCGGACGCTCGATGACGGCGGTCAATCCGCCGAAGGCCCTGGGCGTCATTGCCCGGCGCAGCTTCACGCTGGTGGATGAGCAGGAGATCGTCATCCCGCGGCCCCACGCCCTGGCGGTGTCGCTCGACGGCAAGTGGATCCACACGGCGTCGCTGGCCGAGAACCGGATTGCGTCGGTGGAAGTGGCCACCGGCCGCGTGACGCTGACCACGATTCCCGGTGCCGCCCGCTCGCTGGTGCAGTTTGCCGTCTCGCCCGATGGCCGGACCATGGTGGCCGGTGGCGAGCTCTCCAACACGCTGCTGGTGTTCGACCTCACGAGGCCGCCGCCGATGCAACCGGTGCGCGAGATCCCCCTCGCCGGCAAGCCGTGGGAGCCGCGCTTCTCGGCCGACGGACGCAGCGTGTACGTGACGCTGCTCCAGAAGAACGCGATGGCCGAGATTGATCCGACCACGTGGACGGTGCGGCGCACGCTGGAGGGACGGATGGCGCAGCCCTACGGCATGCTGCTGCGCGCCGACGGTCGCTACGCCTTCGTGGTGAACCAGAACACCGGCGCGGTGGCGCCCGGCCAGAGTGGCCATGAGATGCACGGGATGACGGGGCACGCGGCCAGCGACGGCTGGCTCACCATCCTCGACCTCGCCACCGGCCAGGTCCACTCCACCCTGATGCTCGGCAACGGTCCCACGGGGATCGGCGCCGCGGGGGCGCGATGATTGGTGGTCGTACCGCAAAACTGATGACGCTCGCCGCCCTGCTGCCCGCCGTCCTCGGGGCGCAGGGCGGCGCGGCGTTTGTCCGCCGTGTGGCGCCCTTTGCCGTGATGGATCGCGGCGGAACGGCGATCGCCGAGCCGTTTCTCGGGGGCTTCGACGTGCCGCGACCGCAGCTCTCGGACCTCGACGGCGATGGCGACCTCGACCTCTTTGTGCAGGAGCGCGCCAACGCGCTGATGCACTTCGAGAACGTGGCGGGTCGCTTCACCTGGCGCACCGATCAGTACGGCGACATGGCCGTCGGCGAGTGGGCGCGCTTCGTGGACCTCGATCAGGATGGCCTGATCGATCTGCTGAGCGAAAAGCCGAACAGCTACATCCAGCTCTGGCGCAACGTCGGCACCAAGCAGGTGCCGCGCTTCGAGGCCGCGGCCGACTCGCTCCGCGACACCGAGGGCACCGCCATCTTCGCCGATCGGCAGAATATCCTCAACCTGGTGGACGTGGATTGCAACGGACGCCTCGATCTCTTCATCGGACGCGTCAGCGGCACCATCGTCCGGTACGAGGCCGATGCCGCCGCGCGCGGCAGCATCCCGCGCTTTCGCCTGGTGACGGAGCGCTTCGAGGAGATCGAGATTGTCGGCGCGGGCGGCGAAGGCGCGCGCCCGTCGTTGCACGGGGCCAACACGATGGCCTTCGGCGACATCGATGGCGATGGCGATCCCGACCTCCTCTGGGGGGACTTCTTCGAACAGGGGCTGTTGCTGCTCGCGAATCAGGGACAGCAGTGCCGCTTCCCGGATTTTCAGCACGCCCCGGCGCAGTTTCCGTCCGCGCCACCGCTGCTCACCAGCGGGTACAACGCGCCAAGCCTCGGCGACCTGGATGGCGACGGCGATCTCGACCTGGTGATGGGTGTGATCGGTGGAGCGTTCGGGCCGAACCGCACCTCGGTGGACAACCTCTACCAGGTGACGCAGGCGAGTCGTGGCGTGTGGGAGGTGCGCACGTCACGCCTGTTGCCGACCATCGATGTCGGCAGCGAGGCGACGCCGACGCTTGCCGACCTCGATGGCGACGGCGACCTCGACCTCCTGGTGGGGAATCGGATCGTGCAGGGCGACGGGGAGCAGGGCACGTTGACCTGGTTCGAGAATGTCGGCAGCCGCACGGCACCCGCCTTCCGCGATCGCGGGCCGCTCGAACTGCCCACCGAGTTCAACCCGAGCGCGGCCGTCGCCGACCTCGATGGCGACGGACTGCCGGACCTGGTGGTGGGCACGTGGCGCGATCGCGTCCAGTGGTTCCGCAACAGCGGCAGCCGGGCCGCGCCGCGCTGGACCCTGGCCGACAGTGCGCTGGTGCTCCTCACGCGCGGCAGCAACAGCGTGCCCACACTCGGGGATCTCGATGGGGATGGCGACCTGGACATGCTGGTTGGGGAGGCGAGCGGGCAGCTCAACCTCTATCGCAATGACGGGACGCGCCGGGCGCCGACATTCGTCCTCGTCAGCGACACCTTCCAGGACATCGATGTCGGGCGCCGCGCCGTGCCGGTCCTGGTGGACCTCGATGGCGCGGGGCGACTCGACCTCGTGATCGGCACGGAGGAGGGCGAGCTCCAGCGCTGGCGCTCAGTGGGGGCCAAGGGAGAGATCCGCTTTGCCCTCGACAGCAGCTTCGCCGTACCGGTGCACCGCAATGCGGCGCCGACCTTCGGTGATCTCCACGGCAACGGGAAGCTCGGGCTGATGGTCGGGACGGCGTCGGGCGGGGTGTTGTACTTCGAGAGACGGTAGCGAACAGCGAACAGCGAACAGCGATGATGGATGATGGATGGCCTCCCAATGTTGTCATCGTGAGCGAAGCCCGCGTAGCGGGCGTAGTCGAAGGACCTCTTTCCCGATGCGAGGAGAGAGGTCCTTCGACTGCGCAGCCCCGTGGGCTGCTACGCTCAGGATGACACACCATCATCCATCATCCATCATCCAACATCCATCATCCTACAAACTCAACCTCCACCCGGCTCGGAATCACTCCCGCCTCCGCCGCCCGGTCCAGCAGCAGCCTTACGGCTTCGCGCCCGCGATCGCCGTAGTCCACGGTCCATTCATTCACGTACATCCCCACGAATTCGTCGGTGCGTTCGTCGGAGATGCCGCGGTTGTACTGCTTGGCGTGGGCGAGCGCGGCGCTGCGGTGCTCCAGGGCGTGGACGATGCTCGCCTTGAGGTCGCGCGCGACCTGCGCGGTCACCTCGGCGCCAAGGTCGCGGCGGACCACGTTGCCGCCGAGCGGGAGCGGAAGGCCGGTCTCGTCGAGCCACCATTCGCCCATGTCGGCCCAGAGGTGGAGGCCGTCGTCGACGTAGGTGAGCTGCCCCTCGTGGATGATCAGCCCCAGGTCCACCTCGCCGCGATGCACCGCGCCTTCGATCGCGTCGAACGCCATCACCACGGCCTCGAACTCCGGCTGCCAGAGCTTGAGCGCGAGGTACGCCGTGGTGAGCAGACCCGGCACGGCGATTCGCTTGCCGCGCGCGGCTTCGCGGATGATCGCCGAATCGCCGCGGCGATCGCCCGGCGGCGGCGTCAGCGAGACCAGCCGCGGTCCGTAGCCGTCGCCCATGGACGAGCCGCTGTTGAGCAGCGCGTAGTCCTTGGCGATGTAGGCGTAGGCGTGGATCGACACCGCCGAGACGTCGAGCTCCTTGTTCCGGGCGCGCTGGTTGAGCGACTCGATGTCGGAGAGCTCATGCACGTAGGTCAGGTCGCCGGTGGGAATCTTCCCCTCGGCGAGCGCGTAGAACATGAACGCGTCGTCCGAGTCGGGCGAGTGGGCGACGTGAATGGTGCGTGCGGTCACTTGGGGCTCGGGGCGTTCTTGAAGGCCTCGAGCAGGGCGAGGTGCGCCTGGTACTCGTCGCGCTTCTTGGCGATCTCGCTGTCGTACTGCTTGCGATACTCGGCGCGGGCCGCCTCGGCCTTGGCCTTGTCGCCCTGGAAGTCGGCGACGATCGCCTTCACGAAGTAGCCCATCAGGTTGTTCGGGGCCTCGGTGAGGATCGTGTCGGCGAGGGCGCCGGCCTCGGCGAACATCCCGACCTGCGCCTGGATCATCGCCATGTGGTAGCGGGCGTCGATGTCGCGGTCGCCGGGGGGGAGGTTGGCGTACGCCCCGAGCGCCATCGGCGTGAAGCGGAGGACGGTGGTGGTATCGCCATCCTCGGACGCCTTGGTAACGCGGTCACTCAGCCGGGTGAACTGCTCCCGCGGGGTCATGTTCGAGATGTCCGGCGCTGCGCCGGTGGGTGCCGCGGTGGCCCCGTCGGCGCCGATCGAGACGCCGGCTGCGGGCGGCTCGGTGCGGTCGGTGGCGGCATAGATCACGGCGGCCACGGCGACCACGGTCAGCAGTCCGGCCACGATCCACGGGGCCGGCGAGCCGGTCCGGGCGGGGGTTGGGACGGCGCCGGCCGGGGCCATCGGGGCGCCGCCACCGATCGGGGTGCCGCAGGCGGAGCAGAAGCGGACGCCCGGGGTGAGGGCGACGCCGCAGCCGGTGCAGAAGCGCTGGGTGCTGGCAGGGGTGCTATCGGACACGTGATCTCCGGAGAATTCGGGCGGATCTCCACGATCCGCGAGGCCGCAATATAGCGGCCCCTGCTGGCGCGAGGCGCGGTGCTTCGCTACCCTTGAAACGACCCTCTCCCCGGCGCCCATGACGACACCGCCCTCCGATACCATCGACCTGTCCAACGCCGACCACATGGGTGACCTCGCCCGTGGCGGCACGAACTGGTCGGTGCACCTCGAGACGCGCCAGGACGGACCCCTCGCCGTCGGCCGGGTCCACTTCGTCGCGGCCGAGGTGCGGCGCTCCTCGGCATGGATCTTCCGCGAGTGGAGCGTCCCCGACGTGAAGGCCCGATTCGCCGAATTTTCGCCGCTGGAGTTGTGGCGGCTGCTGGAGTCGTTGAGCTGAACGAGAAGCGAGAAGGGAGAAGCGAGAAGCGAGGATGCTGGCGTTTCGGGAGAATTCTCCCGCGGCGTCGCTTTGTCGCGGTCGGCCTCTCGCTTCTCGCTTCTCCCTTCTCGCTTCTCGAAAAACTCAGCGCGCAGACGCCAGTTCAGGCCGTCGTCCTCGACCGCCGCTCCATCTTCGACCCCGACGAGTCGAGCTTCTGGCTGCTCAAGCTCGTCAATCGCCTGCACATCACCACGCTGCCGTACGTCATCCGCCGCGAGATCCTGCAGCGCGTCGGCGAGCCGTACGACTCGGCCAAGGTCACCGAGACCGAGCGCAACCTGCGCCGGCTGGGCGTGTTCCGCAGCGTGCGGGTCGATTCGGCAACCACCGATTCCGGCCTGGTGCTGCGGGTCACCACGCGCGATGGCTGGAGTACCCGGCCCGATTTCCGCTTCCGCTCGACCGGCGGCGAAGTGGCCTACACCCTCGCGTTGATCGAGGACAACCTCCTCGGCACCGCGACCCAGACCTCGCTGCTCTACCGGAAGAACCCCGACCGCACCACCACCACGCTCGCCTTCCGGCAGCCGCGCCTGATCGGTGGACGGATCGGGATCAATGCCGCGGTCGAGAACCGCAGCGACGGCGAACTCGCCGCCGGGACGGTGGGGCAGTCGTTCTTCTCGCTCGGCGGCCGCTCCTCATGGGCGGTGTCCGGCGACACGCGGACCGAGCGCGTGCTGCGCTTCCGCGACGGCATCGAGCAGGCCACCGACACGCTGCAACGGCGCTACGTGCTCGGCCGCGTCGAGATTGCGCGCGCGCTCAGGACGCCGACGCTCGGCTACCTGCGCGTCGGCGCGGTGGGACAGCTGCGGCGCGATGACTTCACCTCCCAGATGCAGTTCGACGATCTCGGCTTCGCCACCCGCTCGGTCACCGGGTCGGTCGGCGGCTGGATCGAGGTGCGGCGCGGGCGCTACGCCAAGGTGCAGGGCTACAACTCGCTCAGTCGCGACGAGGACCTCGACCTCAGCACAGTGATCCGCGGCTCGCTCTTCCTGGCGCCCACGGCCTTCGGCTACCAGCAGAACGGCATCGCGCCGGCCATCGCCGGGCGGATGGGCCGCGGCTCGGCACGCGGCTTCTCGCTCCTGGAGTGGAGCGCCAGCGGGATGCTCACCAGCGACGGACTCGACTCCGCCGGGGTGCAGGTGGCCGCGACCGCGGCGTGGATTCCCTCGCCCAAGCACCTGGCGCTGGTGTATGCCTCAGGGGGAGCCCTGAGAGGGATGCTTCCGGGCACGGAGTTCGACCTCGGCCTTGGCGCGGGGCCGCGTGCCTTCCGGCAGCACGCCTTCACCGGTGACCGCGCGTATTTCCTCACGGCCGAGTACCGTTACGGGGCGGCGGTGGACTTCCTGAAGGTGATGGACGTCGGCATCGCGACCTTCGTGGATCACGGCGGCGCCTGGTACAACGGCTTCGCGAAGCGCACCGGGTGGGATGCGGGCGTGGGGCTCCGCCTCGGTGCCTCGCGTGCGCCCGACCTCGAGGCCAATCGCCTCGACCTGGTCTACCGCTTCGGCAACGACCGCGAGTCGTCGGGGTGGGTCTTCGTGGTGGGGAAGGGCTTTGCCTTTTCGAGTGGACTGCGCGGCGGCCGTTGAACCGTTGCTGAACTTCTTGCAGGAGCGCGTGTCATGACCGATGCCGTCAAGGGGAAGCGTCGCTGGGGCTTGATCGCGCTCGGCGTCGTGGTGATTCCGGTGCTGCTCTTCTCGATCTACGCCGGGGCGGCGCTCAACTGGGCCTACTCCGAGGGCGAGCGCGCGGGCGTGCTGCAGAAGTTTTCGCACAAGGGGTGGGTCTGCAAGACGTGGGAAGGCGAGATTGCCATGACCACCGTGCCCGGTGTCGCGCCGGTGATGTGGAATTTCACGGTGCGGGACGACCAGGTGGCGAAGCAGATGAGCAGCGCGGTCGGCCAGCGCGTCGTGCTCCACTATCAGGAGCATCGCGGGGTGCCGACCAAGTGCTTCGGCGAGACCGCGTACTTCGTCGATTCGGTGACGATCCAACCGTAGTCATCGGGGTATATTTCGGGGTCTGCTCACGTGGAGTTGCCCCCGATGTTGACGAAGCTGCTTCTTGCGCTGGCCCTGCCGGCGGCGCTGTTGTTTCATACCGAACTGAAGACCTCCGTTCCGGAACGCGACGCCATCCTCAAGGCGCCACCGGAAGTGGTTGAGCTTGGCTTCTCGGGCAAGGTCAACGCCAAGTTGACCAGCATTGCCATTCTCCGTCCCGATTCCACGGAAGTCATGAAGCTGGTGGTCGAGAAGACCGCCGATGCGAAGGTGGTGCGTGCGCCACTCACGCGTCCGCTGCCCCCGGGGCGCTACCTGGTGCGCTGGCGGACGGCGGCCTCGGATGGCCACGTGGTGCGCGGCGTCTACGGCTTCGCGGTCGACGTCGTCGAGTGAGGCGCGCGTGGCTGGTGTTGCTCACCATGGGTGCCCTCGCCTGCGGTGAGGAGAGCGATCAGCCACTCTCGCCGAGCGGCTTTGTGGGGGCGGAGGTCATCACGCCGCGGCCGATGCCCGACGTGATCCTCACCGATGCCAATGGGGCGCCGTTTCCCCTCGCCGAGAAGACGCGCGGCATGGTGACGCTGCTCTTCTTCGGCTACATGCACTGCCCCGACATCTGCCCGGTGCACCTGGCCAACATCGCGGCCGTGCTCGACAAGCTCCCCGACGAGGTGCGGCGCGAGATCACGGTGATCTTCGTCACCGTGGACCCGGCGCGCGACACCATGCCCGCCCTCAACCAATGGGTGACCGGTTTCGACCCGCGCTTCATCGCGCTCACCGGCTCCGACTCCCTGATCCGCGCCGCGCAGCTCGCGGCCGGGTTGCTCACTGCCCAGCGCGACACCGTCTCGGCGGCGCCCGGCGGCGGCTATCTCGTGGGCCACGCCTCCCAGGTCATTGCCCACACGCGCGACGGACTCGGCCGGGTGCAGTATCCGTTCGGGACCAGACAGCGGGATTGGGCGCATGACATTCCGAAGCTCATTGAATTCGAGAAGCGAGAAGCGAGAAGCGAGAAGCGATGATCGATGATCGATGATCGATCCTCGTCGCTTTGTCATCCTGAGCGAAGCAGCCTGAAAGGCTGCGCAGTCGAAGGACCTTACGACCTACGACCTACGACCTATGACCTACGACCGCCTCACCCTGATGCTTCTCCTCGCCACCGCCTGCAGCGGTGCCACGGAGCCATTGGCCGTCGTCGACGCCGAGATTCGCGTGGCCCCGGTCGGTGCGGTTGCGGCGTCGGGATATTTCGTGGTGCACAACCGTGGCGTGATGGCGGACACGTTGGCGTCGGTCACCAGCAGTGCGGCCGATTCCGTGTCGCTGCATGAGTCGATGGACCATGGCGACGGGGTGATGATGATGATGCCGCTGGAGTGGATGGCGATTCCCGCCGGTGATTCGGTGGCGTTTGCGCAGGGGGGGCGGCACCTGATGCTCGAGCGCTTCGCGAAGCCGCTGGTGATCGGCGATTCGGTGCGGCTCACCTTCACGTTTCGCAGTGGTCGAGTGCTCGCGGTGACGGCTCCGGTGCGCCTGGTGGGTGAGGATGGCTGATGCCGTGCAGTGGTGGTGCGCCGCCACCGGGATGCCATGGGACTGGGCTTGGCAGTGGTATCCGGGAGTCCACCTGGCCCTGGTCGCCGTGGCCGCCTTCTGGTGGTGGTTGGGAAAGCAGCAGCGGTGGAGCCGCCGGCCGTGGGGCTGGTTCGTCACGGCGTGGCTCGCCCTCCTCGTCACCCTCGACTGGCCGGTCGGCAAGCTCGGCGCGGGCTACCTCGCCTCGGTGCACACGCTGCAGTTCCTGCTGCTCACGCTGCTGGTGGCTCCCGCGTTGCTGCGCAGCATCCCTCAGGAAGGCTGGCTCAAGTTCGCCCCGGAGGGGTCGCGTCGGCACGGCCTGTTGCGCACCATGGCGCGCGCCATCCCCGGATTGCTCGCCTACAACCTGATCGTCATCACCACGCACTTCCCGGCCGTGGTCGATCCCGCGATGCAGTCGCAGCTCGGCTCCTTCCTCGTGGATGCGAGCTGGCTCTCTGCGGGGCTGATTCTCTGGTGGCCCCTGGTGGCCCCGCCGGCGTTCGAGCGCCTCGGCACCTTCGGCAAGATGGGCTACCTCTTCGGGGCCACCGTCGTGCCGACCATTCCGGCGATGATGATGGTCTTCTCCGATTGGCCGATGTACGCGCTCTACGAGCTGGCACCGCGCGTGGATGTCCGCTTCAGTGCCAACGAGGACATCATGCTCGCCGGCCTGATGATGAAGCTGCTCGGCGACATCCCCCTCTGGATCGCGCTGATGGTGATCTTCTTCCGCGGGACGGCGCGCACGGCGCAGGAAGAGGCGAATGCCTGAACGGGCGGTGACGGTCGTCCTGGCGAGCGCCGATGGGGGCGAGGTGAGGGGTGAGGGTATGGTCACCGAACTCTCCGCGCAGACGCGGGGAATTCGCGCCGCCGGCTTCCTGCTCGGGGCCGTGGTGCTTGCCGCGTCGCTGATCCCGGTGCCGATCATCCACTTCATCGGCCCGCCGGCGCTGCTGATCACGGGCGGGGTGGTCGCGGTGCGGCAGCTTCGCGCAGTGGCGCGCCTCGCCCCGATCCGGCTGGCCTGTCCCAAGTGTCAGGCGGTCAACCGGATCGGCGGTGGGCTTGGCATGGCGCATCCTGATCAGCCCATCGTTGTCAGCTGCGAGTCGTGCCGGCGGGGGCTGACGGTGACCCTGGTGGCAGCGCCCTAAACGGCCTTGGCCGGCCCGCAGCGATTGATCCCCAGGACGGCGTAGAGGGGGCAGAAGCCGGTCAACCCGGTCAGCAGCGGCACGAAGCCGAGCCATTGGAGGACCACGCCCGCGGTTCCGGTGACCGTGCCGGTCCAGCCGAGGTAGAGCATGACGAGGCCGGCAACGACGCGGAAGCCACGGAACGCGGGCGATTCATTGCAGCGCATGGGGTACTCCTGGGTGGGCAGGCCAGGGGGGGGCCTGCCAGAGAATAACGCCGGCGCCGCAATCGCGGTTCCCCGTGTTGGTGGACAGTGACCCCGGGGGCTACTAGAATCCCCCCTCAGTCGGCGCCGTAGCCAAGTGGTAAGGCAGAGGTCTGCAAAACCTCCATCACCGGTTCGACTCCGGTCGGCGCCTTGGACGAGAAGCGAGAAGCGAGAGGCGAGAAGCGAGGCCCAGCGGAGAGACCCTCCCGCTCCGCCTCGCTTCTCGCCTCTCGCTTCTCGCTTCTCGAACTCCTCCCCGGAACTTCCCGCCACCACGGGGTACCATCGCTTTCACCTGTAGAGTGAGTCCATCATGATCTCTGATTTGCTGGCATTCGGTGGCATCGGCGCGCACCCGGTGCAGCCTGAAGAATTGGCGGCCCGCCGCCCGCTGCTCGAGCGCCGCCGCGACCTGCTCGCGGCCCATCTGGCCCATGTCGAGGCCACCGCGCCGGCCGATGCCGCGCCGCATCGCGAGGCGCTGGCGCTGGCCCAGGGGGAGCTGGACTGGTTGACGGCGCGGCAGGCGGAAGAAGTGCGGCACATCGAATACGGCAAGCAGAACCCGCCGGGACTGATGCGGGACGTGAAGGAGACGGTGGCGACGTTTCTCGGCAGGTGAACGGTGAACGGTGATCCGTAACCAGTGACCGGTGACCAGTGACCAGGAATGGGGCACGGGTCACCGGTCCCTGGTCACTGGTCACTATGTTTGCCCCATGACCGCTTGGCACCACCGCTTTCATGGCCGCCGCTGGACCCTCGTGGGGCTGGTGCTGGCGATGTTTCTCTCCGCGATCGAGGCGACCGTCGTCGCGACCGCCCTCCCCACCATCGTGCACGACCTCGGCGGCGACGCCCGCTACGGCTGGGTCAACATCGCCTACCTGCTGGCCAGCACCGTGACCATCCCGCTCTACGGCAAGCTCGCCGACCGTCACGGGCGGGCCCCCCTGATGCATATCGGCCTCCTCCTCTTTGCGGCCGGCTCGCTGCTCGCGGGCGTGGCGAATTCCTTCGACCTGCTGGTGCTTGGCCGGATCGTGCAGGGTGCGGGTGCCGGCGCCATCCAGCCGGTGGCGATGACCATCGTGGGCGACCTCTGGGAAGTGCACGAGCGCGGCAAGGTGCAGGGCGTCATCGGTGCCGTGTGGGGCACCTCGGGTGCGATCGGGCCATTGCTGGGTGGCGTGCTCGCCAGCACGGTCGGCTGGCGCTGGATCTTCTGGATCAACCTTCCCTTCGCCATCGCGGCCATGGCGCTCATTGCCCTGGCGTACCGTGAGCACGCGCGGCCGCTGAGCACGCTGCCGCTCGATCGCTCCGGCGTGGTGCTCACCGCCGTGGGTGCCTTTGCCCTCCTGCTGGCGATCGAGCAGGTGCTGCCGCTGCCGATGGCGCTGCTCTGTCTGGTGGCGTTCGGCGCGTTAGTGCTGGTCGAGCAGCGTGCCGCCGATCCGGTGATCCCCCCCGACATGCTGCGCTCTCCGCGGCTCGGCACCGGCCTCGCGCTGCTCGGCCTGATCGGCGCAATGCTGATGGGCGTGCTGACCTGGTTGCCGCTCCGCCTCATCAGTGGCGACGGCTCCGTGATTGCCGGGGCTGCCCTCACGCCGCTGCTGCTGGGGTGGCCGATTTCTGCCGCGAAGTCACCGTCGCTGATGGTGCGCCACGGCCGACGCTACGTGATCCGGCTCGGCGCCGGCATCCTGTTGATCGCGGCGATTGCGCTGTCGGCGTGGGTTTCGCTCGACGCACCGCTCTGGCTCCTCGGCGTGGTGATGTTCGCGATGGGGCTCGGCTTCGGGATGGTCTCCACCACGACGGTGGTGGACGCGCAGTCGAGCGTGGCCAAGGAACGTCGCGGCGTGGTCACCGCGCTCGGGGCCTTCTCGCGCTTCCTCGGCGGCGCGATCGGCGTGGCCGCACTCGGCGCGCTACGCGGCTTCCCGGGGCCCACGGTGGCGCGCGGCATGACGTGGGTATTCGTGGGCTTTGCGGGGATCGCGCTGCTGACGGTGGTGGTGGCCGAGGGATACGCGCACGACATCGTGGAGGGGTAGTACAGCCGCGGCCTGACGGCCACGGCTGTACGAGTCTCCTCAGAACCGCCGCGAGAAGCCGATCTCCAGTCCGACATATTGCAGCTTCCCTTCCGTCACCGCGGGGCCCACGGCAAAATCGCGTGTCAACGCCCGGTGGCGCAGGGTCGGTGCGAGACGCCAGGTGGCGCCGATCGGGAGCAGCACGCCGATGCCGGCTTCGTAGCCGAGGCCATGCCCGGTGTCGACCGTGATGTCACCGTCCGCATCTTCGAACTCGAAGTGCTTGTAGGTGCCGCCCGCCTCGATGCGATACATCGTGCGCGACGACTCGCGGAAGGGATGCTCGAACCGGAGGCCGAACGTGTAGCCGGTCTCTTCGAAGTCGGGCTCCGGGCCGGCGAACGACTCGTCGGCGGCGAAGCGCATCCAGTCCCAGCCGCCGTAGAGGTGCAGGTGCGGCTGGATGCGGTACGCGATCGTCGCACCGAAGCCGGCGCCGGTGCTGAGGTCGGCGTCGGCCAGGTCGGCGGTAGGCGTGGCCACGACGCCGCGGAGGTCGAGCGTGATCCGTTGCGCAGCAAGATTGGTCACAAGCACGCATGACGTGATTGCGAACGTGAGCAGAGTTTTCATCGGGACATCTCCCTGAACTGTGCGGTTCGATGTGGCGCGCAGACGGCGCGCACCACCAGATTACCGCGTGCGTACGCGCGCATCAATACGAAGAAATACTGATGGCCACGCATGAAATACGACGCGGGAAGTCGGGGATTGTGGCGTGAACGGTGAACGGAGAGGACGGTGAACATGGCAAAGACGGAATGGTGGCAACGCGGCCCCGTTGATGGCATCCCGGCGGTCCTGCAACCGGTGGCGCACATCCTGTTGCAGGTGCGGGAGAGTGTCGACGAGCTCGTGGCGCCGTTGACGGACGAGGATTGGAATGCGCGGCCCGCGGGTGTCGCCTCGGCGGCGTTCCACGTCCGCCACATCGCCGGCGTGATTGATCGTCTCTTCACCTATGCCCGTGGCAGCGCCCTGTCGGCGGAGCAGTTGGCGGCGATCCCGCTGGAGGGGAGCGAGCTGAAGCGTGGCGAGGTCGCGAACGTCCTGCAGACGCTGTCCGAGCGGATCGACATGGCGGTTGCGGAGCTCCGCACGGTGGATGTTGCCACGTTGGGTGACTTCCGGGGTGTGGGGCGGGCCCAACTCCCGTCGACCGTCATCGGTTGCCTGGTGCATGGCGCGGAGCACGCGATGCGGCATGTCGGGCAACTGTCGGTGACGGTGCGGGTCGTGGCGCCCCTCTCCCATCGGTCGATACCTTCCCCATGATCGCACGCATCCTGCCGACCATCCTGCTCGCCCTCGCGTTGACCCTGCCGGCATCGGCGCAGTCCGGCGGTGTCACCGTCTCCGGCCGACTCGTCGACGCCGTGACCGGGGCACCTATTCGGTCCCTGACACTCCGGCTGCGTCGAGCGCGAGACAGCAGCTTCGTCGCCGGCCGACTGACCGACACGGCCGGCGCCTTCACGTTCACCGGCATCGCGAAGGGCGGCTACCTCCTCGACGCCCGCCTGATCGGCTACGCCCCGCTCGGGCAGTCGGTGTTCGTCGGCGAGCTCAGCGCCTACCTCGACCTCGGCGTGCTACGGATGACGCCGGCCACTCCGGTGCTCGGAGACATCGTCGCGACTGCCACCGCAGACGAGCTCGCGGGCGCGCTGGATCGCAAGAGCTATCAGGTGGCGGACAACATCGCGCAGGCGGGCGGCTCGGTCGTGCAGGCGATGGCGGCGCTGCCGGGGGTCACCATCGGGCAGGATGGCAAGCTCCTCCTCCGCGGGAGCGACAAGGTCGCGGTGCTCATCGACGGGAAGCAGTCGGCGCTGACCGGTATCGCCGCCCAGAGCGGTCTCGAGAACCTTCCCGCGTCGGCCATCGAGCGGATCGAGATCATCACCAATCCCGGTGCGAAGTACGACGCCAACGCCAGCGCCGGCATCATCAACCTGATCTTCAAGCAGGAAAAACAGGATGGGTGGAACGGGCGGATCGGGATGAGTGCCGGTGCCGGGGCACTCTGGGAGAAGCGCGAGAACTTCCCCGGGATTCGGCCGCAGTTCCAGTACACGCCCAAGCTGAACCCGTCGTTCGCGATCAACCATCGATCCGGCGAGACCAACACCTTCCTGCGCGGGGACTGGCTTCATTCGCCCACGCTGAACCGGAATGACTTCGCCACCCGTACCTACGATGACGGGACGGTGATCATCCAGCAGCTCGTACGCAACCGGACGACCGACTACCAGACGCTCAGCGCCGGGGTCGATCACGAGTTCAACGCGCACAGCACCCTGAGCGTCTCGGCCCTCGGCAACCGCGAGAAGATCATCGATGAGGGTGACAACCCCTACTTCGAGGGCGACGTCACCAATCGCTACCGGCTGTGGCAGTTCCTCGAGGACGAGGTCAAGTACACCGCATTCGGCTCGGCCGTGTTCACCCGCCGCTTCCAGCAGCCAGGGCATGCGGTCACGGTGACGGGCAATTACTCATTCCATCGTGAGGACGAGAAGTACTTCTTCACCAATACACTCCCTGATTTTGTCGGTCAGGACGCCTTCAAGCTGCTCTCCGACGAGCACATCGGCGACCTCAACGTCGACTACGTCCGGCCGCTGCGGCAGGGGCGGCTGGAGCTGGGATTCAAGGGTCGCTACCGCTCGATTCCGGTGGACATGCGCTTCTTCCCGGGGGAGCGCTCACCGATTGACAGCGGCGCTGGCGGGTGGGCGACCTACAAGGAACGGATCCCTGCCGTCTACGGCACCTATGTCTTCGAGGGGCCGAGGCTTGAGGTCGAAGGTGGACTCCGGCTGGAGCGGGTGCTGGTGGACTATGACGTGAATCCCGACCACAACACCTACCAGAGCGATGGCTACCGCTACACCCGCCCGTTTCCGACGGTGCGCGTGGCCTGGAAGTTCAACGACGACCACAAGCTCTCGCTATTCGTGAACCGTCGGGTGGACCGCCCGAACGAGGTGGACATCCGCATCTTCCCGAAGTACGACGAGCCGGAGCTGATCAAGGTCGGCAACCCCGGCTTGCGGCCGCAGTTCACGACGTCGGTGGACCTGGGGTATCGGACGGCGTGGGGCGGCGGCAGTCTCTACGCCGCCGGCTATCATCGCATCGTGGATGCGACCATCACCCGCATCGCCACGCAGGCGCCGGGGAGTCCGTTGCTGTACAACGTGTTCCAGAATGCCGGGCGGAGCCGGATCACGGGGTCGGAGCTGGTGTGGCAGCAGACGGTGTCGCCAGCGGTGTCGCTCAGCGCGAACGCCAACCTGTACCGCACCACGGTCGGCGCCTTCACCGTGGTGAATCGCTATCCTGTGCCGGTGACCTACTCGGCCGAGCGGACGTCGCTCACCTCCGGCTCGTTGAAGGTGAATGCGAACCTCCGACTGCCCGGTGCGTGGGAGACGCGACTCTCCAGCATCTACCTCGCGCCCGACCTCTTTCCGCAGGGGCGCATCGGCAGCCGCTACTCCCTCGATGTGGGTGTGCGGAAGCGCGTGCAGGGCGGGCGCGGCGAGTTGGTGGCCAACGCCACCGACCTGCTGAACACGATGCAGATTCGCCGGACGATCAACGGCACCGACTTCCGGCTGGAGAGCACCGACTACCTGGAGACGCAGGTGGTGCGGGTGGGGTATACGTGGAAGTTCTAGCCTTTTTGCCGCAAGCCCGCCCTGAGCATCGCGAAGGGTCAGGCCGCGGTGGTGGATGGTGAACGGTGAACGGTGAACGGTAACCAGTGCGCTGTCATCCTGAGCGAAGCGACGGCATCGCCGTCGCGCAGTCGAAGGACCCTGTCCGCGTAGGGGATGCCCCACGAGTGTCGTCCCACGTTGGAATGACGCTCTCGAATCGTCCGGTGGTTGGCCATCACGCCACCTCATTCCCACGATCTCGACCGCAGGAGTGTCACCGAGTGAACCAGGAAAAGTGAGCGTTTGCGGGCTGTGCGTGATTCCCCGGTGGGACGTCACCGAGTACGCAACGCAGAAAATTCCTGATTCATTCAACTCGGAGGGAGGCACTCATGTCTCTCGATACCATGCGCGACCTCCTCATCGCTGAAATGAGCGATGTCCTCAACGCGGAAAAGCAGCTCCTCAAGGCGTTGCCCAAGATGGTGCGGGCCGCCTCCTCCCCCACGCTGAAGAAGGCATTCACGGCGCACCTTGCCGAGACCAAGAAGCAGGTCACTCGGCTGGACCAGGCCTTCGCCGCGATGGGCGAGCGCCCGCTCCGGAAGAAGTGCAAGGGAATGGAAGGCTTGCTCGAGGAGGGCGCCGAGATGGCGCAGGAAGATGGTGATGACGCGGTCCGCGATGCGGGGCTCATCTGTGCCGCTCAGCGCGTCGAGCACTACGAGATCGCGGCCTATGGCGGCATCGTCACCTTCGCCGAGCTGCTGGGCGAGACCAAGGTGGCGCGCCTGATGGAGCAGACGCTCGCCGAGGAGGAGAAGGCCGACTCCAAGCTCTCATCGATCGCGGAGAGCGAGATCAACGACGAAGCGCTGGCGGCTGGCGAGGCGGACGAGGAGTAGCGCGGCCGCCGCAATGGGTAGTTCGTCGAGGGGCGGGTGGAGGAGGGTCCGAGCAGATGTCTCGCACTTCTCCCCTCGTCCCTCTCCTGCGTCTATTCTCAACCCACGATCCCACTCCCCCCCCGTCCCGGGTTTCCCATGCTCACGATCAATTGGCACGACATGATGATCCCCACCGTGGCCCTGGTCGAGCTGATCCTCCGCGGTTCGATCATGTACCTGGTGATCTTCGGCATCATGCGAGTCTTCCGCCGCAACCAGGGCGGGCTCAACACCGCCGATCTGCTGGTGGTGGTGATGATCGCCGACGCCGCCCAGAGTGCGATGTCGGCGGGATACAACTCGGTGACCGAGGGGGTCGTGCTGGCCGTCACGATCTTTGCCTGGGACTTCCTGATCGACTGGCTCTCCTATCGCTTTGCGTTCATGCACAAGCTGCTCGCGCCGGGGCCGGTGCCTTTGGTAGTCAACGGTCGGCTGATGGCGGCCAACATGCGCGCGGAGATGCTGACGCGGGACGACCTGATGGGCCACCTGCGCCTGGCGGGGGTCGAGACGCTGGCGGAGGTGAAGCGGTGCGCGCTCGAGAGCGACGGCCATATCAGCGTGGTGAAGCGCTAGTGGGGCATCCCGTCCGGCTATCGCGATCCCGCACCCCGTGGTACTTTGGACCCAGGCGCTGATCGGAGCGCCTCCGGTCCGCGGGAAGGGATGGTCCCCTCCGATATCGTCGCCGCACCGCACCACCCCGACAACTCATCCTCTTTTCGGACCCACTTGGCGGACACGGGTCACCACGAAAGGAGAGCGCATGTCCGGCACCAGCCCCACCCCAGAGCGCAGCGACCCGATCGCGCGCGACGTCCGTCCACTCCCCAGCAATCCGAATCTGGAATTCGAACGGAAGAGCGCCAAGGCGTTCCTCAAGCAGTTGCATGCCGGCGATGCCGACGCGCGGCGACGCGTGCAGGCGAGTCACGCCACTGCGCTGCACGATCGTGGCGCGGAGCAACTGCAACTCGCCGACGCGCAACACGTGATCGCGCGTGAGTACGGCTTCAGCAGCTGGCCACGACTGGTGGAGTATTTCGAGGAGCTGAACAGGCATCGGCATGCACCGCGCTACAATGCCGCTGATGATGGTGCGGAACGGTTCGAGGCGTGGGCGGCGGACGTGGTGCGGCGGCACGAGCATGGCGACCCGATCGTCGCGCGAGAGCTCTCGCACTTCGTGCCGCGCTTCTACGCCCGGCCGATCGCCGACATTCTCGCGACCGCGATCACCCTCGACGAGGCGCGCCTCGTGGTGGCGCGTCGGAATCGCCGCGCGAGCTGGGAGGAACTGCTGGCGCGCGGCGAGCAGTCTCGGCAGGTCACGGGTCGCCCCGTGTGGGACGTCGCGAGCAGCCCGCGGACACGCGCGGCCGAGGCGATCCGGCGGCACGACGCGGCGGCACTGACCGCGATTCTCGACGCGCACCCGGAGGTGCTCGCCCCGACGCTGGCCGAACGTGAGTGGCGCAGCACCCTTGGCCCGGTGGCGTTGCGTGCCGAACGCGACTCCGGGTTGCCTGAGGCGCGCCGGGTGACGGAGCTGCTGGCGTCGCGTGGTCTCGATGTCCAACGCGAGCTCAACGAGCTCCTCCTCGGCTGGCCCGTTGATGGGGCGGGATACGGCGCGGGGACGCTCCCCGGGACAGTCCAGTGGTGCCTTGATCGCGGCGCCGATCCGGCGTGGATGCCGCCCAACGGGATACCCATCCTCGAACATGCCATTGCGCGCTACCGGAACGGCGCGGCGGTGGACGTGCTTGCCACGCGCGTCACGCCGCGCCGGGCGCTCTGGATCGCCGCCGGGCTGGGCGATGTCGCCGGGGTGAGGAGCTTGGTCGCGGGAAAGGGAACCCTCACGCCCGAGGGGCGCCTCAATCGCCCTGATATGGTCGCGATGGGGCTGCACGTGGGGCACCTCCCGCCCCGCCACGACGCCGATGATCTCGAGATCATGTACGAGGCCTTTCAGGTCGCCGGATGGAATGAGCGCTGGGCTGCGATGGATGCGTTGCTTGACGCCGGTTTCCCCATTGACCACTCGCCCCACAACTGGCCATTGCTGCGTGAGGCGACTGGCAACCTGATCGTGCCGCTCGCAGAGTATCTGGTCAGCCGCGGCGCCGACCTCGATCGCGACTGGCCGGGGCATGGTTCCTCCCGCGCTGGTCTCCGCTCGTTGGTGCAGTACATCCACGACCCGCATCACGTGGCCATGACGCGCATGCTCGCCATCTGCGGCCTCGAACCGGTCGAGGAAATTCTGGCGGAGAAGGACGCGATGCGGCCGTCACCGCCGCCGATGGACGCCTGGGCCACACGGATCCTGCAACTCGCTGCCGATGACGCGAGCCGGCAAGGGCAGGACGTGATCACCAGCGAGAATCTGCTGATCGCGGTGATGCGCCTGCGCAACGGCGACTGGCTCCAATTTCTGCTGGGGACCGGGACGGATTTGCCGGCGCTGCAGGAGCGGATCGGTGCGCGACTCCTTCCCGACGCCGATCCGCTGGCCGGAGAGGAGCTGCCCCGCGATGCCGGCGCGGAAGCGGCGCTTGCGACGGCCACGCAGGAGGCGGAGTCGCGGCGCCGTGATGCCGTCGGGACGCTGCACGTGTGGTATGGCGTGGTGTCGGAGGAGGACGGCCCGGCCGTGCAGCTGCTTCGCGGCGTCGGGACAAACCTCGGCACGCTGATCGAAGGGCTGCGGACCGGGACGTAGGGGTGAGGGGTCCTTCGACTGCGCATCCCTGCGGGATGCTCCGCTCAGGATGACATATTCGATTTCCCTCACCCCTCACCCCTCACCCCTCACCCCTCACCGCGGCCTGACGGCCGCGGCTGGGAGGCCGTGGTGGCGGTCGGCGGCGGCGTTACCTTACCCTCATGCCCTCTCTCCACCGCCTCGAACGCCTCCCGGTCGAGATCCTCGACCCGCCGGAGGCCCTCGCGCGTGCCGTGGCCGCGCGGATCGCGACGCTCATCCGCACCAAGGCCGCACGCGGCGAGCGCACCGTCCTCGGCCTGGCCACCGGCTCGACCCCCGTCGGGGTGTACGCCGAACTGGTGCGGATGCACCGGGAGGAGGGGCTCTCGTTCCAGACCGTCGAGACCTTCAACCTCGACGAGTACTGGCCGATGACGCCGGACTCGCTGCACTCCTACCGGCGCTTCATGCGCGAGCATCTCTTCGACCTGGTGGACCTCGACCCGGCGAAGTGCCACGTGCCGCCGGGCGATGTCCCGCGTGAGGACGTCGCCGCCGTCTGCGCCGCCTACGAGCAGCAGATCACCGATGCCGGCGGGATCGATCTCCAGATCCTCGGCATCGGCAAGACCGGCCACATCGGCTTCAACGAGCCGGGCTCGGGGGTGGATTCCCGCACGCGTCTGGTCACGCTCGATGCGGTCACGCGCCGCGATGCCGCCGCCGACTTCTTCGGCGAGCGCAACGTGCCGCGCCAGGCCATCACCATGGGCGTCGCCACCATCCTCGAGGCGCGCGAGATCCTCATGCTCGCCACCGGCGAGCACAAGGCCGGCATCGTCCGTCGCGCGATCGAGGGCGAGATCGATCACCAGGTCGCGGCGACCTTCCTGCAGCAGCACGCCAACACCACCGTCTTCTGTGATGCCGCGGCGGCCGCCGACCTGACCCGCGTCGCCACCCCGTGGGTCCTCGACGAAGTCGAATGGACGCCCGAGCTCGAGCTGCGCGCCGTCACCTGGCTCTCGCTCACGGCCGGCAAGGCGATCCTCAAGCTCACCGAAGCCGACTACGCCGAGCATCATCTCTCGCCGCTGGTGGCGCACCACGGCGAGGCGGGGGCCGTCAACGGCGCGGTCTTCAACGCGCTCGGCGCCAAGATCCGTGGCCGTTCGAAGCTGCCCAAGGGGCAGACCATCATCTGCTTCTCGCCCCACCCCGACGACGACGTGATCTCGGCGGGCGGCATCCTCCGCAAGCTGATCCTCAACGACAACCGGATCATCGTGGCGTACATGACGAGCGGCAACATCGCCGTCTTCGACCACGACGCGCTGCGGTATGTCGAGGTGATCGAGCGGCTGGCCAGCGACGCGCACCTCGGCCGTCGCGCGGTGGACTCGCTCGCCTCGCGCGTGCGAGAGGCCATCGAGGCCAAGGCCCCCGGCGAGGTGGACGTGTCCGAAGTGCAGGACCTCAAGCGCGTGATCCGCGAAGGCGAAGCGGTCAGCGGCATCGAGACGCTCGGTCTCTCGCGCGACAACGCGCGCTTCCTGAACCTGCCGTTCTATCAGACCGGCAAGGTCAAGAAGGATCCGATCGGGCCGCGTGACGTTGCCATCATCCGCGCGCTGCTCGAGGAGATCACGCCCGACATGGTGCTCGTGGCCGGTGACCTCTCCGATCCGCACGGCACGCACCGCCTCTGCAAGGACGCGATCGAGCTTGCGCTCGCCGAGGTGAAGCCGCAGGGGATTGTGCCCGAGGTGTGGCTCTATCGCGGCGCGTGGCAGGAGTGGCCGGTCACCGAGGCCACGTGGCTGGTGCCGCTCGCGCAGGAAGAGTTGAAGCTCAAGATCCAGGCGATCTTCAAGCACCAATCGCAGAAGGACTCCGCGCCATTCCCGGGACAGGACGACCGCGAGTTCTGGCAGCGCGTCGAGGCGCGCAACAAGGGGACCGCCGAGCTGCTGAATCAGCTGGGACTGGCGGAGTACTTCGCGATGGAAGCGTACGTTGTCGGGTGAACGGTGAACGGTGAACGGTGAACGGTGAACGGTGAACGGTGACCCGTGACCCGTGACCAGTAACCTTTCGCGGCGTCAGCTTCTCGCGCGCGCCGCCGGCATCACGGCCGGTGCTGGTCTCGCCTCGCTTGGCTACGCGGTCGGCTGGGAGCCGGAATGGCTCGAGGTGGTCGAGCGCGACCTCCCGATCCGCGGCCTCCCGGTCGGGCTCGAGGGTCGCTCGCTGGTGCAGCTGAGCGACCTCCACATCGGGCCGCGAGTGGACAGCAGCTACATCGCCAAGACTTTCGCCACGGTCGCCGCGATGCAACCTGACATTGTCGTGGTGACCGGCGACTGGATCACCTATCGCGGCCCGGCGCAGCTCGAGGAGCTCGCCCGACTCCTGGAGCACTTTCCCCGCGGTCGCCTCGCCAGCCTCGGCATCCTCGGCAACCACGACTACGGCTTCAAATGGCGGATGCCCGAGGTGGCCGACACGGTGGTGTCCCACGCACGCGCGAACGGGATCCAGATCCTGAGGAACGAAGCCGTGGTGGTGGAGGGGCTCACCGTGGTCGGGCTCGAGGATCTCTGGGGACCGTCGTTCGAGCCGCCGCCGGGCTTGCTCGCCGCGAGCAGCGATCCGCGGCTGGCGCTCTGCCACAATCCCGACGCGGCGGACTGGCCCGTCTGGGAGGGCTACGAGGGGTGGATCCTGGCGGGACACACCCACGGCGGACAGTGCAAGCCCCCCTTTCTCGAACCGCCGATCCTGCCGGTCAACAATCCGCGCTACGCGGCTGGCGAGGTGGCGATCCGCGGGTCGCGGCAGCTCTACATCAGTCGCGGCGTCGGCTATCTCCTCCGGGCGAGGTTCAACGTCCGGCCTGAAGTGACGAAGTTCCGGCTGACCCGGGGGAGGCGCTCGGTCGGGGCAAACAGCCCGAGCATCCCGATCCATCCAGGAATTGATACCCCGATCCTCCACAGGATCGAGCAAGTCTCCACCATTTGGACCCCAGCCGCAACGCGTTGAGCCGTACCGGGGTGTAGCTTTCATCCAAAGCCGACCCGAACGATCGTGATCTTCTGCCTCCCCGCGTCAGTCCGACGCACTCCAGCTCATCACTCGCCGCGTTGACCTATTGATCGCCGCCCAGGGCAGGCGAAGAAAGGCGGGTAGATGTCGGAGACGCCCCCACCATTCATGTCGACCCTCGCGCACCATGCCGCGGATCCGTTCCGCCTGCTGGTGGAGTCCGTGGTGGACTACGCGATCTACATGGTCGACCCGGCTGGCCGGATCGCAAGCTGGAATCCCGGCGCCGAGCGCATCTACGGCTACCGCGCCGAGGAGATCATCGGCCGACCGTTTTCCACCGTGTTCGCCGCACTCGATCTGACGGAGGGGCGCCCGAACGCACGGTGGCGGCAGGCACTCGACTCCGGCCATCTCGAGTTCGAGTGCCTGCGGTCCAGGAAGGACCACACCGAGTTCTGGGCGATGGTGACCGTCTCCACCCTCACGGACCACTTCGGCAATCACGCCGGTTTCAGCGTGGTGACCCGGGACCTCTCCGAGCGAAAGCGGGCCGAGGAAGCACTACAGAAGGAACGGGAACTCTCCGACGCCATCCTCTCCAGCCTGCCCGGGATCTACTACATCTACGATGATGAGCGGCGCTTCCTCCGCTGGAATCCCCGCTTCGAGGCCGTGAGCGGGTACTCCGCGGAGGAGATGCAAGGCCTTCATCCCCTCGATCTCTTCGCGGCCGGCGACCGGACACGCGTTGAGGAGTGCATCGCGACGGTGTTCGCTGAGGGGACGTGCGAAGTGGAGGCGGCCTTTCTCGCCAAGGACGGCCGGGAACTCCCCTACTACTTCAACGGGGTGCGGACCGTGGTGGCCGGCCGACCCTGCCTCCTCGGCATGGGGATCGACCTCACGTCGCTGGTCGAGGCGCGCAACGAACTGCGCCGCACGGCGACGCTGCTCCGCGCCGTGGTCGAGGAGACGCCGGACGCGTTGTTCGTCAAGGATCAGGACGGGAAGTACCTCCTCTTCAACCCGGCGGCCTCCCGGTTTGTCGGGAAGCCGGTCTCGGAGGTGTTGGGTCAGGACGACACCGCCATTTTCGACCCGGAAAGCGCCCGCGTCGCAATGGATCACGACCGTCGAGTCATGGCCTCGGGCGAAGCGGACTCGGAGGAGGAAGTCCTTACCGCTGCCGGGGTCACGCGGACCTTCCTCGCGACGAAGGCGCCGTTTCGGGATGGCGACGGTCGCGTGGTCGGGGTGCTCGGGTTGTCGCGCGACATCACGGAACAGAAGGAAGCCGAGCAGGCGCTCCGCCAGCGCGAGGTTCTCCTCCGCATCGCCGGACATGCCGCGCGACTCGGGGGCTGGTCGCTCGACCTGGTCAGGGATGCGCTCGTCTGGTCGGACGAGATTCGCGAGATCCACGAGGAGCCCGTCGGGTACCAACCATCGCTGGCCGACGGGATCGGGTACTACGTCGAGGAGAATCGGGGGTGGATCACCGAGTGCGTCGATCGCTGCGCGGCGGACGGGGTGCCCTTCGACTTCGAGTCGGAGTTGATCACGGCCACGGGACGGCGCATCTGGGTGCGATCCATCGGCGAGGCGGTGCGCGACGACACGGGGCGGATCATCCGCCTCCAGGGCGCCTTCCAGGACATCACGGCCCGCGTGCAGGCCGAACGCGACCGGCAGCAGCTCGCGGACCGGCTCGCGACGACGCTGGAGTCCATGGATGAGGGGTTCATCACCGTCGATGACGAGTGGCGCTTCACCTACGTCAACGCCGAAGCGCAGCGGATGGTGGGGCGGAGTCGCGAGGAGCTGCTCGGCCAGACGATCTGGGGTGCCTTTCCGGAGACCATCGGGATCGCGTTCGAGCATGAGTACCGGCGCGCGCGCGCCGATCACGTCACGGTCGATTTCGAGGAATACTTCGCGCCCCTCGACAAGTGGTTCGGGGTGCGGGCCCATCCGACCGCGGACGGGCTCGCGATCTCCTTTCGCGACGTCACGGGCGCACGGGCGGCGGAGCGCGCGCTGCGCGTCAGCGAGCAGCAGCAACGTGACTTGACGATCGCCCTGATGACCGAACGCGGCCGCCTGGTGGCCGCCCAGACGGTGGCGAAGGTCGGTAGCTGGGAGACGGACATCGTGACGCAGGAGGTGATCTGGTCGGATGAGTCGTACCGGATCTTCGGTCAGGATCCGGCGCACTTCCAACCCACCCACTCGCGATTTCTCGAGCTCGTGCATCCCGAGGACCGGGAGGCAGTCGATCGTGCCTTTCGCGAGTCGCTCGACCTCGCCGCCCCGCAACGGATCGAGCACCGCGTCGTCATGCCGGACGGCAGCATCAAGTTCGTCGAAGAGCGCTGGCAGGTGGTTCGCGACGAGCAGGGCCAGCCCCACCGGGTGATCGGCACCTGCCAGGACACGACCGACCGCAAGCAGGCCGAGGAGCTGTTGCGGCTGCGCGAGCGGGCCATCCAGGCCGTCTCGCAGGGAATCCTGGTGACCGACCCGAACCAGCCCGGCAACCCGATCGTGTTCGCGAGCGGTGGCTTCGAACGGATGACTGGCTATGGTGCGGAGGCCGTGCTCGGGAAGAACTGCCGCTTCCTGCAGGGTCCCGAGACCAACCCCGAGACGGTTCGCGAGATGCGCGACGCCATCACGGCGGTGCGGAGCTGCACCGTGGAGATTCTCAACTACCGCCAGGACGGCACTCCGTTCTGGAACCAGCTGACGATCACGCCCGTGCTGGGGCCGGAGGAGCAACTCACGCACTTCGTCGGCGTGCAGACCGACGTGACGGAGCAGCGGCGCCTGGAGGAGCAGTACCGCCAGTCCCAGAAGATGGAGGCGGTGGGCCGGCTGGCCGGCGGCGTTGCCCACGACTTCAACAACCTCCTGACCATCATCTCCGGCTACAGCGAGATGCTGCTCGCATCGTCCGATGTCGGGGCCGAGCTCCGCGAGGCGGTCCTCGCGATCAACGATGCCGGGGAGCGGGCGGCGACCCTCACGCGACAACTGCTCGGCTTCAGCCGGCAGTCACTGCTGCAGCCGAAGGTGGTCGACCTCAACGAAGTGATCGCGGATACGGCCACGATGCTCAGGCGACTGATCGGTGAGGACATCCATTTCGCTACGGCGCTCGATCCCGCGCTTGGACGGGTCAAGGTGGATCCAGGCCAACTCAATCAGCTGCTGATGAACCTCGCGGTGAATGCGCGCGACGCGATGCCGCAAGGCGGCAAGCTGACCCTGGAGACGCACAACGTCGCGCTCGGTGAAGAGTATGCATCGACCCATCTCGGATGCACCGCCGGGCCGCACGTGATGCTTGCCATCACGGACACCGGCATCGGGATGCCGCCCGAGGTCCTGGAGCGGGTGTTCGAACCGTTCTTCACGACCAAGGAGGTCGGGAAGGGAACGGGTCTCGGGTTGGCCATGGTCTTCGGCATCGTCCAGCAGAGCGGCGGGAGCATCCACGTGTACAGCGAGCCGGGACGTGGTTCGACCTTCAAGGTCTACCTGCCCATGGTCTCCGAGGTGCTCTCCGCCGCCGCGCCCGAGGAGAAGTCCTTCGACGTGCGGGGCACCGAGACGGTGCTCCTGGTCGAGGACGAGGATGCCGTCCGTCGTCTGGCGCGCCGCATCCTCTCGATGCACGGCTACCTGGTCCTGTCGGCCGGCGACGGCGAGGAGGCGATGCGAGTCGCGGAGTCGCATGAGGGCGCGATCGACCTGCTCCTGACCGATGTGGTCATGCCGAACCTGAGCGGTCCGGAGCTGGCGCGTGCGCTCGGGGCACGATACCCGGCGCTCAAGCTGCTCTTCATGAGCGGATACACCGATGATGCGGTGGTTCGCCACGGCCTGATCGAGGCCGGCGTGGCATTCATCCAGAAGCCGTACACGCCGGCCGGATTGGCGCGAAAGGTCCGCTCCGTGCTCGATGGCGAGAGCCGATAGGCTCGCCTTCGACCCGCCATCCGGGTGTTGATCCCGGCGGTGGGGCCGTCGGGACCGGTTGCCAGTAACCAGGAGCCGGGATATTCGTACGGGTCACTGGTCACTGGTCACCGTTCGCTGTTCGCCGTTCGCTGTTCGCTGTCCTCCGAGGCAGGAGCCGACGCATGCCGAATGATGAGTTCCCCACCACCGAACCCAGCGGCGCCCTGGTGCCGCCGGGGCGTGTTCCTCCCACGGCCATCGCGACCGCGACTCCTCCTCCGCCGCCGCGCAGCGTGCTGGACCGAGTCCGTTCACTGACGTTGAAGGCCCTCGATATTGCCGATGCCTTCGCGGACACGCTGATGGGCCGTCGGCCGTGAGCACGGCATGAGACAGCCGACGGCTGGCCTGTGGCTCGTCGTCGCTCTGCTCGCGGCCCTCCCGCTCCAGGCCCAGCAGGGGGTGTCGGCCGAGCTGATGATCGGGGCGGGCCCGGCACCGGGCGGCGATGGCTTCTTGATCGGTGGCGGAGTCATGGCGGACGTGGCACCGCGGCTGACGCTCCGACTGCTCGGCACCAGCGTGGATCTTGGTCGCAACGAGGCGGTGCAGGGTGCGCTGCTCCTGCAGGCGAGCAGTCGCGGCGCCCCGTGGCGCGGCTACGTGGCCGCGGGGCCGCTCTTCCGGCGCGTCAGTCTGTACCGCTGGGAGCAGCCCGACCAGGTGGATACCGGGTGGGGCCTCCTTGGCGTACTTGGCCTGGAGACCCGCTTTGGCCGCTGCAGTCGCGTGCGCCTCTTCGCCGAAGGTCACGCCATCGCCGCCAACGGTTATGGCGGCGAGCTCGCCGCCGGGCTTCGTTATGGGGGAGGATGCGGTACGGGAGAGTAGTATTCGGTGTCCCGCTTCGGGAGCACCACCATGCATGTCGAACGTCACCGCAGCGATCGCATCGGCTGGTTGCGCGCCGCCGTCCTCGGCGCCAATGACGGCCTGATTTCCACCAGCAGTCTCGTCGTTGGCGTCGCGGCGGCTGCGCCCGATCGCGCCGCCATCCTGATCGCCGCCGTGGCTGGACTCGCAGCCGGTTCCTTGTCGATGGCTGCCGGCGAATACGTCTCCGTCTCCTCACAATCCGACACCGAGTCGGCCGACATCGCGCGCGAACGCGGCGAGCTCGCCACCGATGCCGACCACGAATTGGCCGAGCTCGCCGGGATCTATGTCAAGCGCGGCCTGACCCCGGACCTCGCGGGCCAGGTGGCGGTGCAGCTCACGGCGCACGATGCCCTCGGGGCACATGCGCGTGACGAGCTCGGCATCTACGAATCCACCAGGGCGCGCCCGATCCAGGCGGCCGTGGCATCGGCCGCCGCGTTCGCCGTGGGTGCCGCACCGCCGGCGCTGCTAGCGGCGTTCCTCCCGATGACCTCGCTCACGCTCGGCGTCGTGGCGGTGACCATCCTGCTGCTGGTCGCGCTGGGCGCGCTCGCCGCACAGCTCGGCGGCGCCTCCGTGGTCCGCGGTGCGGGACGCGTGGCGTTCTGGGGTGCGGTGGCCATGGGGGTGACCGCGTTGGTGGGACGACTCTTCGGAGCCGTCGTCTAGTAGGCCCGCAGGTCCTGCGCGATCTGCACCACGCTGCGGTACCCGCCGCGGCGCACGCCGGCGAGCAACTCGGCGTCGGTGCCGCCCATGCGCACGATGTGGCTCAGCACGAGCTGCTTCACGCCACTGCTCGCCGCGAGACGCCCCACTTCGACATCGCTGGTGTGCACGCTGCGCATGTATGCGGGCCAGGCCTCGCCACCGGGCCGCGGCTCCGGCTTGAGCCGCACCTCGGGATAGACCTCGTGCACCAGCAGGTCGGCTCCGGTGGCCGCGGCAATGAGCGCGTCGGTCGGCGCGGAGTCGCCCGAGAGGACGATGGTGCGCGTCGGCAGTCGGATGACGTACGCAAGCGACACGGCGAACTCGCCGTGCGGCACCTTGATGGCCTCGATCCGCACCCCGGCACTGTCATAGACCATGCCGCCCTCACGCTCGAGCACCGTCACGCCCGGTCCGGCAGGTTGCCCGCGCTCGAGTCCTTCGATGCGCGTGGTGATGTCTTCCTGCCACGCGGCGAGGAGCTGTGTGACCATCCGCTGCGTCCCCGGCGGCCCGACCAGCGGAAAGGGGCCGCGGCGGCCCATCACCCAGGTGGTGAGCAGGAGGTCGGGGAGTCCGAGCGTGTGGTCGCTGTGGAGGTGCGTGAGGAACGCGGCCGTCACGCCATCAATCGGCAATCCCGCCGCGGCAACGCGTCGCATCACCCCCGCGCCGGCGTCGAAGAGGAAGGTGCGATCGCCGAAGACCACGGCGTAGGCAGGGCCGGCGCGCTCAGGGTCGGGCACCGGCATTCCCGAGCCGAGGACAATCAGGCAACCTGCGGCCTGTTGCACAGCGGTGCAGGGCGACGAGGTGGTGAACCGGCGCGGCACGGGAGCCTGACTCGTGAGCGGTGCCACGGCCAGCACCAGCAATGCGGCATGCCAGCGGACTCTGGCCTGATGGTCAACAGCGGCGCGTGACATGGAGGGCTCCGGGCGGGGTCGGGGCAAAGCTACGACCTCCGGGAGCGGCTGCAACTCCCGACCCCGGTTCGGCGTAGAACTTTCATCCCCCCTGAACGGAGTCACCGGATGCGACGCCTGCTCGCCGCCCCCCTCGCGATGCTTGCCTTCACGGCCGCCCTGCCGGCGCAGGCGCCCGTCGCCTTCGATGAGTGGGAAGTCCCCTACGAGCGCTCTCGTCCGCGCGATCCGTACGTGGCGCCCGATGGCTCGGTGTTCTTCGTGGGACAGGTCGGCAACTACATCGCCCGTCTCGATCAGAAGAGCGGTCAGTTCACGCGCTTCGAGATCGATCCCGGCACCAACCCGCACAACCTGATCATTGATCGGCGTGGGATGGTTTGGTACGCCGGCAACCGCAACGGGATGATCGGTCGCCTCGACCCCGCCACCGGCGCCATCACCCGCTACCCGATGCCAGACTCGACCGCGCGCGATCCGCACACGCTGGTGTTCGACCAGGCGGGCGACATCTGGTTCACCGCGCAGCAGTCGGGCTTTGTCGGACGCCTGGCGACGCGCACCGGAAAGATCGATCTGATCAAGCTGGACCGCCTGCCGAGCGGCCGCTCGACGCTGCCGTACGGCATCGTGATTGATGCCAAGGGGACGCCGTGGTTCTGCGAGTTCGGCAGCAACACCCTGGTGTCGATCAACCCGCGCACGCTCGCGCTCTCCCGCTTTGCCCTGGCGCATGAACGGACTCGGCCGCGGCGCATCGCCCCCACCAGCGATGGTGCGATCTGGTATGTGGACTACGCCCGCGGCTTCCTCGGCCGACTCGATCCGGCCACCAAGGCGGTCAAGGAATGGGCGTCGCCGGCTGGTGCGCTCTCGCTGCCGTATGGCATGGCGGTGGACGATGCGGACCGCCTCTGGTATGTCGAGACAGGCGTCCAGCCGAATCGCCTGGTCGGTTTCGACTCGAAGACCGAGCGCTTTGCGTTCGAGCAGGAGGTCGGCGAGGCGCGAGCCAACACCATACGCCACATGTACTTCCATCCGCCGACGCGGGAGCTCTGGTACGGGGCCGACCAGAACACCATCGGCCGGGTGAAGATCCCGCCCGCGCGGGCGTTGGTGCCCTGACCACTCGAGGCCCTCCTTGCGGGGGCCTTGTTCGTCCCCTACCTTAACCAAATGGTTAAACCAAACAGTAAACTGCCAAGTGTTTCTGTGGGAGCCCCGGAACCGCTCGCGGATGCCTCCACCCAGGATCGGATTCTCGATGCGGCGCACCGGGTCTTCCTGCGTCGAGGCACGGCCGGCGCGCGAACCCAGGAAATCGCCGCCGAGGCCGGGGTCAACAAGGCGTTGGTGCACTACTACTTCGGCACCAAGGAGGCACTCGCCGACGCGGTCTTTCAGCGCGTCGCCTCGACCCTCCTTCCCTCGCTGTTCGGCGTGCTCTCGGCGCCCGAGCTCACGCTCGAGGAGCGGGTGCGGCGCGTGGCCGAACGCCAAGTCGCCTTCCACCGCTCCCACCCGTACATGGCGATCTACCTGCTGGGCGAGATCCACACGGCACCCGAGCGCCTGGATTCGCTGGTGGGCCGGCATGGTCGTCCCTCGCTCGCCCCGCTGCAGGCGCAGCTCGATGCCGCCGCCGCCGCTGGGACCATTCGGAAGACTTCGGTCAGCGAGTTCATGGTGAACCTGATGTCCATGTTGGTCTTTCCGGTGGTGGCACGGCCGATGATCCGCCACGTCGTGGGCATCGGCGAGGCAGAGTACGACCAGTTCCTCGACCAGCGGGCGGAGCAAGTCGTCACCTTCTTCTTTGCGGGGCTCAGGCCATGATCCTACTCGCCGCCACGCTCCTGTTCGCGCCGATGCCGCAGGATTCGGTCACGCTCGCGTGGGTGCACGCCCGCGCGGAGGCCGTGGACCCGCGCCGTGGGCAGGGCGATCAGCTCGCGGCCGCTTCGGAACAGCGCACGGCCGTGCTGCGCAACGCCAGGCTGCCGCAGCTCGCGATCCGGGCGCAGGCCACGCACCAGAGTGACGTGACCCGAGTGCAGTTGCCGGGCGCGAACATCACGCCACCGCCGCGTGATCGCTGGCAGGCAGTGCTGCAAGCCGAGCAACTGTTGTTCGACGGCGGCCTGGTGGACGGGCGAGTCGAGCTCGAGTCGGCGCGATTGGTTGAACAGCAGGCGGGCGTGCATGTCGCCCGCTATGCACTGCGTGGAGAGGCGGAGGCCGCCTTCTTCGGGGCGTGGTTGCTGCAGGAGCGGCTCGCCGAACTCGATGCCGTGACGGACGACCTCGCCTCGCGACTCGGTGAGGTCCGCGCACGCGTGCGCGAAGGGATTGCCCTGCCGCGTGACACCGCCGCGATTGAAGCCGAGCGCCTCACCGTCATGCGGCGCCGCGCTGAGGCCGATGCCCAGCGGCAGGCAGCGATCGCCGTGCTGTCCCGGCTCACCGACACCACGCTGGCGGCCAGTGTGCGACTCGTCGGGCCGGTGCTGAGTGGCGCCGTGGATGCCGTCGCCACCTCGGCGCTCGACACCCTGTGCCACCGACCCGAGTTCGCACAGCTCAAGGCCACGCAGGACCGACTCGCGCGCGAGGCCGCCCTCGCGGCCGCGGAGAATCGCCCGACGCTCTCCGCCTTCGCGGAGGGTGGCGTCGGCCGACCGGGGCTGAACCAGTTCGAATCCGATCCTGCAGCATTCTGGCAGGGCGGCGTGCGCGTGACGTGGCGCCCGTGGACGTGGCGCTCGGCCGAGCGCTCGGCCGACGCGCTGCGGTCGCAGGGCGAGGTCGTGGCGGCCGATGCGCTGGCGCTCGCCGCGCGGCTGTCGCGCGCCGTCGAGGCCGACCTGGCCATGATCCGCCACCTGCGCGAGGGATTCGCCGACGATGCCCGCCTGATCACGCTGCGCGCGGAAATCGAGCAGGCCGCGCAGGCCGAACTCGCCGAAGGCATCATCACGGCCGCGCGTTACGTCGAGGCGCGCACCGACCTCGCCGAAGCGCGGCTCGCCGAACGACGGCACCGCGCCGAGTTGGTGCGCGCCGAGGCCGCCTTCCTGACCACCCTGGGGATTGCTCTCCCCGCAGCCCGTGAGTGACGCGATGACGATGATGCGATGGAGTCTGCCCGTGCTGCTCCTGCTGGGGGCATGTGCCAAGGACGACACGGCGGCGTGGGGCACCTTCGAGGCCGACGAGGTGACAGTGGCCGCGCAGGCGAGCGGCCCCGTGCTGCGCGTGGCGGTGCGCGAGGGCGACAAGGTGGAAGCGGGTGACGTGATCGCCGAAGTGGATGCCGGACCACTCGCCCTGCAGCGGGACGAGCTCGAGGCGCGCAGCGCCACGGTGACGTCACGACTCGGCGAGGTGGCGGCGCATCGTGCGGCGCTGCAGGCGCAGCTCGACCTGGCCCGCCGCGAGGAGGGCCGGATGCGGAGACTCGCCGAGGCCAAGGCGGCGACACCACAGCAGGTGGATCGCGCCGCACGAGAGGTGGCTGTCCTCGTGGCACAGCTCGGCGGGGTCGAGGCGACACGGGCGACGATCGGGCGCGAGGTGGCGGCCATCGGCACGCAAGTGACGCAGCTCGACGACCGGGTGACTCGGTCGGTGGTCCGGGCGCCGCTCCGCGGGACGGTGCTGGTGCGCGTTGCCGAGCCGGGCGAGGTCGTGACCGCGGGGCGACCGATGGTGATCATGGCGGCGCTCGATACCCTCACCTTTCGCGCGTGGGTGAGTGGCGCGCAGCTGCCAGAGATTCGGCTCGGCGCCACGGTGACGGTGCGTACCGATGGCGGTGGGGGAACGCTGGTGAGCCACACCGGCACGGTGACGTGGATCGCCGATCGGGCCGAGTTCACCCCTACCCCGATCCAGACGCGCGATGAGCGGATCACGCAGGTGTATGCGGTGAAGGTCGCCGTGGCCAATCCCGATGGAGCGCTCAAGGTCGGCATGCCAGGCGAACTCGTGTTGACCGTCGCCACGCCGTGAGCTCGGCCGAGCCCGCCATCGTCGTGCACGATGTGCACCTGGCGCGCGGGACGACCCGCGCGGTCGATGGGGTGTCGTTCACGGTGCCGCGCGGCGAGCGCTTTGGCGTCATCGGGCCCGACGGCGCGGGGAAGACCACGCTCTTCCGGATGCTCACCACGTTGCTCGTCCCCGACCGGGGAACGGCGCACGTGCTCGGGCACGACGTGGCCGGTGCGCCCTGGGCCGTGCGCCCGCAGCTCGGCTACATGCCGGGACGCTTCGCGCTCTACCCCGACCTGTCGGTGGCGGAGAACCTGGCCTTCCATGCCGACGTCTTCGACACGACGGTCGAAGCGGGCATGGCCCGCATCGCTCCGATCTGGTCGCAACTCGCCCCATTCACGACGAGGCGCGCGGGTGCGCTCTCCGGAGGGATGAAGCAGAAGCTCGCCCTCTGTTGCGCGCTGGTGCACCGTCCCACGCTGCTGGTGCTCGACGAGCCGACCACCGGTGTGGATGCGGTGTCCCGACGCGAGTTCTGGGACCTGCTCGACACGCTCCGCGGTGACGATCTCACGATCATCGTCTCGACCCCGTACATGGACGAGGCCTCGCGTTGCGACCGGGTCGCGCTGATGCAGGCGGGGCGCTTCCTCGCGGTGGACACTCCGGCGGCCATCAGCGCCGGCTTTCCACTGCCCCTGTTCGCCCTGCGAGCCGCCGACCGAATCGGGATGCTCGCCACGCTGCGCGCGTTTCCGCACGCGGTGGGCGCGTGGCCGTTCGGGGAAACCGTGCACTACACCGATGCCCGCAGAGAAGTGGCCGCCGATGTGGTGCTCGCCGAGTTGCGTGCCTGGGCGAGTTCGCGCGGGATTGCCGATCTCGAGGGGGAGGCCATCACGGCCGGCATCGAGGATGTCTTCATCCATGAGCTGGCGGAGCGGGAGCGTGACGCATGACCGCCCCTGCGATCCAGACCACCAATCTCACGCGCCGCTTCGGCGATTTCGTCGCGGTGGATGCGATCACCCTCACCGTGGCACGCGGCGAAGTCTTCGGCTTCCTCGGCGCGAACGGGGCGGGGAAGACCACGGCCATCCGGATGCTGATCGGCCTGCTGGCGCCGTCCGAGGGCGAGGCCACCGTCGCCGGGGCCGACGTGCGCACCGATCCGGCCGGCGTGCGGCGGCGGATCGGCTACATGAGCCAGCGCTTCTCCCTCTACGACGACCTCACCGTCCGCGAGAACGTCGAACTCTATGGCATCATCTACGGGCTCACCCGCGACGAGATCCGCATGCGGATGGACGAACTGCTTGCGCGCATCGGCCTCACCGAGTCGCGCGACACCCTGGTGCGGCAACTGCCGCTCGGGTGGAAGCAGGAACTCGCGCTGATGGTCGCGCTGCTGCACCGCCCCGAGGTGGTCTTTCTCGACGAACCGACTGGTGGCGTGGATCCGATCACCCGCCGCCGATTCTGGGAACTGATCTACGCCACCGCCGCCGAGGGGACCACGGTTCTGGTGACCACGCACTACCTCGACGAGGCGGAGTACTGCGACCGGCTCTCGATCATGGTGGACGGCCGGATCGCGGCGATGGGCACGCCGGCAGAGGTGCGTGCGCAGGTCGGCGTCGCCACCCTCGATGAGGTCTTCCTCACCCTTACTCGTGCGGCGGTCGCGCCATGAGCGCATTCCGCGGCTTGGTGCGCAAGGAGACGCTGCACCTCCTGCGGGATCGTCAGACGCTGGCGATCCTCTTCCTCCTGCCGGTCGTGTCGGTGCTGCTGTTCGGCTTTGCGGTCCGCACCGACGTGCGCGCGATTCCCATCGTGGTGGTGGCCCCCGTGCCCGATGCGGCGACGCGTGCGCTGGTGGCGCGGATCGCGGAATCGGAGCAGTTCCGGCTGCGCGGCACGCTGCACAGCGAGGCGACGCTTGACGATGCCTTCCAGGCCGGCACCGTGCGGCAGGCCATTGTGCTGCCAGCTGACACCGAGCAGCGCATGGTGCGCGGCGAGCGCCTCGTGGTCGGCTTGGTGACGGATGCTTCCGACCCGAACACCGGGCGCGTCATGGAGGGATACGCCGGCGCCCTGCTGCGCCGATGGCATGCCGAGCGATCGGGGCAGGCGCCCGCCGGAGGCGTGACGCTGCTGACGCGGATGCGCTTCAACCCGACGCTGGAGAGCGTGAACCTCTTCGTGCCCGGGCTCATCGCGCTGATCCTCACCATCGTGGCCGCGATGATGACCGCGATCTCGATCACGCGCGAGAAGGAGCGCGGCACCATGGAGCTGCTGCTGGTGTCGCCGCTGCGTCCGTCGGCGGTGGTGTTGGGCAAGGTGGCCCCGTATGTCGGTTTGGGCATGGCGAACATGGTCACCGTGCTGCTCGCGGCGAGGGTCGTGTTCGGGGTGCCGATGCGTGGTCACCCACTCGTCCTGCTTGGCGCCTCGCTGCTGTATGTGGTGGCCTCGCTCGGACTCGGGATCCTGATCTCGACCAAGGCCGAGACGGAGCGCACCGCCATCATGGCGGCGCTGGCCGGACTGCTCCTGCCGACGCTGATGCTCTCCGGCTTCATCTTTCCGCTCGACGCGATGCCGCGTCCGCTCTGGCTGGTCTCCCATCTCATCCCGGCACGCTGGTTCCTCACCATTGTTCGTGGCGTGATGGTCAAGGGCGCCGGGCTCGTGGATCTGTGGCGTGAGCTCGCCATCCTGGCCGCGATGTCGGTCGCCTTGCTCGGCATCGGCATTCGCCGCCTCGCGATCCGGTTGCCATGAAGATCCGGACGATCGGCGCCTTGATGCGCAAGGAAGTGCTCCAAGTCTTCCGCGACCCGCCGACCCTCGTGCAGGTGCTGGCCATCCCGCTCATCCAGCTGGTTGTGCTGGCCAACGCAGCGACCTTCGACACCGGCGCGACGCGTCTGCTGGTGCGCGACGACGACCGCACCACCGCGTCGGCGGCGATGGTGGCGGAGTTGGTGGGCAGCGGCGAGTTCACCGTGGTGGGGACCGCGATTGCACCGGAGCGGATCGAGGCGGTGTTGCGCCGCCGCGAGGCCGCCGCCGTGCTGCACATCCCGGATGGCCTCGAGGCCTCCCTGGCGCGCGGGGAACGGAGCGCCGTGCAGTTGCAGATCAACGCCGAGGAGGGCGCCGTCGCCGGCCTCATCCAGCAGGCGGCGCAGGCGATCGTCGAGCGGCAGGGCGGGGTGCCGAGCACGCTGGAGGTGCGGCAGCAGGGGTGGTTCAACCCGACGCGCCGCTACAAGGACTGGATGGTGCCGGGGATCCTCGTCTCGCTCACGACCATCATCGGCCTACTCCTCACCGCGCAAAGCATCACGCGCGAGAAGGAGCTCGGCACGCTCGAGCAGCTCAACGTGACGCCGGTCACCAAGGGCGAGTTCATCACGGCCAAGCTGCTCCCCTTCTGGATGATCGCGATGGGGATCTTCACGGTGGGGCTGACGGTGGCGAAGCTGGTGTTCGCGATTCCGACGGTGGGTGCGGTGCCGATCGTTTTCCTTGCCGCGATGGTCTACCTCACGGTGGCGCTCGGCATCGGGCTGCTGATCTCGACGGTCACGCAGACGCAGCAGCAGGCGATGTTCGTCGCCTTCTTCGTGCTGCTGATCTTCCTGCTGATGAGCGGCCTCTTCACGCCGCTGGAGGCGATGCCCGACTGGGCGCAGGCCGTGGCGCATGCCAATCCGGTGATGCACTTCGTCGGGCTGATGCGGGCGGTGCTGGTGCGCGGGGCGGGGCTGGCCGAGGTGGGGCCGACGATTGTCGGGCTGGGGATCGCGGGGGCGGCGGTCCTTGGGCTGGCGGTGGTGCAGACGCGGAAGACGCTGGAGTAGGGGTGAACGGTGAACGGTGAACGGTGAACGACGGCAAAGATTGTCATCCTGAGCGAAGCGTCGGCGCAGCCGGCGCGTAGTCGAAGGACCTCTCTCCGAGCGCACCGGGAAGAGGTCCTTCGACTGCGCCCGCTCCGCGGGCTCCGCTCAGGATGACACCCCCTCACCCCTCACCCCGCGCGGCCGAAGGCCGCGCCCCGTTCACCGTTCACCGTTCACCGTTCACCCCTCACCTGTCGGCGCTTCGATCCGCACTTGCACGCCATCCGCCCGGTTCTCCACCAGCACCACGCGCCGGCGCGCGGGCTCCAGCAGCGCCACCAGCGGCTCGGGATAGAACGGCAGGAGGACGTCGAACGGAGCGTCGCTCGCCTCGACCAACTCCAGGATGCGGAGGAGCGGTTCGGGCGGGGGGAGGAGGCGCATGTCGAGCACCCCTGATGGCACGGTCGGCACTGCCGCCGTCGCGGTCGGCTGGGGCGCTGCGGGTGCCAGATCCGCGCGCCAGAACCAGGTGGACCAGTCGTCGTCGGCGAAGGCCGTGGCGTGCGAGGCAAAGCCGAGCTGGGCCAGGCGTTGCAGCAACGGGGTCGGGCGGAAGGGCGCGCGCAGGTGCAGTACGCTGCCGGGCGGCATCGTCTGGACGGCCCGCATGATGGCGGGCAAGGGTTCGCGTCCGGCCGCGATGTCGGCGCGGACGTCGAGGTCCACGACCGCAGCCGGGTCGAACTCGGGCAATGGCGCGTCTTCGAGGTTGGTCACCCGATCAACATCGCATCGTGGTCGCCATCACACCGTGACGGATGTCTCACCCGGCGCCGCGATGACACTCGATCATCCCCCTCACCCCTCATCCCTCACCTCGCGCCCACTCGCGCAGTCGCGTCGAGGAGACGAGCTCGAAATGGCTCCCCTGCTGGGTCACGATCAACCCCTTGGCCTTCAATTGCTTGAGTGCGCGCGAGACCGATTCCCGGGCGGTGCCGATCTCGGTGGCCAGCTGCTCCTGGGTTCGGTCGAGGTCGAGATCCACGACGTCGCCGCGCGCCGTCCCGTGCTGGTCGGCGTGATCGGCGAGGAGCATGGCCAGCCGGGCCGCGACGTCACGGAATGAGATGGTCTCGACCAGCTGCACCAGGTGGCGCAGGCGATGTCCCAGCGCGCGGACCACCGCGGTGGCCACCTCGGGGTCGGTCCGAAAGGCGTGCTCGAAGTCGCCACGCGGCAGGAACGCGAGGCGCGAGGGGAGCACGGTCGAGGCCGAGGCGGGGTAGGGGCCGCCATCGAAGAGCGGAAGCTCGGCCACCGGGCGCCCCGGTCCCTCCAGGGCGAGCGTCTGCTCGCGCCCATCGCTGGCCGTCCGGTAGATCCGGACCCGCCCCTCCAGCACGAGATAGAGCCCGCTGCACCGGTCGCCGCTCCGGAAGAGGGCGAAGCCCTCCCCAACCGTCCGCGGCACGCAGCGCGACGCCAGCCGGTCGATGACCGCAGCGGGAATCTCGGCGAAGAACGGGATGTTGCGGAGGATGTCGGCGGTGGAGGCCATGGACAACGATAATCGCAATGACCAGTCAGCTGCGGCCGTCAGGCCGCGTTGACCAGTGACCAGTGACCAGTGACCAGTGACCAGTGGTGACGGGTCACCGGTTACTGGTTACTGGTCCCTCACCCCTTGTGACAACCGTCACGGCCCCGTCCCCGCCCACCTGCGATTCTCCGGTCAGTCCCCAACCGGAGCCCCTGATGCTGCCCGAAGCCCTGATCCCCGAGACCGCCCCCGCCAAGCACCCGACCATCTCCGATGTGTCGGAAGACGCCACTGGCCGATCCTTCACTGTCCGCTTCCTGCCGGGGCAGCGATTGCTTGATCACAAGAACAGCCACCGCATCGCGATCATGGCCGTGCACGGCCATGGCATCCTGACCGTGGCTGGTGTCGGCCCGCGTCAGATCACCGCTGGCGAGATGGTCCAGCTCGACCCCAACGTGGTGCACGCGGTCGAGGCGCTGGACGTGCCACTGGAGATCCAGGTGGTGCTCCGCCCCAACTGTTGCGGGACCTGCTGATGGACCGCCCGGTCATCTACTTCCTCAAGGCGTCCCTCCTCTGGCTCGCGCTCGGCGTGAGCCTCGGCGTGGCGATGGCCGTGCATCCGGCCTGGGTGATCTATCGTCCGGTGCACCTGCACCTGTTGCTGCTCGGCTTCGTGACGATGATGATCTCGGGCGTGGCGTACCACGTGTTCCCGCGGTTCGCGGCCACGCCGCTCCACAACCCCCGCCTCATGTCGGTACACCTCGGGCTCGCCAACGCAGGGCTGGTGCTGGTGGCGTGCGGCTTCGTGATCCGCGCCCACGCTCTGCCGCAAGCGCCCCTGGTGCTGGGGCTCGGTGGATCGCTCTCGGCGGCCGGCGCCTACCTGCTGGGGTGGAATCTCTGGCGCACGCTCGACAAGGCGGCGATCCCACCGAGCCGGCTCCCGCCGGCGCGGCCGATGCCGGTCGTCGAGATGCCGGCGAGGCGCTGAGCGTGTCGCCGCTCTCGCGACGCTTCCTCGTCACCGCCGCCGCCTTCCTGGGCGGCGGTCTGGCGCTGGGCCTCTGGATGCTGATCGGCCGCGACCTGCGCGGGGTCTGGCCGGCGCCCTACCTGGTCAGCGCGCACACGCACCTGCTGCTGGTCGGCACCATCCTCTCCACCATCCTGGGCACGGCGCTCTGGCTCTTCCCGCGTCCGCTCAAGAGCGACCTTCGCGTCCGGGCGTGGCACGGCGAGGCGGCCTACTGGTGCCTGACGGCGGGCACGCTGGCACGGGCCGTGGGCGAGATCGCGCGCGCCTCGAGCGATGCCGCCGCATGGCCGATCGTGGCCGTGGTCGGTGGCAGCCTGCAGCTGCTGGGGATGGGGTGCGGGGTGCTGGCGTTGCGGGTGCGGATCAGGCCGTCCGCGGGGATGCCGTAGCGGCGATCGGCGAACGGCGAACAGCGATGATCGATGATGGGTGATGGAGAGGCGGGGCTCGGCGCTGGGGTGTTCTTCGCAGCGGCTCCAAGGGCGGCGAGCCGCTTTGGAGACCGCGAGAACGGACACCCCAGGCCGGGCCCGCAGCGCACGGATAGAGGTCCTTCGACTTCGCGACGGCTACGCCGTCGCTCCGCTCAGGATGACAAGGGGTTGAGAGGTGCTTCGACTGCGCTGCCCGTTGGGCTGCTCCGCTCAGGATGACAAACTGCAGTGACCGTTCGCCGTTCGCTGTTCGCTGTTCGCCGTTGTGACAACCGTCACGGCGCCCCCATCCGCCAATCGCGATTCTCCTCCTGTGCCACCGCAACGGCGGGCGGGCACCGGACCGGCCCCTCGGGGCCCCATCGCATGAGGCGGGCATGTCCCAGCGTTCGTTCCTTCAGGCCACCTTGCTCGGCTGTGCCATCCTGGCCGTCGCGGGCTGTGGCGACCCGGCACCCAAGCAACTCGTCACCGGCGACGCCGCTGCGCGAGTCTATGTGGCGCCTGGCGAGCACGACGAGTTCTACTCGTTCATGTCGGGCGGCTTCAGCGGCAACATGACGGTGTACGCCCTCCCGTCCGGCCGCCTGCTCAAGACCATCCCGGTGTTCTCGCAGTTCCCGGAGAACGGCTACGGCTACACCGAGGAGACCAAGGCGATGCTGGAAACCTCCTACGGCTTCCTGCCGTGGGACGACACCCACCATCCGCAGCTCTCCAAGACCAACGGCATGCCCGACGGGCGCTGGCTCTTCGTCAACGGCAACAACACGCCGCGGATTGCCCGGCTCGACCTGACCACCTTCGAGACCGACGAGATCCTCGAGATCCCCAACGCGGCGGGTGGGCACGCCTCGCCGTTCGTGACGGCCAACTCGGAGTACGTGGTCTCGGCGATCCGCTTCTCGGTGCCGGTGCCCAACACCGACGTCCCGATCGAGACCTACAAGCAGAACTTCAAGGGCTCGCTGTCGTTCGTGACCGCGAACCAGCCCGGGAAGATGGACATCGCCTTCCAGATCCTGATGCCGGGCTACAACTACGACCTCGGGCGCGCCGGCAAGGCAGCCTCGGAGGGGTGGTTCTTCTTCACCACGTACAACTCGGAGCAGGCCTACACCAAGCTTGAGCTGAACGCCTCGAAGAACGACAAGGACTACATCGCCGCCGTGAACTGGAAGGCGGCCGAGGCGTGCGTGGCGGCTGGCAAGGCCAAGGTCACGCCGGCCAACTATCGCCACAACCACTTCATCGCCGCCACGCGCACGGCGGTGAGCGAGAAGAAGACCTCGGTGAAGGTGCTCGAGCCGGCGGCCTGTCCCGGCGCGGTCTACTTCCTTCCGACGCCGAAGTCGCCGCACGGGGTCGACATCGATCCGACCGGCGAGTACATCGTCGGCGGCGGCAAGCTGGCATCGGTGATTCCGGTGCACTCGTTCTCGAAGATGCTCAAGGCGATCGACGCCAAGGCGTTCGACGGCGAACTCGACGGCATTCCGGTGATCAAGTACGACGCCGTGATCGCGGGCGAAGTGCAGAAGCCGGGTCTCGGCCCGTTGCACACCGAATTCGACGCAAAGGGCAACGCCTACACCTCGATGTTCATCTCGTCCGAGGTCGTGAAGTGGAAGCTGGGGACGTGGGAAGTGCTTGACCGGATGCCGGTGTACTACTCGATCGGCCACTTGATGATCCCCGGCGGCGACGGCACCGAGCCCTACGGCAAGTACCTCGTGGCGCTCAACAAGATCACCAAGGATCGCTACCTCCCGACCGGCGGCGAGCTGACGCAGTCGGCGCAGTTGATCGACATCAGCGGCGACAAGATGCAGATGCTGCTCGACTTCCCGACCCAGGGCGAGCCGCACTACGCGCAGGCACTGCCGGCGTCGCTGATCAAGGACAAGCAGGTCAAGTTCTTCTCGCTCAAGGACAACGCCCATCCGTTCGTGGCGCGGTCGGAGGCCGATGCCGGCGTGTCGCGGCAGGGCAAGCAGGTCCATGTCAAGATGATCGCGATCCGGTCGCACTTCGCCCCGGACATCATCCAGGGCGTCGAGGTCGGTGACACCGTGTACTGGCACGTCACCAACGTCGAGCAGGACTGGGACATCCTGCACGGCTTCGCGGTGCTGGGGATGCGCACGGCCGAGCTCATTATGCAGCCGGGCGAGACGCGCACCATCACCTGGGCTCCGCAGTCGCCGGGCGTCTTCCCCTTCTACTGCACCGACTTCTGCAGCGCGCTGCACCAGGAGATGCAGGGGTACGTCCGCGTGAGCGCCCCGGGCAGCGGCGTCAAGCTCTCGGCGGGCATCAGCGAGCGCTCGGCCACGCAACAGGCGCGCGCGGCGAAGCTGCCGAAGCCGGCCAATGGCCATGATCATGGCGCGGCCAGCACGGGGGCGAAGTAACATGAGCATCCGGGCGCGCCTCCTGCTGGCAGTCGCAGCACTGCTCGGCCTTGGGGCCCTGTGGTTGCCGCTGTGGGAGGTGCGTCTCGGGGCCGCGCAGTACCCCGAGGGGTTGGGCCTCCGCATTTACGCCCACACCGTCACGGGGATCAAGGAACACGACCTCAACAACATCAACGGGCTCAACCATTACATCGGGATGAAGGCCATCACCCCCGACGCGATCCCCGAACTTGTCTACATGCCCTGGCTCATCGGCGCGCTGGTGCTGGCCGGTCTGGGCGTGGCGGCCAAGGGGTCGCGTCGGGCGGTGCTGGTCTGGCTCGGTGCCTTTGCACTGCTCGGTGCAGTTGGCCTGTGGGACTTCTGGCGCTGGGAATACGACTACGGGCACAACCTCGACATGGAAAACGCGATCATCATCGTGCCGGGGATGAGCTACCAGCCGCCGCTGATCGGCACCAAGCAACTCCTCAACTTCACGGCGACCGCGTGGCCGGGTTTCGGTGCGGCCGCGCTGGGTGCCTCCTTCTTCCTCGCGGCCGCGGTCTGGTTCTTCACGCGGCCGCGGCCGGAGGGCGCATGACCCGCCAGAGCGCCGCCCTCACCGCGTTGATCGCCGTGGCCGGGCTGATGAGTTGTGCCCCGGCCACGCCCAGCGTCGCCTGGGACGTGGACGAGTGCGACTACTGCCGGATGACGGTGAGCGACAAGCGCTTTGGCTCGGCGGCCGTCACCTCGGGCGGGCGCACCGTGCATTTCGACTCGATCGAGTGCCTCGCCGCCTGGGTCGATGCGCAGCCGGCAGCGCCACGCGCCGTCGTCATCGCCGACGCATCAGCTCCTGGCACGCTGTTGCCCGTGGCGGAGCTGCGTTTCCATCGCACGGCCGTGGGCAAGTCGCCAATGGGGAAGGGGTTCGTGGCCGTCGCGCGCAGCGCGGGCCCGACGCCGTGGGATGGGCCGGTCCTCACTTGGACTGAGGTGCGCGCCGCGGTGGCGCGCGAAGGCATGCAGACCACGTCCGCCACCGCGAATCACACGGGCCACTGAGATGATCCTCCTCGCCGCCGCCCTGCTGCTGGCCCAGGCCCCGCTGGTCGTGGCATCGACGGGCCCGTATCGGCGCATCGCCGACGCGGTTGCCGCGGCGCCCGACGGGGGCACGGTGCGGGTGACGGCCGGCGTCTGGCGCGAGCCGACCCTGCGGCTGGAGCGCGCGGTCACGCTCACGGGCGATGCCGGCGCGGTGCTCGACGGCGAAGGCGCGCGCGAACTGATTGTCATTGCCGCGCCAGGCGTCACGGTGCGTGGCTTCACCTTCCGCAACACCGGGTTCTCCTATCACGAGGATCGCGCCGCGGTCCACGTGGACGAGACCAGCGACTGCACGATTGCCGACAACCGCTTCGAGGAGACCTTCTTTGCCATCTACCTCTCGCGCGCCGAGCGGTGCGCGGTGCGGGGCAACGTGGTGGTGGGGCGGCCCTCGACCGAGACGGCCACGGGAAACGCGATCCACTCCTGGGGCTCGCGCGACCTGCGCATCGAGGACAACCGGGTGAGCGGCCACCGCGACGGGATCTACCTCGAATTCACCCGCCACGCGACCGTGCTGCGCAACGTCAGTGAAGGCCACTTCCGCTACGGCCTGCACTTCATGTACTCCGACTCGTCGGCGTACGAAGGCAACACCTTCCGACGGAACGGCAGCGGCGTGGCCGTGATGTACTCGCACGTGGTGCGGATGGCCGACAATCGCTTTCTCGACAACCGCGGCGCCACCGCGTACGGCCTGCTCCTGAAGGAGATCGCCGACGTGGTGCTGGTGCGCAACGAGTTCACCGGCAACACCACCGGCTTGCTGGCCGATGGTGCCGAGCGGGTGCAAGTCGAGGAGAATCGCTTTGCCCGGAATGGCTGGGCCGTGCGACTCCTCGCCAGCACCAGTGGCGGACGCTTCACCGGCAATCGCTTCGAGGGGAACTCCTTCGACGTGGCCGTGAATGCCCGCACCGTCGGCGCCACCTTCGACGGCAACGACTGGGATGCGTATCGTGGCTGGGACCTCGACCGGGATGGCGTCGGCGACGTGCCGCATCATCCCGTGCGCCTCTTCGGGCTCCTGGTGGAGCGGGCCTCTCCCGCGCTGCTGCTGCAGCGGTCGCTCTTCGTGCGCGTGCTCGACGCGGCGGAGCGGGTGATGCCCGCGCTCACGCCGACCCAGGTGGTGGACAACGCGCCGCGCGTGCCGCGGCGGAGTGGAGCGACCCGATGATTCACACCCATGGCCTGGTCAAGCGCTTCGGCAAGCGCACCGTGCTGGATGGCCTCGACGCCACCATTGCCGCCGGCCGCATCACGGCGTTGGTCGGCCCGAACGGCGCGGGGAAGACCACCTTTCTCAAGGTGCTCCTCGGCCTCGCGCGCGCCGATGCCGGTCAGGTGCGGATTGGCGACCTGCTGCTCGACGGCACGCCCGGCTATCGCGCCAAGATCGGCTACATGCCGCAGATCGCGCACTTCCCGGCGCACCTGCGCGGTCGCGACCTGCTGGCGATGGTCACGGCATTGCGCGGCGGCAACGAGTCGGCCGACTTGAGTCTCGCCGAGGCGTTCGCCCTCGACGAACCGCTCGATCGCCCGCTCGGACAGCTCTCGGGCGGCACGCGGCAGAAGATCAACGCGGTGCTCGCCTTTGCCTTCCGCCCCGCGCTGCTGATCCTCGACGAGCCAACAGCCGGGCTCGACCCGCTCGCGGCGCGGATCCTGAAGGATCGCATCCTCGAGGAGCGTGCCCGCGGCACCACGGTGCTGATCACCTCGCACGTGTTGCCCGAGCTCGAGGAGCTGGCCGATGACGTCCTCTTCCTCGTGGAGGGGAAGGCCGCGTGGGCCGGCGAGGTGAAGGCACTCACGCATGGCACCGGTGAACGCACCTTCGAGCGGGCCATCGCGCGACTGCTGAGCGGCGGCGCGCCGCGGCTGGCGGTCGCATGAGCACGGTGCTGCGGCTCCTGCCGCCGGTCCTGCGCGAGGCGCTCCGCGGACGGTGGCTGCTCGGTCTGCTCGCGGGCCTGCTGCTCGTCGGGGAACTGCTGCTGCGCTTCAGCGGCGGCGGTCCGACCACGCTGGTCTCGCTCCTCGACGTGGTGTTGATCCTCACCCCCCTCGTGGGCCTCGTGGTCGGCACCATGCAGGTGCACCACGCGCGCGAGGTCACCGAGTTGCTGCTCGCGCAGCCGATTGCCCGCGGCCGACTCTTCGCGGCCCTCTACCTCGGCACGGCCCTGCCACTCGCCGCCGTGGTCGTGGTGGGCCTCCTGGCGCCCTTCGCCTGGCACGGGATGCTCTTCGGTGCCGCGTTCGCCCAACTGATGGGGCTCGCCGCCGCGGCGGTGGGGCTGTCACTGCTCACCACGGCGCTCGCCTTCGTGATCGCGCTGCGCGCCGACGATCGCGTCCGTGCGCTCGGCATCGCGCTCGGGCTGTGGCTGGTGACCGCGGTGCTCTGGGACGGCGTGGTGTTGCTGCTCGCGCTGCTCCTCGGCAACCGCCCGATCGAGGGCCCGCTGCTCGCCCTGCTCGCTCTCAACCCGCTCGACATCGCGCGGGTGCTGCTGCTCCTCGGCACCGACGCCGCGGCGTTGCTGGGCTATACCGGCGCGGTCCTGGCGCGCAGCATGGGCACCGATGGTGGCCGACTGGCGCTCGCGGCGCTACTTCTCGTCTGGCTGGCGGTGCCGGTGGCCGCTGCCGCTCGCAGCTTTGCCCGGAAGGACTTTTGAACGACTCCGTCGGGGTGCGTGCCCCCCGGAGCATACTGGAAATGTGCACGCCGATCCTGGAGAGGACCTGATCATGCTGACAATCCCCCGCCCCTTCGCGCTCGCCGCGATCCTGCTCGCCGCTTGTGGTGGCGACAAGGGCGCTGCCCCGGCGCCCGTCGACCAGCCCCCCGCGACGCCTCCCGCCGTGACGGTGTCCTTCGACCCGGCCGAGATCACGCCGGCCCGACTCGCCCTCGGCGACTCCCTCTTTCACGGCCTGATTGGCGCCACCTCGTGCCAGGCCTGCCACGGCGCCGATGCCGCCCAGGGCACGCTCGCCCCGAACCTGACCGACGCCGAATGGCTGCACAGCGACGGAAGCCTCGAGGGGATCTACAAGACGATCGAGAGCGGCGTGATGGCGCCCAAGAAGTTCAGCAGCATGATGCCGCCGTTCGGCGGCGCGCCGATGACGCCCGAGCAGACCCTCGCGGTGGCGTCGTACGTGTACAAGCTGGGTCACAAGTAGTCGCGCAGCGTCCCGGCTCCGACCTCTCCCGGGGTCGGGGCGGCACCCCATCGGTCCCCCCGGGCCGGTGGGGTGTAGTCTGTTCGAGAAGCGAGAAGCGAGAGGCGAGAGGCGAGGATGATGGATGATGGATGATCGATGATCGATGATCGAGACACGGGCTCGGCGTGGGGTGTCCTTCGCAGCGGCTCCAAGGGCGGCGAGCCGCTTTGGAGTCCGCGAGAACGGACACCCCAGGTCGAGCCCGCCCCCCCTCGGCACCCCGTTCACCGATCACCCTTCACCCCCCGCGGCCTGACGGCCGCGGCTGAAGGCACCGCAACGTGTTTCATTTCCCCCATGCTGCGTCGCCCGCTGATCGCGCTCCTCCTCGTTCCGAAGCTGCTTGTTGCGCAGGCGCAGCCGGTCGAGGCGCGCGCATACGCGCTGCTCGGCAGCGGGGGCGACACGGTCCTGGTCGAGCGGTGGCTCGCACGCGGGGGCACCATCCGGAGCGAACAGCGTCCGCGCACGGGCCGCCTCGTCGAGTGGCGCCTCGATGAGGACCCCGAGGCGATGCTGGAGCGGCTGACCACCACCGAGCCGACCGAGGTGGTCAGCATTCCCGGTCTGGCCATCGCCCGATTCGGTGCGGCGGGCGAACCTCGCGCACGCCGAGTCACTCCGTCAGGGAGTGCCCTCCTCGCCCCGCGCTCGCTGGCCGTGCTGCAACGTCAACTGCATCGCGCCGATGTGCAGGGCGACATCTGGTACAACGGCCACTGGTTCACGCCCACGGTGCGGCTTCGGGGCGAGACGCTGGTGCTCGACACGCTCCGTGTCTGGGCCATCGGGGTGGACTCGTTCCGCATCGAGTCGGCGGAGTGGCGACTCCGCGTTGCCGTGGACGCCAACAGCATCGTGCTCGGGGGCGAGGGGACACTCGACGGCACGGCGGTCCGGCTGCGTCGCTTGCCAGACCGCCTCGCTGCCGACGCATGGCCGCTGGAGCGCGGGTCATTCGAGGCACCGACCCGTGCGACGTGGCAGGCCCGCGATTTCGCCGTGGCCGCGGCTGGGGGCGTGACGCTCGGTGGGACCCTCACGATGCCAACGTCGCCCGGCCCGCATCAGGCGGTGCTGCTCCTCTCGGGCTCCGGCGCCCAGGACCGCGATGGGCGCACGATGCTCGGCTATCGGCCGCTGCGCGAGATCGCCGAGGCCCTCGCGCGGCGCGGGATTGCCTCGTTGCGGCTCGATGACCGCGGCGTGGGGGCCTCCGGCGGTGAGTATGGCTCCCGTACCATCGCCGAGCTCGCCGATGACGCCACGCGGGCACTGCGCGCGTTGGCGGCCACGTCTGGGGTCGATGCCGAGGCGCTCGGCATGGTGGGGCACAGCGAAGGTGCCCTGGTGGCGATGCAGGCCGTGGCCAACGGCGCCGATGCCAAGGTGTTGGTGCTCCTGGCGAGCCCCTCGCGTCCCGGGCGCGAGATCATCGCCCTGCAACAGCGCTACGGTGCCGCGCGCATGGTCCGCGACAGTGCCCCGGATCGGCAACCGGCGTTGATCGAGGCGTTGCTCCAGGGGTCGAGCGAGGCGGTCGAGGCCCTGCGCCGTGATTCGCGCGGCTTCCGCGTCCTGCTCGACTTCGATCCGTTGCGCGTGGCGCGGCGCATCCGCGTCCCGACGCTGTTGCTGCATGGCGAGCAGGATGCCCAGGTGCCGGTGGTGCAGGCGGAGGAGCTGGCCGTGGCACTGCGCCGGGCCGGGTCGGTCGCCACGGTCGAGCGCCTTGTCGGGGTGAATCACCTCTTCCTGGCCGACCCGCTCGGCGACCCGGCCGGGTACCTGCTGCTTCCCACGCGCACCCTCTCCCCGGCGGTCCTCACCATCCTCGCCGACTGGCTGGAGGCGCGGCTCCCGTGATCGCGCGATATCTTCCGGGGATGCGCCTCCATCCTGCCGCCATGTGTGTCTTCGCCCTCGCTGCCGCGTGCAGCGAGCCCGCCCCGCCGCCACCGGTGGTGCGACTCGTCCCCACGGCCGACACCGTGATCGCCCCGGTGGTGCAGTTGAGCGAGGCCCGGCCGCTGAGCGACGGGCGATGGGTGGTCCTCGCGCCGGTGGAGTTCCAGGTGCGGGTGGTGGACTTTGCCGCGCACACCGCGGAGCCGTTCCCCCTGCTCACGCAGGCGGAGGTCCCCGGGCCGAGCACCCTGCTCGCGTCGGGGGACACGATGTTCGTCGGCGACTGGGGACTCCGGCGCGTGACCTCGTGGCTCGTCGGCCAGCCGCGCCTCGAGGCGATCCCGATGCCGGACGCCGTGGGCGCCGCGCTGCCGCGCGCCCGCGACGCCGCGGGACAGTGGTACTTCGAGGGTGCCGTCGTGGCGGGACGCGACGGCAGTGGCCTCGCGGACAGTGCCCGGCTGATCCGCGCCGACGCGATGCTCGCCCGATTCGACACCATTGCCGGCCTCGGTCCGCAGGACCTCGCGTCGGTGCAGCGCGAGGGCGGGGCACGGCTCGAGCGGCGCGTGCTCTCCGGGAGCGATCGCTGGGGCGTGTTGAGCGACGGCACGCTGTGGATCGCGCGCTTCAAGCAGAACGTCGTCGAATGGCGCAACCCCGACGGGACGCTCCGCACCAAGACCAAGCCGCTTCCGGACCCGATCCTCGCCGTGCAGGAGATGGATCGGCAGATCTATCTCCGGCGCTTTCCCGAAGAGCAGCGGCAGACCGCCCGGGCACTCCCCTTTGCCGAGCTGAAGCCGCCCTTCGAGGCGGCCTTCGGGGCCCCCGATGGACGGGTCTGGCTCTTCAAGAGCGCGCCCGCCCTCGACTCGATCCGCACCTTTCAGGTGGTGGACTCGAGTGGCGTGCGGGTGATGGTGGAGGTGCCGAGCCGCGGGATCGCGCTCGGCGTGACGGCGGAGTGGATCATCATGGCGGAGGAGTTTCCCGAGGGGATCCGTCTCCTCCGCTTCCCGGTGCCCGCGGGGGCCAAGCCGAACTAACTAGTCCATCAACGTCGCGCTCTCCGACTCTTCGGTCTCCTCGTCGGGGAGCGTATCCGGGTGGCGCCGCCGCTCGCGATTCTCCTCGTACCAGCGCCGCGTGATCTCGCCCGCGAGCCGTCGATTCCCGAAACCGAAGGCCAGGCCCACCGCCAGTGCGACCGCGCCGAGGATCAGCGTGAACGCGGAGGTGACGATCTCCTCGGCGACACCCAGCTGCTGCAGCGCCATGAAGATCGCGATCACCACCACGGCGGCCTTGGCGAACTTGGCGAGCGTGGGCACGCCTTCGACGCCGCCCGCCGAGGCCACGATCACCCCGCGCACGAATTCGCCGACGATCATGCCGAGGATCACGATCACGATCGCGCTGATCAGCGTCGGGATGAACGAGATCATGATGCCGAACATCTCGTTGATGCTCTCCAGCCCCAGGGCCGCCGAGGCCAGCAGGATCACGATCAGCATCATCAGCCAGAAGAGCAGCTTGCCGACGGCATGCTCGGGGTCCATGCGTGCCCCGGTGCGATCGACGGCCTCCCGGAGTCCGCCGGCCTCGGCCACCTTGTTGAAGTCGAGCCGCTTCAGGGTCGCGTCCACCCATTTCTCGATGGTGCGTGCGACGAAGTAGCCGGCCACGAGGATCAGGATGGCGATCAGCATGGCGGGGATGACTTCCAGGAGCTGCTGCGCGCCAATGGAGAGCCGTTCGAGCAGGGCGTTCACGGAGAGACCTCGAGGACAAGTTTGCCGAACTGTGTGCCGGCCGCGAGACGATGGTACGCGGCGGCCCCCTCGGCCAGGGGGAAGAGGGCATCGACGGACGGGCGAAAGCGCCCGTCATTGCCGTGGGCCACGACCGCGGCGAATTCGCGGCTGGTGCCCATCGTGGAGCCGAGCAGGCTCCACTGGAACCAGAAGAGCCGGCGCAGGTCGAGCTCCACCTGTGGCCCGCCGGTGGCGCCGCAGGTCACCAGACGGCCGCCGGGGCGCAGCGCCTTGAGGGAGCGCGCCCACGTGGGGGCACCGACCGAATCGACCACCACCTCGGCACCATGGCCGAAGTGGGATTTCAGGACGGCCGGCACATCGGCTTCACCATGGTGGATGGCCAGCTCCGCGCCGAGCGCGGTGGCGCGCGCCAGCTTCTCGTGCGACGACGAGGTCACCACCACGTGCGCCCCGAGGTAGCGGGCAATCTGCAGGGCGGCGAGGGCCACTCCGCCGCCGATCCCCCAGATCAGGACCACCTCGCCGGCCTGGACCCGGGCGCGCGACGTCAGCATCCGCCAGGCCGTGAGGGTGGCCAGCGGGTAGGCGGCCGCGTCGGCCCAGCTCCACTCCCCCGAGAGGAGACCAACATTGCGCGCGGGCACCACGAGCTCTTCGGCGGCGGTACCGCTTTGGTGCTCGCCGAGCACGCCGAACTGTCGACAGAAGACTTCGTCGCCGGCGAGGCAGAGGGCGCACTGCCCGCAGGAGACCCCGGGGTTCACGACCACCCGATCGCCCGGGTGCACATGGGTCACCGCTGGTCCGACTTCGAGCACCACGCCGGCGGCGTCGGTGCCGACGATATGCGGGAAACCCGTGCGTGGCGCGGTCGGCAGCCCGTTCGCGACCCAGAGATCGAGGCGATTCAGGCCGACGGCACGGACGCCGATCCGGACCGCATCGGGCGCCCCGAGGGGCGGCGACGGAAGGTCCAGGACGGTGAGATGCTCGGGACCGCCGGTGGCGGTAAGGCAGAGCGCGCGCATTCGTTGTCGCCGACACCTTGCAGAAGCGGGGGAGTGACGCGACATATAATAGCGCTTCGACCGGCACCGGCGTGCATTGCACGTCACGACGCGGGCTCGGCGAGAGCGATCCCAACCCTTACCCACTGCACCCCGCAGGAGAGTACCGATGGCGATGAATGAAGATTCGCTGTTCTACGGATCGTTGGAGTCCCAGGGCCAGTCGTCCGCCGCGATGCCGGCGTTCGACATTCCCGAGCCGGCCGTGGGCAACCTCCCCGCTCCGAAGCCGCGCAAGAAGGCGCCGAAGAAGGTCGCCGCGAAGCCCGCCCCGAAGCCGGCCGCCAAGCCGGTCGCGAAGGCTGCGCCGAAGAAGGCCGCCAAGCCGGCTGCCAAGGCTGCCCCGAAGAAGGCCGCCAAGCCCGCCAAGAAGGCTGCGGCCAAGAAGGCGCCGGCCAAGAAGGCCCCGGCCAAGAAGGCTCCCGCGAAGAAGGCCGCCGTGAAGAAGGCGCCGGCCAAGAAGGTTGCCGCCAAGAAGCCTGCGAAGAAGGCACCCGCCAAGAAGGCCGTCGCCAAGAAGCCGGCGAAGAAGGCTCCCGCCAAGAAGGCTGTGGCGAAGAAGCCGGCCAAGAAGGCGCCTGCCAAGAAGGCCCCGGCGAAGAAGCCGGCCAAGAAGGCCGCCAAGAAGCGGAAGTGATGCAGCGACGCAGCAACCAGATGGCGCGCTCCGGGCTTCCCGGGGCGCGTCATCTGTTGTGGGCCCTGACCCTGCTTGCGCTCGCCGCAAGCGGCTGCCGGAGCGATCGCTCCGGCGTCGGCGTCACGGCCCTGGTCGGGGGCACCGTGGTGGATGTGGTCTCCGGCCGCCTGGTGCCTGATGGGGTGGTGCTGATCCGCGACGGCAACATCGTGTCGGTGGGTTCCTCGGTCGAGCTCCCGGTGCCGAACGGCGCGGTGACGGTGGACCTCGCGGGTCGCTGGATCGTGCCCGGCTTCATTGATGCGCACGCGCACCTGCAGCCCTGGGGGCTCGACGCCTCGCTCCGGTCCGGGGTGACCGCAGTGCGCGACCTGCATGACGGTCTCGCCCTGGCGGACACGCTGCGCGCGCGCGTGCAGCAGGGGCCCGCGCCGCGCCTCTTCCTCGCGGGCGCCATGGTGGATGCGCCACCCACGACCTATCCGGACGCGCTGCCGCTCGCCGAGCCCGATTCTGCCGACGTGGTTGTCGGCCGACTGGCCGCGACGGGCGTGCAGTGGATCAAGGGCTATACCCACCTCACGCCCACGCTCCTGCAGGCGCTGGTGGCCGCGGCACGCAACGATCGCCTGCCGGTGGCGATGCATCTCGGCCTCACCAACGCCGTCGAGGCGGCGATGCTCGGCGTCTCCTCGATCGAACACCTGAGCGGCATTCCCGAGGCGGCGGACGACTCGCTCGCGTTGCGTGCCGCGCACGCGCGCGGCTTCTTCGCCGGGTGGACGGCCTTCGAGTTCGCCTGGGCCACGATGCCCCCGGCGGCCCTCGGCGGCATTGCCCGCGACCTGGCCGCGACCGGCGTGATCCTGGTGCCGACCCTCGGCTTGCACGAGACCTTCTCGCGACTCGACGACTCGACGGTGTATCGCTCGCCGGATCTCGCGCTGGTGCCCGATTCGGCGCGGGTCAACTGGAATGTCGCGGGGATGATCCGTCGCGCCGGCTGGGAGGCCGAGGATTTCCGCCGCTTCCGCGATGCCCGCGCCGTCCAGAATGCCTTCGTGCGGACCTTCGTCGCGGCCGGTGGGCGCGTCGCCACCGGCACCGATGCCTCGAACCAGCTCCTCGTCCCCGGCGCCGGCGTGCACCTCGAGATGGAGTTGCTGGTGGAGGCGGGGCTCACCCCACTTGAGGCGCTCCGCGCAGCCACGCTGCATGGGGCCATGCTGCTCCGCGCCGATCACCTGGGCCGCATCCGCCCCGGCGCCGCCGCCGACCTCGTGGTGCTCGGTGGCAACCCGCTCACCGAAATCCGCAACACGCGGCTGATTGTCAGGGTGATGAGTCGGGGGGAGTGGGTGAAGTAGCCCGAGAAGCGAGAAGCGAGAAGCGAGATGCGTGCGCCCCGCGCCGACGTGAGCACCAAGCCCGCGAGGCTATATTCCCGAACGGACTCGCTCCTCGTTTCTCGCTTCTCGCTTCTCGACCCTATGGCCTCCTTCCGCTGGACCCCCGACCGCATGGAGCAGCTGGAGCACGCCGTGCTCCGGCGCAAGCGGGTGTTGTTGCGGCGGCGCGGGAACGAGTACGTGGTGGTCGCCTCGGCGATCACGATGTCGCGTGGACGGGAAGCGCTGGCGGGCTATCTCGCGATGACCGGCGATGACATGCTGTTCATCCTCTCTGATCTTGACCACTTCCAGGTGATTGACCCCTGAGCAAAGCCCCGCTTCCGATCGCCGTGGTGCACCTCGACGAAAGCTGCCTCGGCAACGGCAAGCCGGGCGACAACCCCGGCGGCGCCGGCGGCCTCGTCGAGGTGCGCACGGCCGCTGGTGTGCAACGCCGCGAGTTCTTCCTCCATTCCGCGTCGACCACCAACAACCGCATGGCGCTGGCCGGCGCGATCGCCGCGCTGCAACTGCTCGGGCAGAAGGGCAACCGGCTGCGGCTGCTGGTGATCTCCGACAGCGAGTACCTGGTCAAGGGCATTCGCGAATGGGCACCGGCCTGGAAGGCACGCGGCTGGGTGCGGAAGGGCGGTGGCATCGAGAACCTCGAGCTCTGGCGCGCGCTCTGGCAGTCGCTCGACTTGCACGAGGTGCAGTTCATCTGGGTGCGCGGTCATGCCGGGCACCCGAAGAACGAATACGCCAATGACCTCGCCATCCAGGCCGCCACGCAACAGGTGACGTCGGCCGGGATCACCGAGTCGGGCTACGACGCGTGGCTCGAGAAGAAGCAGGCCGCCAGGCTCTTTCCAGGCTACGATCCCGATGTGGCGTTTGCGGCGCTCGAGACCAGACTGGCCGCTGGCGAGCGCTTTCCGATCAAGGAGGGGTGATGACCGACCTCGAGCGACTGGCCGCCGCGCTCCTGGCGCAGTGGCGTACCGAAGGGGGGCCTGTCGATGGTCCGATCGCCGTCGGATCGATCCTCGATCGCACCTTGCCGTATCGAGTGGCGCGTCGAGTGCTCGGCATTGACGTGAGCGAGGACTACGAAGCGTTGGTGTTGCGACTCATCGCCGAAGAAGAGGGCCTCGTCACCGTCGAACCGGCCAACGCCGCCGAGATGGCACGAGGCACCATGGCCGCGAAGCTTCCGGATCTCGATGTGCTGCAGCTGCTGCGGTCGGCCACGCTGACCTTCACCCCCGAGGCGGCGTCACGCCTCGATGGCGTGCTGCCGCTTCGTCCGCAGGCACCGACCGAGCCCTCGACGTGGGCCCCGCCCACGTCGCCCGCGGCGCCGGAGCCGGTGGTGGAGACGCCGGTCATTCCGATCCGTGCCGTGGTGGCTCCCGCCGACCACACCGCGGTGGCGCCGTCCGCCCCGCCGACCCCGGCGCCGGAGTTCGTGACTCAGGTCCGCTTCGACCCGCCGTCGGCCGGCTGCTGGAGCTGCGAGGCGGCGCTTCCGACCGGACGCACCGTGAAGTTCTGCCCCTTCTGCGGCGCCGACCAGCGCGAGCCGACATGCCCCGCCTGCAACGTCGCTGTCGAGCGGGGCTGGCGTCATTGCCCGGACTGCGGCGAGAAGCTCCCGGCCCCGGACGTTTCAGCGCGCTGACGCGTCCGGGGAGAGGGGCGCGGGGCGGCGGGCGTCCTGCCATATTGCGGGGATGACCGACCTCGTCTTTCTCTCCGCGGTGCGCACCGGCTTCGGCACCTTCGGTGGCACCCTCAAGGATCATTCGGCCACCGACCTCGGCGTGATCGCCGCCGAGGCGGCGCTCGCGCGTGCCGGGCTGGCGCCGGCCCTGGTCAACCACGCCATCGTGGGCAACGCCATGCAGACGTCGCGAGACGCGATGTACTGCGCGCGCCACGTGGCCCTCCGCGCGGGCCTCGCCATCGAGACGCCGGCCGTCACCGTCAACCGGCTCTGTGGTTCCGGCTTCGAGGCCGTGGTCCAGGGTGCGCACCGGCTGCTCCTCGACGAGGCCACGGCGGTGCTGGTGGGTGGCACGGAATCGATGAGCCAGGCACCGCATGTGGTGCGCGGGGCGCGATGGGGGATCCGCTTCGGTCCGTCGCCGCTGCTCGAGGACGCACTCTTCGAAGGGCTGCGCGACTCCTACGGTGGCTGTGCCATGGCCGACACCGCCGAGACGCTGGCCGAGCGCTATGGCATCTCGCGCGAGGCGTGCGAGGCGTGGGCGCTGACGTCGCAGCGGCGCGCGGCCGCGGCCTGGGCCGACGGGGTCTTTGCCGACGAAGTGATTGCGGTGCCGATCCGCGACCGGAAGAGCAAGCAGGACGTGCCCTGGGCGCGCGACGAGCACATTCGCGGCGACATGACGCCGGAGGGACTCGCCAAGTTGCCGACGGTCACCCGGCCCGGTGGCACGGTGACCGCCGGCACGGCGTCGGGCATCAACGATGGCGCGGCGATGATGGTGCTCACCACGGCGGCGACCGCTGCGCGGGAAGGGGCCACGCCGATCGGTCGGCTGGTCGCGTGGGGAGTAGCCGGCGTGCCGCCGGAGATCATGGGAATCGGGCCGGTGCCCGCCGCGCGGCAGGCGCTCGCGCGCGCCGGGATGACGATGGACCAGATGCAGCTGGTCGAGATCAATGAGGCCTTCGCCGCGCAGTATCTCGCCGTGGCACGGGACCTGGAGCTCGATCCGGAACGGACCAATGTCCACGGCGGCGCGATCGCCATCGGCCATCCGCTCGGCGCCAGCGGGGCGCGCATCACCACGCACCTCCTGCACGCCCTGCGCGCGCGCGGCGGTGGCTTCGGGCTCGGCGCCGCGTGCATCGGCGGTGGGCAGGGGATTGCCGTGATCGTCGAAGCCTTCGCGCCCTGACCGCCATGGAACCCCGTCTCCCCGCGCGCATCGATCGCGCCACCTTCGACCGCGTGCTGCAGCGCGCCGCCGAGCTGCAGGCCGCCTCCCGCGACATCGGCGAGGGGCTGAGCGAGGAGGAAGTGCTCGCGCTCGGCAACGAGGTGGGCATTTCCCCGCAACTGCTCAAGCAGGCGCTGCTCGAGGAGCGCACCCGCGTCACGCCACCGGCGCCGCAGGGTGTCCTCGACGAGTGGATCGCCCCGGCCGAACTGCGCGCCGAGCGCGTGGTGCAGGGCACCGAGGAGTCGATCACCAACGCGCTCACGGCGTGGCTCGATCGCTACGAGCACTTCGTGGTGCAGCGCGCCACGCTTGGCCGCGTCACCTACGAGCCCGTGGACTCGCTGGCCGGCGCGATGCGCAAGATGAAGCGGATGTTCGACGGCAGCGGCACCAAGCCCTCGCAGGAGAGCACCGAGTTGCTCACGGCGGTCGTCACACCGCTCGAAGACGGCTTCTGCCACGTCGCACTGGTCGCGACGCTGCGGCAGAGCCGGCGCAATTACGTCGCCGGCGCGACCGCACTCGGGGTCACGGGCGTGGCGATGACCACCGGCCTGCTTGCACTGGTGAGCTTTCCCGCGGCCGAATTGCTGGCGATGCTCCCGGCCGCGGCGGGGATCGGCACCGGCATGGTGACGGCGCGTGCCTTCCGCCCGATCTCGGCGCGCTCGCAGCTCGGCCTCGAACGCGCCCTCGACGAGCTGGAGCGCCGCCCGGCCCTCAAGGGCGGCACGCCGCCGGCACCGCGCTCGCAGCAGATCGCCCGCGAGGTGGGGCAGGTGGTCAAGGACATCACTCGCGAAGTCCGCAAGGCACTGGAGGAGAAGTGACCATCTCGACGGTTGGCGTGGTCGGTGCGGGGCTGATGGGGAGCGGCATCGCGCAGGCCGCGGCGATGGCCGGTCACGACGTGCTGATCCACGACAGCAACGGGGCGCAGTGGAACAGCGCGCGCGGTGCCATCGAGGGCTCGCTCGCCAAGCTGGTCGAGAAGGGGAAGCTCTCGGCCGATGCGCTGATCGAGACGCGCGCGCGGATCACCTTTGTGCCGGACCTCGCGGCGTTTGCGGCCTGCGACCTGGTCATCGAGGCGATCGTCGAGTCGCTCGAGCCGAAGCGCGCCCTCTGGCGGCAACTCGAAGGGATCTGCCGCGCCGACACCCTCTTTGCCACCAACACCTCCTCGCTCTCGGTCGGCGACCAGGCGGTCGGCCTGGCGCATCCGGAACGACTGCTCGGCATGCACTTCTTCAATCCCGTGCCGATGATGCCGCTGGTCGAGGTGATCCGCTCGATCCGGACCTCCGCCGACGCCGTCGCGACGGGCCTCGCCTTTGCGCGCGGGCTTGGCAAGACCGCCATCACCAGCCGCGACGAGTCGGGCTTCGTGGTGAACCTGCTGCTGGTGCCCTACCTGATCGATGCGGTGCGCGCCCTTGAGCGCGGTGTCGGCACCATCGCCGATCTCGACGCCGCCATGAAGCTCGGCGCCGGTCACCCGATGGGACCGTTCACGCTGCTCGATTTCGTGGGGCTCGACACGGTGGTCAAGATCGGCGACATCATGTTCGACCAGTATCGCGAGACGCGCTACGCGCCGCCGCCGCTGCTGCGCCGAATGGTGGCGGCCGGCTACCTCGGCAAGAAGAATGGCCAGGGATTCTACGATTGGCGCGGCGCGCAGCCGGTGCCGATGGAGCTCGGGCTGTGAAGTGGCCGCTCGTCGCCGCGCTGCTCGTCGCGGCGTGCTATCCGACCACGACGCGACCCTCGCTCACGCCGCTGCCCGAGGCGGCGGTCGCGGAGTGGGAACTCTTCGTGCCGGAGGCGATGCGCACCCTCGCGCTCGCGCTCGACGCCGATTCGATTCCGGTGTCGCGCACGGAGCCCGATGACGGCTGGCTCGAGACGCCGTGGTTCGATGCCGCCACCCTGCGTCCCACCACGCGGCGCCCCCTCGGCGAGGGCGTGGTCCGACTGCGCGCCTGGGCCGATCCGGCCCGACCCAATCACAGCGCGGTCACGGTGGAAGTGGTCTATCGGCCCGCCGCCGATCCCTCGCGCGAAGGGCGCGCCCTTGAGCGGCAAGTCTCGGTGGCGCATCCGGTGGCGCAGCGCGTGGCGTTGGTGATGGCGAGGTTGACGAAGGAGTACGGTGAGCCACTCGCGGAAAAGCCGTGATCGATGATCGATGATCGATCATCGATCATCGATCATCCCACAAACGCCTGCATGTACCGCTCCAACGTCACGTAGTCCAGCGCCGCATCCTTGCACGGCCCGGCTGGCAGCGTCATGGTCAGTCCCAGCACCGGCACCTTCCCCGCCACGTCGTGCAGCCCCGTCACCATGTCACGCTCGCACGCGACCGCGACCACGGCACGCGGCCGTCGTTCGCGGATCACGCGCCGCGCGAGCTGTCCGCGCGTCGCCACGAAGACGGGCACGCCATACTTGCCGGCCAGGCCAAGGACGTGGTCGAGCGTGTCACGCGAGAGGCAGCGCGGGATGAGCAGCAGCAGCTCCCCGGTGCCGACCTTGCGCGTGCGCAGGAGCGCGAGCGCGTTGTAGACCTTGACCGAGGCGTTCTCGACGCGGTCGCGCACCCCGAACCACGACGCGATGCGCGAGGTGAGGCGCATCACGCGGAGGAAGAGCCCCCGCTCGGCGAGCAGCGACGGCATCAGCGGCAGTCGCATGAGGTAGGTCAGCGAGATCGCCGCCCACCAGAGGAAGGCGAGGATGGTCAGCATGCCGAAACCGCCCCAGATCAGCAGGGGGAGGCGCGGATGCAACTCGCCCAGCCGGGGGTCGAGGAGGAAGAGCCCGAAGGAGGCAAAGCCGAGGGCCACCACCAGCGAGGTGATGGCCCAGGCAAAGAAGAGCGCGGGCGGTGCATCGAAGTTGCCGCCCTGGGGCAGCGGCTTGCCATCCCACTCGTCCCATTCGTGGCCGAGGCGACGGTCGACGTCGATGTGGATCAGTTCGGCGCGAGGAGTTGTCATTGCGGGGAAATCTCCGGGCACGCGGGTGAGAGTCAAGAGGCGGCACCTTCCCGCGGCACCGACCCCCCGTTCCGCCTAGCTTTGGGGATGGCCTCGCCGCTCCGAACCGACCTCGCACTGCGCGCCCGCTACGCCCAGGGCGGAGGCATCCACCGCCTCCTGCCGGCCGCCGTGGCACGCCCGACCACGCTCGGCGAACTCGCCGCGGCGCTCCGGGCCGCGCGAGAGGCCGGGCTGTCGGTGACGCCCCGCGGGGCGGGCTCGGCGATGGGCGGCAGCAGCATCGGCGAGGGCGCGGTGCTCGACCTCACCGCCTTCGACGCCGGTCGGTGCGAGCTCGATGCCTCCCGGCGGCTTGCCGTGTGCTCGCCCTCGATCACGTTGCCGATGCTGCGGCAGGCCGCTGCGGCGCATCGGTGGCACCTCCCCCTCGATCCATCCAGCGCACCGTGGGCCACGCTCGGTGGCCTCGTGGGCACCAACGCGGCGGGGGCGCGCACCGTGCACGATGGCGCGATGCGGCGATGGGTCGAGGCCATCATCCTCGAGACCGACGAGGGCCCGCTCGCCTTGCGCCGCGGCGTGTCGCCCGATGCGCAGCATCCGGTGGTGCAGCGCTTCGTGCGTGATGCGCTGCCGCTCCTGACGCAACAGCGCGAGGCCATCCTCGCCCGTTGGCCCCGCACCCGCAAGCACACGCTGGGCTACGACCTCGCCTCGTGGTGGGAGAGCGGCGACCTGCTCGATCTGGTGGTCGGCGCCGAAGGGACGCTCGGCATCGTCACCGAGGTGACGGTGCGCCTCGCCCCCATCGCGCCGCATCGCGTCGGGATGCGCGTGGCGCTCGCCGGGCGCGGCCTGCTGGTGCCCGCGCTCGAGGCGATCCGTGCCCAGACGCCAGCGATGCTGGAGTTCCTCGACGCCTCCTTCCTCCGAATCGTCGAGGCGCGGCTCGAGGGCAATCCCTCCGCGGTGTTGCTCGCCGAGCTCGAGGGCGATGACGCGGCCGGGGTGGCGCGACGTGGCGAGGCGGCACGTCAGGCTTTGCTGGCGCTTGGCGCCGGCGTGCTCGACGTGCGGGTGGCCTCGGATCCCGCCGAGGTTGCGGCACTCTGGGCCATCCGGCACGGCGCCTCGTCGCGACTCGCGGCACTGACCGACGGCCGCCAGTCGTTGCAGGTGATCGAGGACGGCTGCGTGCCGCCTCCGCGCCTCGGCGATTACCTCGACGCGGTTGAGGGAGCGTGCCGCGAGGTGGCCGTGGACGTGGTGATGTTCGGTCACGCTGGCGATGGCCACGTGCACGTGAACCTCCTCCCCAACCTGCGCGAGCCCGACTGGCTGCCGCGCGTGCGCCGGATCTTCGACGTCGTGAACGAGGCACTGGTGCTGATGGGCGGCACGCCGGCCGGCGAGCACGGTGCAGGCCGGTTGCGCGCCGGGCTGGTGGAACGCTTCCTCGGGCCGGAGGCGAGCAGCGCCTTTCGCGCCGTCAAGGCGGCCTTCGACCCGTTTGGTCGCTGGAATCCGGGGGTGATCCTGGCCGACCGTGCCGATCCCTTCACGCAGCTCAAGGTCGGGGCCGACGCCGCACCGCTCCCCGACGGCGTCGCCGAGGCGCTGCGCCGGATCGAGGCGGAGGCGAGGTGGGGGGAGAGCCGGTGGCTGGAGCGGGTGAACGGTGAACGGTGAACTGTGAACGGTGAACGGTGGGCCCGGCCCGGTGCTAGATTCCCCCCAAGGAACGCGCTTCTCGCTTCTCGCTTCTCGACCTCCCCCGTTCACCGTTCACCCCAGACTCCCATGCTGACCATCTACCGCGAACCCGTCGTCACCCTCATCGGCCGCCCGCAGTACGTCGAGCCGGCGCACCTTCCCGTGCAATGGAAGGAGGAGGGGACGGACGGCGAGAAGATCGCCGAGTTCGCTGGCCGGCTCTGCTACATGAGCCAGAGCAATCCCGCAGGACGCAGCACGGCCGAGTATCTCGGCAACATCCTGCGCCAGGGGCACGGGTCGGTCTTCGAGCACGCGGTCTACGTGGTGCTGATCGAGGGCGTGTCGCGGTCGCTGACCCACGAGCTGGTGCGGCACCGTGCCGGTTTCGGCTACTCGCAGCTCTCGCAGCGCTACGTGGATGAGTCCACGGCCGCCTTTGTGATGCCGCCGGCCATCCAGGGCGACGAAACGCTTGAGCAGGCCTGGACCGAGCAGATGACCAGCGCGCAGGCGAGCTATGTCGCCGCCGTGGACCGGCTCATGGAGCGCTACGCCTGGGTCGAGGACCGGGTCCACCGGCGGAAGATGGCTCGCGAGGCCGCGCGGTCGGTGCTCCCGAACGGCACCGAGACGAAGATCGTGGTCAGCGGCAACGTCCGGGCGTGGCGGACCATGCTGGAGTTGCGCCTCGGCGAGGGGGCCGAGCGGGAGATCCGGCGGCTCGCCGTGCGGGTGCTGGAGACGCTGCGGGGCGAGGCGCCTCGTTTCTTCGCCGATTTCGAGCTCTATCAGGCCGACGATGGCGAGCGGGCCGGACGGGTGGTCTACCACAAGGTCTGATCGGGCGTGGGGCCAGACTGGTCCTCGCATCCCGCTTCCCGCTCTCCTAGATTTGGCGGATGCCACCCACTGCCAATGCCCGCGTCGCCGGCCTCCCCTTCGGGGTCGGCCGCCTTGTGGCGTGGCGTGGTGGCGTCCTGACAGGCGTGGGGTGCGGCCGGTGAGCTGGAGCCCAGCGATCCGGATCGACCGCTGCGTCTGCCAGCGGGTCCTCTTTGCTCAACTGCTTCCAGCCGCCCGTGCCCACGGCTGGGACCTCGCCGCCGTGCAGGCCGAGACCGGCTGCGGCGACCAGTGCGGGATGTGCCGCCCCTATCTTCGCGCCATGCTCGCCGACGGCACCGTGGTCTTCCATCAGGTGCTCGACGACGTGGCCAGCGACGACGAGGCGGCGTGACCACCCCGACTCGGACGCATCGCGTCGTCGCGCCCCGCCCTTGGCACGCACGCCTCTTCACCACCGGTCCGCTCGTCCTGGCCGCCCTGGTCACCGGGTGGCTCTCCGTCGCGCTGCTCGCCATGTCGTACCGCGACGTCGGGATGCTGCTCGCGGCGGTGGCGTCGTTCATTGCCCTGATCACCATGCGTCGCGGCCGCGCACTGGCCGAGCGACAGAAGCTTTCCCTCTCCCGTGCGCTCGAGGCGGCCGCGCGCCGCAACGGGGAGCTGGAGCGGTTGCGCGACCTGGCCGCCGCCCTGCTGGCCGGCAACGACCTCGCCACGCTCAATCGGCAAGTCGCGCAGGCCGCGGCCGACCTGCTCGGGGCCGAGGGCGGCGCGATCATGCTGGTGGTGGAGGAGGGCCGCTTCGTGAAGGTCGTGGCCGGCTCCGGCCCGCTTCTTCCGGCGGTCGGCGCCCTGGTGCCGATGGAGCACTCCCTCGTCGGGCACGTGATCGCCGAGGACGAGGCGCTCCTGGTCGACGACATGGAGAAGGACAGCCGCAATCATCCGCACGAGCAGCTTTCCGGACGGTTGGTCAGCGCGGCCATGGTCCCCCTCCGCTCGGCCGGGCTCGTGGTCGGCGCCGTCTGCGCCTACAATCGCAAGGACGGCCAGCCGTTCGAGGATCACGACCGCCAGCTGCTGCAGACGCTCGGCGACCAGGTGGTGCTCGGACTCGACCGGACGACGGTGCTTGAGGAGCTGCGCCGCAATGAGCGGATGCTGGCGGCCAAGAACAAGGAACTGCAGCGGGCGACGCAGCTGAAGAGCGAGTTCCTCGCCAACATGTCGCACGAGCTGCGCACGCCGCTCAACGCCATCATCGGCTTCTCCGACCTGCTGCTCACCGAGGGACTCGGTCCGCTCGAGGACCAGCAGAAGGATTTTCTCGAGGCGATCCTCCGGAATGGCCGCCATCTGCTCGGGCTCATCAACGACGTCCTCGACCTGTCGAAGATCGAAGCCGGCCGGATGGAGCTCTCGCTGGCGAGCACCGACGTCCGCGAGTGCATCAACGGCGCCATCACGGACACCGCCTCCCTGCGCACGGCCAAGGATCAGGAGTGCGTGGTGGAGCTGTCGGAGGGGTCGAGTCTCGACGTCCTGGCCGACGGCGTGCGCATCCGGCAGATCCTCTTCAACCCCCTCTCCAACGCCTCGAAGTTCACCGGGGAGTCGGGCCGGATCACGGTGTCCGCCGTGCGCACCGTCGCGCCGATGCCGGCCGCGCCGGGCATCGGCGCGCAGGACCGCGTCAAGCTGGCCACGCGCGATGTGGTCTGGATCTCGGTCTCGGATTCGGGGATCGGCATCAAGGCCGAGGACATGGGGAAGCTCTTCCAGGAATTTTCGCAGGTGGACACGTCGGCGTCGCGCGCGGCGCAGGGCACCGGCCTCGGGCTGGCGCTCTGCAAGCGCTTCGTGGAGCTGCACGGCGGGCAGATCGGCGTCGAGTCCATCTACGGCAAGGGCAGCACCTTCTGGTTCCTGATTCCGGTGGACGGCCCGGCGCGGCGCGCCCCCAACGCGGCGAAGGCCACGTGAGCGGCTCGATGCGCATCGCCCACTGGCTCGGTCGCCTCGCGTTGGTGCTCCAGCTCGGCATGGCCGGGCTGCCGCTGGTCGACGCGGCCCTCTTCCACGCCGAGACATCTCGCCAGCAGATCCATATCGAGGCGGCAGGCGCGGACTGTCACCACGCCGAGTGCGCGCTCGGCCAGTCGTTGCTCTCCATGGCGTCGTCCCGCGGGACGGACGCCTCGATCGCGCTTCACCTTCCGGGACTGACCGCACCCCTGCGCGACCGCGCCCTTCCGAGGGCGCATGGCGTCTTCGGGATTCCGCTCGGTCCGCGCGCCCCACCACGACAGGCCTGACCACCAGTTCTTGATCTCGGTTGACCATCGCGGCGCCCGCTGGGGCCCGTTGCTGGCGACCCCGTGGTTCACCTTCGTTGGATGGAGTTGCCTCATGATGTTGTCATTGCTTTTCGCCGCGCTCGCGGCGCCCTCACCGACCGTGCCCTTCGCCGCCCCCGCGGCCATCACGGCGCCACGCCCGGCGGCCGTCCTCTTCACCGGTCGCGTGACCGATCCCGACGGCAATCCGATCAGCGACGCTCGAGTGGTCGTGCTCGAGGCCAACCGATCCACGCGCACCGACCTCGAGGGTCGCTTCCGACTCGCCGAGATGCCGGAAGGCACCTATGGCGTCTCCATCAGTGCCCTCGGTTTCCTGCCGCGCGTCTACCGAGTCACCCTCACCGGAAGCACCGGCGTGCTCGAGGCGCGGTTGATCCGCTCGATCGTGGAGCTGCCCGGGATCCAGACCACGGCCACCCCGCTCGGCACCTCGGTGCTCGAGTCGCCGCAGCCGCTCTCGGTGCTGCAGGGGGAGGCGCTCGTCGCGGCCCAGGGCGCCTCGCTCGGCAGCGTGCTCGAGGGGCTGCCCGGCTTGCGCAACTTTTCAACGGGCAGCGGCATCGGCAAGCCGGTGATTCGCGGCCTGAGCAGCAATCGCGTGCTGATCCTCGACAACGGCCAGCGGGTCGAATCGCAGCAGTGGGGCGACGAGCACGCGCCCAATGTCGAGACGGCAACTGCCGAGCGCATCGAAGTGATTCGCGGCCCGGCCTCGGTGCTCTTCGGCTCCGACGCGCTCGGCGGCGTGATCAACGTGGTGCAGCGCGAGCTGCCTGATGCCATCGGCCGCAGCGGCTTCCTGCGCGGGACGGTGAGCGGCGGCTACGCGAGCAACGGCAAGGCCCCCGATGGCTCGCTGCTCGTCGAGGGCGCGCAGGGAGCGGTCGGGTTCCGTGCCACGTTCACGGGACGCGAGCAGCAGGACGTCGCCACGCCTGAGGGCGCGCTCTTCAATTCCGGCCTCGCGATGACGGGCGGATCGGGTGCACTCGGCGTGCGTGGGGGCTGGGGATCGCTCACGGCCAACGTCTCGCACCGGACGGAGCGGGTGGAGATCCACGAGGATCCGGCCGAAGAACCCGACGCCACGCCCTTTCAGCGGATTGCGGCGACGCGCCTCGCGGTGACCGGCAACTTCGCGCTCGGCGGCGCGCGCCTCGAAGTGGACCTTGGCGCCGAGCGGAACCGACGACGCGAATTCGAGGAGCGCGGCAGCAACGACGTGGCGCTCGGCCTGCTGGCCAACACCCTCACGGCCAACGTGCACCTGCACCAGAGCTTCGGTGCCGGCATCGCGGGCGTGGTTGGTGTCTCGGCGATGCGTGCCGACTTCGAAAAGTTCGGCGAGGAGACGCTGATCCCCGAGAATCGTGCCGACAACGCCGGCGCGTACGGCTTTGCCCAGATGGATCGCGGCGCCTGGCAGTTCACGGCCGGCATCCGCTATGACTGGCGGCGCCTCACCAACGAGAACGACGCCGCGCTCGGTCTCCTCGCGGGCGAGCGGACGTATGGCTCGCTCACCGGCAACGTCGGGGCGCTCTACCGCCTGAGTGAGCCGCTCGCGCTGGTGGCCAACATCGGTCGAGGCTTCCGCGCCCCGTCACCGTTCGAACTCTTTGCGAACGGCGTGCACGAGGGGACCATCCGTTTTGAAGTGGGCGATCCGACGCTGACCAACGAGACGTCGCTCAGCGCCGACCTCGCGCTCCGCGCGCAGAGTGGCGCGGTGCAGGCGGAGGTCGGTGTCTTCCGGAATGCCATCAACAACTACATCTACCCGAACCCGACCGGCGCCGTCGATCCGGAATCGGGCTTCCGCATCTACGACTTCACCCAGGGCGATGCGTTGCTCACCGGTGTCGAGGCCACGATCGAGTACCATCCACGCGCCTGGCTGCACCTGCGTGCCGGCGGAGACTACACCCGGGGACAGAACACATCGCTCGACATCCCGATCGCCTTTGTCGCGCCGATGCGCGTCAACGGCGCCGTGCGGGTCGAGGGCGAAGGACGTGGTGCGCTGCAGTCGCCCTACCTGGAGTTGGGACTCGAGCACAATGCGAAGCAGTCACGCCTCGACCCCGACGACTTCGCCCCCGACGCCTATACGTTGGCCTCGCTGCAGGCCGGCACCCGCCTGGCCGTCGCTCGGCAGGCCGTGCGCCTCGACCTGCAGGTTCGCAACCTCTTCGACACGACGTACCGGACCTTCCTGAGTCGGTACAAGTTCTACGCCGATGATCCGGGGCGGAATGTGGTGGTGCGGGTGGGGGTGGATTTTTGAGGAGGTCGTAGGTCGTGGGAACCAGTCAGCCGCGGCCGTCAGGCCGCGGTGAGGGGTGAGGGGTGTTGTCATCCCGAGCAGAGCGAGGGACCCGCGTGGTCGCGAATGGGTGAACTGTTGCCCATGCGGCACCACGCGGGTCCCTCACTTCGTTCGGGATGACAACCTCTCACGACCTACGACCTACGACTTACGACCTCCAACCTCCTACCGCCACGCCCCCCGCAACTCCGCCTTCGCGCTCCATCCCGCCACCCGCGGCGCGAGGAGGCGCGCCGCGAGATGCACCACCGCCTCGTCCTCCGGGCGGAACCAGGCCGGGGTGTCGCTGCCGAAGCAGAGCCAGCCGACGAACTCGTCGCCGATGTCGAGGCGTGCCGCGACCAGGGAGCGGATGCGCGACGGCTCGGTGCCCGGGAGGCCCGGCCACGGCGTGTCGGTCAGGCGGAGATCGGGGATGCGTGCCACGTGGCGGGAGCCGAGGTGGTAGACGAGGGCGTCCACCGCGTCGGTCGTCTCGGGATCGAGCTGCATCCGCGTGGTCACGGAGCGGCTTGCGCTGAGCACCGCCCAGCAGGCCGGCGCCGGGGCCACGGCGATCAGCTCGCAGCGGTCGTGCGGCACCTGGTTGCTGAGCGCATCGGACACCAGCTGCACCAGGTCGGTCCCTTCGCGCGCGCTCCCGATGGCTTCGAGCATGGCGTCGGTGACGGCGGCCACGATCGCCGTGCGCTCGCTGGCAATCGGTGCCGGCACCACCCACGAGAAGGCCGCGAGCCGTCGACAGGCGGTCGAGAGTTGCGCGGCGACACGGTGGAGCAGCCGAAGGTCGGCGAGGGTGTGTGCGTCGTGACGAAGCGACCCGATCAGCAGCAGCCCCACGTCCTGCATCTCGGCCCGGATCGGCACCGCCAGCACCGAGGGATAGCCGGCAGCGCGCAGGCGGTCCTCGAGCGCGTAGAGCCCCTCCTGCGAGACCAGCGGCTCCGCGGGCGGGGGCGGCAAACGCTCCGCCGAGAGCCCCGTCGGCCCGACCAGCACGGCGCCACCCCGGGAGGGGTAGAGCCAGAGCGCGGCGATGTCGGCGGAGACCAGTCCCGCCACCGTGCTCGTGAGTGCCTCGTGCCACGTCCCGAGGTCCGCCAACGACGGCCGCCGACCCGGCCAGGTCAGGACCGGAACGAGCGCGTCGGAGGGGAGTGAGTCGGGAGCGTCCATAAGCGGGGGTAAAGGTGCACTAGGTGTGCCACGACCGCACCGCTTGACATACCCCCCACCCCTATATAGGTTCGTGGTGTCCTTCAGCCGGGAGCAGACCGATGGCGATGGTGACGTTGCATGTCGATGGGATGAGCTGTGGCCACTGCCTTCGGGCCGTGCAGCAGGCGTTGCAGGGGATTCCGGGCGCCACGGTCCAGACGGTGCAGATGGGGCGCGCGGTCGTCGAGACCACGGCGGATGGCCCCACGGGTGAGGCCCTCGCTGCCTTGGTGACCGAGGCCGGCTACCACGCGACGCCAGTTGTGGTGGATGCCCCCCACGACTGAGGCGTCGGCGCCTCACACCGAGGGCCTCACGCTCACGGTGGAGGGGATGACCTGTGCCGCCTGTCAGGCGCGAGTCCAACGCGCCCTGGAGCGGGAGCCCGGGGTCGCCTCGGCCTCGGTCAACCTGATGCTCGGCAATGCATCGGTGTCGTACGATCCCACCCAACTCACGCCGGAACGACTCGTCGCCCTTGTCGAGGCGACCGGGTACGGCGCCTCCCTCCCCGATGCCGACCAGGGCGCCATCGCGGCCCAGGCCGAGCGCGACGACACGCTGCAGGAGGAATATCTCGGCCTGCGCCGGAAGGCGGGCGTGGCGCTGGTCGCCGGCGCGGTCGCGATGCTCTTCTCGATGCCGCTCATGGTCTCGGAGGGGCACGCGCACGGCGTCGTGGTCGATCCCTTCATGACCTGGGCGATGAACACGCTCACGCCGACGCTTGAGCGAATCATGCCGTGGGCCTACGCCATCCCGCGCCCGCTGTTGAGCTGGGGCCTGCTCGCGCTGACGCTGGTGATCATGGGGTGGGCGGGCCGCCATTTCTACACACGGGCCTGGGCCGCGGCGCGTCATCGCAGTGCCGACATGAACACGCTGGTGGCCGTCGGCACCGGCGCCGCCTTTCTCTACTCGGTCGTCGCGACTGTCGCCCCCGACGTCTTCCTCTCGCGTGGCATCCCCGCCGACGTCTACTACGAGGCGGTGGTGCTGATCATCGCCTTCGTGCTCGCCGGCAATGCCCTCGAGGCGCGCGCCAAGCGCAACACCGCCACGGCACTGCGTTCGCTGGCGGCGCTGCAACCGGCCACGGCTCGCGTGGTGCGCGGCGAGAGCGAGCTGGAGCTGCCGATCGAGGCGGTGGTGCAGGGCGATGTGGTCGTGGTGCGGCCAGGTGAGCGGATCGCGGTGGACGGCGAGGTGATCGCCGGTGACAGCGCGGTGGATGAGGCGATGCTCACCGGTGAATCGCTGCCGGTGGCCAAGGCGGCGGGTGCCCGCGTCTTCGGTGGCACGATGAACGGCACCGGTGCGCTTCGCATTCGCGCGACCACGCTCGGACGCGATTCGATGCTGGCGCGCATCGTCCAGCTGATGCGCGACGCACAGGGGTCGCGCGCCCCGATCCAGCGGCTCGCCGACCGGATCAGCGGCGTCTTCGTGCCGGTGGTGATGGTGCTCGCGCTGGTGACGGCTGTCGCCTGGACGGTGGTGGGGGGCGAAGGTGGCGTGGTGCGCGGGCTCGCCGCGGGCGTGGCGGTGCTGATCATCGCCTGCCCCTGCGCGATGGGCCTCGCGGTGCCCACCGCCGTGATGGTGGCCACGGGCAAGGGCGCCGAGCTCGGCGTGCTGATCAAGGGCGGTGAGGCGCTGCAGCGCGCCGGCGACATCACCACGGTGGTGCTCGACAAGACGGGCACCGTCACGGAAGGGAAGCCCACCGTGACGGACCTGGTCGTCGCACCGGGGCACGCGCTCGAGGAATCGGAGATCCTCCGTCTGGTGGCCTCGATCGAGGCGGCGTCACAGCACCCGCTGGCCGCGGCCATCGTACGCGCGGCCGGTGCCCGTGGCCTCGCGATCCCCGTGGCCGAGGGATTCCAGTCGGTGACCGGGCGCGGGGCGCACGGCGTGGTGGATGGACATGCGGTGGTGGTGGGCACCAGTGCGCTGCTGGCCGCCTGGAGCGTACCCACGGCGCCGCTCGACACCGACGCGGCGCGGCTGGCTGCCGAGGGTCGCACCGCGGTCTTTGCGGCGGTGGATGGCGCCTTGGCGGCGCTGATCGGCGTGGCCGATCCGGTGCGGGCCACCTCGGCCGCGGCGATTGCCCGACTCCGCGCGCTCGGACTCGAAGTGGTACTGCTCAGCGGCGATCGTCAGGCCACGGCCGAGGCGATTGCGCGCGAGGTGGGGATCACCGAGGTGGTTGCCGAGGTGCTGCCCGACGCCAAGGTCGCGGAAGTCGCGCGGCGGCAGGCCCTTGGCCAGGTCGTGGCGATGGTGGGCGACGGCATCAACGACGCTCCCGCGCTGGCGCGTGCCGACGTGGGGATGGCGATGGGGAGCGGCACCGACATCGCGGTCGAAGCGGCCGACGTGGCGCTGATGCGCGCCGATCTCGGCGGCGTGGCCGACGCCATTGCCCTGTCGCGGCGCACCATGCGCACGATGCACCAGAATCTCTTCTGGGCCTTTGTCTACAACGTCGTCGGCATTCCGATTGCCGCCGGCGTGCTCTACCCGTCCACCGGGCTGTTGCTCTCCCCCATCCTCGCCTCGGCGGCGATGGCGATGAGCAGCGTGAGTGTGGTGAGCAACAGCCTCAGGTTGAGGCGGTGGCATCCCTGACAGCGAACGGCGAACAGCGAGTCGCGAACCGCGGGATGTTCGACTCGCAGTTCGCCGTTCGCTGATCGCTGTTCGCCCTTTTCCCGGAGTCCCCCGCATGCCCCACACTCCCCGCCACGCCGTCCACGTCTCCCCCGAGACCAAGGAGGCGTTGGCCAAGCGCCTGCGCCGCATCGAAGGCCAGGTGCGCGGCCTGCAGAAGATGGTGGACGAGGAGCGCTACTGCGCGGACGTGCTGGTGCAGATCGCCTCGGTGCAGGAGGCGCTGCGCGGCGTCGGGCGGATGCTGCTGCAGAACCACCTGACGCACTGCGCCACCGATGCGATCCGCTCGGGGAAGCCCGAGGAGGCGGAGCGGGTGGTCGCCGAGTTGGTGGAGCTGTGGGGGAAGGGATAGGTTCACGCCTGCATCTGAACGCCCCCCACCGGAGCGCCATGTGACCATTTCCTCACCCATCGGGACCGCGCTGGTCCTCCTCGCGCTGGGCACCACTCGCCTCGACGCACAACACCCCCCCACGACCTCCCTCTGGTTCCGGCAGCCGGCGAGCGACTGGAATCGTGCCCTCCCCGTCGGCAACGGCCGACTCGGGGCGATGGTCTTCGGCGGGATGGCGCAGGAACACATCCAGCTGAACGAGGAAACGCTCTGGAGCGGCGGGCCCTACAACCCGGTGCGCAAGGGGGCCAGCGCCGCGCTCCCCGAGATTCGCCGGCTCCTCTTCGCCGGCGACGTCCCGCGCGCGCACGACCTCTTTGGCCGCACGATGATGGGCATCCCCTACGAACAGATGAAGTACCAGCCGCTGGGCGACCTCTTCCTCTCCTTCCCGGGGCACGAGCGCGCGACCGGCTACCGGCGCTCCCTTGATCTGGACTCCGCCGTGGCGCGCGTCTCCTACGTGGTGGATGGCGTGACCTTCACGCGCGAGGTGTTCGTCAGCGCCCCGGACCAGGTGATCGTGATCCGCCTCGCCGCGTCGCGCCCCGGGGCGCTCACGTTCTCGGCCACGTTGCATGGGGCGCGCAATCCGGCGCACTCCAACTATGGCACCGACTACTTCCGGATGGATAGCGTCGGCGCCAACGGCCTCCGGATCACCGGCAAGAACTCCGACTACCTCGGCATCCCGGGTCGGCTGACCTACGAGGCACGGCTCGTCGCACGTCCCGAGGGAGAGCGCGGCATCGTCAGTACCGACTATCGGACGCTTCGCGTGACGGGTGCCGACACGGTGACCATCGTCCTCGCGGCCGCGACAAGCTTCGTGAACTATCAGGATGTGAGTGCCCAGCCGGCGGAGCGCGTGCGCGTGGCGCTCGATCGGGCCACGGGCCGCGCCTACCAGCTCCTGCGGCAGGATCACGTGGCCGAGCACCAGCGCTGGTTCCGTCGAGTATCCCTCGCGCTCGCTGGCACGCCCGACATGGTGCGGGCCCTCCCGACCGACGAACGGCTCACCCGCCTCGCCACCGCGCCCGACCCCGATTTCGCCGCGCTCTACTACCAGTTCGGTCGCTACCTGCTGGTGGCCAGTTCTCGACCCGGGACGCAGGCCGCCAACCTGCAGGGCATCTGGAACGACAATCCCAACCCGATGTGGGATTCGAAGTACACGGTCAACATCAACACGCCAATGAATTACTGGCTCGCCGAGACGGCCAACCTCGGCGAGATGGTGCAACCGCTCGACCAGCTGGTGCGGGACGTGGCAGCGACCGGCACGGAGACGGCGCGCGAGCATTGGGGCGCCCGCGGCTGGGTGCTCCACCAGAACACCGACCTCTGGCGGGCCACTGCGCCGATGGACGGCCCCTCGTGGGGTGCCTGGCCGGTGGGCGGGGCGTGGTTGATGACCAACCTCTTCGAGCATTTCCGTTTTGCCGGCGACACGAACTATCTGCGCAGCATCTACCCGCAGCTGCGTGACCAGACGCGCTTCCTGCTCGACGTGCTCGTCCCGCACCCGACCAAGGGCTGGCTGGTCACCGCGCCGTCCAATTCGCCGGAGAACTATCCCGCCTGGCCCGGCAACGGGAAGTTCTTCGACGAGGTGAGCGGCATCGCGCTGAGCGCCTATACCATGGCGGCCGGTCCCACCATGGACATGCAGATCATCCGCGAAGTGTTCGGCGAATTTATCGAGGCGTCGGCGCTTCTCGGGAGCGACCAGCAGCTGGCGGCCGAGGTGCGTGCAGCGCGCGCGCGATTGGCGCCGAATCAGGTCGGACGGCATGGGCAACTGCAGGAGTGGCTCGACGATGTGGAGGACCTGGAGCCGCAGCACCGTCACCTCTCGCACCTCTGGGGACTCTATCCCGGGAGCGAGATCACGCCCGAGCGCACCCCGGAGCTTGCCCGCGCGGCGACCGTGACGCTCGACCGGCGCGGCACGGGCGGCTGTGGCTGGTCGTACGCCTGGAAGATGGGCGCGCGGGCTCGGCTCTATGACGGTGACAAGGCGCTCGAGCAGTGGCGGGCCCTGCTCACCAAGTCGTCGCTGCCCAATCTCTTCTCGCTCTGCAGCCGCGCGATGCAGGTCGATGCCAACTTCGGCGCCACGGCGGCAATCGCCGAGATGCTGCTGCAGTCCCATCAGGACGTGATCCAGCTGCTGCCGGCGCTGCCGGCCGAATGGCGTGATGGCACGGTCACCGGGCTGCGGGCGCGTGGTGGCTACACGGTGGACCTGACGTGGTCGGCGGGACAGCCGGTGCAGGCCGTGATCGTCGGCAACGCGACGGGGCCAGTGCGCGTGCGCGCGGACGGCACCATGCGCGTGCAGGCCGACGGCAAGCCGGTGCGCAGCGTCCGTCGCGGAGCAGACATCGAGTTCACCGCGAGCGCGGGGCGCCGCTACGTTGTGGCATTCACCCACGCGCCATGACATGCGCGCCACGGACTTCCCTGTTGTGAGACCCGCCATGATGCGTCGGTACGTCCCGGTTCTGGCCCTGACCTGCAGTATGCTGGTGCTGTCTCCTCCGGCCACCGCCGCGGCCCAGCAGACCGATGTCCAGGCGTGGTCGCTGCTGACCGCCAACGTTTCGCTTTCCGATGACAAGTCCTGGTTGCTCTACCTCGAGGCACAGGCGCGACTCGGCGACGATGCCTCCCGGATGGAACGGCTGCTGCTGCGCCCTGCCGTGGGACGCCAGCTCACGCGCAGCGTCACCGCGTTTCTCGGCTATGCCTGGACGCCGACATTCATGAACACCAGCTACGACACGGATTTTCGCAGCGAGCACCGGATCTGGCAGCAGCTGGTGGTGCGGCACGGTGGCGGCCGACTCGCCTGGCAGCACCGCATCCGTCAGGAACAGCGGATGATTGCCGAAACGTCGGGGATGTCGCATCGCACACGCTACCTCGTGCGCGGCAGCTACGCGCCCGCGACCGGCCGGGGAATCGGGGTGACCGGCTACCACGAGCTCTTCGTCACCTGGAACAGTGTCGAGCGCGGGCCGCGCGCAGGATACGACCGGAGTCGGGTCTTCGTCGGACCCTATCTGACGCGCGGCAAAGTCCGCTACGAGGCGGGCTATGTGGGGGAGTATGGGCGGCGCTTCGGCAGCCGTGATCGCATCATCAACGCCCTGCTGGTGAATGCCAACCTGACGTTCTAGGCGTTCGGAGGATCGGGCACCTGAGTGGCGGGGCGGGGTATCTGAGCGGACACCCGTGGGGGAACACCAATGCCCGCTGCCGACATCCGCTCCGACCGATCATCACGATGGAACCTGGCACGCGTGCGACTGCTGCTCCTGCCCTCCCTGTTGCTCGTGCTCGGCTTCGACGGGCGGTCCACCCCCACTTCCCGCGAGGCGCCCGTGTCGCTGACCCTTTTCGCCTTCGATGCCGCTGCCGAGGCGGAGTGGGACGTGGTCAATGACGGGGTGATGGGAGGGCGCTCGCAGGGCTTCGTCACCATCGCCGATGGCGCGCTCCGCTTCACGGGCACGCTCGTGACCCAAGGTGGTGGCTTCACCTCGGTGCGCGCGCCCCGCGTGATCGACCTGTCGGGGCAGTCGGGTCTCGAACTCCGGGTCCGCGGGAGTGGGCGCCAGTTCGAGATTGAGCTCAACGACGGGGTGCGCACCTTCGGGCGCAACATTTCGCGTCGGGCGCCGTTCCCGAGTTCGCTGGAATGGACGGTGGTTCGCATCCCGTTCACGGCGCTCCGAAGCACCATCTTCGGCCAGTCGGTGAACGCCCCGCCGATCGACCTCGCGCGCATCCAGGGCGTGGGCCTCTACATGGTCGATGGGCAGGACGGGCCGTTCCGCCTGGAGGTGGATTACATCCGCTCCTATTGAGACCGCCCGCCCTCGACCGAACCGCCTACTTCGCCACCGGGTCGAGGCCAAGCCGCACCAACTCCGCATTCACCTGGCCGAGGCCGGCGCCGAGCAGGGCCGTGAGCTTGGCCAATTCCACGTCGAGCGCGGCCGCCAGGATCCGGTAGACCTCGTACGACTGCGCCGTCGGCTTCGCTTCGGTGCTCGCCACGACCCCGGCGAGCGCCGCGATCTGGTTGTTGAGCTTGATCGGATAGTTGAGCGGATCCTGACCGCTCTGGTTCCTGACCTGGTAGATCTCCGCCTCGACCGCACTGAGTTGCTCCGTCAGCGTGGCGACGCTCCGTCGCAGCGCGGCGGCGCGCGCGGCCGGGGCCGCCTGCACGCGCGCGGCCATCTGCGCCTTGAGGCTCCGGATCGTCCGCACGGCGTTGTTCGCCTCGCTGGTCTTGTCGCGGATCTGGATCAGGAAGCGGAACTGCTCATCGAGATCGGCCTGGGTCGCGCCGGATCGGGGGTCGATCAGCAGCTTGAATGTGCGCGTCTCGCTCTTGTCGCCCACCGTGAGCCGGGCGATGTAGCTCCCCGAGGGCGCCTGCGGCCCGACAATGCCGGCGGCCCACATGATCAGCCCCTCGAAGGTGGTCGGCTCGGGGTAGCGCATGTTCCAGGTGAAGCTGTTCGCGCCCGCTCGGTTCGACACCCGACTCGCGCCCCCCGCACCTCGCCCACGGCCATCCACGCTCGCGGGCATCACGCCCAACGCCGCCAGGCTGTCGACTCGCATCCGTTCGCGCTTCGCGGCGCTGGCCTCGGCCGTGTCGGCATCGCTGGTGAACTTCCTGATCACCTGGCCCTGGCCGTCCAGGAACTCCAGCGTCACCCGTTGCCCGCCCTGCTTGAGCCAGTATTGGATGGTGGCGCCACCAAAGGTGCGGTGCGCGTCCGTTGGCTGGAACAGATGCGCGTCCTTCGCCATGACCTCGGCCGAGAGCTGACGAAGCGAGGCGATGTCGTCCATGATCCAGAAGGCGCGGCCATGGGTGCCGAGGACGACGTCGGCGTTCTTGATCGCGATGTCGTGCACGGGGACCGGCGGGAGATTTCGGCGGAGGCTCTGCCAGTGCGCCCCATCGTCGAGCGACACCCACACGCCTCGTTCCGTCCCGGCGAACAACAACCCCTTGCGCACCGGATCTTCGCGAATCACGCGCGTGAACTCGGATGCGGTGATGCCGGTGACGATCTTGGTCCAGCTCTTCCCGTAGTCGGTGGTCTTGTAGAGATACGGGGCAAAATCGTTGAGCTGAAAGCGGTTGGCGGCGACGTAGGCGGTGCCCTTGGCGTGGGCCGACGCCTCGATAATTGAGACCCGGGCCCACTCGGGCAGGTCCGGCGGCGTGACCCGCTCCCAGCTCTGGCCGCCGTTCTTCGTCAGCGCGATCACCCCATCATCCGACCCGGTCCAGATGACACCCTTCTCCACCGGCGATTCCGAGATCGTGAAGACGGTCGCGTAATACTCGACTGACGTCTGGTCCTTGGTGATCGGCCCGCCCGACGGGCCCAAAGTCTTTGGGTCGTTCCGGGTCAGGTCCGGGCTGATGGGCGTGAAGCTGTGGCCTTCGTCGGTGGACTGGAAGACCACACTCGACCCGACGTACAGGATGTTCGGATCGTGCGGGGAAATGACGATCGGAAAGGTCCACTGCATCCGGTACTTCGCATCGATGGCCGAATGGCCCATCGGATTGAGCGGCCAGGGATTGATGTCGCGCTCGAATCCGCTCCGGACGTCCTTCCGCGTCAGGTACCCGCCGTAGCTCCCGGCGAAGATGATGTCGGGGTTGTCGGGCCGCACGGCGATGTAGCCGGATTCGCCGCCGCCGGCATCGTAGAACTCGGCGTACTGCGTCCCGCGGCCGCCCCGGCTCGCGCCACAGAGGGTGCTGTTGTCCTGCTGCGCGCCACAGACCCGGTAGGGAAAGTGGTTGGTGGTGGTCACATGGTAGAACTGGGCCGTCGGGTAGTCGACGTCGGTCCAGCTCCGGCCACCGTTGAAGGAGACCTCCGCGCCACCATCGTTGGCCAGAACCATGCGATTGGGGTCGTTGGGGGCGATCCAGAGATCGTGGTTGTCACCGTGGTGGTTGTCGAACGAGCGCGGAAAGGTCACGCCGCCGTCGTCGGAGCGGAACCAGTCCACGTTCAGGACGTAGACGGCGTGTTCGTTCTTGGGATCGGCAAAGACCCGGGAGTAATACCAGGCGCGCTGACGGAGCTTTCGCTCATCATTGGTCCGCGTCCAGGTGGCCCCGGCATCGTCCGAGCGGAACACGCCGCCGGAATCGGCCTCGACCACGGCCCACACCCGCTTGGGGTTCGCGGGCGACACCGCGATGCCGATGTTGCCGATCACGCCCTTCGGCAGCCCGGGATTGCGGGTCAACTCCGTCCAGGTGGTGCCGCCATCGGTGGTCTTGAAGATCCCGCTGCCGGGGCCGCCGCTGTTCATCAGCCACGGCTTCCGGTACGCCTCCCAGAGGCCGGCGTAGAAGACGTTCGGGTCGCTCGGATCCATGACCAACTCGACCACGCCCGTCGAGTCGTTGCCCGGACGGCTCAGGACCTTCTTCCAGCTCTTGCCGCCGTCGATCGACTTGAAGACCCCGCGATTCTGGTCGGTGGTGCTGAAGACCGGTCCCAGCGCGCCCACGTACACGATGTCGGGATTCGTCGGGTGAATCTTGATCTTGGCAATGTGACGGGTCTCGACGAGGCCGAGGTAGCTCCAGGTCCGGCCACCGTCGGTGGTCTTGTAGACGCCGTCGCCGTGGGAGGTGTTGCCGCGGATCGGATACTCCCCGCCGCCGACGTACACGATGTCCGGATTGGACTCGGCCACGGCGATGGCCCCGATCGTTCCACCGAAATAGCGGTCGGACATCGGCGCCCAGGTGTCACCGCCGTCGGTGGTCTTGAACACCCCGCCACCGGTGGTGCCCATCCAGTACTCCTGGGGGCGCGATGCCGAGCCGGCCACGGCCACCGACCTTCCGCCGCGCTGCGGGCCGAGGTTGCGCCACGAGAGGGCGCCGAAGGCGCTGGTGTCCACCGTCGCTTGCGAAGTGAGCGCCGTCGGCAGCGCCGTCGCCAGCGCGACCAGCGTCCAGACTAGAGTGCGAGCCATTGGAATACCCTGGATCGGGAGAGTGCCAGCGGATTGTCAGCAATCGAGGTGGTTCAGCGCCGTGCTGCCTTCCCCACCTCGAGGACCGGCTTCCCCAGCACCTTCATGATCGGCTTCACGCCAAGGCCCGGCGCCTTGGAAGCAGCAAGACGGCCGTGATTCCGCTGTGGTGCCCCATCGGCAAAGGCCACCGTCACGTACGAATTGAAGTCGGTGGACGAGAAGAGGAAGCGCTCCGGCGTGCTGTGCGCCAGGTGGGCAATGGCGGCCGTGGTGATGTCGCCGCCCCAGGTGTCCTCGATCGTCATCGCGATGCCGAGCGACACGCAGAGGTCGCGGATCTGGCGCGCGCGCGTGAGGCCGCCGACCTTCGAGATCTTCAGGTTGATCACGTCCATCGCGTGATCATTGATGCCTCGCACCACCATGTCGAGCCCATCCACCACCTCGTCGAGCACGAACGGCCGACTGGTGAGCCTGCGCACCGCGAGGCACTGCTCGTAGGTCATGCACGGCTGCTCGATGTACACATCCACATCGCGAACGGCATCGGCCACGCGTACTGCCGCATGCTGCGTCCAGCCGGTGTTGGCGTCGGCAATGAGCACGTCACCGCGCTGGAGCACCGCGGCGGCCGCCTTGATGCGATCGATGTCCGTATCCGGATCGCCGCCGACCTTGAGCTGGAACTTGCGGTACCCCTCCCTGCGGTACTTGCCGATCTTCTTCGCCATCTGCGCCGGCGACTCCTGCGAGATGGCCCGGTAGAGCGCGAAGTCCTCGCCCACGTGCCCGCCCATCAGGGTCGCCACCGGGAGGTTGCTCGCCTTGCCGAGCAGGTCCCAGCACGCCATGTCGATGGCGGACTTCACGTACGGATGGCCGCGCATCGCCGAGTCCATCCGCTCGTTGAGTTCGCCGAGGGCGATGGGATCGGCGCCAATCAACTGCGGCGCCAGCTCGGCGATGCCTGCGCGTGCGCCCCGCGCATACGCCGGCAGGTACGCCGGTCCGAGCGGGCAGATCTCGCCCCAGCCGGTCAGCCCCGCATCGGTCTCCACCGCGACCACCGTCGAGTCGAACACCGACACGGCGTTGCCACCGGACCACTTGTAGCTCCCCTCATGGAGGGGGAGGTCCACCTGATACGCGCGGATCGCGGTGATCTTCACGAGGACTTCTCCACCGGTGCCTGTGACGACTTGAAGAGCGTGGCCGAGGTGTAGAGCAGCACGGCGACGACGATCCACTTCACCGTGGTGAGCGGCAGCTCCTTCACCAGGTAGGCCGCGACCAGCACGCCCGGGATGCCGCCGACGGCGAGTCCGGTCGCGACGCGCTTGTCGAAGCGCCCCGACTTGTAGAAGCGGAGCGCGGCCGCCGGCAGGATCAGCGAGGCCGAGGCCGCCATGATCGGGAAGACCGCCTTGGAGTTCATCCCCAGCATGAAGGTCATCGCCATCGTCGGGGCGTAGTTGCCGATGCCGAGCGACGTGAGCGAGCCGATGATCAGCGAGCCGAATACCGCGATGGCCAGCGCGCCCCCGGTCAGGCCGATGGTCCCCTCCTCGAGTGAGAGGCTCATCAGGAGGCGAATCGCCATGAAGCCGGCGGTGACGATCAGCGCGATCGCCATGGCCCGCTGGATGGTGCGGCGCGGCCAGTGCACCACGATCCCCGTCCCGAACCACGCGCCGATGCCGCCCGCCAGGACCATGCTGATGATGGTGGGCTTGTCGATCAGGCCACCCAGCAGGACGATGAAGATGGCACACTCAAGAAAGGTCGGAATGGCGTGGCCGACATTCATGGTGCCGGGGATGTTCTCGTCGTCGACGATCCGGAAGAGGCGGAGCACGGCGGTCGTGGTCGCGAACGACCCGATGCCCAGCGTGTCGAGGAAGTCGGTGGCGAACCCGAGGCCGAGGAGGGCAGGCCACGAGCGCGCGCCGGTGGTGGGGGCTGGTGCGGTCATCACGACTCCGAAGGGGGATTGGCGGGGACGATCGGCCGGCCAAGAGTATGCCGCCGGCACGTGGCGAAGTCCAGCGACCGCGCCGTGTGGCGCGGTCGACGTGGGCGTCGTGGTGTCAGCCGCCGGCGAGGGCGGGCAGTCGGCGGTCCGTGGGAATCGGACGATAGACCGGCTGGTACATCCGGTTGGTCACCCAGCCCTGGATGTCCGCCGGGATCTCCGCCGTGGCCAGTCCCTCCTCCACCGCCACCTTGATGACGGCCGTGGCGATGATGGCCGACGTCGCGCGGATGGATTCCAGTCGGGGGAAGAGCGAGCCATCGGCGAGGTCGCCCCTGCTCACGGTGGCCGCCAGCGCGCGCGCTGCCGCGAGGAACATCCGCTCGGTCACCGCCGTGGCCTGCGAGGCCACCACGCCAAGGCCGAGACCCGGGAAGATGTAGACGTTGTTGGCCTGCCGCGGGATGAACTGGTGGCCGTCGAGCGTCACCGGGGACGCCGGCGACCCGCTCGCGAACAGCGCGCGCCCCTCGGTCCAGCGATACGCCTCTTCCGAGGTGCACTCGGCCTTCGAGGTCGGATTGGAGAGCGCGAAGATGATCGGGCGCGGCGCGACCTCGGCCATGGCCCGCACCACCGGCTCGGAGAACGCCTTGGGCTGGGCCGCGACGCCGATCAGGGCCGTCGGCTTGAGCTCGCGCACGGCGGCCTCGAGCGTGGGGATCGGCCCGTGTTCGTGCGCAAACGGGCGCTTGTGCGGCTGCAGATCGGTCCGCGTCGACTCCACCAACCCCTTCGAGTCGAGGAACCAGCAGCGACGCCGCGCCTCGGCCTCCGGCATCCCGTCCTCGACCATCGCGGAGACGATCAGTTCGCCGATGCCCGTCGCCGCCGAGCCGGCCCCATAGAAGAGGATGGTTTGCGAGGTGAGCGGCACGTCGAGCGCGCGGCACGCCGAATAGAGGCCGGCGAGCGTGACCGCCGCGGTGCCCTGGATGTCGTCATTGAAGGAGCGGATCCGGTCGCGATGCGCCGCGAGGAGGCGGAAGGCGTTGTCGGTCGCGAAGTCCTCCCACTGCAGCAGGGCATTGGGGAAGACCTCCTTGACCGCGTCGACGAACTCCGTCGCCAGGGCGTCGTACTCCGCGCCGCGGAGCCGCGGTTGCTTGAGCCCGGGATAGAACTCGGTCTCGCGCAGCTCGGCGTTGTCGGTGCCGACGTCGAGCATCACCGGGAGGCAGCGCGTCGGGTCGATGCCGGCGCAGGCCGTGTAGAGCGCAAGCTTCCCGAGGGGGATGCCCATGCCCTGGGCGCCGAGGTCGCCCAGGCCGAGGATCCGCTCGCCGTCGGTGACCACCAGCACCTCGACATTCCGCGTGGGCCAGTTGGCGAGCACCTCCTTGATCTGCCCGCGGTCGCGCGCGGTCACGTAGAGGCCGCGCGGCCGACCGAAGATCTCGCCGAAATGCTGGCACGCCTCGCCCACCGTGGGCGTGTACACGATCGGCATCAGCTCGCTGATGTGATCGGTGAGGGCGCGGTAGAAGACGGTTTCGTTGCGGTCGATGAGGCGGGCAAGGTTGATGTAGCGGCCGAGCGGCGTGGCGGTGCGGCGGATGTTGAGCAGGGCTCGCTCGACCTGCTGTTCCAGCGTGAAGACCCGTCCTGGCAGCAGGCCGTGGAGGCCGTACGCGTCGCGCTCTTCCATCGTGAAGGCGCTGCCGCGGTTGAGGTGCGGGTTGCGGAGCAGGTCGTAGCCACGGAGGGCAGGGAGCGGGGACATCGGGACTCCAGCGAGTGAGGGTCAGTCCGGGGTGGTGATCCGCCGCATGTCGCGGGTCACCGTGCGCAACGCGCCCAGCATCACCAGGCCGCCGATCAGCGCCACGGTCGGCAGCAGCAGCACGGCGCGGCCGAGGCCGAAGCGATCGGAGAGCGCGCCGATCAGCGGCAACGCAATCGCGTCGCCGGCCAGGTGGATGAAGAGCAGATAGGCGCCGATCACCGTCGCGCCAATGCGCGCCGGGACGACGTCGAAGATCACGGCCGCCATCGGGCCGTTGTACCACGACAGGCAGAAGAACGCCACCACGAAGATCGGCACGAAGGTGTCGATGTCGCGCACCGTCATCAGCCAGATCGCCAGTGGGCCACCGGTGATCATGCCGAGGGCCACCGTGATGACGCGCGCCTTGTCGGTGTAGCGCTGCAGCCAGTCGGCAATGAAGCCGCCTGCCAGGGCGCCCAGCGTGCCGGAGAGGAGGCCCCACTTGCCGAGCAGCGCGGCCCCCTCCGACGAGGTGAGCGCGAAGGTCCGCGTCATGAAGGTCGGGCCCCAGCCCACGATCCCGTTCATCCCGAAGGAGATGGCCGCGCCGGCCAGGAAGACGTAGACCAGCGTCGGCGTGGCCAGCACCAGGCGACCGGCGTGGATGAGGTCGTCCACGGCGCCCTCGAGCTCGGGCGTGAACGGCGTCTCCTCGCGGCGGTCGGCGCGCACCAGGCGCACCCAGCGCCAGATGGTGAGGGCGAGGCCGATCGCCACGGCGGCCGCGAGCACCGCGGCATCAGCCGACGAGTCGGCACCATACCGGATGGTGAGGATCCACGCGGCCACGAGCCCGAGCACGGTGAAGACAATGAGCGAGAGGAACTGCCGCACGAAGCCGCGCAACCCGATCTCCAGCTCCGCCATGAAGGAGCGGAAGGTCATCGGCGCCTCGGTGCGGGTCGGATCCACGAGCCGCGTGACCATCACCGCGCAGAGGAAGCCGGGGAGGCCCACCGCCATGAACGCGACGCGCCAGCCGTAGATCCCTTCGAGCCAGCCACCGAGCAGCAGGCCGAGGACACCACCCACGGGGATGCCGGCGGAGAGGATCCCCATCGCGACGGCGCGATTGCGGCCGGGGAAGTAGTCGGCCACCATCGACGACGCGGCGGGCCCGAACGCTGCCTCGCCAATGCCGACGGCCGCGCGACAGACAAAGAGCTGCCAGAAGGAGCGGACCAGGCCGCCCATCGCGGTGAAGGCGCTCCACACCGCGACGCCGCCGGCGATCACCGTCTTGCGGCTGCGCAGGTCGCTCAGCACGCCGAGCGGCAGCGCCGCGATCGAGAAGACGAGGATGTAGGCCGAGCCGAGCCAGCCGAGCTGCGTGTCGGTCAGCACCAGGTCGCGCTTGATCGGCTCGAAGAGCGCGAAGATGACGTTGCGGTCGAGGTAGTTGAGCAGGTTGATGACCGCGAGCAGCGCCAGCGCCGCCCACGAGTTGGAGCGGCGCGTGGCGGCGGCGTCGGACGGAGTGCTCAGGAATCCACCGAGGTGATGCCGAGGCGGGTCCGGCAGTCGAGGATGGTGCGCACCACGACGGCCGGATCATCCGTCACCGTGAAGAGGCGCTCGTCGCCAGGCGAGACCATCCCTTCCGCCATCAGGCGGTCACGGATCCAGTCGGTGAGCCCCTTCCAGTACTCGGTCCCGAACAGCACCACCGGAAAGTCGGTGACCTTGTCGGTCTGGATCAGCGTCAGCGCCTCGAACAGCTCGTCGAGCGTGCCGAAGCCGCCCGGGAAGACCACGAAGCCGATGGCGTACTTCACGAACATCGTCTTGCGGACAAAGAAGAACTTGAAGTCGAGCGATGACGTCAGGTACGGATTGCTCCGCTGCTCGTGGGGCAGCTCGATGTTGCAGCCGATCGAGATGCCCCCGGCCTCGAAGGCACCCTTGTTGGCGGCCTCCATGATGCCGGGACCGCCGCCGGTGATCACCGGCACGCCGGCCTTGGCGAAGAGGCGGGCCGTCTCTTCCGCCGCGAGGTACATCGGTGCGTTCGTCGCCGTGCGGGCGGATCCGAAGATCGAGACGCCGCCCGCCACCGACTGCAGGTTTTCGAAGCCCCAGACGAACTCGCCCATGATACGGAGCACCCGCCACGAGTCGGAGGAGCGGCGGATCTTGAGCGACGCGTCGTCGAGGGGGATGTTGAGCAGGTTCTCGTCCTGTGTCACCTTGCGGGCCTGTCGGGGGACAGCCGTCGCTCCGTGCTTCCCGTGCTTCCCGTTCTTCCCGTTCTTCCCGTTCTTCCCGTTGCCCTTGCGCTCAGCCATTCCGGAACACCTCCAGCATCGCGCGATGGTCGTCGGCGACGTTGTAGAAATAGGGCGAGACCCGCACGTGCCCGGGTCGCGCGTCCGTGATGAACCCTGCCGCCGCGAGTCGTGCCACGTCGCGCCGGGGATCGTCGCTCGGCAGCATCACGATCGCGCTCCGCTCCGCCGCCGTCGCCGCCACCTTGGGCGCGAGCCCGATGGCACGCGCCTCGGCGATCAAGTCCTCGGTGAGCGCCGAGGTCACCATGCGGATCGCGTCGATGCCGGCGGCCTCGAGCACGTCGAGCCCGCCCAGCTGGGCCACGACCGGCATCAACGGCGGCGTCCCGGCCTCGAAGCGGCGGGCGTCATCGTGCAGCGCGAAGTGCCGCGGATCGAAGGCGAACTGGTCGCGATGGGCAAACCAGCCGCTCGCGATCGGCTGCAAGTGGTGCGTCGTCTCGGCACGAGCATAGAGGAACGTGGTGCCCGTGCCGCCGAGCATCCACTTGAGGCCGCCCGACGCGTAGAAGTCCACGCCGCTCCGTCGCACGTCCACCGGCAGCTGGCCGATGCCCTGATAGCCATCGATGAAGCTCAGCGCACCATGGCGCGCCGCGATCTGGGCGATGCCGTCGATGTCCTGGATCGCGCCCGAGGTGAAGTACACGTGGCTGGTGATCACCAACGCGGTGCGATCGTTGACCGCTGCCTCGAATGCCTCGAGCGGCACCGAGATGCCATCGGGGCTCTCGAGAATCACCAGGTCCACGTCGCGCGGCAGCCACTGATAGGGGACGGTCGGGAAGTCGAGTGCGGTGGTGACGATCCGCGGGCGGGCCGCGGTGTCGAGGGCACTGGCGATCACGCCGAGGATGCTCGACATCGACGGATGGAGGGCGACCTCTCCCGGGCCCGCGCCCATCAGGGCACCCAGCCGGGTCCGCAGCGACTCGAGGTCGCCCCACCAGCTGTCGTACCAGTTGGCCCCGCCACGCATCTCCCATTGATCGAGGTGCGCCTCGATCCGGCGACGCGATGCGCGGGAGAGCGCCCCCAGCGAGCAGGAGTTCAGGTACGTGGTCCGCTCGAGGATCGGAAACTCGGCGCGCCACTGCGCCAGCGGGTGCGGAAGGACAGCCATGGTCATAGCCATGCAATATAGGCCGGTCGGGGCGACCCCAGACCACGCCGTTCCGGTATATTCCGGGCATGGCCGCCTCCCCCAGCCTCGATCCCCGATTCCGCGGTTCCTGGACCTCGCTGCTGGCGAACCTGACGCTGCGGGCAATCGTCTCGCCTCGCCTCGCCGTGGACCTGCTGCGCACCGGTTGGGCCTTCCGGCGTCGCCATTGGTGGCGCCGGGCGCCGTTCCTCCCGGTGCCCGATCGGACCTATCTCGAGTGGCGGATGTACACGGCCTATGGCGATGAATCGGCGGTGCCCCCGGTGGACGACGTGATCCGCTTTGCCCGGTGGCGGCGGGAGACCATGGGCTTTTGACGGCCACACCGGCCACCCGCCCGCATGTCGTCGTGATCGGCGGCGGCTTTGCCGGCCTCTACCTGGCCCGGGGGCTGGCGCGTGCCGACGTGCGCGTGACCCTCGTCGACCGGCGGAACCACCACCTCTTCCAGCCGATGCTCTATCAGGTCGCGGCCGCCGCACTCTCCCCCAAGGACATTGCCGCCCCGATCCGTTCGATCCTCCGCAAGCAGGCCAACGTCGAGGTGCTGCTGGCCGAGGTGCGCCGCGTCGCCCCGGCCGAGCGAACGATCCATCTCGATGACGGGTCGCAGATCGGCTACGACTACTGCGTGGTCGCCACGGGGGCACGGCATTCCTACTTCGGCAACGACCAGTGGGAGCAGATGGCCCCGGGCCTCAAGAGTGTCGAGGATGCCCTCGAAATCCGCCGCCGCATCCTGCTCGCCTTCGAGCGCGCGGAAAACGAAACGGATCCCGAAGAGCGCCGCCGGCTGATGACCTTTGTGGTGATCGGCGGCGGCCCGACCGGCGTCGAGATGGCCGGCGCGATCGCCGAGCTCGCCAAGCGTGCGCTCGCCGCCGATTTCCGCTCGATCGATCCGCGTTGCGCGCGCATTGTCCTGGTCGAGGCCGCGCAGCGCGTGCTGACGCCGTTCGACGAACCGCTGTCCGAGGTGGCGCGCCGCGCCCTGGTGTCGCTCGGCGTCGAGGTGAAGCTCAACGCGGCGGTGAGCGAATGCAGCGCGGACGGCGTCCGCGCCGGCGGCGAGTTCATCCCGACGCGCACGATCGTCTGGGCTGCGGGCGTGATGGCGTCGCCGGCCGGCCGCTGGCTCGGCGCCGCGACCGATCGCGCCGGCCGGGTTAAGGTCGAGGCCGATCTGTCGGTCCCCGGCCATGCGAACGTG
>JANRIW010000003.1:0-1524 GCA_033764505.1 Gemmatimonadales bacterium
GCTAGCGGCGGTGGTGGCATGCCGAGCGGAGGGGGCGGGGGCGGCATGGGCATGATGGACAACATGATGGGCGGGATGGGAGGCGGATCCGTCGGCGCGCCCGGCATGCCTGGTGGGGGTGGTGGGGGCGGGGGCGGCATGATGGGGATGATGGATCAGATGATGAGCATGGGCGCGTCGCGCATGGGCGGCGGCATGAGCACCGGCGGGATGGCGTCCGCGCTCCCTGGATTCCCGGGCGTCTCGCACATTTACCACCTCGGTGCGACCGGCTTCTTCATCGACCACGGCTCGCACATCACGCTGACCGTCGAGCAGCAGAAGCAGCTCGGTGAGATCAAGGAGCAGTCGCTGCTCAACCAGGCGACGCTCCAGCGGAAGATCGACCAGGCCGAGCAGGAGCTGTGGGATCTGACCGGGAGCGACGCGCCGGACTCGTCCAAGATCGAGGCCAAGGCGCGCGAGATCGAGCAGATCAAGAGCGAGCAGCGGATCGACTTCATCCGCGATGTGGGCAAGGCCGCCGCCGTGCTCACCGACGAGCAGCGCAAGCAGCTCACGGGCATGGCGCCGCCCGCTCCAGCGCCGGCGAACCAGCCGGCTGCCATGCCCGGCATGGGTGGCGGCGGTGGCATGAGCGACATGTGAACCGGTGTTCCGGATCAACCACCAGGAGATCACACCATGAGCAAGCGAGACCCCCACTGCAGGCCGGGAGGCACGGTCGTGTCGATCAAGGCCCCCGACGCGAAGCAGGTCTTCGTCGCCGGAACGTTCAACAACTGGAGCACCACGGCCCATCCCGTGAAGCGGACGACCCGTGACGGCCACTGGGTGCTCGACCTCGATCTGGCGCCCGGAACCTACGAGTACAAGTTTGTCGTGGACGGCCAGTGGTGCTGCGAGCCCGGGTGCGACAAGGCCTTCGACGGCTGCCCGGGCTGCGTCCCCAACGAGCACGGCACCATGAACCGTGTGCTCGTCGTCGATGAACTGCCCTCGGGTGCGACGTCGGCCGTCGGCCAAAGGCTGTGAGTGCGCCGCATGGACCGCGAAAAGGCCAGCCAACTTCGTAGCGCCGTCGTGTGGACCGTCGTCCTCACCGCGGTGCACTTTGCGCTCGGCACGCGAACGCACGCCGTCCACGGCCTGCACATCGCGCTGGCAGGCCTGTTCATGGTGCCCGTCATCATCGCGGCGGTGGCGATGGAGCGGCGCGGCGCGCTCACCGCAGCCGCGACGATCAGCGGGATCTACCTGCTGCATCTCCTGCTCAACTGGCGGAACTCGCCTCTGTCCAATCCCGACCAGTTCGCGTGGCCCGTGGTGTACGTCGTGGTCGGGCTCACCGCGGGACAGCTTGTTCACACCGCCAACTACCGGAAGTGGCAGCGGGACGAGGTGATCAGCAAGTCTCAGCGCACCGAGATGGTGCAAGGCCTCACCGGCCTCCTGACGGCTCTGGGCGTGCGGGACGCCGCCACGCTCGCGCACTCTCGCCGGGTTGCGGCGATCGCCGTGCGA
>JANRIW010000004.1:0-72405 GCA_033764505.1 Gemmatimonadales bacterium
AAGCGAGAAGCGTGGCCTAGCGGAGAGATCTTCCCGCCGAGCCACGCTTCTCGCTTCTCGCCTCTCGCTTCTCGCTACAACCTCGGCAACGTCACCCCACGCTGCGCCTGATACTTCCCCTTCTTGTCCGCGTAGCTCGTCTGGCAGACGTCGTCGGCGTCGGCCTCGAAGAAGAGCACCTGACAGATCCCCTCGTTCGCGTAGACGCGGGCGGGGAGCGGGGTGGTGTTGCTGATCTCCAGCGTCACGTGGCCTTCCCACTCCGGCTCGAAGGGGGTGACGTTGGTGATGATGCCGCACCGGGCGTAGGTGGACTTGCCGACGCAGATCGTCAGCACGTTGCGCGGGATGCGGAAGTACTCGACCGAGCGGGCCAGGGCGAAGGAGTTCGGTGGGACCACGCAGATGTCGCCGGAGAATTCGACGAAGCTCTTGTCGTCGAAGTGCTTCGGGTCCACGATCGCCGAGAGGGCGTTGGTGAAGATCTTGAACTCGTTGGCGACGCGCATGTCGTAGCCGTACGAGGAGACGCCGTAGGAGATGGCCCCGTCCCGGACCTGTCCGTCCACGAAGGGCTCGATCATGCCGTGGTCCTGGGCCATGCGACGAATCCAGCGGTCCGACTTGATGGACATGCAGCGCCTGCCGGGGTAGGGGGTCGAGGGCGAAGGGGAGAGGGGAGGAACGGCGGGGAATATATGGGCGCTGGGCCCCTCGCGCACGACCGACGCCTGGGGCGATGGAGAGTTGAAATCACCCCCGGGTTCCGGTAGTTTGTCCTTGATTGTGAAACATTTCACGAGAGGGGGCCTGGCGTGCTGCAGCCGTACATCCCGATTCTCCTGCTGCTGCTGTTCGTCGTGGCGAACGCCATCCTGATCATCGGCGCGTCCCACCTCCTCTCCTCCTCCCGACCCACCGCCGTCAAACGTGCCGCCTACGAGTCCGGCATCCCCGCCCTGGGCGATTCGCGGGAGCGCTTCTCGGTCAAGTTCTACCTCGTGGCCATGCTGTTCATCGTCTTCGACATCGAGACGGTCTACATGATCCCGTGGGCGGTGGCCTTCCAGCAGATGCGCGAGCTGGGCGGGGTGCTGATCCTCGAGATGCTCACCTTTGTCGGCATCCTGGCCGTCGGCTACGTCTACATCTGGAAGCGGGGCGCGCTGCAATGGGATTGACCTTGCCGCCGTCGTCGGGCCTCGACGACACGCTTGACCTCACGTCGCCGAACTGGGTCACCACCCGGCTCGACTTCCTGGCCAACTGGGCCCGCTCGAACTCGCTGTGGCCGATGCCCTTCGGGACCGCCTGCTGCGCCATCGAGTACATGGCCACCGCCGCCTCCCGCTACGACATCTCCCGCTTCGGGATGGAGCGGCAGAGCTTCTCGCCACGGCAGGCCGACGTGCTGATCTGCGCCGGACGGCTCCCCTTCAAGCTGGCGCCGGTGATCCGCCGCATCTGGGACCAGATGCCGCAGCCGAAGTGGGCCATCTCGATGGGGGCCTGCGCCTCGACCGGCGGCATCTTCGACACCTACGCGATGGTGCAGGGGATCGACACGATCATCCCGGTGGACGTCTACGTGCCGGGCTGCCCGCCCCGCCCGGAAGGGCTCCTCTACGGCATCCTGATGTTGCAGAAGAAGATCATGGCCGAGTCCCTGGTCGACCCGACGCTTCGCGTGGAGCACCTGGTCCATCCTGACGGCCTCTTCCGCCGCCCCGAGGAGATCAACGAGGTGTCCGAGCCCTTCGGGAACTCGGTGAGCCAGACGAGGTCGGGATGACGGAAGGTCAGGCCGATCAGCTTGCCGCCCTCCGGACGCGCTTCGGCGCTGCCATCGAGCGCTCGGTGGTCTTTGCGGGACAGCAGGTGGTGTACGTGGCCGCCGCGCAGGCGCACGCCGTGCTCGAATGGCTCCAGCAGGATCCCTCCCAGCGGTTCGACTATCTCACCGACCTCACTGCGGTCGAGTATCGCGACGCCGAGCGCCCGCTCGAGGTGGTGTACCAGCTCCGCTCTCTGGCCCGGCGGGTGGACCTGCGCGTGAAGATCGCGCTCGATCCGTCCGGGCCGCTTGAGGTCCGCACCGTCACCGACCTCTGGAAGGGGGCCGAGTGGCTGGAGCGCGAGGCCTGGGACATGTTCGGCGTGAAATTCCTCGGCCACGGCGACCTCCGCCGGATCCTGATGTGGGAGACCTACTCCGAGGGCCATCCGCTCCGGAAGTCGTTCCCGTTGCGCGGCCACCGCTCTCGCGCGGAGCAGACGCGCCAGGCGCTCGCGGCCAACCCCGAGGCGCACTACTCCCTGGAAGAGCTGTCGATCGCCGACGCCTACCAGGCCTTGCCGGCCGACATGCAGGCGCGGCTGGTCGAGCGGGAGGCTGCCCAGTGAGCCCCCGGACCCTGGAGCTCTCCGTCAGCACGCCGGTGGTCGGCGCCGACGGCAAGGTGCGCAACGTCCCGCTCGGCGTGGCCCGCCGGCCGTCCGAGGCGGTCAGCGACGACTTCGGCGCCGAGCACATGCTGGTCAACATCGGCCCGCAGCACCCGGCCACGCACGGGGTGCTCCGGCTGGTGGTGGAGCTGGAAGGCGAGACGGTCAAGCGGATCATTCCGCACGTCGGCTATCTCCATTCGGGCTTCGAGAAGCTGGGCGAATATCGGCAGTACAACCAGATCATCCCCCTCACGGATCGCACCGACTACCTCGCGCCGATGGCGAACAACGTCGCCCTCGCGCTGGCCGTCGAGGCGCTGATGGGGATCGAGATCACCGAGCGCTGCCGCCTGCTCCGGGTGATCGCCTGCGAGATGAGCCGGATCATCTCGCACATCGTCTGGCTCGGCACCACCGGCATCGACCTCGGCGCCTTCACGCCGTTTCTCTGGCTCTTCCAGCAGCGCGAGCGGATCTACAACCTGCAGGAATCGTGGACCGGTGCGCGCCTCACCACGTCGGTCGCGCGAGTCGGCGGGATGATGGCGGACGTGCCGGAGGGATGGGAAGACGGGCTGCGCGACTTCGTGCGGACCTTCCCGGCCGTGCTCCGCGAGGTGGACACGATGTTCACCCGCAACGCAATCTGGATCGGCCGCACGCAGGGCGTCGGCGCCATCGGGGCGGACGAGGCGATCAACTACTCGCTTTCGGGCCCCATGCTGCGCGCCAGCGGGGTGGACTACGACGTCCGCAAGGATCGCCCCTATCTCGGCTACGACGAATTCGATTTCGACGTGCCGGTGGGTGAGCACGGCGACATCTACGACCGTTACCTGGTGCGCTTCGAGGAGATGGTGCAGTCCACGCGGATTCTCGACCAGGCGCTCGACCGGTTGCGTCCCGGGCCGGTCAACGTGTCCGATCCGCGCGTCATCCTGCCGCCGAAGTCGCGCGCGATGGGCGACATGGAGGCGATGATCTTCCACTTCAAGCAGGTGATGGAAGGGATCAAGCCGCCCGCCGGCGAGGTGTATTTCGGCGTCGAGAATCCGAAGGGCGAACTCGGCTACTACTTCGTCTCGGACGGGACCGCGAAGCCGGTGCGCTGGCGCATCCGGCCGCCCTCGTTCCTCAACCTCGCGGCGCTGCCACGGCTCTGCGAAGGCGCGCTGCTGTCCGACGTGATCGCGATCAACGCGAGCGTGGACATCGTGATGGGAGAGATCGACCGGTGACCCTGCATTCCGCCGAACCGCACGTGCCGGTCTTCACCGGCGACACCAAGGCGCGCCTCGAGGCGCTCGCGACCAAGTACCCGACGCGCCAGGCGTTGCTCCTGCCCGCGCTCTGGATGATCCAGGAGGCGCGCGGGTGGGTCTCCCCGGACGCGATCCTCGAGGTCGCCGGCGAACTCGGGGTCACGCCGGCCTACGTCCGCGGCGTCATCTCGTTCTACACGATGTACCACACCCACCCGGTCGGCCGCCATTTCATCCAGGTCTGCACCACGTCGCCCTGCAACATCTGCGGCGCCGAGGGCGTGGTCGAGGCGTTCCTCGAGCACAGCGGCTGCGGGGAACTCGGGGCAACCTCGCCGGACGGGCGCTTCACGGTGATCGAGGTCGAGTGCCTCGGTGCGTGCGCATTCGCCACGCCGGTCCTGATCGACGACGACTTCATCGAATCGGTGACGCCCGAGGGCGTGCCGGCCATCCTCGCCAGGTATCCCTGATGGGCTATCCCCATCCGATCCATCCGAAGGAGACCCCGGTCCTCTCGACCCACTTCGGTGACGTCGAGGCACGCAGCTACGCGGGGTGGGTGGCCCGCGGCGGGTATGCCGCCCTCCGCATGGCGCTCGAGATGACGCCCGAGGCGATCGTCGACCAGGTCAAGGCGTCCGGGCTTCGTGGACGCGGCGGCGCCGGCTTTCCGACCGGGATGAAGTGGTCGTTCATGCCGAAGGAAGACGGTCGGCCGCACTACCTCTGCTGCAACGCCGACGAGTCCGAGCCGGGGACGTTCAAGGACCGCGAGATCCTGCGCTGGACGCCGCACGCCCTGATCGAGGGCTGCGCCATCGGTGCGCTCGCGATCCGTGCCGAGACGACCTACATCTTCATCCGCGGCGAGTACACCGAGCCCTACCACATCCTGCAGGCGGCGGTGGACGAGGCCTACGCCGCGGGGGCGCTGGGCGCCAACGCGTTCGGATCGGGCAAGCGGATCGAGATGATCGTGCACCGCGGGGCGGGCGCGTACATCTGCGGAGAAGAGACCGCCCTGATGAACGCCATCGAAGGACGGCGCGGCAACCCGCGCATCAAGCCGCCGTTCCCGGCGGTCTCGGGGCTCTTCGGGCAGCCGACCACGATCAACAACGTCGAGACGCTCGCCGCGGTGCCGCACATCCTGGTGCGCGGCGCGGCGTGGTACGCGGGCCTCTCGCTCTCCTCCCCCAAGAGCACCGGCACCAAGCTGATCTCGGTCTGCGGCCACGTGCAGCGGCCCGGCACCTACGAGATCACGATGGGCCTCTCGATGCAGGAGCTGATCTTCGACATCTGCGGCGGCATGCGGCCGGGCCGCACGCTCAAGGCGGTGATCCCGGGCGGCTCCTCGGTGCCGATCATGACGCCCGACGAGGTGATGGACTGCGCCACCGACTACGAGGGGATTGCCGCGAAGGGCTCGTTGCTCGGCTCGGGCGGGATGATCGTGATGGACGACACCACCGACATGGTCTACCAGATCATGCGGCTCGCGCGCTTCTACGCGCACGAGAGCTGTGCCCAGTGCACCAACTGTCGCGAAGGCACGGCCTGGACCACGCGCATCCTCGAGCGGATCCTGCGCGGCGAGGGGAAGGCGTCCGATCTCGACCTGCTGCTCGACCTGGCCGACAACATGACCGGCAAGACGATCTGCGTGCTCAGTGATTCCTGCGCGACCCCGGTGGTGAGCGGGATCAAGAAGTTCCGCGGCGAATTTGACGCCTACCTCTCCGGTGCCAAGGCGCCGGCGTTGGCGGAGGTCTGACGGAATGACCACAGAGATGGTGTCGGTCACGATCGAGGGACTGCCAGTCTCGGTGCCGAAGGGGACCTCGATCATCGAGGCCGCCAAGCGCGCCGGCGTGATGGTGCCGCACTACTGCTACCATCCCTCGCTCCCCTCGCCGGCGGTCTGCCGCATGTGCCTGGTGGAGATCGAGAAGTTCCCCAAGCTCGTGCCGGCCTGCGTCACGCCGATCGTGGATGGCCAGGTGATCCACGTCCACTCGCCGGCGGCCCGCAAGGCCCGCGAGGGGGTGCTCGAGTTCCTGCTGATCAACCACCCGCTCGACTGCCCGGTCTGCGATCAGGCGGGCGAGTGCGAGCTGCAGGACTTCGTCTTCCAGGAAGGGCAGGCCGCGAGCCGGTACGGCGACTACCCCAAGCGCTACAACCCGGTCGAGGACTTCGGACCGGACATTCTCTACGTCGCCAACCGCTGCATCCTCTGCACCCGCTGTGTCCGCTTCATGGACCACGTGGCCGAGACCCCGGTGCTCAACGTGTCGGAGCGCGGTGATCGCGCCTACATCGGCATCGACCCGAGCGCCGTGCTCGATCATCCGTGGTCCGGCAACGTGGTGGACCTCTGTCCGGTCGGCTCGCTGGTGTCGAAGGACTTCCTGCACAAGGCGCGCGCCTGGGACCTCGACAAGACGGCCTCGATCTGTCCAGGCTGCACGCAGGGCTGCAACATCATGGTCGACACGCGGGACGACATGGTGGTGCGACTCCGTCCGCGGGCCAATCTGGAGGTCAATCGGCACTTCGTCTGCGACACCGGACGCGCCGACTATCGCTGGATGAATCGCGGCGATCGCTGCGAGACCCCGATGGTGGCCGAGGCCGGCAAGCTCCGCGCGGTCGAGTGGCCCGATGCCCTGCGACGCCTCGCCGACCTGGTGGCGGCGGCCAGTGGCCCGGTGGTGATGCTCACCGGCGGCCGCGCGTCGTCGGAGTCCCTGGGCTGGCTGCGCAGCTTGCTCGACGGCCGCGCTCTTACCGCGGCGATGAAGGTGCCGATCGGTCCGGAAGCGCCGATTGGCGCCATCCCGAACCTGGCGCTTCGCGCGGAGCGCGCCGCCAACCTCGGTGGCGCGGAGTTGCTCTCCGTGTCCGGCGACTGGACCCTGGCCGTGGCCGCCGCGGCGAGCGCCTCGCTGGTGGTGGTGCTCGACGTCGAGCTCGATGATGCCGAGGCGGCGCAGGTGGCGTCGGCGGGCACGGTCGTGCATCTGGCGACGGTCGCCGATCCGCGCCTCGGCGTGCCGACGCTGTTGCTGCCGGTCACCACGATGGTGGAAGAGCAGGGGGTCTACGTGAATCGCGACGGGCGGGCCCAGCGCTTCCTCCCGGCTCGGCCGGCACCCGGGATGGCGTGGCCGGCGTGGCGGGTTGCGGCGGAGGTGTGGGCGCTGCTGGCCGACGGCCGCGAGGCGCCGGCAACCGCATCAGAGGCCTTCGGGGCGCTGGCGCCCTTTGCCGGGATGAGCCATCGCGACCTCGGCCTCACGGGCCGGGTCGTGACGGCGGGAGTGGCACGATGAGCCCGGACATGAAGGGGTTCCTCCTCGTCTCGGTGGTCAAGTTGCTGGTGATCTTCACCGCGCTGCTCGTGGGCGTGGCGCTGATGACGCTGATGGAGCGCAAGGTGGCGGGGTGGATGCAGAACCGGCCGGGTCCCAATCGGGTCGGTCCGTTCGGCATCCTGCAGCCCGCCGCCGACGGCATCAAGAACTTCATCAAGGAAGAGACCCGCCCGGCGGGTGCCAACGGCATCCTCTTCATCGTGGCACCGGCGTTCTCCTTCATTCCGGCGATGATGCTGCTGGCGGTGATCCCGCTGGCGGCCCCGCTCCCGCTCCAGTTCGACGTGACGCTGCCGCTGATCGGCCAGGCGACCTACGACGGCCTGATGACCGTCGCGATCGCCGACCTGCCGATCGGCTTCCTCTTCGTCCTCGCGATCTCGTCGCTCGGCGTCTACGGGGTCGCGCTCGCCGGCTGGTCGTCCAACAGCAAGTACTCGCTGCTCGGCGGCCTCCGTGCCGCGGCGCAGATGATCTCCTACGAAGTGGCCATGGGGCTGGCGCTCATCCCGGTCCTCCTGATGGCCGGCAACGTCAGCTTCAGCGAGATCGTGTCGCGCCAGCAGGAGGGGCTCTGGTTCATCGGGCCGCTCTTCATCTCGTTCTTCGTGTTCCTGATCGCCGGCTTCGCCGAGACGAACCGCCTGCCGTTCGACCTGCCGGAGGCGGAATCGGAGCTGGTGGCCGGGTATCACTCGGAATACAGCGCGATGAAGTTCTCGATGTTCATGATCGCCGAGTTCTCGCACATCGTGACCATCTCGGCCATGGTGACGACGCTCTTCTTCGGCGGCTGGGACATCCCCTTCACGACGTGGGACGAGCAGGGCGGCCTGGCCCAGACGGTCGTGTCGCACCTCTTCTTCTTCGGCAAGATGTTCTTCTGGATCTTCTTCGTGATGTGGATCCGCTGGACCCTGCCGCGCTTCCGCTACGACCAGCTGATGTCGCTGGGGTGGAAGGTGCTGTTGCCGATCGCGCTGGCCTACATCCTGGTCACCGCGGGCGCCCTCTGGGGCATCGATCGCGGGCTGGGATGGACCGATCCGCGGCGGCAGGCGCAGGCGCTCCTCGGGCTCAACCTGGTGCTCGGCTGGCTGTTGTTCTACGTGCTCGACCGCGGCCGTGTGGTGCGCGGGGTCGGCGCCGTCGGGCGCACGGTACGCGTCCCGGTGCGCGCAGCGGTGGAGGGCTGATGGCAATCGGCGTGAAGGTGATGCAGCGACCGGCGCACGATGTCTCCTACATCCGCGCCACGCTCAAGGGGATGGTGCTGACGTTCAAGCACATGTTCCAGCCCCGCGTGACGCTCCAGTACCCCGAGGTGCGGAGCAGCGACGACTGGCGCATCGCCACGCGGTGGCGCGGCACCCACCGGATGCTCACGGATGAGCAGGGGCGCTCCAAGTGCGTCGCGTGCGGGCTCTGCCCGCAGATCTGTCCGGCCAACTGCATCAAGCTCGTCCCGGGCGAGGACGAGGCGGGGCATCGCTATCCGCTGATCTACGAGATCGACGAGTTCCGGTGCGTCTTCTGCGGCTACTGCCAGGAAGTCTGTCCCGAGGAGGCGATCCACGTCGGCGTCCACTACGAGAACGCCGAATATTCCCGCGACCGGTTCGTGTACGACCTCGAGCGGCTCTCCGCCCAGGTCCACCCGGTCTCGACGCTGTGGGATCCCACCGACCCGCGCGGGGAGTGAGATGACCGCCGTCACGATCGTCTTCTGGATCTTCGCCGCCTGGGCCGTGGTCTCGGCGCTGCTCTGCATCACGCGCGAGAACCCGGTGGCCTCGGCGCTCTGGCTGGTCTCGACGATGTTCGCCCTGGCGGGGATCTTCGTCCTGCTCAACGCCGAGTTCATCGCCGCGATCCAGGTGCTGGTGTACGCCGGCGCGGTCATGGTCCTCTTCCTCTTCGTGATCATGCTGCTGAACGTGGATGCCGTGCCCACCGAGTGGAAGCGGTGGCCCGGCTGGGTGCTGGCGGTCGGCGTGGCCGGCGTGCTCGTGGCCGAACTGGTCACGCTGCGCGCCTACAGCCCCGAGCGGCTCGCTCGCGAGGTATCCACCATGCCCGACTCGCTGGCGATCCCGGCCTACGTCTTCCCGGGCACGGTGGCCACCGGCCCCGATCCGCGCGGCGTGGTCGGCACCCTCGCGGAGCCGCTCTTCCAGGCCTACCTGATTCCGTTCGAGATCACGTCGGTCCTGCTGCTGGCCGCCGTCATCGGCGCCGTCGTCCTCGCCAAGAAGAGGCTCTGATGCTGCTCGGTCCCTCCCTCGCGCTCTCGGCGGTGCTCTTCGCCCTCGGCATGCTCGGCGTGCTGGTGCGGCGCAACGCCATCGTGGTCTTCATGTGCGTCGAGCTGATGCTCAACGCCGTGAACCTCGCGCTGGTGGCACTCTCGCAACTGCACGGTCCCAGCGGCCAGCTGATGGTCTTCTTCGTGATGACGGTGGCGGCGGCCGAGGCGGCCGTCGGGCTCGCGATCATCCTCGCGATCTTCCGACACGTGCAGTCGGTGGATCTCAAGCAGTTCAACCTGCTCAAGGGCTGAGACGTGACGTCACTCGTCTGGCTCACCATTCTGCTCCCGCTGTGCGGCGCCATCGCCAACGGCATCATCGCCTTCCGGAAACCGGAGGCGCGCGGGCCGGTGACCGCGATCGGCGTCGGGGTGATGCTGGCCTCGTTCGCCATCGCGGTGATGGTCTTCCAGGAACTCGCGGCGGGCAGCGGGGACGCGGTCAAGGTGCTCCTCTGGCAGTGGATGCCCGTGACGGAGCGGCTGACCATCGACCTGGCGCTGCAGGTGGACCGGCTCTCGGTGGTGCTGCTGCTGGTGGTCACCGGCGTCGGCTCGCTGATCCACCTCTTCTCCGCCGGCTACATGCACTCGGACAAGGGGTATGCGCGCTACTTCGCGTACCTCAACCTGTTCGTCGCCTTCATGCTGATCCTGATCCTGGGGGCGAGCCTGCCGGTGTCGTTCATCGGCTGGGAGGGGGTGGGTCTCTGCTCCTACCTGCTCATCGGCTTCTGGTACGACGTGGATGCCAATGCCGACGCGGGCAAGAAGGCCTTCCTCGCCAACCGGATCGGCGACTTCGGCGTGCTGATCGCGATGTTCCTGATCTGGTGGCATGTCGGCACGCTCGACTACGCGGGGATCGCCGAGCGGGCGCCGGCGGCGCTGCCGTATGCCGGCGGGGTCGCCACGGCGATCGCGCTCTTCCTCTTCCTGGGCTGCACCGGCAAGTCGGCGCAGATCCCGCTCTTCACCTGGCTGCCGGACGCGATGGCGGGTCCGACGCCGGTCTCGGCGCTCATCCATGCCGCGACGATGGTCACGGCGGGCGTCTTCCTGGTGGTCCGGACGGGGGTGCTCTTTGCGCTCGCCCCGGTCGCGCTCGAGGTGGTGGCGCTCACCGGCGCGCTCACCGCGTTCTTCGCGGCCACGATCGGCCTGCGCCAGTACGACATCAAGAAGGTGCTGGCCTACTCCACGGTTTCCCAGCTGGGGTACATGTTCCTCGGCGTGGGGACCGGGGCCTTCTCGGCCGGGATCTTCCACCTCGTGACGCACGCCTTCTTCAAGGCGCTCCTCTTCCTCGGCGCGGGCAGCGTGATCCACGCGATGCACCATGCCCAGCACCATGGCCACTCGCACGGCGATCCGCAGGACATGCGCAACATGGGCGGGCTGCGGAAGGCGATGCCGTGGACCTTCCTGCTGATGCTGCTGGCCACGCTGGCCATCGCCGGCGTGCCGCCGCTCTCGGGCTTCTTCTCGAAGGACGAAATCCTCACCGCCGCCTTCGTCCGGGGCGAGGCCAACGGGATCTACCGGATCTCGTGGCTGCTCGGGCTGGCGGCGGCGTTGATGACGGCGTTCTACATGGCGCGATTGCTGGCGATGACCTTCCTCGGCCGCTTCCGTGGCGGCAGCGAGGTCGAGCCGCACCTGCACGAGGCGCCGGCCATCATGACGGGTCCGCTCGCGGTGCTCGGCGTGCTGAGCGTGGTGGGTGGTGCGCTCAACCTCCCGTCGTTCGTGGGCGGCTCCCACAAGCTGGAGCATTGGCTCGAGCCGGTCACCGAGCCGGCAACGCGCCTGATGGACGCGCTGGTGCTGCCGCACGGCAGCACCGAGTTGATGCTGGTCGGCGGGGCGGTGGCGATTGCGCTGATCGGCCTGGCGCTCGGCCTGCGGGTCACCATGCGCGGCCCGATCGCGGTGCCGGCGATGGCGCCGCCCGAGACCGGGATCTGGCGGCTGCTGCATGGCAAGTACTTCATCGATGAGTTGTACGGCCGGCTCTTCGTCGGCCCGACCGTCTGGTTCTCGCGCACGGTCCTCTGGAAGGGCTTCGACCAGTTCCTCGTGGACCGACTCGGCGTCGGCGGCACCGCGCGCGTGGCGCAGGGACTCGGCTGGCTCGGCTCGCGCCTCCAGAATGGCCAGGTGGCCCTCTATGTCACTCTCTTTGCGGTCGGGGTGGTGATCATCCTCCGAACGCTGGCGGGGTGACCCGATGACCACCTTCCTTGCCTCGATCGGCTACGAACGCTGGATCCTGCACGTGCTGCTGCTGCTGCCGCTCCTCGGCATGCCGCTGGTGCTGCTCTTTCCCGTCAAGGCGGCGCGCTGGATCGCGCTGGCCGTCGCCCTGACCGAGTTCTTCCTGGGGATCGGCCTCTGGTGGGCGTTCGACACCACCAATCCCGGGCTGCAGTTCGTCACCGACGTGCCGTGGCTGTCCGGGTACGGCGTCGGCTACCGGGTCGGCATCGACGGCATCTCGGTGCTGATGGTGCTGCTCTCGGTGGTGATGATGCCGCTGGTGGTCTGGGGCAGCTGGCGGAGCATCGACCAGAAGCAGCAAGGCTTCTACGCACTGCTGCTCGCGATGAAGGCCGGCATGCTCGGCGTCTTCATCTCCCTCGACATGTTCCTCTTCTACATGTTCTGGGAACTCCTGCTGATCCCGATGTACTTCATGATCGGCATCTGGGGCAGCTCCAACCGCCTCTACGCGGCGACCAAGTTCGTGATCTACACCTTCGTCGGCTCGCTGCTGATGCTGGTGGCGATCCTCTGGATGGTCTTCCAGGTGGGCAAGGCGACGGGCACCTACTCGTTTGCCTACACGCACCTGCTCGAGCACGCCGACGTGATGTCGCCGTGGGGGCCGTGGCTCTTCATCGCGTTCGCGCTGGCGTTTGCGGTCAAGGTGCCGCTCTTCCCGTTCCACACCTGGTTGCCGGATGCGCACACCGAGGCGCCGACCGCGGGCTCGGTGGACCTCGCCGTGATCCTGCTCAAGATGGGCACCTACGGCTTCCTCCGGTTCGCGATCCCGTTCGTGCCGGCCTTCGCGCTGTCGGAAGCCACCGGCCGGGTGATGGCGACGCTCGCCGTGGTGGGCATCGTCTACGCCGCCCTCGTGGCGATGGTGCAGCCCGACCTCAAGCGCCTCGTGGCCTACTCCTCCGTGTCCCACCTCGGCTTCGTGATGCTCGGCATCTGGGGGAGCACGGTCGAGAGCGTGCAAGGCGCCATCCTGGTGATGGTCTCGCACGGCCTGTCCACCGGTGCGCTCTTCTTCATCATCGGCATGCTCTACGAGCGGCGACACACGCGACAGATCTCCGACTTCGGTGGCCTCGCCCGCGTGGCGCCGATGATGACGCTGGCCTTCGTGATCACCGCCTTCTCGTCCATCGGCCTGCCGGGGCTCAACGGCTTCGTCGGGGAGTTCCTGGTGCTGATCGGCTCCTTCGGCCGCTATCCGGTGCTGGTCGGCGTCGCCACCACGGTGGTCGTCTTCTCGGCGGCCTACATGCTCTGGGCCACGCAGCGGGTCTTCTTCAATCGCTTCACCAACCCGGCCAACGAGGGGATCGGTGACCTCAATCTCCGCGAGATCGCCGTCCTGGCGCCGCTGATCGCCGCGATGTTCTGGATCGGCCTCTACCCGGGTCCGCTGCTCCGGCGGACGGAGGGCGCCGCGAGGCGCTACGTCGAGATGGTCACGCCACACCTGCCGCCGGCCACGCTGCCGGGTCCCGTTTCGCGGGGGGTCGAGCCGTGATGCTGATCGACCTGTCCACGCCTGGTGGCGCGACGCTGGCCCTCCTCCCCGAGCTGCTGCTGACCGCGTGGGCGCTCGTGGTCCTGCTGGTGGTGGCGTGGCGACACAAGACGGCGCACGACATGCGCCTGGTCGGCACCCTGTCGCTCGTCGGCTATGCACTCGCCGGCCTCGGCACGGCGTGGCTCGCGTGGCAGCAGGCGCGCCCCGATGGCCTTTCGATGATGATCGCCCTCGACGGCTTCCGCTTTGCCAGCGACGGCCTCCTCGTCGCGATCGGCGCCGCCATCACGATCATGTCCCTGCGCTGGCTGGAGCGGCAGGGGATCCTGGCGCCCGAGTACTACGTCCTCCTGATGCTCGCCACGGTCGGGATGATGCTCCTCGCCGGTGCCGTGGACATGACCACGCTCTTCCTCGGCCTCGAGGTGATGTCGATCTCGGTGTACGTGCTCACCGGCTACGACCGCACCCGGCGGGCCTCGGCGGAAGCCGCGCTCAAGTACTTCCTGATCGGTTCCTTCGCCTCGGGCTTCCTGCTCTACGGCATCGCGCTGGTCTACGGCGCCACCGGACAGTTCAACTTCACGCTGATCGGGGCGCAGCTCGCGAGCACCCCGCCGACGTTGATGGCCAAGCTCGGGATGGGGCTGGTGCTGGTGGGCTTCGCGTTCAAGGTGGCCGCCGTGCCGTTCCACGCGTGGGCCCCTGACGTCTATGAGGGCGCCCCGACGCCGATCACCTCGTTCATGGCGAGTGGCGTGAAGGCCGCCGCGTTCCTCGCGCTCGCGCGGTTGCTCGCCGAAGCGTTCCCGGCCTACGTGGAGCTGTGGCGTCCGATCCTCGGAGGGTTGGCGATCGCCACCATCCTGATCGGCAACCTCGTGGCGTTGGCGCAGACCTCGCTCAAGCGCATGCTCGCGTACAGCGCCATCGCCCACGCCGGGTATCTCTTCCTCGCGCTGTGGGCGCACTCCGACGACGGCACCGCCGCGGTCCTGGTCTACCTGATGGCGTACGCCATCACGACCGTCGCCGCCTTCGGGGTGCTCGCGTCGATCGAGCGTGCAGGCGCCCGTACCGTGCAGCTGAGCGACCTCGAAGGTCTCTACGCCGTCCGTCCCTTTGCGTCGCTGGCCCTCTCGGTCTGCATGCTCTCGTTGCTCGGCTTCCCGGGGACCTTCGGCTTCATCGGGAAGTGGTTCCTGATCTCCGCCACGCTGAGCCAGGGCGAAGTCCTGTTGCCGGTGGTGGCGATGATCGGCAGCGGCATCTCGATCGGCTACTACCTGCCGGTGGTGCTCTCGATGACGCTGAAGCCGACGCGCACTCGGCAGGCTCACCAGAGCATTCGCTTTCCGTTGCCGGCCAAGATGGCGGTGGCGCTCTGCGTGATCGCCATCCTGGTCCTCGGCATCTGGCCCAAGCCGACGCTCGACTTCGCCACGCAGGAGGCGGTCCAGCTCCGCCGCGGTGCGGCGCCCATCATGACCCGCTGAGGCCGCACCGGCATGCTCTTTCCACGCACCATCTTCCGCGAGTATGACGTCCGCGGGGTCGTCGGTACGCAACTCACGCCCGACCTCGCGTATCATCTCGGCCGTGCCGTCACGTCGCTCGGCGTGGACCGGTTGGGTCGCGCACCGGTGATCGCGGTCGGCCGTGACAACCGCCCCTCGGGCGATGCGCTCGCCGCGGCCGTGCGTCGCGGCATCGTCGCGTCCGGCGGCACGGCGGTGGATGTCGGCACCCTCCCCACGCCCGCGCTCTACTTTGCGATTCAGGCCCTCGGCACCGATGGTGGCGTGCAGGTCACCGGCTCGCACAACCCGCCCGAGTTCAACGGCTTCAAGATGGTGCTCAGCGGGGGCTCGGTACACGGTGAAGTGATCCAGCAACTGTGGGAACGGATCGCGGTCGAGCAATACGCCGACGGGGCGGGGCACGAGGCGAGTGACGGCTCGATCCTCGATCGCTATCGCGAGGCGATCGTCTCGCGGCATCGGCTCGCGCGCCCGGTGAAGGTCGTGGTGGACTGCGGCAATGGCGCCGCCTCGCTGGTGGCCATCGGCACGCTCCGCGCCCTGGGCGCCGAGGTCGTGCCGTTGTTCGCGGAGAGCGACGGCACCTTCCCCAACCACCACCCCGATCCGACCGTCCTCGAGAACCTCGTGGACCTGCAGGAGGCGGTGCGGGCCCACGGCGCGGAGCTGGGGATCGCGTTCGACGGCGATGGCGACCGCATCGGTGCAGTGGACGAACATGCCACGCCGATCTGGGGTGACCAGCTGCTCGTGCTCTATGGGCGTGACGCGGTCCGCCGCTTCGGTCCCGGCGTGCCGGTGATCTTCGACGTGAAGTGCTCGGAGGCGCTGCCGGCCGCGTTGAGCGCAGCCGGGGCTCGGCCGGTGATGTGGAAGACGGGCCACTCGCTCATCAAGGCGAAGATGAAGGAGGAGGCGTCACCGCTCGCGGGCGAGATGAGTGGACACATCTTCTTCGGTGGCGACTGGTTCGGCTTCGACGACGCGCTCTTCGCGGCGGCGCGGCTGCTCGAGATCGTGGCCGCGGGGCCCGGCGGGCTGGCCACGCTCCTCGCGGACCTCCCGGAAACGTTCGCGACCCCGGAACTCCGCGTGGACTGTCCCGACGAAGAAAAGTTCGGCATCGTGGCACAGGCCGCAACGCACTTTGCGGCTCGCTATCCGGTGCAGACCATCGACGGCGTGCGGATCACCTATCCCGACGGGTGGGGCCTCGTCCGTGCGTCCAACACGCAGCCGATCCTCGTGCTGCGGTTCGAGGGGGCGACCCCCGCGGCCCGCGACGCTCACCACGCCGAGATGACGGCCTGGCTGCGGACGCAGGGGATCGGGGTCTGAGGGGATGACACCCCGGGCACGGCGGCTGCTCGCCATCGGCGGCGCCGTCGTCCTGCTGCTCGTGCTCGGGCGCATCCTGGCCGTGCTGCTCACCGATCGGTGGTGGGCGGCGGCCATTTCCGATCCGGCGCTCGACACCGTCACGCGGTGGACCCTTTACGGTTGGGCCCTCGATGCCGCGGTGATGTTGCTGGCCTCCGCCTGGTTCGCCGGGAATGGCATGCTCGTCGTGCGCGGCATCGCCTCGGTCACGGTCGCCAGTCGTGTCGGTGCGGAGGAAGTCCCGGTGGCTGTGTCACCCCGCGTGCTGACCTACTGGGCGGTCGGCGTGGGCGTCTTGCTGGGCGTGATTGTGGGGACCGGCGCGCGGACGTGGCGTGCGCCCTTCGCCCTGGCGTGGGAGGGCGTGCAGTTCGGCGCGATCGAACCCCTCAGCAATGCCGATCTCGGCAGCTTCGTCGGGTTGTTGCCGGCGTGGCTCATCGCGTACGACTTCGTCACGACGTTGCTGCTGCTCGGCCTTGCCCTGGTGCTGGTGCTGTACACCTTGACCGGCGGCGTGCGGCGCCAGCCTGGCGGCTTGCTCGTACACCCGCACAGTCGTCGCCATCTAGGTGGATTGCTCACGCTGCTGGCGGCCGTCATTGCGGTCGGCGCGTTGCTGCACCCGTGGTCCTCGGTGGCGTCGCTGGCGGAGCCGTTGCCGCTGGTGGCCGCTCGGGTGCGCGGGATGGCGGCGCAGGCGATGTTCGGCGCAGCGCTCGCGGTCGCGATCATGACCTTCACCTGGACGCTGCGCGGCCGGCACTCGCTCCTCATCGCCGGCTGGCTGGTGCTCGGCATCGCGCTGAGCGTGGAGCGAATCCTCATCCCGGCGCTCACCGCGCCCACGGCCCCGGTCGAAACCACCGACGCCGACATCCGGACGGCGAGCGAGCGCATGTGGGGGGTCACCGTGCTCCCTGCGTCGCGTAACGCGGACACCCTGCCGCCGGTCACGGGGCAATGGGATCCCACCACGCTGCGTCGCGCCGTGGACGGTCGAGGCGACACGTTGCTCGCAGCCACGCCCACCATGACCGTGGTGGACGATTCGACGTTCGCCAGCTGGCACCTCGCCGTCGCGTCACAGAATCCTGATGCACGATTCGCCGTGACCACGGTGCGCGAAGGCCTCGAGCCGCTGCGCGAGGGGAGTGGCGTGCTCGGTCGCCTCGGTGGCAACGACACCAGGCTGCGGCCATCTGCCCCGGCGTGGCAGGCGACCACCACCGGCGTGTCCACCGGTGGCTTCCTGCGTCGGCTGATGTTGGCGTGGGGTCGCCAGGCGAGCGGATTGCTGCAGCCCTCGACCACGGGGGCGGTGGATTGGCATCTCGATCCCACGGCACGTGCCGCCGTGCTCCTGCCGATGGTGTCGTGGCTGCCGGCCGAGATGGCGGTGGTGGAAGGGCGGCCGCTCTGGTTGGTGCAGGGGGTCATTCCGGTGGAGCGTTATCCGCTTGCGGCGCGCGGTCGCTGGGCCGGGCGCGACGTGGCCGGGGCGATGCCGGCCTTCGTGGCGGTGATGGAACCGGTCACGGGGAAGGTCACGGTGTACCGTGACCCTGGTGCCGACTCACTCGCGGCCACGTGGGCGCGGATCATCGGGCCGCTGATCGAGCCGGAGGGGGCGATGCCACCGGCGATTCGCGCCGCGCTCCGCTATCCCAAGCTGCTGTTCGAGGCGCAGGTGCGCGTGCTTGAGGGAGCCGCGTGGCAGTTCGGCCGCCGACCTGGGCGTCGGGTCGCCGATGGTCCGCCGGAGGAGCCGGTGCCGATCTGGAGCCGCCGCGACGGACCCGGATGGCAGTCGGTCCTCGAGGACCCGACGCGACTCACCGTCTCGGCGATTCTGACCGCGACCCGGCGCGACGGGCGGCTTCGCTTGGAAGTGAGCCGCCACGATGGCCAGGGCGGCCCGGAGAATGGCCGTGAACTGGAGCGGCGGTGGAACCGCTTGCCGGGGCTCATCCGGCTCCGCGATTCGGCGCGGGCGGCCCAGGACTCGGTCATTGCCGGGACGGTGCGTTGGCATGTGGGCCCGGCCGGCTTGGTGGCCTGGCAGCCGATCATTGCCTCCGGGCGCTTTGGCCGGGTGACGGCCCTGGGTGTGGCGGTTTCGGCCGGGGAGAAGGTCGCCATGGCGCGCGAGCCCGGGGCCGCCTGGGCGGCGCTCTTTGCCGATGGGCGGGAGGTGGAGCCTGCCGCGACGCCGGGCGAGGAGGTGGAGCGGTGGCGGAAGGCGCGGGAATGGATGGCTCGGGCCGACTCGGCGTTGGCGCGTGGCGACCTCACTGCCTTTGGTCGCGCCTTCGAGGCGTTGCGCGGGCTGTTGCAGGAGCCGCCTCCGAAGTAGCGGGAGGGGGTCAATTGGGCTATTTTCGAGGGCTTTGTGCGGTTTTGGCTGTTCAGGCTCGAGACACAATCACGAGGTGTACGTGAACCTGCATGAATATCAGGCCCGTGACCTGCTGAAGGTCGCCGGGATTCCCATGTTCGATGGCGACGTCGCGGCGACGCCGACCGAGGCCGAGGCGATCGCCCGGCGTCTGGGCGGCACCGTGGTCGTCAAGGCGCAGGTCCATGTCGGCGGCCGCGGCAAGGCGGGCGGCGTCAAGCTCGCGCGCAACCCGGCCGAGGCGCTCGAGTGCGCCTCCCAGATCCTTGGCATGACGATCAAGGGGCTGGTGGTCAACAAGGTCCTGGTGGTCCCGGCCGCGGAGATCGCGACCGAGAGCTACGTCGGCCTCATCCTCGACCGCGCGACCCAGAAGCCGGTCTTCATGGTGTCGGACGCCGGCGGCGTGGACATCGAGGAAGTGGCGGCCAAGACGCCCGAGAAGATCACCAAGCTCGCGGTCGATCCGCGCTACGGCCTTCAGCCGCACCAGGCGCTGCAGCTTGCGCTCGCGCTCTACCGCGACTGGAACCACGTGAAGGCCGCGACCAAGATCATGACCCAGCTGTATCAGGTGTTCATGGCGAACGGCTGCTCGCTGGCCGAGATCAACCCGCTGGTCACCACGCCGGACGGCAAGGTGCTCGCGCTCGACGCCAAGATCATCATCGACGACAACGAGCTCGACCGTCGCCCCGACCTCGCCGTGCTGCGCGACGAGACGGCCGAGGAGCCGAGCGAAGTGCAGGCGCGCCGCGCCAACCTGACCTTCATCAAGCTCGACGGCAACGTCGGTTGCGTGGTGAACGGGGCGGGGCTGGCGATGGCCACCATGGACCTCGTCAAGTACTACGGCGGCGAGCCGGCCAACTTCCTCGACATCGGCGGGTCGTCGAATCCGGAGAAGGTCGTCAACGCGCTGAAGATCATCACCTCGGACCCGAGCGTGAAGGTCATCCTGTTCAACATCTTCGGTGGCATCACCCGGACCGACGACGTGGCCAGCGGCATTGTCGCGGCGACCAAGCAGTTCGAGGTGAAGGTGCCCATCGTCATCCGGCTCACCGGGACCAACGAGGCCGAGGCCTTCAAGATCCTCGAGAGCGTCGGGATGGTGGCGATGAACGACATGGACGCGGCCGTTTCGAAGGCCGTCGCGCTTGCCAAGGAGGCCGCGTGAGCATCTGGATCGGGAAGGAGACGCGCCTCGTCGTGCAGGGGATCACGGGCCGGGAAGGCTCGTTCCACGCGCGGCAGATGATGGAATACGGCACCAACCTCGTGGCGGGCGTGACGCCGGGGAAGGGCGGCCAGACGTTCGAGAACAAGGTGCCGGTGTTCAACACCGTCGCCGAAGCGGTCAAGGCCACCGGGGCCAACGTCTCCGTGATCTACGTCCCGCCCGCGATGGCGGCCGGCGCGATCATGGAAGCGGCCGATGCGGGGATCCCGCTCGTGGTCTGCATCACGGAAGGGGTGCCGGTGCTCGACATGACGGTGGTCATGCCGTTCCTGGCCGAGCGGAACGTGCGGCTCATCGGGCCCAACTGCCCGGGCCTGATCACGCCGGGTGAGGCCAAGGTCGGCATCATTCCGGGCTCGATCTGCAAGCCGGGCCCGGTCGGCCTGGTCTCGCGCTCGGGCACGCTGACCTACGAAGTGGTCAACCACCTGACGCGCGCCGGAATCGGCCAGAGCACCTGCGTCGGGATCGGCGGCGACCCGATCGTCGGGACCAACTTCATCGACGTCCTGACCGCCTTCAATGCCGACCCGAAGACCGAGGCCATCGTGATGATGGGCGAGATCGGCGGCACGGCGGAGCAGGAAGCGGCCGACTACATCCGCGCCCACGTGAAGAAGCCGGTGATCGGCTTCGTCGCCGGCGCCACGGCGCCTCCGGGCCGCCGGATGGGCCATGCCGGTGCCATCATCTCCGGGGCCAGCGGCACGGCCGAAGAGAAGTTCGCGGCCTTCGAGGCGGCGGGGATGGGGATCATGCGGCGGCCGGTGGATGTGATTGATCTGGTGAAGGCCAAGCTCAAGTAATACATCAGGTCGTAGGTCGTAAGTCATAGGTCGTAAGACACCTACGGCCTGCTGCCTACGACCTACGACTTACGACTTACGACCTTTGTGGAGTTCACCGAATGGCTGGAAAGTTGACATTCGCCATGCTGAAGCCCGACGCCGTTGCGGCCGGCAACACCGGCGCGATCCTGGCGCACATCGAGAAGTCCGGCTTCGGCATTCGGGCCATGCGGATGCTGCGCCTGACGCTGGTCGAGGCCGAGGCGTTCTATGCGGTCCATCGGGAGCGCGGCTTCTACGGCGAGCTGGTCGAGTTCATGAGCTCGGGTCCGGTGGTGGCTCTGGTGCTGGAGTCGCCGGATGCCGTGGCGGCGTGGCGCACGGCGATCGGAGCGACCGACCCGGCCGAGGCGGCTGAGGGGACCATCCGGAAGCTCTTTGCCGAGTCGAAGGGGAAGAACGCGGTGCACGGGTCGGATAGCGACGAGAATGCGGCCCGGGAAATCGCTTTCTTCTTTCCCGAGCGTGAGTTAGCTCTGCTGGGCGTGGCCTGAACCGCTTGACCGGAGTGGTACTCGGTCGCTAGGTTTGAGGGCTATGCTTTCGTTCGATCTGCGGTCACTGCAGGACGGGCCGGTCGTCACGGAGGCGACCGTCCCGCCGGAACACCCGGCGCTGGAAGGGCTGACCATGGAATTGGTCGGGCCGGTCGTGGTGAGTGGCCGCCTGGCGGCCACGGCCGGCGACGATGTCCTCTGGCATGGCCATCTGCGGGCGAGCGTGGCGGGAGAGTGTCGCCGCTGCCTGCAGCCCGTGGAGCAGGTGCTGGACGAGGCGGTCGAGGTGGTCTTTTCGGCCGACCCCGACCTGCTCGACGACCCGAGCGTCTATCCGCTCGACGTCCGGGCCAGCACGGTGGATTTGGGGCAAGCAGTGCGGGAAGAACTGGTCTTGCGTGTCGAGACCTTTCCGCTCTGTCGGCCAGATTGTGCAGGGCTCTGTCCCACCTGTGGGGCAGATTTGAACGCCGGTCCGTGCGGATGCACGGCGCCCGGCTTGACCAACTGAGGCACCGATGGCTGTTCCCAAGCGGAAACTCTCGAAGTCGCGCAAGCGTCTGCGCCGTGGCCACCACACGGGCGCCGGCATGGCCACCCAGCCGTGCTCCCGCTGCAGCGCCCCCAAGCTCTCGCACCGGGTCTGCCCGTCGTGCGGGTACTACGCGGGCAAGAAGCGCGTTGAGGTCGAGGACAAGTAGGCTGTGATCCGCGTCGCGCTCGACGCGATGGGGGGCGACCATGCACCGACCACTGAGGTGGACGGTGCGGCGCTGGCCCTCCGCGAGTTGCCGCCCGAATTCGCCCTCGTCCTGGTCGGCCAACCCGACCGGATCGAGGCGGAATTGGCGCGGCACCCGGATCTCGACCGTTCACGCTTGACGGTGGTCCCGGCCACCCAGGTGATCGGGATGGCCGAGAAGCCGCTGTCCGCCGTGCGCAAGAAGCCCGACTCCTCCCTGGTGGTCGGGCTCGGGTTGCATCGCGACGGACACGCCGACGCCTTCGTCTCCGCGGGCAACACCGGCGCCCTCCTCGCCGGGGGCACCATCCTCCTCGGTCTCCACGACGGCGTCGAACGGGCCACGGTGGCCTCGTCCTTTCCCGCCCCGGACGGCTACGTGCTGGTGCTCGATGCGGGCGCCAACGTCGATTGCTCCGCCAAGGAACTCCTCAATTTCGCCTACCTCGGCAGCATCTACGCTCGCGACGTGATGGGACGGCCCGAGCCCAAGGTGGGCCTGCTCAACGTGGGCGAGGAAGACGAGAAGGGCACCGCCGTCGTGCGGGAGGCGCATGCCCTGCTGCGGCAGCATCCCCGCCTCAACTACATCGGCAACATCGAGGGACGCGATGTCGTCGTCGGGCATCCGACGCACGGCCGCGTGGACGTCGTGGTCTGCGACGGTTTCGTCGGCAACATTCTGCTCAAGTTCTACGAGTCGATGGGGAAGGTGCTCGGCCGGGTCCTCAAGGCCGAGAGCCCGGACCTGCTCCGCTCGCCGCAGATGGCGCCGTTGATGCGCTTCCTCGACTACTCCGAAGTGGGCGGCGCGCCGCTGCTCGGCGTCAAGGGCGTGCAGATCATCTGTCACGGCTCCTCCACGCCGGTCGCGATCAAGAACGCGATCCGGTACGCCGTGAACTCGGTGCGAGTCGGACTCAGCGACCACATCGCGGCGGAGCTCTCGCTGCGCGACGCCCCGGTCACCTCATGATCACCCGGCCCATCGCACGGATCACCGGCGTTGGCTCCGCCGCACCACGCGGCGTGGTGACCAACGCCGATCTCGAGCGCACGCTCGACACCTCGGATGCGTGGATCACCGAGCGGACCGGCATTCGGCAGCGGCACATCGCCGAGCGCCTCGAGACGCTCACGAGCTATTCGCTGGAGGCGGCCAAGGCCGCGATGGCGATGGCGGGCATCACGGCCGCCGACCTCGACGGCATCGTCTTCGCCACCGTCTCGCCCGACCATCGCCTCCCATCCACGGCGTGTGACCTCCAGGCCGCGCTCGGCATCGAGGGGTGCTGGGCCTTCGACGTGGTGGCGGCATGCCCCGGCTGGGTCTACGGCTTGAGCGTGGCCGAAGGGCTGATGGCGGCCGGTCACGGCGACACCATCCTGGTGGTCGGGGCCGAGAAGCTCTCGAGCATCGTCGACCCCGAGGACCGCGGCACGGCGATCCTCTTCGGTGACGGCGCGGGCGCCGGCATCCTGCAGCGCAACGCCTCCGGTGATGGCCGTGGCATTCTCGCCACCTATCTCGGTGCCGACGGACGGCTCGCCGACCTGCTGCACATCCCTGGTGGTGGTGCCGCCGACCCGATCACCATCGAGCTGGTCCAGGAGAAGCGGCACCTCATCCGGATGGCTGGTCGCGAGGTGTTCAAGGCTGCCGTCCTCGCGATGAGCCGCTCGACCGACGAGGCGATCCGGAAGGCCGGCATGACGGCCGACGACATCGACCTGCTGATCCCGCACCAGGCCAACCTCCGCATCATCGAGGCGACGGCCAAGCATGCCGGGATTCCGATGGAGAAGGTGATGGTCAACCTCGATCGCTACGGCAACACGTCATCGGCCAGCATTCCGCTGGCGGTGTCGCAAGCCGTGGCTGAGGGTCGGCTCAAGCCCGGGATGGTCGTGATGCTGGTGGCCTTCGGGGCCGGCTTCACCTGGGGCAGCGTGGTGGTGAAGTGGTAAGCATCCTCCTCTTCCCCGGGCAGGGCTCGCAGAAGGTCGGGATGACGAAGGATCTGGCCGACGCCTTTCCGGCCGCCCGGGCATTGCTCCAGCGCATCGACGACGAGCTCTCGACGCCGCTGAGCACGCTGATGTGGGAGGGCCCGGAGGCCGACCTCACCCTCACGCACAATGCGCAGCCGGCCATCCTGGCCCATTCCGCCGCCATCCTCGAAGTGCTCGGCGATCGCCTCGGCCCCGTGGCGGCCGCCGCCGGTCATTCACTCGGTGAGTACTCGGCGTGGGTCGCCGCTGGCGCCCTCGAGGCCACCGACGCGGCGGCACTGGTCCGTCGGCGCGGCGCGTTGATGTATGAGGCGGGGAAGGCGCGTCCAGGCGCGATGGCGGCGGTTCTGGGCCTGGAGACGGCGCTGGTGGAGCGCTGCTGTGCCGAGGCGAGTGCGGCGGGTGAGGGCGTGGTGGTGGCGGCCAACCAGAACGCCCCCGACCAGACCGTCATCTCCGGCGACCCGGCTGCGGTCGAGCGTGGTGGCGAGGCCTGCAAGGCGGCCGGCGCCAAGCGCGTGCTGCCGCTCAAGGTGAGTGGTGCCTTCCATTCGCCGCTGATGGAGGGCGCCGTGCGCGGCCTTCGCGACGCCCTCGACGTGGCCCCGTTTCGTGCGCCGCGCTTTCCGGTCTGTGCCAATGCCACCGCCGCATTGGTGGACGACCGCGACGATGCGATCCGCCTGCTGGGCGACCAGTTGACGGCGCCGGTCCGCTGGGTGGCGTCCATGCAGCAGCTCGCTCGGACCTACCCGGAGGCGCGCTGGCTCGAGATCGGGCCGGGCAGTGTCCTCACGGGCCTCCTCAAGCGCATCGTGCCCGAGGCGGTCTGCACGCCCCTCGGGACGGCCGCCGACCTCGACACCTTCCTCTCGACCTCATGAGCCTCGAAATTTCGCTCGCCGGGCGCACTGCGTTCGTGACCGGCAGTACCCGTGGCATCGGTCGCGCCATTGCGGAACAGCTGCATGCCGCGGGCGCCGAGGTCGGCGTGGTCGGCCGGTCGCTGGAGACGGCCGCCGCCGTGGCCGCCGAGATTGGCGAGCGGGCGCGCGGCTTTGCCTGTGACGTGACGGCACCCGACTCGATCCGGTCCGCGATCGCGGCCTGCGAGACGGAGCTGGGCCCGGTCGACATCCTGGTCAACAACGCCGGGCTGACGCGCGACAACTTGCTGCTTCGCCTGGGCCAGGCCGAGTGGGACGAGGTGCTGGCCGCCAACCTCACCGGGGCCTTCGTGTCCACGCAGGCGGTGATCAAAGGGATGATGAAGCGCCGGTTCGGGCGGGTCATCAACATCACGTCGGTCGTCGGGGTCACGGGCAACGCCGGACAGGCCAATTACGCCGCCAGCAAGGCCGGCCTGATCGGCTTTTCCAAGTCGGTGGCCAAGGAGTATGCGGCTCGCGGGGTCCTGGTCAATTGCGTGGCGCCGGGTTTCATCGAGACCGACATGACGGCCGCCTTGCCGGAGACGGCCCGGGCGGCATTATTGGAGTCCATTCCCCTCGGGCGCCTCGGGGCCCCGGGGGACATTGCGGGGGCGGTCACGTTCCTCGCGTCGGACATGGGCGCCTACATCACCGGGCAGGTCCTGGTGGTCGACGGCGGCATGATCGCTTGAGCTGGTTCATCGTTCACACAACGCACAGAGGCATCACATGAGTGACGTGGCGGAGAAGGTCAAGGACATCATCGTCGAGGAACTGGGCGTCGAGCGCGAGAAGCTCTCCCCCGAGGCCTCGTTCATGGAAGATCTCGGCGCCGACTCCCTGGACACGGTCGAGCTGGTGATGGCCTTCGAGAAGGAATTCGACATCGACATCCCGGACGAGGACGCGGAGAAGCTGCGCACCGTCGGCGATGCGCTGAAGTACCTGAACGACAAGCTCGGTAACTGATTTGACGCGCCGCGTCGTGGTAACCGGACTCGGCCTGGTGACGCCCGTCGGGCTCACCGTGGAAGAGTCCTGGGCCAACCTGCTGGCGGGCACCTCCGGCGCGGCGCCGATCACCAAGTTCGATCCGGTGCGCTCGTCGGTGAAGTTCGCCTGCGAGATCAAGGGGTTCGATCCGAACCCCTACATCGACAAGAAGGAGTCGCGCCGCTACGACCTCTTCGTCCAGTACGGTCTCGCTGCCGCCCATCAGGCGATGGTGCAGGCCGGGCTGGCTGAGGAGGGCGGCGTGGTGCCCGCGCGTGCGGGCTGCATCATCGGCGCCGGCATCGGTGGCATGCAGACCTTCACCGACAACGTCGAGGCCTACCTCACCAAGGGGCCCGACCGCGTCTCGCCGTTCTTCGTCCCGATGTTCATTCCCGACATCGCGGCGGGGCTGGCGTCCATCCGCTACAACCTGCGCGGCCCGAACTTCGCCACCGTGTCGGCCTGCGCGTCCGGCGCGCATGCCATCGGCACGTCGTGGCAGATGATCAAGGGCGGCATTGCCGACGTGATGCTGGCGGGCGGCTGCGAGGCCGCGATCACCGGCCTCACCGTGGCGGCGTTCGGCAACATGAAGGCGCTCTCCACGCGGAACGACGAGCCCACCAAGGCGTCACGTCCCTTCGACCGCGGCCGCGATGGCTTCGTGCTCGCCGACGGTGCCGGCATGATGGTGCTTGAGGAGTACGAGCACGCCAAGGCGCGCGGCGCGACGATTCTCGGCGAGGTGATCGGGTACGGCGCCTCCGGCGACGCGTACCACATCACCTCGCCGCCGAGTGACGGGCATGGCGCGATGCAGGCGATGCAGATGTGCCTCGAGAGCGGCGGCATCGCGCTCGACGAGGTGGACTACATCAACGCGCACGGCACCTCGACGCCACAGGGCGACATCGCCGAGACCAACGCCGTCAAGGCGGTCTTCGGTGACCACGCACGCAAGCTGGTCTTCGCCTCGACCAAGTCGATGACCGGACACGCCCTCGGTGCGGCGGGAGCGATCGAGGCGGTGGTGTCGCTCCTGGTGGCGCGGACTGGCGAGATTCCGCCGACCATCAACAATGACGACCCGGATCCGGAGTGCGACCTCGACTGCGTGCCGAACGTCAAGCGTTCGCAGCGGGTGCGCGTCGCGCTCTCCAATTCGTTCGGGTTCGGCGGCCACAACGTCACGTTGGCGGTCCGAGCACTCTGATGGCCGATGCGGTCCGTGCAGTGACAGTGCCCCCCCGCGGCGTGAGTCGTCGGGGGGGCGCTGGCGTTCGGGCCTGGCGGGTGGCGCTGCTGGTCCTGGCGTTGTCGACGGTCGGCGCGATCGTGCTGGATCGCTGGTATGGGCAAGTCCGCCTCGAGCTCCTGCGCGAATCGGTGCGTGGCGAAGTGGTCCCCACGGCCAACGCGCTGCAGACGGCGCTGAATGGGCGGATGGCACTGCTGCAGGGGCTCGCCTCCTTCCTGCAGATCCACTGGGGACGCCCGGACCTCGAGGCCGAGTTCGACGAGTTTGCGGCCGGATTGCTGCGCGGCACGCCCGGCGTCCGGACGGTGCAGTTCCTCCGCGACGGGACGATCGTGCGGACCTGGCCACTGACCGGCAACGAGGCGGCCGTGGGCCGCAACCTGCTGACCGACCCCCGTCCGATGCTCGGGGGTGATTTCCGTCGCGCACTCGAGCAGCCCGAGCAGATCGCCCTCTCGGGGCCGCTTGAGCTCTATCAGGGCGGGCTCGGTCTGGTTGGCCGGCTCGCCATCCGATCGGCGACCGATTCGGTGGTGGGCGTCGCGGCGGTGGTCGTGGACCTCTCGCCGGTGCTCTTCGAGGCGGGCGTCGAGGCCAATCCGCGACTCACCGTGTCGCTGGTTGATGAGGCGGACCGGTACATCGCCGGGGACTCGCTTCTGGTGCGCGACTCGACGGCGCGCCCGATCAGTGCGGTGGTGCGTCTGGCCGACCGGGAGTGGTCGCTCCTGGCGGTGCATGTCGGTGGATGGGACACCACCCTTGCGGCCCGCCGCTGGCCGATGCGACTCGCCCTCGGCATCGTGGTCCTCCTGCTCGCCGGGCTGGCGTGGCTGCTGGCGGGGCGGGAGGAGGCACGTGCCGAGGCCGAGCGGATGCGCGCCGAGGAAAAGTTCGCGCGCCTCTTCGCGCTCACGCCCGATGGCGTGGCGCTGACGCGCTTCGGGGACGGCATGCTGCTCGAGGTCAACGACGGCTTCGTGGAGATCTCCGGTCGACCGCGGGAGGAGTTGCTTGGCCGGACCTCGGTCGAGATGAAGCTCTGGCCGACGCCCGCCGATCGCGACGCGATGGTGCAGGCGATCTCGCGTGACGGTACCATCAATGATTTCGCGGTCGCCCTGACTCGGCCCGACGGATCGGTGCGCGAGACCCGGTTGTCGGGTCGCGTGGTGGACCTCGACGGCGACCGCTGCGTGCTGATGATCATCCGCGATGTCACCGAGCAGCGGAAGCTCGAGCGCCGCCTTGCGGGGGCCGCACGGCTCGAGTCCATCGGGCGGCTGGCCGGAGGGATCGCGCACGACTTCAACAACCTCATCACGGCCATCTCGGGGTATGCGCAGTTGTTGCGCGATCGCGTGGCAACCAACCCCGAGGCGCTGGTCGACGTGGACGAAATTGTCCGGTCGTCGGCGCGCGCGGCCGACCTCACGGCGCAGCTGCTTGCCTTCGCGCGTCGCCAGGTGGTGCAGCCGCGGGTGGTGGACGTCAACGCGCTCATCGTCGATTCGAATCGCCGGCTGCGCCAGTTGCTCGGCGATGCGGTCGTGTTGCGGATCCGCCTCTCGCCCGACCCGGCCTTCATCGCGATCGATCCGACCCAGGGCGACCAGCTGATCACCAACCTGGCCGTCAACGCCCGCGACGCCATGCCGGAGGGCGGGACGCTCACGGTGCAGGCCCAGATCGTCGGCGACGAGGTGGTGCTGACCTTCGAGGACAGTGGCCACGGGATTCCGGCGGAGGTCCAGGCGCACCTCTTCGAGCCGTTCTTCACCACCAAGCCGGCAGGGAAGGGCACCGGGCTCGGTCTCGCCACTTGCTACGGCATCATGGAGCAGGCGGGTGGGCGCATCGAGGTGGAGTCCGTGCCTGGTGAGGGCGCGACCTTCCGCTTGGTGTTCCCCCGCCGTGACGAGGCGGACGCCACACCGTCCGGTGCGCATGCCGTGAAGCCGGCGGGCACTGGGGGCGAGACCATCCTGGTCGCCGAGGATGAGGAGCAGGTGCGGAAGCTGGTGGACCGGGTGTTGAGCCGCCTCGGCTACACGGTGCTCTCCGCGGCCGACGGCGCCGAGGCCCTGTTGCTGGAGGGGAGCCACGCCGGCACGATCGACCTGCTGCTCACCGACATGGTGATGCCGGGGATGGGCGGGGGTGAGCTGTCGCGCCGGATGCTGGAGCGCCAACCGGCCCTCAAGGTGCTGCTCATGTCGGGCTACAGCGAGGAACTGGTGGCGGCGGAACATGGCGACGTGCCGTTCCTGCCGAAGCCGTTCACGCCGGAGGAGCTGGCGGCAAAGGTGCGTGAGGTGCTGGGGGGCTGAGCTCGTTGTCGAGCGCCTCCGCAATCGCGGCAATCCGCTCGGCTTCCTCGAGTCCGGCGATGACTTCTGCGGGCGGCTCGGCGAGACGGGCGCCGGCGGCGATCAGGAGCGCCATCCGTTCTGGCCTATTGAGCGCGGTGAGGCGCAGCAGGCCGTCCGCATCGCGACGCTCACTGAAGGATTGAAGTAGCGATTGAAGCGAGGCATGCTTGCGCCACAGCGTCCAAGCTGCGTCACGATCTTCCGGCTTGACTCGATCCTCGAATTCTGGCCCTAACTCAAACACCAAGCAGGTAGTGGCCGCCCAACCATGCTGGTCTCCTCGGACACCATCATGGTAGCTGAGCGGTTCTTCATCGTGCCCCCAACGAATGCCTCGCGGTTTCCCTTCTCCTCGACCGACCCAAGCGCCAACGCCGAGCCCGCCTGCGATCGTGAGAACCTTTCCCCACATCGGCAGAGGACTCGTTGGCATCGACCACAGCACGAGCGGGAGGAACAGGAGCCAGAGCCAGCGCAACCAGGCAGGGCGGCCTCGGTACATCTCACCTCCGCCAAAGAATCCCTGCGCCGCGAGGGCCGGCAGGAAGAAGAGCTGCGGGGCCCTGGAATCGAAGATGGCTTTCCAGACGCTGAACCGTTCGAGCCACACGTTGATTCCGATGATCGCGGCGAGCATGCCGACCGCCGCCACACCGAACTGCCATGAAATGCCACTTCCCAGCCCGGCATGAAGCTCGGACGCCATCAGCTCCGCGGCAGTGCTCGACGAAGGTGCGCCGACTCGAAAGAGGAGAAGCTTCCTTGAAATGCTGGCCATCGCCAATTGGCCCTGGCCAGCGACCACTTCGGCGTCGTAGCGGCTTTGCAATTCCGGCAGCGCGGCGCGGGCAGCCTGCGGGCCGAGCAGGTGCCAATGGTTGCACTCTTCGCATATCCGCCACACGCGATTGGCATCGGGATCGAACGCCACGAGGCGCGCGTTGGGGACCGAGGCGAGCTCGTTGTTGGCGGGGAGCGGCTTGCCGCATTTGACGCAGGTGTCCTTCGCCATCAACGGATTTCCTTGGGGAGGTCAAGCGATTCGGCGACCTCTGCAATCAGCTTGGCGTCAGGTAGTCCGATGCGAAGGGCAGCTCCTGGTTCCGTCCCCGCGACCCGCGTGGCCACACCCAGGAGGAGCCGGTCCTCGACCGTCATTCTGTTCAGATCCAGCAATCCCTCAGGTGCTCCGCGTTCCGTGGTCAAGTGCGCAAGGACACGGGGGAGGGAGCCCAGCTCTTCAAAGCGATCCAGTGCATCCGAGGCTTGTTGCGGTGAGTTGAGATCCGGAAGCACGAACAGTGAGAGCCACTCATCGCCAAGGCCCTTCATCTCATTGCCTGCAAAGCGGAGGTCCGAGCTGCCGGGTGTCCAGACAAGGAGTGATTTGCGCCGTGCGTCTCGTCGGCCGACCCAACCGAACAGCACCCCAAGTGCACCAGCAAGCAGTGCCCACCAGGCTGTCAGGACCCCAAACCCTGCCGCGGCCAATCCCGCCACAGCGAGGGCTGGTGCCATCCACTTTCCGCCCCGAGGGCGGTACGCGACCTGAGTGCCTCCTCCATACTCCATGACGCTCCACATGATACCGAAGCAGATCGCAACTCCCACCAGAGCCTGCCATGGAGGCTCCGTGATCATGCGGTAGGCGTTGCTGGCAAGGTAGGCCAGGAATGCTCCGAAGATCAGCTTTTCCCACAATGACACGGGAGCCGTCAGTTCTCTCCGCGCCTCGCTGAGCTCAAGAATTGCCGCCGCCCGCTCCTGCGGCCCGCCGACGCGGAATAGGTCGAGTGCCGCGGAAACCTTCGCCTTCGCGAGTCCCTCCGGTCCGGCACTCGGCAGTGCCGCGAAGCGCACCGCGAGCTCCGGCATCGCCGCGGCCGACGCCTCGGGCCCGAGCAGGTTCCAGTGATGGCACTTCGCGCAGATCCGCCACACGCGATTGGCATCGGGATCGAACGCGACGAGGCGCCCGTTGGGGACCGAGGCGAGTTCCTTGTTGGCTGGGAGCGGCTTGCCGCAGTGGAGGCAGGTGTCCTTGGCCATCAGGAGCCCTCAGGCAGCCGATCGAGCGCCTCGGCCTCCCTCGCCACCACTCCGGCCTCAAGGAGCTTCTCATGGGCGGCCAGGGCCTTCTTCGATGCCTCCTTCTCCCGGCTGAAGGCCAGCTCCAACGCCACTAGGTACACGGCTGGAATGTCACCCAGCGTGAGCGTGTCGTCGCGATCGTGGCGCCAGGCGTCGAGCGCCGCCAGGACACCGGTGAGCCCCAGTGACGCGGCGAGCGCGTGGGCGTGCTGGATGCCCTCCGCGTTGGTCTGATTGATGGAATGCACCGCCACCGCGGTGCTCAGGACTCGGACAGAGTCATCCTCGCTCAACCATTCGCGGCCGAGTGGCCTGAGGGAGATGGTGGCCGGTGAGATGGTCCAACGGATCGTCGTGGCATCCCATTCGTCGGTGATCATGACGTCGGCGAGCTGCTTCGGGAGGAATCGTCCGATGAGACGGTGCCATGGAATGAGCGAGAATGCAATCATGGCTGGCAGGCCGCCCAGGTAGAGGAACTTGGCCATGATAAGACTGCCCTCAAGAAGCCACATGCCGAGCAGGTAGCCAACCTGAGAACCCACAAGGCCGAGCCACATGGCCCGCGGGACGGAAGCACGGTGTCGCATCCGATGAAAGATCCGCGGTATGGTCAAGAGGCCGGAAATCCCGGCGAGCATGACAAGTGTCCCGAGGAGCTCCTTCGTCGCACCACCACGTAGGCCAGACGGGAAGATGAACGACGCCGAGACGAGGACGATGATCACGACCGGCATCCATGCCGCGAGCTGCGTCGCTCGCTGGAGTCCATCCCGCTGCTCGGCCATCACCAGGTCGGCCACCTCGACCTTGCTGATGTCATCGATGCGGAGCAGCTCGAGGTCGCCGGAGACGCGCGTGCTCCGCACCGATGAACTCGGCTTGGGATCTCGCGCAGTCAGTTCCGGAAGCGCCGCCCCCGCCGCCTCCGTCCCCAGCAGGTTCCACTCGCCGCACTTGGTGCAGATACGCCAGACCCGCCGCTGCCCTGGGTCAAACGCGATGCGCCGTCCCTCGGGCACCGAGGCAAGCTCGCCGTTGGCTGGGAATGGCTTGTTGCAGGCGACGCAGGTGGGGGCACTCACGGCTTGTCCCCATCGAGCGACTCCGCGATCTGTGCGATCGCCGTCGCCTCGCGCAACCGCTCATGCTCGCGGAACGCGGCGTCCGATGCCTCCCCGGCACCGGCGAGGGCGATATCGAGCGCGATCAGGTAGGTCGGGGGAACGGCCCCAAGCGTGAGCTCGCCACCCTCCCGTTCCTTGAGCCCTTCCAGGACACCGAGGAGGCCGAGTGGACCGGAATGCGCAATGAACTGAACGGCCTCTTCCACCATTGCAGGGGTGACTTTCATGCCGAGTCGGGAAGACAGGATCGCCCGGAGCATTCCCTCGGACGCCTCGGTACTCAGCCAGGTATCACGGAGCGGCCGCAGTTCGATGCGGAACGGGTGTGCGCTCCAGCGGATCCTCACCTGATCCCACTCTCTGGGGCCGTGCAGAGTCGCCTCGAGCTTGAAGCGGTCCCGCCGCACGATGAGATAGATCAGCAGGGTCACGACGAGCCCTGACCACATCGCCGTTGCGCGATCGTATCCGGGGCCCCACCTCGCATAGGCAAACAACGCCGAGGGTGCCGCGACTGCCCACAGCCAGAGGCCTGGCAATGCCGAGAGTCGTTGCCACCAGCGATCAAGCGCTCGCCACAATGCGCCGTACCCAGTCAAGGCGACCATCTCGAGTACCATGCCCATCGTCGCAGCAAGTCGACCGTCGAGGAGCAGGTAGAGCGGGGCGATCGAGATCAGTGCGGTCGCCACCATCTGGGCCACGGCGCGCGGGCGATCGGCCGCAGTTTTCGCGAGTGCGCGGTGCCGTTCGGCGCGGGCGAACTGGGCCACCTCTGCGGCGTCGAGGTTGTTGACCCGCACCAACTCCAAGCGCCCTGACAGATGCGCTGTCTGAACCCCTTCACCCAATGCAGGTTGGCGCGCCTCCAACTCGGTGAGCGCCGCCCCCGCCGCCTCCGCCCCCAGCAGGTTCCACTCGCCGCACGTGGCGCAGATCCGCCAGACCCGCCGCTGCCCCGGGTCGAACGCAATGCGCCGCCCCTCGGGAAGCGAGGCGAGCTCGCCATTGGCCGGGAACGGCTTGTGGCAGGAGACGCAGGTCAGCGCGCTCATGCGCTCCCCTTGTCGAGCAGCTCGGCCTCGTCGGCCACTCTCGCCGCCTCCAACAGCTTCTCATGCGCAAGCTGCGCCTTCGGCGAGCCACCCTCGCGCCGCTCAAAGGCCAGCTCCAGCGCAATCAGGTACATCACCGGGATGTCGGTGAGCCGCAGGGTGTCGTCACGGTCCTGGCGCCACGCGTCGAGTGCACCGAGAATCCCCTCGATGCTGTGCGTGGTGGCGAGGAGGTGTCCCTTGGCGAGGGCCTCATCGGTGAGCGCCGCGATCAGGCTCTCCTCGAGGATGTGGCGGAGGAATGCACGCGAGTCGCTCGGCCCCAGCCAGATGCCGTCCCTGGGCTGGAGGGAGATCTCGCCGCGTTCGACGTCCCAGCGAATGCCGATGCTCTCCCAATGCTCTGCCGGGACGCGCACGGCGCGTCCGGACGGAAGCTTTGTGGTGATCGGCAAGACGATGGTTGTGGCGAAGGTCGCGAACCCCGTGAGTGCGGCCCAGCCGATGACCAGGAGGTCCACTCCGCCCACGATGGCGCTGATCAGCCCTGCCACGGCGAAGATCGCCCCAAGCTCCAGCCGATTTCGGCTCAGCCTGAGACCTTGCCGGCGCCGATACCACTCACGCCCAAACATTCCGATGCTGAACATGATGGTGAGGTAAACGACCAACTCGGCGCGCCTCGAGGCGAACCAGATGCAGATGGGTATGACGGCCACTATCCCGACGCCCATGATCGCGCCAATCAAGCCAGATCCCGAAGAGAGCGTGTCCCGTCGCTCCGCCATCGCCAGCTCACCCACCCGGACGTCGGCGAAGTTGTCCACGCGGAGCAGCTCCAGCCGGGGCCCCACGTGGGTGATCAGCAGGGCCGATCCGCGAGTCGGCACCCGCGCCTCAAGCTCACCCAGGGCCGCCCCTGCCGCCTCCGCCCCCAGCAGGTTCCACTCGCCGCACTTGGTGCAGATCCGCCAGACGCGCCGCTGCCCAGGGTCAAAGGCGATCCGGCGGCCCTCGGGGAGGGACGCGAGTTCGCCATTCCCAAGGAAGGGACGATTACAGGAGACGCAGGTGGGGGAGGAGGGGGCCATCACCCCGAAGTATCCCACCCCCCAGCCCCCTCGCCAACTCTGGCACCGCCACCCTGCCACGGGGTATATCAGCGCAGACGGTACCCCCCGACCCCGGGGGTCCGTAGATTTGGAGGATGACCGCCATGACCGAGCAGGCACCCGCTGTCCTGAGTCCCGTCGAGCTGCGCCTGGACCGACTCCGCGACCCCGCACTGCGCCCGATCGCCGAGAAGGTGCTTGCAGGCACCCGACTCGACGCGGCCGACGCACGCGCCCTCTACGCCACCGACGACCTGATCGGCCTCGGCACCCTCGCCGACTACGCGAACCGGCGCAAGAACGGCGACCGGGTCTTCTTCTCGGCCAACCAGCACATCAACCCGACCAACGTCTGCATCCTCCGCAACACGTGCACCTTCTGCTCGTTCGCGCGGATGCCGAAGGAAGACGGTCACTACACCCGGTCGCTCGACGAGGTGTACCACGAGGCGGCGACCGCCATCGGCGGACCGACCACCGAATTCCACATCGTCGGCGGCCTGCACCCGAAGCTCCCGCTCTCGTACTACACCGACATGATTCGCGGGCTCAAGGAGCGCCATCCGCACATTCACATCAAGGCACTCACCGCCGTCGAGATCGCGCACCTGGCGCGGATCGAGAAGACGTCGGTGCGTGAGGTGCTGATCGCGCTCAAGGAGGCCGGCCTCACCTCGATGCCGGGTGGCGGCGCCGAGGTCTTCTCCACGGCCGTGCGCGCCACCATCGCCGAGCGGAAGCTCACCGGCGACGAATGGATCGCGGTGCACCGCGAGGCCCACGGCCTCGGCATCCCGACCAACTGCACCATGCTCTACGGCCACATCGAGACCGCGGACGACCGGATCGAGCACCTCACCATGCTGCGGGACCTCCAGGACGAGACCGGTGGCTTCCTGACCTACATCCCGCTCGCGTACCACACCGAGAACAACGAACTCGGCGCGGAGCTGGGCCGCGTGGGCACCGCGACGACCGGCTTCGAGGACCTCAAGAACATTGCCGTGGGCCGACTCTTCCTCGACAACATCGCCCACGTGAAGACGCACTGGCCGATGGTCACGCCGTTCCTGTCGCAGATCGCGCTTTCCTTCGGCTGCGATGACGTCGAGGGGACGGTGGTCTTCGAACGGGTCTACCACGAGGCGGGCGCCACGACTGAGATGCACATGCCGTACGAGGGGCTGGTCGCGCTGATCCGCGACGCGGCCAAGGTGCCGGTGGAACGCAACTCGCTCTACCAGCCGATCCGGACCGATTTCTCCGAGCTGCGGATGCCGAAGGGCGGCAGTTCCCGGATGTCGCTCCCCGTGGTGCACGCCGCGTGAGGCTCGGTCGGCTTCCCTGGATCAACACCGCGCCGGTCTTCGCGGCGATGGATCGCGGCGTGGTGCCCTGTGGCGCCGAGGTGGTGACAGCCACCGCGGCGGAGCTGAACGATCTGCTTGCCGCCGGGGAACTGGACGTGAGCGCCGTGTCTGCCGTGGAGTACGCGCGCGACGCGTCGCTCTACCATCTGCTCCCGAACCTGGCGATTTCCTGTGATGGTCCCGTGCACTCGGTGGCGCTCTTCTCCAAGCGTCCGGTGGCAGAGCTGAACGGGGCCACGGTGCTGCGCACGGCGTCGTCGCGCACGTCGGTGCTGTTGCTGGAATTGCTCTGCAAGCATCGCTGGCAGGTGTCGCCACAGTTCGCGACGGTGCGGGCCGAGCCGAATGATCTGGCCGGCTTGCAGGCGCTGCCGCACGACGCGGTGCTGGTGATCGGGGATGCCGCGCTGCACCTGCGCGCCTCCGGGCAGTACCCCGTGTTCGTGGATCTGGGGCAGGCATGGAAGGAATGGACCGGCCTGCCATTTGTCTTTGCGGTGTGGGCGGCCAGGCGTGATGCCGACCGCACCGAGGCGCTGGCGCTGCACGAGCGGCTCTGTGCCTCGCGCGACTGGGGCGTGGCGCACCTTGACGTCATTGCCGCCGAGGCGGCGGCGCGCACCGGGATTCCGGCCGCCACCTGCCGCGCCTACCTGGGCGACCTCGACTACGATCTCTCCTACCGGCACCTGGCGGGGCTGACCGAATTCTTCGGGCGCCTCGCCGCCGACGGACTGGTACCGAATGGCTCCCTCACCTTCCTCACGGCGGCCTGAATGAGCACCGTGGACCGTTCCAGCGCGGAGTTCCGCGAGGCGCTCGCGCTCTACCAGCGCACCCCCTTGCTCGAGCTCGGCGCCATGGCCGACGCGGTGCGGCACCGGTTGCACCCGGACCCGACCGTCTCGTACATCATCGATCGCAACATCAACTACACCAACGTGTGTGTGGCGGATTGCGCTTTCTGCGCCTTCTATCGGCGACCGAAGGACAACGAGGGCTACGTTCTCTCCTTCGAGCAGATCGGTGCCAAGATCGACGAGTGCAAGGCGATCGGTGGCGCGCAGATCCTGCTGCAGGGCGGGCACAACCCCTACATCCCGTTCGAGTGGTACCTCGAGTTGATGCGCTACATCAAGGCGCACCATCCGATCCATATCCACGGCTTCTCGCCGTCGGAAGTGGTCTTCTTCTCCGAGCGCTTCCGGATCCCGATGCCCGAGGTGGTGCGGCAGCTGCGCGAGGCCGGGCTCGACTCGATCCCGGGTGGCGGCGGCGAAATTCTCGTGGATGCGGTGCGCGAGCGGGTGGCCAAGAAGAAGGCGCAGACCGAGGAATGGCTCGGCGTGCAGGAGGAGGCCCACCGGCAAGGAATGAAGACGTCGGTGACGATGATGTACGGCCTCGGCGAATCCGACGAGGATCGCATCGAACACTTCTTCCGGATCCGCGAGGTGCAGGCACGCACCGGTGGCTTCACGGCCTTCATCGCCTGGCCGCTGCAGCCCGAAGGGACGGCGATGGCCGATCGGGTCAAGACGGATGCGGTGACCTACCTGCGGACGCTCGCGACGGCGCGCATCCTGGTGGACAACATCCCCAACATGCAGGCGAGCTGGGTCACCATGGGGCTCAAGGTCGGGCAGATCGCGCTGCGGTTCGGTGCCAACGACTTCGGCTCGCTGATGATGGAAGAGAATGTGGTTTCCGCGGCCGGCACGACCTACCGCGCCACCATCGAGGAGATGGAGCGCGCGATCCGCGATGCGGGGATGGTGCCGGCACGCCGGCGGCAGGACTACTCGCTGATCGAAGCACCGCTCGAGGCGGTGGCGTGATTCGCGTCGGGATCGGCTACGACTCGCACCGCTTCGGTCCTGGGCGGCCGCTCGTGCTCGGCGGCGTGACCATCCCGTACACCCTGGGCCTGATCGGGCATTCCGACGCCGACGCCGTCTCGCACGCACTCACCGACGCCATCCTCGGGGCGGCGGCGATGGGCGACATCGGCCGGCTCTTTCCGGACACCGATCCGGCCTACGCCGATGCCGACTCGATCCCGCTCCTGATCGAGGCGCATCGGCGTGTGCAGGAGGGTGGCTGGACGCTGCAGCAGTGCGACATCACGGTCATCACGCAGGCACCCAAGCTCGCGCCGCACGTGCCGGCCATGCAGGCGTGTCTCGCCGAGGCGCTGGGCGTCGGTGAGGGCGCGGTGTCGCTAAAGGCCAAGACGAACGAGGGAATGGGCTTCATCGGACGCGGCGAAGGGATTGCCGTGATGGCTGTCGCGACGCTGCGGCCCCTCTGATGGAAGGGATGGTGGAGTGGCTCACGGGGCTTCCCCCCGTTGCTGTCTACCTCGTCATCGGGCTCCTCGCCGCCGTCGAGAACATCTTTCCGCCCTTTCCCGCCGACACTGCCATCGCCCTAGGCGCCTTCCTCTCGCATCGCGGCGTGACCGACGCGCGCATCGTCTTCGCGGTCACGCTGGTCTGCAACGTGGGCGGCGCGATGGGGATCTACTGGCTCGCTGCGCGCCACTCCTCCACACTCTTCGCCTCAGGCTTTGCCAAGCGCTTCCTTCCGGAGCAGGGGCTGGCGTTTGTCCGGACGGAGTACCAGCGCTTCGGCCTCCTCGGCCTCTTCATCGGCCGCCTGCTGCCCGGTTTCCGCGCCGTGGTCGCCCCGTTCGCGGGGCTCATTCATCTCGGGCCGCTCCGCGCCCTCGTGCCGATCCTCTTCGCCTCGGCGCTCTGGTACGGAGGGATCATCCTCGGCGCCGCCATGCTCGGCGAGCACTGGGAAGAGGTGCTCGGCTGGGTCAAGCGCTTCAACACCGTGGCCGGCATCGTCATGCTCGTGGCCATCGCCATCGGGGCGCTCTTCTGGTGGCGCCGTCGCCGGCGGAGCACGCCGTGAGCATCGGCGACCTGCCACCGGAACTGGTGGTGGCGTTTCACCTCCCCTCGTTCCGCGATCATCTCTCCCTCGAGGCCGGGCACTCGCCCAACACCATCGAGGCGTATCAGCGCGACCTCTCCCGCCTGGTGGCCTTCGCCCGAAGCAAGGGGATCGCCGACCCGCGCGGGCTCACGACCCCGTTGTTGCGCGAGTTCATCTTCCTGCTCAAGGACCTCGGCCTGAGCGGTGCCACCATCCGGCGGCACATCTCGTCGGTGCGCACCTGGTTTGCGTTCCTGGCGGCGGAGGGCCTGGTGGAGCGCGACCCAAGTGACCGACTGGAGACGCCGAAGCGGTGGCGCACGCTGCCGGACACGCTGTCGGTGGACGAGGTGGACCGCCTGCTCGCCTCGCCCCAGGTGGAGGAGACGCTCGCCTGGCGCGATCGCGCGATGCTGGAGCTCGCCTACGGCGCAGGCCTCCGGGTCTCGGAGCTCTGCGACATGGGGCTCACCGACTTGTTGCTGGGCGATGGCCTGGTGCGCGCGTTCGGCAAGGGGCGGAAGGAACGCCTGGTGCCGATCGGTCGTCCGATCGTGAGCGCGGTATCGGTGTACCTGCACACCACGCGCGCCGACCTCGACCGTGGGAAGTCGCAGGGCAGGGTGCTGCTCAATGCCCGGGGCGAGCCACTCTCGCGCGTCGGGGCGTGGGGGATCGTGAAGAAGCGCGCGGCGCAGGCGGGGATCACCAAGCGCGTGACACCGCACACGCTGCGTCACTCCTTCGCGACGCACCTGCTCGAGGGTGGCGCCGACTTGCGCGCGGTGCAGGAGATGCTCGGCCACGCCGACCTCTCGACCACGCAGATCTACACGCACGTGGATCGCGACTACCTCCGCAGCGTCCACAAGAAGTTCCACCCGCGGGGATAGCGCGTCAGGCGCACCCTTCGATGAGGCGCACTTCCGGCTCCCGTCCCGCACGGAATGAGGTGACCACCTTCCCGTCGGTCTCGAAGATCATCCGGAAGTTCGGTCGACGTGGGTCGGTCACGACGAGGTAGTGCCCCTCTGGGCCTGTGTACGGGTGCAGCTCCACGGTGACCCGACTGCCGAAGACCGCCTGGACCTCCGCCTCGGTGCTGCCCACACCCAATCCCTCGACGGTGCGCACGCCCTCGGCATCCACGTTGGCGCGTACGAGGGTGTCGCCTGCCACCATGAACGAGACCCCCTCTGGCAACTTGGCGAAGTTGACGTAGCCGCACACGTCGCCATCCTCGATGCGGTCGACCCGCGCGGACCCGAGAACCAACTCGGCCTGGGCGATGGTCATGCCGACGCGACCGAGTCCGATCCCATCGAAGTCAAGCTGCCACGGGGCCGTGATGCCTGAGGGGGCCGTCGATGCCTCGACGCCGGGGGGTGCGCTGTCGGTGACTCCTGCGGTGCCCGGCCGCGTGTCGCGCTGGCAGCCGGCGAGGAGGGCCGAGAGCAGGGGAAGCACGACGACGGCCGTGGCCCGCCTCACGAGCGCCACAGGGGATGACGACCAACAACGGTCCAGCGGCCATCCACCTTCTTCACGTACAGCACGTCACCCCCACCAGCGAGCCAGTGACTGGCACTCGCCACGTAGATCAGCGCCAGGTCACCGCCCACGACGGGCCAGTATGGCTTGCCGAACATGCGAAAGCCGTTGGCGCCGGGGTAGGCCGCGCTGAAGATTTCCCAGCCCTTCTCCCGATCCGAGAACTTGGTCCAGATGCTGTCATACCAGACACGCGTGAGCCGACGCATCGCGTTGATGCACTCCGGGAGCGGGCCCCGCGGCTCGTTGTTGGCGCGCACGGCGTCCCACGTCTCCCGTGACATTCGGTAGGTCGAGTCTCGTGGCGCGCCCATGCTGGTCCAGGCGTGGAAAGCAAACGTCGGGGTGCCGAGCGAGGTGCTGTCGTAGACGACCACCGGCTTGGTGCTGTCGGGTGCGATTGCCGTCAAGGCGGCGCGATAGATCTCGCAATCCTGATCTTGCTGGCCGGTCGCGGCGGAAGGACCGAGCAGAGCGAGTGCGACTGTGATGACCACGGGTCGGTGCATCATTGCGTCTCCGGTAAGCCAAGAAACTTGTCGAAGCGATAGGTCGCCAGCGCCGCGTCCAGCCTCTTCGCAATCTCCGCAACCAGCCTGGTGTCGGGGCCGCGGTCCATCCAGATCCCGACGTGGGATTCACCCTCGGGGCTGAAGCTCACGTTGACGATGGTGTCGCCGATCTTGACCTCCTGCGCGAACGCGGACTCGTCATTGGTCACGCGCTCGCCCTTGAATTCCGAGACCAGCCAGTCGATCACCGCCGGTCGGAGGCCCGTGAGTGCCGGCCCGATGCGGTACTCGCGGTAGTCCGACGTGGTCGACAGCGTGCCCCGGTAGGGCATCGGGGCGAAGGTCGACCTCGCCACGAGCTCATCCGGCGCGCCGGGGACCTGACGCCACTCAAAGTGGTGCTGCAACCACGCCGGGTCGATGTGGTCAATCACGTGATAGCGCATCCGTGTCGCGTCGATCGGCAGCCGATAGCGCGGACCGCCGTCGAGACGCGTCACGGCAAGGACAGTCCGGTCGGTGCTCTCCTGGTCCCACTCCACCCGAACGAAGCTCTGCCCGTCGGGCGCGATGCCGACGGGTGGCAGGCGATCAATCAGTCGCGATTGATCGGCATTGTCGTAGGGCCGCAGGGTGAGCGTCTCGCAGTCGAGCACGTGAGTCGACAAGAGGTAGAAGCGGGAGAGCGCAAAGGAGGTGCGATCGAATCGCCCCTCGGGTAGCATGGTCTGCTTCGCGAGCACCGCGGCATCGTTGGTCAGCGGTGACAGTTGCATGGTGGGGCCGCACGGCCCGACGCGCTCGATCCGTGGTTCGGCCGTGGCGCTCACCACGAGGTAGCAGGTACCGACTCCTCCATCGACTTCGACCTGCATCATCAGCGCCGGGGTCGGACCGCCCACCGCCGCGACCGCCGTGGCGCGTTCAACCTGCGTCACGGCGTCTCCCGAATCGGCACGGTGCGAGATCACCACGGGCTTGTCCCGATGCCGGATACGGAACTCCGCGTCGGCGGTCCACATGGTCGGCTGGCCGGAATAGGTCACCTCGCCGAGCGAGTGGGCGATGGTGGTGACCTCAAAGGGGCCGAAGACTTCGGTGCGCAGCGGTTGGCTGGCGGGGACCACGCGGAAGCGATACGTGATCCCCTCCGGGCCTGTCGAGCGTGGCAACCACTCGCTCCACTCGAGCTGGCTCCGTGATGGCGAGCGGCCGATGGGCACCTTGAAGCCATTCGTGAGGATGCTGTCGGGGACGATGTCGATGATGCGGTCGCCCCGCTCCGTGAAGAGGGAGACGGCGCCTGGCACGATCCAGCGACCCTCCTCCTGCCGGGCATCTTCCCGCCACAGGGGGCCGTTCTGGCTGGTGCGAAGCGTGCCACCCGTCGCCGAGTGCAGTCGGAGGAACCACTCCGCAGAATCGGCGGCAGGGAGGGGCTGGCCGACCGGCCAGCGGAATTCGACCGCCAGGGCGACGGTCTCGCCGTCGAGGGTCGGTGGCACATCGGCCATGAGCCGGGAGATCCCGCCAATCACGCCGATGCACGCGCCGGCGATCGACAGGGCCACCCCCAGCGCCTTGAGGAAGCCTGGCCCGAGGTAGCGCGAGACCACGACCCCAATGATGACCCCGCCGATGAGACCCATCAGGGCGAGCCCCACCACGAAGTATCCCGAGCCCCCTTCGAACGAGGAGACGCGATGCCACTCCACGGCTCGCGTGGCGACGAAGCCTGCGGCCAGCATGGCGGCGAGTCCGGTGACGATGCCGACGGCGATCGAGGCGAGCCAGGTCATGGGCGAGTCGGTGAGGGTGACGGCGATCCGGCGGCGTTGCGCGCCAGATCCACCAAGGTCCAGTAGGGTGGGGGGTAGCCGCGTTCCTGCTGCCACGCCGATGCGGCGTCGTGTACCGCCGCGGCGAGGGCCGCGTGGCGCGCCCCGTAGGCGCGGTTCCGAAGCGCGGCCGCAGCGGACATCCCCTCCGGAATGGGGCCAGTGCGCCCGAGGCGCTGAAGGGCCACGCTGTATCCCTTGGCGAGGCGGCCTGCCGGCAGCTGATACCAGGGGTGCTCGAGCGGGTCGCCGCGCTCCGCGCCTTCGAGCATCACGTCGGTGACCGCATTGTCCACGTGGTCGCGGAAGAGCAGGGCGAGGTCGCGCCACTCCGCCACCACGACCAACTGCGGGTCGTACTCGAGATCCGATGGTTCCTGCGTCTCGAAGTGCTTCACCCCGAAGGCACCGAGCCAGCGACGCAGTCCCTCGCCGCTGATGGTCGAGATCCCCATCCACAGCTCCACGCCCTGGTCGCGGTAGGCCGACGAAGCGACCTCGGAACAGAAGAGCCGTGACGGATCACGATAGTCCATCGCGAAGTCATAGGGGATGTGGCCAGCGAGCGCCCGGTCGCGGATGGCCGTGGCCGCCCGATGCGGCAGCCACGGGTCGCGCACCAGCTGGGGGAGCGATGCCCGGGGCCGGAGGACCATCAGTCGGAGCTTCTTGTCGGCGAGGTACGCCTCCGCCGTGGCGATGGCGACGCCGAGCTCGATGTGGGCCTCGATCACCGAGACGGCGCGCGTGGCGGAATCCACATGCACCAGCCCGACGTGGGAGAAGTTGCCGGGGTAGTCATTGCCACGGGCGATCAATGCGGAGGTCGGATACCCGCCGCGCGACACGAGGATGTCGCCGGAGTGCAGTCGGACGCCGTGCACCAGCGCACTCGGGGTGGCGGATGGCTCGTCCACCCCGCCGATGAGCCCGGCGGTCACGCTCGGTTGCTGCAGCATCACTTCTTCGAGGGCGGCGCGGCTGCCGTAGAGCGCTCGGTACAGCCGGTCGCGTGTCGTCCGCGATGTCACGTCCCAGGCGCGGGACTGCTGCTTCACGACGTCGCGCATGCGGGTCGCCGAGGTCAGGTATGCCTCGAGCTGCGCAGGGCAGGCGGCGACTTCCGGGGCGAGCGTGAAGAGTTGCGCCTCCACGGTGTCGAGGATGGGGTCCGTCGGTTCGACCTGACCGCGGTCGAGGGTGTCGAGCGAACCGCGCAATGCGGCGACCTGACTCTGCATTCGCGCGCCATCACTGCAGCCGGCGGCACGCGCCGCCACAAAGGCGGCCTGGAGCTCCCGCCACAGGGAGTCGCGATTCCAGACAAATGCCTGGCCAGCTACCGGTGCGGGGGCGACGTCAGGCTCGGGTGCCGGCATGGAAAGCAGCAGCACGGCAAGCACGAGGATTCCGATGAGGCGCACCGGCCCGGAGGGGCCTCGCGGTCCGAACGTGGGCGGGACGGTCATCGGGGGTTCGATCATCACGGAATCAGCAGCCGGAGAATGGCCACGCTGAGCAGTGCGCCGGCAACGATGAGGGCGAGGCAGAGCAGGCCGAGCGAGAGGAGCACCACCACGACGAAGCGCCGGTCGGCGCGCTCGGCCTCGGGGGGTGCGACGGCGTGCCGTTCGAGCAGGTCAAGGTTCCGGCGATTGGCCTTCCACGCCGCATCGAAGAGGTCGCCGAGGATCGGCACCACGCCGATGGCCGCGTCGACGGCCACGTTGGTCGCCATGCGGAGCAGGGTGAAGCGGCTGACGCCGCTGCGCACCGCGGTGGCGATGATCGAGGCTGAGAGCGCGGCACCCGCGGCGTCACCGAGGCCGGGCACCAGGCCGAGGATGGGATCGAGTCCGAAACGGAAGGAGGTGCCGGGAACGCGAAACCCATCGTCGAGCCAGGTCGTGGCTCGGCGAAGGGTGGTCAGCACAGTGGAGGGTCTGTCCGTTGGATTCAGCGGTGCCGCTCCGCGGTCAGTCGTCGAGGATGAAGGTCACCTTCAGGTTGACGCGATAGCCGGTGATCTTGCCGTCCTTGACGATCACCTTCTGGCCCTCGACCCACGCTCCGGTCACGTTGCGGAGGGTCTTGTGCGCGCGCGCCACCCCTTCTTCGATGGCGTCCTTGAAGCTCTTGTTCGACTCGGCGATCAACTCCGTGACTTTGGCGACTGACATGGTGGTGGTCCCGGGATGGGGTTGATGGAAAAGCTATCGTGGTGCGGGAAGACCGCAAGCGGAGATGCGACAACGGTGCCCGTGTGTTCCACGGGCGCCGTCGCGTCATGCCGTCTTGCCGTGGAACAACTACGGCCGCTTGATCTCGAACGTCTTGGAGCCGGAGGCGACGCCATTGAGGGTCACGTCCACCTGATACTTGCCGACAGCCCAGGGCTTCGCCTGGCCGGTGCGGAAGAGCGTCCGGCCCGAACCGTTGGCCGTGACGTTCTGGGAGGTGGAATCGATCACCTTGCCGGCCTCGGTCGACCAACGAATGCCCACCAGGCCGGTCCCGACGCCGTCGGTCTGCACCGACACGTACAGCGAGTCACGCTGGTTGAAGCTGTCGCTGTTGTCCTGGATGCCGTTCTCGGTGGTGAACGACTTGCCGAGGTCCACCGCGGTGATCGCCATCGGCGCCGGCGGGAGCGGGGGCGGGGCGTTCGCAGCCGCAGCGCTGTCGGCGTTGGGGAGCGTCTCCTTCTTGGCACAGGCGGCCACGGTGAGGACGAGGGCGAACAGCACGAGCGGACGAATCGGGGAAGGCATGACGGACTCCGGAGCGACGTGGGTCGAGCAACAGCACGCGCACCGAGTCGATGAGTCGGCACCGTGCTGCTGACCCGGAGACGTTGCCCTACCAGCATCGGACACGGACTAGATCGTCATTCATCCGTTGGATGGAGGGATCGCGCCCGCTCGACGTGCGGTGGTCCGCGACGTCCCCTAGCGGTACTTCCAGACGGTTGCCTGCGGGCCGCGATCGAGGCCGTAGCCACCCGTGATGAGGACGCCACCATCACCCAGCGTGGCGACGGCGGAAAACTGGCCGCTGAGGGATCCCTCGCTGCGCACGGGGGCGAACTCGCCTCGGGTCGGGAGGAAGCGCTCGGCCTCTGGCGCGCCACCGGCGATCAGGACCTCGCCGGAGGGCAAGAGGACGCTGCTGCCGGCATGCTTGTATCGGCGGTGGATGAGGCGAGGCCCTGCGGCGAAGGTGCCGCGGTGCGGATCGAAGAGTTCCGAGCTGTCGTACATCCCCCTGTCATCGCGCTCGTCCGATCCGCCGGTGATCAGGACGCGCCCGTCGGCGAGCAGGACGCCGTCGTGCTTGTGTCGGTGAACCGTCATGTCGCCCACGGCGCGGAATCGGCCGGTCGTGACGTCGTACCTTTCGGCCGAGGCATAGATGGTGATTGCCGCGCGTCGGTCACGATGCCCTCCGGCGATGAGCACGCCGCCATCCAGAAGCCGAACCGCAACGTGGCTTTCCCGCGCGACGGTCATGTCGCCTGTGGGCGTGAAGCGGCCACTGACAGGGTCGTACAATTCGGCGCTCTTGAGAAAGGTCCAATTGGGCCCTACACCACCAGCAACGAGCACCTTGCCGTTGGCGAGGGGCACGGCCACATGCCCAGCTCGAGCGGCGCCCAGGCGACCTGTCGGGGTGAAGCGCTGGGTCACCGGATCAAAGAGTTCGGCCGATGCGGTGACACTGTTGCCGGCGACATAACCGCCAATCAGCAGGACCTTGCCGTCTGGCAATCGCGTCGCGGTGTGGCTGTGTCGCAACGTTACCATCGGTGGCAGCGCCACGAGCCGAGCGCTGCGCGCGTCGAAGAGTTCGGCGCTGGCCGAGGCGTGCCGTGGATCGGTGAAGCCGCCGGCCACCAGCACCCGGTTGTCGGCGAGCGGGGTGGCCGTGTGGGCCATTCGCGCGACGCGCATCGCCGTGAGGGGCACGATCTCCTTCGCCGGGGTCCGCGGGAGGAGGGTGAGGACGAGACCGGCAACGATCGGCACTCGGTACCGCATGGCAAGGAGGGTCACGCGTGGGCTCCGTGGGAGACGGCAGGGCGACGAGCGGCGTGGTCCCACTGAGATGCCGGTCGTCGCCCAGCGGTTTACCTCGGTGGTGCGCTGCTTGACGGTAGCGGCACCATTACCTCGATGGTGGCCCACGTCGCGGTCCGCCCGGTGCCATAGCGGACATCGCTGAGGGTGACCCGGAGTGAGTCGCCGTCCGGTTCCGCCGTGACGACCGGGAAGCGTGACCAGCGGAAGTAGTTGTCGCCCCGTCGGGTGGCCCGCACGGCGGCCACCAGCGCGGGGTCGAGGCCGGCATCGCGTTGCCCCGTGGCACGGTAGGTCGGGCCAGGCGCAAAGGTGAGCTGTCCGGTTTCGTAGCGACCGTCGACGTCGCGGATCACTTCGCGGTGCTGGGGCCACAGCGGCACGGGCCCGACCATGGTGCGCGTCGCCGCGGGTGATCCCGCCTGTGCCGTCACCGCGTGTGCGCCGAGGCGTGACAAGCCGATCATCACGACCACATAGCACCCCGCCACCGCGAGCGTGGTGCGTGCGGCGAATGGGGTGCGGCGACGCCGGCTCCAGATCCAGCCGAGCGCCAGGAGTCCCCAGACCCAGGGGTCGATGATGAAGAGCGCGTCGCCATAGAACCAGCGTGGCGACAGCGGCATGAGGAGGCGCACGCCGTACGAGTTGAACCAGTCGAGCAGGGGGTGCGACCAGATGCCGATCGCGGCCACCATCAACAGCCAGGCTGCGCGGATCGGCTCGCCCACGCCACCGCGCCGCGCACGCCAGCGGTGCAGCGCGAGCATGGCCCCCGCCAGCAGCAGTGGCCACAGGGCCATGGCCAGGATGCCGTGGGTCCACCCCCGACGGAATGCGAGCGCGTCGGTGCCGTCGCCGACGAGGTAGATGAGGGCATCCACGTCGGGGAGGTTGGCGCCGATGACCAGGGTGGCCGTGGCCAGGGCCGTCTTCCGCCGGAGCCCCGACTCAGCCAGCGCCAGGCCGACCAGCGAGTGAGTGAGATTGTCCATGGCACCTCAGCGCGGTTGGGCTTTGCGGAACGCGTGGGACGTACCTCGCATGTCGTGTCGGAAACTATCATTGCGCATCCTCGTTGTGCATGACTTGCACCGGCCGAGACCTCGGTGGGCTCTGGCATCTTATCACCGCAACCCGCGAGTTTCCCCTTGGCGACTCCTCACCTGACCAGCTCCGAGCACACCACACGACTTCTCGATGACGCGGCGGCGCGCGCCACCCGCTATCTGGCGAGCCTCGACACACGCCCGGTGGCCCCCAACGCGGATGCCGTCGCGCGACTGGGGCAGCTGGACGAGGCGATGCCATCTCGATCGTCCGACCCCCATGCCGTGCTCGCACGCCTGGATGCGATGGTGACGGATGCGACGATGGCGATGGCTGGCCCCCGCTTCTTCGGCTTCGTGATCGGGGGGGCGCTCCCCGTCTCGGTGGCCACCAATTGGCTCGCGACGGCGTGGGATCAGAACACCGGACTGCACCGCATCACACCGGGTACCGCGGTCGTCGAGCGCGTGGCGCTGCGCTGGCTCTGCGAGCTCTTCGGGCTTCCTGCCGACACGGCCGGGGCCTTCGTGACGGGAGCCACGGTGGCCAACCTCGTGGGCCTCGCTGCCGGGCGCCACCGCGTGCTCGCCAATGCCGGCTGGGATGTCGAAGCGAACGGCCTCTTCGGCGCCCCGCCGATCACCGTCATCGTCGGCGCAGAGGTTCATCCCACCGTGCTCAAGGCGCTTGGTCTGCTCGGGTTGGGTCGCGACCGCGTGGTGCGGGTCGCAGTGGATGGTCAGGGCCGAATGATTCCCGATGCACTGCCCAGGATCAACGGCCCGACCATCGTGGTGGCGCAGGCGGGAAACCTGAACACGGGCGCCTTCGATCCGCTGGAGACGATCATTGCCAAGGCCCACGCCGCCGGGGCCTGGGTGCATGTGGATGGGGCGTTCGGACTGTGGGCCGGCGTGGTCCCGTCACTGGCGCACCATGTTGCTGGCGTGGCACAGGCCGACTCGATGGCCACCGATGCGCACAAGTGGCTCAACGTGCCCTACGACAGCGGTATCGCACTGGTCCGGGACGCGGCGGCGCTGCGCGCGGCGATGGCCGTGACCGCCGCCTATCTGCCCACCGAGGGCATTGACCGGAATCCCTCCGACTACACCCCGGAATTGTCACGTCGTGCGCGCGGGGTCGATGTCTGGGCCGTGCTCGCGACGCTTGGCCGCGACGGGCTGGCAGAGATGATTGGCGGAACGTGTCGGCACGCGCGGCGCTTCGCCGAGGGGCTCGCGAGTGCTGGCTTCGAGATCCTCAACGAGGTGGTGCTGAACCAGGTGTTGGTGTCGTTCGGAGCGCCCGAGCAGACCCACCGGGTGATCGAGGCCGTGCAGCAGGAGGGGACCTGCTGGGCAGGGCCGACGGTGTGGCAGGGGAAGACCGCCATGCGCATCTCGGTCTGCTCCTGGGCAACCACCGCGGCCGACGTGGAGCACAGCCTCGAGGCGATGATCCGGGTTGCCCAGGAGGTGCGGTAGGTAGCGCGAGTGACGGATGCTCGGCTATTTGGCGGGACGCCACCTCACGGCCGGTTGGCCTCCCGCCCAAAGCGGTAGGTGATGCTGTACTTGCTGGGGCCGGGTTGCCCGTAGCGATCGAGCGCCGGGCGGAATCGGTACTTGACCAGCGATTCCATCATGATCGCCCGGAAACGCGCATCCGTGATCTCCGGCGTGAGCTTCACGTCCGCCACGCCGCCCTCGGGGGTCACGGTGAAGGTGATCTCGATGGTCTTGCCCAGCAACGAGCCGGGGTACGAGACCGGAAACATCACCATGCTGAGCATGCTCGCGGGGCGGCTCAGGGAGGGTAGCGGCATGGAGCGCCGCAGCGCCGCATTCTCCTCGATCTGGCGTCCAAGGAAGGCCACGATCTCTTCCTGGGCCAGCTGTTGGCGCACCCAGAGATCTTCGAGTCTCCCGCCCGAACGGCTGGCCGACTGCAACAGTCGCTGGAAGGCGCTGCGCCGTGCGTCGTCGAGGCGACCGGACCGGAGCAGTCCCACCATCTCCTCGATGCGACCCAACGACGCCTGACGACTGTAGAGCCCGGGGAGACTGTCGGCCACCGCCAGCAGGCAGGTGGCCTCATGCTGGGTTGGCGGGTGCCCGGCGTGACGGTCAGCGTAAAAGCGCAGGGAGTCGCCCGCCGCAGTGGTGAGGGAATCGGCGCGTCGTCGCATCAGCATGACGACATAAGCCTGCTGCGTGCTCGCTGCCTCGCGGCATGCGCCGAGTGCTGGTGCGAGCGTGCTGTCGGCGTTGACCGCGTTGCGAAGACTCCGCAGTGCCGGGAAGGACCAGACGGCACCATCGAGCGTCGGTTCCTGGGACGAGGCGGCCGCGGGCGCCAGCAGCAAGAGTGCAAGGAGGCGTGCAGGGAAGCGCACCGGCTGCCTCAAGGGGCCAATCGCGTGTTGAGGTCGCGATCGAGGGCAATGGTGAACTTCCGGTCGGCCTCGGTCAGCCACTGATCGTAGTAGGGCGAATAGTCGCTCACCTGCACGCTCCTGCCGCCGGGCTGCACCTCCATGAGCCGCAGGAACCCGCCGCCGCCCTTCTTCCGGTCGGGGCGGACCCCGCACTGGTAGTTCACCAGCATCTGGTGCACGAGGTTGCCCGGCTCGGCACGACTCTCCAGATAGCCGATGCCATCGTTGAGGACGTGACCGTTGAAGGTGAAGAGAAATTGCTTGTGGCGGCTCACCAGCTTCTGCCAGAGCGCCTCGCCGTCGTTCACGCTTCGGGGTGTGTCGCTCGGCAACGTTGCCACGCCGTAGCCGTTCGGGTTCCAGCTCTGACTGCGACCCTGCGTCGGCCAGTCATAGCGCTGGCTGTCGGAGTAGAGGTACGCATGGGTGAGCAGGATGGCGTGGTGGTCGGGGTGCTTGGCGACCACCTCGTTGGCCCAGGCCACCACCTCGTCACGCGGTGCGAACTCGAGCCCGACAATCAGGAGCTTCGACTCGCCCACCGTCACGGTGAGGAAGGCGTTCTCCGACTCGCCAGCAACGCGGGCATTTCGCTGGATGAAGTAGTCGCTGAAGTGCGACGTGCGCTCGGTGCAGGCACCCCAGGGGCCGAGGTCGTGGTTGCCCGGGACCATCAGGAACGGAATGCCGGCCTGGCGCAGGACATCCATCGCGCGGCGCGCGTTCTGCCATTCCGGATGGATGTTGTTGTTGGTGATGTCGCCGAGGTGAAGCACGAACTGGATGTTGCGGGCCTGGCGTTGCCTGGCGATCCACTCGGTCTGCGCCATGAAGACGTCGGGGTGCGATTCGCTGTAGCACTGCGTGTCCGGCAGGAGCACAAAGCTCCAGCTGCCGTCGGCCGGCTCGGGGAGTCGACGCGGCGCGGCTGCAGGGAGTGGGCTGGCTGAGAGCGCGTCGGGACGCTTCGCGCCGAGGAGACCGGCGAGGCCGGCCAGCTGGAGGAAGGGACGTCGCTGCATGGGGCGGCTCCGGCGCGAAATGAGGAGTGGCTGAGGCGTGTCAGGTGCTGGTGGCTGTCGGTGTGGAGACCAGCTTCAGCCCGATGATCCCGGCGAGGATCATCGCGATGCAGGCCAGTCGGATCGCCGTCGCCGGTTCCTTGAAGAGGACGATGCCGAGTATGGCCGTGCCGATGGTGCCGATCCCGGTCCAGACGGCGTACGCGGTGCCGAGCGGGAGCGTCCGGAGGGCGAGGGCGAGGAGGCCCATGCTCGCGAGCAGGGCGAGTCCGGTCCCCACGGTCGGCCAGAGTCGCGTGAGACCTTCGGTGTACTTGAGCCCGACGGCCCAGGCGATTTCGAACAGACCGGCGACTCCGAGAAGGATCCAAGCCATCGAGCATCTCCATTGGTCAATCAGTGAGGATCCGGACGCGCCGGCGGGGCCTGGTCCACTCCGAGCCGGTCCGCACGCACCTCGGCAAAGATGAAATTCTCCGCGGGCACCGGACTTTCGGCGAGGCGCCTGAGCAGTGCCAGCTGGCCCACGTGGGTCATCGTGTCGGCGAGCGGTCCCTGCAGCAGCTGCTCGGTCGAGATGGTGCACGGGGGAGTCCCGGCACGGATCAGGTCCCCAACGTCGGTCAGCTGCGCGTGAAAGCGCTGCACCTCGTCCGCGAACGTCGGCAGTGAGTCGGGGATCATCGGGTAGCTGCCACCACGAAAGAACGTCGCGGTATAGCCCATCAGGCTGGTCATGTGCCGCAGGATCTCGACCGGCGTCCGCACCGCGTGACCCGCCACGAAGTCGGGGTAATGGGCAGGGGCCCCGCGCAGCGCCTTCTGCGTTCGGTAGGCGATGGCCGCCAGGAAGTGAAGCAGGAGTTCGCGGTCGCGGTTCATCGCGGCACCTCGGGGGCGGATGGCTGGATGAATATAGGAGATGCGTCGCAGGCGCCACCGGCTGAGACTCAGCCGTTACCATCACGCCGGTACTTGGGGTGCTGCTTCATCGTCTTCATCGCCGTCTTGTGCTCGGCCATTGCCGCTGCGCGCGCCCTCGGATCGGACTTCCGTTCGAAGTACGCCGCCTCCGCCTCGAGCTTCCGGTAACTCTCGAGGCGCGCCGCATCGAGTCGTCCTGACGCCACGGCCTCCACCACCGCACAGCCGGGCTCGGCCTGGTGACGACAATCGCGAAAGCGACAGGAAGCGGCAAGCTCCTCGATCTCGGGGAAGGCCCCGGCGAGTCCCTCGTCCAGGGTCCAGACACGGAGCTCGCGCAGTCCGGGGGTGTCCATCAACAACGCACCGCCGGCAATCCGGAAAAGCTCGCGGTGGGTGGTGGTGTGCCGCCCCTTGTGGTCGAAGTCCCTGACTTCACCCGTGGCCGTCCGGGTCTCGGCCGCGAGGGTGTTGATCAACGTGGACTTGCCCGCACCCGAGGGACCCAGCAGCGCGACGGTCCGGCCGGGGCGAAGGGTCGCCCGGAGTTGCTCGATGCGGGCAGAGTCCTTGACACTGACGCTGTGGATGCCCACGCCCAAGGCGACCGCCGCGATCGCTGCCGTCGCGGCGGCCACATCCGGGGAGCAGTCGGCCTTGGTGAGCACGATCTCGGGCACCGCGCCGCTCTCCCAGGCCACGGCCAGATAGCGTTCGATGCTGCGCAGGTTCGGTTCGACATCGAGTGGCTGGACGATCCAGACCACATCGATGTTGGCCGCCAGCACCTGCTCGGTCGCCCCCTCGCCCGCACTCCCTCGAGACATTGCCGTCCGGCGAGGAAGCACCCCGACCAGTGACCAGGGATCGGCTGGCATGGGACCGGGGCGCAGCACCACCCAATCGCCGGTGACGGGAATCGGCCCCTCGAACGCACCGGCAATTCGCGCCACGGCCGCGCCGTGCTCAAGCTGGACCTGCCAGCGATCGCGATCCTGCTCGGTGACCCGGGCGACCATGGCCCCAGGCTCATCGTCACGCGCTGCACGGAGAGCCTCCCAGGAGGGATCCCAGCCCCATTCAGTCAGCACCATCCCCTCCCGTGTTGCGCCTAGAGCCACCCCAGCCATCGGGCGAGCAGTCCGATCAGGCCCGCCCCATAGAGGCTCCCGGATATTTCCTTGTTGTATCGGGCAAGCCATTCGGGGAGAAAGATGTCGAAGTTTGGTCGTCGGTCGCTGGTGTACCGTGCGGCGATCGGCGTGAGCGGGCAGGCCCAACCGCTGACGGCGAGGATCACGACCTCGACAAAGACGGCAGCCGCGGCCCATCGCGCCCACACGTCGTGCCTCGTCCATGTGAGCACCGGAATCGCGATGACGCACGAGGCGAAGAACGCCCACGCGATGGTGTGGACGAGCTTCACGAAAAGGAGGGCAACGCCGGGTTTCATCTGGTTGGAGTTGTCAGCGTGCGTATGCCTGCAACCACTCGACGTCGTCCTCGTCCTTCCAGAGCACGTAGACGAACCTCGCGGTGACCGCGACTATCCGCTTGTCGGCCGGAACGCGGATGATGCCGAGCGGTTTGCCTCGGTCATCGACTACATCCCACTCACGCATCGTGGCGCCGCTGGGCACGGAGCGGCCGATCCAGAGGCGGGACCGGTCGTCGAGCACGACGGCATCCCGGGTAAAGGCCGGCTTGGTCTCGGGGTAGGTCAGCGTGAACGGCGGCCCCTTCGGCTCGCGGGCCTTCCGGTCGGCCTCGGTGACTCGGACCGGGACGTAGGAGAGGGTCGGCCCGATCACGGTCGGCCGCCCCATCGTGTGCCACTCCACGCGATACGGTGCTGCCCGCACCATCGCGATGCGGCCGTCGGGGCCGACCAGCCAGGCATCGGCTGGTGCGTGGGGCATGATCGTCATCCCCGAGTACTTGCTTCCGTCCGGCAGCTTCCCGCCGATGGGTGTGGCGTTCGGCATCCGCACTGCGCCCACACTGTCGTACCTGATCGTGCGGCGGTCCCACCGGAGCACCGGGGTGGTGCTTGGGCCCGTCGGTGCGGCCGGGATGTAGCGCATCTGAAAGTAGAGCCGACCGGCGCGGTCGGCGCCACGGATGTACTGGCTCGCCAGCTTCATCGATTCGGGGAAGGGCGTCGTCGCCACGATATCGCCATTCGGGGCGATGAGGAGATAGCGGTCCGCATCCCGGTCGATCAGCAGCGTGCTGTCGTTCGGGAGCGCAATCATGCGCCACGGAGTCAGGTACTCCCGGGGGCCGGAGCCCTTCCGCCCGATCCGCCGGGCGCTCTGTCCGCCGGGGGCGAGGAGGTGGACCGTCGGCTCGCTGACGTCGGCGACAAGGACCGACCCGTTCGAGAGTTCCCGCACGCTGGAGACCAGCGTGAATGGCTCCGCCGCGGTCCAGGTTGGACGTGCGAATGAGGGCGGGGAAAAGGCCTGTGCACCGCCCTGGGTCACCCATGCGGCGATGGCCAGGAGCGAGATGCCGGCGAGTCGAGCAGTGGTGCGCATGTGCATTGGCGCTCCGACGGGTGAACCAGCCCTACCGAGTCGATTCCCACCGAGAAAAAGCCGACCCCCAGATGGCGCCGAAGGCGCCGAAGGTCACGGCGCCACTCATCCCGCCGAGGACGATGATCGCCGAGCGATTGGAGGCGCAGTTGCGGCTCTCGCAGAAGCTGACGAGGAATGCGGTCGACAATCCACCGGCCACGGCTCCGAATATCCCGCCAATCAGCGCACCTCGACGCCAGTGGGAGCCGGGGGAGAGCTCCAGTCGCGTGAGCGCAGCCACCGAGATAGTGCGGATGGCGAGGGAGTCCTCGGGGCCGGTGCAAGGCGTGCCAGGATAGCGGCAATAGGAGAGCGTTGCGTCGGTGGCATGAAACGGCGCCGTCAGCCGTCCCTGCAGCATCCCCGAGGCCGTGTGCATCCGGACCATACGGCCGCTGTCGACGGCGGCGGGCAGCGCCGGGATCTGGGAAGAGGCGGCGCTCGCCGCTCCAAGGAGCAGGGCGGCCGTCATGATCGGCGTCAGGTGCGTGACCACATCTCCCTCCCGATCAGTGTCGGCCCTCCCGTCGCGGCGTGCAGGAGGAAGTTACCGCCCCCGGGCCGTGGGTGGCCCGCCACCATGATATGCAACAGAACCCTTGCGCGTCGTGCGGCGTGGCCCTATCATACGCAACACAACCGTTGCACATGGTCAACCCGATCTCCTTCACCGGGAGCAGTCTCCATGCCCACGCCCGCGGCAGACCCTGAAGTGACCGACCGCATCGAAAAGCGTCTTGAAGTCGCCGCCCCTCGCTCGCGCGTCTGGCGGGCGCTCTCGGATGCCAGCGAGTTCGGAACCTGGTTCGGCATTACGCTCGACGGCCCCTTCACGCCAGGTGCCACCGTGCGCGGTCGTTTGCGGATGCCAGGGTGGGAGCACGTCACCCTCGAGCTCCGCATCGGGCGCGTCGAGCCGGAGGGTTACTTCTCGTATCGCTGGCACCCGGCTGCCGTCGATCCGGGCACCGACTACAGCGCCGAACCGATGACCCTGGTGGAGTTCGTCCTGGAGGAGACGCCGAGCGGCACGGCGATCACGATCATCGAGTCCGGCTTCGACCAGCTTCCCGCTTCCCGCCGAGTCGAGGCCTTCCGGATGAACAGCAGTGGCTGGAACGGACAGTCGAAGAAGCTGGCCGCCCATGTCAGCTAGCCGCGGTGGCGCGCTCCGGCAGGCGGCACCCCTCTTCGCGGCCCTCGGCGATCCAACCCGGCTCACGCTGGTGCGTCGCCTCGCAGTGGAGGGATCGCAGTCGATCACGCGGCTGACCGAAGGGAGCGGGATGACTCGACAAGCGGTCACGCGTCACCTGCATTCGCTCGAACACGTGGGTCTGGTGCGGGACACGCGACAGGGCCGCGAACACGTGTACTCGCTCGACCTCAAGCGGCTCAGCGTCGCCCGTGAATACCTCGATCAGGTCTCGGCGCAGTGGGACGCCGCTGCGGCGCGTCTGAAGGCGTTCGTCGAGGCGCCGGAATAGGTAACCCTCTTTCCTCTGGAGTTGGCATGGTCGACATCATTCATCGCATCGGTATCAAGGCCCCGCTCGCGGAGGTCTACGACGCCGTCGCCACGATCCCAGGCGTGGCAGGCTGGTGGACCCGGGATACCAGTGGATCGGCGGAACCCGGGGGTCGGGTCAAAGTCGTCTTCCGACACGGCGACGGACATGAGATCGGGCAGATGGAGTTCGAGATGGCGGAGTTGGAACCCGCACGCGCCGTCCGGTGGCGATTCGTGTCGGGCCCTCCGGAGTGGCTCGGCACCGAGGCGACGTTCGACCTGATAAACGACGGCGAGATGACGGTGCTGCTCTTCGGTCACCGTGGGTGGCAGGACGCGGTGGAGTTCACTGCCCACTGCAGCACGAAGTGGGCGGTGTTCCTGCTCAGCCTGCGCGACCTGATCGAAACGGGGAGGGGGAGCCCGGCGCCCGATGACCTGAAGATCGACAACTGGAACTAAGTGACCCGCGGGGCCTCCCCGGCGGCGCGCCGCCGCAACACCACGTGGGTCGCCAGCTCCGACGCGACCTGTTCGACGCACTCATAGCCAAGTGCCGGCATGTTGATCCCTTCGAGGAGCGACTCACCGCTGCCGAGGAGCACCGGTGCGACCGCCAGGTGCAACTCATCGATGAGACCGGCGCGCAGGTACTGCCGAATCGTGTCGGCACCGCCGCCGATGCGCACATCCTTCCCTCCGGCGGCGTCGCGTGCCAATCGCAGTGCATCCTCGATGCCGGTGGTCACGAAGTGGAAGGTTGTGCCGCCTTCCATGACGAGCGGTGGCCTGGCGTGATGCGTCAGCACGAAGACCGGGACGTGGTAGGGTGGATTCGCTCCCCACCATCCCTTCCACTCGAGGTCGGGCCAGGCCCCACGCACCGGCCCGAACATGTTGCGGCCAAGGATCCAGGCTCCGAGGTTTTCGAAACCTCGAATCGCGAACCGGTCGTCCACTCCGGTGGTCCCATCCTCGGCACCGAAGTGCGTCCGTCGGAAGGTCTGGGTCGCGAGCGCCCACCCGTGAAGCGCCATGCCGCCAACGCCCATCGGGTTGTCGAGGTCCTGATCCGGGCCGGCGGCATAGCCGTCGAGCGAGATGGAAAAACTTGCGACGCGAACGCTGCTCACGGCGCGCTCCCCAGGGTCTCGGTCGTGCTGGCGCTGCGGGTTCGCCAGGCATTGAATCCGGAGCCGAGGCAGTAGAGGCCGAGGCCGGTCATGATGAGGCCGCTCAGGACCAGCGGTGAGCCTCCGGGCCGCGTCGGCACAAGGAAGCATGCGATGCCGATCCCGGTGAGCACGAGCCCCGAGGCCAGGGTGGCGGCGGGGGAGTCCAGCCTCTTGCCAGACCGCTGTCGATGTTCGCTCCACAGCCCGACTGCGGCCATCCATCCACCCCAGGCAAGCGCCGCCACCCAGGTCGGTCGCTCCTCCTGCCAGAGGAGCGGATGCACGAGCCAATAGGCGGCGCCGAGGACGACGGCTGCCATCACGAACTTCGGCACGGTCTTCATGCACCGCTCCCAGGGGCAGGGGGGATGACCTTCCAGGCATCGGGCGCCAGCTTGACCGTCGCACACACCGGCGTGCCGTCGCGACCGCGACCTCCGAATCGCACCTCGACGACTCGGTCCGGCGCCGATGTCGCCAGACGGACCATTTCGGCCGTGATCCCAGCCAACGGAATTTTCGCGCGGCGCTCCCATGGGCTGTTCGGCTGTCCGGCGCGCGTCCCGATCGCAATGTAGACGAACCGTGCGGCCGGCGGGCCCTGCGTGAACGCGCCGTGGAAGACAACCGGACCACCGACCACCGGTTGACTTGCCTCCACCGTCAAGTCGAACGTCACCGCCGCGTCGGTGACCGATGTCGGCGGCACGATATCGGCGCGACCCGACTGCAGCGCCAATGCGACGCCCGGCACCGGATCGGTGACCACGATGCGCAGCGGGAGGAGAGATCGGTCTTGGCGGCTCGGCACAGGGGGGCTCCGTACGAGAAGGGGCGAAGTCAGTTTGGCGCCTTCCGCACGATGCGGTAGCGCCGCAAGGTATAGCCCTGCTCGCCGGGGCTGCTCACGCTGAGGATGTCGTCACCGCTCCAATAGACATTCTCGTCGGCCGTGAAGGGCGAGGGCACCTCGCCGAGCCAGAGGCCGTCGGGATCGTAGACGTCGTAGGACCGCCCCCACTCGGCACGACGCGACACCCAGAGGTGTCCATCGGCGTCCACGGTCAGGCTTGACCACGCCGGGGAGGTGGTCGGGATGTCGGAACGCTTCATTTCTGCGCCACACTGCTTCCAGAGAAACCCGTTGGGGTCGAAGAACTCGTCGACGCGCGTGGTGCTGACCGGAAAGCGCGGGCGACCGGGCGTCTCAACCAGCCGCAGCGTGTCCCGGCCATGTCGGGTGAGGACGAACCGGTCAGCGTCGCTGGTCCCGAACCACGCCTGTCCCGAGGGCGTCGGCGCGAGGTCGAGGGACGGCTGGTACGGAATCACGAAGGAGCAGCTCCGCCACATCCGCTCTTCCGGCGCCGGCGGGCCGATGATCGAATCCACGGCGCGTCGCTCGGCGAACGACCACCACATCACTCCGGCGCCACTGCCCGCACCGTAGCGTCCGAGCAGCGGCAACAACCCACGCGTGTCACGATCACCCATCCAGTCGGTGAACGTCGGCACGAGTGACTCGGAGATGAGGTTGCCCTCGCGGTCGGTGAGAATCACCGCCGACCGTGACTCGTCGAAGATGACCACCGAGTCCCCGAAGGCACGCAACGCGACGTTGCGAAATTCGCCCGGTCCGCTCCCCTCGCGTCCGAAGCGAGCGAGGGGCGTGAAGTCGGCCCCGTAGCGCTGGACGAAGGGGGGGAGCTGATTGAGCACCACCATCTCCCCATTGGCCAGGCGATGCGGGTAGTTCGGCGCATCGAGCGATCCGGCCGAGTCGAAGGGAAAGCTCTTTTGCCCCTGCAACTCGATCTTCCAGCCCGTCGTGTCGCTCCACTGGGCCGGCGCGTGGTTCACGACGTGGATGACACCGCCGGGAAGGGTGTCAATCGTGGCGCTCGGGCGATCGGGTTCGGCGCTGCAGCCCATCACGAGGAGCACGGCGAGCAAGGAACGCATCGGGAGATCCGGATTGGTGGGAGGGCATGGTCCTGCCTCCCCTAATATGCACGCCGCGCCATCAAATGCCGCCGCCACTTGCCATGCCGCCCGGTCAGCCGTATCTACAGATTGTGACTCCCCCAGCCACACCCCGCAGGCTCTCCGCGGTCCACTATGCCGTCCTCCTCGCTCTGGTGCTTCTCGCCACGGCCAGATCGGCAGTGGGCACCCGCCTCGATTCGCTCACGGTGGACGAGCCGTGGCACATCGTCGCGGGCGTCGAGTACCTGCGCACCAACGACTTTCGACTCAACCCCGAGCATCCGCCACTCGTGAAGTTGGTGGCCGGCGCCAACATGCCGGGCACCTTCACGCTCCGACCCAAGGGCGCCCTCTCCGACAAGGGGGCTGAGCGCAACTTCGTCGAAGAGACCTTCTTCTTCGACAATGATTTTCGCCTTGCCCAGCAGCGCGCACGTGCCGCCGTTTGGGCCCTCAACGGCGCCCTGCTCCTCGTGCTCGGTGCACTGATCGCCTCGATCTTCGGCATGCCGTGGGCCGTCGGCACCTTGCTCTTCCTGACATTGGAGCCGACCGTGGGCGCCCACGGACCAGTGGTGATGACCGACCTCCCGGTGGCCCTGTCGCTGACCATCGCCGCGCTGGCCGCCGGTCGCCTGATCACCAACTGGGAATGGCGCTGGGTGCTCGCCCTCGGGCTCGCGATGGGCCTCTCGCTCGCCGCCAAGCACTCCGCGCTCCCAGGCCTCGCCGGCATCGGTGGCTTTTGTGCCCTCGCGGCGCTCTGGCAGTGGTGGAACCACCGGCAGGTTCCTGGTCAGCACCGTGCGCTCCTCACTCACGCGGGCGCACTGAGTGTGGTCGTGCTCCTCGCGGTCACCACGCTCTGGGCCTTCTACGGCTTCCATTTCCACGCTGGTGCCGACGGCAGTGACGACTTCAACCGCGCCATGGCGGCCAAGCTGGGCGACCTTCGGGTCGAGCGCTGGCGTGACCTGCTGACGCTGCTCGATCGGTGGCAGATCCTGCCGCGTTCCTACATCTGGGGACTGGCCGACACGGTGCGCGCCGGTGTCGAGGGACGAGGCCAGAACGACCACCTCATCTGGGGAACCATGGTCACCGGTGCACCTCCCTGGTACACCTGGCCGAGCTTCATTCTCGCCAAGGTGCCGCTGGCGCTGTTGGCCCTTGCCATGGTCGGACTGGGTTCGCTCGCCAGGGTGCAGTGGACGACGGCGCAGCGTCGGAGCATCGCAGCCGTGCTCACGCTCGCGGTGGCCCACCTGGTCGCGCTCAGCGGATCCCTCGGCACCTATGCCGGTGTCCGTCACGCGCTGCCGGTGGTCGTGGTACTCGGGGTCGTCGCGGGGGCGAGCGTGGAACTGGCGTGGCGGGCGCGACAGCGCGCGGTCATCGGCGTCGTGGCGGCGCTCTTCGTGATCGCCATCGCGATGACGGCGCGGATCCCGCGCCTGTGGGAATACCACAACGAGCTCGCCGACGGAACCGATGGTGCCTGGAACCAGTTCGGCAACGAGGGTCTCGACCTCGGCCAACGCGCCTTCGAGATCAAGCGCTTCTCTGACTCGGCAATCGTCCCGACGGGACTGCCCACGTATTCGTCCTACTGGTTTGGCGAGGAGCAGGCCAAGGCGCTCGGCCTCACCACCACGCGAAAAGTCACCTCGCTGGCCGACACGAATCGGTCGGGGCGCTACACGGGCTTCTTCATCTACCCGCGATCGGACCTCCGCCCCGAGCCTCGCTACGACTGGGATCCGGACGAAGCGTTTCGGGGACTGCGACGGGTCGCTGACCTGGGGTTCGTGATCATCTGGCAGGGAACACAGGTGCAGCCGCGGACGCGGGCCAGTCACCTGATGGATCGCATCGTGGAATACGTCTACGAGAAGAAGGGCACCGACTGGCAACTGGTGGCCGACAAGGCGCGTGAGGTGCTCGACGTGATCCCGCACTCCACCGAGGCGGCGATCGAGCTGGGTAATGCCGAACTGCGACTGGGGCGGCGGGAGGCGGCGATCGAGGCGTATCGACGGCCGTTCGCGTTTCTTGACCGCGGCATTCTCTCGCCGCTGGTGAAGCAGGAGCTCGAGGCGCAGATCGCGCTGCTGGAGGGAGGAACGGCCCTCAGCACGATAAAGCCGATTCGGAATCCGAACATGGAGTAGTGTGAGGGGAGATGCGACGCAGGCGAGGACGCACGCATCCATGCTGCGACGACCAACCTCTCGCCTGGAGCTCCACCCTTGCGTCGCCTGCTGCTTGCCGCTGCCCTCCTTCATTCTGCTGCGCTCCCCGGGCAAGAGGGGGATGCCGCCGCCAGCGGACGTGCGCGCGCAACTGCGATCAACCGCGAGCTGCTCCGGATCGCGTCCGCAGGACCGCTCTGGCCAGGGTACCGACCCGAGTCGATTCCGCTGGCGATCTATACTGGTGACCGCACGTATCTCTTTCGTCACCCGGCGCCACCGGCCGAGTTCGTGGCCGTTGACGACATGCTCTCGATGGCCGGGCGGCACCCTGCGGCGACCTCCAACAGCAGTGCCAATATCGGCGGCGTGGTCACGGCGACCTTGCTCGCCGACGGGAGCCGTGCCCGGTTGCCTGTGTCCGAGCTCGCCGCCGTGGCAATCCACGAGGCGTTCCACGTCTTCCAGCGCGCGGCACACCCGCGTTGGCAGGGGAACGAAGGCGACCTCTTCACCTATCCGGCAGATCGTGCCGACCTCCTTCGTCTGCGACGCGAGGAAAGCGAGTACCTGCGGCGTGCGCTCTCGCGTCCATCGGATCGGGCGTGCCTGACTCGGGAGGCGATGACACGTCGGGCCGAGCGATTCGCGGCGATGGACGCCGCCCACGCCGCCTACGAGCGCGACAGCGAGATGAACGAGGGGTTGGCGACCTACGTGCAGTTCCGCGCCATGGCCCGAACGACGGTGGCGATCCCGGTCCAGGAGTATCCTGCCACCGGCGTACGTGACCGGTTCTACACCGTTGGACCTGCGCTCGCGTTCCTGCTGGATGGCGTGCGTCCGGGGTGGCAGACGGAGCTCGAGCGGAACGATTCGCTCCGGCTCGACCAGATGCTGGCCGAGGCGGCCTCCGGTGCGTCCGGGACGTGTCGCTTGCCGGCGAATGTCACGACCCGGATTGCGCGCCGCGCCACTGCGGATGCCAAGGGAGTTGGGCATGAACGGTTGGCGGGACGGATGCGCTTTGACCGACGCCCGGGATGGCGTCTCATCATCGAGCCTGCGGCGGGAGTACCACTCTGGCCACAGGGTTTCGATCCACTCAACGTGACGCAGGTCTCCGGTGGCACGCTGCACCATCGTCTGCTCAAACTCGGCAATGACTCGCTCTCCATCAACTTCGTCGATGGGGAAGGGGCGGACCATGAGGCGCTGACCGAGGCGGCCGGTGCGCATCCGCTCTTCAACGGAATTCGTCGCGTGGAGATCGTCCTGGCTGGCCGCCCGACCATCACGCGCGAGGGTGGCGCGGTGGCGATCAGCGCGCCCGGCGTAGGGGGGCGCTTTCTGGGGGCCGTGGTGGTGGAGGAGCAGGATCGAATCGTCGTGCGGGTTCGCCGATAGCGCCGGTCAGCGAGTGGTCGTGCGCCACTCCAGCCACCAGTGCGTGGCGTAGGAGAGCGGCCAGAGGACGAGGACGAAGCCGGTCAGCGTCATCCCCCACCAGGTCCCCAATAGCGGCTCGACGATCGCGGCCGGGAATCGACGGTTGCCTGACGCAAGCCCGAGCATGCCCCCCAAACCGATCATCAAGGCGAAGAGCGTTCCCCCGCCGTAGAGCGAGACCAGCGCGATCAAGCGCCGGGCGCCGCGGCCCGCGCCCTCAAATCGTGGCTGAAGGAGGGCGCCCACGACGAGCGCGACAAGGGGCGCCCCAAGGATCCCAGTCCAGATGGCGTCACCGAAGGCACGACCGCCGAGCAGGAGCGCGAGTACGCCCCAGACGCATCCGACAGAGATCAAGTCAATAGCGCGGCGGGTGTTCGTGGGAACTCCGGAGGCGTCGGGTGGGCGAGCGTCAGTGCAGATCTACTTCCGTGTGGCCTTCGCCTCAATGGCGGCGACGCGAGTGGCAACGATCTGCTCGATCAGCGCAGGGGAGAGTGGCTGATCGGGTGAGAATCGCAGCGTTCCCTTGCCGCTGGTGTCGTAATCCTTGATTGCCGACGCGGGCAATCTGGGAAGCCCGTAGACCGCGCAATGGTGCGTTGCGGCGCCGAAGTAGATCAGCACCTTGCCGTGGTACTTGAGTGTCGGAAGCCCGTAGGAGATCCCCTCAACCGCCCCAGGGGCGGCGACATGCAGCGCGGTTCGCAGCGCCTGCAGTGCCTCCCGTTGGTGTTGGGGAACCCCGGATAGGTACTCATCGATCGAACTGGCTTTTGGCTGTCGCATCGGGCCCGCCGGGACGTTCAGGTTACCAAGTATGGGCCTTGGTCCCGATTCGCGTAATGAGCGGACCGATCACCCGAAGATTCCCCCGACGATATCCACCACCGCCTCGAACACCTCGCCCGCCGCCTCGCCAATTGCCTCGAAGGCGCCCGCAGCAACTTCGGGTGTGGACGCGATGGCTTCGGGAAGCGCGCTCGCCGTTGCGTCCAGACCATGTGCACCCAGCGACAGGAGGTCTGGTCCGAAGAAGATCGAATGGAAGAGCAGGTCGTCCGTGAAGCCCATCCCAGCGAGCGAGGGGTCGCCGCGGTCGAGCTCCCGCCGCGCCAAGGCGGCGTCGAAGCGAGGCGTCCAGATGGAGGCGAGTTCGTGATGGTCGAACCATGCCCCGCGACAATGCTTGCAGACGTCGAGTCGGAGGCCATGATCGGACACCACCCGCATCCGCTGGTTGCACCCGGGGCAATCGAGGAGGTTGGCACGGCCGCACGCGGGGCATTTGGCGGCGTCGCGATGCAGCGGTGCATGGCAGGCGTGGCACTGCCCAGGGTGGATCGGCGCCGGCGCTTCGAGTTGGCTACTCAAGGCCGCCGCGGTCTCGCGGCGAAGTGGCTGCACCGTCCCGTGCTCCAGCCACGCACCACCGCAGCGGGTGCAGACATCCACCAACAGCTGCTTCTCGGGGCCGATGCCGACACGCTGGAGCATGACCCCGAGGCACACGGGGCAGGGAAGGCGCGGCCGGAGCTCAGTCATCGAGGACACCCTTTGCACTCGACTTGGAGTCGAGGTGGAGAATGTCGCGGAAGGCGTACACGATCACTCCCGCGTCCGTGACCTCGTACTCCGCCTGACCGCGCAGGGCGAGCCGGTCGAGTGCCTCGGTGGCCTGCTCGGGTGAGAGCGCAAGCTGCGTCGCGACCTCAACGGCCGCGAGCTTTCCACCCCGGGCGACGGCGAGCTTGAGGACCTCCGACTCGATGGTCTGCAGTCGAAGCGCCTCCTTTCGCGCCCCGGCCGCTGCATGCCGCGCGAAGTGGCTTCGCGCCAGAAGCAAGGCGCCGGCCGCGGGCAGCAGGACCACCAGCGCGAATGCGGCCAACGCCGACGGTGTCCCGCCGTCGAGGTCGCTCCGCAGGTAGCCCGCGAGCATGAAGAGGGAGAGTGCTGCCAAAGCAAAGGCGCCGGTCAGTCGCTTCATGCGGCGAAATCGAACGGCATCGGTCGGTACTCCGTCATCTGGTGGACGCCCCCTCGGCCTCCCCTATGTTTAGCCTATGATCCTCGTCCTCGACAACTACGACTCCTTCACCTGGAACCTGGTCCAGTATCTGGGCGAACTCGGCGCCGAGCCGTCGGTGGTCCGGAACGACCAGGTGACCGTCGAGGGCGCCCTTGCCCTGCAGCCGGCTGCCATTCTGGTCTCCCCGGGGCCCTGTACCCCGGCCGAGGCCGGCATCTCGGTACCACTGGTTCGCGCCGCCGCCCAGGCGGGGATTCCCCTCCTGGGCGTCTGCCTCGGCCACCAGTCGATCGGCGAGGCATTCGGCGGGACGATCGTCCGGGCCGACCGCCTGATGCACGGCAAGACCAGCGAGATCGCGCACGACGGGACCCGGCTTTTCGAGGGGCTGGCCGCGCCGATGCCCGTCATGCGTTACCACTCGCTCGTGATCGACCCGCCGACCGTGCCCACGGAGCTCGAAGTGACCGCCTGGACCACCGATCGCCCGGCCGGGAGCGAGATCATGGCGGTGCAGCACCGGAGCGCTCCCGTCTGGGGGGTCCAGTTCCACCCGGAGTCGGTGGCGACCCCGGACGGGAAGCAGTTGCTGGTCAACTTCCTCCGACTCGCCGGACTTGACAGCTAATCGTTTGATGCTACGCCATTTAGGAGTGGCAAGGACGGTTCGGCACGCATTTTGACACCGGGGCCGCTCTCGCATAGCTTAGAGCGTGCCTGTCCTGCTTGTCGTGCCCGCTCGCGTCGGCTCGACGCGTCTCCCGAGAAAACCCCTGCAGCTCCTTGGCGGAGTCCCACTTGTGGCCCGCGTCATCGAGCGCGCCCGGACCGTGTCCGGCGTCGACCGCCTGGTGCTCGCCACCGATTCCGAGGAGATCGCCGATGCGGTCGCGCCATGGGACGTCGAGGTGGTGATGACCTCACCCGACCATGAGAGCGGCACCGACCGCGTCGCCGAGGTGGCCCGGCAGCCGGCCTACGCGGCCTACGACATCGTGGTGAACCTGCAGGGCGATGAGCCGTTCATGCCCGCCGACGCGGTGGCCGGCGCGATCCGGAAGGCCCAGGAAGGGGACGACATCGGCACGGCGGCGGCCCCGCTCGACCCGGCGCTCCGCCACGAGGCGGCCCTGGTCAAGGTGGTCTGCGACGCCAACGGCCGTGGCCTCTATTTCTCACGCGCCGCGATCCCGCACGTGCGCGACGCGGCCGACCTCGCAGGGACACGGTGGTGGCAACACCTCGGCGTCTACGCCTACCGGCGTGAGGCACTGCTCCGGGTGACCGCCTTGCCCACCTGCATGCTGGAACGCGCCGAGCGGCTGGAACAGCTCCGCGCACTCGACGCCGGTCTCACCATCGGCGTCGCCCTGCTCGACAACCCGGCGCCTGCCGGGATTGATACCCCAGACGACCTGGCCGCTGCCGAAGCGCAGTGGCACGCACTGACCGAGGATTCTCGATGACCACACCCGTCCGCACCACCAAGTACATCTTCGTCACTGGTGGAGTGGTCTCCTCCCTCGGCAAGGGCATCGCAGCCGCTTCACTCGGACGCCTGCTGGTCGAGCGTGGCCTCTCGGTCACGATGCAGAAGTTCGATCCGTACATCAACGTCGATCCGGGCACCATGTCGCCGTTCCAGCACGGCGAGGTGTACGTCACCGACGACGGCGCCGAGACCGACCTCGACCTCGGGCATTACGAGCGCTTCATCGATCGCTCGCTGTCGCAGCAGAACAACATCACCACCGGTCGCATCTACCAGACGGTGATCGGCAAGGAACGCCGCGGCGAGTACAACGGCGGCACCGTGCAGGTCATCCCGCACATCACGGACGAGATCAAGAGCTCGCTCCGCCGCACCGCGCCGGGGCACGACGTGGTCATCATCGAGGTGGGCGGCACCGTGGGCGACATCGAGTCGCTGCCGTTCCTCGAGGCGATCCGGCAGTTCCGGCAGGATGTCGGCCGCGAGAACGCCCTCTTTGTGCACCTCACGCTGGTGCCGTGGATCGCCGCGGCCGGCGAGCTCAAGACCAAGCCGACGCAGCACTCGGTCCGCGACCTGATGCAGGTCGGCATCCAGCCCGACATGCTCATTTGCCGCAGCGAGCGACCGCTCGGCGCCGACATCAAGCGCAAGATCGCGCTCTTCTGCAACGTGGACTTCTCAGCGGTGATCGAGAGCCCCGACGTGAAGAGCATCTACGAGTTGCCGCTGCGCTTCTTCGAGCAGGGCTTCGATCGCGAAGTCTGCAGCCGACTGCGCCTCGAGACGCCCGAGCCCGACCTCACCACCTGGGGCGCGATGGTCGGTCGCATTCTCGAGCCGAAGCATCGGGTGCGCATCGCCGTCGTCGGCAAGTACACCGACCTCCACGACGCCTACAAGTCGGTGGGCGAGGCGCTCCTGCACGGCGGCATCCCGCACGACACCGGCGTCAGCATCGAGTGGCTGGGCAGCGACCGCTTCACGTCGCCCGAGGCCGCTGGCGCGATCCTCAAGGACTTCGATGGCCTGCTCGTGCCCGGCGGCTTCGGGGAGCGCGGCGTGGAGGGGATGATCGAGGCGATCCGCTGGGCGCGCGAGCACAAGCTGCCGTTCTTCGGCATCTGTCTCGGACTCCAGGTGGCGATCATCGAGTTCGCCCGCCACGTCTGCGGGATGACCGGGACCACCTCCACCGAGTTCCAGCCCGACTGCCCCGATCCGGTGATCGCCCTGATGGCGTCGCAGCGTGACGTGAAGGACCTCGGCGGCACGATGCGCCTCGGCGCCTACGCCGCGCGCCTCCGTCCGGGCAGCCATGCAGCCGAGGCGTACGGCACGCTGGAGATCTCGGAGCGGCATCGGCACCGGTGGGAAGTGAACAACGCCTATCGCGATGTCCTCGCGGAGAACGGCCTGCGCCTCTCGGGGCAGTCGCCCGACGGTGGCCTGGTCGAAATGATCGAGCTCCCGGATCATCCGTGGTTTGTCGGCTGCCAGTTTCACCCGGAACTGAAGAGCCGTCCGACGCGCCCGCACCCGCTCTTCGCGGCCTTCGTCGGAGCATCGCTGGCCCACAAGCTCGGGAGCACCGCCTGATGCGCAGCTGGCGCTTCGGGCCTGGCCCCTTCCTGATCGCGGGACCGTGCGTCGTCGAGGACGACGACACGATGCTCCGCATCGGGGAGACCCTGGCACGGATGGGCGAGAAGCACCAGCTGCAGGTCTGCTTCAAGGCATCGTTCGACAAGGCCAATCGCGCCCGCGGCGATTCGCCGCGCGGACCGGGGATGGAAGCCGGTCTCGCGTCCCTCGCCCGCGTGCGCGCGGCCACGGGGCTTCCGCTGCTCACCGACATCCACGAAGCCCATCAGGCGGCCATCGCGGCGTCGGTGGTGGACGTGTTGCAGATCCCGGCCTTCCTGGTGCGGCAGACCGACCTGCTCGTGGCCGCCGGCGCGACGGGCAAGCCGGTGAACGTCAAGAAGGGGCAGTGGATGCAGCCCGAGGCGATGGCGGGCGCCGTCGCGAAGGTCAAGAGCGCGGGCAGCAGCGAGGTGGCCGTCACCGAGCGCGGCACCTTCTTCGGCTACGGCGACCTGGTGGTGGACCAGCGCTCGTTCCAGCGGATGCGCGACGCGTGTGGTGTCCCGACGATCATGGACGGCACGCACTCGGTGCAGCAGCCGGGGCAGGCGGCCGGTGGCGCGAGCGGTGGACTGCGTGAGTTCATTCCGGCGCTGCTCGGTGCGGCCGCCGCGGCCGGCGCGGACGGCTTCTTCCTCGAGACGCATCCCGATCCGGCGCGTGCCCTCTCCGACGCCGCGACGCAGTGGCCGCTCGATCGGCTCGATGCACTGCTCGGTCGGACCATGGCGATCTGGCACGCCGCCCGGGAGGCCGGTGATGTTTGACCTCGCCCGCGCCCGTCGCATCAAGCTGCTCGGCTTCGACGTGGACGGCGTCCTCACCGACAACGCCGTCTTCATCGGCGAGGTCGGCGGACAGCGCGTGGAGTTCAAGCGCTTCGACATCCAGGACGGCCTGGGCCACGTGCTGCTGCGCGGCACGGGGATCGAGGTCGTGTGGGTGAGCGGCCGCGAGAGCGAGGCGACGACGCTGCGCGGCGAGGAGCTCAAGGTGAGCGAGGTCCTGCAGGTGAGCGCGACGCGGAAGGTCCCCGCCATCGAGCGGCTCCTCGCCGAGCGTGGCCTTGGCTGGGACGACATGGCGTTCGTCGGCGACGACCTCGCGGACCTGCCGGTGTTCAGGAAGGTCGGCTTCCCGATCGCCGTCGCCAACGCACGCGACGACCTCAAGGCACTCGCGAAGTGGACGACGAAGGCCTCGGGCGGGCACGGCGCGGTGCGTGAGGTGATCGACGAGCTGCTGAAGGCGCGCGGCGAGTACGACGCCGCGCTGGCCCGCTACTTCGGCGAAGTCGAGGTGCCGTCGTGAGCACCGTGCTTGCCAGCGCCCGCCGCACGCTGACCCTCGAGGGCGAGGCCGTGCTGGCCGCCGTCGAGCGGCTCGACGCCGGTTTCGAGCGCGCGGTCGAGCTGCTGGCGACGGCCGGTCGGGTGATCGTCACCGGCGTCGGCAAGAGCGGGCAGATCGCGCAGAAGATCGCCGCGACGCTCACCTCGACGGGGACGCCGGCGACGTGGCTCCATCCGACCGAGTCGCTCCACGGCGACCTGGGCCTGGTCACGCGCGACACCGTCGTCATCGCCCTCAGCAAGAGCGGCGAAACCGAGGAGCTCTTCGGCCTGCTGGCGGCGCTCGCGCGCCGTGAGGTGCCGGTGATCGCCATCACCGGGCAGCGCGACTCGACGCTTGGTCGCGCGGCCGCCGCCGTGCTCGATGCCTCGGTGCGCGAGGAGGCGTGCCCGCACGATCTCGCGCCGACGACCAGCACCACCGTGGCCCTCGCACTCGGCGACGCGCTCGCCGTGGCGTTGCTCGAGCGGAAGGGATTCCAGCGCGAGGACTTCGCGGCGCTGCATCCGGGTGGGGCGCTGGGTCGGCGGCTGCTGCTCCGGGTGCGCGACGTGATGGTGCCGGCCGACCATACCGCCACGCCCGATGCGCCGATGCGCAGCGTCATCGTCGCGCTGGCCCGGGGCCGTGGGCTCTGCCCGATCGTCGAGGGGACGACCGTCGTTGGCGTGGTCACCGCCGGTGACCTCACGCGACTCGCCGAGCGCACCGATGACTACCTCGGCCTCTCCGCAGCCGACGTGATGACGCGGTCACCGCGGACGCTGCGCGCCGACGATCTCGCGGCCGCGGCGGTGGGGCAAATGGAACGGCACGCCATCGCCGCCGCGCCCGTGCTCGATGATGCGGCGAACCTTGTCGGCGTGGTGCACCTGCACGACCTGCTGCGTGCGGGAGCGGCCGGATGATCGCCCGTCTCCTGCTGTTCGGCGCCGTGGTGGCGGGTGCCGCCTGCGCGGACCGTGGCATCGCGCCGAAGGGCCAGGCCGCGGCGCGCGACTCGGCGGACATGGTCATCCTCGGGATGGATCGGGTCGTGACGCGCGAGGGGGTGATGACCGCTCGGATCAAGGCCGAGTCGGCGTGGGTCCACAACGGGCGCCAGGTCACCGACATGAAGCAGCTCACCGTGACCTTCTACGAGACCAACGGGGCGGTGCGCTCGACCGTCCTCTCGAAGCGCGGCACCTACCAGATGGGGAACGGCACCCTCGACGCGCAGGACAGCGTCGTCGCCACGACCCCCGACGGCCAGGTCGTGCGGACGCAGCACCTGGTGTTCGACAAGATCTCGGACCAGATCCGCTCGGATTCGGCCTACACGTTCACCGGACCGCGCGGCAGCGGCTCGGGGGCGAGCTTCGTCACCGACTCCCGCTTCCAGGTCTTCGAGAGCACGAAGACGCGCGGTCGCCAGCGGGGCAAGGGCGTGCTGATGTCCGGCGGGGGGCAGCCGTGATGCGCCGCGCCGTCCTGGTCGCGACCGTGCTGGTGCCGATGGTGCTGGGCGCCCAGCGCCCGGCGGAACGTCGGTGCCAGTTCGAGCTGGTGAGCTCGGACCGCGAGCTGGTGCGGCAGGAGTTCGGCACCAACGTGAACCTGTTCGTCGGCGGCAATGTTCGGCTGCGCTGCATCGGGCAGAACGTCCGCCTCGAGGGCGACTCGGTCGAGTCGTTCAACCAGCAGGTGATTCGAGTGATGACGCGGGCGCGATACGTTGACCAGGACATCGACCTGCGCGCGGACACGCTCACCTACACCGCCGCCGACGAGCGGCTGATCGCTCGCGGCAGCGTCCGCATCGTCAACCGCCTCAACGGCTCGACGCTCGACGGGACGTCGGTCGACTATCTCCGAGCGGTAAAGGGGATCCGCGATTCCGCCGAGGTAACCGCGATCAACCGGCCGACGATCCGCTTCGCCCCGACGAAGGCCGCGGGCGATACCGTGACCCCGACGCCCTACGTGGTCGTGGCCGATCGCTTCCGCGGCACCGGGAGCTCGCTCCTTTGGGGCTGGGGCGGGGTGACGATCGATCGCGACTCGCTGCGTGGGCGCGGCGACTCGCTGCGCTACGTCTCCGCAGCGGACACCGAGATCGACCTCTTCGGCAACCTCGCGTCGTTTCGCCGCGAAGGCGCGGATTCGTTCGAGGTCATCGGCAGGCAGGTCGTGCTGGGGGTCGCCGGGGAGGTGCTGCGTCGCGTGCGCGCCTACGGCGAGGGCCGCGTCCGGCGCGCCGAGAGCGATGCCAAGGGCGATTCGGTGGCCCTGGCGTTCACCGACGGCAAGCTCGAGCGCACCATCGCCTGGGGCCGCGCATCGGGAGCCGAAGTCCGGAGCGGCGGCTACGACATTTTCGGCGACTCGGTGGACGTGGTCACCCCCGGCGAGCGGCTGCGCGAGCTGGTGGTGGTGGGGCGCGGGGTCCTCAAGTCGCCCCTCGACTCGGCCGCCGC
>JANRIW010000006.1:0-10007 GCA_033764505.1 Gemmatimonadales bacterium
GCGGCTACCCCCGCTAGGTCGGGGGCGGCCCCCCGAGTTCCTCCCGCCCCCCCCCCCCGCGCACCGCGACCCCCGCTTCTCGCTTCTCGGAGTTACCAGCTCCACCCCGTCGCCACATACCACCGCGTCTCGCCGTTGGCCTTGGCGCCGGTGATGCTCAGTTGGGCGGCGCGCAGGATGCGGAGGCCGACGCCGGCACCCGCGCCGACAATCCAGCGCCCCCCTTCCGGGGCCGGGCCGGCGGCCACGCAGGCGACGCAGGTAGTGGTGAGCGGCGGTTCCTCCTCGAGGGTGAGCCGGCCGGCATCGACGAAGCCGAGCAGCGCGACGGCGCCGAGGCCGCCGAAGTTGAGCAGTTCGTGGCGCACTTCGGCGCTGGCGAACTGCACCGTGCGGCCGGTGAGGGCGCCAACGGGGAGGGCGCGGTGCGAGTTGGGGCCACCGATGGTGGTCAGCGGCGACTCCCATCCCGGAATGCCCTGCTGGATGCCGACTGCCTGCGTCTCCGAAACGGTGCGCGCCGCATAGCGCGCGGTGAGGCGCGTGCCCTGGCGCGGCGAAATCCAGCCGCGCGCGATGCCATACGCACCCGTATAGCCCTCACCCGCCCCGCCAACGAATGCCCCGGCCTCGGCCAGCACGCCGCGGTTGGGGTTGTACTCGTTGTCACGGCTGTCGAACACGAGCGCGAGCCGCGCCTGCGGATCGGTCTGGGTGATGGTCACCGATTGCCAGAGGAGGCCGCAGTCGGTGGCGCCATCGGGGCAGAGCACCAGCGGTCCGTCCCACGGCGTGTTCGGGAAGCGCGAGCCGAGTTCGATCGGATCGCCCTCCAGCCGCTGCCGATCGAGCGACACGCGGACGGCTGCCTGCAGTCGACCCTGCAGGCGACGGGTCACGTCCACCCATCCCATCTGCCGCTGCCGCTCGACGAAGTTGGGCGGCACACCGAGGACAAACTCCACCGAATCACTGCGCGCCACGCGCGTCTCGCGCGAGGCCGTGATGCTGCCGCGCACGCGCCACCCCTCGTCGAGCCAGAGCCGCTTGTAGTCGCCGCGCACGAACCAGGCACCGCGCGTCGAGTAGCCGGCGTCCACGCTGTGTTCGCGCAGGTTGGTGACGCGCGCATCCCACGGCGCCTGGCGATAGCGAATCACCCGGAACGCCCCGAAGACACCGTCATTGGGCGTGGCCAGCAGATACGGAAAGTTCGACATCCGCACCGGGGCCTCGGCCAGCGCGGTGTCCGCCTCCTGCGCCGCCACGGGGGCCGCGCACACCGCGGCCAGCAGTGCGACGCCGACGATGCGCCTCACGAGTAGAGCGTGGCGCACTGCTCGATCCGCGCCCCCTTCTCGTCACAGACCGCGAACGGCGATGCCGTCATCGCGGCCGCCCCGTACTGGCCCTTCTTGTTGACCGCATAGAACTGGATCTGGTAGGTGGGTCGCCCGCGCTCGTCGAGCAGGCTCGGCGGCGTCAAGGCCACCACGCGCTTGAGCGTCGCGAGCGCGGCATCGGTCGGGCTCATCCCCTGACGCATGTGCTCCACCGTGAGGAAGCCGCCGCACACCATGATGTTGGCCTCGCCGAGGCCGGTGCTGCCGGCCGCGCCGACGCTGTTGTCGGTGTACTGCCCGGCGCCGACAATGGGCGAGTCACCGCAGCGACCCGGGACCTTCCACGCGAGTCCGCTGGTGGTGGTGACCGAGGAGATGTCGCCGGCGGCGTTCACCACGTTCATGTTGATCGTGCCGGTGGTGTGCTGCATCCGCTCCCCCGGCTTCGGGTTGAGCCAGTTGTCGTTGGCCCCGCGTGCGGCGCGCCACTTGAGCCACGCCTCGCGCGACTCCGGCGTGAGCAGCTCCTCGAGCTTGAAGCCGTACGACAGCGCGAAGCGCTGCGCATCCTTGCCGACGAGCAGGATGTGCGGCGTGTACTTCATCACCAGGCGCGCCACTTCGCTCGGCGTCTTGATCCCCTCGAGCGCACCGACGGCGCCGGCGCGCTTGGTCGGGCCATGCATGCACGAGGCATCGAGCTGCACCACACCCTCCTCGTTCGGGAGGCCGCCGTAGCCGACCGACTGGTCCCGAGGATCGAGTTCCTGGATCTTGACCCCCTCCACACCGGCATCGAGCGTGTCGGCGCCCTGCAGCACCATCTGCACCGCCTTCTCGACGCCGCGGAGCCCGTTGGACGACGCGATCGCCACCGGCGCCGCGAAGCGGCTGCGCAGGATGGCCGGGGCCGCCACCGCACCGCGAGGGGCCAGGGCACCGCCCGCAACCACGGCGCCAGCGGTGCCGAGGAAGGAACGACGGGAAAGCGGGGTGTCGGACATGCGTGGAACTCCGGTGGAAGGTGAGAGCTCAATGATAAGAGGGTGAACGGTGAACGGTGAACGGGATGGGGGGGGAAGGTGACCAGTGACCAGTGACCGGCACCCCCTGGTCACCGGTTACGGGTCACGGGTTACTCCCGTTCACCGTTCACCGTTCACCTTTTCCCGCCCATGATGCCAGATTTGAAGGATGGCCACTCCCCCACGCCCCCGCCTCGACCCGGCGATCTTCCACCTCCCGGTCGAGAAGATGCGGGCCGGCTACTACTCCGACAAATACTTTGTCCGCGCCCGCGAGATCCTGCTCAAGGACGGCACCTCGCCGGACGTGACGGTGCAGGTGTTCGGCAAGTCGGAGGCCTTCCTCGGCGGGATCGACGAAGCGATCGCGATCCTAAAGCTCTGCAGCGACGACTGGTCGGCGCTGCGCGTGCGCGCCCTGCACGACGGCGACGCCGTGGCCCCCTGGGAAGTGGTGCTCGAGATCGAGGGCCCCTACCAGGCCTTCGCGCACCTCGAGACGCTCTACCTCGGCGTCCTCGCGCGCCGTACCCGGGTCGGCACCAACACGCGACGCGTGGTCGAGGCCGCGGCGCCGAAGGACGTGATGTTCTTTCCGGCGCGCCACGATCACTGGCTGGTGCAGACCGGCGACGGCTACGCGGCGCACATCGCCGGGGCCATCGGCGTCTCCACCGACGCCCAGGCGTCGTGGTGGGGCAGCGAAGGGATCGGCACCGTGCCGCACGGCCTCATCGCGGCGTATGGCGGCGACACCGTCCTCGCCTCGGCCAAGTTTCTCGAGCACGTCACCGACGACGTGCGCCTGGTCTCGCTGGTGGACTTCGACAACGACTGCGTCGGCACCTCCCTCGCCCTCGCCGATGCCCTGGGACCACGACTCTACGGCGTGCGCCTCGACACCAGCGAGATGCTGGTGGATCGCTCCGTGGTGCCGCAGATGGGGCACTTCAAGCCGACCGGTGTGACGCCGCAGCTGGTGCACAACGTCCGCGAGGCACTCGATGCCGCCGGCCATCATCACGTGAAGATCATCGTCTCCGGCGGCTTCACCGTCGAGAAGATCCTCGAGTTCGAGCGCCTCGCCGTCCCCGTGGACAGCTACGGCGTCGGCTCCTCGCTCTTCCAGGGACGCTATGATTTCACGGCCGACGTGGTGCGGCTGGATGGGAAGCCGTGTGCAAAGGTGGGGCGGGGATGGCGTCCGAATGCACGACTGTCCGTCGTTGAGTAGTCGTAGGTCGTAAGTCATAGGTCGTAAGTCGTAAGTCGTAAGTCGTAAGTCGTAAACAGCACCCCGCGTCGTTTGACCTACGACCTATGACCTAAGACTTACGACCTACGACCTGTTACCCCAGGAACCAACATGGCCACGATCCACTGGGACGTCGACACCCAACACGATTTCATCGCCGCCACCGGTCTCCTCTCGGTGCCGGACGCCGAGGCGATCCTGCCGACCTTGGCGCGGCTCACGGCGCACGCGCATGCGTCCGGGATCCGGATTGTGGCCACCGCCGACGACCACGACATCGGTCATGCCGAGATCTCCGACGCGCCCGACTGGAAGTCCACCTATCCGCCGCACTGCATGCGGGGCACGCCGGGGCAGGCCAAGGTGTCGGAGACCGCGTTGCGCAATCCGCGTCTCGTGCACCCGGTCCCGCACGCGGCGGACGATCTCGCAGCGCAGCTTCTCGCGCACGACGGCGACCTGCTGCTGCTCAAGCCGGGCACCGACGTGTTCCGCTGGAATCCGAACGCCGACACGGTGCTGCGCGCACTCGCACCGTCGCGCGTGGTGGTGTACGGCGTGGCGACCGATGTCTGCGTCGTCGCGGCGGTCGATGGCCTCGCGCGCCGACTCCCCGACGCGGAGATCGTGGTGGTGCAGGATGCCGTCGCGGCCCTCGACCCCGAGCGTGGGCGCGCCCTGCTGGCCGAGTGGTCGGCGCGCGGCATCTCGGTGATCTCCTCGGCGCAGTTGCTCGGGTGACGCTCCCCGGCCGCTTCTTCCTCCCCGGACCGGTCGAGGTCCATCCCGCGGTGGCGCAGGCCATGCTCCATCCGCCGATCGGCCATCGCAGCGCCGAGGGACGCGCCCTGCTCGCGCGCGTGCAGGATGGACTCGCCGACCTGATGCAGACGCGGCGCCCGGTGATGCTGGTGACCGCGTCCGCGACGGCGATGATGGAAGCCGCGATCCGCGCCGGCGTCGAGGAGAGTGTCCTCTGCGTGATCACGGGCACCTTCTCCGAGCGCTTCGCGCGGATCGCCGAGGGCTGCGGCAAGGAGGTGGTGCGCCTGCACGTGCCGCGTGGTCAGGCACTCGAGCCGGAGTTGCTCGCGCTCGCGCTCGACGGCCCGCCGGTTGACGCTGTCTCGTTGGTGCACGTCGAGACCTCGACGGGCGTGGTCCAGCCGGTGGCGGAGCTGCTGCGCATGCTGCGCACCCTCGGCAACATCGTCACCATCGTGGACGGCGTCACCTCCATCGGAGGGATCACCGTGGATCCCGATCGATGGGGCGCGGACTTCTTTCTCGGCAGCAGCCAGAAGGCGCTCGGCGTGCCACCGGGGCTCGCCTTCGCCGTCGCGTCGGAGCGCTTCCTCCACCGCGCCGAGTCCGTGGACGATCGCGGCCTCTACCTCGACCCGATCGCGTTGCATCGTGACGCCACTCAGGGCCGTTTCGGACAGACACCGGCGCTGCCCATTCTGCATGCACTCGACGCCCAGCTCACCCGCATCGCGGCGGAGGGGCTGCCCGCCCGCCTGGCACGGCATCAGTCGCTCCGGGAGCGCGTCGAGGGATGGGTCGCCGCGCATGGCCGATGCACCTTCATGGCCCCGCCCGGACGCCGCGCCGACACCGTCTCTGCGCTCCGCCTGCGCGCCGGCGTCTCGGCAATCGGCGTGGTGCAGGCGATGGCCGAGGCGGGGTGGCAGCTCGCCACCGGGATGGACGAGGACGAAGACCAGGTGATCCGCATCGGGCACATGGGCGACCGCACCCTCGCGGAGCTCGACGCCCTTCTTGCCGCACTCGAGCCGAGGCTCTGACCCATGGACAGTGACGGAATCCAGCCCGTGCTCCGCTTCATCGCCCGCAATTTCGTGCGCGGCGTGGCGATCACCCTGCCGGTCGTGCTCACGGTCTACGTGGCATGGCAAGCAGTCACCTGGGTCGATGGCTGGCTCGGCCTCTCCATCCCCGGAGTCGGGCTGCTGGTGGTGATGGCGATGATCACCATCATCGGTGCCCTGGCCACCAACGTGGTCACCCGCGCGGCACTCGCCACCCTCGACCAGATCTTCGAGCGACTGCCGCTCTTCCGGTTGCTCTATTCCGCGGCCAAGGATCTGATGGGCGCATTTGTGGGCAACAAGCGCCGCTTCAACAAGGCGGTGCGGGTCCAGCCTGACCCCAAGCTCGACCTCTGGTTCCTCGGCTTCGTGACCGCCGACGACGTGACCCGACTCGGCCTGACGGGCCATGTGGCCGTCTACCTGCCGCAGTCCTACAACATTGCCGGCAACCTGGTCCTGGTCCCCGCCGAACGAGTGGTACCCATCGATGGAGACAGCTCGGAGGTGATGAGCTTCATTGTTTCGGGGGGGGTGACGGGGGGGACCGTCGCCGCCGAGGTCCGGTGACCCAGGACCGCCGTTAACGCCCCACGTTCCATTCCGTCATCCTGTGTGGCAGCCGATACTCCCCTCGTCAACAGGTGCACAGCCTCAACAAAGGATGATCGAAAATGCGCACTACTATTTACGCCGCCGCGGCACTTCTCGCCCTTGCCGCGTGTAGCGATTCCCCGACCGGCAATGTCACCCCCCTCGCGGCGGACATCTCGGCGGACGTGGCGACCGTCTCGGCCGACATCACCGCCGAGGACGTGGACGTGATGGCCGGAATGAACGGCCTCACCGGCAACTTCTCCGCCTCGCTGGTGGACGGCATGTCTCCCCCGATGGGTCCCGGCAACGTCGGTGGTTGCGGCTTCGGCGGCGGCCGCTGGACCTGCCCGGCCAACCGCGCCAACGGCTTGACCATCACCCGCACGGTCCAGTTCTTCGACGCCGCCGGCGCGGTGCAGCAGGCCTACGATGCCGACCTTACCGCACGGATGGAGATTGACGCGATCCTCACGGGTGACGTCACCCGCGGCCCGTGGACGGCCACCATCGATCGGACCCGGGACTTCACGTTCACCGGCCTGGCTGGCGCCGAGACGAGCCGCACCCTGAACGGCACCTCGACCAGCGACGCGTCGCGGAGCCGGATCGCCGGCCAGTCGGGCACGCGCTCGTATGAGATGAGCGAGACCGCGACCTTCCTGAATGTGGTGATCCCGGTCCGCGCCGAGGGTGTGGCCCCGTGGCCGCTCTCCGGCACCGTGACCCGCATCGTCACCGTGACGCCCGACGGCGGCACGCCGGTGACGCGCACCGTCATCATCACCTTCGACGGCACGGCCACTCCCGATGCCACCGTCAACGGCGAGCCGTTCGAGCTCGACCTGGCGCAGCGGCGGGCGAATCGTCGGTAGTTGACGGCGAACAGCGAACAGCGAACGGCGAGTCGAAAGGCTCGCCGTTTGCGTTTGGTATGGGGCGGCCTGTGCCAACTGGCGGCATGTTGCACCGCAGCACAGATTCTCCGTTCGCTATTCGCCGTTCGCCGTTCGCCCCCCAACCCTCGAGCTCCCCCGCATGCGTCTGGCCATTCTCCTCCCCCTCCTCCTCGCCTCCTCCCTCTCCGCCCAGGCCTGGCCCACCGCCAAGCCGGCGGCGATGGGCGTCAATCCGGCGGTGCTCGACAGCATTGACGCGGAGATCAAGGCGGGACAGTACGGCTACGTCGATCGCTTCCTGGTGATCCGCAAGGGAGCGATCGTCTTCGACGGGAGCTATCGGCACGATTACGCGGCCGCCTACGGCGACTCGGCGAAGCGCGGCACGGCGTTGGTGATGTCGGACCGCACCGGCCCGTACAACTACTTCAATCCCTGGTGGCACCCGACCTATCGCGGCGGCGACCTGCACACGCTGCAGTCGGTGACCAAGACCGTCACGTCGGTGGTGATCGGCACGGCCGTGACGCGGGGCGAGTTCCCCTCGCTCGACACGCCGATCCTCTCGTTCTACGACACGACCAAGGTCGCCAACATCGATGACCGCAAGCGGAAGATCACCATCCGGCACCTGCTCACGATGACCGGCGGCTTCGACTGGAACGAGAACACCAGCTATTCCGACACCATGAACTCGGCGAGCCGGATGGAGGCGAGCCACGATTGGGTCGGCTTCACCATCAACCATCCCATGGCCCGCGAGCCGGGGACGCGCTTCAACTACAGTAGCGGCGAGAGCGAACTGCTCGCCGACATCTTCCGGAAAGCCACCGGCGTGGACATCGAGGAGTACGCGGCGCGGCACCTCTTTGCCCCGCTCGGCATCACCCGCTGGTTCTGGAAGCGGACCCCGGTCGGACTGATCGATACCGAGGGGGGCCTCTATCTCGAGGCGCGCGACCTCGCCCGGATCTGGCAGCTCTTCGGCAAGGGCGGCATCTGGCATGGCACCCGGGTCGTCTCCGCCGACTGGGTGACCCAGTCGGTCACCCCGGCCATCGCCACCGGCACCGCCCCGACCTCGGCCAAGTACGGCCTCAAGTGGTGGCTGCACGTCAACCCGCTCGACCCCACCAAGCTGGTCTGGTCCGGCTCGGGCTTCGGTGGCCAGCTCCCCTACTACTTCCCGGAGCGCGACCTGATCGTGGTCTTCAATGCCTGGAACATCCTTCCCGGTGGCAAGGGGATCCCGCAGCGGCGGATGCTGGAGCGGTTGGGAAAAGCCGTGAACGGTGAACGGTGAACGGTGAACGGGGGTGTTGGTGAGGGGTGAGGGGTGAGGGGTGCACCGGAGTCCCCCCTAACTCCTCACCCAGCGCGGCCAAAGGCCGCGCCCCGTTCACCGTTCACCCCTCCATTAGATTCCCGGGTTACACCTGAACCCGGAACCCCCCAGGATGTCCGAGCCCGACAAGTACCTGCCCGAAGCGATCGAGACCAAGTGGCGTGAGCGCTGGGCCGCCGAGCGGACCAACGAGCCCGATCTCGACCGGGCCGAGCGCCCCTTCTACAACCTGATGATGTTCCCCTACCCGTCGGCCGAAGGGCTGCACGTGGGGAATCTCTTCGCGTTCACGGGCGCGGACGTGTACGGGCGGTTCAAGCGGATGCAGGGGTACCAGGTCTTCGAGCCGATCGGCTTCGACGCCTTCGGCATCCACTCCGAGAACTACGCCATCAAGGTCGGCACCCACCCGGCCGAGCTGATCCCGAAGAACATCGCCAACTTCACGCGGCAGCTGACGCGGATGGGCGGGATGTTCCCGTGGGAGCACGTCCTCTCGACGACCGACCCCGCCTACTACAAGTGGACCCAGTGGGTCTTCCTGCAGCTGTTCAAGCGCGGGCTCGCGTACAAGAAGACCGGGGCCGTGAACTGGTGCCCGTCGTGCAAGACGGTGCTCGCCAACGAGCAGGTCATCAGCGGCGAGTGCGAGCGGTGCGGCTCGACGGTCGAGCAGCGGAACCTCGAGCAGTGGTACTTCCGCATCACCGACTACGCGAAGCGGCTCCTCGCGAACCTCGATGACGCGACCAAGATGGACTGGTCGCCGACCACGGTGCAGGCACAGCGCAACTGGATCGGCCGCTCCGAGGGCGCGGAAGTGGAGTTCGCGATCCCCGGCACCGCCGATCGGATCGCCGTCTACACGACGCGCCCCGACACGATCTTCGGCGCGACGTTCCTGGTCCTGGCCCCCGAGCATCCGCTCGTGGCGACGCTCACGTCCGACGCCCAGCGTGCGGCCGTCGAGGCATACCGCACCGCCGCGGCCGCGACGGATCTGGTGTCGCGGAAGGTCGGCGACAAGGAGAAGACCGGCGTCTTCACCGGTGGCGTCGCGATCAACCCGGCGACCGGTGCCGAGATCCCGGTGTGGGTCGCCGACTACGTGCTGATGGAGTACGGCACCGGTGCGATCATGGCGGTGCCGGGGCACGACGAGCGCGACTTCGAGTTCGCGACCCGCTTCACGCTGCCGATCGTGCGCGTGGTGGCCGGCACCGACGAGGATGCAACCACTCCGCTTGCCGAGGCGTTCACCGACGTGGATGGTGGCCGGATGGTGAACTCCGCGCAGTTCGACGGCCAGAAGCCGCTCGAGGCCAAGGCGAAGATCACCGCCTGGCTCGCCGAGCGCGGCTCGGCCCGCGCCACCGAGCAGTTCCGGCTCTACGACTGGTGCATCTCGCGCCAGCGCTACTGGGGCCCGCCGATCCCGATCGTGTACTGCGATGCGTGCGGCGCGGTGCCCGTGCCCGAGGAGCAGCTCCCGGTCGTGCTGCCGGCCATCGACGACTTCCGTCCCGACGACTCGGGCGTCTCGCCGCTGGCGCGCCACGCCGAGTGGTACTTCACGCCGTGCCCGCAGTGCGGTGCCACCGCGCGGCGCGAGACCGACGTCTCGGACACCTTCCTCGACTCGGCCTGGTACTTCCTCCGCTACCCGGCGACCGACTTCGATGACAAGCCGTTCGATGCGGCGCGGACGAAGCGG
>JANRIW010000008.1:0-1588 GCA_033764505.1 Gemmatimonadales bacterium
CCGGAACTCCACCCACAGCCCGCCGCTCGCCTCGCCGGCGGCCGCCCTCGTCGACGGCACCGCCACCTCCACCCAGCCTCTGCCTCCCGGATCGCTCGCGCCGGCTTCACGCTGCCGACGTCGCCATGCGCAGACGCTTCCCGGCGACACGCCCCGCACTCGGCAGAACTCCATCAGTCCGCCCTCCCACGCCTCGTACTCGGCGACGATCGCCGCCCGCTGCTCCTCGGTGTAACTCGGCCTTCTCCTCTTGGTTCGCGCGCTCGCTTCTTGGATCATCCTCCCACCCTACACACTCTCCCCGCGGCCGTCTTCCATGGGGCCTATGACACGCTTACGATCAATCACGTCTTCCGGGGAACCGTGCTGCCGCCGGAATCGCGACCGCTGGTCAAAGCCGCGAGTGACCTGTTCACGGTGGGATTCAGCGTGCCGACGCTGGCCGTGCCGGAACTCTATGGGAGCAAACTCGTCGCCGCGTTGGATCGTCAGCACGCGCGCGACTTCTTCGACGTGCACGGGATGTTTCAGACCCATGGCCTGCGCGCGGACACCGTCGAGTGTTTCGTCGCCTATCTCGCCGGTCACAATCGGCCGGTTCACGAGGTGCTTTTCTCCCGCGACTTGGACATGGGACCGGCCTTCGAAAACGAATTCGTCGGCATGGAGCGGGTGGCTGTCTCGCTGGCCGACTTGCAGGCCACGCGCGACCGACTCCGCCGCGAGCTGCTCGCAGCGCTGACCGAAGCCCAGAAACGTTTCCTGCTAAGTCTGGTCGCAGCCGCACCGAACTGGGCGCTGCTTCCATTTCCGCATTTGGCCGAACTGCCGGCCGTGCAATGGAAGCTGCAAAATCTTGCGCGGCTCAAGAAATCGAATCCGACGAAATTCAAGGCGCAAACCGAGGAACTGGAGAAGCGATTCGGCTAAAAAATACCGCCCCGGTGGCCCCCGGGGCGGCTGGCCCGTGTCGAGGGACCATCGCGAGACCGGGACCTGAGTCAACGCGCGATCCGCTCGCCGGAATCGCGGGCGTCGGCCAAAAAAGGGCCTCACAAGAGGCCCGCAGCGCGGAAGGAATAGTGGCCGACCTTCTGCGGGTCGGCCTTCGCGTCGCCCACGATGACGTGGTCGACGAGGTCAATATCGATCACCTTGGCAGCCTCCCGAAGTTGGCGAGTCACCTGGATGTCGGCGGCGCTGGGGGATGGATCGCCGGAGGGATGATTGTGGGCAACCACGAGGGCCGTGGCGCCGGCAAGGATGGCACCCCGGAAGACTTCACGGGGGGCGACCAGAGTGGACGTGGCCGTGCCCAGCGTGATGAGGTGGCGGCCGATGGGGTGATTCTTGCGGTCGAGATAGACGCCGTAGAACGCCTCCTGCATCGGGCATTCGTCGAACGCGGAGCGGAGGTAGTCGGCGACCATTTCCGGTCGGTCGAGACGAACCTCTTCGCCGAGAGAAACGAGGGAGTAAACGATCTTGGCTTCGTAAACGCGCATGGTGAGCGCTCGCGCGAGCCGCGTTTCCCTTTCTCGACATGGTGTCGAGTGATCGCGGGTGCTGCCCGGTTGAGCGCCCGCTC
>JANRIW010000013.1:0-5306 GCA_033764505.1 Gemmatimonadales bacterium
CCGCTTTGCGGGGTGTTGGGGGTATTATCCCCCCCCTCCACCCGGATTCTGGCTTCCCGCTACTCGTTTCTCGCTTCTCGCTTCTCGCTTCTCGCTTCTCGAGCTTGCTTACTTCTTCGGCGGCATCGGAATTTCGAGGATCGCCGCTTCCTTGTCCCAGTAGCTCCAGCCCCACCCCGCCACCTTGCCTTCGGCGAAGACCACGGGGCTCATGTCGCGCCAGTCCACCGAGTCGGTGAGGGCGACTTCCTTGGTCGGATAGAACTGGATCTCCCAGAGCTTGCCACCGGTCACGTACGACGCGGCGGTATGGGGAGAGTCGGTCTTCATCAGGACGGCCACGCTGTCCTTCTCGATGCCGACGGAGAGCTTCTTGAGGCGGCTGTCGCCGCAGGCGCTGAGCGCCACCACACCAACCAGGGCCATTCCGGCCCGAACCTGCCAACCATGCTTCACGCGGATCCTCGTCGTGCTGGGGTGAATATCCCCGTAAGATAGCAACCTGTCCGGCAGGCGTGGAACAGGTGGCGTCCCCGGGTTAGCTTGGAACGTCCCCTCGCGAGCGTGGCGGAACTGGCAGACGCGCAGGACTTAGGATCCTGTGGGGAAACCCGTCCGGGTTCGACTCCCGGCGTTCGCATCCTGACGGCACACCGCGAACAGCGAACGGCGACCTGAGCCCCCCTACGGGGTCTTGGGGCGTTCGACATTGACGTAATAGTCCGGGTCGACGGTCAGGCTCGCCGCGCTGCCATCGAGCAGCTGCCACTCCGTCGTTGGACGGATCTCGTGAAGGGTGTCGACCGAGCCGCGCGACGTGGAGACGGGCAGCGTCAGCGCGAAGCCCGGCACCACGTTGGTCCACTTGTACGCCACCTGGTTGCCCCGCTGCTCCAGCACCAGCGTCGGGATCATCGTCGTCTCGAGATACTGCCGGAAGATCGGCTCGAGGTCGACGCCCGCCTCCTTCGAGATGTAGTCGCGCACCTGCTGACCGGTGACGGTCTGGTGCCAGAAGGTCTTGTTCAGGCCGCGCAGGATGGTGCGCCACCGCTCGTCGTTGCCCACGATCTGACGAATGGTGTGCAGCATGTTCCCGCCCTTGGGGTACATGTCGCCCGACCCCTGCGCCTGCACGCCGCGCGCGGGGATGATCGGCTTGTCGTTGCGGATGCCGCGCCGCGTGCCGATCACGTACTTCGCGCCCGCCTCCTTCCCCTGCTGGCACTCGGTGTAGAGCCCTTCCGAGTAGTTCGCAAAGGACTCATGCACCCACATGTCGGCGTTGTCCTTGGCCGTGATGTTGTTGGCGAACCACTCGTGCGCGCTCTCGTGGATGGTGATGAAGTCCCACTGCATCCCGTGCCCCGTGCCCGATTGGTCGCGACCGCGGTAACCGTTCTTGAAGCCGTTGCCGTACGCCACCGCACTCTGGTGCTCCATGCCGAGGTGCGGCGTCTCGACCAGCTTGAAGCCGTCCTCGTACCAGGGGTAGGGCCCGAACCAGCGCTCGAAGCAGGCCATCATCGGGCGCACCTGCTGCCAGTGCACACGCGCGGTGTCCTCGTGGATGGCGAGCGGATAGAAGTCGAGCGTGAGCAGGCCCCGCTCGCCCGCGTAGGCCTCGCTCCAGTGCGCGTAGGTCGCCGCGTTGATGCTGATGCCGTAGTTGTTGATCGGGTTGGTGACGAACCACTCCCACGTGGTGGTGCCGTCACCGTTGGCGCGCGTGCTGCGCAGCCGGCCGTTGGACACGTTGACCATCGGGTCGGGGACGGTGATCGCGATGCGCTGCGAGTCCGGCTCGTCGGCGCCGAAGTCCTTGTTCGGCCACCAGATCGACGCACCAATGCCCTGATTCGCGGTGGCGATGAAGGGCCGATCAAGCGAGTCCTTCTTCCAGATCAGGCCGCCGTCCCATGGCGGGTTCCTGGCGGCGACCGGCTTGCCGTGGTAGTAGGCGGTGACGGACTTCTCGGTCCCGGCTCGCTGCGGCGCGCGCAGCGTGACGAAGTGCGCATGGCCCTCGGCGCGCACCCGCAGGCGCACGCCATCCTGCACCACACTGTCCATCACGAGCGGCGCCTGCAGATCGAGCTGCATCTCGCTGGGCGGGCGCAGCACGCGATAGCGAATCGCGTTGTGCCCGCGGATGGTGCTGTCGGCGGGCATCACGCGCACGTGGAGGTCGTAGAAGGTGGCATCCCACCAGCTCCGGCCGGGCCCGTCGCTGCCACGCAACGTGTCGGCGCGCGAGAAGCTGGCCGGCGCCTGCGCGCCAACGGGCCCCGCGACGAGGAGGAGCAGGAGGAGCGAGCGGCGGAGGGCCATCGGAGAGTCCGCGGATGGAGTGGCGGCGACCCGAGGGTCGGCCGGAGGGCTCAGGGGCGAGGGATGTTGTAGAGGGCCAGCCGCACGGCGTCCACCACCAGCTCGAGGTCGTCGAGCTTGCCCAGCAGGGGCACGCCGCGCCGCTCGATCGGTTGGTGGACCGCCGGATCGCGATTGGCTCCGGTCAGGAAGACCACCCGTCCTGCCAACGCCGGGCTCTGTTCCACCAGCTGGTCGTAGAACTCGAGGCCGCTGACTTCCGGCATCAGGACGTCGCAGACCACCGCGTCCGGAACCGGATCGGTGGTGGCCTGGGTGAGTGCTTCCGCGGCCGAGGCGGCTTCGGCCACCACGCAGCCATGGCGCTCGAAGATCCGGCGCAGCACGCGCCGGATCGCTGGATCATCGTCTACCACAAGGATTTGGGACTTCACCCCCTTAAGAACCGCGTCCGGAGGCCGAAGGTCAAGAGTGGGGAGTGAATTGACCCCCCTGCCACGCGCCGGGTAGCTTTCCGGGCTATGACCGAAATTACCTACCAAATCGCCGCCGAAGATGTCGCCTCGAAGACCCTCGAGGTGACTGTCCCTCTCGAACTGCTGGTGGACGCCGAGCGCCGGGCTGTCCGCGAGTACTCGCGCCAGATCCGCCTCCCCGGCTTCCGGAAGGGGCACGCCCCCGAGGCCGTGGTCCGCAAGAAGTTCGACCAGGAGATCAAGCGCTGGGTCCTCGAGGACTCCCTCCGTCAGGGGTGGGAGAAGGTGCTGGCCGCGGGCGACCTCAAGCCGACCGCCGATCCCCAGATCCGCAAGGTGACCTTCGAGCCGGACCAGCCGCTCACCTTCGAGATCATGGTCGAGGTGCGGCCCGAGCTGGCGCTGACCAAGACCGGCGGCTTTGCGCTGACTCGGCCGGCCGCAGCCGTGACCGATGCGATGGTCGAGGAGCAGCTCGACCGCTTGCGGGAGCAGAAGGCGACCTGGACCCCCCTGGAGGGCGTGCAACCCGCCCCGGGCCACCTCGTCTCCGTGAGCGTGACGACCATGGAAGAGGGGAAGGAGCCGGTGGAGGGTGCGCCGTATTCCCTGGTCATTGGTCAGGGCCAGGCGATCCCGGAGCTGGAGGAGATGATCCTCACGCTCAAGCCGGGCGCCACCTCCGAGGGGGACGTCCGCTTCCCCGAGGACCATCCCGACGCCTCCCGCCGGGGCCAGAGCCGCCGGATCCGGGTCACCCTGCACGAGGTGAAGGCGCAACACCTGCCGCCCCTGGACGACGCCTTTGCCCGGGAACTGGGTGACTTCGAGTCCGCCGAGCAGCTGACGGCCCAGGTCCGCGAGGACGTGGCCGCCGAGGCGACTCGCAACGCCGAGCAGGCGGTTCGCGAGCAGCTGGTGCAGCAGATCGTCGAGGCCAACGCCGTCCCCGCCCCGGAAAGCCTGGTCCACCGGCTGTTGCACGCCTACGCCGAGGGGTACCAGATCCCCCGGGAGCAGTTCGAGACCTTCGCCTCCTCCTTCCGGCCGATCGCGGAGTCGCAGGTCCGCCGGGAATTGGTGCTCGACGCGGTCGCGACGGCCCAGAACCTGCACGCCACGGAACAGGATCTCGACGCCCGGGTGGCCGAATTGGCCGCCGCCCGGGGGGTCGAGCCGGGGAAGCTCTACGCCTCGCTGCAGCAGGCCAAGCGCCTGGGCGAGCTGGAGCGCTCCCTGACCGAGGAAAAGACCTTCGGCTGGCTCCTGGCCCAATCCACCGTCACGGAGGGCGCCGCGTGACCCACGCAGCGATCTATCCGCCGTACATTATCGAGAAGTCCGCCCGCGGCGAGCGGACCTACGACATCTTCTCGCGGCTCCTGATGGACCGGATCGTCTTTCTCGGCGCCGGGATCAACGACGATGTCGCGAACATCATCATTGCCCAGCTGCTCTTCCTCGAGGCCGACAACCCCGAGAAGGACATCTACCTGTACCTGAACTCCCCCGGCGGGATCGTCTCCAGCGGGATGGCGATCTACGACACGATGCAGCACCTCCGGGCGCCGATCAACACGATCTGCATGGGCATGGCGGCGTCGATGGGGTCGTTCCTGCTGGCGGCCGGCACCAAGGGGAAGCGCGCGGCGCTGCCGCACGCGCGGATCATGATCCACCAGCCCTCGGGTGGCACGCAGGGGACCGCGGCCGACATCGAGATCCAGGCGCGGGAGATCCTCTACCTGCGCGGCCGGATGAACGAGCTGTATGCCAAGCACACCGGGCAGCCGCTCGAGCGGATCGAGAAGGACATGGAGCGGGATCGCTTCATGAGCGCGGAGGAGGCCGTCGAGTACGGCCTGGTGGACACGATCCTCACCCCGCGCAAGGTGGACACGCCGCCCGTCAAGGGCTGAGAAGGAGTCGCAGATGTCCAACGACAAGCATCTCCGCTGCAGTTTCTGCGGCAAGAGCAAGGACTCGGTCCGGAAGTTCATCTCCGGCCCGTCAGTGTACATCTGCAACGAGTGCATCACCCTCTGCAACGAGATCCTGGCGGAGGACGAGGAGCGCGAGGTCACCGAGGGACAGCGCACCGTCCCGACCCCGCAGGAGATCAAGGCGACGCTCGACCAGTACGTGGTGGGCCAGGAGCGCGCCAAGCGCTCCCTCGCCGTCGCGGTGTACAACCACTACCGCCGCATCACCGCCGGCCCGCGCGAGGCGGGCGAGGTCGAGCTCGAGAAGTCGAACATCCTCGTGCTCGGCCCGACCGGCACCGGCAAGACGCTGCTCGCGCAGACGCTGGCGCGCATCCTCGACGTTCCCTTCACCATCGCCGACGCCACCACGCTCACCGAGGCGGGCTACGTCGGCGAGGATGTCGAGAACATCCTGGTGCGGCTGCTGCAGGCGGGTGACTTCAACGTCGCCGAGTGCGAGCGCGGGATCGTCTACATCGACGAGATCGACAAGATCGCGCGGAAGTCGGAGAAC
>JANRIW010000024.1:0-39815 GCA_033764505.1 Gemmatimonadales bacterium
ATCGATGCAATCCGTGCCCTCATGGGGACGGAGCGGGACGCCAGTCGGTCCATCCGGATGACGAATGAGGCCCTGGGCGTCTGCCAGGAGTTCCCATGAGCAACTGCGGCGTGGCAAGTGGGTGGCCGGGCTTCTGCGACCAGGCGTGCGACCGCCGGACCTGACAACGGACAATTGCGATTACCCCCGGGATGGAGCGGCCACCAATCATGATAAACACTAAGGTCTTGGCTTGGTCTTTGGGTGTGTTCGGGGCCGTGATATTCATCACGTGCGTGCTCTATGGTTTGATTGCACCCGAATCGCTGCACATGGGCCGCGCCCTCGGCGTCCTCTTGCCGGGGTTCACCTGGCTCACCCCGTCCGGACTGCTTATTGGGCTGGTCGAGGCGTTCCTCTACGGGGCATACGCTGGCCTCGTGTTCGCCCCGATCCACAACGCATTGGCGCGCCGATGGGGAGGCGTCGGGCTACCTGCAGAAAACCAATAAGGTGTTCCCCGCAAAGCAACGGGCGATCAGGTTGCGGACGCAGCGTCATGCTCGCGTCGCCCCCGTTATCCAACAGAGCTTCGTCGCCAGCGATCGGACCTAAGGCGCGCGGCGCGTGTGGCGCGATGTGTTCGCAGCGGGTCATCCCGTGGGAACTATCGCGAGCATGAAGAGGACAGCCCCGAGCCGTTGCGGCGCGGGTAGCCGCCGACGCGCTAGCCCGTGTGTCATGAGTGATACTCCGGTCCAGCGTGCATCTCGGATGTCGAACATGACGTGACACCCGTAAGCTGATCCAGATATTATGATCGGGTCGCCCGCTTGGCATCATCCGCCCCCGATTCGACGTCTTTGCGGCGCTCATGGATGGCCCTCGGCGACGGGATTGCACCCGGCGAGTGCTCACGCTAGCTTCTCCTTTCATATGAATAGCTGTTCAACTGACTCGATCTTGCTGCCTCGCAAGATGCGCCCCTGTGAGCACGTGGTGGCGCACTTCAACCGACTCGCGCTCTGGAGGCGCATTTTGCCTGGTGCGATCAGGGGGGGGAGCCTGCCCCTCCGTCGTCGCGCCCTGTGGGCAGCCCACGGTGCGTCGGCTCTGCTCCTCCTCTTCGCGCCCATGGCGGCACGAGCGCAGCGCACGGGTACCGACTCGTTGCTCGGCGTACTTCCTGCCGCGATGCTCCCCGCGGCATTGCGTGCCGCGCTGCTCGAGGCGGCGCCGGAGCTGGCCGCCCGACGAGCTGCAGTCGTCGCCACCCAAGCGCGTCTCGGCGCCACCGGATTTGCGCCCGCGGCCGTGCTCTCCTTCGAGAGCGAAGAGTCGCCAAATGGGCGCCTGTCACGCGGAAATGCCCGCGTGGTCATCGGGCGAGAGTTCCTCACGGGCGCTCGCAGGCGCGCGGCGCGCGATGTGGTCTCCACTGAGGTGCGGTTGGCGCTGATCGGGCTGGAGTCCGCCGAGCGTCGTGTGCTGGCCCGTGGCGCCCGAGCGTTCGCTCAGATCGTCGGATGGCGCACCGTTGCTTCGCAGCTCGCTGCACAGGATTCGCTGCTTGCCTCTGCAGAGGAAGCGCTTCGCACCCGGTTCGCGGTGGGCGACGCGCGGTACGTGGACGTGCTGCGCCTGCGCACCGAGCGGCTCCGGGTGCAGACGGAGCGGTCGGTGGCGGTGACCGAGGCGCGCACCGGCGTGGCAGCGCTAGAGGCGTTGCTGGCCGGCACCGCTTCGGCGGGAGCGGTGTTGCCGGTGCTGCTCTCGAGCGCTGGGCTTGCGGAGACGCTGACGCAAGGGTTTGCCGCGCTTCCTCCAGCGCCGCCGCTCGATTCGCTCCTCGCCGTCGCTGCCGACGTACGTCAGGCGGAGGCCCAGGTCGAGCTGTCCGCCGCGACTCGTAGGTTGTTGCTCGCGAATCAGCGTCCGCTCTTCAACGCAGCACTTGGGCTTCAACGCGTCGGCGGCGACGCCGGCGGTGCGAGCGCGGGGCCGGTGTTCGGGGTCACCGTGTCGCTCCCCTTTACCGCGCGACGGGCGAATCAGGCAGCGGCGGGGGCCGCAGTACAGCAGGTCGCGGCGACCGAGGCGGCGCGAGTAGCCACGTCAGCAGCCGTGCGCGGCGCCCTGGCCGCCGCGCGTGAGCGGTACGAAGCCGCGCGTGAGCGTCTCGCGGGCTATGACGCCGCCCTCCTGCGCGCGGCGCGCGAGGAGCGGGAGAGCGCACTCGCGGCTTACCGTACGGGCGAACTCTCCCTGCTCGAGTTCGTGGACTTCGAGCGCGCGCTAACGCGCGCCGAGATCGACCGCACCCGCGCGGGACTCGATGCCTTGGCTGCGTTGGCGGACTTACTCTCGGGCGCCCCAGCGACTGACTCACCTTCTCTGACGTCCGACCTTGTGCCCCTCGAGGGGAGCGGTCGAGGAACCGATGACTGATCGACCGAACACTGCGACCCCGGTGGTCTCGCTCAACGGAAGTGCCGAACTGGGCCTCCCTGCCTTGGTGGGGCACCGCGAGGCCTCTCGGGGAACGCATCGACGCCTATCACTGGCAAAGCGTGCCCGCGCCGTGCTGCGATTTGCCGCGCCAATCCTGCTGGCGTACACGGCCGCGTGCGGCAGGGAGGAGGGCGCCGCCACCGAGAGGCAGGCGAGTCGCGCTGAGGCTGCCGAGGGTGGTCCAACACTCGCGAAGTCTGAAGGCGGCGAAGCTGGGGAGGCGCTCAAGGAGAAACCTGGAGCCGGGCGAGTTTCCCTGACTGAAGCCGCGTTTGCCACGGCCAAGATTGTGGTGGAGCAGGCGCGCCTGGAAACGGTTTTGGACGCGCCGGGCGGCCTTGACGTGCCGGGTCAGGTTGAATTCGATCCTGCGCGCGTCGCGCTGATCTCGCCACGCGCCTCCGGTCGCCTCGAACGGCTGCTCGCCGTTCCGGGTGACCGGGTCAATGCGGGCCAGACCGTCGCACTCGTGCTGAGCCCCGCGTACACCGCCGCGCAAAACGATCTGCTGCAGGCGAAGCGGCGAGCCGAGCTCCTTGCCAACTCTCCCGACGCAGAAGGCGCACGCGCGCTGCTCGACGCGGCCCGGCGCCGACTCACGCTGGCCGGCGGGAGCGTGGGAGAGATCCGCCGACTGGAGGCGGGTGGTCAGCCGAGCGAGTTCTTGGCGGTGCCGTCGCCGTTCGCTGGCAGCATTGTTGAAGCGTCGGCACTCGCGGGTCAGGCCGTAGAGGCCGGCACGCCGCTGTTCCGGATCGCAGATGTCTCAGTCGTGAATGTTGCCGCTGACGTGCCGGAGCGCGCCCTTGGCGCGCTCCGCATCGGACTCGGAGCAACGATTCACCTCGCGAGCGCCCCGCAGGACGTCTTCTCCGGACGCGTCACTCGCATCAGCGAACAGCTCGACCCGCAGACGCGCACGGCGGAGGCGCTCGTGCAGGTGTCGAACCGCGCCCGGCGGCTCAAGCCCGGCATGTCGGCGACCGTGACGCTGCGCACGGGCGGGGCAGGCAGCGAAGCCGGGGGTAAGGCGCTGACGGTGCCCGCCTCCGCGGTCATCACTGACGGCGCGGCGCGCTATGTGTTCGTAGAGGTTGGGCTCCGCTCGTACGAGCGGCGCGCAGTGGAACTTGCACCGGGAGCCATCGCCGGCGCGGGGCCTGCCGGGGCCCGCGTGGCCGTGGTGAGCGGTCTTGCTGCCGGGGAGCGCATCGTCTCTCGTGGGGCCTTCACCCTCAAGTCCGAGCTCGCGAAGGCGTCGCTCGTCGACGAGGACTAAGTCAGCCCCGATGATTGACCGACTGATCGCCTGGGCGATCCGCTCTCGGATCGCCGTGCTGCTGCTACTCGTTGCACTGATTGGCATCGGGACGTGGTCGTTTCGCACACTTAACGTGGACGCCTTCCCCGACCTGACGAACGTGCAGGTCGCCGTGCTGGCGGAGGCGCCTGGGCTCTCGCCCGTGGAAGTGGAGCGCCTGGTGACGTTCCCTATCGAGGTTGCCGTCAACGGCGTGGCACGCGTCGAACAGGTGCGCTCCATCTCGAAGTATGGCTTTGCGCAGGTGACCGTCGTGTTCGAGGACGGCACAGACATCTACTTCGCACGCACGCTCGTCAACGAACGGCTGCAGGGGGTGCGCGACCAACTCCCACCCGGCACCGAGGCGTCGCTTGGCCCGATGGCCGGTGCGACGAGCGAGATTTACCTGTACACGCTCGAGGACACGCTGCACGATGCGGCGGCGCGTACGGACAGCGGGCTGATGGCCTTGCGCACGCTGCACGACCGCGTCATCCGCCCGCAGCTTCGGAGCGTCCCGGGCGTGGTCGAGATCAACTCGTTCGGGGGGTTAATCCGCCAGGCGCAGGTCGTCGTCGACCCGGCGAAGCTCGCAAGCTACTCCCTCTCCATTGGTGACGTCGTCGAGGCCGTAGAGGCGAACAGTCAGGTGCCTGCCGGCGCGTATGTCGAGCACGAGACTGAGCAATACATCCTGCGGGGACTGGGTCAAGCCACCAATCTGGACGATCTCCGGAAGTCCGTGATTCGGTCGACAGGCGGCGTCCCCGTCCTCGTCAGCGACGTTGCCGACGTCCGATACGGTCCGGAGGTCCGTCAGGGCGCCGTCTCGCGCGATGGCAAGGGCGAGGTCATGAGCGGCATTGTGATGATGCTTCGCGGCGCCAACAGCCGTGAGGTGGTGCATCGCGTCCGTGAGCGCGTCGCGGAGATCAATCGCTCGCTCCCGCCGGGGCTCGTGCTCTCCTCGTACTACGACCAGACCGACCTCGTCGAGGGCACGCTGACCACGGTCGAGCACAACCTGCTTGAAGGCGGGTTCCTGGTGATCGTGGTGCTGCTTTTCTTCCTCGGCAACATCCGCGCGGCACTACTCGTCGCGGCAACGATTCCACTCTCGCTGCTGTTCGCCTTCGTCGGGATGCGGTGGCTCGGGCTCTCCGCCAACCTGATGAGCCTTGGCGCCATCGACTTCGGCATGATCGTCGACGGTGCGGTCGTAATGGCGGAAAACTTCCTTCGCAAACTCCACCCGGACCCGCTGCACAATGCGCATCCGCACGAGGATGGTCCACCTGACACGGCAGGCGTCGCAGCTGTCGTTCCCGCCCTGACGGCGGAGGAGTCAGTACGCCGAATTCTCGACGCCGCACGAGATGTCGGGCGCCCCATCGTGTTTGGTGTCCTGATCATCATGCTCGTCTACGTGCCAATCATGACGCTACAAGGCTTGGAAGGGCGCATGTTCCGTCCGATGGCCATCACGGTGGCGATTGCACTCTTTGGTAGTCTGTTGCTCGCACTGATTGCCACCCCGGCACTGGCGACGTGGCTGTTCCGCCATGGTGCCAGGGAGTCGGCCTTTGCCGTGCAGCTCGAGCACTGGCTCGATCACGGCTACACGCGCGTGCTACGCGCGACCATGCGTCGGCCGGCGCTGGTTGTTGGAGCCGCCGTCGCGCTTTTCGGTGCCACCATGCTGCTCGTGCCGCGACTCGGCACCGAGTTCCTGCCGGAACTCGACGAGGGGTCCATCCTGGTCCAGGCGACGAAGGACCCGAGCATCTCGTTGAGCTTCGCGGGCACGCTGCACCGCGACATCGAACGCGTCATCAAGCAAACGCCGGAGGTGACGACGGTCGTCAGCCGTTTGGGCCGCGCGGAGGTCGGAAGCGACCCGATGGGTGTCAATCAGTCGGACGTGTTTGTCATGCTCAAGCCGCGCGATGAGTGGGGCCCCGAGCGCACGAAACAGGATCTGATCGAGGAGCTCGAGCACCATCTCAACGCGCAGATCCCGGGCGTCGGTGTCGGCTTCACGCAGCCCGTGAAGATGCGCCTCGATGAGCTGATTTCTGGCGTGCGCAGTGATCTCGCCGTCAAGGTGTTTGGCGACGACGCGGATGTGAACCGGGAGGTCGCCGAGCGGGTCGCCGCATCGATGCGGAAGGTGCCCGGCACCGCCGAGGTGCTTGTCGAAACCACGTCGGGACAAGGCTACCTGTCCGTCCGCATGAACCGCACGGCACTCGCGCGATACGGCATCCCGGTGGCGGAAGTGCGCCAGGCGCTTGCCGTGGCGGTCGGCGGGCAGCCGGTTGCGCCCGTCGCCGACGCGGGGACGTACACCATCGACGCCGTGGTCATGCTGCCAGCGTCGTATCGAAACACGCCGGAAGGCGTCGGCAGCATCACCGTGCCATCAGCCACGGGAGCCCGCGTCGCGCTCGCCGAACTGGCAGACATTCGCACCGAATCCGGCCCGGTGCAGATCAGCCGCGAACGTGCCCAGCGACTCGTCATCGTTCAGGCGAATGTGCGCGGCCGCGACTTGGGTGGGTATGTCACCGAGGTGCAGCAGGCCATCCGCGACCAAGTACAGGTGCCGCCGGGCGTCTTCCTCACCTATGGTGGACAATTCGAAAATCAACAGCGCGCGATGGCCCGGCTGCAGTACGTGGTTCCGCTCTCCATCGCGCTGATCGCGTTCCTTCTGTACATGTCGCTTCGGTCGTGGGCGCTGGCTGGGCTCGTGCTGGTGAACCTGCCGTTCGCGGCGGTCGGGGGCGTGATCGCGCTGTATGTCCGCGGACTGCATCTCAGTATTTCGGCGTCCGTCGGCTTCATCGCATTGTTCGGCGTCGCCGTCCTCAATGGCCTCGTCCTTCTCTCGACCGTGCAGCGTCTGCGGTCGGACGGATCGGGGCCAGACGAGGCTGCATCGGACGGCGCACGCTCGCGGCTGCGGCCCGTGCTGATGACGGCCCTCGTGGCGAGCATCGGCTTCATCCCGGTCGCCATGTCGGAGGGGACGGGCGCCGAGGTGCAACGACCGCTCGCGACCGTCGTGATCGGCGGACTCGTGACATCGACTCTGCTGACGCTTCTAGTGCTCCCGACGCTGTATGCCTGGATCGAACGCCGTGGTGCGGTGCGCCGAGAGCGTCGTGCGTCTCCACAGTCAGTCAGTCAGTGACGCGGAGGGCGGCAGCTTCGCGCTCGCGCGAGGCGGCAAGCCCACCGCTGGAACGCCGACTGATATCATTCGCCGGCCGCCCACGAAGCGATGAGTGGACTGGTGTGGACACGATTGCATTCCCGCGCCTGAGACGCCCGTCTCGGTGGGGCCCACTGGAGCGAGTGCGGGCGCTCGGAGCACTCTATCCGTTGAGCGCGGGCAGTGGCCGCGGGCCAGCCCTTAGGACCCCAGTGACGGTGGCGGAGTGGCCCATCAACATGATTGGCTCGTGGGCCCTTGTCGAGCGCACTCCGCGGGCTCGTGTAGCCGACACGACGGTGTGGATCCTAGGCGCTGCGGGGGTTCTCGAGCACCCTGAGGTCCAAGTGGGGGCCCGAGGCGGGGCGCTCGCGACCCGGGAGCGCGCCATCGCAACATCGCGACGGTGGACACAGGAGCGGGTGGGAGACGGGCGCAAAGTGCGCGTGGTGTGCGTGTGCCGACAGCATGGGCGAAACTCGGAATGCGCGCCGGTGACGAGTGACACCGTTCTAGGGGCTCGAGGCGCGCCACCGCGGTGTCTTACGTGGACAGGCGTGACCTTCCGCGACCAGCACTGGACGTTCGCCGAGCGGACCCGGCAGTGAAGATGCGCTTCTGACCGACACGCCGCGTTGCTGTCGGGGGTGCCTTACTCGCACCGGACGGGAATGGTTTAACCATTGTTAGCAGCGTCGACCAAGAGTACGTTCAGCTGAACAGGTGCACATACGTCCAAGGACTGCTCATGACGACGAAGACGAAACGATCCACTCCCGCGCCGGACCTCTGCGAAATCGAGTACGTCGACGAGCTCCGTGTGCGGCGCGCGCGTCAGGCACTCCCGGATGCGGAAGCAGTGGCGACGCTTGCGGAAACCTTCAAGATGCTCGGCGATCCGACCCGGCTGCGCATTGTGGCCGCGCTGGCCGCCCCGGATGTGGACGAGCTGTGCGTCTGTGACCTTGCGGCGCTCCTGGGCGCGTCCGATTCCGCCGTGTCCCATTCCCTTCGCGCGCTCCGGCATCTTCGCCTCGTTCGGTTCCGGCGCGAGGGGAAGATCGCGTACTACCGCCTTGATGACGCCCACGTGACGCAACTCATCCTCGAGGGCGTGCGACACGTGATCGCGGCCGGTGCCGTCGGCGCTCCCACCAGGCGCACTGGCTGACCCGAGCCATGCGCGTTGGCTGGCCGTTGAGTCGCCCTCGCAACCTCACCTCTGCGCATCGAGACCGCTGATGACATTCAGGACGACGCCGGGCAGCCGGACGGACCAACCAGGATCCGACCCGGACCGCACGGCGCCCGAAGCGAGTTCGCGCCCGGCTTCGAGGGGCCACCTCGATGTGCGGGTCGCGAACCTCGACTGCGACAGCGACGCCAATCGCATCGGGCGGGCACTTCGCGCGGCGCCCGGCGTGCAGGACGTCGCCGTGTCGCCGAAGGCGGCGCGTGTCGTCGTGCAGTTCGACCCGGCCGGCACGAGTGAGCAACGACTACGCGATACGCTCAAGGAGTTGGGATTCGCGCCGCAGGCCGCGATGACGATGGCCGACACGCCACGGCCATGGAAGAACCCGAAGGTGCTCACGTCGGCGGTCTCCGGTCTGCTGCTCTTGGTCGGGTGGCTGGTGAGCCGCGCTGGATTCGCCGAGCCCGTTACGGCCGGCATGTTCGTCGCCTCGCTCTTGTTTGGCGGCTACTACTTCGGGCGCGAAGCGCTCGAATACTTGGTATTCGAGCGGGAGATCGGGATCGAGCTGCTCATGACCGTCGCGGCTGTCGTTGCGACCGTGATGGGGGAGCCGCTCGAGGGCGCGATGCTCGCCTTCCTGTACTCGATGTCAGAGGCCGCTGAGGGATACACCGAGGCGAAGACCCGGTCGGCCGTCCGCGCGCTGATGGAGCTGGCGCCCAAGACGGCCCTCGTCCGACGCGACGCGCCCGGTGGCCCAGTCGAGAGCACGATCCCGGTCGAAGAGGTGCGCGTCGGCGATGTGTTCATCGTGCGGCCCGGCGAGTCGATGCCGACCGACGGCGAGGTGATCACCGGAAGCTCCAGCGTCAACCAAGCTCCCGTCACCGGCGAGAGCGTGCCGGTGCTCAAAGGCGTCGGCGACGCGGTATTCGCCGGTACCATCAATGGCGAAGGATCGCTCGAGGCACGTGCGACGAAGGCGTTCGCGGAGAACACCATCGCGCGCATCATTCACTTGGTCGAAGAGGCACACGAGCGCAAGGGCACCAGTGAACGCTTCATCGAGCGCTTCGGCAAGCGGTACAGTCCGGCCGTACTGGCGATTGGCGTGCTCATGGCCGTGCTGCCGCCACTGACAGCCGGTGCGGACTGGACGACGTGGATCACGCGCGCCACGGTCTTTATCGTGGCGGCCGCGCCATGTGCCCTTGTCATCTCCATCCCGATCACGCTCGTCGCGGCCCTGGGGACGGGCGCGCGCAATGGCGTGCTCATCAAGGGCGGCGTGTTCATCGAGGCACTGGCCAAGGTGACAGTCGTCGCGCTCGACAAGACGGGAACGATCACCAACGGCGAGCCAGAGGTGACCGACGTGGTGATGCTGCCGGACGCGCCGCATCCACAGGAGCAGACCCTCGCCATTGCTGCCGGCATCGAATCGCGGAGCCAGCACCCGTTGGCGCGCGCCGTGATGAGCTTCGCGGAATCTGAGCGGATCACGCCATCGTCGATCCTCGACTTCCGCTCGTTGACGGGGGCCGGCGCCGCGGCCCGCGTGCCGGACGCGGGCGAGGGCGAAATCTTTGTCGGCAGTCCCACGCTCTTCGAGCACGACCTCGCCGTGTCGCTGGCCTCGGCGGACTCGGACATCACGCGGCTCCAGGAGACTGGCAAGACGGTCATCGTCGTGGGCGACGCCACGCGCGCGTGGGCACTGCTGGCCATCCGGGACAATGTGCGCTCGAACGCGGCGTCCGCCATTCGCGCCCTGCACGAGGTAGGGGTCCGCACGGTCGTGATGCTGACGGGCGACAACGCACGGACTGCGGAGGCCATTGCCCGCGAGGTCGGCATCGACGAGGTGCACGCGGATCTCAAGCCGGAGGACAAGGCGCGCCTCATCGGAGCGTTCGCGGCTCGCGGCGAATACGCCTGCATGGTCGGCGACGGGGTCAATGACGCCGCAGCGTTGGCCGAAGCTTCGGTTGGCGTGGCCATGGGCGCGGCGGGAACGGACGTGGCGCTCGAAACGGCGGATGTGGTTCTGATGGCCGACGATCTCGACAAGCTGGTCTATGCGCTGCGCCTCGCGAAGCGGAATCAGCGCGTGGTTCAGCAAAACCTCGCGCTGTCCGTCGTGGTGATCCTCGTGCTCGTCACGGGCGCGGTCCTTGGCCAGTTCACGCTGCCCATCGCGGTGATCGGGCATGAGTTGAGTGAGTTCGTCGTGATCGCGAGCGGACTCCGCATGCTCCGCGACTGACCATCGACACGTGGCGCGCCGGCGTCAGCCGTCGCGCCACGCACCGAGAGCCGACTAGTGCTGACCCTTCACGAGCCGGTACGCGAAGTCGGCGAGGTCGCGTGGAGTGCTGGTGCTGATCCGAACGATCGACCGACGCTTGGAGCGGTCCGCGTGAGGGCGCGTCCAGTCTCGGGAAGGCTGGGCCGGCTCTGTGGCGGTCGTGCACAGTTCTTGGTAGCGCACTACCGCCACTGCACATCGCGGTAGCGCAGGAAGCGGCGGCGCGACGGCTCGCCATTGTCTTCAGCGTCGCGGACGAAGAGTACGTGAAGGCCGTGGATGCGGGGGGCCGGCTGGTCTCGCAACACGAATACGCGGAAGCGTTCGACTTTCTTGCCGACGCCCGCGGCGTGGCCACGGCGGCCGTGCTGGCGACCGTGCTGCGTGCGCCCCCGGCAAGCCGCGAGGTGCCGGAGGGCTTGACCATGCTCATTCCGGTCGCCGGCCTGTTCTCGATCAGCTATTGGTTGTTCTCTCACGCCGAGGCCGCGCGCTGGCAGGCGTTCATTCGCGACAAGGTGGGCCGCGCGCTCGCGCTGGGCGGCAGTGGGGCGCTGACCTTGATCGCGTTTCTAGCCGTCTACCGCGAGGGGGCCGAGACCGCACTCTTCTTCCAGGCGCTCTTTGCGGGCAGCGCCGATGTCCTGGTGCCACTGGCGTGCGGCATCGCGGCAGCGGCGAAGGCGTCGCCGCCCGACAGCATCGCGCCCACCTGGCGGAATGTGCCTCCGGTCGCGGTTGCCCCGCCGGATACGACTCGCCATGTCACCACGGTCACGCTCGAGCCGAATCAGGGGAAGGAGATCAAGCTCCGGATGCGGAAGGGAGCCCGAGCCGACTACTCCTGGTCTACCGACCACGGTGTGGTCAATGTCGATGCGCACGGTGACGCCGTCGGCAGGCCAAGCTCCTACCACGGCTATAAACGGGGCTCGAATGTCGGGGCCGACCAGGGAACGCTCGTCGCCGCGTTTGACGGCAATCACGGGTGGTTCTGGCGCAATCGTGGCACGACGCCGATCACGATCACGCTGGTGACACAGGGCACCTACGAGGCCGTGATTCCGCCGCGGTGACTCGCGGGGTCCCGCAGCCTGCAGGGCGGCTGTTGACATCGGGTAGCGGCCCGGCGTTCTTTACTCGGGAGTGCCTGCACGTGCAGGCCGCCCTTTCTTGCCTCGGAGCCACGCCCTGTCGCGACACCGCTGGATGTCCTGGATAATGGTTGTGCTGATGGCGGGTTCGATGGTGGAACCTGCCTTTGGCGCGCTCCGGGACGGTGCTGTGCACCATGAGGCGAATGGCCTCAGTGCGGCGCACGCGCTGGTATCCTCCGGCGATCATGGTCATGAAGATGGCCCTCCGGGCGCCGCACACCCCCACGGACCTCGGCACGAACATGGCACTGGCGCCGACCATTGCACGCATCAACATGGCGTGCCATTCGCGTCCGCCATGACGCCGCCGCCGTCGGTCGGGTTGACGACTGAGTCCCCGCTACGCGCCCTCCGTCCGCGACTCCCTCGCATCGCCCCCGTGGTGCTGTTCCACCCCCCACGAGCCTGAGCCTCCCCGGCTGACGTCGCGGCGCCATCGCGCCACCGTCCAGCCCGCGTCCCACGCACACAATCGTCCATTGTCCTGAGATGTCCTGTGCCCGGGCTCGCGCGATGCGCGCGCTTGCGCACCGGGACCGCTGCGGACTTCACGAGGGGAAGGCATGCAACCGATTCCACTGATCGCGGTCCACGCGGTCATGATCCTGATGTTGTCTAGCAACCGTCACGCGCCTGCATTTCCACAGGGGCCGCAGATGAGTGGCATGCCATCGCCACCGGACACGATCGTGCTGACGCTGCGCGAGGCGGGTCGCCTCGCGTTGGAGCGCGAGCCCGGCCTCCAGGCTGATCGTCAGGGCGCCGCGATCGCGCGGGGCGAATACCGCCAATCTCGATTGGACGGGCTGAACCCCGCGATCGATTTCCAGCAATACGAGACCGGGGCGCTGGGCGGGACGCAGGCGTACACCGTGGGTCTCTCGCTGGAGCTGCCGTGGGCAGGTCAGCGTGGGCTCCGGATTGCCGCGGCGCGCGCCGGAATGGAGCGGGCGAACGCCACCACGGCCGATGCCGTGCGACTCGCGGAAGCCACGGTCTCGCTGGCGTTTTTCGGGGCGGTGGCGGCTGAGCGGCGCTTGCAGCTCGCCGAGCAGATGGCCGCCGCCTCCCAGCGATTCTTCGATCTCACCCGGATCCAGCTCCGCGAAGGCGAGATCAGTGCCCTGGAGGCCAACCTCACGGACATCGAATTCGGGCGCAGCAGGGCGCGTCTCCTGGCGGCGCGTCGCGACGCGACGGCCGCGCTGCTCGAACTGCGCCGATTGATCGGTGTCTCCTCGGTGACACCGATCCGGCTCGTCGACGCGGCGTGGTCGGCACCGACGGCGGTCCCCCTCAACGAAGACTCCCTGATCGCGGTGGCGTTGGCAACACGCCCCGATCTCGAGGCCGGGCGTCGGCAGCTGGCGCAGTCCGCCTCGTTGCGTCGGCTTGCCGCCCGGGAAGCAATTCCCACTCCGCGGCTCAGCGCGTTCAACCAGCGGGATGCTGGGGAACAGGCCTCACGTTTCGGGCTCGGGATCTCGGTGCTGCTCCCCGTCGTCGATCGGGCCCAAGGCCGGGTGGACCAGGAGGAGGCGCGCGTCGCGCAGGCGCGATCGCGCGTTGCGGCACTCGAGTTGGCCGTTGGCGCGGAAGTCGCCGAGGCCTATCGCACCCTGCAAGCGGCGACCGAAGAAGTCTCGACGCTGGAGTCCCTTGTGCTGGGGCCCGCCCGACGGAACCTCGCCCTGGTGGACTCTGCCTATCAAGCCGGAAAGCTTGCGCTCCCAACGGTGCTCCTGATCCGCAACCAACTCCTCGATGCCGAATTGGATTTCTGGCGCGCGTGGCAGGTCCATCGTGAGGCGCTGGTGCGTCTCCATCTCGCCACGGCCACGCCGATCACCCCTGTTCCGTCGTCGCGCGCCCCCTCCGCTGAGGACAACCGATGAATACCCCCATCCGCCATTTGGCCCCTGTTACGGCCGTGCTCCTGCTCCTCACCGCATGCGGCGATCGTGCCGTGCCGTCGACGGAGGAGGTGGCGGCCACGACGTCAGCAGACAGCGCGGTTGCGGATGAAGTCCGCATCGACAGTGCGGCGGCAGCTGAGTTCGGCATCCGGGTAGACACCGTCGCGAGCGTGAGCGGGGAGATGCTCTCGGTCACCGGCTCGGTGACCTACGATGCCAACCTCGTGAGTCATATCGGCTCGAGGGCCGCCGGGCGCATCCTCACGCTACGCGCCGATATCGGCGACCAAGTCACGGCGGGATCGGTCCTGGCCATCCTCGAGAGTCCCGAGGTTGGGGAGGTGCGGAGTGATGAACTCGAAGCCGAGGCGCTGCTCGAAATCGCCCAGGAAAACTTCAATCGCGAGCAGCGGCTCGAGCAGCAGGGCATCTCCAGTCGCAAAGAATTGCTCGATGCCAAGGCCGACCTTCGGCGTGCCGAGGCTGCGCTGCGGAGCTCCCGGGAGCGACTCCGGGTGCTCGGCGCCGGCCACGGGAGTGGCGGGGAGTTCGGGTTGACGGCGCCGTTCGCGGGGGTCGTCGTAGAGCGGGGGGTGAGTCGCGGCGAGATGGTGGGGCCCGAGGATCAACTCTTCGTCGTCGCGGACTTGCGCCAAGTCTGGGTGCTCCTCGACATCTTCGAGCGGGATCTGCCGACGGTTGCCCGCGGACAGCAGGTCCTGCTGACAACCACCGCCTGGCCCGATCGCGAATTCACCGGACAGATCGTCCATGTTGGTGCAGTTCTCGACAGTGCGACGCGGACGGTGCGCGCACGCATCGAGGTCCCCAACCGCGACGGAGCCCTGCGCCCGGGGATGTTTGCCACGGCGGTGATCGCGCCACGGGCTGGTGGCCAGGCCTTTCCGGTTGTGCCACAAGATGCAGTGCAGGAGCTGGAGGGCCGGAAAGTGGTCTTCGTCCCGGGCGAGCATCCCGGGGAGTTCGTCGCGCGTACCGTCCTGCTCGGTCGACCGACTGGGGGCACGCGTGTGATGGTGCTTTCCGGGCTCAAGGCCGGCGAGCCGGTGGTGGTGGCCGGTGCCTTCATGTTGCGCTCCGAACTCGCCAAGGGCGAGATCGGCGAGCACGGGCATTGACCGGGGAATCAGACTCATGAATCGCGTGATTGCCTTTTCCCTGTCCAATCGCTTGCTGGTCCTCGCCCTGACACTCGGGCTGGCTGGCATCGGAATCTGGTCGGCGCTGCGACTGCCGATTGATGCCGTCCCGGATGTGACCAACGTGCAGGTGCAGGTCAACACCAACGCGCCCGCGCTATCGCCGGTTGAGGTCGAACGCCAGATCACCCTGCCGGTCGAATTGGCGATGTTCGGGTTGCCAAATCTCGAGGAAATTCGCTCCCTCTCCAAATTCGGACTCTCCCAGGTCACCGTCGTCTTCCACGACGGCACCGATATCTATTTTGCCCGACAACAGGTCCAGGAGCGACTGCAGCTCGCCCGCGAGGCCATCCCCGCCAGTCTGGGGAACCCGGAAATGGGGCCGACAAGTACCGGCCTCGGCGAAATTTTCCAGTACGCGGTCGAGGCCGATTCCGGTTCGACGATTGATGCGACGGAACTGCGGACGATCCAGGACTGGATCGTGTCGATGCAGCTGCGCACCGTCCCGGGCGTCGCCGAGGTGAACTCGTTCGGCGGCTTCGAGAAGCAGTATCAGGTGTTGGTGCGTCCGGAGGCCTTGATCCAGTATCAGTTGACGCTGGATCAGGTCTTCGAGGCCATCGAGACGAACAATCTCAACGCGGGAGGCGGTTACATCACGCGCGGCGCCGAGCAACTCGTCGTCCGCGGCGTGGGGCAGGTGCAGAGTCTCGATCAGATCCGGAGCATCGTGCTGACCAGCCGCAACGGCGTGCCGGTCCTGGTGCGGGACGTGGCCGACGTGACCATCGGCCACACGATCCGGCAGGGGGCGGTCACCAAGGATGGTCGTGGCGAAGTGGTCACCGGCATCGTGATGATGCGCATTGGCGAAAATGCGCGGACCGTCGTCGGCGCCGTGAAGGAGAAATTCGAGGCGGCCAAGTCCACCCTGCCGGATGGGGTGACGATGAAGCCGTTCTACGACCGGACGGAGTTGATCGATCGAACCATCGGGACGGTCGAGCGGAATCTGCTCGAGGGCGCCGCGCTCGTGGTGGCGGTGCTGTTTCTCCTGCTGGGAAACCTCCGAGCCGCGTTGATTGTCGCGTTGGCGATCCCGCTCTCGATGCTCTTCGCCTTTAGTGCGATGCTGCAAGCGGGCATCGCCGGCAGCCTGATGAGCCTCGGCGCAATTGACTTCGGCCTGGTGGTGGATGGCTCGGTCGTGATGGTCGAAAACGCCATGCGGCACCTCGGAGAGCGTGAGCACAAGAAGCGAGGGTTCCTCGAAACCGTGCGCTTCGCCTGCGGCGAGGTCTCCCGTCCGATCCTGTTCGGCGTCGGCATCATCATCGTCGTGTATCTGCCGATCCTCAGCCTGGAAGGCGTCGAGGGCAAGCTCTTTCGCCCCATGGCGCTGACCGTGGTCTTCGCGCTTGCCGGCTCCCTGCTCCTGACCTTTCTGCTGACTCCGGTGCTGATTGCGTTCGGGCTTCGCGGACCGATCGTGGAGAAGGATGTCTGGTTCATGCGGCATGCCAAGCGCATCTACCAGCCAGCCCTGGAATGGACGCTCGCGCACAGTCGGCGAGTGCTGGTGCTGTCGGCCGCAGCGGTCGGACTCTCGGTCGCGGTCATTCCATTTCTCGGATCGGAGTTCATTCCCCGACTGGACGAAGGCTCGTTCGCCCTGCAGATCCTGCGCTTGCCGAGCGTCTCGCTGGAGGAATCGGTTCGCCAGTCGACGCTGATCGAGGCGCGCCTGCGAGCGGCGTTCCCCGACGAGGTGACCGACGTGGTCAGCAAGACCGGGCGTGCGGAGATTGCAACCGATCCGATGGGCGTCAACATCTCCGACGTGCTGGTGATGCTGACCCCGCCGGACCAATGGACGCGGGCGACGGGGAAGGCCGAACTCGAGGCGGAGATGACGAAGGTCCTCGAGGGCATTCCCGGTGTGGTCTTCGGCTTCAGCCAGCCGATCGAGCTCCGCGTCAATGAATTGATCGCCGGCGTGCGCTCCGACCTCGCGATCAAGATCTTCGGTGAAGACCTCGACGTGCTCCGCACCAAGGCCGACGAGGCGGTCGCGGCGGTGGCCCGACTCGAGGGAGCGACCGGGTTCAAGGCACAACAGTTGACCGGGATGCCGCAGTTGCAGATCAGCGTCCTGCCGGAGCAACTTGCCAGGTATGGCATCAACTCCGCGGACGTGATGCGCACCGTCGAGGCCATCGGTGGGGCCATCGCCACGACCGTCCTGGAGGGCCAGCGACGCTTCGAGCTGTCGGTCCGCTTTCCGGAGTCCGTGCGGGCAAGTCGCGAGACGATCGCGGCGCTCCTGGTGAGCGCGCCTGGTGGCGAACGGGTTCCACTCGGCCAGCTGGCGCGAATCGAGGAGGTCCAAGGTCCCTCGGACCTCAGCCACGAGAACGGCTCTCGCCTCGTCATCATCGAGGGGAATGTGCGCAATCGGGACATGGGGTCGTTTGTCAAGGAAGTCCAGGGACTCTTCAGCAGCGGGGCGATCACGCTGCCGGCCGGGTACCGGGTCGAATTCGGCGGACAATTCGAGAATCTCGAGCGGGGCACCAAACGTCTCATGCTGGTGGTGCCGTTGTCCCTCCTGCTGATCTTCCTCTTGCTCTTCGCCACGTTCAATTCGTTGCGTCAGGCGGCGCTGGTGTTCACCGGTATCCCGCTGGCCATCGTCGGTGGTGTGCTCGCGCTGCTCACGCGCGGCATGCCATTCAGCATCAGCGCCGGGGTTGGTTTCATCGCCTTGTTCGGGATCGCGGTGCTGAACGGCGTGGTGCTGGTGAGCTACCTGAACGAGGTGCGGGCCCGTGGCGCCTCGCTGGAGGATGCGGTCCGGGAAGGCGGGATGACTCGACTCCGCCCGGTCCTGATGACGGCCATGGTGGCGAGCCTGGGCTTCCTGCCGATGGCGCTGTCCCACGGCGCCGGCGCCGAGGTCCAGCGACCGTTGGCAACCGTCGTGATCGGGGGATTGATCACGGCCACGCTGCTGACGCTGCTGGTCTTGCCGCTGCTCTACCTCATCATTGAACGCCGCGCGGCCAGAACGAGCGACGAAGCCGATGCCCGAGGAGGACTCGATGACTGAACGCCTTCGTATGGAACTGGCACTGCTGCTCCCCGACCTCCCCGGCGATCAGGATGCCTGCATGCAGCGGCTCACCGACATCCTCGGCGCCGAGCCCGGCGTGACCGAGGCCCACATCGTCCCGCCGGAGGGGGCGACGCCGGGACAACTCTGCCTGCACTTCGACCCCGCCCAGCTCTCGCTTGCGGAGGTGCGACGGGCGGCGCTCGCGGCCGGCGCCAGGATCAGCGCACGCTTCGGCCACGTGTCGGTGGCGGTCCGGATGATCGGCGCCGAGGATGCGGCGCGACGCCTCGTGGAGGAGCTCAGGGCGGTGCCTGGTGTGCTCACGGCGTCCATCAACCTGCCCGCGCAACAGGCGTTCGTTGAGTTCGACCGTGAGCTGACCTCGCTGGAACGCATCCAGGAGGCGGTGGGCCGCCTGCCCGGCGTCACGGTGCCGAACGCCGGTGCCAACGCCGACCGCGGCGCAGAGGTACCCCCGTGGTATCGGCGGCACCGCGAGTTGGTGTGGAGCCTCCTGTCTGGCGTGCTGCTCCTCGCCGCCTATAGCGGAGCACGTTGGGGCGGTCTGCCGGGAGCGGCGGTCCGCGTGCTCTATGGGGGTGCCTACCTGTTCGGCGGCTTCGATCTGGTGCGGCACACCGTCGCGGCGGCGCGCAAGGGGCGCTTTGCGTTCGACATCGACCTGTTGATGCTGCTCGCGGCACTTGGTGCAGCGTTGCTCGGTGAATGGGCCGAAGGCGCATTTCTGCTCTTTTTGTTTTCGCTGGCGCATGCCTTGGAACATTACGCACTGGGGCGGGCCCGCAACGCGATTCGCGCACTCGCGGAACTCGCGCCGCGGCGCGCGGTCGTGTTGCGGGGGGCCGAACAACACGAGATCCCCGTGGAGGAGGTGGTCCCCGGCGACCTGGTCGTGATCCGTCCGGGTGAACGGCTCCCGGTGGACGGCGAGGTCACGCAGGGCAACTCGAGTATCAACCAGGCGCCCGTCACCGGGGAGTCCGTGCCGGTGGAGAAGGCGCCGGGCGACGAGGTATTCGCGGGGACGGTGAACGGCGAGGGCGCGTTGCAAGTGCGCACGACCCGGGCTGTCGGGGACCGCACACTCGATCGGGTGGTCACGCTGGTTGAGGAGGCGCAGGCACAACAGGCGCCGACGCAACGCTTCACGGAACAATTCGAACGGGTGTTCGTGCCCGTGGTGCTGATTGCCGACCTGCTCCTGATCCTCCTGCCGCCCCTGCTTGGTTTCTGGGATTGGTCAACGTCGTTCTATCGTGGGATGGCCCTGTTGGTGGCCTCGTCGCCGTGTGCCTTGGCGCTGGGTACACCGGCGGCGGTCCTGGCCGGGATCGCGCAGGCTGCTCGCCACGGTGTCCTGATCAAGGGAGGGGCGCATCTCGAGAACCTTGGCCGCCTGCGGGCGCTGGCCCTCGACAAGACCGGCACCCTGACGCGCGGCGAGCCGGAGGTTACCGACGTCATTGCGTTCGCGCCGACGCCGACGTCCGAGTCGGAACTGCTTGCGCTTGCCGCAGCCGTCGAACGGCATTCGCAACATCCACTCGGTGCAGCCGTGGTTCGGGAGGCTGACCGACGTGCCCTGGTGATGCCCGACATTGGTGAGGTCACGAGTGTCAGCGGGCAAGGCATCCGTTCTACGTTCGGGGGGGAGGCGATCGCGCTCGGCAATCTCCGGCTCTGGGAAGCGGACGGCGTGGTTGTCCCGGGCGAGGTCAGTCAGGCGGTCGCCGGATTGCAGGCACGCGGACGGAGCACGATCACCGTGCGGGTCGGGACACGCTGGATGGGTGTGCTCGGGCTCGCCGATCAACCGCGTCCGGATGTCCGGGAGGTCCTTGACCAACTCCGCCGGCTCGGCATTGCCCCGATCGTGATGCTCACTGGCGACAACCAGGGTGTCGGGGATGCCATTGGGGCGGAAGTCGGTGTCGATGCAGTCCAAGCGGGGCTCATGCCCGAGGACAAGGTCACGGCGGTCAAGGACCTGCTGGCGCGGCACGGGATGGTGGCCATGGTCGGCGACGGCGTGAACGATGCTCCGGCCTTGGCACATGCGACCGTGGGGATTGCCATGGGGGGGGCAGGGACCGCAGTGGCGCTGGAAACCGCCGATGTGGCGTTGATGGCCGACGACCTGGGGATGCTGCCCTTCGCGGTGAGCCTGTCGAGGAGTGCGCGAGGTGTCATCCGTCAGAATCTCTACTTGTCACTGGCCGTGATCGCGATCCTCATCGTCGCGACGACGACCGGTACCATGGGCATCGGTCCGGCCGTGCTGGTGCATGAGGGGAGCACCTTGTTGGTCATCGCAAACGCCCTCCGCCTGCTGCGGCACCGACCTCGCGGTTTGCTCCCCCGTGTCGCAACAGGGTAGGGCGGGGGAGCCAAAGGCCATCCCGGAACCGAGGAACCGTGACAGCGTCGATCTGGGCTGGCCCCGATAACATGGACACCTAGTCAGGTAGCTCGACCTTCCTGCGCAACGGGCGATTTTTCATGGGTAACGTCCAAGGACCTCGGGAGCCCCCCCAAGAGTCATCTTGCGTTTCGCGTCTTGAACAACGAGATGATGAGTCCGCGCACGCCCCGGCCCATGAGCTCAACCCCCGGCTACTCCCCCAATGGCCTCAGCAGCCCGGGCCGCCTGGATCTCCTTCCACTGGGCCAGGCGCTTCGCCGACGCCCTCTTGTCCCGACGCGCCTGGGCCCGCTTGGCCCGCGTAAAGTCGTATTCCCGGACCATGTACTCGGCATAGGCACCTCCCTCGTCACCGCCCTCGTCCGCCGAATAATCCACGTGGCACATCTCGTTCACGCGAAGCTCAGTGATCGCCGCCTCGACCTGGTCCTTCCCGATGTACCACCGGTCGGTCATTTCGATGGTGGGCACGTCGGCCGGGTGGATGTCCCGCATCGCCCGCCGCCGGTTCGCGGCGAACATCCATGCGCAGGCCTCAACCCAGCGGCGGCATGCGATCACGCACACAAAGTCCTTGCGGCCATCTGGGCGAAACGACTTTCTGTCCCACGCGGTCACGAAATACAAGCGCTTGGGCAGTGCGGGCGGGGTGCCGTACGGCCGGCCCCGCAGAAAGAGGTCGAGTGCGCGGTCGCGGGTGCGGCGATCAGAGATGGTTGACATGGTGGTGGGCTCCAGACACCAGGGGTTTGTCGGGCATCTGCCCGACCCCATCACCATACGTCAACCGGGGGGGGGCCTAGAATCCCCCATTGAGCTGCCTCTGATCACCGCTTCAAGCCGGTCATCGGGCTGTCGATCTCGGACAGGTCCAGATGCCCTCCCCAGATTGTCTAGGGTGCGCCGATAATGGTCCCTCAAGCGGTGGCACTGCCGGCCTCCCGTCCTAAGAGTTCGGCGAGGCGGCGGGGGCCAGATGCAGGTCTCCGGTGGTGGCGACCAGCGCTGCGGCAGCGGCGTTGCTGATACCCCAGGATGCCTAGCGAGGCAGGCCCGTGAAAGTGGCAAAAGACGATGGCGGGGCATGCCTCGAAGCGCGGGGACTCCGAAGAATCGATGGGGGCAAACGAAACGCCCCCCCCCCCGGGAAGGGTGAGGCGCTCGGACATCGGATGATGGGCGACGCGGGGTTAGGCGTCCATGGTGGCTGCGGGCCATTCTGCCCAAACGCACGTCGCGCGGTACATGCCGTGGTTCGTTCGGCCGATGAGCGCGGTTCGATTGGCACGCTTCTGCGCGTCCCCATATCGAATGTTCTTGTTGACGATCAGGACCGCCTCGGGATGGTCTGCGAGCACGGCCGAAAGGCGCTGAATTCGGCCTGCCTGCGCCTTGCCACTGTATCCCACGTCGGCGAGCATTTCAGTGGCGGTGTCGATGAGGGCGGCGTTGGGTGCGATGGTGGCGGACATAATGCGGCTCCAGGATCAGGGTTGGTGATGCGTCGGCGATGACCGACATGAGCACCATGCCCGAGCGCCTGGTACCTCGCCAACCCCCCTGCAGGGCAGGGGCGGAATGGAGGGTCCTTCACGCGAGCCTGTCCCATTGCGGATGCCTCCTGATGTCCCCGAACGCGGATCATCCGAGGCGCGAGCCGACCAAAAGCTTGGTGCGGCACGATACCGACTGCCGATCGGTGGGGCGCGGTATCGGGGCTGACGGATCACACCGCCCATCCCGCTGGCGGCGGTGCTCCGCATGCGTGTGGCGCGGTGGTGCAACTAGGAGGGAAGATCGAATGGCGCAGCGCCGTCGGGGCGCGTCCTCGTCACCCCGTTCCCCAGCTTCGCACCATTCGGGGGCGTGGCCGGAAGTCGTAGGATGACTCCGAGGCGAACCTCTAACCCCCGGCGCAGAGCTCGGCGAGTGCGTCGGGCCCAGCCGACCATGCCAGCAGGCTCCGATCCCCCGGGCCACGGGGGCTCGAAGGCAAGTTGAGCTTGGCAATGCGCGCGCGCTGTTCGGCGTCGAGCTCCACGTATCCGCCATCATCCAACACCATAGGTCCCCCTCTCGTAATCATCCCACTTCATCGGCGGGGCCGGCTCGACGCCCGGGACGTGTTCGGGTGAAATAGTTATGCGCCCGTGATCACGGATGCCCATCGCCATGGCAGAGATCAGCGCGTTCTCGATCGTGCGCGCCACCAGGCTCAGGCCCAATCGCACGCCACCTTTCGGGTCCGTCAACGCCGCGCGCTGGAGCGTGCGTAAGGCCATCGCGCTCCACTGCACATCATACCCACACATGCCCGAGGTGATCGCCGCATCCGTGTTGGCGCGACTCACGACGATCGATCCGATTTCCACCGGCGACAGCGGTGGCAAATAGATGGGCGTCCACAGCGAGGCCACCGATGGGTGCATGCCGGCTTCGCGGAGCGCATCCGGGCTAATGTCGCAGCCGAGGCCAATTCTCAGGCGAGGCAGGGTACATGTTGCCACGATGGGGGGCACCTGACCTGGCGTCAGCAGTCCGTCGGCAAGCGCGGCGATATCGGCCGCCTGGTGCTCCAGCCTATCCAAACTATTCCCGCTGATGCGCGGGGCCATGCACACCGCGCTATCCAGCCCATCGATCGCGACGACGCAGCGCCCGCTTCCCGGTGGCACGACGGTGCGCAGATTCAGGCCCTCCCACCCAGAGGGGGGCAGCGTGGTGCCGGCGATGGAAATGACCTCGCGTTGAAAGGCCTGGCTAACCGCTCGGAGCATGATGCTTTTCCCTTGGCCCGGCCCCCCGACCAGGAGGATCCGCGGGATGCGCCCCATGGCTCGGAATCGCGCGACGGCCATGGCGGCGATCGCGACTTGGTGATCTCTCCCCTCCACGCCGACGGAGCGAATCGTCTCAAGGCAGCGCGGCCAAATCACGGCGAGCCCCTCGGGTTCGGGAAAAGCGAATGACCCGTCGTCATCCGGCGGGTCATCCTGGTCTTGGGCCTTCGATCGTCTCGTCATGCGCCCAGCATACCGCGGCTCAGAGGGGGAGGCGGCCGTCCCCCGGGACCGGGTTGAACGGGATCCCGTACCGCAACAGCACCTCGAGCTCGTGGATGTCGTTGGCCGCCTCCGCGGCCGCCTCCGCTTCGTCCGCGTGCATCACCGGGCTCCCGTTTGCGTCGACGACGCCGGGGCTGCCGTCGACGCGATAGGGCCGGGTGAGCGGCACACGGGGGGTGTAGGCCGGGGTCTGGGCCTTGGACAGCCCCAGGGCGGCGAGGGTCGTGTGGAAAAGATTGCGCATGGTGGGCTCCGAGGGGGTTGGTGATACCCTCAGATGGCACCCCGGAGGGGGGGGGGCCGCCAAGGCCCCGGAGGCCTCGAACGCGTGCGGTATGGTGGCAGATGATTGACTACTTGGCCAGCCCAACCGCCGTCTCCCATCGTCTCCCCATGGAGCCGACCCCCGCCCCCGCGACCCCCCTCGACCGGGAATTCATGCCATTGCGTGAGTTCGCCCAGCAGTCGGGGCTTCAGCTCAAGCCGCTCGTGGTGGACGCCCGCACGGGCAAGCTGCCGTACGCCCTGAAGCCGCGCCCGGACAGCGACCCCACCTCGGCCAAGTCCTGGGTGGTGCACCTGCCCACCCTCCGGGCCGGGTTCGAGGCGCCGCTGGCAGACGAGGGGGACGAGGTTGCCGCGGTCCCCCGGCGCCGGGTAGCTTCCGCGCGGCAGCCCCGTCCTGTAACCAGCCGAGCCTCGGCGCGGTTTGAGGCGGAGGCGGAAATCGACTGGGGGGCCGTGCGTGCCGCGACAAAAGCGAGCCTCCAGCGAGGTGCTGCTCAAAGGGGTTGACCGGTACCTCATTCCGGACCGCCGCTCCGCCGTCGTGTGGCGGCACGGCGCCTGGTGGCTCGACCACCGCCAGCTCAAGCTCGCCGCGATCAATCAATCCAAGCTCACCCGCCTGCACACGGTCACCCCCCTCCGCACGAACGCGGCACTCAGTGCGGCCTTCGAGGCCGGTGACGATCTCCTGTCAGAGCTCTCCCGGGAGCTCCGGGCCCACCAAGAGGGGGCCTCCGGGGCGGGTGACCGACTCAGCCTGGTCGACGGATATCACGAATGGGTGGATGCCCGCCACCTCGCCGACACCGAGCGCGCCGAGGGGGCAACGGCGCGCCAGCAACGCAACATTGCGCGCGCGTCCGTCACCCTGATCAAGCACGCCGGCGAGGCGCTGGTGTATCTGCGGAAGCAGGGTCGGGTGACGGCCCGCGTCGTCTCGTCGCAGGACACGCTCGCGTACGCGAAGGTGCTGGCCAAGAAGTACAAGTCCGAGAACTCGCAACGCTCCCGATGGAAGGCGCTGCAGGCGTGGTTCTCGTGGATGATTGCGGAGAAGGGGGTGCAGACCGTCGGCAACATCTTCCCGCGCGGGAAGGGCCCCAAGGTGACGCCGCGGGTGCGGAAAGACAAAGACACGTTCCCCGTGCTGCGGGACGTCGCGGCAACACTCGACGCGCTCACCTACCTGGCCCAGCTGGACCGGCGCTATCTCCCCGCCTACATCCGGATGCACCTCATCGCCTACACTGGGTGCCGGCTCGCCGAGACTGCGCACATGCGGTGGGACGGTCTAAGGCTGGGGGGCGAGGTGCCCAGCATCACAATCATCGAGACGAAACGGAAGGGCCACGCCACCCGCGTCGTGCCGCTGTGGCCGCGCCTCGAGGCCGCCCTGGGATACTACGCCCGCCGCCTTACGCTGGAGGGCGCGGAGGTGCCCACACACGGGCTGATCCTTCGTCCACGGGTCCAGGACATCTCGGACCCAGCAGCGCGCGCGGCTATGCTTGAGCGGGCGAGGGAGCGGAAGTGGCTGACGACGGCTGACCGCATTGCTGCGCTCGAGCGCGGCCACATCAAGGCGGCCGGCTCCTACGCCCCGTACCGTGCCCTGAAGCGCGCGGCCCGGAATGGCGGGTTCGTGGTGGCGGGACCCCAACACATGCGCGCGATCGCCACGACGATGCTCGAAAAGGTCTTGCAGCCGGGCACACAGCAACCGTATCCAGCGGAGACCGTGGGCCAGCTCCTGGGGCACAGCCTCAGGGTCAGGGGCGCCCACTACCTCCGTAACGACATCGATCCGATGAAGCCCCGGACGACGCTCGATTATCATGGATGGGCCGATGTGCCGTATTGGGAGCCAGGCGCCCTGACGAAGGAGCGGTTTCGGGAGAGCTACCACGCCGAGCCGCCGGAAGTCGAGTCGCCCAAAGGCAAGAAGAAGCCTAGGAAGAAGAAGGCGGCCAAGGCCGCGAGAAGGGCCCCCGTAGCTCAGCTGGATTAGAGCATGAGCCTTCTAAGCTCAGGGTCGCAGGTTCGAGTCCTGCCGGGGGCATTTGTCACCAGAATCTGTCACCAGCGAATCGTCACCCCCGCAAAGCCAGTAGCGGCGCGGGTTCCGGTGTGGGAATAAGGTGAGCCCGCCATCCTTCTAAGCTGCCGGTCGCAGGTTCGACTCCTGCCGGGCGCACTTCAGCCAGCGTACTCATGACCGACGACCTGTTCGCTTCCCCCAAGTCCCGCCTGACCGCACAGCTGCTGGCGGTCTTTCTCGGCGTCTTCGGCGCGCACCGCTTCTACGCCGGCAAGGTCCAGTCCGGGATCCTGCAGGCCTGCACTCTCGGCGGGCTCGGGCTCTGGTACCTCTACGACAACATCATGATCGCTGCCGGCTCGTTTCGCGACGGCGAGGGCTTGCTGATCGCCAACTGGGAACCCGAAACCGAGCGGCTGATCACCCCGGGGACCGCTGCCGCGATCTTCGACGAGCTCGACACGCTGCGCGCCGAAGTCACCGAACTCCACGACCGGCTCGCCTTCACCGAGCGCCTGCTCGGACAGGCCGCACGCGGCGAGACGGATCGTTCGTGAGCGCGGACGCCCCTCGGGCGTCGGTCAGCAGGTCCACCTCTTTCCGATCGCTCCTCCGTCTCGCCCTCCCCATCGTCGGGGTGAACGTCGGCATGATGCTGATGGGCGCCGTGGACACGATCATGGTCGGGCGCGTCTCCCCCGAAGCCCTGGCCGCCGTGGCCCTCGGCAACGTCTTCTCGTTCGCCGTGATGATGTTCGGTGTCGGCATCCTCCTCGCCCTCGACCCGCTGCTGTCGCAGGCGCATGGCGCGGGGGAAGCCGAGCCGTTCGCGATCGCGGTGCAGCGTGGCGTCGTCCTCGCCGGGGCGCTCGCGCTCCCACTTTCGGTGGCAATGCTGCTGGCGGAGCCGATGCTCACGCTGGCGCGGCAACCGGCGGACGTGGTGCCACTGGTCGGCACCTACTGCCGGATCCTGATCGTCGGGGTGCTCCCGTTCCTGCTCTTCAACGTGGGACGCCAGACCCTGCAGGTGCTGCATCGCGTCGGCCCCGTGCTCTGGACGATCCTGATTGCCAACCTCGCCAACGTCGGGCTCAATCAGTGGTTGATCCACGGCGGCGCCGGGGTCCCCCCGATGGGCGTGGCCGGCTCGGCCTGGGCGACCTCGATCTCCCGACTGCTTATGGTCGGGCTCCTCCTCGGCATCTCGCGACACGAACTGCTGCCGCTGCTCCGACCGCTTCGGCCACGCCTGCTCACCCCGGCGCCGTTTCGCGCCATGCTGCGCATCGGACTCCCGATCGCGCTGCAGCTCGAGATCGAGATGGCCGCCTTCTCGATCGTGGCCTTGCTGATGGGGACCTTCGGCACGGTGCAGGTGGCAGGACACCAGATTGCGCTCAACCTCGCCTCGCTCACCTTCATGGTGCCGATGGGCGTCGGGATGGCGGCGTCGGTGCAGGTGGGGCAGGCGGTGGGACGAGGGGACCCCGCTGCCGCGCGCGCCAGCACGCGCGCCGCGCTTCAGTTGGGCGGAGGCTTCATGGTGGTGACGGCGCTGCTCTTCCTGCTGCTGCCCACCCTGATCGCCGGACTCTACACCAACGCCGCCGAGGTGCGAACCTTCGCCGCCGTCCTGCTCCCGATCGCCGGGATCTTCCAGGTCTTCGATGGCGTGCAGGTCGTGTGCATCGGCGTGCTGCGCGGGCTCGGCGACACGCATGCGCCGATGCTCATCAATCTCGCGGGATTCGGTGTCCTCGGCGTGGGCACTTCACTCTGGCTCGCCTACCGCACGCCGCTCGGCCCGGTCGGACTCTGGTGGGGATTGGTGGTGGGACTGCTCGTGGTCGCCGTCGTCCTCGTGCTGCGTGTCCGCGTCTCGCTGCGGCGGCCGCTCCGGCGCGTGTAGCGGCGGCCCCGTCGCCTGCTATTCGCCGACGGGGCGGTGCTCGCCCGCGTAGCGCGCGTCGGCGGCACGACGCTCGGCGAGGTCGCCGAAGATCTTCTCGCCATCGTAGCGGCCGTTCTCGATGAACACCTCCGAGATGAAGCGCCCCGCACCCACACTGCCCGCCAGATAGACCCCGGGCACACTTGATTCGAGCGTGTCAGGATCGAGGAGTGGCCGCTCGCCGGCCGGGTCGAACGCGACCCCGATCCCTCGCAGCAGCGCGAAATCCGGCAGGTATCCCGTCAATGCGTACACGCGGTCCGCCGGGATGGTCGTCGTCGTTCCGGTCGCGTGACGTACCACCACGGTGTCTGGTGTGATGGTGGTCACCTCGCTGCCGAGATGGGCGGTGATCTCTCCGGCGGCGATGCGATTCTCGAGGTCGGGGCGGAGCCAGTACTTCAGGCTCGGCTTGAACTCCGGACGACGGTACACCAGCGTGACGCGCGCACCGGCGCGGTGGCAGAGGAGCGCGGTCTCGACGGCGGAATTCTTGCCGCCGATGATCACCACATCGAGTCCTGCCGTCCGATGCGGCTCGTCGAACCAATGCGAGACATGCGGCAGGGCTTCGCCCGGGACATCCAGCAGATTGGCGTGCCCGAAATACCCCGTCGCCAGGACCAGGCGCTCGGTGCGGATGGTGGTGTCGCCCGTGGCGGTCGCCACGCGGCACAGGATCGCGCTGTCACGCCGTTCGGCGCTCACCAGACGCGTATACGGGCGCACGCCGAGCTGCTCGACGCGCGCGACGCCTCGGTAGTACTTGAGCGCTTCCTCTCGCGTGGCCTTCGCCCCGCTGCAGGTCAGCGGATGATTGCCGATCTCCAGGCGTTCGGGGGTGGTGAAGAAGGTCATCCCGATCGGGTAGCGGACGATCGCATCGGCAATCGCCCCCGCGTCAATGACCAGCGCGTCGACTCCGCGACGCTTCGCCGCGATCGCACACGCCAACCCGATCGGCCCTGCGCCGACGATGAGCGCGGGGACGGTGCTCGGGAGTGGCTCAGCCACCGTGATCACCAGCGCAGGCCGCGCAGGGACCGGTCGTCCCGGCATGGTGGCGCCGACGCGCGTTCCACACGAGGCCGCCGGCGACGATCGCAGCCGATGCAGCGTGCAGTGCCTCGGCGTGTGGCGGCTCGATCGGCGCGGCGAGCAGGAGCCCCCAGGCGATGAGGCCCACGCCGACCGGGAGCGCCACTTGCCACGCACCGTGGTGACGCACGCCGCCGACCACGCTCCATGTCGCGAGGGTCAGGGAGAGCAGGTAGGTCCCGATCTCGAACCAGAACCCGGCCACCAACGCCGGGAGCGAGACGACCAGGAGCGGGGTCATGGCGCAGTGGATCGCACAGACCAGGGGGGCGATCGTGGCCACCGACGTGCTGCGCGGAAGGCGGGTCATTGCAACTCCGACGCGGGAATCGCGCGCTGCCATCGCGTCGCGCCCGTATGGTCTTGAATGGTGATGGTGAGAATCCGGTTGGTGCGCGGGCCGGTCACGTCCAGCACGCCGAAGTTGCGATCGTTGACGAGCGTGCTGTCGACGCGAAAGTCGTTGCGCTCGTTCCGCCACCCCGAGGACGGTCCCGCGGTCAACGGCGAGACCGTGAGGTCGTAGAGCGGGTACGTCCCAGCGCGCGGCATCCGGCTCAGCTCGGTCCAGTGCTTGTCCCCGCTGAGAAAGATCACGCCCGGCACCCGCTCCGCGGCAAGCTGGTCGAGGAACCACTGCCGCTCCTCGGCGTACGTGGCGTAGTTCTCGAACGTCGCCGAGTTGTTGACCGTCTGACCACCGACCACCACCAGTTTGAAGGTGGCCCGGCTCGCGCGCAGGGCGTTCAACACCCACTCGATCTGCGGACGGCCCAGGTAGGCGCGACCGCCCGTGACGCGGTTCTGGGCATCGCGGTACCAGCGATTGTCGAGCAGGAAGACGTCGACATCGCTCCAGCTGAAGGTCGAGGTCACGCCGCCACCCCCGTCCGCTCCGGTCGGCGCGTTCGCCCAGAAGAGCTCGAACGCCGCCCGCGTGAGGAAGCGCCCGCCGTACGAGCGGTCGCTGTCGTTCGGCCCGAAGTCGTGATCGTCCCAGGTCGCGTAGTGGCTCGTCGACGCCAGCAGCGGTTGCAGGGCAGGGAGCGAGCGGCTGTGGGTATAGCGATGGAAGATGCCGGTGCGCGAATCGAAGTCGGCCTCGCGCAGGTAGGTGTTGTCCCCCATCCAGAGCATGACGTCCGGCCGGGCCCGATGCAGCACGTCCAGGATCCCGTAGTCGCCGCCGTAGGGTGTGCCCGGCCGATCATAGGCGGGTTCATTCACGTAGAAGCAGGAGGCGATGGCAATCCGCACCGGCGACGGGTCGCTCCGATATTGCCAGAGGGCGGGCGTCTTGAATCGAAGCGGGTAGGGGCGCCGCACGGCAACGCCATCCAGACGCAACTCGTATCCATACGTGCGTCCCGGTTGCACGCTATCGGCAACGAGCCTGGCGGTGTGCGCGGTGGTCGGGGCGGTCCGCACCGCGGCGGTGCGGTACCGTCTGGTGGGGGCGAGGGAATCCCAATAGATGATCTGGACAGTCGCTGGCCGGGTCGTTTGCGCCCAGAGCGCCACTTCGCGCATCTGGGCAGCACCGACCATCGGACCGGATTGGAGCAGGGGGACCGGGTGTCGAGGTGCTTGGGCCTGCAGCGGCGCTCCGATGAGGAGGACCCCGAGGCATGCCAGCCGGGTACGGTGAGAGAACATGAACGGGGTCTCCATGGTGTTAATGATACGCAAGTCGCGTTTATGTGCACAAGTGTCCGCGCCATCGCGGGTATCCCGTTCCGTCCCTGACGCGACTAAGCTCCAACGGTGAAGCCGACGCAACCGTTCACGGTAGGGCCCCCGGTCTCGCGGGGCCGCGATTGGGGTGCGCTCTGGACGAGCGCGGCCTTTCACGTGGCGTTGGTGCTCTGGATCGCGTTCCGTCCGCTTCCGGTCAACTCCCTTCCGCCGCTCGAGCGGAATCCTGGAGAGGATCGTCAGGAAATCGCGCTGGCGCCACCGGCCAACCCGACCCAGCAACCAACGCTGCCTACTCCCGCGCCCGAGGCGCCGCCGGCAGAGCAGCCGCCACAGCCGCCACCTCCGCCAGAGCGGCCGACCCCGCTCGGCCCCGACTCGAAGAATCCCGACGCCCTGGTGCCGAAGGAGGCTGGTCCTGAACGGCCGCCGGTCGACCCCGAACTGATCGATGTCACCAAGCCGGTGCCCCCGACGCCCACCGAGGCGCCCCCGGCCGAGCCCGAGGCGACGCCCACCCAGGCGCCGCGCACCGTGCGACGCATTGCGACGGCGAGCGACATGGTGCGCAATGCGCCGCCGCTCGGGCTGCCGCGCGACAACAACGGGACCCCGCGCGACTTCATCGAGGCCGGCGCCGCGACCGGTTCCACGACCACGGCATCGGTCGGGGCGATGGGACGCGTCGGTCCGACGTCGCCCGACAATCGCGACTGGCGGCCTTCCTTCCCGGAGGCCGCCGGGCGTTGCGTCGAGATCCCCGATCTCGGCAAGAACGCCGACGGCTCGCCGGTGCTGGCGACGGTCATCGGGCGCGTGCTGCAGGACGACAAGCGGACGCCGCTCGACGGCGCACATCTCGTGATCGTCGGCACCAGCTTCGCGACGTTCAGCAATGCGAACGGCGAGTATCGCCTCGAATTCGATCCCAAGCTGCTCGAGCGCTGTCGCGTGCAGTACGTGCGTGTCGTGCGTGAAGGGTTCGCGGCGCAGCTGCTGACGCTCGCGATCGGGCAGCGCATCGCGAGCGATGACGTGGTGCTGCGACGTCGATGAGTCGCGACGATCGCCCCTGCTGGACGCCGGATCCCTCACGCGCGATGTCGTCGCACATGGCGCGCTTCATCGTCAACCGCCGTGCGGAGCAGGTCGCGCTCCCGGCGCCGGACGCACCGGGCGCCTTTGCCGCGCTTCACGCCTGGTCGATCGCGGAGCCCGCGGCCTTCTGGGCGGCGGTGTGGCGCGATGCGGACGTGATCGCCGACGACGGCCGCGCGGGGATCCCGTGGGATCAGGTGGTGATCGGTGGCGACCGGATGGCCCCGCCCGATCCGGCGCGCGGTCCGCGCTGGTTTCCGGGAGCGCGGCTCAATTTTGCCGAGAACCTCCTGCGCCACGATGGCACCAGCCCCGCGCTGGTCTGCTGGGATGAGCGGGGGCCGATCGGCGAGATGACCCATGCGGCGCTTCGCGAGCAGGTGGCGCGTGTCGCGCGAGCCCTCCGCGCCCGCGGCGTCGGGCCAGGGGACGTGGTCGCGGGGTGGCTCCCCAACATCGCCGAGGCGGTCGTCGCGATGCTTGCGACCGCCGCGATTGGCGCCATCTGGACGTCGTGCTCTCCCGATTTCGGCGTGCAGGGGATCGTCGATCGCTTTGGTCAGACCACGCCGACGGTCCTGGTCTTCTGCGATGGCTACGGCTACGGCGGAAAGGTCCACGATTGCACGGCGCGCGCCGCGGAGCTCCTCCCGCTCCTCCCGTCGGTGCGTCACGCCATCATGGTCTCCTACCGCGGCACGGGCACCCTTCCGGCGGATCCACGCTGCGCGGCGTGGCAGGACCTCCTCGGCGACGGCCCGCCCCCGCCGCTCGCGTACCATCGCGCGCCGTTCGATCATCCGCTCTACATCCTCTACTCCTCCGGCACCACCGGACTCCCGAAGTGCATGGTGCACGGGGCCGGCGGCACCCTGCTGCAGCACCTCAAGGAACATCGACTGCACGGCGATCTCCGCGAGGGCGAACGGCTCTTCTACTTCACCACCTGCGGCTGGATGATGTGGAACTGGTTGGTGAGCGGACTGGCCGTCGGCGCGACCCTGGTGCTCTATGACGGCGCGCCGATGCCACCCGAGGATCCAGGCATCCTCTGGCGCCTCGCCGCCGAGAGTGGCGTGCACGCCTTCGGGACGAGCGCGAAATACCTGGCGCTCGCCGAGAAGATGGGGCTCACGCCGGCAGCGTCCTTCGACCTCGGCGCGCTCCGGACCATCTACTCGACCGGGAGTCCGCTCGCCGCGGAATCCTTCGATTGGGTGGCGCGTGCGGTCGGTCCGGTGCAGGTCGCGAGCATCTCGGGTGGCACGGACATCGTCTCCTGCTTCGTGCTCGGCAATCCGCTCACGCCGGTGCACCGCGGCGAGATCCAGGGGCCGGGGCTCGGCATGGCGGTCGAGATCTTCGACGATGCCGGCGAACCGGTCGCGGCGGGGATCGCGGGTGAACTGGTCTGCACCAGGCCTTTTCCGTCGATGCCGGTGGGGTTCTGGCATGATCCCGATGGACGACTCTACCAGGCCGCCTACTTTGCGGAGTATCCCGGCGTCTGGCGGCACGGCGACTGGATCGTGCGCACCAGCGCGGGCGGCTACCGGATCACGGGGCGGAGCGACGCGACGCTCAATCCGGGTGGCGTGCGGATCGGCACGGCCGAGATCTATCGCCAGGTCGAAGCGATTCCCGAGGTGCTGGAGAGTCTGGTGATCGGCCAGCGGATTCCCGGGAGCACCGACGGTGATGTTCGGGTGGTGCTCTTCGTGCGCCTTCAGGGCGGCGCGGTCCTCGATGCGGCGCTGGCGGACCGGATCCGGCAGCAGGTGCGAAAGGGCGCGTCGCCGCACCATGTCCCGCGCGTGGTGCTGGCGGTGCGGGACATCCCCCGCACCCGGAGTGGAAAGCTCAGCGAACTGGCGGTCCGTGACGTGGTCGAAGGGCGCACCGTGCGCAATGTCGGGGCGCTCGCGAATCCGGAGTCACTGGACGAGTTCCGGGATCGCCCGGAACTCGCGTGAACGGATCGCGCCCATGGCGGCCCACCCTGACCCCTCCCGGACGGGGTGATTACCTTCAGGATTGACGTCCGCCCCCATTCGGAGGCCCGCATGACGACCGCCACGATCCCGCCCGGCCTGACGACCACGCGCGCGCCGTTCATCGAGCAGGCGCAGGCCGAAGGGCTGCTCTATATCGCCCAGCCGTACGAGCTCTACACCGAAGCAAACCACGAGGTCTGGCGTCGGCTCTACGCCCGCATGGGGGAGCGCTGGGCGAAGTACGCCAATCATCGTTTCCTCGAAGGTCTCCAGACGCTCTGCCTCGATCCGGAGCGCGTCCCGCGCCTCGACGACGTGAACAAGTTCATGGCCCCGCTGACCGGCTTTCGGGCCAAGGCGGTGAGCGGGTACGTTCCGGCGTATCTCTTCTTCGACTGTCTGCGGCAGCGCGAGTTCCCGACCACCATCACGATTCGCGACGGCGAGGTGCTCGACTACCTCCCCGAGCCCGACATCTTCCACGACATCGCCGGCCACGTGCCGATGCACACCGACAAGGCGTTCGCCGACACGCTGGTGATGTTCGGCGAGTGTGCCCGCGCCGCTGCCGAGCGGGTCGCGGGGATCGAGGACGAGCACGAGCAGTTGCAGGTGCTCACGTCGGTCATCAAGGCGATGGCGCGTTTCTTCTGGTTCACGATCGAGTTCGGCCTGATGCGCGGTCCTGCTCCGGGCGAACTCAAGGTGTACGGCAGCGGACTGCTCTCGTCGTACGGCGAGATCGCCCACGCGATCGAGTCGCCGGCCGTGCAGCGCTTCCCGCTGCAACTGGAGTGGGTGGTCAACCAGTACTTCGAGATCGACCACTACCAGCCGCTTCTCTTCGTGGTCGATTCGTTCGAGCACCTGTATGCCGAGATCGAGCGCCTGATCGCCTGGGTGAAGGAAGGGCGGCTCGATCATGTCTCGCCGGGCGAGCCCGCGATCAGCGAGGCCGACCTGCGTTCCTTCCTGGTCGCGGCCAAGGCGTCGTGAATCTCCGCGCACCGCGTCCGGGGCATCGCCGCACCCATCCGGGATGGCAGGGACCGCCTGCCCATTCCCGAGTTGCCCTTTGAGTCCGTGACCAGGAGTTGTCCATGACCGCCACCATGCCGCAGGCCGCCGTCCCCGAGGCGCACGACGCCTTTCCGATCCACGGGACCGATTACATCGAGTACTGGGTCGGCAACGCGAAGCAGTCGATGCTCTTCTACTGCTACGCCTTCGGCTACGAACTGATCGGCTATCGCGGCCCCGAGACCGGTGTCCGGGACCGCGCGTCCTACCTGCTCAAGCAGGACAAGATTCGCCTGGTGCTCACCTCGCCCCTCGGGCCCGAGGGCGAGATTGCCGCGCACGTCCATCTCCACGGCGATGGCGTTCGCGACATGGCGTTCTGGGTCGAGGATGCCCGGGCCGCCTATGCCGTGGCGATGGAGCGCGGGGCGGTGTCCGCCGGCGAGCCGCGCGTGCTGCAGGACGCCCACGGCGAGGTGGTCATCGCCGCCATCAAGACCTACGGCGACACGATCCATTCGATCGTCGAGCGGCGCAACTACACCGGGCTCTTCCTCCCCGGGTTCGTCCCGATGACGTCGCAGTACGCGTCGAAGCCGACCGGCCTCAAGTACGTCGATCACTGCGTCGGCAACGTCGAGCTCGGCAAGATGAACGAGTGGGTCGGCTTCTACGAGCGCGTCCTCGGCTTCACCAACATCCTCACCTTCGACGACAAGCAGATCACCACCGAGTATTCGGCGCTGATGTCGAAGGTGATGAGCAACGGCAACGGCCGCATCAAGTTCCCGATCAACGAACCCGCGAGCGGCAAGAAGAAGTCGCAGATCGAGGAGTACCTCGACTTCTATCGCGGCCCGGGCGTGCAGCACGTGGCGATCGCCACCGACGACATCATTGCCACCGTGACGGATCTCCGCTCGCGGGGCGTCGAGTTCCTGCGCGTCCCGGCGACGTACTACGAGACCGTGCTCGACCGCGTGGGGAAGATCGACGAGGACATCGCGCCGCTCGCCGAGTTGGGGATCCTGGTCGATCGGGATGACGAGGGCTACCTGCTGCAGATCTTCACCAAGCCGGTGCAGGATCGTCCGACGCTCTTCTACGAGATCATCCAGCGGAAGGGCGCGAAGAGCTTCGGGGCCGGCAACTTCAAGGCGCTCTTCGAGGCGATCGAGCGCGAGCAGGATGCGCGGGGGAACCTCTAGCATGCCGATCTATCACCTGATGGGCGAGGTGCCGCGCAAGCGTCACACGGTGTTCCGTCGCCCCGACGGCGGCCTCTATGCCGAGGAGTTGATGGGCCACGAGGGCTTCGTGGGCACCTCCGCGCTGCTGTATCACATCCATCCGCCGACGACCGTCCTCTCCGCGCGTCGCATTCGCGACATCCGCTGGGAAGCCGACGAGGCGACCTCGCTGCGGCATCGCCACTGGCGCACCGCGCGCGCGCCGAAGGGCGGCTCGATCGTGCATGATCGCGTGCCGATGCTGTTCAACAGCGACATCGCGATGCTCTACAGCGAGCCGGATGCCGCCGTCGAGCCGTTCTATCGCAACTCGCAGGCGGACGAGGTGGTGTACGTCGCCGAGGGGGCGGGGGAGCTGGCCTCGCCCTTCGGGATCCTCCCCGTCCAGCCCGGCGACTACGTGGTGATCCATCGCAACATCACGCACCAGTGGCGCTTCGATCGCAGCAAGGGCGCACCCAAGCTGCTGGTGATGGAGAGCGCCGGTCACGTGCGCTTCCCGACCCGCTATCGCAACAACGTCGGCCAGCTGCTCGAAGGTGCGCCGTACTCGGAGCGCGACATCCGTCGCCCCGTGCGACTCGAACCGGTCGACGAGCGGGGCGAGTTCCCGATCCTCGTGAAGCAGTACGATGCGCTGAACGAACTGGTGCTCGACCATCATCCCTTCGACGTGGTCGGCTGGGACGGGCATTTCTATCCGTGGGCGTTCAACATCCACGACTTCGAGCCGATCGTCGGTCGCATTCACCAGCCGCCGCCGGTGCATCAGACCTTCCAGGGCGACGGCTTCGTGATCTGTTCGTTCTGTCCGCGTCCGTACGACTTCGACCCGAACGCGATTCCGGCGCCGTACAACCACAGCAACGTCGATTCGGACGAGGTGCTCTTCTACGCCTCGAGCGAGTTCATGAGCCGGAAGGGGATCGAGTACGGCAGCGTCACGCATCATCCGGACGGCCTGCCGCACGGACCGCACCCGGGCCGCGCCGAGGCGAGCATCGGCGCCACGCACACCAACGAGCTGGCGGTGATGATGGACTCGTTCCGTCCGCTCAAGGTCGCGAAGGTCGCCGAGCCGTTCGAGGATCCGGGCTACCATCGCTCCTGGGTGGAGCAGCAGCACGGCGCCTTCAACCCGCCGACGAGCTGAGCGGAGCACCCCTCATGCCGCGCGCGCTCTACCACGCCATCACCGACGGGATCCGCGTCACGGTCACGCCGCGCTTTGTCGCCGAGCAGTCGCGGCCGACGCTCGGCCACTACGTGTTCGCGTACCGAGTCCGGCTGGAGAATGTCGGGGATCGCCCGGCGCAGCTGCTCGCGCGACACTGGCTGATCCACGACGAGATCGGACACGACAGCGAGGTGGCGGGGGAAGGGGTCGTCGGCGAACAGCCCCTGCTCCTGCCGGGCAGCGTGTACACCTACCAGTCGTCGGCGGTGCTGCGCTCGTCCAAGGGATGGATGGAAGGCGAATACCACTTCGTGCGCCCGGATGGCGAGGCGTTTGACGCCACGATTCCGCGATTTTTGTTGGATGCGGATGAGGTGGCGACGAGTTGAACAGCAGTGACCGGTGAGGAGGTAGCGCCAGAACTGGTGAGGGGTGAGGAGTGAGGGGGAACAGCCCCCTTACCCCTCACCCCTTACCAGTTTCCACTATTCACTGGTTACGCGCCACTCCCTTGTTGCCACCGCCTCACCGCCCGCTCCACACTCAACGCCCGCTCCAATCCCTCGCGTCGCAACGCGGTCGCGGTCGTCGCGTCGCGGGTGATGAAGATCACGCGTGTGCCGCGGGTCCGGCTCTGCTCCGCGAAGTCGCGCAGGATGCGCGCGGTGGTGACGTCGAGGCCCGGGGCGGCCGCGAGGTCGACGGCGAGCAGTTGCGACGGGTCGGGGAGCACGTCCAGCGCGCGCCGCAGCGTCTCGGCGCCGCCGAAGAAGAGGGGGCCGCGCACCTCGAGCAGGCGCACGCCCTTCGGGAGCCACGCGCGCCGGATCACGGCCTCGCTGTCATCGTCGTCGTCGCCGGTGATGACGTGGGTCGCGTTGGACATCCGCTGCACGAAGAGGAAGGCCGCCACGGCCATCCCCATGCCGATACCGACGGTCAGGTCGGCGAGCACCGTGAAGCCGAAGGTGGTGAGGAGGACGGCCGCGTCGTGGCGTGAGCCGCGCGCAAGGCGCAGGAAGGAATGCCATTCGCCCATGTGCCACGCCACGATCACCAGGATGCCGGCGAGCGTGGCCATCGGGATATGCAGGGCCAGCGGCCCGGCAACGAGCACCAGCACCAGCAGCGTCGCGGCATGCACCAGGCCGGCGATCGGCGTGCGTCCACCGCTCCGGATGTTGGTGGCAGTGCGCGCGATGGCGCCTGTTGCCGGAATGCCGCCGAAGAACGGCACCGCGAGGTTGGCGATCCCCTGGCCCACCAGCTCCGTGTTGGCGCGATGGCGGAAGCCGGTCATCGAGTCGGCCACCACCGCGGCCAGGAGCGACTCGATGGCGCCGAGGAGGGCGATGGTGGCGGCGGGGGCGAAGAGGTCCGGCAGGCGCTCGAGCGAGACCGACGGGAGGCTCGGCCTCGGCAGCCCGGATGGCAGCTCGCCGAAGCGGGAGCCAATCGTGGCGACCGGGAGGTCGAGCAGGGCGACCCCGACGGTCGTGAGGATCAGGGCCACGAAGGGGCCGGGGATCTTGAGCCCGGTCCGGGGCCAGACGAGGAGGATGGCGACGGTCGCGGCCGTGACGCCCACCGCGGCGGGCTGCACCCCGCCGATGGCGCCCGCCAGGACCTGAAGCTTGGGGAGGAACGCGGCCGGGACCTTGGTCAGCTCGAGTCCGAGGGCGTCCGCCAGCTGGCCGACGGCGATGATCAGGGCGATCCCGCTGGTGAACCCCGTGGTGACGGGGAGGGGGATGTAGCGGATCAGGGCGCCCGCCCCGAGGAGTCCGGCGATGACCAGCATGGCGCCGGCGAGCAGGGTGGCGACCAGGAGCCCGTCGAAGCCGAAGCGCTCGATGGTCAGGGCCACGAGGACGACAAAGGCCCCTGTGGGTCCGCCGATCTGGACGCGGGAGCCCCCGAAGGCGGCGATCAGGGCGCCGGCGATGATGGCGGTGCCGAGGCCCTGGGCGGGGGTGACGCCGGAGGCGATCCCGAAGGCGATGGCGAGGGGGAGGGCGACGATGCCGACGGTGACGCCGGCGACGAGATCCTTGGGGATCTGGTCGCGGGTGAGGTAGTGTCGGATATCGAACAGTTGGGGTCGAAAGCGGGGCATACGTGGGGTGAAGGTAGTGGGGCTTGCGCAAAAAAGAGGGTGGTTCTAGGTTTGCCGTCCCCCGAGGAATGGGGTCGCTCGAGAGATGGAAGGGTCGTCGGAAAGTCAGTTGTGACAAGCCCTTGACGAAGCGATCGCAGTGTTGTAAGATTGGGGGCTGGCGACGAAATGGTCGCCGAGATGAAACAGAAAGCTCTTTGACAAGTGAAGGAATGGGGAGAAGTCGTACGCAGTGCGGTCTCTGTGACACGTGTCCGATTCAGCGGCACGTCGAGAGAACAAACTTCTGAAACGACCAATCCGGACAACTGAGTAGTACCAGTTGTTTGGTCTAGAGCACTTTCGAACTATCCATTGGAGAGTTTGATCCTGGCTCAGGACGAACGCTGGCGGCGTGCCTAACACATGCAAGTCGAACGGGGCAGCAATGCCCAGTGGCGAACGGGTGCGTAACACGTGAGGAACTTGTCCATCGGCGGGGGATAGCCGGCCCAACGGCCGGGTAATACCGCGTACGTCGGCGAGACCGCATGGTCTTGCCGGGAAAGCAGCAATGCACCGATGGAGAGCCTCGCGGCCTATCAGCTAGTTGGTGAGGTAACGGCTCACCAAGGCGACGACGGGTAGCTGGTCTGAGAGGATGATCAGCCACATTGGGACTGAGACACGGCCCAGACTCCTACGGGAGGCAGCAGTGGGGAATATTGCG
>JANRIW010000026.1:0-57562 GCA_033764505.1 Gemmatimonadales bacterium
CTTGACGATGCCCTTCCGCACCTGGCCGACCTCGAGCTCCTTCATCAGGAACTCGCGCTTGCTGGCGCGCTCGGTCTCGAGGATCACGCGGCGCGAGACGACGATGTTGCGCCGGCGCTTGTTGAGCTTGATGATCTTGAACTCGTACGTCGAGCCGAGGAGCTCGTCGATGTTCGGCACCCGGCGGAGCGCGATCTGCGACCCGGGGAGGAAGGCATCGACGCCCATCAGGTTCACCACGACGCCACCCTTGATCTTCTTCATCAGGGTGCCCTCGACCGGCTGATCCGACTCGTGGGCGACGCGGATCTTCTCCCACACGCGCATGAAGTCGGCCTTCTTCTTCGACAGGACGACCGCGCCTTCCTGGTCCTCGAGGTGCTCGAGGAAGACCTCGACCTCGTCGCCGACCTGGAGGTTCTGCGGATCCTTGAACTCGTCGAGCGGGACGGACCCCTCGGACTTGAAGCCGACGTCGAGGATCACGGCGTTGTCCGTGATGCGCAGGATCTTCGACTTGACGATCTCGCCCTCGACGATCTGGGACATCGTCCCTTCGTACATCGTGAGGAGCGCTTCGTACTCGTCGCTGGTGTAGTCCTCGTCGTACAGGTCTGCGCGCACGCGCATGCCGGTCGACATCGCGAAGGGCATCGCGGCGGTCGACTGGAAGGTGGGCGCGGCAGGCGCCGCATCGAGCACTTCGGTGGGGGTCTCGGTCTCTGACATCGGGAAGGTCCTGCGACGGCGAGAAGCCGCGGCGCCAGTGCCACGGGTTGAGGGAAAGTCCTCGGCCGGGCCGATTTCAGCCCAGCCAAGAAGGATACGCGCCGGTCAGGCTGGCGGCAACCCTCGTTCCCCCGCCCAAGCCACGATCTGTCGGACTTGCGTGGCGAAATCGAGCGTCGTGGTGTCGAGCAGGAGGGCATCCGGGGCCTGACGCAGGGGGGCCACCTCACGCCCGGCGTCGAGGCGGTCCCGCTCCGCCAGCTGCCGGGCCTCCAGGGCGACCGCCTCCTCCGCCGGTTCCCGCCCCTCCTGCAGCAGGCGGCGGCGGGCTCGGGCGGTCGGCGTTGCAGTGAGGAACACCTTCAGCACGGCGTCCGGAAAGACGACCGTCCCGATATCCCGACCGTCCATCACCCCGCCCCCTTCCGCCTCGACCGCCTCGCGGAGCCGGCGGTTGACCCAGGCCCGGATCGCCGGCATCGCGGCGATCCACGAGACCGCCCCGGTCACCGCCGAGGAACGGATCTCCGCCTCGATTTCCCGGTCGCCAGCCCGGATCGCGAGGGCATCGCCGACGCGCCGCAGGGCCAGCCCTGCCGAGTCGGCCGCCGCGCAGATGGCCGCCGCCTCGGTCAGGCCATCGCGGAGTGCGAGCCAGGTCAGCGCGCGGTAGAGACTGCCCGAATCCACGTGGAGCAGGCCGAGTTGCCGAGCCACCGCGGCGGCCGTGCTGGACTTCCCCGAGGCCGCGGGCCCGTCGATGGCAATCATCCGCAGGCTCACGCAGACCGCCCGAACAGCGCCGCAAGGGTCGCCTCGAAGTTTGGGAACGACACGGCAGCGCAGGCAGGATCGTCCACCACGATGCGCGAGCCGCGTGTCGTCCCGAGGACCGTGAAGGCCATGGCAATCCGGTGATCGCCCGCGGTGACGACGCGACCGCGGAACGGTCCCTCCCGCCCCGCCACCACCAGGTCATCGCCCTCGGCCTCGGCGGTCACGCCGACGGCGCGGAGGTTCTGCACGATGAGCGCGAGGCGATCGCTCTCCTTGACCCGCAATTCACCGACGCCGTGAAAGCGGGACGTTCCCTCGGCGCGGGCAGCGAGGCAGGCGAGCATCGGAATCTCATCGATGATCCCCGGCACCTCGGCGGCATCCACGGTGACCGCCGAGAGGGCGGTCGGCGTGGTGACCAGATCGCCGATGGGCTCGCCGAATGGCTCTTCCTCATCGAGCACGCCGATGCGGGCGCCCATCCGCGTCAGGACGTGCAGGTAGCCGGTTCGGGTCGGATTGAGCCCGACTCCCGCGACGCGCACCTCCCCGCCCTCGGCCAGCAGCGCGGCCGCGAGCAGGAAGATCGCCGAGGAGGGGTCGCCGGGAATCTGCATCGCGAACGGGTGAAAGGCCCCGGTCGGCTCGAGCCGCAGCCACCCCCGGCTGCGCGTCACGTCGAAGCCGTGGGCCCCGAGCATCCGCTCGGTATGGTCGCGGGTCACGGCAGGCTCCCGCAGGGCGACGGGCACCCTGCCAACGGCGCCGGCGAGCAGCAGGGCGCTCTTCACCTGCGCGGAGGCGATCGGCAGCCGCCATTCGAGTGGCAGCAACTTGCCGCCGACAATGGTCAGAGGGAGGCCATCGCGCCCTCCATCGTCCACCGTGGCCCCCATCTGCCGGAGCGGCTCGGTGACCCGGCGCATCGGGCGGCGGCGCAGGGAGGCATCGCCGCTCAGGGTGGCCGAAAAGCGGTGCCCGGCGAGGATCCCGAGCATCAGCCGCGCGGTGGTCCCGGAATTGCCACATTGCAACGTGACGGCAGGGGTCGTCAGGCGGCGCCGACCGCGAATTTCGACCACGCGCGCCGCGGCGACCGGCGAAATGCTGGCGCCCAGCGCGCGGAGCACCTTGGCCGTCGAGCGCGCATCGAGCGATGCCAACGCCCCACCGAGCACGGAATGCCCAGGGGCCAGCGCGGCAAGCATCAGGGCTCGGTGGGTGATGCTCTTGTCACCCGGAACACGATGGGTGCCCTGCACGACAGAGCGGGACGCAGTAGCCAGCTGGGACTCCACGGGAGTGGGAGGGGTCCAATTCACGAGCAGGAATCGTATCTTTCCGGGGTTGATGGTACAACACCGCAGCACGACTTCCCCGGCACCAGCCCCAGCACACGGATCACCATGACCGGACCCGAGACCGCCACCGCCAAGGACGCCTGGATCGGACCCTACCTCGTCGAGGCGGGCATGGTGCCGGTCGAACGCCTGCCGGTGCTCTCCTCCATCCAGGGCCAGCGCTTGTGGCGGGCCGTGGTGGACAGCGGTCTGGCAACGGACGGCGACATCGCGACGCTGCTCGCGTCCAAGTTCCGGATGCCGGTCGCCGACATGACCACCGCCGACCAGCGCGCCGTGACGATTCTCCCCGAGGCGGCCGCGCGCAAGTACCACGTGGTCGCGCTCGGCCTCGACGAGCGGACGGTCCGCATCGCCACCTCGGATCCGCGCGATTTCGCGGCCGAGCAGGATCTCGGTTTCCTCACCGGTCGGGATGTGCAGCTCGAAGTCGCCTCGCCCACGGCGATCGGCGAGAAGCTCGACGAGTTCTATCGCCCCGAGAATGCGATCAACCGGCTGTTGCAGGGCCTCGGCCCGTCCGCGGTCGAGGTGCAGATCGCGGACACGAGCGCCGAGCGCGACCCGTCGCTCGACGCACCGATGTCGAAACTGGTCGACGCGATGATCGGCGACGCCGTGCAGGAAGGCGCGAGCGACATCCACTCGGAGGTCGAGGGGCCGCACGTCATCGTGCGCTATCGCGTGGACGGCATCCTGCGCGAGGTGATGCGCCTGCCGGAGGCCGCCGGTGCCTCGCTCGTGCGTCGCGTCAAGATCATCGCCGGCCTCGACGTGACGAACTCGATGACCCCGCAGGACGGCCGCAGCAGCCTGAAGGTCGCCGGCCAGCTGGTGGACATGCGCGTCGCCACGGCGCCAGTGGCGCGGCGCGGCGAAAAGCTCGTGATCCGCATCCTGAACAAGGCCAACCTGCGCGCCTCCATCCCGGCGCTGAACCTGCCCGCGGAAGAAGAGTCGGTCCTGATGCGGATGCTGGGGCATCGCGAGGGGATGTTGCTGGTCACCGGGCCGACCGGTTCCGGCAAGACCACGACGCTCTACGCGGTGCTCAATCACCTGCGCACCGGCAAGGTCAACATCGTGACGGTCGAGGACCCGGTCGAGTACGACGTCGATGGCATCTCCCAGATGCAGGTCAACGAGGCGCAGGGCTTCACCTTCGCGACCGCGCTGCGCTCGGTCCTTCGCCAGGACCCCGACATCGTCCTCGTCGGCGAAATTCGCGACGGCGAGACGGCGACGATTGCGATCCAGGCCGGCCTCACGGGCCACTTCGTCTTCTCCACGCTGCACACCAATGACGCCGTCTCGGCGATCGTCCGGTTGCGCGACATGGGCGTGGACTCGTTCAAGATCGGCACCGTGCTGCGCGGCATCATCGCCCAGCGACTGGTGCGCCGCATCTGTCCCGCGTGCGCGGTGGAACTCCCGCTCGAAGAGATCCCGGAGCACGCCCGTCCTGCCGCCGACTACGCCGGCCCCTTCACGCCGCGTCGCGGCGTCGGCTGCAAGTCGTGTGGCGGCACCGGCTACAAGGGACGGATCGCGGTGATGGAGCTGCTCCCCGTGGAGGGCGCCGTCGGCGGACTCATCGAGGCGGGGGCGTCGCAACAGGCGATCCTCGACGCCTCGCGCCCCTTCGGCATGCGCACGCTGTGGGAGAGCGGCCTGATCCGATTCTGGGGCGGGTTGACGTCGTTCGAGGAGATTCACCGCGTGTTGGGCGAGACGCTGGACCGGAGCACGCGCGGCGACGAGGCGGCGACGGCCCAGGCGGTGGCCGCCGCGGCACCTGCCGCGCCGCGCGCCCACACCGGCACCGCCGACGCGGATGGCGCGGGCGCGACCATCCTCCTCGCCGACGACGACGCGCAGATGCGACGCCTGGTGCGCACGGTGCTCGAGCGCGAGGGCTTCCGCGTGATCGAAGCCAACGACGGCCTCGACACGCTCGAAGCGATCGAGACCAAGGCGATCGATCTCGTGCTGCTCGACCACGACATGCCGCGGCTGACCGGCCTGGGCGTGCTCGAGGAGCTGCGCGCGGCCGTGACCACCGCCGCGCTCCCCGTGATCATGCTCACGGCCCGCACCGACGACACCGAAACGCAGGCCCTGGAACTCGGGGCCAACGACTATCTCACCAAGCCGGTCCAGCCGCGCTCGCTCGTGGCGCGCGTGCGCGCCGTGCTCAAGCGCAGCCGGATGGAGTAGCCCCGATGATCCTGATCGTTGAAGACAGTCCCGACAACATGAAGCTCTTTCGCACCCTGCTCACGCTGAAGGGTCACGAGATCGTCGGCCTCAACGGCGGCGAGGAGCTCTTCAGCACGCTCGCCGAGCGGCGCCCCGAGCTGGTCCTGATGGACATCCAGATGCCGGGCAAGGACGGCTTCGCCCTGCTGGCCGAGATTCGCGCGTCCGAGTATCGCGACCTCCGCGTCGTGGCGCTCACCGCCCACGCCATGTCGGGTGACCGCGAGCGCGCGATGGAGGCGGGTTTCGACGGCTACATCACCAAGCCGATCGACATCCGGCAGTTTCCCGACCAGGTCGCCCGCGCGCTGGTCGGCGAGTCGCCGCAGAATGCCTAAGCGGCGGTCGCGGGGCGGTCGTCGACCACCGGTCGATCTGCCAGCCGCTGCGCCAGCCCCAGAGGAGGCATCGCCCCCACCGTCGTCGTCGGTGACGCCGCCGCCATCCGGTTCCACCCCACGGACCACCCCGAGTCGTGCCGCGCCGACGGTGGCCGAACCGATCGTGCCGTCGCCGGCCCTCGCCGAGGCGATGGGCGCGGTGCTGAAGGAATCGGCGCGTCGCATCGCCGTCGCGGAGGCACCACCGCCGGCCCCGAGCGTCCCATCCGGCTGGCTTGCCGCGGCCCTCGGCACGTGGCTGGTCGTGGCTTGGCTGTTGTTGGCGACCCCGGCGATCGCCCGCGGACCGATGGACAGGCCCTGGCAGGCGCCTGTGGCGGAGCGCGAGGCGTCACTCCGCTACGGCCTCTGGCTCGCTCGTGATCGGGTCGACGGCTTCCGCCGCGAGAATGGGCGACTGCCGTCGTTTCTCGCCGAGGCGGGGGTGCTCGACACCAGCCTCACCCTCGTGGTTGAGGGGGAGCGGAACTTCACCTTGGAGGGTCGGGACGGACCGATGCGCCTCAGCCTTGCCAGCGCGATGGCCGCCGACAGCTTTCTGGGATCGAGCCTGAGGCTGTTGCGAGGAGAGTGAGCCGCTACCAGCAGGCGATCGCACCGGGGCGCTGAAGCGCCCGATGCGGAGCGGCGACCGGGCTGCCATTGTAGAGCCCGCACCGTCGCGGCTCGGCACTGACGTCCGGATGCTCGGCGATGGCCGACCAATCGTCCGGCGACCGGCTTTCAAAGCGCACCACCACGCCGTTGGACGGGACGAAGGCCAGCACCGAATCGGTGCCGTCGGGGCCGATGCGCTGCGCGTACCTGCCATGGCGTGCCGCCCAACTCGACTGAAGGGCCTCGAGGCGACGCAGGTCACTCCGGATCGCGTCGCGGGCGCGGGCGTCCTTGGCCCGAGCCGTCGCGGCCGCGAGCAGCAGCAGGACCACGGCAGCGATACCGAGGCCCGTGAGGGCCATCAATCGGAAGCGCCATGGCGGCGAAACGGCGGGCACTGGGGATTCCATCGGCGTGGAGTTTCGCCGGTCGCCCCGGGCCGCCGCAATCCCCAGCCCGACTCAAGGAGCGAGCATGGCAGACACGGACCAGCACCGAATTCTGAGCGAGGCCTTGCGCGATGTCGTCGCCGATCAGGCCGCCACGGCCGAATCGGAGCGCGTCGCACGGACGGTGCGCCCGCGCAGGCACCCACAGGCGTTGCTCATCCTGGCGATTGTGGGGTGGGGAGCACTGGCGTGGATCTGGATCGCACGCCCGGCGTGGGTGTTCGGGTCCGGCACCACGGTGCCGACGATGACCGCTGACCAGCAGGATGCCCACGTGCGCTACTCACTCTACCTGCAGCGCGCCCGGGTCGAGCGATTCCGCGAGCGGCAGGGGCACCTGCCCGCCACGCTGGTCGAAGCCGGTCCGGTCGAGGACGGCGTGGTGTTCGCCACGACCTCGGAGGGCTATGTCCTCGAGGCGCAGGCCGGCGAAACAACGCTGCGGCTCAGTGAGCAGATGAACGCCGACTCATTCCTCGGCGACGCCGTGGCTCGACTCCCGCGCCGCACGGTGCAGTAACCCCGCCCTCAGTAGCAGGCGGGGATGCCGGGCTGGGTCACGGCGGCGTTTGGTGAATACGACGTGTGCCCGACGAAGATCCCGCAGACATCGGCGTCGGTGGACGTCACCTGGGGATTGGTGGCGGTGGCGGCCCAGCCGGCACCATTCACGGCCGTCGTCGTGCGGGTGAGCGTGATCACGTTGCCGGTGCTGGGCCTGAAGGTGACCCGTCCGGCATCGCCAGCCGCCAGAATCTCCGGCCCCGTGGTGGTGCCACCGGCATAGTCGTTGGTACTCGAGAAGTAGGACTCCTGCACCGCGACGAGATTCTTCAGGTCGGACAACATCGAGGCGCGCGTTGCCCGCTCGCGCGTGTTGCGGAACTTGGGCAGGCCGATCGTCGCCAGGATCCCGATGACCGCCATCACGACGATGAGCTCGATGATGGTGAAACCACGCTCCGACTGACGCATGTGGTGCCCTCTGAGAAGGTGGAGTGCTCGGGGTGGGACTCGAACCCACATGGGGTTGCCCCCTGGGGATTTTAAGTCCCCTGCGTCTGCCATTTCGCCACCCGAGCCCTGCACCCAATATGCCACGGAATCCCGGATGGCGCCCATCCCGCTATCTTCGACGGCGATGATCCTTCGCCTGCTCCCTGCCCTCCTGCTGCTCACCCCGCTCGCCTCGGCGCGGGCGCAGCTGCCGCTCCTGACGGCACCGTCCGGCACCCTTCGCATCGAGTTGGGAGGCGGTTTCTTCCCCACCGATCGGCTCCGGGTGGACGGCGCCAGCGTGCCCCTCGGCTCGCGGCTCACCGGCCCATTCGACGCCAGTGCCACGCCGCTCCTCGGGCAGGTTGCCACCGACCTCGCCAGCGCCCTCGGTCGTCCCGCCTCGGCGCTCTCGCTCGGCAGCCTCACGGCCGTCGCCGAGCAGCAGCGTGGCGTGGGGACCATCGGCCTCGGCCTCGGGATCACGAGGCGACTCACGCTCTCGGTCGTGGTGCCGATCGTCTCCGTCCGCACGCAACTGCAGCTGCGGCCCGATGTCAGCGGCGCGTCGGTCGGATTGAATCCCGCCGACCTCGCGCTGGGCACCGCCGGAGGGATCGCACAGACCACTGCGTTCTTCACGGCGTTCGACGGTGCAATCACCTCACTCGGCGGACGGATCGCCGAGGGCGGCTACACCGATCCCGTGCAGCTGGCCCTGGCGCAGGAAACGCTTGGTCGGGCAACCGCCCTGCGCACCAATCTCTATCGCCTGCTCGCCGACCCGGTGCGCAGCGCGGCCGTGTTGCCCACCGCGACGAGTGGTGATGGGGCGGCACTGCTCGAACTCATCGGCACGCTCGATGCGACGCTCGCCGGCAGCCTGGGCAGCGATGCCATCGGCACCACGCCGGCGCTGCCCACCACGGTGCTCACCACCAGCGACCTTGATGCCCTGCTCAGTGCACCGAGCGGATTCGGCATCGAGTCGCCCGAGGACATTCCCCCCGTTGGGCTCGGCGATGTCGAGGTGGCACTGACGGCAGAGTTGCTGCGACGCGGCGCACCGGGCGATGCGGGGTGGCTGGCGGCGTGGGTGCGCGGCGGCGCACGCCTGTCGACGGGGCGTGCCCCGCGGCCGGCGTACCTTCTCGATCAAGGAAGCGGCGACGGCCAACCCGACATCGAACTGGGCGGCACCATCGAGGCGGGGCGGCGGCGCATCGGCGTCCGCGCCGACGCGCTGTTCACGATGCAGTTGAGCGGCACCGTGCTGGACCGACCCGGTGGTCGCGACCAATTGCTGCGCCCGGCGCGCAGCGAGTCGCTCTTCTCACGCAATCCCGGCGACCTGCTCACCGTCACCGTGCAGCCATTCTTTCGCGTGGTGCCGCACCTCGCCATCACCGGCCTGGTGCAGCACCAGCGGCGGGGAACGGACGGCATCGCGTGGGCCGATCCCGCCCAGGCCATCGACGGGATCGATCTTGGCTCCCTGGTGGCCGGGTCGAGCGCCAACGCGACACGCGTCGGGGTCGGCCTGAGCTACGTGCATGATGGCATGAGTCGCGAGGGGATCCTGCGCATGCCGGTCGAGGCGGGCTTCTCGATCGAGCGCACCGTGGGCAGCAGCCGCGGCGTGGTGACCGCACCGCTGACCACGCGCCTGGTCTTCCGGGTCTACAAGCGCGTCAGCGGGCGCTGACGCCCTCGCCGAGCAGCGCGCGCGCCAGCGCGCGCTCGGCCTCACCATCTCCCCCCAGCATCCGCGCCAACTCCATCACGCGGTCTTCCCCGTGCAGGCGAGCCACATCCGATGTGGCGATGCCGGCGCGGGTAGCCTTGGAGATCCGCAGGTGTCGGTCGCCGCGCGCGGCGATCTGCGGCAGGTGGGTGATGACCAGCACCTGATGGCGCGTGGCCACCTGCGCCAGCGCCGCACCGACGCGTCCGCCGACCTCTCCACCGATCCCCTGATCGATCTCGTCGAACACCAATGTCGGCACGGCATCCTGGCGCGCCAGCACCACCTTGAGCGCGAGCATCAGGCGGGAGAGTTCGCCGCCTGAAGCGACACGCGCCAACGGGCGCGGTTCCATCCCCGCATTCAACTGGACGAGGAAGGTCACCTCTTCGGCGCCATGCTCGCGCACCTCGGCCAACGGTACCAAGGCCACCGTCATCCGACCTCCGACGAGACCGAGATCGGGCAACAGCTTTGACACGTCCCGCGCGAGGCGCGAGGCGGCCGCCTCCCGGCGGGCCGTGAGCGTGGCGCCGAGCCCGACGAGGGCAGCGGTGGCGGCGTCGAGACGCGCCTCGAGCGCACGAAGGTCGAAGGCGGCCGAATCGAGCAGGTCGAGTTCGGCGCGCGCGCGATCCCGCGTGGCGATCACCTCCGCGAGCTCCGGCCCGTGCTTCCGCTTGAGGGTGAAGAGCAGGTCGCGCCGTCGCTCGAGCTCGGCGAGTCGCGCCGGCTCGTCCGCGATCGTCTCCGCGTACTGATTCGCGAGCCGCGCCAGTTCGTCGAGCTGCGCATAGGCGCCATCGAGCAGTTCGCGCCAGCTGCCGACGTCGGGGTCGTGACGCTCGAGCGCATTGAGCGCGCGTTCGGCCGCGGCGACGGCCGTGCGGGCGGAGGCCTCATCGCCATCGAGGGCCTCGGCGAGACGCCGTGCCTCGTCGCCGAGCGTGCCGGCCTGCGCCAGCCGATTGATGTCGCGGTCGAGCGTCTCGTCCTCACCGGGCTTGAGCCTGGCCGCGTCGACCTCGTCCACCACGTGACGCAGCCAGTCGGCACGGCGCTGGGCCTCGTCGCGCCGCGCCACCAGGGCGTCGCGGTCGGCTCGGAGCACGCCGAGATCACGCCATGCCGCGGCCACGGCGTCGGCCGCGGGCAGGGCGTCGCCGAACGCATCGAGCAGCGCGCGCTGCTCCACCGGTTCGAGCAGTTGCAGGGTCTGGTGCTGGCCGTGCAGGTCCACCAGCGTGGCGCCGAGCGTGGCCAACACGCCAACCGTGGTGGGCGACCCGTTGATCCACGCACGAGAGCGCCCCTCCGCGGTGACTTCGCGGCGGATCACCAGATGATCATCGGCGTCGAGGCCCGACTGCTCGAGCCCGGTGAGCGCGCTCTTCGGCAGGGCGGAAAGCTCCCCCTCGACGACCGCCTTGGTGGCGCCGGGGCGCACCGCCGCCCGGTCGGCACGATCGCCGAGCAGCAACGCGAGCGCATCGACGAGCATGGACTTCCCCGCCCCGGTTTCGCCGGTCAGGACGTTGAGTCCCTCGCCGAGCTCGAGGGTGACGTCGGCGATGGTGGCGAGGTCGCGGATGCGAAGCGAGGTGAGCACTACTGCCCGCGGTGGGAGAGATCGCCCCAGTGGAGCTTGTCGCGCAGCCGACCGAAGAAGCCGGGATCACCGAAGCGCACCAGCACCACGCGCCAGGGCGCGGGACGCACCTCCAGCACCTGGCCCACCTCGAAGTGCGCCGTTTCCTGTCCGTCGAAGGAGACCAGCAGGTCGGCGGCGCGTGGCTCCAGCGGCTGCACGCGCACCACCGTGTCACCGCGCGTGACGATGGGCCGCACGGCAAGCGAGTGCGCGCAGATGGGCGTGACGATCATCGCATCGAGTGTCGGCACGACGACCGGGCCGCCCGCCGAGAGCGAATACGCGGTGGAGCCGGTGGGCGACGCCACGACGAGGCCATCGGCGGAGACCGGGCCCATCGGCTCGCCGTCGATCAGCACCTGGAAGCGCACGACGCGCGCCACACCGCCCTTGTGCAACACGACATCGTTGAGCGCGGACTGCTCCGCCACCACGATGCCGTCGGCGTCGGTGATCGTGGCCTGCAGCACGGCGCGCGGCGAGAGACGATGCTCGCCCGCGGCGATGGCGGCGAGGGCGTCGACGACCCCGTCGCGGGCGACCGACGTGAGGAAGCCGACTCGACCGAAATTGACGCCAAGGATCGGGACTTCGCGCCCTTGCAGCTGGCGAGCGCCGCGCAAGAGTGTCCCGTCCCCACCGAAGGTGACCAGCAGGTCAATCTCGGCCGGGTCGAACGGGGCGAGCGAGATCCCGCCCATCTCGGCCAACTCCTCCGACCCGGCCAGCGCCCACCCCCGCTCCGCCGCGACGCGCACGGTGTCGGCGAGGGCGACCCGGAGGTCGGCGTAGCGCGGGTTGCCGACGAGGCCGATGCGCAGGGAGGCCTCAGCGCACCAGGACGGGGCGGAGCGCCTCGATGGTGCGACGCGCGATCCCCTCCGCCGTGAGGTCGTAGGCCGCGAGCTGCTCGGTCCGCGGCGCCTGCAGGATCAATTCATCGGCAATCCCGATCGCGTGCACGCGGATCTCGGGATGGGTGCGGTCCATGCGCTCCGCGAGCACCGCCCCGAAGCCGTTGACCACGGTCCCCTCCTCCACCGTGACGAAGAGGCGGCAATCCTTGCTCAGCTCCTCGAGCATCGCCTCGTCCATCGGCTTGATGAAGCGGGCGTTGACCGCTGCTGCCTCGATGCCCTGCGCCCGAAGCAGCGCCGCCGCCTCCTGTGCCGGAAGCGCCATGGTGCCGGTGCCGAGAATGGCCACCTCGCGCCCCGGGGTCAGCAGCTCCCACGTGCCGTACGGCACGGCCGGCACCGACGCCACCGGATTCGGATCGGTCGGCGCCTTGTCGCGCGGATAGCGGAGGCATGAGGGTCCGTCGTGGGCCAGCGCGGTGCGGATCAGGCCGACCATCTCGTCGGCATCCTTCGGCGCCATGACCGTGAGGCCGGGCACCGCGAGCATGTAGGCAATGTCGTACAGCCCCATGTGGGTCTGGCCGTCCTCGCCCACCAACCCGGCGCGGTCCATCGCGAAGATCACCGGGAGGTGCTGCACCGCGATGTCATGGATGATGTTGTCGTAGCCGCGCTGCAGGAAGGTGGAGTAGATCGCCACCACCGGCTTGATCCCCTGGGTCGCGAGGCCACCCGCGAAGGTGACCGCATGGCCCTCCGCGATGCCCACGTCGAAGAAGCGCGTCGGGTGCACCTTCTCGAAGATGTTGGTCCCCGTGCCGCTCGGCATCGCCGCGGTGACCACGGCGAGCTCCGGATGCTCGTTGCCGAGCGCGACCATCGTGTCGCCGAAAACCTGCGTCCACGTCGGCGGACCGGAGGCCTTCTTGCGCGCCTCGCCCGTGATCGGGTCGTAGGCGGCGAGTCCGTGCCACTTCTCGCGATTCGCCTCGGCGAACGAGAATCCCTTCCCCTTCTCGGTCAGCACGTGCACGACGCGCGGACCATCGAGGTCGCGCACGAAGGCCAGCGTCTCGGTCAGCTTCTCGAGGTCGTGCCCGTCGATCGGGCCGAAGTAGCGGAAGCCGAGCTCCTCGAAGAGCATCCCCTCGGAGAAGAGGTTCTTGGCCGACTCCTCGAGGTTCTTGGCAAACTCCACCACGCCGTCACCAAAGACGTGGCCGAGCTTGTGGGTCACCTTCTTGATCTGGTCGCGGAGGCGGTTGGTGCGCGGATCGGCCACGATCCCGCCGAGCATCTTCGAGATGCCGCCGACGTTGGGCGAGATGCTCATCCCGTTGTCGTTGAGGATCAGGATGACGTCACGGTCGGAGTGGCCCGCGTTGTTCAATCCCTCGTACACGAGACCGCAGGTCAGCGCGCCGTCGCCGACCACGGCGACGACCTTGTTCTTCTCGCCCTTGAGGTCCCGCGCGGTGGCCATGCCGAGCGCCGCCGACATCGCGGTCCCTGCGTGCCCCGCGCCGAAGTGGTCGTGCGGGCTCTCGTCGCGCTTCAGGAAGCCTGAGACGCCACCCTTGGTCCGCAGTGTCGGGAACGCCTCGTTGCGGCCCGTGAGGAGCTTCCACGCGTAGGCCTGATGCCCGACGTCCCAGACCACCTTGTCGGTGGGGGAGTCGAACTCGTACAGGAGCGCGATGGTCAGCTCGACCACGCCGAGGGACGCGCCGATGTGGCCGCCGGTGACCGAGCAACACTCGATCAGGCGGTCGCGGATCTCCTGGGCCAGCTGCGGCAGCTGGTCACGGGAGAGCAGCTTGAGATCGGCAGGGCCGTTGATGTGGGCGAGAAGGGACACGGACGCTCCCCGGAGGGTGAGGGGGTTCAAGAGGCTCTGGACACAATATACCGCGCGATGGCGCCCAACGATTCGGTCGGAAGCCCTGCTTCCTCGAGCGCTGCGATCGCCAGCGCCTGATGTCGGGCCGCCTCGGCACGCGCGCCGTCCACGCCGAGCAGTCCGACGTACGTGGACTTGGCGAGGGCCGCGTCCCGCCCGGCCGTCTTGCCGAGGATCTCCGAGGTGGCCGTGGCATCGAGGACGTCGTCGGCGACCTGGAACGCCAGTCCGATCTCCTCGCCAAAGCGGCGCAAGGCATCCAGCTGAGGAGCCGTGGCGCCACCGGCAATGCCGCCCAGGACGACAGCGGCCCGGATCAGGGCACCGGTCTTCCCTCGGTGTACCGCCATGAGGCCCGTGAGGTCCAATTGCTGGCCTTCGGCCTCCAGATCGAGCCACTGACCGCCCACCATCCCCCGGATGCCCCCGGCCTCGAACAGCTCGTGTGCCAGGGCCCGCCGGGCCTCACTGTCCAACTGGAGCGACTCGGCGGCCTCGGCCAGCGCCTGCGCCGCCACCGGCACCAGGAGGAAGCCCACCCGGGTCGCGGTGGGGACATCGAAGGCGCAGTGGGTGGTCGGACGACCGCGACGGAGCGCGTCGTCGTCCATGCAGGGGAGGTCGTCGTGGACCAGCGAGTAGGTGTGGACAATCTCGACGGCGGTGGCCACCTCGAGCACCGCCTCGGCCTCACCGCCCACGGCGCGGGCCGCGCCGAGCACCAGCGCCGGGCGGACCCGCTTGCCAGGGCTGCGGAGGGCGTAGGCGAGGGCCTCACCGAGACGGCCCGGGACTTCGCCCGCCATCCGGTCGGCCCACGACTCGAGCCGCGCATCCACGAGGGTGCGCGCCTCGGTCATGAGGTCGCGCGCGCTCGGCGCCTGCTGCTCAGCCATCCAGGGGTTCGAGGCGCAGGGCGCCCGACTGCTCGGTGTCCTGGAGCACCTGCATCACGCGGGCCTCGGCCACGGCAAGGCGCCCCTGGGCGCTCTTGAGGCGGGTCACCCCTTCTTCGAAGAGCGCGAGGGCGGCTTCGAGTGCCAGATCGTCGTCCTCGAGACGGCGGACAATCTCCTCGAGGCGGGAGAGGTCCTGTCCCAGTGTCGGCGTGTCGGTCATGCGTCCTCCGTGCGTGCGGCGATGGTGCCGTCGGCCACGGTGAGGGTGAATCGAGTGCCACTTGGAAAGTCGGCGCGTCGCCGCAGCAGGCGTCCCTCGCCATCACGCGCCATGGCGTAGCCACGGCCCAGCACCGCGAGTGGCGAGAGCGCGTCGAGCTGTCCGGCCAGGCGCCCGAGGCGCGCGCGATCGCGCGCCATGCGCCGTTCCATCGCCGGTGCGAGGCGTGCCTCGAGGCGTGCGAGCCGTTCGCGCGGGATGCGCGCGTGTCGCTCTAGCGCCCTGGGCAAGGTCCCGTCCAGCTGCAACAGCCGCCGTTCGGTGCCGCGCAGCTGCTCGAGCAGCGCGCTCCCCATCCGCTCGCGCGTGCGCACCAGCCGCTCCTGCGCCGCCGACACGTGGGACATTCCCTGCCCGAACAGCGACGAGCCCAGCGAGAGGAGCCGTGCCTGCACGGCCTGCCGATCGGGAAGCGCAAACTCCGCCGCCTGCGAAGGCGTGGCGGCGCGGAGGTCGGCGACGAGGTCGGCAAGCGTGACATCCACCTCGTGGCCGACGGCCGAGATCACCGGCACCGGGCAGGCGGCGATGGCGCGGCACACGGCCTCGTCATTGAAGGCCGCGAGGTCCTCGCGCGCCCCACCGCCGCGTCCGACGATGCAGCAGTCGATCGCGTCCAGACGCGCCACGGTGCGGAGCGCCGCGACGAGCTCGGCGGGTGCCGCCTCCCCCTGTACGGCGCTGTTCACCACGAAGAGCTCGACGCCCGGCCAGCGTCGCGTCGCCACGGTGATGATGTCGTGCACCGCGGCGCCGGCAATCGACGTGATGACGGCGATCCGCAGTGGGAAGGGCGGCAGCGCCCGCTTGCGCGCGGGATCGAGCAACCCGTCCGTGAGCAGTGCCTGCTTGGTGCGTTCGAAGGCCTGCGCCGCCGCGCCGATGCCGGCCGCGGCCACGACGCGCGTCACGTTGAAGCGCAGCGCGGTGCGCTCCTCCCAGACATTCGCCGTGCCGAGCGCGAAGACCTCCTGCCCTTCCTCGAGTGGTGCCGCGAGTCGACTCGCGACCCCCTTCCAGAGGGTGCAGTCCACCTTGGCCGCCTCGTCGCGCAACCCGAAGTACCAGTGACCGCTGGGATAGCGCTTCACCCCGACGAGTTCACCGCGCACCCAGACCGGTTCCATCCCGTCTTCCACCTGGCGCTTGATGGCGCGCGCCAGTCGCGAGACCGACCAGGCCTCGTCCGGTGTGCTCACCGCGTGCCTTGCCGAAGGGTGGCCGCCTGGAGCGTATTGGCCAGCAGCATCGCGATCGTCATCGGGCCCACGCCGCCAGGGACGGGCGTGATCGCGCCCGCCACCTCGCGGACGGCGTCGAAGGCGACGTCGCCCACCACGCGGTAGCCCTTGGGCTTGGTGGCATCGTCCACGCGGTTGATGCCGACGTCGATCACCGCCGCACCCGGCTTGACGGCATCGGCGCCGATGAACTCGGCACGCCCGATGGCCACCACGAGGATGTCGGCTTCGCGACAGAGGGCCGGCAGGTCGCGACTGCGCGAGTGCGCGATCGTGACCGTGGCGTCGCCGCCCGGGCCCGACTGGATCAGCAGGTTCGCCATCGGTCGGCCCACGATGGTGGAGCGACCGACGATCACCGCGTGCGCCCCCTTGGTCTCGATGCCGCTCCGAATCAGCATCTGCTGGATGCCGGCCGGTGTCGCCGGCTTGAACGCCGTCGGATCGCCGAGCACCAGCTTGCCGACGTTCATCGGATGGAAGCCGTCGACGTCCTTGGCGGGGTCGAGTCGACGCAACACCTTGTCGGTGTCGATGTGCGGCGGCACCGGCAACTGCACCAGGATGCCGTGGATGGCCGGGTCGGCATTCAGGCGATCGATGGTCGCGAGCAGGGTGGCCTCGCTCGTGTCGAGCGGCAGCACGATGGTCTCGGAATGCATCCCGGCCTCGAGGCAGGCCTTCCCCTTGGAGCGGACGTAGATCTGCGAGGCGGGGTTGTCACCAACGAGCACGACGGCCAGTCCGGGGACGATTCCTGCGCGACGCAGCTCGGCGACCTGGGCGGCCACCTCGCCGCGAATGGTGGTCGCGATGGCGACGCCATCAATCAGCGTGGCGGTCACTTGGCCACGTCCGTGGCACGGGTCTCTCGAATCACGGTCACGCGAATTTGCCCCGGGTATTGGAGTTCCTGTTCGATGCGACGGGCGATCGTTTCCGACAGTTGCTGGGCAGCGGCATCATTGATCTTCTCGGGCTGCACGATCACGCGCACCTCGCGGCCGGCCTGGATCACCGTGGTCTTCTCGACCCCGGGATAGCCACCCGCGATTTCCTCGAGCTTGGTCAGGCGCTTGACGTAGGTCTCGAACGCCTCGCGCCGCGCGCCGGGCCGCGATCCGCTGACCGAATCGGCGGCCTGCACGAGCACCGACTCGCTGCTGTCGTGCGGCACGTCGTCGTGGTGGGCCTCGATGCAGTTGAGCACCGCGGCCGACTCGCCATGCCGGCGGCAGACTTCCACGCCGAGCTGCACGTGGGTGCCCTCGTGCTCGTGGGTGAGGACCTTGCCGATGTCGTGGAGCAGCCCGCCGCGACGCGCCAGCGCCACGTCGAGATGCAGCTCCGCCGCCATCATGCCGGCGAGCCACGCCACTTCCTTCGAGTGCTCGTAGAGATTCTGGCCGTACGAGCTGCGATAGCGCATCCGCCCGATCAGCCGGATGAGCTCCGGGTGCAATCCGTGGACGCCGATGTCGTGTGCCGCACGCTCGCCGAACTCCACCAGCTGGCCGTCGAGTTCCGTGCGCGCCTTGGCCACCACCTCCTCGATCCGTCCGGGATGGATCCGACCATCCACCACGAGCGCATCGAGGGCGCGACGCGCGACCTCGCGGCGGACGGGATCAAAGCAGGAGATCACCACCGTGTCGGGCGTGTCGTCGATGATCACGTCGACCCCGGTGGCCAGCTCGAAGGCGCGGATGTTCCGCCCCTCGCGGCCGATGATGCGGCCCTTCATCTCGTCGTTGGGGAGGGCCACCGCCGAGACGGTGGACTCGGCGGTGTGCTCGGAGGCGAGCCGCTGCGTGGTGATGGCCAGCAGTCGGCGGGCGTCCTTGTCGGCCTCGCGCTTCGCGCGCTCCTTGATGTCGCGCGCGGTGGCCGCGGCCTGCGAGCGCGCCTCGTCTTCCACCTGTTGCCGCACTTCGCGGATGGCCTCGTCGGCGCTGAGTCCGGCGACGCGCTCGAGCCGCTGCTGCAGCTCCCCGTGCAGGCGGTCGAGCTCTGCCTGGCGCGTGCCGAGCGCGTGTTCGCGGGTGGCCAGCTCGGTGCGTTGCTGCTCGACGGCGCGCTCCTCGCCGCGCAACCGGTCCTGTCGCTCGGCCACCTGCGCCTCGCGATCGGCGACACGCCGCTCGGCCTTCTCGACCTCGTCGCGACGGCGGGCCGCCTCACGGGCGGCCTCCTCCTTGATGGCCACCGCTTCCTCGCGCGCCTCGACGACGCCCCGCTCGCGCAGGACGGCGGCATCGCGCTCGGCGGCCGCCACCAACTCCCGGCCGTCGCGATGGGCGCGGTCTTCGATGGCCCGGAGCGAGCGGGCACTGCGGGCGAGCACGAGGTTCCAGAGCAGCATCCCGATCGGGACGCCGACCACCAGACCGCCGGCAATGGCGATCATCAGTGTCATGTCGATCATCTATGTCCTCAACCGGTGCCGGGGCACCGGGCTGCGGTCACTCGATCCCACCACCACGGAGGCCGCGCTTGGCAGGCGGCAGGAGGCGAGACAGGTCATCGGCGAGTGTGCTGATGCGGTTTGCCACGTCGGCATCGGTGCGGCGCGCACGGAAGAGCTCGTCGGTCACGGCCAGCCCCGCGAGAATGGCCGCCTTGTGCGCCTCCAGGGTGGGGAGCATGGCGCGAATGCCGCGAAGCTTCTCGTCCAGATACGCCGCCACGTCGCGGGTGTACTCGGCCGGCAACTCCGAACGCACCATCAACTCTTCCCCGCCAACCACCACGCGTACCGACTGCTTGGGCGCCTCGCTCATGAGCGCGCCTCCGAGCCGAACTCCTGCTCGAGAAAGGCCAGGCGCTGCTGCAGCCGGAGCACCATCTCGCGCGCCCGGTCCACCCGCGCGCGGAGGTCGAGATTCTCGCGCTGCAGGTCGAGGGTGCGCGCCTGCATGCCGATCACCTGCTGACCGGGCACCATGCCGTCCTGCGCCTTGAGTCCCTGCAGCTCCGCCTCGGCCTTGAGGCAGCGGCGGCGCCACCCGGCGAGCTCGTCGGTCAGGTGCCGAAGCACCCGCTCGAGTTCGGCGAGGGCCGGCAGGTCAGGACGTGCGTAGGGTGACGTCAAGCTCGCGCTCCAAGGAAGTCCGCAGGCGACCCACCGCCTGTTCCACGTCGGCATCGGTCAGCGTCCGGTCGGGGGCGCGGAAGACCAGCCGCACCGCCACGCTGCGCTTTCCTGCCGGAAGATTGGCCCCACGATACTCGTCAACCACGGCCACCGAGGTGAGGGCGTGCCGCTGCCCCCGCTGCAGCAGGAGGGTGGTCACCGAGTCCACCGGGCACTCGAGGGGCAGCAACAGCGCCAAGTCGCGGGTGGCGGCCGGGAAGGCCGGCACCGGGACAAAGACCCTTGCCGGTGCGGTCTCGAGTGCCACGCGGATCTCGCCACCGTAGAGCGGTGCGGCCCAAGGTGGCGCATCGGCCGCCAGCGGGCCGCACTGCCCCACCAGCGTGCCATCGGCCTCCCTGGCCACCCAGCGGCCCTCCTCAACTTGGAGCGCCGCCGACGGATGCGCCAGAGCCAGCAGCGACTCGAAGAGCGCCCGGGCGTCCCAGCGATCCCAGAGCGGCGGCTTCCCGCCGTCGGTCCAGTGCATCGGCTGGCGCGCCCCGGTCACCACGAACGCCGCGTGCATCGCCTCGCTCGGCCGCTCCCCTGCGTTGCCACGGGCAAAGACCGTCCCAACCTCGAAAAGGCGGACGTCGCCGGTCTGCAGCGCCCAGTTGGCCTCGACCTGCCGCACCAGTGACGGCAACAGCGTGTCGCGGAGCAGGCCATGGTCGGCCGACAGCGGGTTGAGCAGCTTCGGAGCCACCTCGCCACCGGTCGCCACCATCGGCAGCGTCATCACCTCGGAGAGGCCACTCGCGGCGAGCCCGCGACGGACTCGTGCCGCGGCGCCCCAGCCGGCATCGTCCTGCCGAAGCCCGGGGCGGAAGCCGCGCAGGTCGGTCGGGATGTTGTCGTAACCATAGAGGCGCGCGATTTCCTCGATCAGGTCGATCTCGGTGGTCACGTCGGGACGCCAGCCGGGGACGTCGACGGCCATGCGGCCGTCTTCGGGCTTGGCCACCACCGTGGCCCCCATCGCCACGAGCTGCTTCTCGATGGTGATCCACGGCAACTCGATGCCGAGCACCTGGGCAACGCGCGCCGGACGGAGGAAGATGCGCGGCGGATGCACCGGCTCCGGGAACGCGTCGACGGTGGCACCGTCCACGCGGCCGCCCGCCACGGTGAGAATCATCCGAACCGCACGACGGAACGCATCCACGGCGCCCCACCGGTCGGTGCCTCGCTCGAACCGCTGTGACGCATCGGTGGTGAGCCCGGCGGCGCGCCGCGCGACACGCACCCGCGAGGGGTCGAACCATGCGCACTCGAGGAAGAGCGTCGTCGTGGCGTCACTCACTTCGGTGTCGCGACCACCCATCACACCAGCGATGCCGATGACGCGCTCCGCGTCGGCGATCACCAGAGTGCCGGTCGCGAGCGCGCGGGTGGTGCCGTCGAGGGTGACGAGTGTCTCGCCCTCGGCCGCCGCGCGCACGACGATGGCCGGCCCGCGCAGCGTGTCGGCATCGTAGGCGTGCATCGGCTGGTTGAGCTCGAGCATGACGTAGTTGGTGACGTCCACCACGTTATTGATGGAGCGCACGCCAGCGCCTTCCAGCCGCTGCTGCAGCCAGGCCGGCGACGGAGCAATTCGGACATCACGAATCACGGCGCCAAGGAAGCGGCCACAGCCGCGATCGGCAATGGCGAGTCTCACACCACCCACCGATGCTTCGTCGCCGAAACGCACCGGCGGCGGCAGGTCGCTTTCGTCCGCATCGGGAATCTCGGGCAGGCGATACGGCACGCCGTAGGATGCGGCGAGCTCGCGTGCCACTCCCTTGTGCCCCATCAGGTCGGGGCGATTCGGCGTCACATCGACGTCGAGCCGCTCGTCGCCCGCATCGAGCACGTCCAGCAATGGCGTGCCCGGCGCGGCCTCGGTGTCGAGCGTCATCAGGCCGTCATGATCCTGCCCGAGACCGAGCTCGCGCGCGGAGCAGAGCATCCCCTCGGAGGCTTCGCCGCGCAACTTGCGCTTCTCGATGAGCAAGCCGCCGGGCATCACCGTGCCGAGGCGTGCGAACGGATACTTGCTGCCGGCGGTCACGTTGGGCGCGCCGCACACCACCTGGGAGAGCGTGCCGCTGCCGTCATCGACGGTGGTGACGCGCAGCTTGTCGGCGTTCGGATGGGGACGCACCTCGGTCACCAGCGCCACCACGAACGGCGACAGGTCGCCACCGAGCGACTCGATGCCATCCACGGGCGCGCCGAGCATGCCGAGGCGTGCGGCCACGTCCTTGGCATCGAGCGGCCGGCGCAGGAAGGCCTCGAGCCAGCGACGCGAGATCTTCATCGGCCGACCCCCCCGAACTGCGAGAGGACGCGCATGTCGCCGCCATAGAGGAGGCGGATGTCGCGCAGGCCATAGCGCTGCATCGCGATGCGCTGCGGTCCCATCCCGAACGCGAAGCCGGTCCAGCGTTCCGGGTCGAGCCCAACGCCGCGCAGCACGTTCTCGTGCACCATGCCGCAGCCGAGGATCTCCATCCATCCCGTGCCCTTGCACGCCGCGCAGCCGGCGCCGTCGCAGAGACGGCAGCCGACATCCATCTCGGCCGACGGTTCGGTGAACGGGAAGAACGACGGGCGGAAACGGACGCGCGTGTCCTCGCCCAGGAAGCGTCGCGCGAAGTGGGTCAGCGTCGCCTTGAGGTCCACGAAGGTGATCCCTTCGTCCACGGCGAGACCTTCGATCTGCGAGAAGGCGGGCGCGTGCGACGGATCGAACGCGTCGTTGCGATAGACGATGCCCGGGATCACCACGCGATAGGGCGGCGGCCCGTCCTGCATCACGCGGATCTGCACCGGCGACGTGTGGGTGCGCAACAGCATCCGCTCGCCCACCGGGCGCGGGGCGCCCTCGGGATCGAGGTAGAGGGTGTCGTGCATGTCCATCGCCGGGTGATCGTGCGGGAAGTTCAGCGCGCCGAAGTTGTGATGTTCATCCTCGGCCTCGGGACCGAGCGCCACGGAGAACCCGAGCCCGCGGAAGATCTCGACAATCTCGTCGACGACCACGGTCACCGGATGCAGCGTCCCGGGCCACTGGGCGCGTCCGGGCATGCTGAGGTCCACGTCGCGCGAGGCGAGCGAGGCCGTCTCGGCGGCGAGCTCGGCGCGGCGCGCCTCGACGGCGGCCTCGAGCTCGACTTTCAGGCGATTGAGGGCGCCACCGACCGCGCGCTTCTCTTCCAGCGGGAGCGACGCGAGCCCCTTGAGGAGCGCGGTGACCTCACCGGCCTTGCGGCCGAGCAGGGCCGTGGCCTCGGCCGCGAGGGCATCGGCGGCGAGGGTCGGGATGGCGGCAAGCCGCTCGCGCAACGGCGCGAGCGACGGATGGTCGGGCGACTCGGACACGACGACTCCGGACGTCAGGTACGGCGGAAAGGCGACGCGGGGCCGTCCGTACAGCGACGGCCGGCCCCGCGGGCGAAGAACACGACTGGGCGGCTCAGGCCGCCTGGTGCGCCTTCGCCATCTCGGCCAGCTTCGCAAAGGCATCGGCATCGTTGACCGCGAGGTCGGCGAGGACCTTGCGGTTCACCTCGACGCCGGCGGCCTTGAGGCCGGCCATCATCCGCGAGTACGAGATGTCGTGCAGGCGCGCGGCGGCGCCGATGCGGACGATCCAGAGGCGGCGGAAGTCGCCCTTCTTCTTGCGGCGGTCGCGGTAGGCGTACGCCAGGCCGCGCTCGACGTTTTCCTTGGCGGCCTTGTACAGCTTGCTGCGCGAGCCGAAGCCACCCTTGGCGGCTTCCATGATCTTCTTCTTGCGCGCATGGTGCGCGGGACCGTTCTTGACGCGTGACATGGGCTATCTCCTCAGGCCTGAAGCAGCTTGATGGTGCGCGGGTAGTCCGCCGAGGACACCAGCGCCGCCTTGCCGAGCTGGTTCTTCCGCTTCTGGGTCTTCTTGGTCAGGATGTGGCGCTTGTTGGCCTGGGCGCGCTTGATCTTGCCCGTGCCGGTGATCGTGAAGCGCTTCATCGCGGCGCGCTTGGTCTTCTGCTTCGGCATTGCAAACTCTCCTTGGTATCCAGCAGGGTCCGGCGCCTTACTTCGGCGCGAGGACCATGATCATGTTGCGGCCGTCGAGCTTGGCTTCCTGTTCGACCTTGCAGACGTCGGCCAACGCGGCCGAGACGCGGTCGAGCACTGCCTTGCCGAGCTCGGTGTGGGCGATCTGCCGCCCACGGAACATCATCGTCACCTTGACCTTGTTGCCCTCGCCGAGGAACTCGCGCGCGTGCTTGGTCTTGAAATCGAAGTCGTGGTCGTCGATTCCGGGACGGTACTTCACTTCCTTGAGGTGGATCACGTGCTGCTTCTTCTTGGCCGCACGCGCTGCCTTGGCCTCTTCGAACTTGAACTTGCCGTAGTCCATGATCTTGACGACCGGTGGACGGGCCATGGGGGCGACCTCGACCAGGTCGAGCCCCCGCTCGGCGGCCGCCGCGAGTGCTTCCTCGATGGTCAGCACCCCAAGCTGCTCGCCCTCACCCGTCACCACCCGCACCGGCGAGATGCGAATTTGCCGGTTGACCCGCACGCGACGTTCACGATCGAAGCTGGACAGTGGCAGTTCCTCCCCACGGGACAAAAAACGGACACCCCACCGAGGCGGGGTGTCCGAAGAGTTGCACCGCGGCCCCGTAGGACCGGATGCTTATGTCTCCTCAGACCGCGTCGCCATGTCCTTCGGCTCGGGGTGGGACGGATCTCCCGTCCTCTTGCATCCGACCAAGCTAGCGGGTTGGGTCTCCCCGGTCAAGGGGTCTTGGCCGGCGCCCCCATCCGCTCCGCCAGCTCCGTTCCCTTCTCCCCCGACACCATCCGGCCACCGACCGTATCGGCGTCGTGCTCGAAGATCACCCGCCACCCCTCGGCCATGCCGCGGTAGTAGAGCGCCCGCTTGCTCTCGAGGGTGCGGAGCGGCTCGACGTCGTAGCCCATGATCCAGGGGAGCGGGAGGTGGTGCGCCGTCGGCACCGTGTCGGCCGGAAAGAGGAGCCCCTCCCCCGCACTCTCGAGCAGCACCGACATGTGCCACGGCGTGTGCCCCGGCGTGACCATCACGCGCACGCCCGGGACAATCGTCCCCGCCGGACCGTCGATCATCTGCATCTGCCCCGACTCGATCAGCGGCGCGTAGTTGTGCGGGAAGTAGCTCGCGGTGGTGCGCTCGTTGGCGTGCGCCGCGTAGGCGTACTCGCGACGGTGCGCTACGTAGCGTGCGTTCGGGAACGTTGGCTGCACCCGCCGCTCGGCGTCGTCCGCTGCGATGAAGGTGTTGCCGCCGGCATGATCGAAATGCAGGTGCGTCGAAACGACGACCTTCACGTCCTCGGGACGATGCCCCAACTCGGCGAGCGCATCCTCAAGCGCGGTGCGACCGTCGGCGCCGGCGTTCTCGATGCCGTAGATGTCGTGGAACTTCGCCGGCTCCTTGTTGCCCAGCCCGCTGTCCACGAGCACGAGCCCATCGTCGTGCTCGATCAGCAGCGTGCGCATCGCGAGGCGAATGCGGTTGCGCGCATCAGCCGGAATGCGCTTCTCCCAGAGCGGCTTCGGCACCACGCCGAACATCGCCCCGCCGTCGAGGTGCTGAATCCCCGCCTCGAGTGCATGCACGCGAAGCTTGCCGACCTGCATGGTCGTGACGCGGCTCACTGCGGCAACTCCGCCACCGGCGTGCGGTGCATCGTCTCAAGGTCGTGCAGGGTACGCACGCCCTTCTCGGCGGCGGCCCCCAGCAGCTTCTCGAGCAGCATCCCGGTCACCACCGCATCGCCAGCGGCGCGGTGACGCGCGGTGAATTCCATCCCGAAGCGCGACGCCAGCGAGCCGAGCGAGTACGACGGCTCGTGCCGATAGAGCCTGCGCGCGAGGCGCACGGTGCAGAGGCGCGGTCCGTCGAGCGCGAGGTCACGCGCGCGCTTCACCTCGGCGCCCACGAAGCCCCAGTCGAACCGTGCATTGTGCGCCACGAAGACGCGACCAGCGAGCGCGTCCACCACCTGATCGGCAATATCCCGGAAGGTCGGCGCGCCCTGCACCATCGCATCGGTGATCCCAGTCAGTTCCTGGATGCGCCCGGGAATGGAGCGCCCCGGATTCACCAGCGAATCGAACACCACCTCGCGCCGAGTGCCCTGCACCACCACCACGGCAATTTCGGTGATGCGATCGTCGCCGACCGGCTGCATCCCGGTGGTCTCGACGTCCACCACGGCAAAGGCGCACTCGTCGAGGAGTGGCGATCCCTGTGCCGCCGCAAGCAGCGCCCAGCGGCCATCAGGCTGCTGACGGACGCGCGGGTCGGCGCCGAGCAATGCGGTCGCGAGGCGATCGGCGACGGCACGGGGCGCATTGGGGAGTCCGAGCACCTGCACCGCCAACTGCTCGGCACCCACCGGGCCCTCCGCCAACAGCAGCAGCGCGCGATCGACCAGCGTCCCTGCCGGCACCGCCGAGAGCCCGCTCATGCGCGACGCCCCCCGTCGACGGCGCGATGCGCGATGGCGTAGGAGAGGGTCTCGAGTTCGACGGCCAGGTTCACGTTCTTCACTTCGACTCCCTCGGGGACATGCAGCTGCAACGGTGCAAAGTTCAGAATCGCGGTGACGCCCGCGGAGACCAGCCTGTCCACCAGGGCCTGGGCCGGATCGGCGGGGGTGACCAGAACGGCGAGATCCACCGCCTCCTCGCGCACCACCTTTTCGAGGCGCGACACGTCCTGGACATGCACCTCGCCCCACCGCTGGCCGATCTTGGCGGGGTCCTTCTCGAGGACGGCGACGATGTCGAAGCCGCGGGCGTGGAAGCCGGAATACTGGACGAGCGCGCTCGCCAGCCGCCCGGCGCCCACCATCACCACGCGATAGCGACGGTTGAGCCCGAGGATCTCGCGCAGCTCGCCGGCGAGCGCATGGACATCATAGCCGAGTCCGCGCTTTCCGAAGGAACCAAAGAACGAGAGATCCTTCCGAACTTGCGCGGAGGTCGTGCCGGCCCGGGTGGCCAGGGCCTCGGAGGAGAGCGTGTCGGCGCCCTGCTGCTCGAACTCCTCGAGGAAGCGCAGGTAGATCGCGAGGCGTCGGACCGTGGAGTCGGCGATCTTCCGTGGGAGCATTTGTGAAATGTTTCACGAGCCGGAAGGTGGGGCAACCCCAAATGCGACGACGGCCGATCCCTGACGGGACCGGCCGTGACGTTTCGCGGGAGCAACGTGCGGTCAGTTGGGCCAGAGCCAGCCGAAGACCCCGGCGGTCACCGCGCCGTAGAGCAGCGCGTCGAAGGTGGCCTTGAGGGCGAGCCCGACCCCCCGATGGTACCAGATGGTGATCGGCCACGCGCCGCCGGCGTAGGCCACGAAGGCGGTGGTGCCCGCAAAGCGGAAGACCTCGAGGTAGCTCGCCCCGGGCTCCAGGGCACGGGAGGCGGTGTAAGCCGCCACGGTCCCCACCACCAGCAGGAACGCGAACCACTGAACGAACATCGGCCCCATGGCCGACGGTCCGTTGGGGAGGACGGTCATCATCATCACCGGGCCCTGCCGCATCTTCTCGGTGAACTCCGGGGTCGCCATCTCCTTCATGTCGCGGCAGCGCGGCAGCATGTAGTCGCCGGGCGCAATCGCGAAGGGCCGCAGCGCCGCCTGCACCCGGTCCTGGTCGGGCACGCCGGGGTAGTCCCCCTTGTGCCAGGGGAAGACCGTGTGGACCAGGGTGGAGACGATGAAGACGGCAACAGCGGAGAGGACGATCGGGAGCCAGAGCGACGCGATGGTCACCATGGAACACTCCGGGTACGGGTGGGAGGGAAACCAGACAGTAACGCCCGGTCCCCCCACCCGATAGAGGGGCTACCAGTCGACCGAGCGGTAGTCCTTGAGGAATTGTCCCCAGACATGGTTGCCGCTGTTCATCCCATCGATGATGGGATCGACGATCCGCGCCGCGCCATCAATGATGTCCAGCGGCGGATGGAAGCGGTGCTCGGCCGTCTTGGCCGCGGCGATCTCCACCGGGTCCTCGTCGGTCACCCAGCCGGTGTCCACCGAGTTCATGTGGATGCCGTCCTTCACGTAATCGGCCGCCGCGGTCCGCGTCATCATGTTGAGCGCCGCCTTCGCCATGTTGGTGTGCGGGTGCCGCGTGGTCTTGAAGCGCCGATAGAACTGCCCCTCGACCGCCGACACGTTGACGATGTGCTTGTCGCGGTTGGGGGTGCGATTCATCAGCGGCCGAAGCCGGGCGTTGAGCACGAACGGGGCGACCGCGTTGACCAGTTGCACCTCGAGCAGCTCCACGGTGGACACTTCGTGCAGGTGCAGCCGCCATGAGTTCCGGCCGCGCAAGTCCACCTGCTGCATGTCGAGGTCGAGCTCCCCCTCCGGGAAGAGATGCGACTGACCCAACAGCTCTTCCGCGAGCAGCGGCACCTGCGACAGCGCCGCCGCATGGGTGAGGCCCGGCACCTCGGTGAGCAGCTCCTCGAACTTCGGGAGGCCGTCGGTCGAGGCGGCGAGGGCCCTGGACTCGCGCATCCCCTCGAGCGGGTGCAACAGCTTGCGCGCCGCCGCGGGGAGCTCCTTCAGCGAGCCGAGCTCGGCCGCCATCATGTGGCGATAGAAGTCGGGCGGACGCCGCACCGTCTGGCAGGCGTTGCTGATGATGTAATCGAGGCGATCGCTCTCGGTCAGCAGCCGATGGCAGAGCGCCTCGACGCTCGGGGTGTGGCGGAGGTCGAGGCCCACGATCTCCAGGCGATCGCTCCAATCGCCGAAGTCCGGCTCCTGCGCGTAGCGCATGGCGGAATCGCGCGGAAAGCGTGTGGTGACAATCAGCCGTGCGCCGGCGCGCAGCATCTTGAGACCGGCCTGATAGCCGATCTTGACGCGACCGCCCGTGAGCAACGCCACGCGCCCGCTCAGGTCGGCGAGCTCGGTGCGCTTGACGAAGTTGAACTCGGCGCACGACGGGCAGAGCTGGTCGTAGAAATGGTGGACCGCCGTGTAGTCCTGCTTGCAGACGTAGCAGTTCTGCGGCTCGATCGCCTCGCGGAAGTCCGGGTCGTCGTCGACGTCCTCCGGCTCCACGGGATTGAGCAGGAAATAGTTCGGCGTGGCCGCCCCCGGCCGCGTCCGCGCCACGCGGATCCCGGTCGATGACAGGAGGCTTTCCTCGACGTGCACCTTCTCGGCCTTCCGCTTGCGCGCCGCCGCCTTGACCAGCTGCCGCCGCTGGAAGGCATCGGGGGCGTACACCTTCCCTGCCGCATTGAGGAGCCGGTGCCGGACTTCGTCGGTCAGGTGGACCAGCACGCCGCGGTCGGCGATGATCGCCTCGAGGACGTCGGCGGCATCGGCGATTCGGGCCAGTTCCTCGGGCGAGGGGGCCTCGGGCGAGGTGAAGTCGGGGGTCGTCATGGGGGACAGACTAACCGAGGCGCCGGGGAAGGCAAAGGGCACGGGAGGTCCCGTGCCCCGCGGCCCACGGCTTGGCGCGACCTATTTCCCGGACGGGCCCTCGATCAGCGCAATCCGGTAGCCCTTCGCGGCTGCATCCCACTGGATCCGATAGCTGCCGGCGATGAAGCGGCCCTTCGACCGGGCGGCCGGCTGCGGGAGCGTGATGGTCGTGTCCGGTCGACGCTCGAGGAACGCCTTGGTGATCATCGGCTCCTGAAAGATCACCCGGCCGTCCCAGCTCCCGACGATGAAGGTCGTGGTGAACGGCTTCCCGGCGAGCTCCGGCGCGCTGGCATCCAGCCAGTGGGCACCCATCTGGGGCACCACCGTCCCGGGTGGCAGGATGAATCCGGCCGGCATCTCCTCCTTCGACGGATGCCGGGCAGCCTTCGCATCGAAGGCCGGGTCCGTCGGCACGATCGCCCGTCGTTCCGTCTCGGGGATGGTGTAGAAGTGGAAGTCGAAGTGCTTGACGTCGTAGACGCCCGGCGGCTCATGTCCGCCAGGATTCCAGTTCAGGACGACGTGGCGGATGTCGGTCCCCGCACCGGCCGGCAGCGGCAGGGTGTACTCGAACATGGCATGCCCATCCGGCATCGTGATGCCGTGCCCGGGGCTCGCGTGTTCCGGCAGGCCTTCCATCACGGCGGCATCCAGCAGGACGCCCACCTCGCGCGGCGCACCGGCGGTGCGGCGCACATAGGTCCGCGCGTTCCCCTTGCCCACGGCGACCGTCGGGCCGAGTTCCTCGGACATCTCGTTCGACGGTGCGTTGGGCAGCCAGGTCGTCAACGCACCTACCGCCACTGCCAGCGCCAGCAAGCTGCCCACCATCCCGGCGGCGCCACGCCGCCCGTTGCCAAGACTCTGCATCTCGTTCCCCCTTGGGGTAAAGGGTCCTCGATGATTCAGGCCGTTCCTCGCGGCCTGAACAGATACGATGCGCGCCGGTACGGAAGGTCGCAATTCCCGCCCCCTCCCCGGCCACGATACCTTTCGGGGACCTGCACCGGAGCCATCCTGATGTCCACGCCCCTCACCTGCCTGACCCGCGACCATGCCGTCCGGCAGGCCTACAGCGCCGATGCCTCCGGACTGACCATGCTCCCCGACGCCGTGGCGCGCCCCACGACCGCTGACGAGGTGGTGGAGCTGATCCGTCAGGCGGCGGTCGAGGGGATGTCGGTCACCGCGGCGGGCGGCCAGAGCAGCATGACCGGGGGCTCCATCACCGATCGGGGCATGCTCCTCTCCCTGCGAGGGATGGCGAAGATCCTCGACATTGATCGCCGGCGCATGACGGCGAGGGTGGAGCCGGGGATCCTCGTGGGCGACCTCAAGCGTGCCCTGGCTGTGGAGGGGCTGCTCTTCGCACCCGACCCGACGTCGGAGGAAGAGGCCGCGCTCGGCGGCTCGATCGCCTGCAATGCCTCGGGTGCCCGCTCCCTGCGCTACGGCGCAACGCGGCGACACGTCAGCGGCCTGAGCGTGGTGCTGGCCAGTGGGGAGCAGATCGAGGTGTCGCGCACGCGCCTCGAGAAGAACACCGTCGGCTATGCGGCCATCCATGACCCGATCGACTGGTTCATCGGCAGCGAGGGGACGCTCGGCATCGTGGTGGCCGCCGAACTGTCGCTGCTGCCGCTGCCCGAGCGGGTGACGGGTCTCGGCTTTCCCTTCCCCGGCGACCCTGAAGCGCTCGCGTTCGTGGTCGCCGCCCGCGAAGCGACTGCGGCGGGACGGATCGCGCCGCGCTGCCTCGAGTTTCTCGACGCCGAGGCGTTGCGGATCGTGCGATCGCAGGAAGGCGGGAGCGGACACGCCGGCGGGGCGTTCATCTACACTGAGGAAGAATCGCGGGGCGACGACGCGCCCGACTTCGATGCCTGGCTCGCCCTGGCCGAGGCACACGGCGCGCTGGTGGACGACGTGCTGGTCTTCGACGACGACGCGAAGATTCGCACCGCGCGGCTGCTCCGCCACGCCGTTCCCGCCACGATGCTCGAACATGGCAACGCCTTTGCCTCGCAGGGGGGCCGCCGCCTCGCCACCGACTGGGCCGTGCCCTACCCGCGCCTCGCCGAGGCGATCGGGATCGCGCGGGCCGCCGTCGCCGAGCACGGCGTTGCGGTCCCGACCATCTACGGCCACGCCGGCAATGGCCATCCGCACATGGACTTCGTCGCGCGCAATGCCGACGAGGTCCACGCGGTTGAGGAGACGATCGCGGCGATCCTGCGACCGATCCTCGCCATGGGGGGCACCGTGGCCGCCGAGCATGGCATCGGCAAGATCAAGCAGCGCTGGATGGGGATGCAGTTGACGGCGCAACAGCGCGCGGTGATGCACGGGATCAAGCAGGCGGTTGATCCGGCGGGGATGATGGCGCCTGGTAACATTTTTGGGATGTCGTAGGTCGTGGGTCGTAGGTCGTAGCTCGTAGCTCGGGGGCGTGTGTAATCCTGAGCGAAGCGCCACAGGCGCGAAGTCGAAGGACCTCTCACCGGGCGCATCGGGAAGAGGTCCTTCGACTGCGCAGCCTTTCAGGCTGCTTCGCTCAGGATGACAGCATGCGAGGCCTACGACTTACGACGTACGACCTCAAGCAGCCTCACCCACTCCTCCACCCCGACCACTTCCGGCCGCACATCCGGCGAGATCCCGGCGGCCTCCAAGTAGTGCGCCGCCGTCTCGGCATCGACGCCGAGTGCCTCGCGCATGGCGCGCTGCATCCGCTTGCGCCGGTAGGAGAAGTGGGAGGTGACCAGCTTCCGGAATGCCGGGATGTCGGCGCCGGCCACCCGTGGCACCGCGCGCGGGACGAGGTGCAGCACCGCCGAGTCCACCTTGGGCGGCGGCGTGAAGGCGCCGCGTCCGACCACGAAGCCGCGGTGCGCCTCGGCCACGGCCTGGATGCCGATGGAGAGGGCGCCATAGTCGTCGTGGCCGGCCGGTGCCACGACGCGATCGGCGACTTCCTTCTGCACCAGATAGGTGATCGACGCGGGAAAGGGCGCCGTGAGCGCCTTCTCGAGCAACGGCGAGGTGATGTAGTAGGGGATGTTGCCGACCACGCGCCACTGACGCCCCAGGGCCTGCCACGGCGCGACCAGCGCGTGCCAGTCCATCTCGAGGGCATCTCCCGACACGACGATGAAATCGCGGCCGGCGAACTGGCGTTCGAGCCCGGAGAGCATCCGCTCGTCGCGCTCGATCGCCACCACCGTGCAGCCCGTGTCGAGCAGGGCGCGCGTGAGGGCGCCTGGACCGGGACCGATCTCGAGCACCACGTCGCCCGACCCCGCCTCGCTGGCGGCGGCGATCTTGGCGAGCAACTCCGGGTTGGTGAGGAAGTGCTGCCCCAGCGACTTCTCGGCGCGCACCCTCATACGCGCAGCACGAGCAACGTGCAGTCGTCGGTCGGGTCCCCGCCCCACGCCTTCAGTTCGTCCATCACGGTGCGCACCAGGATATCGGCCGCCTGGTGTCGCCCCTCCTCCATGCGCGCGATGAGCCGCGCCTCGCCGAAGCGCTCCCCCTCGGCGTTGATCTGATCCACGATGCCGTCCGTGAAGAGGACCAGCAGGTCGGAGGCAAAGTGCCACGGCACGACGGTGCGCCCGAAGCGACTCTCGTCCACCAGGCCGAGCGGTGGTGCCGTCGGCATGAGCCGCTCGGCCGAGCCGAAGCGCGGCACGCGCCAGGCGTAGGGATGGCCGGCGTTGGTGAAGGTGAGCCGCCCGGCAGTCGGATCGAGGACGCCGTAGAACACCGAGAGATACATCTCCGTGGTCGCGAGCTCGTCGGCGAGCGAATCGCGCAGCAACGCCAGGGTCTCGTCGGGCGGCGTGGTGGCGTTGGCGTGGATGCCGGCGGCGGCCATCACCTGCGCGGCGATGAGGGCCGCCGAGAAGCCGTGCGACGACACGTCCCCAAGCATCACGCCGATGCGCCCCACGCCGAGGCGCGAGAAGGTGTAGAAGTCGCCACCCAGCGATTCGGCGGCGCGTGATTCGACGGCGACGTCGGCCTCGCCGCGCAGCACCGCAGGCGTGGGCATCAACTTGAGCTGCAGGTCATGCGCGAGTTCGAGCTCGCGCTCGAGCCGTTGCCGCCCCCGCTCCGAGGCCACCAGCCGGGCGTTCTCGAGGGCGGCGCCAATCTGCGTGGCGATGGCGGTGACCAGCTTGGTTTCCTCGCGCGTGAAGGCGCCGCCGCCGGCGCGATCGGCAAGCGCGAGCGTGCCGATGACGCGACTCGGCTGCCCCGACGCGGCGTAGCTGATGGGGACGGCGAGCACCTCGCCGGGCACCCACGTCGGTTGCACGCCGGTCTCGATGCGGCCCGCACGAAAGGCGCGGCAGACGATCACGTCCTCGGCGTCCACCGAAACGGCGGCCGGGATGGCCCCGTCAGCGGTGCCAAGCGTGGCGATGGTGCGGAGCGTTCGCGTTTCCTGGTCGTAGATGCGGAGCCCGGCGCGCCGTGCCCCGACCACTGCGGTGACCTCGCGCAGAATCAAGGAGGCGACCTCGTCGACCGAGCGCGAGCGTCCGAGCAACTCGCCGATGGTGTAGAGGAGGTCGATCTCCTCGTAGCGTGCGGCGAGTTCGTTGGTGAGCGCGCTCGCCTCGCGCTCGGCGCCGAGGATCGCCTGCACCACCGGCATGAGCTGCGCCCCGAGATCGTCGGCGCGCGAGCCGCGCAGCGGCACCACTTCGAGGAAGGTGCCCGGCGCCTCGGGAATGGAGAGCCACGATGCGGCATCCTGTCCCGCCGCGCGCGGCGCACGCGGGGCGTCGGCACTGGCGCTGTCGGCGGGGCCGCCGAGCAGTTGCCAGCGGTCGCCGTCGAGGCGCCAGAGCCGCAATGTCGCGCCGGCGAGCGCGCCGAGCGGGGCGAGCGCCCCGCCGAGGTGACTCAACAGCGGGACAGCGTGATCCAGATGGTGTTTCCTCGATCGTTGAAGGCCACGTGATCCGCGAGCGAGTGGATCATGTAGAGACCGCGCCCGGTGGTCAGCTCGATGGCGTCGGGTGCGGTGGGATCGGGAAGCGCCTGGGGGTCGAAGCCCTCGCCCTCGTCGCTGACACTGATGACGACCCGATCATCGTGCAGCTCGATCTCGACGGTGACTCGACGGGAGGGATCGTTCTCGTTGCCGTAGAGCATGGCATTGGCCACGGCCTCGGCGACCACGGTGCAGAGGCGGAAGCGCGCGCGCGACGAGGCCTCCGTGCGACCGAAACAACAGTCCACGACGACGTCGACCAACTCTCCCACCTGGGAGACGTCGGTCGGCAGGACGACGCGGTAACGTTCGCGATCGTCCGGTGGCTCCGGGGCAACGCGCACGGCAGAGAGCATCGGCGCTCAGAAGCCGGCGAGGGCCTCGGCGGGCGTGGCGGCGATGGTGAACAGCGTGTCGAGCTTGGTGAGCTCGAAGAGGGCCCGGAGGTCCTCGTTCAGGCCGGCCAGCCGCAGGTCGCCACCCGCCTCGCGCACCTTCCGGCTCACCGAGACGAGGGCCCCCAGACCCGACGAGTCGATGTAGGCGGTCGGCGTGAAGTCGAGCACGAACTTCCGGTCGCCCCGGTCGAGGGCATCCTGCAACCGCTGCTTGAGCTCCTGTCGGTTGGCCACGATCAGCTGCCCCTCGACGGTCACCACCACCACCCCACTCGGGTCACGCGCTTCAGAGAACGCCATCGGCTCCAGCTCCTTGGGTCAGGTCAGTTCGGCTGCGGCCTTGCAGGGCCACCATCGCCGCCACGTCCACAATATCGTCCGATCCCGCCCCCCGCGACAGGTCGGACATCGGCCGCGCGAGTCCCTGCAGCAGCGGCCCGGCCGCGGTGGCCCCGGCCAGCCGCTCCGTGAGCTTGTAGGCAATGTTGCCGGCGTCGAGCGAGGGAAAGACCAGAATGTTGGCCCGCCCGCCCACCGGGGAGCCGGGACACTTCCGCGCCGCCACCGCCGGCTCCAGCGCCGCATCGGCCTGCAACTCCCCGTCGGCGGCCACACCCGGGGCCACCTCACGGAAGAGCGCAACGGCCTGGCGCACCCGTTCCACCTCGGGGCCGGACGCGCTGCCCGCGGTGCTGAAGGAGAGAAAGGCCACCACCGGCTCATCCCCCACGAGGGCGTGCCGGTCGCGCACGGCCGCGAGGGCGGCCGCCGCCATCTGCGCCGGCGTCGGCGTCGGAATCACCGCAATGTCGGTGTAGGTGAGCACCCGTCCATCGGGAAGGCCGTGATACATCGCCGACGTGACGGCCGTGATGCCGTCGCGGAGGCCGATGAGCCAGAGCGCCGCGCGCAGCACGTCCGCCGTCGGGGCAACCGCCCCTGCCACGCAGCCATCGGCGAGCCCGAGCGAGACCAGCCCGGCCGCAAAGCGAAGCGGGTCGGTGGCGAGGTCGAGTGCGTGAATGCCATCGCGCACGGCGGCCGGTCGCCGAAGTCGCAGCTGCTCCGCGACCGCGGGGAGGCGCTCGTCGCGATACGGCTCGATGCCGCCAGGACCCAGGAGAATCGGCTCGGCGATGCCCAGCGTGCGCAGCGTCTCGGCCGCTACCCGCACGCGCGGATCGTCACCCTCCGGAAAGACAATCCGCGCCATCGCGCCGGCCGCACGCGCCCGCAGGGCGGTGCGAAAGCTCATCGGCCGAATCGCGTCGCCAGGGCGGCGGCGACGGCGGGATGGACCAGCCCGTCGAGGTTGCCGCCGAAGCGGGCCGCAGTCCGGACCAGCGACGAGGAGAGGTAGGTGAGATCCACCGCAGGGACGAGGAACACCGTCTCGAGGGACCCGTGGAGCTTGCGATTCATCATCGCCATCTGGAATTCGTACTCGAAGTCGCTCACCGCGCGAAGACCGCGCACCACGATCGTGGCGTCACGCTTTCGCGCGAAGTCGGCGAGCAGGCCGGAGAAGGAGGCGTACTCGATCCGCGGGTCGCGGTCGGTCACTTCCTCGAGCATGGCGAGTCGCTGCTCGACGGTGAAGAGTGGATCCTTCGCCGGATTGATGGCGACCGCCACGATGAGACGGTCCACCATCGTGAGGGCGCGGCGGATGAGATCCTCGTGCCCGCGCGTCGGCGGGTCGAACGAGCCGGGGTAGATCGCGATGCGAGTCATGGGGCCCGAAAGAAGGAGACGGCGATGTCGCCCCAGCGCCGTACGTCGGCGCCGGGAAGGGTGAGCGTCGGAGGGTGCTCGATGGCAAGAATCCCTGCAAACGGCCGGTTGCGCCAGAGGTCGGCGAGCCGCGGCGCATAATCCACGGTGAAGGGCGGGTCCGCGACCACGATATCGTAGCTCCCGGCAGCCAGCCCCTCCGCGAAGCGCATCGCGTCGCCGCGCCGCACGGTGCTCACGTCCGTGGCGTCGAGGGCGGCGATGTTGGCCTTGATGGCGGCGAGGGACGGTGCGTTCATCTCGACGAACGTGGCGTGCGCGGCCCCGCGCGAGAGGGCCTCGAGACCGAGCGCACCACTGCCGGCAAACAGATCGGCCACCGTTGCCCCGCTGAGCTCAGGCCCGAGGATGGCGAGCCATGCCTCGCGCACCCGCTCGGCCGTCGGCCGCACGCGCGCATCCTTGGGGACCTGCAACCGTCGCCCGCCCCACTGCCCGCTGACGATGCGCGTCACGCGGAACTCGTCGGGGCGAGCGCGAGCACGCGCGCCTGCAGCGACGAGACGCCACGGAATTCGTTGCGCTCGAGCCGGAAGGCCACGTCCACCTCACCGCGCAGTCCGGCGGCACGATCGGCCCAGCCGAAGGCGATCGCCTCCACCGAGCGGCCACCCGCCGAGAGGGTGGCCTTGAGATGCTTCTCGCCCACCGTGCGCATCCCCTCGAGGCGGATGCGACGAGTGCCCAGCACCGGCGCCGCGTTCCCCATCCCGCACGGTTCGAGGTGGCGGCCCCACCGCTCGAGCTCGTCGGTCACCTCGCCGAGCGGCAACTCCAGGTCGACGCGCTGGGTGGGGCCGAGGTCATCAGGGGAGAGCTGACTGCGGGCATGGGCGGTGAAGCGCTCGCGGAAGGCGTCAACCTGGCGCCGCGACACGGTGAGGCCGGCGGCCATGCGGTGGCCACCGTAGCGCTCCAGGAGGTCGCCGCAGGCCGTGAGCGCAGCATGCAGGTCGAAGCCGTCGATGCTGCGGCCGCTCCCCTTCCCCACCTCGCCGTCGAGGCCGATCAGGAACGTCGGGCGACCGTATCGCTCCACCACGCGCGATGCCACAATGCCGATGACGCCGGGATGCCAGCCATCCCCCGCAAGCACGATCGCGGGATGCTCGACCGGATCGGCGAAATCTCGCTCGACCATCGCGAAGGCGGTTTCCTGAATGCGCTGGTCCAACGCCTGGCGTTCCCGATTGAGTCGCTCGAGCTGCGCCGCGAGCAGCGTCGCGTGCCGGTCGTCATCGGAGAGCAGCAGGGCCACGCCATCCTTCGCGTCGGCGATGCGGCCCACCGCATTCAGGCGCGGCGCCAGGATGAAGCCGACCTGCCCCGCCCGAAGACTCTTGCCGGCGAGCTCACTCGTGGTGAGCAGCGCGCGGAGCCCCGGCCAGCGCGTCTCCTGCAGCAGCTTGAGGCCATGCTTCACGAGGATCCGGTTCTCGCCCACAAGGGGCACGACGTCGGCCACCGTGGCGAGCGCGACGTAGTCGAGCAGGTGCAGCGGCAACCCCGCCGGCAGGCCGAGCGGTTCGACCAGGGCCTGTACCAGCTTGAAGGCGATCCCGGTGCCGCAGAGCGCCCCGAGCCCGGAGCGATCATCCGCTCGCTGGGGATTCACGATCGCGTCGGCGGCCGGCAGCACCGGACCGGGGAGGTGGTGATCGGTGATGATCACGTGACAGCCGAGCGCCTTGGCGTCGGCGACCGCGGCGACGGCATTGGTGCCGCAGTCGCACGTGAGGATCAGCCCGGCCCCGACGCGCGCCGCTTCGGCGACGCCGGCCGCGCCGAAGTCGTAGCCATCCTTGGTGCGGTGCGGGACAAACGGATGGACCACCGCCCCGGCCACTCGCAGCGCACGCGTGAGCACCGCCGTGGCACACTGGCCATCGACGTCGTAGTCGCCGTGCACCAGGATGGGGGTCCTGGCCTGGACGGCGGCGGTGATGAGGGAGACCGCCTCGGCCATGCCCGCGAGGGCATGGGGATCGGCGAGCTGGTCGAGGGCGGGTCGGAGGAAGGCCCGCGCATGGGCCGCCTCGGTGAAGCCCCGCTGGACCAGGAGGGCGGCCAACGGGAGGGGCAACGACAGCGCCTCCGCCAGCGATCGGGCGGCCTCGGGATCCGGGGCCGGCGCGACCCGCCAGCGGGGCGCGACGATCAGGCGACCGTCTCCTGCACGTAGATGATGGCGCCGCACATTTCGCAGCCTTCGAGCAGCAACCCCTCGGCCTCGAGCCGTCCGAGACGCGACGACGGAATGGCCGTGTAGCAGGCGGTGCAGATGGACTTGTTGGCCGGCACGAGAATCTCCGTCCGACGCGCCGCCCGGAGACGATCGTAGCGCGTCCGCAGCGTGCGGTCGAGCGCCGACGCCGAGACTTCGCGTTCCGCCTTGGCCACGTCGATCTCCGCCTGCAGCTCGGCGAGCCGCGCCGCGAAGGAGGCGCGCGCCTCGGCCTGGTCGGCCTCGGCCGCCGCCAACCGCGCCTCGATGTCCGCCACGGCGGCGGCACGGGCGGTGGCGTCATCGGCGAGCCGCATCCACTCGCTCTCTTCCTGGGCGAGGATGCTGCGCGCCAGCTCCACGTCGGCCATCAACTGGGCCGCGAGGCGCGGGTTGCGTTCCTGCTCGAGGCGCACCCGCCGCTTTTCCTGATTGCTGCGCTGGGTGTCCAGCTTGGCCGCCGTTTCGTCGCGACGACGCGCGAAATCGTTGGCGGTGCGGGTGGCGGAGTTGATCTCGGAACGGATCCGGTCCAGCGCGGCGTCGAGCACCGTCCGCTCGACCTCAAGGGCCTCCAGGCGCGCCCCAAGGTCGGCGAGGCGGCGGTCCTTCCCCTGCACGTCAAGCAACTTCGGTAGATCAGGATGCATCAGCGGTCATTCCTCCGTTGGCGGATCGTCGCGGCCGGCGAGACGGCGCGGCGCTGTGGCAAGATACATCCGGAAGCGGGCTTGCCCCTCCTTGCTGAGGGCGCGCCAGCGACGGCCGCGCTCCAGCGAGTCGGGTTCGGCCGCGATTTCCGGGAAGAGGTGGATCTCATCAAGGGCCTCCAGGGCCCCGGCGTACTCACGATCGGTGTCATACCCCTCCCCGGGCGGCGGCGAGTCCAGCAGGCCCTGCCAGACCTCCTGGGCACGGGGGTCAAGTCGGACAGCGGCATCACCAACGGGCGCATCGTCCGGGAGCGCCGTCAAGGCGGCATAGATCCGGGCAAAGGCGGGGACCGTGAAACGGTCGAGCGACAGTTCCCCCCGGGCGCGTGCCAGCCACTGCGGGCTGGTCAGCAGCAACCGGAGCAGCTTTCGCTCGATCTCGGCGCCGGGGGTGCGTGGGGCGGCCGGTCCGGGACCGCGGCGAGGCGCCGGGGTGTGCTCACCCGCGTGCTCCTCGGGCTGGTACTCCGGCAACGGCTCCGACGGGTGCGACCGCGGTGGCAGCATGGCGGCACGCGGCTTGGCCGCCGCCTCGGTCGCCACCACCTCGCGTGGAATGCCGAGCCGCTCCGCCACGCGCGAGATGTACAGCTCGCGCGTCACCGGGTCGCTCGCCGCCCGCAACGTGGACAGGAGCTTGTCGAGCGCCTCGCGCGCCTTCCTCACGTCGGCAAACCATCCCTTCCGCTCGAGCAATTGGAGCTTGCGTTCGAGCAGGTCCACCGCATCGTCGAGGATCGGCGTCAGCGCGGCCGCGCCGCCGTGGCGCACCAACGTGTCGGGGTCGTCACCCTGGGGCATCGTCGCCACGCGGACGCGCACGCCGTGCGCCAGCAGCACGTCACCGGCGCGGAAGGTGGACTTGAGTCCGGCGGCATCGCTGTCATACAGGATCACCACCTCGGCGGTGAAACGCTTGAGCAGTGTCGCCTGCGCCTCGGTGAAGGCGGTGCCGAGCGGGGCCACCACATGATCGATGCCGGCGAGCGCCAGCCGCTGCACGTCGAAGTACCCCTCGACCAGGATCGCGAAGCCGCTCTTCCGAATGGCGTGCTTGGCGAGGTGCATGTGGTAGAGCTGGTCGCCCTTGTGGAAGATCGGCGTCTCGGGCGAGTTGAGATACTTCGGCTCGCCCGGGCCCAGCAGCCGCCCGCCGAAGCCGACGACGCGTCCGCGCAGGTCGTGGATCGGGAAGAGCAGCCGATTGCGAAAGCGTGGCGCAAGCGAGCCGTCGTCGCGGCGAATCACCAGCGCGGCTTCCAGCATCGCCTCCTCGGCCAGCCCGAGCTGGCGCATCGCCGCCACGAACTCCGCACCGCGCGGGGCATAGCCCAGTCCCAGCTCCGCCGCGGCATCGAGTCCGATCTCGCGGTCCAGCAGGTAGCGGCGGGCCGACTCCGCCTCGGGGGCGTCGCGCAGCTGCGCGGCGAACCACCCCTGCGCCACCTCGCACGCCTGATAGAGCGGCTCGCGCGGATCGGGCCCGACCCGCTCCGTCGCGTCCGGAATCACCACGCCGACGCGGCGCGCGACCTCGCGCACCGACGAGGGATAGTCGAGGCCGAAGCGCTTCTGGTACCAGGTGAAGACGTCGCCGGCCTCATGACAGACGAAGCAGTAATAGAGGTTCTTCTTCGGGATCACCGCGAAGTTGCGGTTGGTCCCGCCGTGAAACGGGCACGGGCCGCGCCAGTCGCTGCCGTTCCGCTTGAGCTGGACCGACTCCTGTACGATCTCGAGCAGGTCCGCGCTGTCGCGGACCTGTTCGATCAGCTCATCCGGAATCCGCGCCATCAGCGCAGCACCGCGATGGTGACGCCGGTGCCGCCCTGCGTCCGCGGCGCGAAGTCGAACGAGGCCACGCGCTTGTCGTGCTTGAGCAGGCGCCGCACCATGTCGCGCAGGGCGCCGGTTCCCATGCCATGGATGATCGCGAGCTGCGGATGCTCGGCCAGCACGGCCCCATCGATGGCCCCGAGGACCACCGCCTCGGCCTCGTCGGCACGCATCCCGCGAAGGTCGAGCTCGGTCGCGCTCTCGCGCGTCGGCTCGTCCACCGGCCGCAGCATCGGCTTGGCCTTGGGGCCAGCGTCGGCAGCATTGAGCGGCGTGAGCGACGCGGCCGTCACCACCAGGCGCATCGTCCCGACCATCACCACCACCTTGCCGTCGCTGCGCACTTCGGCGACTTCGCCCACCGTCCCGGTCGAGAGTCGCACGCGACGTCCCGGCGCGATGGCCCCGGTGCCGGCAGGCTCGAGTGCGTCGCGCTCCTCCAGCCGGCGTGACTCACTGCGCACGCCCTCCTCCACCAGGCGGCGTGCCTCGCGCGCCGACGCCTCGTCGACGGCACCCTTGGCCAGTGCCAGTGCATCCTCGACGAGTTTGCGGGCCTGCAACAGGTAGGCCTTGGCCTGCTTGGCCCGCTCGCGTTCGGCTTCCTTCTCCTGCCGCTTGAGTTCGGCCTCACGCGCGGCCTGAAGCTCGGCCGTCATCGCCGCGACGGCCTCGCGACGCTCGACGTCGCCCGCCCGCTCGCGCACCGCCGCCTCCTCGGCGCGGAGCGCCTGCTCCCGCGCCTCCACCTGCGCGAGCAGGCGGTCGAGGTCGCGCTCGGCCTCGGGCACCAGCGCCTCGGCCGCGGCGAGCACCACGGGGTCCACGCCGAGTCGCCGCGCGATCGCGAGGCCGTAGGAACGGCCCGGGATGCCCTTGGTGAAGCGATAGGTGGGCGACAGCGTCGCCGCGTCGAACTGCAGCGAGCCGTTGACCACGCCCGGGACGCGGGTGGCGAGGTCCTTGAGCGCGCCGAGGTGCGTCGTGGCCAGCGTGAGCACGCCACGCCGCGTGAGGGTCTCGAGCACGGCCATCGCGAGCGCACCACCTTCGGCCGGATCGGTGCCGGAGCCAACCTCGTCGAGGATGACGATGGTGCCCGCGTCCGACGCGTCGAGGATGCGGCGCAGCTCGGCGACGTGCGCCGAGAACGTCGAGAGATCGGCGGCGAGCGATTGGTGGTCGCCGATGTCCACGAAGAGTCGCTGCACGATCGGCAGCACGCACTCCGCGCCGATCGGTGGCACGATCCCCGCCTGCGTGAGCGCGAGCATCAACCCCGTGGCCTTGAGCAACACCGTCTTGCCGCCGGTGTTCGGCCCGGAGATGAGCAGCGTCCGCTCATTGCCGTCGAGCACGAGGTCGAAGGGGACCACCTTGATGCCACGGGCCAGCAGCAGCGGATGCCGTGCGCCGAGGAGGCGGAGCGGCGTGCCGACCTCGCCCACTGTCGGCACTTCGCCGTTGCAGTCGCGCGCCCAGCGCGCGCGTGCGAGAATCGTGTCCACTTCCACGGCAACGGCGTGCAGCGCGGCGATGGTGTCGCGGAGCGGCCGCAGCTGCTCGGTGAGGTCGCGCAGGACGCGCAGCGTCTCGCGCTCTTCGGCGATGATCGCGGCGCGGACGGCGTTGCCGAGTTCGATCGCGGCCGACGGCTCGAGGAAGAGCGTCCCCGCCGAGCCGGACTCGTCGTGGATGATGCCCTCCGGGCGGCTGCGCGCATCGCGGCGCACCGGAATCACGTAGCGCCCGGCGCGCATCGTCACCGTGGCGCCGCCGGGGACCGCGGCAGGATCGAGGTCGCGCAACAACGACTCGAGTCGGCGCACCAAGCGTTCGCGTGCGGCGTGCACTTCGCGGCGCGCCGCGGCGAGTGCGGGCGAGGCCGTGTCGAGCAGGTCGCCGTCGTCGCCCACGGCGAGCTCGAGCAGGCGCTCGACGGTGCGGTCCGCCGGCGGTGCCCGCAGCGCCGCCACCTTCGGACACGACTCGGCGAGGCGCTCCAGCTCCTGCGCCACGGCGCGGCCGGCGGCGAGCGTCACCTTGACGGCGGCCAGCTCCGAGATCTCGAGGACGCTTCCCTCCATGCGGAGGCGGCCGAGCGCGCCCTTGAGTTCCGGCACTGGCGGCACTTCGAGACGATCGCCGCGACGGAGCACGGCGAGGACCTCGCCCACCAGCGCCAGCTCCCAGCGGATCCAGCCGAGGTCGGCGGTGGGTTGGCGGGCGCGCAGCTGCGCCGCGCCGAGCGGGCCGGCGGCGTGGCCGGCCACGACCTCAAGCACCGCCTGGAATTCCAGCGCGGCGAGGGCATCGGCCGAGGTGGCGGGATTCAACGGCAACGGGGTGCCGCTCCCCCCATGGGACGGCACCCCGATCGGTCCTGCCTCGTGCACGGTCATCCCTGCGACAGCGCCTCGCGGGCGACCTGATTGATCACCTTGCCGTCGGTGCGTCCCTTGAACTGGCCCATCAGGACCCCCATGAGCTTGCCGAGGTCGGTGGTGCCGGCGGCGACCGCGGCACGCGCCGCGACGCGGATTTCCTCGGGATCGATCTCCGGAGGGAGATAGCCCTTCAGGACGCCGATCTCGTACTCCTCGCGTGCGGCGAGTTCGGGACGGGCGGCCTTGGTGTACTGGTCGAACGAATCGAGGCGCTGCTTGATCTGCTTGCGCAGCACCTCGACCGCCTCGACGTCCGTGGGCTCGTGTCCGAGCTCGAGCTCGCGGTTCTTCAACGAGGCAAGGACCGTCCCCAGCAACAGGGTCCGGTCCTTGTCGGCAGCCTTGCGCGCCACGATCTGGTCAGCGCGCAGGCGAGCGGTGATCTCAGGCATACGTGCGGCCGCGACGCGTCTTGCGCTGGGCGGCATTTTCCTTCCGCTTCCGCTTCTCGCTCGGCTTTTCGTAATGCCGATGCTTCCGCAGATCGGAGAGGATGCCCGCCTTTTCACACTTCTTCTTGAAGCGCTTGAGCGCCCGCTCGAAGCTCTCATCCTCGTGGATGACGACTTCTGACATGAACTAAATCACCCCTCTCGGACCCCCGATCAGGGGGCGGTTAAGACATAGAAGGCCAAAGCTAGCCCGGAGATAGAGTTACGGCAACCGTGACCCGTGACCCGTGACCCGTGACCCGTGACCTGTGACCAGAGCCCGGGCCGGAGCCCCTGGTTACTGGTTACTCGTCACTGGTCACCTGCTTCTCAGCCCGGCGGCCACCGCATCTGCCTTCCCCCCAGCACGTGCAAGTGCAGGTGGTGCACCGTTTGGCCCCCTTCCCGGCCGGTGTTCATCACGAACCGGTAGCCGGACTCGGCCAGGCCGAGGTCGGCCGCGACCAGGACCCCCAGGGCCATGACCTCGCCCAGGATCAGGGCGCCCTCGGGGCCGGTGGCCTCGGCGGCGGAGGCGAGGTGGGTGGTGGGGATTACGAGGACATGGGTGGGGGCCTGGGGGGAGAGGTCCCGGAACGCCACGGCGTGGTCGGAGCGCCCGACGATCTGGGCGGGAACGTCGCCGGTGGCGATGCGGCAGAAGATGCAGTCGGGAGGGTTCATGGGGTGTCCGGCTTGGGTTGCTGGAATCTCGCCATTCCCGACCACCCTGTCACCCGCCGATCGGGACCATGTCCGCCTGGAGCGACACCGGCTCCACGTGACAGCGCCCCTCCGGCACGCGCACGTCGCTGCGCGTCCACGGCTGGTAGCCTGGGGCCGCGAGGTCGATGCGGTAGGTCCCGGGCCGCTCGACCGCACCGGCGAGGGAGAAGATCCGTCCCTCGATGTCCGTGAACACCTGCAGGGAGTCGCGGTAGCTGCCGTCCTTGAGCACGCCGCGCACGCCCTCGGGGATCAGTTGCCCCGTGGTGGCATCCTTGACGGTGAGGTTCACGCCGAAGCGCGCCTCGGTGGTGCAGATGATCGCGTCGTCGCCGTCACACGCGGCGACCAACACCAACAGCGGGACGAGCAGGCAAGCGGTGCGCATGGGAGCCCCACTGGGGTGAAAGGTGGTTCAGGACCTGCGTCGGTCGGCGGTGAGCACCGCCGCCGCGATCGCCGCGGTCTCGAAGCGAAGGACGTGCACCCCGAGGGTGACACGCACAGGGGCAAGGTCGCGCTCAAGAATCGTCAGGTCGTCAGCCACGAAGCCGCCCTCGGGGCCGATCAGCCAGCCGATCGCGGCGGCACCGATGCCGGCCGGCGCCGCCCCACCCGCCGCATCCGCCAGCCACCACGAGAGGCCGGGATATCGCTGCCCGAGGCCGTCAATCGGCTCGACATCGGCGATCGTGGGCGCCCAGGGATTGCCCGACTGCTTGCACGCTTCGCGCACCCGCCGTCGTGCCTTTTCGATGGTGCCCGGCCGCAGCCGATTCTCGACGTGCCGCGAGCGCGTGGTCTCGATCGGCACCAGCGTGGTCACGCCGAGTTCCGTTGCCTTTTCCGCGAGCCAGAGAAAACGATCCTTGTCGCCACCACCCACGGCGAGCAGCAACTCACGCGGGCGAGCCTCCTGCACCATCGACTCCACGCGAAGGTGCCAGCGCTTCCCGTCTCGCTGCACCACGCCGACTGCTCGCGCGCCGGCCCCATCGAGCGCCTCGACCTCGCTGCCGTCGGCGACTCGTCGCACGTCGAGATGATGGGCCTCGTCGTCGTCCACGCGCACCGACACGCCCTGCACGAGCGCGCCGACCGGGACGAGGAGCCGGATCATCCGAAGCGCGCCGCCACGCCCCACCAGCCGGCGTCGTGCACGTCGTCCACGATGGTGAAGCCCGCGCGCTCCAGCACCGGCCGGAAGAGTTCCTCTTCCATGTCTTCCATGCCGGCGAAGATGGCGATCCCACCCGGGACCAGCGCCTTCTGGATGGCCGGTAGCAGCAGCGTGTTGACCGTGCGCAGGATGTTGGAGCAGAGCACCTCGGCCGGACCGGCGAGCACGCCGAGCTCCCCGGCGTCGCCCACCAGAAAGGTGACCCGGTCGCTCACGCCGTTCTTCTCGGCGTTCGCCTCGGCGATCGGGTGCGACTCGTCGTCCACCTCGATGCCGATCGCCGTGACGGCACCGAGCTTGGCCGCCGCGATCGCGAGGATGCCGGAGCCGCTGCCGAAGTCGAGCACGCGGTCGCCCGGCTTCAGGTGACGCTCGAGCAACGTCATCGCGGCGCGCGTGGAGCCGTGCTCGCCGCTGCCGAATGCCGACTCCGGGTCGAGCGAGACGACGACTTCGTTCCCCTCGGGTACGACCGGGAGCCACGACGCCGTGACGACGAGGCGACCGAAACGGCGGGTGATGATGCCCTCGCGCCACTTGACCGACCAGTCCACCGGATCGAGCGGCGTCACGATCCCCTCGAGCGCGGGGAAGCTCGCCACCAGCGCCCCGACCACCCGCTTGGCATTCTCCTCCGACGTCTCGACCGTGAGCAACCGACCCTCGGCGGGTTCCTCGACCCCCTGCCCCGTCGCCGCGACGAGCGCGGCCGCGACGGCGTCGGTGTCCTCCGGCCGACAGTCCACGCTGATCCGCCACCATTGCTGGGTCATGCGCCGAGTGCCTCCTTGAGCTTGGACCAGAAGCCGCCCTTCCGCCCCGGCCCCTCCCCCTCATGCTTGGCGAGCTCGGCGAAGAGCTGCCGCTGCTCGTCGTTGAGATCCTCCGGCGTCCAGACATGGAGTCGGATGTTGAGGTCGCCCACCCCCGTGCCGCCGAGTCGAGGAATGCCCTTGCCGCGCAGGCGCAGCACCGAGCCCGATTGCGACCCCGGCGGCACCTCGAGGGCCTCGTCGCCGTACGGCGTGGGGATCGTCGCGGTCACGCCGAGCGCGGCCTGCGAGAACGAGAGCGGGAGGGTGAGGAGGAGGTCGTCGCCCTGCCGCTCGAAGCGCTCGTCCTCCACGATCTCGATCATCACCTGGAGATCGCCCGACGGCCCGCCGCGAGGGCCGGTGGCGCCCATGCCGCGCATGGTGAGGTAGTTCTGGTCGGAGACGCCGGCGGGAATGTCGGCGGTGACGGTGCGCTCGCCCTTCACGCGCCCCTCGCCACGACAGACCTCGCAGGGCGTGCGGACGACGTGCCCCTCCCCGCGACAGGTGGGACAGGGACCGACCTGCACGAACTGCCCGAACATCGAGCGCGCCGCGCGCCGCACCTCGCCGCTGCCGTCGCAGGTGCCGCACTTGACGGGCTTGGTGCCCTTGGCCGCACCCGTGCCGCCGCACGGCTCGCAGGGCGTGAGGGTCTTGATCTTGATGTTGCGCTTGGCGCCGAGGGCAACCTCGGTGAGCGTCAGCTTGACGGTGACCCGGATGTCCTGGCCACGGTTGACCTCGGCCGCGCCGCGGCCCCCGCCGAAGATGCTCTCGAAGCCCCCGAAGCCCCCGAAGTCGCGCATGAAGATGTTGAGCGCTTCCGAGAGATCGATGTGCTGGAAGCCCGGGCCCCCTGCCCCGCCGAAGCCGCCGCCGTTGCCCGGGGGCTGTCCGGTGCGGTCGTAGTAGGCGCGCTTCTCCGGATCGGAGAGGATCTGGTAGGCCTCGGAGATCTCCTTGAACTTCGCCTCGGCATCGGGTGCCGAATTGCGGTCCGGGTGATACTCCATCGCCTGCTTGCGATAGGCCTTCTTGATGTCGTCATCGGACGCACCGCGTGCGATGCCAAGCGTGGTGTAGAGATCGCTCACTGCAAGAGTCCCTCGACCAGTCGTCCGGTATGTTCGACGAGGCCGATGATTTTGTCGTAGGGCATCCGCGTCGGTCCGAGCACGCCGATGACGCCGGTCGCGCCGCCGCGCCGGTACGTGGAAGTGACGAGCGTGAACCCGGCCAGGCCGGGTTCGCCATGCTCGCCGCCGATGGTGACGGTCATGCCGTCCTGCTTGCGCTGCGCCAGCGCGGCCTGCAACACGTCGCGCCGATCGGTGAGCGACAGCAGCGACCGCATCCGCTCGCTCGACGCGAACTCCGGCTGGTCCACCAGCACGGAGGCGCTGCCGAGCATCACGGCATCGCCGGCGTCCTGCGGATCGAAGAGCCCGTCGCCCTCGGCGAGGATGATGTCGAGCAATTCGGCGGCCTCCGGCGACGCCGCCGCGTCGCGCAGGCGGTCGCCGAGGGTGGCGCGCACGGCGCGCAACGTGAGCCCGCCGAGGCGCTCGTTCAGGAGGCGCTGCACCTCGTCGAGCTGTTCGCGCCGCAGCGCGCCGGGAAGCCGCACGTAGATGGTGCGCACGGTCCCGCTGCGAAGGTTGAGCACCATCAACAGCCGCTCGGAGGAGACCGCGACCAGGTCCACGCGCTCGAGAACGATCTCGTCGAGCGCGGGACCGACGGCGACCCCGAGCTCCTGGGTCAGGATGCCGAGCACCTGGGCGGCACGCTTGAGCAGCTCCTCGCTGGCGTTGGCCGCCAGCAACTCCACCTCGAGGTGCTCGCGCGTCTGCGCGTCCGGCGGCGTGCCGCGCACCATCCGGTCCACGTACACCCGATACGCGGCGTCGGTCGGTATCCGACCCGCCGAGGTGTGGGGGTGATAGAGGAACCCCTTCGCCTCGAGGTCGGACATCGTGCTGCGGATCGACGCGGGCGAGATGCCCAGCGTCGAGCGACGGGCCACGGTCTGGCTGCCGGCCGGTTCCGCGGTCGCGATGTAGGTCTCGATGACCGCTTCGAGCACCCGGCGCTCGCGGTCGGTCAGGGATTCAAGGTCGGCCATGGCGGAAAGCTAGGAATGCGCGATCGCGGAAACCAGCGCGTCGAGCCGCAGCCAGCCCTCGGCAGTCAGCCGGATTCGCCCCTGATCCACCACGGCCCACCCGGTCCGAAGCCAGTTGGCGCGCGCCCCCTCGGGCACCTCCCACTCCGCCAGCCCGTCGGTGGTGCGGAGCCCCAGGTAGAGCCGTTCGAGCCGCCGGGCATCCCCGTCGAGCGCCTCGTCCCCCTGGGTGAGCGACTCCCCCCGCTCCGCCATCCGGGCGTACTCGGCCCACTCTCGGACGTTCCACGACCGGATGCCGTGCACCAGCGAGTGGGCGGAGGGTCCCAGGCCGATGTAGTCGGCCCCGCGCCAGTACGCGCTGTTGTGCAGCGACCGGAAGCCGGGACGCGCCGCGTTCGACACCTCGTAGTGCTCGAAGCCCTGGTTGACCAGGACGTCGTGGACGTCGAGGTACTCCGAGGCATAGCGGTCGTCGGCGATGGCGGTGGACTCGCCACGGCGCGTCCAATGCGCGAGCGGCGTGTGCGGCTCCACCGTGAGCCCGTAGAGCGACAGGTGCGTCGGCTCCAGTTCGAGCGTGAGGTCGAGGTCACGCAACCAGTCGCGACGCAGCGCCACCGGGACCCCGAAGATCAGGTCCATCGAGATGTTGGTGAAGCCGGCGTTGCGGAGGATGGAGACCGCGAAGGGCACCTGGTCGGCCGTGTGCGTCCGGTGCATCCACTCCAGCACGGCGGGCTCGTGGCTCTGCACGCCGAGGGAGATGCGGTTCACGCCGGCCTCGCGCCAGGCGTTGGCACGGGCCGGGGTCACGTCATCGGGATTGGCCTCCAGCGTCACTTCGGCGTCGACCGCAAGCGGACGGTCCGAGGCGAGCATCTGGATCAGCCGCGCGATGGTGTCCCCCTCGAGGCGTGAGGGCGTGCCGCCGCCGAAGTAGAGCGTCCGGATGGTTGGCGCGAGGTCCCACGCCGGCAGCCCGCGCCGCGCCCGCCAGTCCACCCGCAGCGCCTCCACGAACTCGCGATCGGGCGTGTCCTTCCGGACGGCGATGGCGAAGTCGCAGTAGGAGCAGCGCCGGGCGCAGAACGGAACGTGGACGTAGACATGCATCCACGAAAGTTAACGTCGCCGGCGACCCCCTGCCCCTCAGCGCCGGGCGCCTCGCCGGTACTGTCCGCCGGGCAGCGACTGCGCCAACCCGCCGATCTCCAGCCCCAGCAGGGTCGCGAGCATCTCGCCCACCGGCAGGCCGACGGCCAGGGCGAGCTCGTCGATGTGGCGGCCGGTGTCGGCGAGTGCCGCGAAGACCCGCGCCTCGGTCGGGGAGAGGGTGCACGTGGGCGGATCGACGAGCGCCGGATCACGCGGTGGCGTCGCCGCGCCGAAGTGGCTGAGGATGTCGGCCGGCGTGAGGAGCGGGGTCGCACCTTCGGCCAGCAGGCGATTGGTGCCGCATGACGTGCGCGAGGTGATCGGCCCCGGGACGACCAGCACTTCGCGTCCCTGCTCCAGTGCCGATGCACAGGTCAGCATGGTGCCCGAACCTTCCGCGGCCTCGACGATCACGGTCACCTGCGTCAGTCCGCTGATCAGCCGGTTGCGCCGCGGGAAGGCGCCGGCGTGCGGTCGCGACCCCGGGGGCAGCTCGCTCACCAGCAGCCCGTGGTCGAGCACGTCCTGAAAGAGCCGCCAGTTCTGCTGGGGATAGACCACGTCGGCGCCGGTCCCGAGCACGCCGATCGTCGCGCCATGGGCGGCGAGCGCGGCCTCATGCGCCACGGCGTCGAGGCCGCGCGCCATCCCGCTCACCACGGCGATGCCGGCGCGCGCCGCTTCCCGCGCCACGCGCCGCGCCACGTCCTCCCCGTACGCCGAATGATCGCGGCTCCCCACGATCGCGACCGCGGGCCGGGTGAGGAGGTCGACGCGTCCACGGACCCAGAGCGCGATCGGCGGATCGGGAATCGAGCGGAGCGAAGCCGGGTACGCGTCGCAGGCCGGGGTGAGCAGCTGCTGCCCGAGTTGCGCGCAGCGCGCGAGGTGCCGCTCGGCCTCCTCGAGGCGGGCGCGACGGATCGCCGAGCGGACCTCACGAGAGAGGCCCGGTGTCTCGGCGAGTTGGGTCGGGGAGGCGGCGAGGACCGCGGTCGCGGAGCCGCACTGAGAGAGGAGCGCGGCCAGGCGCCTCGCGCCCAGCCCGTCGACGAGCGCCAACGCCAGGTAGGCGAGGCGCTCCTCGGCATCATTCGTCGGGAGCGTCGTCGCTGAGGGGATCGGCCCAGTGGGCCTCGTCATCGGTGTCGGCAACGGCGTCCTCGTCCTCGGGGGACCACGGTTCTTCTTCGGCGTCCGTGGCGCGGATCTCCTGCACGGCGCCCCAGAGCGTCTCCTTCAACGACTCGATGCCATGCCCCGACACCGACGAGATCGGCACCACCATGCGCGCATCGGGCGCGTCGAGCGTGGGGATCTCGTCGCCCTCGGCAAGCAGGTCTGCCTTGCTCAGCAGCACGAGGTGCGGCTTCTCCGCAAGCACCGGGCTGTAGAGCGCCACCTCGCGGCGGAGCTGCGCATAGACGGCCTGCGGATCGTCCGCATCGAGCGGCACCAGGAAGGCAAGCAGCCGGGTCCGCTCCACGTGCTGGAGGAAGCGGAGCCCGAGCCCCTTCCCGGCATGCGCCCCCTCGATGATGCCCGGAATGTCGGCGACCACGAACGAGCGCGAGCCCGAGAGCCCGGCCACGCCGAGGTTCGGCTCGAGTGTCGTGAAGGGATAGTCGGCGATCTTGGGACGCGCGGCACTGATCACCGAGAGGAGCGTGCTTTTTCCCGCATTCGGTTCGCCGACCAGCCCGACGTCGGCGATCAGCTTGAGGACAAACGCGAGCCGCTTCTCCTGGCCCGGCGTCCCCTCCTCCCATTCGCGCGGCGCCTGATGGGTCGCGGAGGTGAAGCGGGCGTTGCCGCGCCCGCCCTTGCCGCCGCGGGCCACGAGAATCTGGTCGCCGGCGCGCATCACCTCGCCCAGGGTCTCGCCGGTGGCTTCGTCGATGATGATGGTGCCCGGCGGCACCGGCATCACGACGTCGTCGCGCGAGGCCCCCGTCATGTTCTTGCCCTTGCCGTGCCCACCGCGCTCGGCCTTCCAGACGGTGCGGTACCGATAGTCGAGCAGCGTCGCGAGGTTGGCCTGCGCCCGCACGTACACGGAGCCGCCGTTGCCGCCGTCGCCGCCGTCCGGGCCGCCCTTGGCCTTGAACTTGAACCGGGCAAAGGAGCAGGCACCGTCGCCGCCACCGCCAGCGTGCACTTCGACCACCACGCGATCCACGAAACTCATGCCAGGGGACTCCAGCTGTCACGCACGGATTCCCAGAGTTCCTTCACCCGCTTGAAGTCGTCATAGGAAAGGAAGGGATTCACGACCATCAGGGCGCCCTCGACCTGGGCGAATGATGCGCCCGCGTTGAGGGCACCGCGCAGGTGCGAATGCAATTGCCGCGGAGTGTCGAGCACCGCGGTCTGGGCCACGACGCAGAGTTCACGTCGCAGCAAGTCGAGACCGGGCCGGGAGAGGGTGCGACCATACCCCTCGGTGACCATCCACTGGTCGAGTGCCGGGTGCAGGATGGCGACGTTCTGCCGGAGCTTCCGATAGTTGTCGCCGTATACGATGCGACAGGTCGCCTCGCCCCTCGCGGCCCACTCGGCATGGGCCGAGGCGTCGAGATCCTGATCGGCCCCGTCGGAGAGCGTCGGCACGGCGGCGCGCCAGAGCGAAGCGGCCACCAACGTCCGTGGCCAGCCGACCATCAGCACCGACTGCAGCAGCAGCTCGTCCACCCAGGTCGATGGCACCGACTGCGCGGTGGCCTCGGCAATCCGGTTGCGGACTTCGGGCTCCTCGCCCTGGGCGATCGCCGCCGCCAGCCCGACCAGGGCACGCGTGGCATCGTCGAGCGAGAGGGAATTCGGATCAGTCATGAGTATCGGCCGGTCAGGAGAAGTGCAACGCGCCGCGCGCCTGATAGGCACCGGTCACCACGCCGCGCGTGTTACGGATCATCGGGGCGAGCCAGGGGGCAAGCGCGTCCATCGGCCAGTCGCCCGCAGGATCGAGGTGCGCGATCACCTGACTCAGCGTCGCCACGAGCGCGTAGCCCGCGCTGCGCATGTCGCCGTCGTGCACCTTGAGGGTCAGCCCGACCCCCAGCGTCGGTAGTGCCGCCGAGAAGACCCCCTCGGCGCCGATCTTGGCCACCACGCGACCGGGCCACGCCTCCATCACGACGGTGTCGATCCGCTCGGAACCGGCCACCATCATCGGCCACGCCATCATCGCATCGCGGAGGGTGGCCAGGCCGGGGGACGCACCGGCACCGAGGGCGGCATAGGCGCGGGCCATGCCACGCAGCGGGAGCGCCACCGCCGCCGCGGTACAGCCATCCACCCCCCAGACGAGGTCCGCCGCTCGGACCCCGGTCCACCGCGCAATGGTCTCGGCGACCCGCCCCTGCACCGGATGCTCCAGCCCCTCGTACCCGTCGGTGGGCCAGTCATGCAGACGCGCGAGCGCCAGCAGGCCGGCGTGCTTGCCCGAGCAGTTGCTCCAGAGCGGCGTCGGCACCACGCCCTCGCGCACCATCAGGTCGGCCTGCTTGGACCAGAGCGACGGGTGGCCGCCACAGGAGAGCTGACGCTCCTCCAGGCCGACCGCCGCGAGCCAGCGGGCTCCGACCACGCGATGCGCCGCTTCGGCGTTGTGCGAGCCGCAGGCGAGCGCGAGCATCTCGGCGTCGAGCCCGAAGCGCTCGACCCCGCCATCCTCCACCAGCGGCAGCAACTGGAACGGCTTGGAGGCCGACCGCCAATAGGTGAGGAGGTCGGCGTTGCCGGCGTGGGCGACGAGGGTGCCGTCGGGCCGGACCACCACGGCGGAGACATGGTGGACGGATTCGTCCAGCGAGCCGCGCACGGCGACGATACGGAAGTCCGACATAGGCGCCGAAGATACCCGGTGCCGACGGGGATGGGGTAGTTTTGTGGATGACCCAAACTCTTCCCGCCCTCAGCCGTGACCGCCTCGGCGCCCTCCTCGAGGCCATGCGGCACGTCAACGTCCTGGTGGTCGGCGACCTGATGCTCGACCGCTATCTCATCGGCGAGACCGATCGCATCTCACCAGAGGCTCCAGTCCCGGTCGTGAGCGTGACCGAGGAGCGGGACGTCCCAGGTGGCGCCGCCAATGTGGCGGCCAACGTCGCAGCCCTCGGTGCCCGCGCTACCCTCATCGGTGCCACTGGGGACGACGTGGCGGGGGAAGTACTCCTCCAGACGCTGGCGGCTCAGGAGATTTCCACATTCGGCAGCGTCTCGGTGCCGGGCCGCCCCACCACCACCAAAACTCGCCTCGTGGCGAGGGGCCAGCAGGTGGTCCGGATCGACCTCGAGGTGACCACCCCCCTGCCCGACCGCCATCGCGAGGCGCTGCAGGCAGCGGTGCTGGAGGCCCTCGAGGGCGTCCACGCCGTCGCCCTTGAAGACTATGACAAGGGGGTCATGGAGCCCACGCTGGCGGAGGCCGTCATCAAGGCGGCCCGGGCTCGCGGCATCCCGGTCGTGGTCGACCCCAAGCAGCGGCACTTCTTCGGGTACGCCGGCGCCACGGTCTTCAAACCCAATCGTCGGGAACTTGAGCAGGCCTTTGGCACCCGCTTCACGGGCGACGATCACGATCTCGCCGACGCCCGCGAACGGCTCGGCGCCGAGCACCTTCTGCTCACCCTGGGCGCCGACGGGATGGTCCTCGTCTCCGAGGGCCACCCGCTCCGCCGCACCCCCGCGATTGCCCGCGAGGTCTACGACGTCTCCGGTGCGGGCGACACCGTCACGGCCTGGCTGGTGGCCGCGCTTGCCGCCGGGGCCCAGCTCGGCGAGGCGGCCTGGCTGGCGAACCTGGCCGCAGGGGTGGTGGTCGGCAAGCAGGGGACGGCAACCGTTTCTCCACATGAAGCGATCGCGGCGTGGGAGGAGAGCGCCGAGTAAGGCGCGGTGATCGATGATCGATGGTCGATGATCGATGGTCGATGATCGATGATCGATGATCGATGATCGATGATCAGTGGAGGTTGATCGGAGTCGCAGCCCAAAGCCTTTTACGGCAAGCGATTGCGTTGTGGATAACCCACATTGTCCACATTCGGTCTTTTCCACATTCCACATCGGCGACGCATTGAGGGGTGAGCCGCCGCGATTGCAGCGGCCCCTGGCCGACGAGCAAAGAAAAGCGGCCGCGATCCGGAGATCGCGACCGCCTTCTGTTGTCCTGCCGTTCCGAGCCAGCCCGGGAGGCTCCACTCACTGACTGACTCGGCGGTCCTACGCCACCTAGCGAGGTGGTTCGGACCGAGTGGGCGATGAGGGGCTCGAACCCCCGACCTCGCGCATGTGAGGCGCGCGCTCTAACCAGCTGAGCTAATCGCCCGTTCCGAGCGAAGGATATTACCACGCTTCGGATGACCTGACAACCCAGTGGCCCCGGGGGGATTCGAACCCCCGACCGTCAGATTATGAGTCCGCTGCTCTAACCACCTGAGCTACGGGGCCGAATACGTTATCAAAAAATGAGTTACGAAGCAGCATTCAAGTGATTTGTTCTGGGAGGCCTCGGTACCATATACCCCACCCCCCATCCAAATAGCGCCAAACGGGGCGACTTGTCCACATAGAAATCACCCCTTTGGACCACGCACCTTCTGGTACAGGGCCAGGTGTGCGTCCACCATACGGCCCACCGTGAACTTGGCATCGACCCTCCCCCGCCCTGCCATACCCATCCGCTCCCGAAGGGCCGGGTCCTCCGCCAGCGTGCGCATTGCCACCGCCAAGGCCTCGGGGTCGCGCATTGGCACTTCGAGACCTGTCACCCCGGCCTCGTTCACCTCGCGGACACCTGAGGGGACGTTGGTCGTGATCACCGGCCGTCCGGCAGCCATCGCCTCGAGCAACACCATCCCGAACATCTCCTCGGTCGAGACCGATGGGAGGACCAGGAAGTCGGCGTCGGCCATCCGGCGGGGGAGATCCTCGTCCGGATACTCCCCCCACCACTTGACCCGATCCGAGACCGCCAATGCCCTCGCCAGTGTCTGCAGCCGGTTCCGTTCGGGCCCGCTGCCGACCACATCCAACCGGAGGTCGGGGACCATGGCCAGCGCCCGGAGGAGGAAGTCCACCCCCTTGTACGCAGCCAGCCGACCGATGAAGAGCGCCCGTGGGGGATTGCCCGGCGGGGGAGGCGGTACCAGCCCCCAGCGACGTTCGTCGATCCCGAACGGGATCACCTCGACCTTGGACTCGAAGCCTCGCAGCTCACGCGACAGCGCAATGTGCGCCGCCGAGGGGACGACGATCGCTTCGGCCCGGTGCAGGACATACTTGGCGGGGAGGCGGTACTGGAACGACGGGTAATCGGCGTGCTGGGTCACCACGAGGGGTGCCAGGGACGGCCGCAGGGCGTAGGCCACGTCGGCGAGCGAATTGGGATGGTGCAGATGGATGATGTCGGCCCGTCGCCACGCCGCCGCGAGGTAGGTCGGGGCAAGCTCCTGCGAGCCGACGGGCGCGAACGACCACGCTCGCGTGACCGCCGCGCGCTTCCGCTGGCCGGGGGCCGCATCGCCAAACGCCGTGACCGAAATCACCTCGGCCTCGTGCCCTCGTTCCGCCACTCCTTCGGCGAGTCCCTGGACCACGCGTTCGACGCCGCCGGACCGCGGCCAGTAGTACTTGGCAAGGTGAAGAATCCGCATGGGGTGGAAAGTAAGCTCGCCCCCCCCATCTTTGTCCCCGTGAGAGTCTTCCTCCTGGCCCCCGAGCCACCGTCCCGCGATGTGCTGCGCGCCCTGTTGGCGTTGGGTATCGAACCCGTGGTGGCCCGCTCGACCGGCGATGCCGAAACCGATGGACAGATCCAGTACCTGCGCGTGGCAGCACGAGGCGACGCCCGGGACCCGATGGATCTGCGTTGGTCTCGCAAGGCGCTGCGTGCCGCCCTGCGCGACACCGGTCCGAACCTGCTGCACATCATCGGCGATCCCTGGACGCCAACCGCGGAGGTTGGCGCGTCGGCCGCTCGCGACCTCAAGATCCCCTACGTGCTCGTCGGGACCTCCTCGCTGGGCGGTCCCTCTGGGATCACCGCACGGTGGCAGGCCCGACGCGTCCGTGACGGTGCCAAGGGGCTCGCCGGCGTGGCCAGGCCGGCCCTCGAACATCTGGCGGGCGGGAGCACCCCCCTCCCCACCGCGGTCATTCCCCCGAGTGGTCTGGTGGTGCCGGTGGCGGTCCCGCCGCGCCACGACCCGCCGCCCGTCGTCTTCGGCGTGGTGGGGCGGGTCGTGAAGGAGCGAGGCCTCGACCTGCTGCTCGACGCCCTCGGCGAGACCTACGGCGATTGGCGGCTGCGGATTGTCGGCACCGGTCCGGTCCAGGAGGCACTCGAGGCGCAGGCGCAGCGGCTCGGCCTCTCGGCCCGGGTGGAATGGTTGGGCGCCCTGCCCCGCGAGGCGCTGGGTGAGTTTTACGCGACGCTCGACGTGCTCGTGGCGCCGTCACGCTCCACGGCGCAGTGGGTGGAACCCACCGGCACGCTCGTGCTCGAGGCGATGGCCCATGGCTGCGGCGTGATCGTCACGCGCTGCGGGGCGTTGCCGGATGTGGTGGGGGACGCGGGGTTGATCGTGAACGAGGACGACCGCGCCGGCCTCGCGCGCGCGCTGCAAGGGTTGGTCAGCGAACCCGCCCGCTGCCGACCCCTCGGTGCCGCCGCGCGTCACCGCGCGATCGAGCGCTACAGCGACGGCCCGATCGCGGAGGCGATGGCGGGATTGTGGCGGCGGGTGGCGAAGTAGGACGAGAAGCGAGAAGCGGGAAGCGGGGGCGGGGGGGGGCGTGTTGGGCCGACATGCGACACCCTATATGCTTTATGGTGGGTGCTGCGGCTATAATTCCCCGTCCCACCACGCTTCCCGCTTCTCGCCTCTCGCTTATCGCTTCTCGCTTCTCGCTAGATCCCGTAAAACTCCCGG
>JANRIW010000032.1:0-125932 GCA_033764505.1 Gemmatimonadales bacterium
CGCCGTCACGCGATATGCTAGATGCTAGTTGGGTGGCCGGGGGGTACGACCACCCCGCTGGCCCACTCTACTCGCTTCTCGCTTCTCGCCTCTCGATCACGTCTCCCGAATCACCACCCCGCGTGCCACCAATCCCGTCACGTAGCGATCATACGGCATCCCCTCGTCCGGCGTGGTCACGCCGAAGCGGATGACCTGTCGGCGTGCCTGGGTGAGGCCGGTGAGGGAGAGCGAGTAGCCGGTGCAGCGCATCATCGCCGAGATGCCGTGGACCTCGTCGAAGTAATCGACCAGGTCGAAGGTGGTGCTGTGTGGTGCACCGCTCTTCTCGCCGCTGACCACCACGCGGAGGGCGACGAGGTCGCGACCGTCGGGCTTGGTGAGCTTCGGGGTCACCGTGGCGATGAAGGCGTCGCGCGGCACGATCTCCTTCCCCTTGACGGTGATCGGGGTGAGGTCGAGGAGGCCGAGGTCGCGGATCGCCTTCATCAGCGTGGCGTGACCGGGGTAGCGGAGGGTCTTGTACTCCATCTCGCGGACCTTCCCCTCGAACGAGAAGGCCATGGTCGAGAGCCCCCCCGCGGTGTGGAACGCCTCGAGGGTGCCGATCGGCTCGCCGAAGGTCACCGGCTCGAGCTCGCTCAGCGCGTCCACGGTGGTGCTCTTCCCGTCGCGCAGGATCCACGAGGGGGTGGTGTAATAGTCGAGCGCCCCCTCCAGCGAGTAGACGATCTGGTAGTTCAGCGGCGGCTCCGGGTGCTGGGGGAGGCCACCGACGTAGATTCGTACCCGGTCGGCGCGGTCGAGGCGGCGGATGCCCTCGGCGGCGAGGATGTTGACCATCCCGGGGGCGAGGCCGCAGTCGGGCATGATCGAGAGCCCCTTGGCATGGGCCTCATCCTCGAGCTTCTTCTGCTCCATCACGATCTCGGTGTTCCCGCCGAGGTCGGCAAAATGGCACCCGGCCTCGACCGCGAGCCGCGCCATGGGACCATTGAAGTAGTATGGGATGGCGCTGAGGACGGCGTCGTGCCCCCGCATCGCCTCGAGGACCGCCGCATGGTCGGTGACGTCGAGGGTGATCGGATGGAGCCGGGGGTCGTCGAGGCGCGAGAGAAAGCGCGCCATCCGGGCCGGCTGAAGGTCGGCGAGGGTGACGGCGGTGACCTCGGGGTCCCGCAGCAGGTCGAAGGCACAGGCGCAGCCCTGTAGGCCGGCGCCGAGGACGAGCATTTTCATCCAGGTTTCCTCTGATTCGGGTCGTGCGTAGACGAGCCCGAAGATAATCCGCCCCCTCGCCGGGCGGCCCCCCACGCCGGGAGCACGATGGCCGACAGCGCACCGACCACCCGCGACCGCCTGCTCGAGGCCGCGCGCGAGCTCTTCACCACCCTGGGCTATCACGCCACCACCACCCCGATCCTGGCGAAGCGGGCGGGCGTGGCCGAGGGCACCATCTACCGCCACTTCCCGAGCAAGCAGGCGTTGCTGAACGCGGCCTATCAGGAGAGCCAGCGGTGGGGGGTGGTGGCGATCCGCGAGGTGGTCCAGGCCGGGGGGAAGAGCGCGGGGGAGCGGCTGGGCGCCTTGGGCCGAAAGTGGCTGGAACGGGCCGAAGCGGACCCGGCACGGGTCCGTTTGCTGCTCAATTGGCGCCTGAACAGCGAATTGGACGACGCCTCGCGCCTGGCCGCCAACGACCTCCGCCTCGGCCTGGAGCAGCTGGTCGCGGCCGGGAAGCAGGAGGGGAGCGTGCGCGCCGGCGTGGTGGAGCTGTGGACCTCCGTCTGGCTGGCGCTGGTGGGCTTCGCGGCCGAAAAGGTGGCGACCAAGGAGTGGTCGGCGACGCATCCGCACGCGCTGGCCACGCTGGATGCCGCGTGGGAAGCGATTGCCTGGAGGCCGATCACCACCGCCCCACCCAGCCAGGAGGGCTGACCCGTGGGCGCCAATCACGCCTTCCTCACCACCTTCGCGCTGGTGCTCTGCACCGCCGCCATCACGACGGTGGTGTTCCAGCGCTTGAAGCAGCCGGTGATTCTCGGCTATCTGCTCGCCGGGATGATGGTGGGGCCGTATGTGACGCTGATCCCGGTCGAAGCCGATCGCGGCACGACGGAGACGCTGGCCGAGCTCGGCGTCATCCTGCTGCTCTTCTCCATCGGGCTCGAGTTCTCCATTCGACGGCTGCTGCGCGTCGGCCCGAGTGTCGCGGTCACCGCGCTCTTCGACATCACGGTGATGGCGTTCCTCGGGGTCTCGGCCGCGTACCTGCTCGACTGGACCCAGCGCGAGGCGCTCTACACCGGCGCGCTGATCGCGATCTCCAGTACCACCATCATCGCGAAGACGTTCGAGGATCACGGCGTCGGGCGGAAGCTGCGCGACCTCGTCTTCGGCGTGCTGATCGTGGAGGACCTGGCCGCGGTGCTCTTCATGGCCGGCCTCGCGACGCTGAGTGCAGGCACCGCCGAGGCGGGTAGCGGCCTGATCGGCACTGCCCTCCGACTCTTCCTGCTGTTGCTGGTCTGGGTGGTCGGCGGATTGCTCGTGGTGCCGCGGCTCATGCGCTTCATCGTCCGGCTCAAGCGCCCCGAGACCACGTTGGTCGCGAGCCTCGGCATCTGCTTCGCCTTCGCGCTGCTGGCGCAGGCGCTGGGATATTCCGTCGCGCTCGGCGCCTTCATCGCGGGCTCGCTGATCAGCGAATCCGGGAAGGGTCACGCGGTGATGGAACTGGTCCGCCCGGTGCGCGATGTCTTTGCCGCCGTCTTCTTCGTCTCGGTCGGCATGCTGATCCAGCCGGAACTCCTCTGGGAGTATCGCGTCGCCATCGTGCTGCTGGTGGTGGTCGTGGTGGTGGGCAAGCTGGTGTCGGTGTCCATCGGCGCGTTCATCGCCGGCCAGGGCACGCAGACCGCGATCCAGGCCGGGATGAGCATGGCGCAGATCGGCGAGTTCTCCTTCATCATCGCGTCGCTCGGGCTGGCGACCGGCGCGGTCGGCGGCTTCCTCTATCCCGTGGCCGTGGCGGTCTCCGCGTTCACGACGCTGCTGACGCCGTTCATGGTGAAGCGCTCGGTCGCGGTGGCAGCCTATGCCGACCGCAAGCTCCCGAAGCCGTTGCAGACCTACGCCGCGCTCTATGCGACCTGGGTCGAGGACATGCGCCGCGCCCCGGAGCGACGGACCGCCAAGGACCGACTGCGCGGCATGGTGAGCTGGCTGCTGGTGGACGCGGCGTGCGTGGTGGCGGTGATCATCGGCCTCGCCCTCTTCGGGCCACGCGTTGAGGCCTTCTTCGTCGACACGTTCGGCATCTCGGCGTCGCTGGCACGGGGCGGGATGTACACCACCGGTGTCGTGCTCGCCGCCCCGTTCCTGCTCGGCATCTTCCGCGTGGCGCGCTCCCTGGCACAACTGCTGTCGCGGCTCGCGATGCCGCACCAGAAGGGGATGGACCGCGCCGCCGCCCCGCGTCGTGCGCTGGTCGCGACGCTGGAGATCGCCATTGTCTTCCTGCTCGGCCTGCCGGTCCTGCTCGCGACGCAGCCCTTCCTGCCCGCATTCCGTGGCGTGGCCGTCTTTGCAGTGGTGCTGGTGCTCATGGGCGTGGCGGCGTGGCGCAGCGCGACCAATCTGCAGGGACACGTCGCAGCGGGCGCCGAGGTGCTGATTGCGGCGCTGCGCTCGTCGCTCCCGCCCGAACAGGTGACCACCGAAATGCCGACCACGGGCCTCACGGGGCTCTACCCCGTCGCCCCGATCGCGACCGACCGACTGACCACGGCGACCCACCTCCTCCCCGGCATGGGTGCACCGACGCCGTTCCGGATGGAGGAGGGGTACGCTGCGGCCGGCAAGACGCTCGCAGAGGTCGGCCTGCGTGGCCGCACGGGCGCCACGGTGCTCGCCATCAGCCGCGGTGGTGTCGGCATCCCCGCGCCGAGCAAGATCGAGCGGTTGGAAGTCGGGGACACCTTGGTGCTGGTGGGCACCAAGGCGGCGCTGCGGGAGGCGAAGCGGATCCTGACCGAAGGGTAGGCTACTTCCTCCCCTGTTCCTGCACGGCCCTCGCGGCTGCGCTGCGCATCACCGCCAGGTCGGCCTCGGTGATGCTTGCGGGAATCAGGTTCGGCATGGTCGCCGGGTCGATCTCGAAGACGACCGCTGCGATGACCATCGCGCTCATGAAGGCGCCGGCCGCGGAGGGATGGAAGCCATCCTGCCCGTAGAAGCCGAGCCGGGGTTGTTGATCCCACGCGAGCTTCCAGGCGTACGACGCCGGATAGAATGCGCTCTGCGTCACTTCTGCGGCCGCGCGATAGTTGGCCATCCCCCCTTCATAGTTGCCACCGACCGGTGCTGCGACGGCGTAGAGCCCGGGGCGCGTGCCGTACTTCACCGCTTCGGCGGCGAAGATTCGCGTCCAGTGGGTGAGGTTCTCGCCACTGGCGGCAAGGGTTGACGGTCCCTGCTGCATGATCATCACGTCGTAGTCGCCGTTCTTCAGGTCGGCACGTACCGTCCCCTCAGCCCAGTGATCTTCGAGGCCGGCATTGCCGGCCGTACGCGCGACCACCACCGGTGTCGGTCGCCCAGCGGCCACCGCGAGTTGGCGGACCAGAGATGGGACGTTGTTGGTATAGGTGAGCGAGTTGCCCACGAAGAGCAGGCGCAACCCCTGGCCGGCGACTGGCGGCGGTGGTCCGGGGAGGATCGGGTCCGGGGTGACGACATCGCCAGACGACGCACAGGCGAGGGCAAGCAGGGCAGTGGCGATCCAGGGCTTCGACATCAGCGGGCTCCAAGGGACGATGTTGGAGCCAAGTCTCAACGGTGCGACCGCGATGCGCGAGGAGCGATGGTCAGAGGCGGGTAAACGCCTTGTTCACGATGGCCGGCTCACCGCTGGTGACTTCCATCACGCGGAGCGCCCCGTCGACGCTCAGGGTCAGGAGATACTCTCCGTCCTCGTCCAGCACCGTGGTCCCCGGCGGCGTGTCGACCACGAAGCGAAGGCCGCCGTCGCGATCGAAGCTGTGCAGCTGCGTGCCACCATCCGCTGCCGTGGCAGCGACCCACGAGAGTCCCTTGGCGTCGTGCGCCAGGCGGAGTGAGCCGGCGAGCACGGAGCCGATCCAGCGTCCGGTGAGGATCGGCCCGCTCCCGGCGCGACGGGCGAGTTGCGACGTGCCCACGACCGCCCGCAAGAGTGAACCGTCACGGCCAATCGCGATCGTCGCGTTGCTGCTCCACGTGCTGGAGGGGCGGACGGTGTCGGTGACCTCGCCGAGCCGCGAGTGATGCAACCAGCCATCCTCGGCAGCGAGGGGCGCGAACCAGCCTCCGTCACGATCCGCGACTACTTCGCCCGCGGTGGGGAGTGGCGAGAGGGCCAACGTGTCTGTCGGGACACCGAGTGAGTCGAAGCGCACGGCTCGGCCGCTGGTCCGCTCGACGGCGAGCATGCCGCCATCGGCAAGCGCGGCGAGCGAGACGGCGCCGCTGAAGGCACCGGCCTCGTTCCCCTGCTGGGCGATGGCGTGCAGGCCGCCGTCGCGATCGGCACGGTAGATCGCCGTGCGGTCGCTCTCCCCGGTGACGGCGAACCAGACGGTGCCGGCCGCCCCCAAGGCCGCTTCGGAAATCTCCCCGAAACGATCCGGGTCCGCGACCTGCTGCCAGCGCTCGGTCAGCGTGACGACGCCGTCGAGTCCTGGCTCCTCGGTGGTGACGAAGGTGGTGTCGGCGACCTGCGTGATCGCGGGCGCGAGGAGGGGCGTTGGCGGCGCTTCGCCCTTGCAGGCGAGGAGGAGGAGCCCCGCGCATACGGTGAGTCGATTCATGCGGGAAGAATAGCGGTGAACGGTGAACGGTGAACGGGAAGGGCAAGTGACCCGTAACCAGTCACCCGTGGCCAACTGGGCATGACTCACTGGTCACTGGTCACTGGTTACGCGTCACCGTTCACCGTTCACCGTTCACTCCTCACGAACTCCACCCCCAGCGCTCTGCCAATCGACACTCTCGCCCGTGTCGGCGCTGCGTCGCCATTTCGCACGAAGGCGATGCTGATCGGGCCGTTGGTGAATGAGTCGGCCGCGACTGGTCGGAAGACCAGCCGTTCGCCGGCCGTGCGCCGCACCACCAGCGAGTCGCCGGCGGCGGTGAGGACCCAACGCGCGTCGGCCTCGGGCGAGTGCCACGTGCCGGCGAATGACGCGGCATCTGCTCCGGTGTAACGGAATCCGATCCGCGCGTTCTCGAAGCCATTGATGGAGACGAGAGACAATCCCCTCAAGGTGAGCACCGTCGCCACGCTTGAGCGCGTCAGCTGCGTCGCGCTGGCATCGGCCGCGTTGCAGAGCACGGCCGCGGAGACGCGCTGCTCGGGCCAGCGCACGAGGTAGGCGCGGTAGCCGGCCGTGGCCCCGCTGTGGCCGACCTGCGCGACTCCACTGTACTGGTCCATGACGAGTCCGCCGCCGTAGGTGATCGGCGTCCCATCGCGCAGCGTGCCGGGGACTTCCATGGCGGCGCTGACGTCGGGGGTGCCGAGGCGGCGCGCGGTGAGGGCGGCGTTCCAGCGGAGCAGGTCATCCACCGTGGTCAGGAGGCCGCCGTGCCCGTGCGGGTTCTCGAACGGCATGTCGAGGCGCCATTCGCCGCGCGATTTGGCGTATGCCTGCGCGCGGTCGAGCACCGTGCGGGCATAGTCGTCGCGCCAACTGGTGCTGGTCATCCCCAGCGGGCGGAAGAACTCGCGCGCCGAGAACTCGGCCAATGGCACGCCGCTCACTCGCTCCACCAGCATCGCCAGCAGCGAGTAGCCGCTGTTGGTGTACGAGTAGGCTGCGCCAACCGGATGGTTGAGGCCGCGCTGCCGAGCCAGGATGGCAAGCACATGGCCATGGTTGATGGTGCGCGTGCCGCGCGGCCACCCTTCGAGTTCCGCCACGGCCCCCCAGTCGCGCAGTCCGCTGGTGTGCTGCAACAGGTGGGTGATGGTGATCGGCGTGCCGTAGTCGTGCAATTCGGGGAACCAGCGCCGAATGTCGTCGTCGAGGCGCAGCGCCCCGCGGGCCGCCAGCAGGTGCACCGACGCGGCGGTGACCTGCTTCGACACCGATCCCGCCTCGAACACCGTCTCGACGCGGTTGGGCACGCGAAGTTCGATCGAGGCTGCCCCCCACGCACGCCGGATCAGCGGAGCCCCGTCGCGATCAATGCCGATCGCGCAGCCGGGGCCGGACAGACTGCTGTAGGCACCGAAGAGCGAGTCGAGTCGCGGCGCGAGGGATTGGGCGCCCAGCGCTGCCGGAAGGAGAATCGCCCAGATGGCAAAGTGACCCGTGACCCGTAACCCGTGACCAGTTCGCTTCATTGCCGAAGCCTCCATGGTGTCCCCCCGCAGTTCACTGGTTACTGGTTACTGGTCACCCCTCACCGCGGCCTGACGGCCGCGGCTGAAAAGCGTTTTACTCCAGCGTCCCAACCACCTCTTCCACCGCGCGCCGCAGTGCTCCACTCGTGATCAGTGTCCGTACGGCGGCCAGGTCGCCGGTCATGATCCGGTCGGCATCCAGTGGTGGCACCACCGAGCGAATCAAGCGGACCGCCGCACCGACACCCGGGCCAGGGAGGAGCGGCTCGTGGAAGTCGAGCGCCTGCGTGGCGTTGAGCAGTTCCACGGCAATGACCCAGCGCGCATTCTCGAGAATCATGGCGCACTGCCTGGCCGCCGTGGTGCCCATCGAGACGTGGTCTTCCTGGTTGGCGGAGGTGGGGATCGAGTCCACCGACGCTGGGTGCGCCAGCACCTTGTTCTCGCTCACTAGCGAGGCCGCCGTGTACTGCGAGATCATCAGCCCCGAATGGAGGCCGCCCTGCCGCGCCAGGAAGGCCGGCAACCCGCTCACCGCGGGGTCGAGCATGTGCTCCACGCGGCGCTCGGCGATGTTCGCGAGCTCGGCGATCGCGATCTTGGCGTAGTCCATCACCAGCGCCACCGGCTGGCCGTGGAAGTTGCCCGCAGAGATCACGAGGTCGTCGTCGGCAAAGACCAGCGGATTGTCGGTGACGGCGTTGACCTCACGGGTCACCACCTCGGCGGCGTGCCGCAGGCCGTCGCGCGAGGCGCCGTGCACCTGCGGGATGCAGCGCAGCGAGTAGGCGTCCTGAATCTTGTCGCAGTCGGCGTGTGCCGCGTGGATCGGCGAGTCAGCCGAGAGGGCGAGGACGTTGCGGGCCGCCTCGGTCGCGCCGGGATGGGGCCGGACCATGGTGACGCGGAGGTCGAACGGCGCCCGTGACCCGCGCAACGCCTCGAGCGACATCGCCGCGGCAATGTCGCTCGCCGTGGCGAGCTGCTGCGCGTCGTGGATGGTGAGGGCGCCGATGGCGGTCATCGCCTGGGTGCCGTTGATGAGCGCCAACCCCTCCTTGGCCTGCAGCGTCACCGGGGCAAGACCAGCCGCTGCGAGCGCTTCGGCGGCAGGGCGGCGCACGCCCTGATGCTCGGCCTCGCCCTCGCCGATCAGCGTCAGCGCCATGTGCGCGAGCGGTGCGAGGTCGCCGCTGGCGCCCACCGACCCCTGCGACGGGATCATCGGGTGCACGCCGCGGTTGAGCAACTCGAGCAGCAGTGTGACCACCTCGACGCGGATCCCGCTGAAGCCCTGCGCGAGCGACTGCGCACGCAACAGCAGCATGGCACGCACCACTTCGGTCGAGAGCGGCTCACCGACGCCCATGGCGTGCGAGACGATCAGGTTGCGCTGCAGCTGCTGGACGTCTCCCGGAGCGATCTTGACGTTGGCGAGCTTGCCGAAGCCGGTGGTCACGCCGTACACCACCCGCCCCTCGGCGACGATCTGCTCGATGTAGGCGCGGCTGGTGAGGACGCGTGCCCTGGCCTCGGTGCAGAGCGCCACCGGGTGGGCGTGACGGGCAACGGCTACGACATCGGCCAGCGTGAGGGGGCGACCGACGAGGAGCGGGGCAGTGGTCACGCGCGGAACTCCCGGCCGCCCAGGATCATCCGAGCAATGGGCGAACCGCCGAGGGTGTAGGGAAGGTCACGCCAGTCGGCGGAATCGATCACCAGCAAGTCGGCACGCATCCCGACACGGAGTCGGCCGATGTCGTCGCGCTGCAGCGCGGCCGCGCCGTTGGCCGTGCAGGCGGTGAGTGCCTCGGCCGGCGTCAGGCCGTTGAGGCGCACCGACATGGCCATCGCCAGCTGCGGCGAGAAGAGCGGCGAGGAACCCGGGTTGCAATCGGTCGCCACGGCCACGGCGGCGCCGGCATCCACCAGCGCGCGCGCCGGCGCCACGGGGATGCCGAGATGCAGTGAGACCCCCGGCAGGACGACGGCAACAGTCGGTGCCAGGGCGAGCGCGAGAATCTGGGCCTTGCCGGAGACCTCGAGATGATCCACCGAAACGGCACCGTGCTCGATGGCGAGCTCGACGCCGCCGATGACGTGGAACTGGTCCACGTGGGCCTTGATGGCGAGGCCGTGGTCGCGCGCGCAGGCAAAGATCGCGCGGGCATCATCGAGGGTGAACGCTTCGCGCTCGATGAAGACATCCACGGCCACCGCCAGACGGCGACGCGTCGCCTCGGGGATCAGCGTACGCGTGACCATGTCGAGGTAGCCCGCGCGCTCGGCCTCATCCCGCGGCGGCACGTGAATCAGCAGCGTGGGGACGATCTGCGCCGAGGTGTGTTCGTTGAGCGAGTGGATCGCCTCGAGCGAGGTGAGCTCTGCCTCGGGCGTGAAGCCGTAGCCGCTCTTGACCTCGATGGTGCCGGCGCCTCCACCGACGAGCGCCGCTGCTCGCGGCAATGCCAGGGCGAGGAGGTGGGCCACCGAGGCTTCGGCCGTCTTCTGCATGGTGTGGCGGATGCCGCCACCGGCCGCGAGGATCTGCTCGTAGGGGACCTTGGCGGCCCGTGCCTCGAAGTCGGCGAGTCGGTCGCCGGCCCAGACAATGTGGGTGTGCGCGTCCACGAGGGCCGGCACGACGGCGCGACCACCAAGGTCCGTGGTCGGCGTGCTCGTGTCGTCCCAGTCGCCGGCACGCCCGATCCACGAGACGTGACCGCCGGTGACGGCGATCGCGACGTCGGTGTGGATCTCGAGTTCGTTCATCGCCGCACCCCGCAGCGCCCCGCTGCCGCTGGGTGACACGAGCTGCGCGATCCCGGTGTACAGATGGTCGGCGGTCATGGCACAATCTACTCCGGTGTGCGGGTCACGCCTCGAGCGACGGCATGTCCACGCCCCGCTCGCGTGCCACGTCCTTGGCCAGCTGATAGCCCGCATCGGCGTGACGAATCACGCCCATCGCGGGGTCGTTGGTCAGGCAGAGCCGCAACCGCTGCTCGGCCTCCTCGCTGCCATCGGCCACGGCCACCAGGCCGCTGTGCTGCGAATACCCCATCCCCACGCCGCCGCCATGATGGAACGACATCCACCCGGCGCCGCTCGCGATGCCGGTGGCAAAGTTGAGCAGCGGCCAGTCGCTCACGGCGTCGGAGCCGTCCATCATCGCCTCGGTCTCGCGGTACGGCGACGCGACCGAGCCGGCGTCGAGATGATCACGCCCGATGACGATCGGCGCACTCACCCGGCCGTCGCGCACCATCTGGTTGAAGAGGAGTCCCGCCTTGTCGCGCTCGCGATAGCCGAGCCAGCAGATGCGCGCCGGCAGCCCCTGGAAGGCGATCTTGTCGCCGGCCCAGCCGAGCCACTTCTGCAGCCGCTCGTCGTGCGGGAAGAGTTCGAGCAGTGCGCGGTCGGTGGCGGCGATGTCGGCGGGATTGCCCGAGAGCGCGACCCAGCGGAACGGGCCGCGGCCCTCGCAGAAGGAGTCGCGAATGAAGGCCGGCACGAAGCCTGGATAGGCGGTCGTGGCGCCAACGAGTCCGCCGAGTTCAGCCTGCGCCCGCAGGTTGTTGCCGTAGTCGAAGGCGATCGCGCCACGCTCCTGCATGGTGATGATGGCCTGGACGTGCGCCACCATCGCAGCGCGTGCCCGCGCGAGATATTCGGCCGGCTGCGTGCTGCGCAGCTCCGCGAGGTCTTCGTCGGGCCGCACCGGCGGCAGGTAGCCCCACATCGGGTCGTGCGCCGAGGTCTGGTCGGTGACCAGATCGGGCGTGAAGCCGAGCCGCACCATCTCCGGCACAAGCTCCGCCGCGTTGCCCAGGAGCCCAATGGAGAGCGCTCGCTTCTCGCTTCTCGCTTCTCGCGCCATCCGCAAGGCGTCGTCAAGGGACGATGCCGTCACATCCAGGTACCGTGTCTCGAGCCGGCGCTGGATGCGGGTTGGATCGACCTCGATGCAGATGGCCACGCCCCCAGCCAGCGTCACCGCCAGCGGCTGCGCACCGCCCATGCCGCCGAGGCCTGCGGTGACGGTGATGGTGCCGGCGAGCGATCCGCCGAAGTGCTTGGCGCCTGCGGAGGCGAACGTCTCGTACGTTCCCTGGAGGATGCCCTGCGTCCCGATGTAGATCCACGACCCGGCGGTCATCTGGCCGTACATCATCAAGCCGAGCTGATCGAGGCGATCGAACTCCTCCCAGGTGGCCCACTTCGGCACGAGGTTGGAATTGGCGAGGAGGACTCGCGGTGCCATCGTGTGCGTCTTGAGCACGGCCACTGGCTTGCCGCTCTGGATCAGCAGCGTCTCGTCGTTCTCGAGCCGATCGAGCGTCGCGATGATGTCGTGGTACGCCTGCCAGTTGCGCGCAGCCTTGCCGCGGCCGCCATACACCACGAGCGATTCGGGATGCTCGGCGACCTCGGGGTCGAGGTTGTTCATGAGCATCCGCTTGGCGGCTTCCTGGATCCAGCCCTTGGCGGTGCGGTGGGGGCCGTGGGGGGCGCGGATCACATCTTCCCCCGCACCACCGCCAACGTCTCATCCTCGAGCTGCTGCGCGCGCTGCGCCATCCCGGCGCCCCTGGCCACGAGCTCGGCGGCCTCGGCATTCCCCTTGAGCGACGCGGCGTTGATCTGGACGTTGAGATAGGCGCCCATCACCGCCGCGCGGGCGCAGAGCATGCCGACGCCGGCGTCGGAGACCGAGCTCGGCTGGCCCGCTTCGGCCATCAGCTTGATGAGGGGCATCACGCCGAGCACCGTCTCCATCACGCGGAAGGGGATCCGGGTGGCCTCGAGGGTGGCGGCATCGATCGCGGCACGACGCGCGGCCTTCTCCTCGTCGGTGCCGCGCGGCATCGCGAAGCCGGCCATCACCCGGTCGAACGCGCGGGTGTCCTCATCCACCAGGAAGAGGAGTTGCTGCACGGCGCGCTGCCCCTGTTCGGCGTGGTCCGAGAACTCCTTCCAGCGATGGTCCCAGCCGCGCTTGTGCGACGACAGATTCGCCACCATGGTGCCGAGGGCGGCTCCGAAGGCGCCCACCGCGGCGGAGACCGAGCCACCGCCCGGTGCAGCGCTCTCGGCCGCCGTCTCCGCGGCGAATTGCGCCACGGACATCGCCACGAGCCGCGTGGCGGATGGATCGCGCAGCAGGTACTCGATCACCCGCTCTTCGGGGACAAACGGCGTGAGTTCGTCGAGGCCGAGCGAGCGCACGGCGATCTTCACCAGTTCCGCCTCCGACACGCCGACCGAGCGCTGCTGCTTCTCGAGGAAGTAGCGCCCCGCATCGAGCAGGCACTGCAGCGGCACCAGTCCCACCAACTCCGAGCCGGTGACGCGCACGCCCCGCTCCGCCGCGGCGCGACAGACCTCGTCGAAGGCCACGTGCACCGGCGTCACGGCGATGTCGGTGAGGTTCATCGACACCTGTGCCACGCCATATTCGGGGATGTACCAGCCGATGGCCTTCACCGCCTTGAGCGTCCCGGGCTGGGTGACCTCGCTGCCATCGGGCTGCTTCACGCTGCGCCCGGCCTCGCGGACGTCGAACGCGATGGCGTACGCGCGGCGCGTGGAGGTGGTGTTCAAGTTGACGTTGTACGCCACGAGGAAGTCGCGGGCACCGATGACGGTGGCGCCGCGCGGCGCGTCGAAGGCGGCGGGGCCGAAATCGGGGCGCCATTCGGGACGGACGATCTTGCGGGACAGCCCCTCGTACTCGCCGGCGCGAATCACGGCGAGGTTCTTCCGCGCCGGGTCGGGCTGCGCCGCCTCATAGAGATAGACCGGGAGGTTCAGCTCGCGACCCACGCGCTCGCCGAGTTGGCGGGCGTACTCGGCCGCCTCTGCCATGGTGACACCGCTGATGGGGACCAGCGGGCAGACGTCGGTGGCCCCCATGCGCGGATGCTCGCCGCTGTGGTGCCGCATGTCGATCAGTTCGCCGGCCACCTTGATGGCCTGGAACGCCGCTTCCACGACCGCCTCGGGGGCGCCGACAAAGGTGACCACGGTGCGGTTGGTGGCCTTGCCGGGGTCCACGTTGAGGAGGCGGACCCCCTCCACGGCGGCGATGCGGTCGGTGATCTGCTGGATGATCCGGGGGTCACGCCCCTCGGAAAAGTTCGGCACGCACTCGAGCAGGCGAGTCATGGGCGGGCAGGTCCTGGAGAGAGGCTCAGCGGCCTCCGTGGCCGCGCGAACCGGGGAAATCTACTGCGGTGCGGGGGCCGACGACGGGGCTGCTCTGGCACCTTGGGCCGGAGGTGGGTACTATCGGAGACACCCCACAACCCGGAACAGATCATGGTCACCGTGCGCGAGCTCCTCGCCGCCAAGGGCAGTCACAAGGTCCTGATGGTCGAACCCACCTCGACCGTCCGCGACGCGGCGCAGGTCATGAACGAAGCAGGCACGGGCAGCGTGCTCGTCAGCCAGAACGGTCGGGTAGTGGGGATCTTCACCGAGCGCGACCTGATGCGTCGCGTGGTGGCGGCTGACAAGCTGCCGGGCGGCACCACGGTCGCCGAGGTGATGACGACGGCGCTGGTGACCGCGACGCCGGACGCGACGCTGGCCGATTGTGGGCAGTTGATGAGCGAGCGGCGGATCCGCCACTTGCCGGTGCTGGACGGTGACGCGGTCGCCGGCGTGGTGACCACCGGCGACCTGCTGGCACATGAGCTTGCCGAGAAGGCCGCCAAGATCCAGCACCTCGAGGACTTCGTCTTCTACACCCGGAGCTAAGGCTCCTTGACGGGCGGCACGCCCGCCGCGTAGGCGCCGTCACGCACCCCGGTCGGCGCCCGCGTCCATTCGACCCGCCGCGACAGTCCCGGGCCGAGTGATCGCACCATCAGCCGCTCCCCTTCGAACCACGCCACCGAGTCGTTCCCCCATCGCATCGGATCGCGCCCCGCCGGGGCGAGCGAGGCGGTGTCGCCACGCGCCGTCACCGCACAGACGCCGGTGCCGCACTCGATGGCGCGCGCGAAGCGCGGCGTGCCGAGCCAGAGGGTGAGCGCGGTGTCGGCCGCGGCGTCGGTCGCCGGGACTTCGCGCGCGGACGGGTCGGCCGGCGGGGCGGCGAGCGCCCAGCGGCCACGGTCGGTCTGCACGTAGAGCGTGGCCTGGTCGTCGCTCCAGCCGAGGGCCTGGGGGTGACCCGCGGCCTCGGGGAGATCCATCCGCCGTTCCGATCCGTTCAGCAGGTTCATCACCACGACCTCGCGCGGCGTAGCGACGAGGGTATCGCGCATCCGGATGAAGCCGAGGAGCGCCCCCTCGGGCGTGAGCCGCGGGCCGACCTCGAGCAGGGTGGTGTAGGTGAGCTGGGTCATCTCGCCACCGCCGGAACTCACCGCGAAGAGATCGGCCCGCCCGTCGGCACCCTCGCCCACGACGACGACGAACGGCTCCTGGCCGATCTCGATCTTGTTCATGAGCGGCGAGAAGTTGCAGCCCACCGCGCCGAACAGCAGGACCAATGCGAGTCGGCTCACTTCCCCTCGAGCTGCTTGGCAAAGAAGGCGTCGATGTCGGCCTGCGCCTTGGCGGCGGCCGGCGTCCCGTGTCCCATGCGACCCGGCTTCATGAAGCCGTGGCCGGTGCCCGGATAGGAGTCCGCCACGAACGACTTCCCGAGCGCCTTCATCATCTCCGAGACCTGGGGCAGGGAGTTGTTCACGCGGCCGTCGTTCTGGCCGTACACGCCGAGCACCGGTGCCTTCACCGTGCGCAGGAGGGCGGTGTCGGCGAGCGGGCCGTAGCAGACCACGGCCGCCTTCAGCTTCGGATTGCTCGCGGCATAGTTCCACACCGTGCCACCGCCCCAGCAGAAGCCGATGGTGCCGATCCGGTCCGGATTGGTGGCGGGGCGGGTGGCGATGTATTCGTAGGTCGCGTCGAGGTCACGCACCACGTCCTCGCGCACCAGCGTCCCGACCATGCGTCGCGCCGAATCGCCGAGCGCGCGGGTCGAACCGAAGCGCGAGGAGAGCAGGTCGGGGACGATCGCCACGTAGCCCTTGCGGGCGTAGTCGTCGGCCACCGTCGGCTCCCAGTCGGTGAGTCCGAAGATCTCGTGGATCACGATGATCGCCGGGGCCTTCCCCTGCCGTTCCGGATAGGCCACGTAGGCGCGCACGGAGTCGCCCTTGGCGTTGGCAAAGGCGACGTATTCGCCATGGGTGGTGACGCCCTGCGGGGCCACCGAGGTCGGGCCGTCACGGCGGGCGAGGAGGACGCCAGCGCCGAGGCCGGTCAGGAGCATGAGGACGGGGAGGGTGCGCATAGGGTGGGGGCTCCGTGGAGAGGTGGGGCTGGGTGTCATGTCGTAGGTCGTAGGTCGTAAGTCCTGAGTCCTGAGTCGTGAGTCGTGCGTCCTGAGAGGGTGTCATCCTGAGCGAAGCCCCGCCCCCGCAGGGCGGCGGGGCGCAGTCGAAGGACCTCTCACCCGACGCGCGACCTACGACCTACGACTTACGACCTACGACTTACGACCTACGACCTGTTCATTCAGTCCCGATACCGATTCCGCCCCGCCTGCTTCGCCTTGTAGAGATTCTCGTCGGCCAGCTTCAGCAGCGAGGCGGCGTCGGTGGCGCGCTCGTCGGGAAAGGTCGCGAGGCCGGCACTCACCGTGACGGAGATCGGCGAGGCATCGCTGCCGAACTGGTGGTTGGCGATGCGGCGGAGGATCCGGTCGGTGAAGATGCGCGCGCCGGTGCTGCCGGTCTCGGGGAGCAGGATCATGAACTCCTCGCCGCCATAGCGGCCGAGGAAGTCCATGGTGCGCAGTTCGCGGCGGAGCATCGCCACCAGGTCGATCAGGACGCGGTCGCCGGCCTGGTGGCCGCGCGAGTCGTTGATCCGCTTGAAGTCGTCCACGTCGAGCAGCACCGTGGTGACGACCTGGTCATAGCGACGCGCACGTTCGAGCTCTCCGGCGAGGCGCTCTTCGAGGTTGCGACGGTTGCCGGCGCCGGTGAGCGGGTCGGTGTCGGCGAGCTCGCGCAGCTGCGCGTTGCCGTTGTGCGCCTGCTCGAGGTCGTACGCCTTCTCGAGTGCCGTCACGGCGGCCTCGATCACCTGCTCGGCGAACCCGAGGTCGAGTGGATTGAGCGGCGGATCGTCGGCGGTGGTGCGCAGGAAGAAGACGCCGGCCGTCTGGCCCTTGAGCGAGAAGGGGAGGGCAATCACCGAGCGGGTGCGCCCGTCGGAGGTGCCCGGACTCCAGGTGCCGCGGACCTCCTGGTAGAGCGGATCCTGCTCGACGTCGGCCACGAGCACCGTCTCGCCCGTGAGGATGGCGCGCTTGATCTCGGGATACTTGTCGAGGTGCACCCGGAGGTCGCGCAGCGTCGGGTTCTCGAAGGCCGCGACCACGGTGCCCTCGGCGTCGCCGGGATTGGCGAGCACCACGGAGCAGCGCGCGATGCGCAGGCCGGTTGCCACGCGGCGCACGAGGATCTGGTAGATCTCCTGCGGATCGAGCGAGGCGGTGACCTCGCGCAGAATCGCCACCAGCTCGTTGCGCGAGCGCGCCTCGGCGCGGGCCCGGTTGAGCTCGCGCCCGACGCGCAGGTGGGCCTTGATGCGGGCGAGGAGTTCGCGGACCCGATACGGCCGCTGGACCACGTCGGCCGCGCCGAGGGTCTGCGACATGAGCCGCGCGGGATCGAAGTCGGGGTCGGTGAGGATCAGCAGCGGGACATCGCGCACGCGCATGTCCTCGCGGACGCGCGCCACGCGATCGAGCGTGCCCGCGTCGGCGCCACCAATGTCGAGGATGAGGAGATCATACTCTTCCTGCTCGAGGCGCTCGAGGAGTTGCGGGCCGCCGATGGCGGTCACGATGTCGTAGCCGTTCTCCTTGAGCACCCACGACAGCGTGCGCGCGAGCGCGTTGTCCTCGGTGGCGAGGAGCAACCGCGGATTGAGCGCCATCATCACCCGATCAACTCGTCGTAGCGGGCCGGGTCGACGTTGCCGCCGGTGGCCACCAACGCGATCGCGTCGTGGCCGTCGAGCCGTCCGGCAAGCCAGGCCGCGGTGGTGACGGCTCCCGAAGGTTCCACCCTGAGACCATGGCCCGCGAGCCAACGCAGTGCCGTGCGGATCTCGTCGTCGGTCACGGCAACCACCTCGGCCAAAGTCGGTGCGATCAACGGCCAGGTGAGGGAGCCCACCGAGCGCGTCAACAATCCGTCGGCCAGACTCGTGCCACCGGAGGCCAAATCAACTGGGTGCCCCGCCGTCCGCGCCGCCGAGAGCTTGGGGATCCCGCTCGGTTCCACGGCGACCACTCGGACTCCGGGGCGAAATGCCCGGACCGCGGCGCAGATGCCGGCCAGCAACCCGCCACCACCCACCGGCACCACGAGGGTGCCGACGTCCGGCCACTCCTCGAGGATCTCCAGTCCGCACGTGCCTTGTCCGGCGATGACATCGGGGTGGTCGTAGGGGGGGATGAAGCAGAGACCGCGCTCGGCCATCAGGCGCTCGGCGGCCTCGGTCTGTTCGGGGCCGCGCACTTTGCCGACCTGGAGCACTTCGCCGCCGAGCGCCTTGACCCCGGCGACCTTCACGGCGGGTGCCGATTCGGGCATGACCACCACGGCGGGGATGCCGTGGCGTTGTGCGGCAAAGGCCACCCCGAGCCCGTGGTTGCCACTCGACGAGGTGACGACGCCACGGGCGCGGTCGGCGTCCGGCAGGCGGCGCACTGCGGTCCACGCGCCACGGATCTTGAACGCCCCGATCGGCTGCTGGAACTCCGCCTTCAGGCGCGCCGGGCGGTCGCCCGGGAGCGGCAGCAATGCGGTGCGCTCGGCGACGCCGAGGAGGCCGGCCTGCGCCTCCCGGAGGTCGGCGAGCGTGGGTCCGGTCACGCCTCGGTGCCGTCCGCGGCTGCGTCCTCGCCGCCGTCGAGACCCTCGGCACCTTCGGCGTCGTCGTCTTCCTTCTGGACCCGCGCCACGTCGACGATCCGGTCGTCGGTGTCGAGGTTCATCAGCTTGACGCCCTGGGTGTTGCGGCCGCTGACCCGGATCCCCTGCACCGGGCAGCGGATGATGATGCCGCCCTTGGTGATCATCATCAGCTCGTCCTCGGGGAGGACGTCCTTGAGCGCAATCAGGCGGCCCGTCTTGGGCGTCTGCTGCATCGTGATGATCCCCTTGCCGCCGCGCTTCTGCACGCGGTAATCGCCGATGAGGGAGCGCTTGCCGATCCCCTTCTCGGACACCACCAGCAGCTCGGCGCGCTCGCGCACCACCACCATGCCGATCACGCGGTCCTCGACACCCAGTTCGATGCCCTTCACGCCGCCGGTGGCGCGTCCCATCTCGCGGACGTCGCTCTCGTGGAAGCGGATCGACATCCCCGACGAGGTGGCGAGGACGATGTCGTCGTTGCCGCGCGTCTTCTGGACGTCGATCAGCTCGTCGTCGGCCTCGATGTTGATGGCGTTGATGCCGACGGTGCGGACGTTCCCGTAGGCCGACATCACCGTCTTCTTCACGGTGCCGTTGCGAGTGGCGAACATCAGCCACTCGTCGTCGCCGAAGGTGCGCACCGGTACCAGCGCGGCGATGCGCTCGCCCTCGCGGATGTTGATGCAGTTGACCACCGGCTTCCCGCGCGCGGCGCGGCCGCCCTGCGGGATCTCGTGCACCTTGAGCCAGTACACGGTGCCGCGGTCAGAGAAGAACATCAGGTAGTCGTGGGTGGACGCGATGAAGAGCGTCTCGACCCAGTCGAGCTCCTTGGTCTCCATGCCTGTGAGCCCGCGCCCGCCGCGACGCTGCTTGCGGTAGGTGCTGACCGGGATCCGCTTGATGTAGCCGGTGTGGGAGATGGTGATGACCATGTCCTCTTCGGCGATCAGGTCCTCGACCGAGAACTCGCCCTGGTCGCGGAGGATCTCGGTCCGGCGTGCGTCGCCGTACGTGGTCGCCACTTCCTCGACCTCGGCCAGCAGGATGCCCATCCGCTTCTCGCGCGAATCGAGGATGCTCTGCAGCTCGGCAATGGTGGCGCGCACCTCGGCCAGCTCGGCCTCGAGCTTGTCGATCTCCAGCCCGGTGAGCTTGGCGAGGCGCATGTTGAGGATCGCGTCGGCCTGCAGCTCGGAGAGGGCGAACCGGTCCCGCAGGCGGCGATCGGCCTCGCCGGTGTCGGCCGAGGACCGGATGATCGCGATCACTTCGTCGATGTTGTCGACGGCGATCTTGAGCCCCTCGAGGATGTGCTCGCGCTTCTTCGCCTCGGCGAGGTCGAACTCGGTCCGCCGCACGATCACCTGGTGGCGGTGCTCGATGAAGTGGCCGAGGATCTCCTTGAGGGCCATGACCTTCGGGGCGCCGTTGACCAGCGCCAGGTTGATCACGCCGAAGGTGGACTGCATCGCGGTGTGCTTGTAGAGCTGGTTGAGCACCACCTGCGCGATCGCGTCGCGCTTGAGCTCGACCACCAGGCGCATGCCCTCGCGATCGGACTCGTCCCGGACGCCGCTGATCCCCTCGATCTTCTTCTCGGACGCGAGGTCGGCGATGGCGATCGTGAGGTTGGCCTTGTTCACCTGGTACGGCAGCTCGGTGATGATCAGCGCGTTGCGGCCGGTCCGCTCATTCTCCTCGATCTGCACCCGGGCGCGCATGATGACGCGCCCACGGCCCGTCTCGTAGGCCTCGCGGATCCCCGCCTCGCCGTAGATGTAGCCGCCCGTCGGGAAGTCGGGCCCCTTCACGTGCTTGAGGAGGTCGTCGACGGTGCAATCGGGGTTTTTCACCAACTCCCCGAGCGCCTTGGCGACCTCGCGCAGGTTGTGCGGCGGCATGTTGGTCGCCATGCCGACGGCGATGCCGCTCGATCCGTTGATCAGCAGGTTGGGGATCTTCGACGGCAGGACCGTCGGCTCCTCGCGCTGGTCGTCGAAATTCGGCTGGAAGTCGACGGTGTTCTTGTCGATGTCCTCGAGCATCTCGAGGGCGATCCGCGTCATCCGCGCTTCGGTGTACCGATAGGCGGCCGCCGGGTCGCCGTCGACCGAGCCGAAGTTGCCCTGGCCGTCCACCATCGGATAGCGAAGCGAGAAGTCCTGCACCATGCGCACCATCGCCTCGTACACCGAGGAGTCGCCGTGCGGGTGGTACTTGCCGAGCACGTCGCCCACGACCGTCGCCGACTTCTTGTAGGCGCGGTTGGGGATGAGTCCGAGCTCGTTCATGGCGTAGAGGATGCGACGATGGACCGGCTTGAGTCCGTCCCGGACGTCGGGCAGTGCGCGCGAGACGATCACGCTCATCGAGTAGTTGATGAACGACTGCTGCATCTCGTCTTCGATCAGGCGCGGGAGGATCCGTTCGCGCGAATTCGGTGCGGTCATGAGTCCGGGAGACGTGGGGGTTGGTCAGCGTCCAAGGGAATCGGACGGAACCGGGGAAATATAGCCCCCCCAAGGCCCGGAACCAAGCCGGCGGCGGATTCCTAAGTGGTTGTGGGAATGGAGGTTAGCGGAGGGCGGTGTCAGCCGCGGCCGTCAGGCCGCGGTGGTGAACGGTGAACCGGGCGCGGCCGTCGGCCGATCCAAGTGAGGGGGTGCCCATGCTTGTCATCCTGAGCGAAGCGGTGGCGCCGCCACCGCGAAGTCGAAGGACCTCTCCCCAGTGCGCTCGGAAAGAGGTCCTTCGACTGCGCCCGCTACGCGGGCTTCGCTCAGGATGACAACTTCCGAAGCCCGTTCACCGTTCACCGTTCACTGCGGACTGACGTCCGCGGCTGAAACGAGCTTCCGTCTCCGCCACCCCATCAAGAACGCCGGCATCAGGAACATCGCCCCGACCGTCCCCGCCACCGTGCCGCCGGCGGTGGCCAGCGCGATGGCGCCGAAGAGCGTGGTGGCCGCGCTCCCCCAGGCCATCGGGATCAGCGAGGCGAGGGTGGTCAGGGTGACCAGGACGATCATCCCGGCGCGGTCGAGGGCGGCCCGCATCACATCGGCGCCGTCGGCCGGCGTCTCGCCATGGCGGCGGCGCGCCTGCAGCACCGCGTCAATCAGCAGGATGGACTGGTTCACCGCGAGCCCAACCACCAGAATCACGCCGACGGCGGCCTCGCGGGTGAAAGCCGACTTGGTGACCCAGAACGCCGCCACCACGCCGCCCAGCGCAATGGGCAGCGAGAGGAAGACCATCATGGCCGCCCAGGTCGAATCGAACACCAGCGCCACCGCGAGCAGGACCAGCGCCACGCCGATCGCGAAGACGTACCACAGCCCCTTGGCACTCTCGTCCTCGCCCCAGTTGCCGACCTCGTCTTCCACCACGTAGCCCGCCGGGACGGAGATCGACTCCATGAAGGCCTTGTGGGTCCGGTCGGCGAGCTTCTGCGGGCCGCGGAAGTCGTAGGAGAGGACTCGAATGTACTGTTGGTCCTCGCGCTGGATGGTGGCGAGTCCCTCGACCTCGGAGACTGCGCTGACGTCACTGATCCGGACTGGCGAGCCGTTCGGGTTGGACACTAATCCCTCGCCGAGCTGCACCATGGTGCGCTCCTGCGTTCCGATGGAACGCACCGCCACATCCACTGATTCGTCCCCGATCTCGAGTGAAATCGCTCCGGTGGCACCGCGCACCTGGCGCGCCACCGAGCCGGCGTAGTCCTGCGCCGTGGCGCCGATCCGGCCCAGGGCCTCGCGATCCGGCTGCATGGCGATCGACACGGCCTTCTCGCGGTTCCACCCCATCCCGGCATTGACGTTGATCTCGTCCTTGCGGACGCGCGGGATGCCGGAGAGGCGTCGCTTCAGGTCGAGCGCCACCTGCAGCACGCCGTCGTACGAATAGCCGAGGATGCGAATCCGCCGGCTTGGGCCCATCCCGCCACCAGAGCTGTTGTAATAGCCCTGTGCGCCCTTGGGCGGCGAAACGTTTACCGAGTTGGTGCCGCCGATGAGCACCGACCGCTGCACCAGTTCCTCGTAGACCACGAACGGGGCGTCGCCCAGTGACCCCGCGGGGGTGAATTCGACAACCACTTGGCCGCCAGCCCGTGAGACAGTGGCGGTTACCAGCGCGACACCCTCCCGCCCGACTGCCACCGACTCGAGTTCCCGTACTAGCCGCTCCACTTGCGCGGGGTCGGATCCACGTGGGAAAGACACACTCGCACTGATGGTGCTCCGCTCGCTCCCTCCCCAGTTGCCCCAGTTGTTGCGCGGCACCTTGGTGATGAAGCCCCAGGTGAGCACGCCGATGGTGGCGACCGTGACGCCCACGGTGACCCAGCGCCAGCGCAGCAGGCGGTTGACCACGCGCTCGTAGACGCGCGACAGCCTCGGCCACCCGTGCATGCGGCGGTTGCCGCCCTGACCCACGGCCGGCACCAGCACCAGCGCCGTGCCGACCGACCAGAAGAGCGCCATCAGGAACGCCGCCGCGAACGGCACGAAAGCCGCGCGGGTGTTCCCCTGCAAGTAGAGGAAGGGGAAGAGCACCACCGCGGTGGTGAGGGTCGAGCCAACCACGGCCGGCGTGATGGCCCGCCCGGCTTCCGCCCGCGCATCGGCGGTGTTCGGCACGTGGCGCAGCCGCTCCACCACCACCAGACCGTTCTGCACCAGGATGCCGATGCCCATCGCGAGCCCCGCGAGCGTGAGCATGTTCGCGGGGATCTTGAAGAGGTAGAGCCCGAGCGCGGTCCCGGCGATCGCCACCGCCGCACTGCCCAGCACCAGCGTGGCCCCCGGAATGCTGCGCATGGTGAGCAGCAGCACCAGGAAGACGGCCCCGAAGGCGATCGAGCCGCGCAGCAACAGATCGTTCAGCTGCTTGGCGAGGTCCTCGCTCTCGTCGCGCGCAATGGCCAGGCGCACGCCGGGCGGGAGCTTGGCTTGCAGTTCGGTCAGGACGGCGCGCGCCGCGGCGGCGGTCTTGATCGCGTCGGCGCCCGCTTCACGCTGCAGCGAGATCCCCACCGCCGTGCGGCCATTCAAGCGGAAGGCGCGTCCCTCACTGTCTTCCTCGGGGGCGATGAAGGCGAGCTCGCCGAGCGAATAGACGATGCCGCCGGGCCCGCGGATGGGAAGCCGCGCCAGGTCTTCGATCGCCTTGGGCTGGTCGCGCACCGAGACCGAGAGCACCAACGGGCCGGTGGTGATTTCGCCGATGGGTTGCGAGATCTTGGCGCCACCCACCGCCTGGGTAATCAGCGCCGGATCGAGTCCCAGCTGCTGCATCTTGTTGGCGTCGTACGAAATCACCACGCCGTTGCGGGCCCCGCCATTGATCGAGACCGAGGAGATCCCGGGCAACGAGCCGAGATATGGCACCACGTAGTCTTCGGCGATCTTCTTGAGGGCGCCCGGGGTGTAGCTGCCGACCACATTGATCAGCAGCAGGGGTTGCTCGGTCAGCTCCTCAGGCACCCAGTTGCCCACGCTCAGCGAACCGCGCGCATTCTGCGGCAGGTCGTCGCGCAGCGTCTCCAGCCGCTCGAGCACGCCGAGGCGCGCCAGCGCCACGTCGGTGTCGGGGTCGAGCTCCACGGTGATGTTGGCACTCCCCTCGTTGGAGAGCGACTTGGTGCGCCGCACCCCGCGCACGCCCTGGATCGCGGCCTCGATCGGTGACGTCAGGTACATCTCGATCAACTCGGGGGAGGCGCCGTTCCACCGCGCGGCCACCGAGAGGCGCGGGACCTCCACGCTCGTCTTGGTGGCGAGCGGCAGCTTGGTGAACGCCACGCCGCCCGCGATCAGCAACCCGGCGGCAAAGGCCCACACCACGGCGGGGCGGGAGGCGGCCCAGCGGATCATGCCTCGACCTCCGCCGCCGCACGCGCCGCAGCCTTCCGCTCGGCGCGCCGCTCGACCACGGCATACGCCGTGGGGAGCAGGAAGAAGGTCACCAGCAGCGCCGACACCGAGCCGCCGATGATGCCGGCCGCGAGCGGCTGGTAGAGCGCGCCGCCGCTCCCCCAGTTGAACACCAGCGGCAACACGCCAGTGATGGTGGTGAGCAGCGTCATCGCGATCGCGCGCAGGCGCTGCCGCCCGCCGAGCACGATCGATTCGTCCACCGAGTGGCCCATCTCGCGGAAGCGGCGGATCGCGTCGAGCTTGACCACCGCTTCGTTGTCGGCCATGCCGATCATCACGACGATGCCGATCAGCGAGACCGCGTTGATCGACTGCCCGAGCATCCACAGGGCGATGATGCCACCGGCGCCGGCGAGCGGCACCGTGGTGAGCACCAGCAGTGGCGTGGTGAACGAGGCGAACTCGCCCGCCAGCACCAGGAACATCAGCGCCACGGCGAGCACCGCCACCAGCCCCAGTTCACGCGAGGTGCGCTGCTGCTCCTCGTCGGCGCCGGTGATCTGCCACTCGGCGCCAGGCGTGAGCGTAAGCCCGGCCATCACGCGCTTCACGTCCTTGGTCGCGCGCGCCGTGCCGCCGCGCTCGACCACCGCCTCGACCACCGACACCGGACGCTGGTTGGCGCGCACCACCTCGATCGGGGCGCGTACCTCGTTGACAGTGACGAATTGGCTCACCGGGAAGCCGTTGATGGTCGAGGCGAGTGCGGTCTCGAGGTCTTCATTGGCGCTGCCGGCGTAGCGGACCTGAATCGGCGTGCGCCGGTCGGTCTGCCGCAGGTCACTGGCATCCACGCCACCGAGAGCACTTCGCAGCGTGTTGATGATCGGCTGGATCTGCATGCCACGCTGGGCAATCACGTCGCGCCGCAGCGTGATCTCGACCACCGGCTGCGTCCCGGCAAAACCGTCGCGCACATCGGCCAGCGTGTTGAGCTCGGCCACCGCGGCGCGCACCATGTCCGCGGAGCGGGCGGCGTCACTCGGCTTCGGCGCCGAGACCTCGACGCGCACCGTGCGGCCTTCGCGGCCGATGAGCGAGCCGAATTCCGACTGTCCCGCGAGGTCGATCGCCAGGGAGCCGTTGGCCAGGTCGGGCACCGCCTTGCGCAGCGAATCGGCAAAGACCGGCGCCGACATCGACTCGGGGACCGGGATCACGAAAACCGCCGCCCCGGACGTGCCCGGCTCCGCACCCGCCAGCACTTCCTCGTCGGTCGCGACGCCCACGCGGGCATAGACGCCCACCGAGCCGAGCCGCTTCGCCGCCGCCTCGAGTCGCTGGGTCTGCCGCACCGTCTCCTCGATGGCGGTGCCCTCCGGAAGGCGCAGCTCGGCAACCGCCGTCCCCTCGTCGACCTGCGGCAGCACCTCACGCGGGAGGGAGATCGCCAGGGCGATGGTCACCGCGGTCACGGCGATCGACACGCCGAAGACGGTGCGGGTGTGCGCCAGCGACCAGTGCATCCCCCGCTCGTACCAGTCGGTGAAGGCGGTGCCCCAGCGATTCAGGCGGTCGTCCGCGGCGCGCGGCGTGATGGTCGGGGCCGCACCCTTCTTGCGGCCCCAGGTAAGCATCACCGGCATGAGCGTGAGTGCCATCACCAACGAGGCGAGCAGCGAGGTCACCACCGACAGCGAGAGATCGCGGAAGAGCGCGGCCGCGAGCCCCTGCACAAAGACAATCGGTCCGAACACCAGCACGGTGGTGAGGGTGCCCGCCACCAGCGGCGCGGACACATCCTCGGCCGCCTGCCTGGCCGATTCCCAGTAGCCCATCCCCTCCTCGCGGAGGCGGCCGGTGGCCTCGGTTACGACGATGGCGTTGTCCACCAGCAGGCCGACCGCGAGCGCGAGGCCGCCGAGCGAGAGGATGTTGATCGTCACGCCGAGCAGTTGCAGGAGCGTCAGCGACACCAGCACCGAGAGTGGCACCATCACGCCGATCGCCAGCGACATCCGCCAGTCGCGCAGGAAGACCAGGATCAGCAGGATCGAGAGGATGCCGCCGGCGATGATCTCCTGCGTGAGGTTCGACAGCGCGTCCTCGACGAACTTGGCCTGCGCGGCCACCATGTGGATGCGCACGTCGGGGAACTGCTCACGCAGCACGTCGAGCGTCTTCTCGAGTTCGCGGGTGACGGCCACCGTGTTGGAGCCACCATCCTTGTACACCACCAGGCCCACGGCGGCGCCGCCATCGAGGCGCACCAGCGTGCGCGGGTCGGCCGAGGCGGGCGTGACCGTGGCGATCTGGCCGAGCGGGATCTTGGCGCCGGCCGGGCCGACCGGGATGGCGCGGATCTGATCGGGGTCCTGCAACTCGGTGAGCGTGCGCACCGAGAAACGGAACTGCCCGCGACGGATGGTGCCGCCGGTGGCGGCGGGGTTGGCCGTCTTGATGGCCGAGGCGATGTCGTCGGGCGTGATGCCGAGCGCGCGAGTGCGCTCCGGGTCCACGTCCACGCGGATCTCGTCGGCGGGATCGCCCACCACGGCCACCGAGGCGACGCCAGTGATCTGTTCGAGGCGGCGCGCATGCACGTCGAGGGCGGTGCGCGAGATGGCGCGCAGGTCGCCGGGGCCGGTGAGGCCGAGGATCGCGATCGGGCGCTCACCCGGATCGGAGGTGAGCAACGTCGGACGCGTGGCCGTGCTGGGGAGCGCGCCGCGCATGTTGTCGAGCTTCTCGCGCACCATCAGCACCGTCTTCTGCATGTCGGTACCCCACGCGAAACGCAGCGTGGTGCTTCCCTCGCCGTTGCGGCTCACCGAGCGCATGTCCACCAACCCCGGTGTGTTGCCGACGTTGGTCTCGACCGGCTCGGCGACGAATCGCGAGACTTCCTCGGCGGCCGCGCCGGGGAAGGCGGTGCGGATGGTGAGCACGGGGAGCGCCACGTCCGGCAGCAGCGATACCGGCATCTGCCGCAGCGACACCGCGCCGAGGAGGACCAGGGCGAGGATGGCCGAGAACGTGGAAATCGGGCGGCGCAGGGCCGCAGAGCTCAACGACACGAGGCCGCGCCGCTCAGTTCGTGTCGCCGTCGCGCTTCGCCACGAGGCGGACGCGCGCCTGGTGGGTCAGCGTGAGGTGACCATCTACCAGCACCACGTCGCCCGGCTTCACGGGGATCAGCCCGGTGGTGGTATCCGGCAGCACTTCCATCTCGCGGCCGTTGCTCGGGCCGCGTTCGATGTACTCCCACATCGCAATGCCGTCGCGCACCACGAACACCAGCGGACGCCCCTCGCGCTCGATCACCGCGCGATGCGGCACCATGATGCGGTTCGGCAGCCGGCTGGCCTCAAGCAGCAGTGACGCGAACATCCCGGGGCGAAGCTTGCCGTCGCCGCGCACGCGGATCACCGCCTTGCCGGCGCGGGTCACCGAGTCCACGAGCGGGAGGATCGCCGCGATGGTGCCGCGAATCGGCGTGGGGCTGACGGCCGCCACGGTGATGAAGGCGTCGCCCCCGACGCGAAGCTTGGGGAGGTCCTGCTCCTGCACCAGCGCCTCGACGCGGAGGTTCTGCAAGTCAACCACCACCGCGACCTCGGCCCCGGAGCCGATCCGCTCGCCGAGCGCGATGCCGACCTTCTCGACCATGCCGTCGAACGGCGCCCGCACCACGGCACGCTCGCGATCGAGCTTGGCCTTCTCGAGCCCGACGATCGCCCCGTCGATGCCGGCCTTGGAGCGCATGTAGGCGCGACGCTCGGGCCGCACGAGCCCCTCGACGGCCGAGTCGGCCAGTACTTCGGAGTTGTAAGTGATCTCGGCCTGACGCAGCCGTGCCTCGGCCTCCTGCAGCGAGAGATCCAGAGGACGAGGGTCGAGGCGGGCCAGCACCTGCCCCTTGCTCACCCGATCGCCCGGGCGCACCAGCACCGCTTCCACCGTGCCACCCGTCTCGGCCTTGATCGACGCGGAGGCATCGGTCCGCACCTGACCGGTCGACGTCACCGTCAGCACCAGGTCGCCCTGACGCACTTCCTCGCCCACCACCGGGAGGGTCAGGGAGGAGGCCTGGCTCGAATCGGCGCCGAGGTTGTCGGTCGAGGTGGCGGCGTCATCCTTCTTGTCGCCGCAGGCGGCTAGCGCGAGGGACACAAGGAGGAGAAGGAGCGCGGGACGGGCGTGGGGCATGTCGAGCCTCAGGGCAGCTGGTTCAGCGGGACGTGGAGTGCCGGCGCTGGGATGATGCATGAGGGAACCGAAGCGACGCAGGACGGACGCACCTGAAGGGTAACGCCGGTCGGGAAGGACTGGCGGGGTGGCGGGTAACCGATGATCGATCATCGATGATCGATCATCGATCATCCCGTTATGGCCGAACGATCCGGTAGATCCGCACCCTCGGCAGCCCCGCCTCGTCCTCGTCCAGCACCGCCACGCGGTCGCCGGCCCAGGACGAGGCCCAAAGCTTGGTGAATGGCGCCGGCACTTCGCCGAGCAAGCGTCCCTCGGGGTCGAAGACGTCGAAACGGGGGGTCCCGCCCCGATAGTCGCCGCGATGCACCCAGAGGTTGCCGGCCCCGTCCACCGAGACGGCGGTCCAGAGCGACTGCAATGCCGGGACGTCGGACTTCTTGGCGATCTGGGCGAGTGCCGGGGCGTTCTTGATCCGTTGCGCGATGAGGGAGTCCACGACGCGCTCGGGGACCGGGTCGCCCACCACCCCTTCGCGGCGGATGATCCGCGCGGTGTCGGCGCCCGTGCTGGTGATCAGCAGCTCATATCGATCGGTGAAGCCGTAGACGATCCGGCCGTCGGCGAGGAAGAAGTGACTGTTCTGCGGCGCGAACGGGACGCTGTAGCGGCTGCTCCCGCCATTCACGTTCAGCTGCCAGTACTTCTGGTCGCCTGCCTTGGGCGGAACCATCGAGTCCACCCGCTTGCCGGCGAGGTCGAACCAGATCCACTGCTGCGCGAAGGCCGAATCGGAGACGCGCTGTCCGGTGACGCGAATGCGCCCGCGCGTGTCGGTCCCCGTGGCCGGCCCCATGTGGCAGCAGACCGAGGGGAAGGTGTTCAGCACCGTGCCGTCGAGGGCAAGGAGGGTGATCCGCGCCTGGGCCGGGTCATGCACCACGAGGGTGTCACCCATCCACGCCGGGTAGGGCTGCGAGAACTCGCCCGGACCGGCGCCTTCGCGGCCGAATCGACGAATCACGCTGCCATCGGTGGCGTAGAGCGTCAGCGTGGCTTCGTCGCTCTCGCGAAGAATGAAGGTGCCGTCGGGGCGGGGGAGAACGTCGAAGGGGTCGCCAAACGCCGCCGGATCGCCCTCGGGGGGCTGCACCGTGTGCTCGAGCACCAGTTGCCAGGCCCCCGTCGAATCGGTCCAGCCGCTCGGCGCGGTGTTGGTCACCACCACCGTGCCGCTCGGGAGCGTGTCGATGGTGGGAGCGGCGAGACTGGAGTCCTTGGTCGCGGAGGCGCACGCGGCGAGCAGCGTCAGGATGGCGCAGGGGAGCGGCGCACGGAGCATTGGCGATCCGGGAGAAGGGATGATCGATGATCGATGATCGACTATCGATCATCGACTATCGATCGTTCAATCTACGGCCCCTTGGCCCCCAAGGTGTCAATCCGGAACACCCGGATCCGCGGCAGCCCCTCTTCCGTCTCATCGCGCAGGTAGACACGGTCGCGAGTCCAGACTCCGTTCAGGATCCGGTCGGTGGGTGCGGGGACCGCGCCGAGGAGGACGCCCTCCGGGGTGAAGACGTCGAGGGTGGTGACCTTCCCCTTGGCCCCCGGACGACCAACCCATATGCGCGAGCTGCGGTCCACCGCGACGCCACTCCATGCTGGCCAGGTGGTGGGAATCTGGCTCGGCTTGGCAATCTCGCGGACCGCGTCTTCCCAGTCCTTGCCCACCCCGGCGATCTCCGCCTCGAAGATCGAGTCGCGTTGCTCCTCCGTGATGGAGACCGAAGTGGCCGGGGCGGAGAACTGGCGCAGGGTGTCCTCCTTCAGGCCGACGATTGCGAGCGCGTACGCCGAGGTCCGCCCGGTCACCTTCTGCCGCGTCGGGAACCAGGCGCTCTCGGTCGAGGGGCGGAGGGGGATGTTCATCCCCATCATCGAGGTGCTGTTGCCGCGCTTCCGCGTGATGGTCCAGGTCCCTTCCGGGTCCATCGGCTCGTTGGGGAAGGGGATGGTGTCCACCACGGTGCCGTCCGTCCGCGTCAGGTAGTAGGCCCCGCCGCCGCTTCCCTCAGCGGCCGCGGTGTCTACGTACTGCCCGATGATGCCGATGGTGCCGTCGTCGAAGATCGGAAAGCGCGAGGTCCACCAGCAACACTGCGATGGGGTGGAGGCCACGAACTGGCCGGTGGTGGTGAACGTGGTGAAGCGGCTGTTGTTGGGGTCCTGGACAAAGAGCGTGTCCCGCACCAGGCCGAACATGCCGTCCCGGAACTCGCCTGGGCCATCGCCTTCGCGGCCGATGTTGCGGAGCCAGGTCCCGTCCGGGGCGTAGGCCTTGATGGTGACCGGCGCCTGCTGCAGCACGTAGATGGTGCCGTCGTCGCCCGCGGCCAGCCCTCGCGGGTTGCCGATCTCGCCGGGGGAGCCTTCCTCCGGGACGATCTCGCGCTCGAGCACGAGGCGCCACCCGTTGGTGTCGGCCCACGCGGTGGGGCCGCTGTTGGTCACGGCGATGACGCCGTTGGCGAGGGTGTCGATGGTCGGCGGATTGAGCGAAGTCTGGCTCTCGCCCGCGGCGCACGCGGCGAGGAAGAGAGCAAGAGCGAGCGTGGCGAGGCGCATGCGATCAGTTCCTTCGCTGGATGCGGTAGATGAGGATGGCGGGTCGCCCGTCTTCTCCCTCGAGCAGCACCGCGACGCGATCGGACGCGAACGATACGGGCTGCCACCACTCCCGGTTCCACCCCGATTGCTGGACGGCGAGCTGGTCGAGCCAGCGCCCCTCGCGGTCGAAGAGGTCGAAACGAACCTGGGTCGTGTCGCCGCTGGCGAGCCGCACCCAGGTCCGACCGCGCGGGTCCACCACGAGCTGCTCATAGGCGGGGCGCTGGTCGGGAATGGCCGACGCGAGCAATGATGCGCGCAGCACGGCCTCGGGGGTGTACTCCTTGTTCTCGGCGATGCGCTGTTCCACGATCCGCGCCTTCTCGTCGGCCGTGACGGTGCCCGAGGGCATCGGTCGACCGAAGAGGCGCAAGGTATCGCTGCCGTTGCGGGTGAAGCGCAGCAGGTATTCACCACTCCACCCGGTGACGAATCCGCCCATCGGGTCTGCGGCGTGCCGGTCGCGCGGCTGCAGTGGCACCTGCATCTCGAAGCGGATGTTGTTCCCCTCGCGCACGATCCATCGCCGATCGGCTTTGGGACGCTCAGGCAGCATCGCGGTGTCGAGCGTGGCGCCGTCGAGCGAGAAGCGGAGGTAGGCCTGGAATGGTCCGCGGGTTGAGTCGGGGGGCATCATCATCGGCGCGATCACCCGCCCGGCGCCGTCGATCTCGATCCGCGAATAGAAGCGCGGCACCGTCTGGCGGTGCATCAGGGGGACGCCGCTGGCGAGCGAAAAGGTGACGGCGCGCCCGGCGGTCGGATCCTGCACGGCCAGCGTGTCGCCGCGCACCGCCAGCCATGCGGAACGAAATTCACCCGGGCCGGCGCCCTCGCGGCCGATCGTCCCGACAAATTGCCCCGATGGGTCGAAGCGCATCACCGAGCGTGGTTTGTCGTCGGCCACCAGCAGGGAGCCGTCTTCGAGGAGCACGATGTCGTTGGGGTCACGCAGCTCGCCCGGCGTCTCGTCCTCCGGTTGCACCGTGCGCTCCAGCACGAGCGACCAGCGCCCGCTGTCGACCGGCGAAGCGGTCATGACGCGGACCACGCCGCCGGGGAGGGTATCGAAACGGGCTGCGAGCGGAGCATCGGCGCGGTCGCCCTGGCACGCGGCCAGCACGAGGAGGAGCGCCGGAGCGCGAAGGGGGAGGGTGGGCATGAGGGAGTAGATGCCCGGATGGGGGAGATGGTTGTTGGGGGTGACCAGTCACCAGTGACCAGTGACCAGTGAACGGTGAACGGTGAACTGAATGGGCGTCTCATATTGTAACCTGTGGCGTGCTTCCCCGTACGGCCCGACAGAGCTGCCTCCCCCACCTCCTGCGCATGGCTGGTCTTGATGCCACGATGCACTGTTCTCTGGTTCCCCCTCCTGTTCGTCGGCACCCTGCACGGGCAATCGGCTCCTGCACGCTCGCAGTCGGGCGCGGCTCCCGATTTCGCGGCCATCGACGCCTACGTCACCCGCGAAATGCGCGGCGAGCGGATACCCGGCGTCTCGATCGCGATCGTGCATGGCGGTGAGGTTGTGCATGCACGCGGCTTCGGGGCCGACGGCGCCGGGCATGCCATCACGCCGCAGACGCCCTTTCTCCTCGGCTCGATGAGCAAGTCGTTCACGGCCCTCGCCCTGATGCAGCTGGTGCAGGCAGGCAGGGTGAATCTGGACAGTCCTGCGCAATCCTATTTGCCGGAGTTTCGCGTGGCCGACTCGGTCGCGTCGGCCAGCATCACGCTGCGTCACTTGCTCTATCACACCAGCGGGATCCCCACCGGAGCGTCGCGAGGCCCGGCGGGCGGCGGATTGTTGGGGCAGGTCGCGGCACTGTCGCAGGTCACGCTGGAAAGCACGCCCGGCACCGTGCACGAGTACGCCTCCCCCAACTACATCGTCCTTGGCGCCATCGTCGAGCGGGTCGCCGGTATCTCCTTCGCCGAATACGTACGCACCCAACTGCTCACGCCGCTCGACATGCAGCACAGCCACGTCAGCCAGGAAGAGGCGATGCGCGATGGGATGTCGCGCGGGCATCGCTACTGGTTCGGGTTTCCCGTGGCGACCACGCTGCCGTACGAAGCCGACCGACTCCCCACCGCCTCGATCATCGCGAGTGCCGAAGACCTCGGACATTTCATGATCGCCCAGCTCGATGCGGGCAGATATCTGGGCACCCAGTTGCTCTCACCCGATGCCGTGGTGGAGATGCACCGAGGCGGTGTGGTGGTCGAGGGATTTTCGTATGCCATGGGGTGGCGCGTCAGCCGCGACGCCGCGGGGCAGACGAGGATTCATCACGGCGGCATCGTCCCCCACTTCCGCGGGAAGATGGTGATGCTCCCGGAGTCGGGATGGGGTGTGGTGGTGCTCACGAACGTGTCGAGCTCCCTCCCGATGTCACCGGCGAGTCATCGAGTGGCAGACAATGTTGCGTCGTATCTCGCCGGCACGCCGCTTCCCGAGGCGGGGTCCCGCTTCAAGCTGGTGCACTTCGCGATTGCCCTGCTGGTCGCGCTGATCTCAGCGCACCAGGTGAGACAGACGCTCGCAGTCGTCCGCGGTCGGACCAATGTCCCGACCGGCCCCGGAAGCCTGGCCCGGGCCGCGGCGCGCGTGCTCGTTCCCATCGCCGTGGTGATCTGCGTTCCCCTGCTGCTCGGCATCTCGTGGGGAATGGCGTGGCAATCGATGCCCGACATCGTGCTCTGGGTTGTGGCGCTGGCGTTGGTGGATCTGGGGACGCGGCTGTACACCGTGGTGCAGGTGCGCAGGGGGACAAGCGCGTAGCTGCCCGGACGGGGCGGATGGTCGTTGGGGTGAGGGGTGCATCGGAGCCCCCCTCACTCCTCACCGAGCGCGGCCCCCGGCCGCGCCCCGTTCACCGTTCACCGTTCACCGTTCACCTAGAATCTGATAGCCAACCCCAGATTCACCACCGGATACACCTTCAAGTACTTGTTCACGTCGGCCTGGATCTGCTGGCGCTCGGCTTCGACGTCCTGGGCAAGCGTCGAGCCGGGCACGGCGGAGGATGCGGTGAGCCCGATGGTCGGCTTGCCGATGCCGACGCCGAGGTCGAGGAGGAAGGTGAGGCCGCCGCGCTTGGAGGCCGGGGTGCCCCAGCCGAGGCCGGCGTAGGGCATGGTCTTCTTCCAGCGCACGGTGCCGTTGACGGTCCCGACCTCGGCCGCGGTGTAGGTCACCCCATTGAAGGTGTAGCTGTCGCCGCTCGGCTGTCCGATGCCGTCGATCTCGGCCGGTGCGGCCATGATGCCACCGGTGAGGTGGAACGAGCCGCCGCCCGAGGGGAAGAAGTCCACCAGGCCGGTGTAGCCGTCGAACGTGAGGTCCACATTGAACTCGACGTCCGATTCCTGGCGGTCGAACTCGCGCGAGTAGCGGTAGATCGCGCCGCGGACGGCGATGTTGGGGGTGATCAGCTTCGCGGCCTCGAGGCCGAGGCCGAGGGTGCCGGCGCGACCCCCGATGGAGAGGCCCGCCTGGGCGGTCAGCGGCGCGACCGTGAACGCGGAGAGCAGGGCAAGCAGAACAGGGCGGCGCATCGATGGACTCCGGGGACGGGTGAGGATCTTCTCAATATCGGCCGCAGGGCCGCAATTACCCAGCCAGCGGCCCGCCGCTCGCTGTTCGCCGATCGCTGTTCGCTGTTCGCTGATCGATTATCTTGCAGTTCTGACCCACACCCGGACCTCACCGTGCATCAGACCGCTCTTGTTGACCGTCACCGCGCCCTCGGCGCCAAGCTGATCCCCTTCGCCGGCTGGGAAATGCCGGTGCAGTATCAGGGGCTCGTCGAGGAGCACAAGGCGGTCCGCAGCGCGGCCGGGCTCTTCGACCTCTCCCACATGGGGGAGCTCTGGCTCGAGGGTCCCGATGCCGGGCGCTTCCTCGACTTCGCCGTGGTGACGGCGCCCTCCAAGCTGGCGGTCGGCAAGGCGCACTATTCGATGATCTGCGCCGCCGACGGCTCGGTCATGGACGACCTCATCATCTATCGTCTCGGCGAGCACCGCTTCCTGGTGGTCTCCAACGCCTCGAACTTCGAGACGGTGGGCGCGGCGCTCCGTGAGCGGCTGCCGGGCTTCGATGTCCGCTTCGACGATGCCTCGATGCGGACTTCGCTGGTGGCGATCCAGGGTCCGAAGTCGGCGGCGATCCTCCAGCCGTTCATCGGCGTGGACCTCTCCACCATCAAGTACTACAGCGGCCTCGAGACCTCGGCGTGCGGGGTGCCGGTGTTGCTGGCGCGCACCGGGTACACCGGCGAGGACGGCTTCGAGCTCTTCACCGCGTGGGACGACGCAGCCGTGGTCTGGGACACGCTCCTCAAGGCGGGTGAGGCCGAGGGGCTGGTGCCGGCGGGCCTCGGCGCCCGCGACACCCTCCGTCTCGAGGCGGGGATGCCGCTGTACGGCCAGGAGCTCGACCGGGCCACCACGCCGTTCGAGGCCAACCTGGGACGAGTGGTCAAGTTCGACAAGGAAGGGGACTTCGTGGGCCGGGAGGCGCTCGCCGCCGCCAAGGACCATCCCCGCAAGACGCTGGTGGCCCTCAAGCTGACCGGCCGCGGCATCGCCCGGACCGGCTATCCCGTCTATCTTCCCGCCGCGGCGGAACCGGTGGGGGTGGTGACTAGTGGCACCACGTCGCCCACCCTCGGGTACGCAATCGCGATGGCCTATGTCCCGCCGGCCCAGTCGGCGCTCGGGACCCAGGTCGAAATCGGGATCCGGGCCCAGCGCGCCACCGCCGAAGTGATTGCCCTGCCGTTCTATCGTCGTTCGACCTGAGCCTGGAGTCACCCGTGGAGTATCCGGACAACCTCAAGTATTCGGTCGAGCATGAGTGGCTCGCCACCGATGGAACCGTCGGCATCACCGCCTTTGCGGTGGAACAGATCGGCGACATCGTCTTCGTCGAACTGCCGGCCGTGGGCAGCGAGGTGGTTGCCACCAAGCCGTTCGGCGTGATCGAGTCGGTCAAGGCCGTGAGCGAACTCTTCGCCCCGGTCTCGGGCAAGGTGATCGCCGTCAATACCACCCTCGGCGATGCGCCGGAGACGGTGGCCAGCGATTGCTACGGCGCCGGCTGGCTCATCAAGATCGAGCCCAGCAAGCCCGATGAACTGCTCGCCCTGCGTGATTCGGCGGCGTATCAGGCGATGATCGCCGCCAGCTGAGTTCACTGAAAGCAACCGACGGGGCCCACTGGGCCCTGTCGCCTTTTCAAGACGAGAGCAAGCCAAGATGACGACCACTTCCGCACCCCGCGAAGTCCGCAGCGCCCATGGCGGCGAGTCTGCGCCGCATTCGTCGTGCCTTCCGCCCAACGAGTTCTCCACCCGTCACGTCGGCCCGCGCGCCGACGAGATCCAGGCGATGCTCGCGACGCTCGGCTACGACTCCCTTGACGCCTTCATCGACGACGTGGTCCCGGAGACGATCCGCCTCCGTCGTCCGCTGGCCCTCGCGCCGGGCCTCGACGAGCGCGCCGTCCTGACCACGGCGCAGCAGCTCGCCGAGCGGAACCAGGTCTTCCGTTCGTACCTCGGCATGGGCTATCACGGCACCTTCACGCCGCCGGTGATCCAGCGGAACATCCTCGAGAATCCGGGCTGGTACACGGCCTACACGCCGTACCAGGCCGAGATCGCGCAGGGCCGCCTCGAGGCGCTGCTCAACTTCCAGACCGTGGTGAGCGACCTCACCGGGCTGGAGATTGCCAACGCCTCGCTGCTCGACGAAGGGACCGCCGCCGCCGAGGCGATGGCGATGACGCTCGCCATCGTGAAGCACGAAGGGACACCGGTCTTCCTGGTGGACGCCGCCTGTCATCCGCAGACGATCGCGGTGGTGGAGACGCGCGCGGAAGCGCGCGGGGTGAAGGTGATCGTCGAGGATCCGAGCGCCTTCGTGTTCGGGGTGCGGGGTGAGGGGGCGGTCGTCGGCTGCCTGCTGCAGTATCCCGCGACCGACGGCGTGATCCGCGACTTCCGCGCGGTCACCGAGGCGGCGCATGCCGCCGGTGCGCTGGTGACGGTGGCGACCGACCTGCTCGCGCTGGCCCTGCTCACGCCGCCGGGCGAGTGGGGGGCCGACGTGGCCGTCGGCAACACGCAGCGCTTCGGCGTGCCGATGGGGTACGGCGGTCCGCATGCGGCGTTCTACGCCACGCGCGACGCCTACAAGCGCCACATCCCGGGCCGCATCATCGGCCTCTCGAAGGACAGCCGCGGTGAGCCCGCGCTGCGCATGGCACTGCAGACGCGCGAGCAGCATATCCGTCGCGACAAGGCCACCAGCAACGTCTGCACGGCGCAGGTGCTGCTCGCCGTGATGGCGTCGATGTATGCCGTCTACCATGGCCCCGAGGGGATCCGTCGCATCGCCGCGCAGGTGCACAGCCGTGCGCTGCTGCTGGCGCACGCGCTGCACCGCCTCGGCTACACCGTCGAGCACCGACACTTCTTCGACACGCTCTCGGTCAAGGTCGAGAGCTGGAAGCAGGACCGGATCATCGAGGCCGCCGCCGCCCGGAAGATCAACCTCCGTCGCATCGGCACCCATCGCGTCGTGGTGTCGCTCGACGAGACGGTGACGCTCGCCGACCTCGGCGACCTCATCTCCTGCTTCGCACTCGACGGCGCGTTGCCGTTCATGCTCGACGCGGCGATGGTCTCCGACGAGGCGATCCCGGCGGCGCTCAAGCGCCAGAGCGGCTATCTGTCGCACCCCGTGTTCCACCGTCACCGCTCCGAGACCGAGATGCTGCGCTACCTGCGCGGCCTCGAGGCCAAGGATCTCTCGCTCACCGCGGCGATGATCCCGCTCGGCTCGTGCACCATGAAGCTCAACGCCACGGCCGAGATGATGCCGGTGTCGTATCCGGGCTTCGGCGCGTTGCACCCGTTCGCCCCGCGCGAGCAGGCGCAGGGTTACGCCGAGATGTTCCGGCAGCTCGAGCTGCAGCTGGCCGAGATCACCGGCTTCGCGCGTGTCTCGCTGCAGCCGAACGCGGGCTCGCAGGGCGAGTTCGCCGGGTTGATGGTCATCCGCGCCTATCACCATGCGCGCGGCGACCATCACCGCGACATCTGCCTCATCCCCACCTCGGCGCACGGCACCAATCCGGCGAGCGCGGTCATGGCGGGGATGAAGGTGGTGGTGGTGGGTGCCGACGAGCACGGCAACATTGACGTGGCCGACCTCAAGGCGAAGGCCGAGCAGCATGCGGCCAACCTGGCCGCGCTGATGGTCACCTATCCGTCCACGCACGGCGTCTTCGAGTCGTCGATCAAGGAGATCTGCGAGGTCATCCACGCGCACGGCGGCCAGGTGTACATGGACGGCGCCAACATGAACGCGCAGGTCGGCCTCTGCCGTCCGGGCGACATCGGCGCCGATGTCTGCCACCTGAACCTGCACAAGACCTTCTGCATCCCGCACGGTGGCGGCGGACCGGGGATGGGGCCGATCGGCGTGGCGCCGCAGCTGGCGCCGTACCTGCCCGGGCATCCGGTGATCGATCTCGGTCATGCGCATCCGGCCGGCACCATCTCGGCGGGACCGTGGGGGAGCCCCAGCATCCTGCCCATTTCCTGGACCTACATCCAGCTGATGGGCTCGGAAGGACTCACCTATGCCACCAAGGTGGCGATCCTCTCGGCCAACTACATCGCCAAGCGGCTCGAGGGGGCGTTCGACCTCCTCTATGCGGCGAAGAACGGGCTGGTGGCGCACGAGTGCATCATCGACATGCGCCCGTTCAAGGCGACGGCCGCGATCGAAGTGGAAGACATTGCCAAGCGGATCATCGACTTCGGCTTCCATCCGCCGACGGTCTCGTTCCCGGTGGCCGGCACGCTGATGATCGAGCCGACCGAGTCGGAGCCGAAGAGCGAACTCGACCGCTTCGTGGACGCGCTGCTGGCCATTCGCGAGGAGATCCGCGAGATCGAGCAGGGCACCGCGAGCCGCGAGGTCAACGTGCTCAAGGGGTCACCGCACACGCTGAGCGAAGTCACGGCCAATGAGTGGGATCGGCCGTACACGCGCGAACAGGCGGCCTTCCCGGTGGACTCGCTGCGCCAGCGGAAGTCGTGGCCCACCGTGGGACGCATCGATTCGGCATATGGCGACCGGAACCTGGTCTGCACCTGTCCGCCGGTTGAGGATTACGTGTAGTCCCCCCCGCCCTCGCGCGTCAGCACGAGCGGCGGGGGCTCCGAGGTTGCTGGACTCGGTACCGACAGAAGGTGTTACAGCGGGGGCGCTTGGGTGTCCCCGTTGTTGTTTTCGGCTCGGAGGGCCGAGTCTCCTAGTGGCGTTTCTTTGATTGACAAATTTCGGGGGGGGGTAGAATCCCCGGAAGGCATCGACCGCCTTGGCTGTGCCCTTCATTCCCCGACACTCCGGAGTTCGACATGCTGCAAGGAGCTGTGATTGGTCTCGTCTCGGTCGTAGCTGCTACGATGGTCAGCGTTGGCCCAGCGCACGAAATTCGTGAGCCAGAGTACGGAGCCTGGAATTGCGAGGCCTGGAACAGCTATACGATTGCCGATTGCCATAGGTGGGGTGGGCGGGAGCTACCTGCTGTTTGATTGGGCCTCTTACTCCGATTGTTATTTCAACACGGATCAAGTGGTGCTCTTCGTTTCTCCGAGCTACAGTCACCTAAGCGTCGACAGCTACGGCTCACTCCCCGGCGACGAGTACGTCAGCAACCTCGCTACCTGCCTTGTCCATGGATCGAACCCCTGATGTGCCGTCGAGGCGGCGTCCGATTCGCGCTGCTTTCCGTTGGGGTCCTCTCGGGATCCGCGACGCTTTCTGCTCAGCGTCTCGAGCGCTCGATGCGAAGTGTCGAAACTTCACGGATTTCGGGCGCCGACCACGATCTTTCAATAGTCACCTGGGTAGTGGGATTTCCTGATGGACGAATCGCCGTGGGAGGGCCCCCGACCGACGGAACGGTTCGTTGGTTTGACGGGGCTGGACGACCTGCCGGACGCCTCGGGCGGAACGGCGAAGGGCCCGGTGAGTTTCGGGCGCCCGTCGCTGCCGGCCGGATCGGGGACACGCTGTGGGTGCTCGATCGGGCGACAAGTCGGGCGACCCTGTTGCCGGTGGGCTCGACGAGCACTGGAGTAGTCACGACGCTTCCGTTGCCAAGTCGAATCGAGCCGACTGGTGTGTTAGCTGTCCCTCTAGTTGGCACGGTATCCGCCCTGCTGCCCGGAAGGCGCCTCCTGTTCCAAGGGCTCGAGTTTGGCCCTCATGTGCGGAGTCCATCTACCTCACCCAGACGGTTGGTCACGACCGACTCAACAGGACTTGTGCTTTCGGCTATCCCTCCGCTCGAGCCTCTTGGCAGATGCCAGGTCAGCTATTCTGCAGGTAAGCTCAACGCGTCTATCGGAATATTTTTCTGCGCACAACCAATCGTGCGACTTGGCCAGGCAGGGACCCATATTGCCGTTGTCACTAGCGACAATGCCAACGCCACACAATCAACGATCACGGTCAGACTGTTTTCCCCCGAAGCGCGCCTGATCTTCCAGCGCGTGCTTCGTGTGCCCGCCAAGGTGATCCCTCGTCATGTGGTGGACTCGGTTCAACGTGGGGCCCTCGAGCGCGCCAAGAGTGCAGAAGAGCGCGCCGCGAGACGTCGCGCGGTAATTCCGCCCGCTTACCCGCCCGTAACCGAGGTCATTCTTTCCGACATAGGCGAGGTTTGGCTAGGTACGCCGGGTGGCGCGGCGGAGCGTTCATGGATCGTGCTTGATGCGAGAGGAACAAGGAAGCCGGACGTGATTCTACCGAAGACGTTTAGGCCAATCGCGGTGATCGGACGCGAAGTCATCGGCACCGAGGTGGATCCCGACGACTTCATTGACATCGTCCGATATCGGGTCGGCGGGTGATTATCCCCGCCCTCGCGCGTCAGCGCGAGGGGCGGGGGCCCCGAGGTTGCCGCACTCGGTACTCATCTGTATGGTGTGCAAGAACGGGGACGCTTCGGCGTCCCCTTTCTAATCCCCCTCCCAGGCTCCGTCATGGTCATCCCACGCAGGTTGGCTCTCGTGGTGGTCCTCCACGCCGCTCCGCTCGCTGCGCAGTCGGCGGCGGACCGGGCAACGCTCGATTCCGTGCTGGTCCGGCTCGGGCGGGCGGGCGATGCGGTGCCTGCCGTCGACCAGGCCTGCCCGAATGCAATCGGGAGCCTCGCCCGGGCGTGCGAGGGCTTCCTCGCCGCCCGCCGGGCCGAGCTCCAGCGGAGCCCGGGTGATGCCGCCCGTGCCCGCGACCTCTTCGAGCGGGTGGTGGCCGACGAGCCCGAATGGCCGATGGCGTGGTACGGTCTCGGCATCGCGCGGTTGCAGGCCGCACGCGCCGGCATGGTGATGCGCGAGGGACCGCTCCACCCGATCGGCGTGAGCAACGAGGCCGGGGGCGGCTACGCGCTGATCCGTGCCGTCGAGCTCGACACCACCTTTGGCCTTGCCATCGACGCCCTCGCCCGCGCCCCATGGGGACGCGAGGGGGCCAGTCGCGGCAAGGAGCGTCTCCCGCTGCTGCGTCGGTTGCAGTCCCACTTGGGTGGCCCCGCGCTGCATGCTGCGGCATTGCTGGAGCTGGAGGGCGGCTCCGCAGATACGGCGGTGGCGTGGCTCGAGGCGCTCCGGCGGGCGGGCTCCTTTCCGCACGGCCTCACCGATCACCTCCTCGCCCGGGCGTATCATCGCGTCGGCAGGCAGCGAGCGAGCGAAGACGCCTTCATGCGCGGCGCGGACGACACGCTCGGCATCTCGCAGGCCACCTATCGCGCCGAGGTGGCGTGGGTGGCGACGCCGGAGGAGTTGGCGGAGTGGGACTCGCTGCCGCCGGCCGATCGCGGGGCGTGGATGCGGCGATTCTGGGCGGGTCGCGACGTGGCGGGTGGCCATCCCGAGGGGAGGCGGCTCCAGGAGCACTTCGACCGAATGATCCACGTGATGGCCAATTTCCGGCTGAGTCTGCCGCAGAGCGGGCGCAACCGGGCTGCCGGGACAGCCGCCACGATCGACCCGTACCCGGAGACGATGGTCGCCGAGTTGTTCAAGGAATTTCCATTCTTCAACGAGCCAAGTACCAATACGCCACTGTCCGATGTCGCGAGCAGTGTCACGCGGGCGGCCATGGATGCACGGACGATCGCCGGTGATCTGCCGTTCCGGTTGCTCAAGGCCTCCGAGGATGTCCTCGACGATCGCGGCCTCATGTATCTGCGCCACGGACCACCCGACAAGTCGGCGCGCACCACCGGTGGGGAGGCGATGGAGCTGTGGCTCTACGACCTGCCGACCGGGCCCCAGTTCCTCTCGTTCAAGGAAATCGATTTCGATGGACAGGCCGGCGCGTCACGCCTGGTGCCCACGCTCATCGGCACCAGCATGCTGGCGCGCAATCAGGTCTGCCACCTCAAGCCGTCGCTCTGTTCCTTCGATGCGGACCCGAGCGGCGCCAACGCCACCGTCGGCATCCGGGGCGTGGATTGCCCACCGGAGCGTCCTTGCCCGGGGATCGAGGGGCAGCTCCTGGTGGCGACCGGGGTCCGCATCGAGGGGCTCGCGCGGGTCGCCGATGAGGCGGCCCGTCTCTCCTCGGGGGTGGACCTTGCTCGCGAGCGGAGCGAGGGGATGGAAGCCATCAAGACGCTTGGTTCGACCGATGGCTACCGCCCGACCTTCGCCCTGCCGGTCACGCCCCGGGTGCAGCTGGTCGGGCTTCGGGATCACCAGGCCGACCAGGGGTTCGCGGTGGCCGCGATCGCCATCGCGGGCGCCGACCTCTGGGGCCATCAACTCGACGCCGAATCGACGCAACGGGCCTATCAGCTTCGCGTTCAATTGCAGGCGGTGCGGCGCACTGATGGGGCGCGCTTCGACTTCGACCAGATGCGGACCTTCATGGCCCCGAAGGAGATCGCGAAGGGCGAATATCTCACGACGGTGCTCGCCAAACCGTTGCCTCCTGGAGAATACACCGCGTCGCTGATCGTCACGCAGCCCGACGGTCGCGGCGCGGTGGCCTCGCTGCCGCGGCTCCGCGTGCCGTCGGGCACGGGCAAGTTCGCCATCTCGGATCTGGTCCTCGGGCGCGAACGAAGCGGGACACGCTGGAGCCATGGCCAGGGCGAGGTTCGCATGAATCCGCTCAACGCGGTGGCGCGCGCCGAGCAGATGTCCCTTTACTATCAGGTGGAAGGCTTGACCGACGGCGAGTCGTACGCGCACCGGCTTGAGTTGTCGCGGGCCGATGATCCCGCAGGCGAGGCGCCACGGCTCGCCGTGGGATTTGTGCTGGCCGCCACCGGGGAGCGGGCCGAGGTCACGCGCGATCTCGGCGTCGGTCGCCTTGAGCCGGGGTCCTACCGGGTGCGCGTCACCGTGACGCATGGCGACCGCATGATCGAGGCGGTCAGTTGGGTCCGCATCGTCAAGTAGACGAGGGGCACCCGTCCCCCTATCGCATCCCGAACCGAGCCTTACCTTATCGGGACGAGGTTCCCCCGATCGTTCTGAAGCCCTGTACCAGGAGGATGTCATGGAAGACTCCCTGACCCCCGGGACGCCGCGTCGCGGCTTTCTGGGCAGCGTGGCGGCCGCGGCCGTCGGGCTCGGCGCCACCAGCCTGCTTCCCACGGCCGCGCAGGCCGCGGCCGTTGCATCCGCGGCCGTTGATCCGCAGCTCGAGGCGTGGTTCGCCAAGCTCGAGGGCAAGCACCGCGCGGTCTTCGATGCCAGCGAGCCCAACGACGGCATGGGCGCCATCTGGCCGCGGATCTACCTCAACACGACCATGGCCAACTATCCGGGCGAGCGGACTACCGCGATGGTGATCCTGCGCCATGGCGGCCTCGGCATGGCGTTCCAGGATTCCGTCTGGGCCAAGTACCCCATTGGTGAGATGTTCAAGATGTCGATCGATGGTGCCCCGGCGAAGCGGAATCCGTACGCCTCCATCACGGGCCTGCCGATCCCCGGCCTCGGCATCGCCGAGCTGCTCAAGGGCGGCGTGCTGGTGGGCGCGTGCGACATTGCGCTCACCGTGTACAGCACTCGAGCGGCGACCACGATGAAGCTCGATCCCGCGACCGTGCGAAAGGAGTGGGTGGCCGGGCTCCTCCCCGGCATCCAGGTCGTGCCGTCGGGTGTCTTCGCGGTGGCGCGCGCACAGGAGCTCGGCGCGAGTTACATCTTCGCGGGGTGATCCGTCGGATAGCTTCAGCCGCGGCAGTATTATCCGGCATGCCCATCAATCGCCTGCTGCTCCCGATGCTGCTGCTCCCCGCCGCGCTCGCTGCGCAACGCCCTGTTCCCTACACGCCCGGCATGACCGTGACCGCCTCGACGCGTATCGCGCCGGGGCAGTATCGCATTCCGGCGGGCGATTCCGTCGGGATCATCGTGCGGGGTACCAACGTCACGCTCGACCTCCGTGGCGTCGAGCTTGTCGGAGACACGACCCGCACCCGACCCGATCGGTTCACCGGCACGGGAATCCTGGTGGTGGGCGGCTCGCAGGTGACGGTACGCGGCGCGACCGTCCGCGGCGTCAAGCACGGCCTCGTGGCGCGCGGGACCCGCGGGCTGCGGCTCCTCGACGGCGACTTCTCCCACAACCAGAAGCCGCGCCTCTATTCCGGCATCGAGAAGGAATCGCTGGTGGACTGGCTCTCCTTCCACCAGAACGAGAAGCAGGAGTGGCTCCGCTTCGGCGCCGGCGTCTACCTCGACGGCGTCACCGGCGGCGAGATCCGCAACGTCACGGTGCGGCAGGGGATGAATGGGCTGATGCTCAACCGCACCGACTCGCTGCTGATCTGGAACAACGACTTCTCGTTCAACTCCGGTCTCGGCATCGGGATGTATCGGTCGTCGCACAACCGCATCGTGCACAACAAGGTGGACTGGAATGTCCGCGGCTACTCGCATCGCTTCTACAATCGCGGCCAGGACTCGGCCGGGTTGCTGATGTACGAGCAGAGCTGCTTCAACGTGGTGGCGCACAATTCGATCACCCATTCGGGCGACGGCCTCTTCCTCTGGGCCGGGCAGTCCACCATGGATAGCGGGAAGGGCGGCGCCAACGACAATCTCTTCTACGCCAACGACTTCTCTCATGCGCCCACCAACGGCATCGAAGCCACCTTCTCGCGCAACGCCTTCGTGGCCAACCGCGTCGAGGAGAATTGGCACGGGATCTGGGGCGGCTATTCGTACGAGTCGGTGATCCTCGGCAACACCTTCCGCAACAACGTCGAGGCGATCGCCATCGAGCATGGCCAGGACATCCGGATTGTCGGCAACCGCTTCGAGGGCGATACCGCCGCCATCCGGCTCTGGTGGAACAAGCTCGAGCCGAGCGACTGGGGCTATCCGAAGTACCGCGACACGCGCTCGCGCGACTACGTGGTCCTCGGCAACAGCTTTGTCGGCACGCGGCTCGCGCTCCGGGTGGACAACACCCAGCGACTGCGCGCCGAGGGGAACTCGTTCACGCGGGTGGATTCGCTCACGCGACTCAGCGGCGACACCACCGGCTGGGTGATGGTGCAGCGTCCCGGTGAAACCACCACGGTGCCCATTCCGTCGCGCTACGTGGTAGCCAAGCGCCCCGGCGGGCAGCAGGCGCTCCTCCCTGCCACCGCACGGCGCGGGCGGTGGACCATCATCGTGGACGAATGGGGGCCATACGACTGGCAGAGTCCCAAGCTCTGGCCGGTGGGTCGCAGTGATGCCGTCCCGCAGAAGCTTCGTGTGCTTGGTCCCGCTGGTGCCTGGCGCGTCGTGGCGCGTGATGGCGTCGCCTCGCTCAGTGCAGAATCGGGTCGCGTCGGCGACACGTTGGTGGTCACGCCGGCCGCCGGGCGCGAGGGCGATTACCGTGTCGAGCTGGAGTACCGGGGTGGCGCGGTCACCTCGCCGTTCGGCGAGCGGACGGCTGCAGGGAAGGCGGTCCGGTTCGAATGGTCGCGCTTCCTGCTGCCGGTGCGATGGGCAGTGAGCTTCGGGCGCACCGACTCGACCGGCGTGACGCCACCGGCTCCGGCCGCCGCGCCTCTCGAGGGCGTGATCGCCCAGCGTGACACGAGTCGGCTCGACTTCACCTGGTACGGTCCGCCCAAGGGGCTTCCCTCGAAGTGGCTGATGACGCGCGCCGAGGCGGCCGTCACGCTGACGCCGGGGCGCTACCGCATCCGTACCATCGCCGATGACGCGGTGCGCATCTATCTCGATGGCCAGCTGCTGCTCGACGACTGGGTCGCCGGCGAGTCGCACGTGAAGGAGGCGGAGTTCACGGCCACGGGCGCGCACCGGCTGGTGGTGCTGCACTGGCAGCGGGATGGGTGGTATGAGCTCAGGGTGGATGTGGAGCGGGTGAGGGGTGAGGAGTGAGGGGGATCGGCGTCATGTCATCCTGAGCGGAGCCCGCGAAGCGGGCGCAGTCGAAGGACCCCTCCCCGAGCGCACCGGCGAGAGGTCCTTCGACTTCGCGACGGGTTCCCCGTCGCTTCGCTCAGGATGACACTACCCCCTCACCCCTCACCCCTCACCCCTCACCCCTCACCGTTTACTGTTCACCGTTCACCGTTCACCAACTACCGGAGCTCCCCGTGTCCACTGCTGTCCGCCCCCGCCCCCTCATCATCGGCGTTGTCGGCGGATCGGGGTCCGGCAAGACCACCGTGGCGCGGGCCATCCACGAGGCCACGGGCATCGACGCCGCCTTCGTGGATCAGGACGCCTACTACAAGGACCTGGCCCATCTCTCGATGGACGATCGGCGCCGGGTCAACTTCGACCATCCCGACGCCCTCGACAACGACCTCATGGTCGAGCAGCTCGAGCAGCTGGCGTCGTGGCAGCCGATCCAGAAGCCGACCTACGATTACGCGGCGCACACCCGTGCGGCCGAGATCGTGACCGTCAAGCCGTCGCCGATCGTGATCGTGGACGGGATCCTCCTCTTCACGGATGCCCGCCTCCGCAAGCACTTCGACATCAAGCTCTACGTGGACGTGGCCGACGACATCCGCTTCATCCGGCGGTTGCAGCGCGACGTCGAGGAGCGCGGCCGCAGCATGGGCGACGTGATCCGCCAGTACCTCACCACCGTGCGTCCGATGCATCTCGAGTTTGTCGAGCCTTCCAAGCGGTATGCCGACGTGATTCTCCCCGAGGGGGGACACAACAAGATCGGCGTCGAGATGGTGATTGCCCGCGTGATCCTCGAGCTGCAGCGGCGCGTCTCGTGAGGGTGCTGCTGGCCGTGGCCATGCTTGCGGCGTCGGCACTCCCGCTGCAGGCACAGTCGGGCTTCACCATGGAGCGCATCCTCGACCTCGAACGGGTCGCCGATCCGGCCGTCGCCCCCGACGGCAAGTCGATCGTCTTCACGCGCATCCAGGTCAACCGGATTGCCGATCGCTGGGAACAGATGCTCTGGCAGGTCGACGACGACGGACGCAACCCGCGGCAGGTGGCGCCGGGACATCATGCGGCGTGGTCGCCCGACGGCAAGCGGCTGGCGTGGTTGGCTGACGTGGATGGCATCACCCAGCTCGTCGTCCGGACCATCGGCGTTGGTGACGTCCCGCTCACGACGGGCTCGACCTCGCCGATCGCGTTTCGCTGGTCGCCAGATGGGCAGCAGATCGCCTTTACGCGACTCGTCCCGATGGCGCCTCCGCTCACGCTCGCTTCGCCGATCCCGGCCGAGGGGGGGAGCTGGGCCGGTGATCCGACCATCACCACGCGGCTCCGCTCGGCCGAGGGGTGGGTGCAGCTCTTCGTCGTGAGCGCCAGCGGTGGTGAGGCGCGTCAAGTGACGGCGGGCGGCTTCGATGTCGGGGCGCGCGATACCGGCACGCCGACGGCGATCCCGTTCGACTGGCTGGCCGACGGCAAGACACTCGTCTTCGATGGTTCGATCGAGCCCGACGCCGAGCGGCGTTACCAGCAGTCGCACATCTTCGCGGTGGACGTCGGCAGTGGCACCCTGCGGCGACTGACCGCCATGGACGGCTTCTGGCACACGCCGCGCGTGGCACCCGACGGCAAGCAGCTGGTGTTCAGCGGCTTTGCCGGTGACGGCGGTTCGTACCGCGTCCAGCAGCTGCACCTGATTCGTCCCGACGGCAGCGGCTTTCGCACCCTCACCGCGGGACTCGACCGCGACGTCGTGGGAGCCACGTGGGATCCCGACAACCAGACCATCTGGTTCTCGGCCGAAGAGCGAGGCACCATCAACAGCTGGTCGGTGTCGGCGCGGAACGGTCAGGTCAAGCCGGGTTCAAATGGGTCGCACCGGATGGAGCTCGCCGCCATTGCGCCGAAGGGTGGCTACGGGCTCTCGATTCGCAGCACCATGACGCAGCCGTGGGAGCTGGTGCGCTTCCCGCTCAGGAAGCCGTGGGAGTTCCAGCCGCTCACCCGCTTCAACGACGCGCTGACCGGCGCGGTGCGCTTCGGCGAGGTCGAGGAAATCGAGTATCGCTCGGGTGACGCGCTGGTGCAGGGATGGCTGGTCAAGCCGCCCGACTTTGCCATCGGCACCGCTCGCCCGCTGCATGTCGAACTGCACGGCGGACCCCACGCCATGCACCATCTCGGCTTCTCGCCGGCCGTCCAGCAGATGGCCGCTGCCGGGTACCTGGTGCTGCTCCTCAACCCGCGCGGCTCGACCGGCTACGGGGCCGACTTCGGCGCCGCGCTCGGCACGCGCTTCCCTGGCGTCGATCTCGACGACGTGCTCGCCGGCGTGAGCGAGGTGATGGGTCGAGGCTGGGTGGACAGCAGCAACGTGTTCATCGGCGGATGCGGGGCAGGGGGAATGCTCGCGAGCTGGGTGATCGGCCGCAGTCGGAGCTTCGCCGCCGCGGCAATCCGCTGTCCGGGCAACGATTGGCTCGCCGCCTCGCCTGGCCCCTTCGGTCTCGAGGAAGCGCCCTTCTTCTCGCGGCCCTGGCGTCAGGATCGGCTTGCGTGGGGCGAGCGCTCGCCACTGCAGGTGGTGGGCGACGTGCGCGCGCCGGCGCTGATCATTGCCGGTGATTGTCGCCGCGTGGCGCCATACGATGAAGGAGCCGAATGGTTCGCCGCGCTGCAATTGCGGGGCGTCCCCTCGGCACTGGTGCGGCTGCAGGATGAGTGCGGCGCCGCCACCCGCCACCCATCGAACTGGATGCGGACGCGGCAATTGATTCTCGACTGGTATCGCACCGCTCCGCGGAGAACCCCATGACCCTGCGCACCGCCATCCTCGGCGCGGCCACGCCACTCGGCGCCACGCTCGTGCGACTTGCCGCTGACCGCGGCGACCGGCTCGCCATCGTGTCCGCGCAGCCGGGACGGATTCCCCTCTTTGCCGATCTGGCGCGCGAGCGCCCCGAACAGGTCGTGCTCGTTGGCGATTCGCGCCGCACGCCGGAGGAGGTCGTGGCCGCCATCACCGAGGCACTGGGCGGCGCCATCGATCGGCTCGTCCTCGCGGGATGGCAGGAACACGCTGGCCCGACCCTCGGCGACAGCCAAGCCAACATCACCCTCGCCAAGCTCGATCCGGCACTGGTCCTGGCGCAGGTCGACCAGAATGCGGTGCTGCCGCTCGCCCTCGCGCGTGCCTGCCGGCTGCCGCTCCGTCGGGGAAGGGCGCCCGCCATCCTGGCGATCACCTCATGGCTCGGCTCGTTCACCGACCGCATGGATGGCGGGCACTACGGCCAGGCGATCAGCGCGGCTGCGCTGCAGATGGCGATGCGCACGCTGGCGCTCGACCTCGAGCCCGACTCCATTCGCGTGGTGATCGGCAATCCCGGGCTCTATCGCACCGCGCTGCACGGCCCCGCGGTGCAGCCCACGGCCGATGAAGTGGCCGCGGGACTGCTCGCCGTGCTCGAGGCGGCGGATGAGGCGATGAATGGGCGGATGGTGGATTGGAAGGGGAGGGTGATGGGGTGGTAGTCGTTGGTTGTTAGGCGTTAGGCATTAGAAGTCATAAGTCGTAAGTCATAGGTCGTAGGTCTCGAGAGAGATGTCATCCTGAGCGGAGCAGCCCGAAGGGCTGCGAAGTCGAAGGACCTCTATCCCAGCGCATCGGAAAGAGGTCCTTCGACTGCGCCCGCTATGCGGGCTCCGCTCAGGATGACACCATCGATCATCGATCATCGGCCATTGATCACCCCTACCTGACTCTGATTCCCACCCGATGCGTCGCCCCCTCTCCCTTCAACTGCTGGAAGGCATAGTCCACTGACAGCCGATCGGCGTTGACGGTTGCGCCGAGGGTGAGCGGCGACGTGCCGCGGTACTCGGGCTGGGCCGCGGCTTGCAGCCCGGCGCGCCCGGTGAAGCTCCAGCCGCTCACGCGCACATAGGTCAGCTCCACGCCGCCACCGCCGATCACGCGCCCGCGCTTGTCGGTGCTCACGGACGCAGCGATGCCGGCATCCAACCAGGTGCTGATCGGCCGACCCGAGACCATGGCGCCAACCGTGGCGCGGGTCGGGAGTCGCAGGCGCGGGGTCGAGCCGTTGTCAAAGATGCCGTCGGGGTCGGAGAGGACCAGGCCGATCGCCACGAAGGAGAGGTCACCCGCAAAGCCGATGTCGATCGAGGGCGTGCTCTGGCGGCCGATCGCCACCTGCTGGGCGAGGTACTTCCCGGTCACGCCCATCCTGATGCCGTTCCGCTCGATCGAGGCGCTCATCAGGCCGAGCACGCTTGAGGAGGCGAAGTCGCCACCGCGCGCCAGCGCACCGATGCGGGTGGAGCCGTCCTCGGACTCGGCGCCGTACTCGATGTACTGCGCCGCGAAGCCAATCGAGAGGCCGAGCACCGCGGTGTTGGTCGCGAGCGATGCCAGCGAGGCACGCGAGCCGAAGCGCTGGGTCGAGATCACCGTGTTGCGCGACTCGCCCACCTGCGCGGGGTTGTAGAAGATCACGTCGGCGCCGCTGCCCGCCACGTAGGCGTTGCCGAGGCCCATGGCGCGCGTGGAACCGGGGAGCAGCAGCAACGGTGGCGGGGTGGGGCTCTGCGCCACCGCGGGGCTGGTCACGAGCGTCATCAGGGCAAGCAGGGTGACAGGGCGCATCATCGGGCGCCTCCAACGAAGAAGGTCGGCGCGATGTTGGAGAGCCCGATGTCGGTCACGAACACGGTGCCCGCGATGGTTCGGTCGAAGACCCATCGCACCGAGCGCAGTTGCGATGGATCGAAGCGCGGATCCTTGTCGCGGAAGTCGGTGAGCCGGATCACGTAGGTCTGCGGCACCAGCTCGGCGAGCGAGCCGAAGCTGCGCTTGTCCGCACCCGCACGGCGCATCACCGTCACTTCGAGCGGACGCCTCGCGACACCGTACGCGGAGAGCGGCAGACTCACGCGCGTGCCCGCGGCATCGATCGCCTCGATCGAGAGCTCGACGGGTGTGGAGTCCTTCACCTCCTTCTTCGGCTTCTCCTTCTTCTCCTTGTCGGCCTTGGCCTTCTCCTCCTTGGCCTTGGCCGCCTTCTCCGCCTTCTCCTTGGCGAGCTGCTCCTTGCTCTTCGGTGTCGCGACGGCCGTCGAGTCGGCCTTCTTGGTCGAATCGGCCTTGGCCTTGGTGCTGTCCTTGGGGACGGCACGCGGCGAGGGCTTCTCGTCGGTCACTGCGAGCGAGAACTCGAGGGCACTGGCCGTGCCGATGTCCCAGGCGCTCCGCAGGGAGTCGGAGAGCGTGACGGTGTACGCGGCCGGCGGTCCCATCTTGGTGGTGTCCTTGCCGGCGAGCCGATTGTTCCAGCCGAGCCAGACGGCGTAGCGCCCCACCTGCCCGCTGCGGAGCGGCATCACCGACTCCTTCCAGGTGGCGAGCGAGTCGCCCCGCAGCATCACGCCCGGCGCGGAGCCGGTGGTCACGTCGACGTCCTCGTCGAAGTTGGCCAGCGCCTTGAAGTGCCCGTCCTGGAAGCGGGTGGCGTACATCGTCTTCGGGAGCCAGGGACCGGCGGTGCGATGGTCGCGGAAGAGCGGGAGGTACTCGGACTTGCCACGGAGCGTGGCTTCGACAAAAGCCGAGAGATAGACTCGTGCCATCTCGCGCTGCTCTTCCTCGGGAATGAGGCCGCGGAGGTCGAGGTGGCGCGCGCTCAGGGGGCCGCTGTCGCCGTTGCCCCAGGTGGTGTTCCACTGGCCGTGATTGGCGCGGTACATCCAGACCGCCGCCTTGAAGTACGGCTGGCCGTCGGTGAAGCGAATGCGCGAGTACTGACTGAGCCCCATGAACGACGACACGTCGCCATCGTGCGATCCGTGGATCACCAGGTAGTTGATGTTGTCAAGCGGCGTGGGCTTGCTCGACGGCCGGTACTGGCCATCCACGGGGGCGATGGCGGCGATCGCCTTGATGTCGAAGTTGAAGTCGAAGGTGAGCGCGGCGTTGTCGGGGTAGCGGGAGAGCCGATTGAAGGCCGCGGCGATCGCCACGGCCTCGCCGCCGCGGGAGTGCCCCATCAGGGCGATGCGGCTCATGTCCACCCGGCCGTGGAAGGGGCTGCCGACCGAGTCGTTGAAGGTCTTCCACGCCTTGAGGTGCTGCAGCAGCATCCAGCCGCGTGCGTCGTTCTCGCCGCCGATCCCGCCGTTGAGGAAGTTCTCGTCCACCGAGGCGAAGATGTAGCCGCGACTGGCGAAGAGTTCGCCGAGATAGCCGTAGCCCGGATCGGAATAGTCCTTCATGTCGTGGTTGCCGTGGACGATGAGCACCAGCGGGAACGGCCCCTCGCCCTCCGGATACCAGACGCGGCCATTCACCGGCATCGAGTCGAATCCGAAGCCCCAGTACTTCTTCCGCTCCGGCGTCGCGGTGGCCAGCTTGGTCCCATCCACCGGCTTCGTCCTGAAGGTCACCGAATCACGGAACTCCGCGCGGTGCTTGTCCTTCCCGCTGCCGTAATACATGGTGTGGACGGGGAAGCTGCCGGTGGTCGCCGGATTCGGCGCGCGCAGGTCGAGCTTGGCGAGGACGGTCGGGGCATCGTTGCGGGCGAGCCGAAGCGGCTGGACGCAACCGAGCAGGAGCAGCGGGAGAACCAACGCGGCGTGGCGCATGTTGTCCTGGGGAAGAGAAGCGAGAAGCGAGAAGCGAAAGGTGGCGGAGGGGTCGCCGGGCGGCAATCCGGTGGAGGCCGAAACACCACGCCCCACCCTCCGGGGGAAGGGCGGGGCTGCTCGTTGTTCACCGTTCACCGTTCACCGTTCACCAACTACCCCTCCAACTTCCTCGAGTACACCTCGAGGTAGCGAAGATCATCCTCCGGATCCTGCCGCGCGACGTACACGACGCCCGACCCGAAGCCCACCACGCTCGAGTTCGGCTTGAGCGTGGCCTTGCCGATGAGCTGACCGGCGCTGTTGAAGATGTCGTACTTCGGCGCCTTGTCGCTGGCCGGCCGGGTGCGCAGCACCCAGATCTCGCCTTCGGGGCTGACCTGCACCGAGTTCTGGCCGGAGAACGGCGGCATCGTGGCCGGGAAGTCACCATCCGGAATCTCCTGCGCCGAGGCCGGGGGCCGCGCGGTGGAGATCGAGGTCCCGCCGCCGCCGGGGCCACCCACCGAGCGGGTGATCGCCATGCCACTGATGCTCTTCTGCGCTTCCCGGTATGCCGTCCGCTCGGCCGCCGTCACCTTGATCGGCGTGTACGGCTGCTCCGGACCACGCGTCACCATCTTGTTGGCTCCGATCACGTCCACCCGGTACGGCGAGGGCTGAACCACGGCGACCCGCCCGTCAGGCAGCACGCCCCACGCCGGTGCAGCCGTCCACGGCTTCGAGCTGATCATCACGCGCATGTTGTTGCCGCTCGAGCCGCTGGTGTTGACGGTCATCCCCGAGAAGAGCTTTCCGAGAGTGTCCACGCGCTTGGCTTTCGGGTCCCATCGGATGATCTGCAGCGAGTCAATGCCGCCGCCACCCGCATCCGGGCGCGGCATCCCCTGGAAGTAGAGGCGCGCTGAGGCATCGACGCCTCGCGGCATGGTCAGGCCGATGCCATTATCGCTCGCAGGGGGCAAGAGGGCCGTTGGGATCTTGCCGTCGGGGGTGACCACGTGGACCTTCCCGGCGAGCGGGTCGCCGATCCAGGTCTCGTTGCCCGGCCCCGGGAAGACCGAGGCGGGGAACTGATACTCGCCCGGCCCGCCCCCCTTCCGGCCGATCGGGGTGACCGCCCCAGTGCCAAAGTTGACCATCATCAGCTTCTGTTCACCGCGATCGGCGACCACCGCCTTGTTGCCCGGCAGTTCGCGAATCCCGGAAATCTGGGTGAACGGTTCCTCGATGCGCTTGAGCGGGGCGCCGCTAAGGATGATGTTCCGCGACTGCGCGGCGGCCGGCACGCCAGCGGCAATAGTGAGCCCAGCGAGAATCCAGGATGGATGAACCACGGACCAACCCCCGGTGAGAAGTGAGAGGAGTGCACTCCCGCGATCCCTGACAGATGCCCTGCTGGCGGGAAAGGTCGCGGCCACCCTGCCGGATCTCTCCGCCCCGCTCGTCACCCGCTTTGCCCCCTCCCCGACCGGGGAGCTTCACCTGGGGCATGTGTTGCACGCCGCCTGGGTCTGGGGTGTGGCGGAGGGCGCTGGCGCCCAAATCATAGTCCGGATGGAAGACCACGACCGGAGCCGCTGCACGCCGGAGTTCGAGCGCAGCATTCTCGCCGACCTCGCCTGGCTGGGTTACGCCACCCATCATCCCTCGCAGGCCTCGCTGGCACGGACGCCCTCACCCTACCGGCAGAGCGACGTCCCCGAGCGCTACCAGGCCGCGTTTGACTCCCTCGCCCGCCGCGGCCTGCTCTACGGCTGCCGATGCACTCGCGCCGACCTCGGCCCTCCGGGTCCCGACGGCGAGCGTCACTACCCCGGCACCTGTCGCGGGCAGCCCATTGACGGCCCCGGGCCGGTCTCGGTGCGCGTGCAGCTTCCGGATGCCGAGACGGCGGTCACCGACCTGCGGATGGGCTCACTCCACCAGCATCCCGCCCGCGAACATGGCGACCCGGTGATCCGCGATGCCCGTGGCCAGTGGACCTACCAGTTCTGCGTGGTCGTGGATGACATGCTGCAGGGCGTGAACCTGATCGTCCGCGGCGAAGATCTGGTCACCTCGACTGGTCGGCAGCTGCTGCTCGCGCAGCTTCTCGGTCGCACCACGCCGTTCGTGACGGTGCATCATCCGCTGCTGCTCGCCGCCGATGGCAAGAAGCTCAGCAAGCGCGATCGAAGCGAGACGGTGCGGGCGATGCGGGAGCAGGGACTTCGGGCGGAGGAGATCTTCAGCCGCGCATGTCAATGCGCGGGATTGTAAGCGGTGAACGGTGAACGGTGAACGGTGAACGGTGAACGGGGCGCGGCCGGGGGCCGCGCTGGGTGAGGAGTGAGGGGGAATTGTCATCCTGAGCGGAGCCCGCGGAGCGGGCGCAGTCGAAGGACCTCTTGTCGTTGTTCACCGTTCACCGTTCACCATTCACCTCCCATACACCATCCGATACACCGCCCAATTCCGCAGCACGGCGCGCACATAGCCGCGCGTCTCGTCGAAGGGAATCCGTTCCACGAAGATTTCGGGGTCTGCCAGCGGCGCCCGCACCTGGCCCTGCGGGATGATGCCCTTGAGGGTGGCGCGGCTCCAGCGATCCACGGGCGTGCCGCCGGCGTTGTAGGCCGCGAGGGCGCGTTCGATGTCGGGGTAGCGACCGAGCCCACCGGCGAGGTGGCGCATGCCGAAGGCGAGGTTCACTTCGCCGATCCAGAGCAAGGCGGGGTCGAACGTGGTGAAGCCGAAGCGGCGGCTCAGCGAAGGTGCGTTCGCCGGCATCACCTGCATCAGGCCGCGGGCCCCTGCCGCCGACGTGGCGCGCGGCTCGAAGCGACTCTCCTGGCGGATCACCGAGGCGGCGAGCAGCGGATCGATGCGCTCACTCGCGGCCGTCTCCCGGAGTCGCGTCTCGAACGGCAGCGGATAGATCAGCTGCCACAACGAACCGTCGCGCGTGGCGCCCGCCGCCAGCGCCCGCTCGGCGACGCGCGTGGCGCGGTTCGGGTACCCCGCCATCGCCAAGCCCTCGGCGGTGCGTTGCAGTGTCTCGGCGGTGGTCGCCGCACTGGCGAGTCGGTCGAGTTCGAAGCCCGCCTCGGTGCCCATCGCCAGCGAGTCGAGCAGCGCGGCGCGGGCGAAGGCCGCCTGCATCGCCGAATCCGGCGGCGTCGGATCGTGCAGCGAGACGTCCCACGGCATCGTGTCGAGCCGGGCGGCGGCACGCACCGCGTAGTAGCTCTCCGGTCCGCGGGCGAGGGCGTCGCGCAGCCCGGCCGTGCCACCCTCGCGATCGCCGGCCGCGAGCAGCGCACGGGCGCGCCAGTACCGGATCGCATCGCTGTTCACCCCGACCGACGGGTTGGTCTTGAGTGCGTCGTCGAGTTCACGCGCCGCCGTGGCCGCGTCCCCCTGCTCGAGGGCAATCAGGGCGGCGAGGATCACGCTGCGCGGCCAATGACTGCTGCTCGGATAGCGCGTCGCCAGGGTGCGGAAGATGGTGCGCGCCGAGTCGGTCATCCCGGCGTCGATGGTGAGGTCGCCGAGGAGGTAGAGCGCGGTGCCTGCCGCGACGGTGTCACGCGGGAAATCACGGATCACGTTGCGCAACGCCTGCGTGGCGCCGCCATCGCCCGCGCGCAACAGGGCGCGCGCGGCGTAGTAGGCGGCATGTCCCGCGAGGGCCGGATCGGTCACGCCGCGAAATTGCGCCGCCGCCTCGGGCCAGCGGCTGAGCGCCCCGAGGGCGGTGCCGTAGCGGAAACGGTCGGCCGAGCCGAGGTCACCCGTCTTCGCCGCCGCGGCATATCGGGCGGTGGCCTGCCCTTGCAGGCCCAGCGCGGCCGCACGACGTGCCACCACGAGTTCCTCGGGGCGACGGAGCGTCGGCGCGAGTTGCTCGATCAGCGCGAGCGCTTCGCGCGAGGTGGCCGAGGGTGTGGCGTCACTGAGCAGCGCCAGCAGTTCGTCGGTGATCGCGGCGCGGCTGCGAGCGTCGCGCGTGTGATGCCACCGCAGTCTGAGCGCCACGACGCGCGCGCCGAGTCGTTCCCAGGCCGCGATCGCCCCCGTGGTGTCGCCGGTGCGCTCGCGGGCCAGCGCCTCGGTGCGTGCCACGCGCGGCGTGGCCGCGTCGAGGGTCAGCGACCGATACGCTGATGCGCGTCGCGCGGAGTCGGATTCCACCCCCGCGGCACGAAGCGCAAACCAATCCTGCAGCGAGGGAAAGCGCTGCCCCGCCAGTCGGTAGTGCGTGGCTGCCGAATCGAGCTGGTTGAGCCGGTCATAGCCACGGGCCAGCAACAACAGCCGCCGTCCCTGCTCGGCGGCCGTGCGTGCATCGGAGTTGTTGGCCACGGCCAGCGTGGCATGCTGCACCGCGTCGCGTGCACGCCCCTCGCCCAGTGCCGCCTCGGCGAGGAGCCGCCGTCCGAGCCGATCGTAGCGCGCATCGAGCCACGGCTCGCGAGCCAGCAGCTTCGTCACCGTCCCCCATCCCTGCCATGCGGCCGCGGCCTGCGCGCCAAGGATCACGGCATCCGGGGTCCGCGTCGCCGGTGCCTCGAGGAGCGGCCCGAGGAGCTGCGTGGTGCGCCACGCCTGCCCTGCACGCCACGCCGCCTCCGCCTCGGCCAGTGGGGACTGGGCGGAGACGGAGGCGGAGGTGACAATCAGGAACGTCGCAAGAGATCTGAACATGCTGGAAGATACGATGATCGATGATCGATTACCTCTCCGCCATCCCCCGCAGCGCCTCGCGAATTCTCGGCTCGTCGAGGCGTCCGAGCAGCGAGACGACGCGCCGCCTCCGTGCCGCGGGTTCGGTCTTCGACTCGGCGAGGGTGAGGAGCCAGTTGACGTTGTCGCGGCCACCGGCGGTGCCGAGTGCGTTCACGACGGCGTCACGTGTGCGGTCGCTGTCGAGCGACGAGTAGAGCTCGCGCAGGAGGCGATAGTCGGCACCCGTGGCATACTCTCCGCCGATGCCCTGGATGGCGAGCACGCGCAGGTCGTCGCCGAGCTCGGTGCGGCGGACACCCTCGCGCGTGAATTGCCGGGCACGCGGATCGCCTGACCGAGCGAGCGAGGCCCACGCCTGACGGCTCAGCCACGGATCACTCTCTGCGGCGAAGCCGATCATGGCGCTGACGCCCTCGCCACGATCCAATGACGCGATGGTGGAGAGCGCGGTGGAGCGGATCGATTCGTTCTCGCTGCGGTCGCGTACCAGATCGTCGAGCAGGCGCGCGGCAGCGGCGTGCCCGATGCCCCCCGGCTCGGCGCGACGACGCGCGAGCCAGCTGATGGCACTGCGCCGGAGATCACGCGAACGCTCGGTATCGCGGGCGATCGTGGCGAGCGTCGGCGTCACGACCGCGCTGTCGGCCAGCATTGCCGGCAGGATCGCCTCCCGGGCCGGCCGGCCCTCGAGTGCGGTCGCCTGCGCCAGCAGCCACGCCGCCGCATCACGGGCAGGCACCGGGCCGAGGTCGGCGCCCGACTCTGGTGTGGCAGCCAACGGCCCCGCGAAGGTTTCGAACTTCACGATCTCGCGTCCGATCCGCACCACCACGACGCGTACCGGCCCGGCGGTGCAGCTCTCGGCCTGCCCGACATCGCTCGCGAAGCTCGTGTAGTAGCTGCTGCCGTCACCGGTGCGCAGCAACCCGGCGCCATTGCCGCACACCCCTGGGCGCGCCGCGAAGTGGAACTGCACGTTGCCTTCCGGGGCCCCGGCCACGCGGCGGTCCAGCCCCTGCCCGACGACCGGGGTCGCGCTCGCCAGCAGCGCGGCGACGAATCCTCCGAGACGGCGGCTCACTTGTCCACCAGGTCGAGCAGCAGCTTGGTGGCGCGCGGATCCTTGCTCTGGGAGAGCGCCGCGATCGCCATCCGCCGGGCACTCGGATCGGTGCCGCTCCGCGCGATCTCGATCAGCTTGTCGACCGCTGCCGGTTCGCGTCGCTGCGACAGGGCGTCGATGAGGGCGCTCCGGATCCGCTGGTGGGTCGCGCCGTCATACAGCTGGGAGAGCGTGGCCACGTCTACCGTGGCGCCAATGGCGCGCATCGCGGCGAGCCGCGAGTCGAGCGGCTCGTCGTCGTTCCGGGCGAGGGCCGAGAGCCACTGCATGTTGGCGTCTCCACCGAAGCGCGCCACCGCGGCGGCGATGCGTCCCTGCAGGCGCGTCGAGGTCGTGCGGGCGTAGAGCCCGCGCAGCCAGGCGAGGTCGTCCAGCGAGGTGCGCTCTGCGGTGAAGCCGTCGATCATCGCCATCCGAAGCGATTCGTCGGTGTCGGGGCGTTCGATGAAGGTGCGGACCGCTGCCCGGGCCCGCGGGTTCGGGTGCCGCGCGAGGGCGCGCGCGGCGACGCGCTGCACCGAGGCGTCACTGTCGCGGGTCAACTGCTCGAGGACCGTGGCCGCTTCATCGCTCGGCATCTGGGCGAGCCAGTCGATCGCCTGGATCCGGAGTGACGCGGACGGGTCGTTCCGCGCGACACCCACCACCGTCGACATGGCTGCGGCATCCTTCCGCTCGGCGAGCAGGAAGAGCGCGGTGCGGCGGAGCGGCACCGAGCACTCGTCCTTGCGGGCGAGCATCCGCGTCGCAGCCGTCCGGGCCGCTTCCGGATCGCTGCGCATCAGCGCGGTCAGTGCCTCGCTCCGCACCGACTGCTCCTCCATGTCGCACGCGTCGCTCGCCCGTGCCGTCAGCGCACGTCGCACGGCCGGGTCATTCGCCATCCCGCGCGAGGAGAGGACACCGGCGATGCGAGCCGCGAGGGCGTCGCCATCGGGGCGCCCCCCGAGGTTCAGCATGGTGACGTTGCCGCTGGTGCTGGAGAGGACCGCATCCCGGGGGATCAGCGGTGACGCAGGGGCGCGCGGCGCCTGCGCCGCCGCCGTGGACGCCGGCGTGGCCTGGGCCCGCCACCGCTCGAGGATGCCGAGGGCTTCCTGCAGCTCCGGCGTGCCACCGATGCGGTAGAGCGAGAAGGCATGCCAGTAGGGCACGTCGCGGGCATAGACCGAGGTGGGGAAGCGCTTGCTGATGTCGCCGAAGAGGGTTGCCGCCCGGCGGTAGTCACCGCGATTGAGGTGCTCGCGGGCCACGCGATACAACGAGTCCGCCGGATCGTTCGGGGCCCAGTTGCCGCGCGGCTGCACCTGGAGATCGCCGAAGCCCGAGAGGTACATCGCGTCGCGGAATCCGCCGCTTGAGAACACCTGGTCAGCAAACAATGGTGCCGATTGGGCAAAGGCGTCCGCATAGATCGCGTCGAACTCTCCCGCCAGTGGCGCCAGCGACAGGTAGCGGTCGACGCCCGACAGAATGGCATCGTATCGATCCTGCCGCGCGAGCGGCGAGATCGCGGTGGGGGGCGTGGGCGGCGTGGGGCGGGACGGGGCCGTGGTACCCTGCGCGGCGACCGCGAGCGGCAGGAGCAACAGCGCAAGGTGGAGTCGGGTTCGCATGGGCGTTCTCAGTTGATGTGCGAGGAGAGGGAGACAACGGCAGAACGCAGGCGCGGCACGAGGTCGCGCTGGTTGACCGCATCACGAATCAGGGAAAGGTCATCGCCGGTCCGGGGCTCAAGCCCCGCCACCTGCACCAGCACCAGCTCGAGGTCCTCAAGGAGCGCGAACATCCGCGGATCACTCGCCACGGGTGAATCGAGCAGGAGGCGCGTGGTCTGCAGCAGTTCGAGTCCTTGGCTGACCAGCGCCTCGTTGCCGAGCGGGGTGGCCGCGTCATCGGGCAGACCGACCAGCAGCACGGCCGTCTGGCCGAGCAGTTCCTCGGTGGTGCGATGGTAGGGCGCGGCGGGCGTACCCGCCGCGAGGGTGGAGGCCGTCGCGGTCGGACGACCCGCGGCTGACTGCCGGCCAAGGGCAACGCCGAGCAGCAACGATGCGGCGATCGCGGTGACGAGCATGCCCCAATCCCGTGGCCGCCAGCGCCGATGGCTCGGCGTCGGCGTCGCGAGCTGCGGCGCGATTGCCTGCCACATCGCGTCGCGCGGGATCTCGGCCGGTACCCGCCAGTGCGCCGTGGCATCGCGCAGCAGCGCGTCGAGTCGATTGTCGTCGGTCATGGTCGATCCTCCAGATGCAGGGCGAGGGTCTGGCGCAGCCGCGCCCTCGCCTCGGAAACACGAGCCTTGCTGGTCCCCTCGGCTACTCCGAGCGCCGCACCGATTTCGGCGTGCGTGTAGCCCTCCAGCGTGTGCATCACGAGGGGGAGGCGGAGCTGGTCCGGCAGGGCGTCAATCGCGGCCCCGACGGCATCCCGCAGGTCGGGATGCACGGCTTGGTCACCTGCCGGGAGTTGGTGGTACTCCGTCAGGTCCTGCTCCCGCGTCCGGAAGCGCTTGACCCGACGCATGGCATTGAGGCAGGTGGTCGTGGCCACCCGATGCAGCCAGGTGGCGAACGAGGACTCCCCACGGAACTGCCCCAGGGCGCGGAAGAGCTGGACGAAGACGTCCTGGGTCAGCTCGGAGGCCAGGTGACGATCCCCGGCGATCCGATAGGCGAGGCGGTAGACCCGATCCACGTGGGCGTCATACAGGCGACGGGTCGCCTCCTGGTCGCCCGCAACCGCGCGGGCGATCAGCCACCGCTCCTCGTCCTCTTCCGTCCCCGGCGCCGGGGTGATCCGCAAGGCGTTGGTCATCGTCTGGAGGGTTGGACACAATCGATGGGGAAAGCGTTGTCGGCAACGATTCCAGGTGAGCCAGCATCTACCTGCCAACTTCTGCCACTCAATGGAGCCGCCATGCTGGTTCTCGCCTGTTTCCTGAGTTCCCTGTTGCACACGGTACGGCCGATCGTGGCCGATACGACCCGGGCCCGAGTCGTGGCCACCATTGCCGAGGAAGACCCTCGGACGCCGTTCCTGCTCGGCGAGGTGAGCGGACTCGCCTTTGATGCCTCAGGGCGGCTCTACGTTGCCGATTTTCAGGATCCGCGGGTGGTGGTCTTCGATTCGACCGGGCGCCACCTCGCGACGATCGGTCGGAAAGGGGAGGGCCCAGGCGAGTTCACCGCTCCGACCGGTCCGGTCATCGGGGCGGACGGGGCGCTCTATCTCCGGAACATGAGTCGCATCCAGCGGTTCGTGAAGGACCCGAAGACCGGCCTCCCCACCAGGTTCGATCGCCATTTCGACGGCCCGCTCTATGCCCCCTGGCGCTCCAAGCTGCCATCGCAGATTGACGCGCAGGGCCGTTTTCACTTCCCCCTCGAAGCGACCACTGGCGGGGCCGAGTTTCTGACGCGCTACGGCTACCGGCGCTATCGCCTCGACGGCACCGCGCTCGACTCCCTGGGGGTCCCGACCCATCCGACGCAGCGCGCCAGCTGGGCCTCGGTGCAGACATCGGCCGGCGGAGGCCGGATGGTGGCCGGCCTGAACATCGTGCCATTTCATCCGGTGCCGGTCTGGGCCGTCTCCGCGACGGGCACGATCTTCAGCAGCCCCGCCGATCGCTACCTGATTGTCGAGAGCGACGCATCGGGCCGGGTCATGCGGCAGATCACGCGCGCCGACACCCCACGTCCCATCCTTGCGGCGGAGCGGGCGGAGAGCACGCGCGCGCTGGGCCGCCGACTCGACAGTCTCACGGTCCCGCTCGAACGCGTGATGGGAGTGAGCCCGGAGGTGCGCGCCCGCCGACTCCCCACCACCTATCCGGCCGTCGCTGGCCTCGTGGCTGCTCCGGATGGCGCGCTCTGGGTTCGTCGGTGGTCGCTGCCGACCGCGGCCAGTGCGACACTCTTCGATGTCTTCGGCGCCGATGGTCGCTACCGGGAAACGGTGCACCTCCCGATGCGATGCGCCCCGCAGCCGAGTGTCATCGTCCGCGGGGCGCTGGTGGCGTGCGTGGTGCTCGACCCCGAGAGTGGGGCCGAGCAGGTCGTGCTCTTCAGCTCTCGGCGGGCTTGAACTCCCCTTCCCAGCGCGCCATCACCACCGACGCGAGGCAGTTGCCGAGCAGGTTCACCGACGTGCGGGCCATGTCCATGATCGCATCCACGCCGAGGATCACGGCCACGCCCTCGAGCGGGAGCCCGAACGAGGTGAGCGTGCCGGAGAGGATCACCAGCGAGGCGCGCGGCACCGCGGCGACGCCCTTCGAGGTCAGCATCAGGGTCAGCATCATCAGCAGCTGGGTGCCGAGCGTGAGTTCGATGCCGGCCGCCTGGGCCACGAAGACGGACGCGACGGCGAGGTAGAGCGTCGAGCCGTCGAGGTTGAACGAGTAGCCGGTCGGCAGCACGAAGGCGACGATCCGCTTCGGCACGCCCATCTTCTCGAGGTTCTCCATCGCCAGCGGCAGCGCCGCTTCCGAGGAGGCGGTCGAGAAGGCAATGAGGTACGGCTCCTTGACGTACTTCCAGAAGAGCTTGAGCGGCACCCGGGCAATCAGGGCAATCGGCAGCAGCACGATCAGCACGAAGACGATCAGCGCGCCGAAGAGCGTGAGCACCAGGGCGCCGAGATTGGCGAGCACCCCGAGGCCGCTGTTGCCGATGGTCACCGCAATCGCGGCCGCAATGCCGAAGGGCGCGAAGAGCATCACGATCCCGGTGAACTTGAACATCACCTCGGTCAGCGACTCGCAGAAGGCGAGCATGGTCTCCTTCGGCTTCCCCTTGACCTGCGCCAGGCCGATCGCGAAGAGCAGCGAGAAGAAGACGATCTGCAGCACCTCGTTGTCGGCCGCCGCCTTGAAGAACGAGGCGGGGACCGTGTGGTCGAGGACACCGGCCAGCGTGGTCTTGTTCTGCGCGAACTTCTCACCCGCCTCCGCACTCGCGGTGAGCTGCACGCCGTCGCCGGGGCGGACCAGGTTCACCGCGCCGAGGCCGATGAAGAGCGCGGCCGTCGTGGCGATCTCGAAGTAGATGATGCTGCGGAAGGCGAGGCGCCCCACCTGCTTGAGGTCATCGCCGTGGCCCGCGATGCCGACCACCAGCGAGCCGAAGATCAGTGGCACCACGATCGACTTGATCATCTTGATGAAGATCATCGAGATCGGCTGCAGTGCCGGGGCGAGCGACACGCCCGTCCACACCGCGTTGTCGAGATAGCCGATCAGGATGCCGACCACCATCGAGATGCCGATCCACCAGGTCAGGGGGATCTTCCGCAAGGCAGCGAACATCAGGACTCCGGGGGAGGAGAGGGATCAGCCGGCGAGCGTGCCGGCCTTCTGTTCGACGCGGTCAAGCAACTGCATCCAGCTTTCGGCGAACTTCGCCACGCCGTCGGCCTCGAGGAACGCGGTGCGCTCGGCGAGCGTGCCGACGCCCAGTGCATCGTAGGCCGCCAGCGTGCGCGCCGCCTCGGCTTCGGCCGCCGGCGTGATGCGCACGTGGGGGTTGCCGTGGTCGGCGTAGGCGCGGAAGGTCTCCGGCGGCAGCGTGTTCACGGTGTCGGGGGCGATGAGCGCCTCGACGTAGAGCACGTCCGAGAGCGACGGATCCTTGGTGCTGGTCGAGGCCCAGAGCGTCCGCTGCGCCTTGGCGCCCTTGGCGGCGAGTGCCTGCCAGCGCGGCGTGAGCAGCGTCTCGCCGAAGGCCGCGTACGCGGCGACGGCGTTGGCGATCGCCACGCGGTTCCGGAGCGCTGCACCCGCGTCGCCCGCACCGGCCAGGGCGGCGTTGGCCTGACCATCCACCCGGCTCACGAAGAATGACGCCACGGAATGGACCGCATCGATCGGCAGGCCCGCCGCTGCGCGCTGTTCCAGGCCACGGCAGAAGGCATCCACCACCTCGCGGTAGCGCGACACGGCGAAGAGCAGCGTGACGTTGACGTTGATGCCCTTGGCGAGGCAGTGCGTGATGGCCGCGAGGCCCTCGCGCGTGCCCGGGATCTTGATCATGGCGTTCGGCCGGTCCACGCGCGCCCAGAGCCGCTCGGCCTGCACGATCGTGCCTTCGGTGTCGTGCGCGAGCGTCGGCGCCACCTCGAGCGAGACGGTGCCGTCGCCGTGTCCGCTGGCATCGAACACCGGGCGGAAGACGTCGCACGCCGCCTGCACGTCGGCCACCATCAACGACTCGACGATCTCGGCCGAGGTGGCGCCACGCGAGGCGAGGGTGCGGATGTCGGCGTCGTAGTCGCTGCTCCCGGTGATCGCCTTCTCGAAGATCGTCGGGTTGGACGTCATCCCCTTGAGGCCGTCCTCGCGGATCAGCCGAGCCAGCTCGCCGGAACGCACCAGGTCGCGGGTGATGAAGTCGTACCAGGGCGACTGGCCGAGGAGGCCGAGCTGCACGAGGGGATGGGTCATCAGGGAGCTCCGAGTCAGACGAGCGAGCGGACCGCATCCACGACGCGGGCCGGCGTGAAACCGAATTCCTGGAAGAGGCGATCGCCCGGCGCGGAGGCGCCGAAGTGATCGATCCCGAGGGCAATGCCGCGGTCGCCGATCCAGCGCGACCATCCGAAGGTCAGCGCCGCCTCGATCGACACGCGCGCCGTGATGGCCGCGGGAAGGACCCGCTCGCGCCACGCGGCATCTTGCGCCGCGAAGAGCTCCCACGACGGCATCGACACCACTCGCGTCGGAGTCCCGTCGGCCTCGAGCGTGGCCGCCGCCGCGGTGGCCACGTGCGCCTCCGACCCGGTGGTCAGCACGATCGCCTTCGGCGCCGTGGCCGGCTCATGCAGGATGTAACCGCCGCGCGCCGTCTCCGCCACCGCATCGCTCCGCCGCGCGAGTGCCGGGAGCTTCTGGCGGGTGAGGATCAGGGCCGTCGGGCCGCTGGTCCGCAGCATCGCCGTGCGCCACGCGGCCACCGTCTCGGCGGCATCGGCCGGGCGCAGCGTGACCAGGTTCGGGATGCCGCGCAGCATCGCGAGGTGCTCGATCGGCTGGTGCGTCGGGCCATCCTCGCCCACGCCGATGGAGTCGTGCGTGAAGACGTAGGTGACCGGGAGCCCCATCAGCGCCGCGAGGCGGATGGACGGCTTGCAGTAGTCGGCAAAGACCAGGAAGGTCGCGCCGTACGGGCGCACGCCGCCGTGGCACGCCATGCCGTTGAGCGTGGCGGCCATTCCGTGCTCACGGATGCCCCAGTGGAAGCGCGGTCCGGCGCTCGTGGCCGAGAAGACGTCGCCGAAGGTGATGTTGGTGCCGTTGCTGCCACCGAGATCTGCCGAGCCGCCGGCGAGTCCGGGCACCACGGGCGCCAGCGCCGCGAGCGCCTGCTGCGATGCCTGCCGCGTGGCCAGCGATTGCTCGCTCAGGTCGGGGAGGCCGCTGTCCCAGCCCTCGGGGAGGGTGCCGGCGAGTTGTGCCCGGAAGGCGGCCGCCTGACTCTGCCCTGCCAAACGCGCCTCCCACTCGCCCACCAGCACCTTGCCCCGCTCGACCAGCGGCGCCATCTCGGCGTACGCCTCGGGCGCGACGTGGAACGGCTCCGTCGGCCAGTCGAGCAGCGCCTTGGTGCGGGTGATCTCGTCGGCGCCGAGGGGCTCGCCATGTGCCTTGGAGGAGTCGCGCTTGGTCGGGGCCGGGTCGCCGATGATGGTGCGGAGCACGATCAGCGTCGGCGCATCCTTGTGGGCGGCGGCCTGCGTCAGCGCCGTGTCGATATCGTCGAGATCGTTGCCGTCGCGGACATGCAGGACGTGCCAGCCATAGGCGGCAAAGCGCGCGGCCACGTCTTCGGAGAAGCAGAGATCGGTGCGGCCATCGATGGTGATCTTGTTGTCGTCCCAGATCACGGTGAGGCGGTCGAGCTTGAGGTGACCCGCCAGTGAGGCGGCCTCGCTGGCCACCCCTTCCATCAGGTCGCCGTCGGAGCAGAGCACCCAGGTGCGGTGGTCGCAGACGTCGGCGCCGTACTGATCGCGCAGCATCCGCTCGGCGATCGCCATGCCCACGCCGTTGCCCACGCCCTGCCCGAGCGGGCCGGTGGTGGTCTCGACGCCGACGGTGTGGCCGCGCTCCGGGTGACCGGGCGTCTTCGAGCCCCACTGCCGGAAATTCTTGATCTCGGCGAGCGGCAGGTCGTAGCCGCTCAGGTGCAGCGCACCATAGAGGAGCATCGAGGCATGGCCGCAGGAGAGCACGAAGCGGTCACGATCGGCCCACTCGGGGGCGTGCGGGGCATGCTTGAGATGGCGGCGGAAGAGGACGTAGGCCACCGGGGCCAGCGCCATCGGCGTCCCGGGATGCCCGGAATTGGCCTGCTGCACGGCATCCATCGCCAGAACGCGGAGGGAGTTGATGGTCTTCCAGGCGGCGTCGGTGGCGATGGGGGCGTCGGTCACGGTCGGTCGGGCTCGCAGATTTGGGATGAACAATGGCCAGCCCGCCAAAGATAATGGAGGCTGGCCATTTCAGACCCGGACCCGCCCGGGGCAACGCCTAGCGCTTGCTGCGCGCCCGCGCGACCCCGACCCCGGCGGCGAGCACGGCCGCGGCGCCGACCACGGCGGCAGCGACCTTCTTCCGCTTGGCGACCTTCGCCTCCTTCCCGCTCACCTTGTCGGCCAGCTTCTGGACCGCCTTCTTGGCGGCCGCGCCCGACTTGGCGACTTCCTTCTTGGTTTCCTTCACGGCCTTTTCCATCGTCTTGGTGGCCGACTTCTTGGCGCTTGCCGCCGTGGCGGCCGCGCTCTTCTTGGCCTTCGTCACGGCCTTGGTCACCGCTTTCTTGGTCGACTTCGAGATTGCCATCGGATCCTCGCGTGGTTGACGTGCGCAGGGGGGAACCTCTTGGTGACGCTGCACAAAATCTAATCTGCACCACATCGTTCGCTGTTCGCCGTTCGCCGTTCGCTCCTCGCCGAATCAGAGTGGCTCGGTGTCTGTCCGGCACGGCAGCAACGCACGGCCGAGCATCGTGCCCAGTCGATCCACCGCTTCCTCCGCCATGGCCCGGTAGGTCGTGAGCTTGCCACCGGCCATCGTCAGCACGCATCCCTCGTGGAGCAGCAGGTGTTCGCGACTCCGCGAGCTCTCGGCGCCGCGCTGGTCGAGCAACGGCCGCACGCCGGCCCAGGCATCGGCCACGTCCGCCGTGGTGAGGTGAAGCGCGGGGAAGAGGTGCTGCACCGCGCGCAGCAGGTAGCGGATGTCGTCGTCACCCACGGTCAGCGCGTCCGGCGCTTCCGTGGTGACGGTGTCGGTGGTGCCCACGAGCACGTGGTCGTGCTCCGGCTCCGGAATGCAGAACATCACCCGCTGGTCGTCGGGATGTCGGAGGGCAATGGCATGGCGCAACGGGAGGCGCGCCGCCGTGAAGGTGATGTGCACGCCCTTGGTGCCCCCAACGAGGTGTCGAGCGGGGAGGCCGATCGCCTCGCGGACCCGATCGGTCCAGGGACCGGCCGCCAGCACCAGCGTGCGCGCCTCGATCCGCTCACCGCTCGGGAGGGTCGCCACGACCCCACCGCCTTCCCCCAGCAACTCGACGGAGGCCTCGGTCTGCTCCAGGATGGTTGCTCCGGCGGCGCGGGCCCCGGCCGCATTGGCGCGGACCAATCCGATGTCGTCGCCCCGCGCGTCCTGATAGAGGGCTCCGCCGATCAGGGGCGCCCCGGCGAGGGCTGGCTCGCGGGCCACGATCCCGCCGCGCGTCAGCGGATGGTGCGGCCCCAGCGAGTCGCGCCCGGCCAGGAGCTTGTAGAGGGTGACCCCGATGCCGATGCGCAGCCACTGCCACCACGCGCCACGATCGAGCACGAAGAGAAAGGGCGCCTCGTGCACCAGGGTCGGCGCGACCCGCAGCAGGATGCCACGCTCATGCAGGGCCTCGCGGACCAGGCCGAGGTCCCCGAGCTCGAGATAGCGGATGCCACCGTGGATGAGCCGGCTCGACCGCGACGACGTCCCCCAGCCCACGGTTCGCCGTTCCAGCAGGGTCACCCGGAGCCCGCGCATGGCCGCGTCCCGAGCTACGCCGGTTCCGACGATGCCGCCACCGAGGATGAGGACGTCTTGGATAGCGACGCTCCGAGTTCGAGAGGCGAGAAGCGAGAGGCGAGGGGGACGCGTGCCGCGCTGGGATCCGACCGCCGAGTCGCGCTTCTCGCTTCTCGCTTCTCGATCCCTCGACTTCCCCGGGGATCCCTCCCCGCGGTACGGGGTAACTTACCCATCACACGTCCCCCCGGCCGGAGTCCCGTGAACTCAGCGTACCGCACCTACGAGATCCATGAAGTCGCCAACCTGACCGGGCTCACGCCGGACCGGCTGCGCGTCTGGGAGCGACGCTACGAGGTGGTCCGGCCCGGTCGGCAACCGAATGGCTACCGGGCCTACACCGCCGACCAAGTGGCGCTGCTGCGCGCCTTTGCGCGCCTGGTGGGCCGGGGCGCCCGGATCGGCGAGCTGGTCGGGCGACCGGCCGCGGAGGTGGTCGAAAAGGCCTGGGAAGAGACCGAGGACGGCACGCCGCTGGGGGCGATGCTCGCCGCCATCCGTCGCCTGGATCGCGGTCCGCTCGAGGTGTTGGTCGCCGACGAGCTGGCGACGCGGGGCCTCAGCCGCTTCGCCGACGAGATTGTCCTGCCGCTGGCCGAACTCATCGGCGACCTGTGGGCCGTCGGCGACCTCCCGATCGCCGGGGAGCACCTCGCCAGCGAAGTGGTGCTGCACGCCCTCAAGGGGGGACTCAACAGCCAGCGGAACAACGGCCCGCTGCTCCTCTGCGCCGCCCTTCCTGGTGAGCGGCACGAGTGGGGCTTCCTGGTCACCCTCGCCCGCCTGCACGGCCTCGGCTGGCAGCCGGACTACCTCGGCACCGACCTGCCGCTCGAGGAGATCATCCAGGCGGCGTGGCGCCTCGCGCCGGCCGGCGTGGCACTCAGCGTGAGCGACCCGGAGAGTTGTGCCTTCGCGTTGGACGTGCTGTTGACGCTCCCCTCGCGCCTTCCGACCGGGTGTTTCGCGGCCATCGGGGGTGCGGGTATCGAGGGGCGCCAGCGCGTGCTTGCGGACGCCGGTTTCCGTCTCGGGCTGGAGCACTTTGCGCTCCTCCCCTCCGCGATCGCGCGTTAGACTTCCGATGACCTCCCCGTCCCCGACCCGACTGCCATGACTTTCGATCCTGCGACCCTGACCGCGCCACCGGCCGGCTCCGATCCGCTCTCCGATTTCCCACCGCCGCCGGACGTGCCGAACGGCACGGGCAAGACGGCCGTGATCATCGGTGCCGGGATCGGCGGCCTCGCGAGCGCCATCCATCTCGCGCACGCCGGCTATCGCGTCACCGTGCTGGAGCGGCACGCGATTCCGGGCGGACGCAATGGTCGCTGGCTGTCGGAGGGCTTCACCTTCGACACCGGGCCGTCGCTGCTGCTGATGCTCGAATACTGGCACAAGCTCTTCGGCATGGTCGGGCGCAAGCTCGAGGACTACCTCGACATCGTGCAGGTGCTGCCCAATTACAACGTGCACTTCGCCGACGGCACCGTGCTCGAGATGACGCCCCAGTTGAACGTGCTGCTCGAGGGGATGGAGAAGCTGGAGCCGGGCTGCGGGCCGCGCGTGCTCGAATATCTGGCGCGCACCAAGCGGATGTACGACTCGGGACTCGCCTTCATCTCGAAGAACATGACGTCGCCGCTCGACATGGTGGCGCCGTCGCGGCTCGGGGCGCTCGCGAACCTCGGCGCGCTCGGCGACCTGCAGAAGCTGATCGGGAAGTACGTCAAGGACGAGCGGCTCCAGCAGGCGCTCTCCTTCCAGGCGCTCTATCTCGGCCTCTCGCCCTACGACGCGCTCGCCATCTATGCGCTGCTGCCGTACACCGAGATCGGCGGGGGCGTGCACTATCCGATGGGCGGCATGCACCAGATCCCGCTGGCGCTCGAGAAGCTCGGTCGCGAGCTGGGCGTCCAGTATCGCTATGGCGCCAAGGTGGCGACGCTCGAGAAGACCGCCGACACGGTCACCGCGGCGCGCCTCGAGGACGGGACCCGCATTGCCGGCGACGTGATGCTCGTCAACGCCGACCTGCCCTACGCCTATCAGGCCCTGCTCGGCGAGCCGTATCCCAAGATCGAGCAGAAGCGCTTCTCCTGCTCGGTGGTGCTGATGTACCTCGGCGTGAAGAAGGAATTCGCCAATCTCGAGCATCACAACTTCGTGGTCGCCAAGGACATGCGCGAGGCGTGCCGACTCCTCTTCGAGGAGCACGCCATGCCGGAGGACACGCCGTACTACGTCGTGGCCACCACGCGCACCGACAAGAGCCAGGCGCCCGAGGGTTGCGAGAATCTCTTCGTGCTCGTGCTGGCGCCCTCGCAGCATCCCGATCCGGCGAAGCGCATCGACTGGGCCGTCGAGGGCCCGATCGTCGAGGCACGGATGCTGGAGAAGCTCGAACAGTGGGCCATGCCGGGACTGCGCGAGAACATCGTCACCAAGCGCCTGGTCACGCCGGACGACTTCACCGCCAACTACGGCAACCTCCGCGGCGAGGCTTTCGGACTGGCGCACAACCTGATGCAGATCGGCGCCTTCCGTCCGCAGAACCGGCACCCGAAGTACGGCAACCTCTTCTTCGTGGGGCAGAGCACGCACCCGGGATGCGGTCTGCCGATGGCCCTCATCTCGGCGGAGTGCGTGGCCGAGCGGATCGTTGCGGAGCGACCGGCCGCCGGATGACCGACGCCGTCGAGCTGGCATACGCGCGGGCCGAGCGGGTCACGGCCGAGTGGGCGAAGTCGTTCTACTTCGCCTCGCGCTTCCTGCCGCTTGCCAAGAAGCGGGCGATCTTCGCGCTCTACGACTACTGTCGGCACGCCGACAACCTCGTGGACGATCGCGGCGAGCGCTCGGTGGTCGAGGTGCGCGCCGACCTGGCACGACTCGATGCCGACCTCCGCCGCATCCACGCGGGCGACGCGCCGCTGGATGCGCGCTGGCTCGCGCTGCGCGACACGCTGCAGCGCTTCCCGATTCCGCTCGATCCGCTCACCGATCTCCTCGTCGGCGTGGCGACCGACCTCGAGCCGGTCGAGTTCGACGACTTCGCCACGCTGCACCACTACTGCTACCTCGTGGCCGGTGGCGTCGGTCTCATGCTCGGCCCCGTCCTCGGCGCGCCGACGCAGGCGTTCCGCGATCCCGGTGTCGGCCTCGGCGTGGCAATGCAGCTCACCAACGTGCTGCGCGACATCGGCGAGGACCTCGATCGCGGACGCGTGTACATCCCGCGCGAGGAGCTGGCCCGGTTCAACCTGACGCGCGCCGATCTCGAGCGCCGGCAGGTCACCCCGGACTTTGTGCGGCTGATGGAGTTCCAGGTCGCACGGGCGCGTCGCTACTTCGAGAACGCCGACATCGTGCTCGGGCTCTTCCCGCGCGACGGCTCGCGGCTCACGGTCCGCCTCCTGCAGCAGACGTACGCCGGCATCCTCGACGTGATCGAGGCCAACGGCTACGACGTCTTTTCGCGGCGCGCCTTCACCACCACGCCGCGCAAGCTCCGCATCCTGGCGCGCGCCCTCTGGGATGAACGCTTCGTGCCGGATGCGGTGCTGCCGACCGAGCAGTCGGCGTGACCGATCGCGGCGCCCTGCCGTCGCCCCCTCCCCCGCCCGGGCCGCTCGCGGCTCGGGCGTTTGATCATTATCTCACCGGGCTCGCGCGCAAGCACTTCGCGTCCGTCCGGTGGCGTGCACTGGACGACTGGCGTGCCTGGCCGGCCCTGCCGACCCTGGTGGTCGCCAATCACACCAACTGGTGGGACGGCTTCCTCTCGCACCAGATCTCGCGCGCGATGGGACGGCACTTCCGGATCCTCATGGAAGCGCGCAACCTCTCGCGCTATCGGATCTTCCTCCGCATCGGGGCGTTGCCCCTCGAGCGTCGTTCCCGCAGCCAGGCGATGCGCGACCTCGCCGTGGCCACGGCCTGTCTCGCCCCGGACGCACTGGTCTGGATCTATCCGCAGGGTGCCCGGCGCCCGGCGCCCGAGCCGATTCACGACCTCGAGGGGGGCGCGGCCTGGATGGTCGAGCGCCACGGCGGACCGCTCCGCATCCTCCCCGTCGCGTTCCGCTATCCCTTCCTCAGCGAGCAGCAGGCGGAGCCGCTGGTGCTGCTGGGCAGGTCGTGGGTCGTCGGGCAGGGGGAGGTGCCACCGCGTGGCGTCCTGCGGGAGGAGCTCACTGCAGGCCTCCGCGACACCGTCGCGTCACTCGATGCGATGATCGCGGGCGAATCACTCGACGACTTCGCCACGCTCATCGCCGGACGTCCGTCCATCAACAACCGTCTCGACGCGGTCCGCCACCGCCTCGGGATGCTGGACGATTTCGACGCACGCAACGGCTGACGGGCACAACAAACGCGCGGGTGAGGCTCGAGGCCACACCCGCGCGATGATCGTGATGCCTCTGCGCTTCAGCCGTCGGTGGCCTGCTGCTTCCGGCGGCGCCGATTCGCGGCCGCCATCCCGGCGAGTCCGGTGGCCAGGAGCGTCATCGTGGCCGGTTCCGGCACCACTTCCTGCGGCGGCGACGGCTGACGATAGAGGAACTCCTGCGCCCCGCAGTTCGGGTTGGTCGCGAGGTCACAGGTGATCAGCGCCCAATCCTCGAAGGTGCCGACCACCGGCGAGCTGTTGTAGAAGCCGGCGGTCAGGCCGAGCAGGACGCCGTAGTTGGCGACGAGGTTGTCGAGTCGGGTCGTGGTGTTGCTGCCGTAGCCCAGCAGCGCCCACATCGCGTCCTGGATGGCGCCATCGCGCGCCTTGGTGGCGACGGACGGGTTGAGCTGATCCTGCCAGAGCATCTGGTCGGCCAGGAACGCGGCCCAGCGGTAGCGATCGGGGGACGATGCCCCATTCTTGCCGTTGCGGGCGTGCGAGAAATTGCTCCCATCGAGCGGCGTGATCCAGGCGTTGTAGGTGTTGCCGTTGCTGATCCAGTGATCGAAGTCCACGCACCAGACGTAGAAGGTCGAGCCATAGGTGTTCGGCGCGGTGTCGAACTGGCCGCGGTACGGCCCGCCGACGACGTTGCCAACCACCGGGGCGCCCGAGATCGAGCCCGCGAAGCGGAAGCCGTCCATGTAGGGATCGTTTTGCGCCTGCAGCGGCGAGGCCAGAACGACGGCGGCGGCAAGGAGTGCGACAAAGCGTGAAGGCATCAGTAGCTCGGGCTCGTGGAGGTCAGGGCGAAAGCACTTGGTTGGGTATTCTCAAGGCAACGGCGGTGCCACCGAAGGGTTGCCGCCCTCTGGCGCCCCCGCGTCGAGCCGCTAAGTTGTTGTAGTAATTGATGTTGAGGTGATGGAGTCCGCCTCGGCCTGCGTGGCAACCATGCTACATCAATCCGATAAGTGTGTCTTGTGTGCCGCGTATTGTTGCGGCGACCCATCAAGATCGTGCCACCTGTTGCGTCGGGACGACTTCGGAGTGAGGGGGAGATCTGCCGTACCTGACCTGGAAAGCGCTCCACGTGATCGGTGCCGTCCTGATGGTCGGCAATGTGACCGTCACGGGCGTCTGGACCATCCTCCTCTGGCGTGACCGGGCCGACCGGACGGCACGTCATATTGCCCGCGGTATCCTCTGGACCGACCTGATCTTCACCTTCTTCGGTGGCGCCATGATGACCATTGCGGGCATCATGATGGTGCGCCAGAGCTATCCGGCCGGTGCGTGGAAGCAGGTGCCGTGGCTGATGGAGGGGATCCGGCAGTTGGCGATTTCGTCCGGCATCTGGCTGCTCTTCCTGCTCCCCGACCAGATCCGGCTCGAGCGCTGTCCCGACGACGACCTGGCCCGTTTCCGGAAGCTCTTCCTGCGGTGGAGTATCATTGGCTGGATCGCGACGGTCTTCCTCTATCGGGGCCTGTGGGTCATGACCACCAAACCCACATGAGCGATTCCCTCCCGATCCGACTCCGTCTCGCGCTGGGGGCGGCGGCCGAGCTCGACGCGGAAGAAGCCGCCACCGGCGGACGCCGCATCTTCCTCGCCCGGGGACGACACGACGATCCCTCGGTGCGGCCGACCCGCCGGGTGATCCTCCATCCCACGCCTCCCGATGGTCCCACCGAGGAGGCGCTGCACCGGCGGGCGGACCAGCTGCTGGTGCTGACGCACCCCACCATCGCGGCTCCCATTGCCACAGGGCGTTTCGAGGATCGGGCCTGGGTCGTCGATCCGATCCCGCCTGGTGTCTCGCTGGCCACGCGGATCGTGGACCGGGGGACGCTGTCGCTCCGCGAGGCCACCGCCGTGCTGCGCGAGGTCGCACGCGCCCTCACGGCGCTCCATCGGCGCGACCTCGCCCATGGCGCGCTGAGTGCCGCCACCGTGATGATCGACCGACGCGGCACGGTGCTGGCCGGCTTCGGCCTGACCGCCGATGGCACTGCGGCGGATGATCTCCTCGCCCTCGGCGCCCTCGCGTGGGAAATGCTGGTCGGGACGCCACCGGCGGGGCGGGGCGTCCTCGCGCTCCGGATCCACCGGCCGTCCGCGCCATCGGAGATGGAGTCGCTGGTGGCCGGCCTCCTCGGCCAGCCCGGCGCGCCCCGCTTCACCAAGGCGGAGGATGTGCTGGCCGTGCTCGATGGCTTCCCGCCCCTGGCCCCGGATGCGATCGCCGACTTCCTCGACGGCGTGGGCGCGGGAAGCCAGGTTGGCCGTCGCCGTGGCCCGGGCGCGACCCGCTGGCTGGGCACCTTTGGCGTCTTCCTCGGGCGGCTGCGGGGACGCTGAACGCACGCCAGCACTTTGTTCCCTCCGGACGGCCAGCTATTTTTGGGAGATGTTCATAAACGATTCTCAGAAGGAAGCAGATTAGTGGCACGCACCAGACGTCGCGGCGGTACCAACGTCGCACCACCATCCGAAGCAGCGGTTCTCCCAGGTCCCGCCGGCAGCACCGTGACCCGCCCAGCAGGCCGCACCTACGGCTCCCACCGCGAATGGCTGCTGGCCCGACACGGTTCGGTCTGCGCGTATTGCGGACTCAAGGTCCCGCCGGAGACCATCACCCTCGACCACGTCCGGCCGCGTCGCGGCCAGTCGGCCTATGATCGGCCCGACAACCTGGTCCTCGCCTGTCGCCCCTGCAACGCCGCCAAGGCGGACATGCCGTTGCTGGCGTTCCTGATGGCGCGCCGCGCCCGGGGCGTCTTCCTGCTGCACTACGGCGACCATCTCTCGGATCCGCTCAAGGAATTGGTGCGGAAGTCGAGCGAGCGGCCGTTGTTGGCCCCAGAGAGGTCATAGGTCATAAGTCGTAAGTCGTAAGTCGTAAGTCGTAAGTCATGAAGGCCGGCCCCCTGTATGGGAAGCCGGCCTTCGCAAGACCTATGACCTATGACCTACGACTTATGACCTACGACCTACGACTTACGACCCCTTCAACGCCTCATTCACAATCCTCGCCTGCTCCGCCTTGTGCGCCGACGTGTATCCCTCGGCCGGTGACGCGCGCTCCGGACGGCCGATGTAGCGCAGCGTCGTGCCGGTCGAGAGGATGGTCCGGAGGCGCGGCTCGATGAAGCTCCAGGCCCCCATGTTGCGCGGCTCCTCCTGGACCCACGCCACGTCCGTCACGGCGGGATAGCGCGACAGCAGGTCCTTGAGCTCGCGCTCGGGGAATGGATAGAGCTGCTCCACGCGCGCGATCGGCGGACGATTGTCGCCCCCCTTGGCGGCCTCCTCGACGAGGTCGTAGTAGACCTTGCCGGTGCAGAGCAGCAGGGTGCGCGCCGAGGCATGACGTCCGTTCGGCGCCGGATCGTCGAGCACCGTCTCGAAGCGGCCCGAGGCGAGGTCGGCGAGGGAGCAGCTGGCCGCGCTCGCGCGCAGCAGCGACTTCGGCGTCATCACCACCAGCGGACGGCGCATCGACCAGCGCGCCTGGCGCCGGAGCACGTGGAAGTACTGTCCCGACGTGGAGCAGTTGACCACGCGGATGTTGCCCTCGGCGGCCGACTGCAGGAAACGCTCGACGCGACCGCTCGAGTGCTCCGGCCCCTGGCCTTCGTAGCCGTGCGGCAGCAGCAGCGTGAGCCGCGAGGTCACGCCCCACTTCGAGAGACTCGACGCGAGGAACTGGTCGAGCATCACCTGCGCGCCGTTCACGAAGTCGCCGAACTGGGCCTCCCACACCACCAGCGCCTCGGGGGCGGCGGTGGCGTAGCCGTACTCGAAGCCGATCGTCGCCAGCTCGGAGAGTGGCGAGTTGTGCACCTCGAGCGGCGCGGAGGCACCCGGAAGCGCCTGCACCGCGGCGAAGCGACTGCCATTGGTGGCGTCGCGCAGCACCAAATGACGATGCGAGAAGGTGCCGCGGCCAACGTCCTGCCCGGTGAGGCGGATCGGCGTCCCCTCAACCAGCAGTGAAGCGAACGCCAGCGACTCGGCGTGCCCCCAATCAATGCCGTGCGGCTCGATCAGCGCGCCGCGGCGCTTCTCGAGCTGCTTGATCAGCTTCGGGTGCACCGTGAAGCCGGTGGGCCAGGTGAGCAGCTGCTCGTTGAGCGAGGCGATCATCTCGGCCGGGAGCGCGGTGTCGATCTCGCCTGTCGCACCGGCGTCGCGCGCCGGTTCCGACACGGCCGCAGGACGGCCGAGCGACGACTTGAACGACGTCTGGATCTCGACAAAACGCTCGTAGGTCTGCGCCACCAACGCATCGCCCGCGTCGGCGCCGATCACGCCTGCCGCGGCCAGCTGCTCCGCATAGCGAGCGCGCACGGTCGGCATCTCCTTGATGCGCGAGTACATCACCGGCTGCGTATAGCCTGGCTCGTCGGTCTCGTTGTGGCCGTGACGACGATAGCCGACCAGGTCGATGAGCACGTCGTCCTGGAACTTCACGCGGTACGCCATCGCGAGCCGCACGGCGGCGAGGCACGCCTCGGGGTCGTCGGCGTTGACGTGGATGATCGGGATGTCGAAGCCCTTCGCGAGGTCCGACGCCCAGCGCGTGGAGCGGCCATCACGCGGGTCGGTGGTGAAGCCGACCTGGTTGTTGGCAATGAGGTGCACCGAGCCGCCGGTCCGGTAGCCTTCGAGGTCGCCGAGGTTGAGCGTCTCGGCCACCACGCCCTGGCCGGGGAAGGCGGCGTCACCATGGATGATCACCGGCAACGCGGCCGTCGTGTCGACCACCGCCTCGCGGCCACGACGATTGGTCTGTGCCGCGCGCGCGCGCCCGTCCACCACCGGCCCGATGAACTCGAGGTGGCTCGGGTTCGAGAGCAGCGCCACCGTGATGGCCTTGCCGCCCTGGGTCACGAAGGCCCCCTCGGCGCCGTGATGGTACTTCACGTCGCCGGTGCCGCCATCCGGCGTCATGCCGCCCGACAACTGCTTCATCCCCTCGAACTCGGCGAAGAGTGCCTCATACGGGCGACCGACGGTGTGCACCAGCACGTTGAGGCGGCCGCGGTGCGCCATGCCGAGCACGACGTTGCGCGCGCCCGCCTCGGCCGCGAGCTCGATCGTGAGGTCGAGCATCGGGACCATGATGTCGAGACCCTCGATCGAGAAGCGCTTGGCGCCGAGGTAGGCCTTGCCGAGAAAGCGCTCGAGTCCTTCGACCTGGGTGAGTCGCTCGAGGAGCGCGCGCTGCGCCTCGGGGGTCATCGGGGTCCGATGCGCCCCTGACTCGATCTGCTGCCGCAGCCAGACGCGCTGCTCATGCGAGGCGATGTGCTCGACCTCGTAGGCGATGGTACCGCAGTAGGTGGCCTGCAGGTGCGGCAGCGCCTCGGCCAAGGTCGCGCCGGGCACCGCGATGCGGAGCACATCCGACGGGATGGTGGCCATGCTGGCGGCATCGAGCCCGACCGACGCAGGCTCGAGCGCCGGGTCGCCGACCGGCGGCGTGCCGAGCGGGTCGAGTTGCGCCGCGAGGTGGCCGTGGGTCCGGAAGGCCTTGATCAGCGCCATGCCAGCCGCGACCTGGTGCAGCTGGGTGGAGCTGACGGCGGCGGGCGGGCCGCCCACGGGGAGGGTGGTGGTCCAGCCAGCGGACGCCGGGGGCGTCGTGACGGACGCCGAGGGCGCGGCGCTGCGGAGGGGTGAGGGGGCGGTGAGGTTGAACGCCGCGAAGATCCCCTCGTAGAACCCGTGCTCGCCCTGGAGGAACTGGTCCACCAGCTTGAGGAAGTTGCCCGACTCCGCGCCCTGGATCACCCGGTGATCGTAGGTCGAGGTGATCATCATCACCTTGGCGATGCCGAGCGCGGCGATCTGCTCCTTCGACATCCCCGTGAACTCGGGCGGGTAGGCGATCGAGCCGGTCGCGAAGATCGTCCCCTGGCCGGGCATCAGGCGCGGCACCGACGCCACCGTGCCGAGGCCGCCCGGATTGGTCAGCGTCATCGTGGCGCCGGCGAAGTCGTCGGGCATCAGCTTGTTGGTGCGCGCCTTCTCGACCAGCCCTTCGTAGGTGGCGAGGAACTCACCGAACGTCATCGTGTCGGCCTGCTTGAGCACCGGCACCATCAGGCCACGGCTGCCGTCCTTGCGCTCGACGTCAACCGCCAGACCGAGGTTGGCGTGCTCCGGGACGAGCTTGTAGCTGTCGGCGCCGCTCTTGAGCACGCCGGTGCCCATGATCGGGAACTGCTTGGCGCCCTGCACCAGCGCCCAGGCAATCAGGTGCGTGAACGAGAGCTTCTCGCTCCGTCCGGCCGCCTTGAGTTGGGCATTCAGCTCGGCGCGACGCGCCTCGAGCACCCGCACCGGGAGCTCGCGGAAGGTGGTCGCCGTCGGGATGCTGAGGGAGGCGTCCATGTTGCGCGCCAGCGCCGCCGCCGGCCCCTTCAGGAGCACGGCATGGGCAGGAACCGGGACATCGGGAGCCGCCGCGGCCGGGGCCGGGGCGGGGGGCGTCGCGCTCGGGGCGGCCGCGGGCCGCTCGAACGGGACGGGGGTCTGTTCCTCGAGCAGGGCCTCGAAAATGGCCTCGGCCGGAAGGCCGATCTCGGGCTGCTCGGAATCGTTCGGGTGCACGGCTGCTCCGGCTTGAAGTCAACCGGGCAAGATAATCAGGAGGGGGGCGTGGCCTCTGGCGATCCAGTAACCCGTGACCAGTAACCAGTAACCCGGTCACAGGTCACGGGTCACTGGTCACTGATCACTGGTCACTCATCCGCCCCCGGTCGGCTAGATTTCTATCCATGCTCCCTCCCTCTCCAGGCCGTCGTGCCGTGGTCGTCGCCGGGCTCCGCACCCCCTTCGCCAAGGCGGGGACGCTGCTGCAGGACGCGACCGCGGCCGATCTCGCGCGGCACTGCACCCGCGAACTGCTCTATCGCACCGAACTTCCCGGCGACGAAGTGGATGAAGTCATCTACGGGCAGGTGGTGCCGTCGCCGTTGATGCCGAACGTGGCCCGCGAGGTCTCGCTGCTTCCGCAGCTGCCGAGGACCGTGCCCGCGTACACGCTCAATCGTGCCTGTGCCTCGGGCGCGCAGGCGATCTGCAACGCCACCGACCAGATCATGGCGGGTCACGCGGACGTGATCCTCGCCGGCGGTGTCGAGACGCTCTCCGACGTGCCCATCCTGCACACGCGCAAGTTCTCGCAGATCCTCGCTGCGGCCAGCAAGGCGCGCTCGCTCGGCGATCGGCTCGGGCTCTTTGCGCAGGTGCGGCCGCGTGACCTCGTGCCCGTCGCGCCCGCGATCGCGGAGCCGAGCACCGGCGAAAGCATGGGGCAGTCGGCCGAGAAGATGGCCAAGGAGAATCGCATCTCGCGCGAGGCGCAGGACGAGCTCGCGGTGATGAGTCATCAGCGCGCCGCCGCGGCCACGGTCGATGGCCGGCTCGCGATGGAGATCGCGCCGTGGTTCGGCGGTCGCGGCATGGACCAGGTCGTCGACAGCGACAACCTCATCCGCTCCGACACGTCGCTCGACGCGCTCGCCAAGCTCAAGCCGGTCTTCGACCGCCGCTACGGCAGCGTCACCGCCGGCAACGCGTCACCGCTCACCGACGGAGCCGCCACCACGCTCCTCATGAGCGAGGAGAAGGCGCACGCCCTCGGCTATCGGCCCCTCACCGCCATTCGCGCCTACGCGGTGGCCGCCGTCGATCCGGGGTGGCAGTTGCTGATGGGGCCGGCGTACGCCGTGCCGATCGCCCTCAAGCGCGCCGGCCTCTCGTGGAACGACCTCGGCCTGGTCGAGATCCACGAGGCCTTCGCCTCGCAGGTGCTCTCCAACGTGCAGGCGTGGGGATCGGCCGAGTGGTCGCGCCGCCTCGGCCTCCCCGCGGTGGTCGGCGAGGTGGACTGGGACCGCACCAACGTGATGGGCGGCTCGCTCGCCATCGGCCATCCCTTTGCCGCCACCGGGGCGCGCCTCGTGACCTCGCTCTCCAACGAGATGGCGCGTCGTGACGTGCAGTTCGGCCTCATCTCGATCTGCGCGCAGGGCGGGATGGGCTTTGCCCTCGTGCTGGAGCGGGTCGGATGAGCGCCTTCACCATCGAACGTCGCGGCGGCGTCGCGATCGTCACCTTCGACACGCCGAACGAGACAGTCAACAAGATCAGCAAAGCGGTGGGCTGGGAGTTCGAAGACCTGCTCGGCCGGCTCGCCGCCGACGAGCCGGTCAAGGCCATCGTCCTGCGCTCCGGCAAGCCCGACACCTTCATTGCCGGTGCGGACATCGAGGAGTTCGTGCAGCTCCGCAGCGTCGAGGAAGCAGTGCGCCTCTCGCGCGACGGACAGTTGCTGATGCAGAAGGTCGCCGAGTCGCCCAAGCCGATCGTCGTCGCCATTCACGGTGCGTGCGTTGGCGGAGGGATGGAGCTCGCGCTCGCCTGCCGCTATCGCGTGGCCTCGGACCATCCCAAGACCGTGCTCGGGCTCCCCGAAATTCAGCTCGGCCTGCTGCCGGGTGCGGGTGGCTCCAACCGGCTGCCGCGCCTCATCGGCGTCCGTGCCGCACTCGACATCATCCTCGCCGGCAAGAACGAGCGCGCCAAGAAGGCGTTCACGCTCGGGATGGTGGACGAGCTGGTGCCCGAGTCCATCCTGCTCGACACCGCCGTGGCCGCCGCCGAGAAGCTGGCGCGTGGGTGGAAGCCGCCCCGCAAGGGACGCGGCCTGGGCGGCGCGCTCCTCGATGGCACGCCGATCGGCCGACTCGTGGTGTACAAGAAGGCGCGCGAGTCGGTCGAACAGAAGACCGGTGGCCACTACCCCGCGCCGCTCCGCGCGCTCGAGGTGGTGCGCACCTCGCTCGAGCAGGGGATGAAGCGCGGCCTCGAGGCCGAGGCGCAGGCGTTCGGCGAGTTGGCGATGACCGACGTGTCGCGCCGCCTGGTCGAGATCTTCTTTGCCACCACGGCGCTCAAGAAGGACGACGGCGTGCCGGCCGGGATGGCGCGCGGCCAGAAGGTGCGCCGCATCGGTGTGGTCGGCAGCGGCTTCATGGGTGCGGGCATCGCGGGCACGGCCGCACTCAACGCCGGGGTCGAGGTGCGGCTCAAGGACGCCGACCTGTCGCGCGTGGGGAAGGGGATCAAGGCCGCGACCGACATCCTCGCCGGGCGACTCAAGCGTCGGCGCCTCACGCCGCACGAGTATCAGCGACTGCGGGCGCTGCTCTCCGGCGGTGGGGACTTCACCGGATTCGCCGGCGCGCAGATCGTCATCGAGGCGGTGTTCGAGGATCTCACCGTCAAGCGACAGGTGATCGCGGAGCTCGAGGCGGCGGTGCCGCCGCACGTGATCCTCGCCACCAACACCTCGACCATTCCCATCCAGGACATCGCGGCCGGCGCGCGACATCCCGAGCGCGTGGTCGGCATGCACTTCTTCTCGCCCGTCGAGAAGATGCCGCTGCTCGAGGTGATCCCGACGGCGCAGACGTCGGCCGATGCGATCGTCACCGCGGTGCAGTTCGGCCGCACCATGGGGAAGACGGTGATCGTGGTGGCCGACTCGCCGGGCTTCTGGGTCAACCGCATCCTCTCGCCGTACCTCAACGAGGCGGGTTTCCTCCTCGAGGAAGGCGTCCCGATCGAGACGATCGACAAGGCGATGACCGACTGGGGATTCCCGGTGGGACCCGTCGCGCTGCTCGACGAAGTCGGCCTCGACGTGGGCGAGAAGGGCGGCAAGGTGATGTACCAGGCCTTCGGCGATCGCCTCGCCCCGTCCAAGGTGATCGCGGCGATGCGCGGCGACGATCGCCTCGGCCGCAAGAATGGCCGCGGCTTCTACTTCTACAAGGACGGCCACAAGACCGGCGCCGATGCGTCCGTCTTCCAGTTGCTCGGCGTCCGGCCGGCCGGTGAAGTCGACGTGGCGCGCGTGACCGACCGACTGGTGTACGCCATGCTCAACGAAGCCGCGATGGCCATGAGCGAGGGCGTGGTACGCACGCCGCGCGACGCCGACATCGGCGCCATCTTCGGGATTGGCTTCCCGCCATTCCGCGGCGGTCCGTTGCGTACGCTCGATGCGTTGGGGGCCGCCGAAGTGGTGGCCAAGCTCGAGCGTCTGGAGGCCGCACACGGCCCGCGCTTCCGTGCGGCGCCCGTGCTCGAGGAGATGGCCCGCATCGGCGGCCGCTGGTACCCGGCCGACGGCCGCTGACCCCGCTGCGTCGGCGAGCCCTGCTCGCCCTGCTTTCGGCGGCCGTGATCGTCTGGCTGCTGGCGCGTCAGGACGGCAACTTCTCGGTGCCGGGCCTCGCCACCGAGGCGTCGTCCGCGCTCGGCCCCTTGTTGCCCGCGCTCTCGGCCGGCGCCACCATCGCCATCGCGCTGGTGATTGTTGATGTGGTCGGGGGCCCGGTCGTGGCGGTCCTCGCCGCGATCTGTGTGCTCCTGCTTCCCGACTTCCTCCCGCTGCATCGCAGCTCGCTGCTCGGCCCGCCACTCCTCACCATGACGGTGGTGATGCTGGGCGTGATGCTCGCGGCACCCCGCTTCTCGATCGCGTACGGTGCGGTGGCCGCGGTCGGCGCGCTCTGGGTGTCGCCGTCCGCGATCGGGCTTGTCGTGGCCGCCCTCGCGTGGGCACTCTGGCAACCGCCCAACGGCCGTGGTCGGGCACAACGTGCCTGGCTCGCGCTGCTCCCCCTCGCCGTCGCCCTCGCAGCGGCCACGGCGTTGGGTTCCGCCTGGGTGCAGCCGGTCCAGTTCGGTTGGCGCGGCGGCGTGGACAATGTGCTCGGTGCCATCGGCGGCGTCCTCTCCGCGCAGCAGGTGCCGGCCATCGAGGCTGGCGCGCTGCGCTGGTTCGTGGTCGCCGACACGACACTCGTCTTCCTGGCGCTGCTCGCCCTCGGTTGGCGTCGTGCCATCGCCACCAGTTCGCCCGAGCGGCCGCGCCGATTCTATCCCGCGATCGCGATCCTCTCCGCCTCCCTTGTCGTCGGCCTGCTGGTGCACAGCCTGCTGGTGGTTGGCGCGCCGCTGCCGGGCGTCGAGGCGGCGCTCTCGCTGGCCGTGCTCGCCACGCTTGCGGTCGCGGTGAGTGTCTCGCTGCTCTGGTCGCGCTGGCGGTGGTGGGGCAAGGGGATCGCCGTGCTGCTGCTGGCGGGGTGGATGATCGCGGCGTTCTCGGGGTAGACTCCACGATGCATCCAGCCACGCTCCGTCCCGCCACCGCCGCCGACACGGCACTGATTCTCGACCTCATTCGCGGACTCGCCGAGTACGAGCGGCTCCCCGACGCGGTGGTCGCCACCGAGGAACTGCTGCGCGCGTCGCTCTTCGGACCCGTCCCGGCCGCCGAAGTGGTGATCGCCGAGGTCGAGGGGGAGGCCGCCGGCTTTGCCCTCTACTGCCACAATTACTCCACCTTTCTCGGGCGGCGTGGACTCTGGTTGGAGGATCTCTTTGTCCGTCCCGCCTTTCGAGGACAGGGGATCGGCCGCGCGCTGCTGGGGCACCTCGCCGAGGTCGCCGTGGCGCGTGGCTGCGGACGGCTGGAGTGGTCCGTTCTCGATTGGAACGAGTCGGCGATCGGCTTCTATCGCGCGCTGGGCGCGGTGCCGATGGACGAGTGGACCACCTTCCGGGTCACGGGCGATGCCCTCCGGCGACTGGCGGCCGACGGGAAAGAGGCGTAGGCTACTATTCGGAAACCTGCCATCCGCGCATGACCCGACCGGCCCCCCTGTTCCCTCGCCGTCTGGAGTCCCGCCATGGAACGCACGCACACCGACGACTTGCGCCTGCGCGCAGCCGTCGACTCTTCTCCCAATGGCTTGCTCGTCATTGACGCCACGGGAACGATCGTGCTGGTGAATCGTGAAATCGAGAGACTCTTCGGCTACCCACGAGCGGAACTGCTCGGCGAATCAGTCGAACGCCTGGTGCCGGCGGCCTCTCGTGGAAACCATCCCGGCTTCCGTCACGGTTTCTTCTCGGCGCCGAAGACCCGCTCGATGGGGGGCGGGCGCGATCTCTTCGGCGTGCGCAAGGACGGCACCGAGGTGCCGGTGGAGATCGGTCTCACGCCAGTGGAGACGGAGGACGGCCTCTACGTGGTGAGCGCCATCGTGGACATCTCGGAGCGAAAGCGCGCCGAGGCGGAGCAGCGTCGGCTCGAGGCGGAGCTGCGGCAATCGCAGAAGCTCGAGGCCGTCGGGCGATTGGCCGGAGGGATCGCCCACGATTTCAACAACATCCTCGCAATGATCATGGGATTCGCGGAGCTCGCGCGTGACGAGGTCGGGGTGGCGAGCGGCGATGCGCTCCGACGGGACCTGTCGCAGATCCTGGCGACGGCCGATCGCGGACGCGAGATCGTGCAGCAAGTGCTCCGCTTCTCCCGTCCCCAGCCCATGGATGTGCGTTCGGTCGACCTGCCGAGCGTGATCCTCGAGGCCACCGGCCTCCTCAGGGCCGCGTTGCCACCGGGGGTGACCATCAAGGTCGAGGGCAATGGCGACGAGATGCCTCCGGTGCTTGGCGATCCGACGTCCATTCATCAGGTGCTGATGAACCTCGCGACGAACGCCGCGCATGCGATGCCCGACGGTGGCACCATTTCGATCAGCTTCCAGCGGTTCTATGCGCGCGACCACCTGCTCCGAGCGCATCCCGGGTTGCGGGAAGGACACTATGTCATGCTGACCGTCAGGGACACCGGCAAAGGAATGGACGCAGCGACACAGGAACGGGCCTTCGAGCCCTTCTTCACGACCAAGGCCGTCGGGCATGGCACGGGCCTGGGTCTTGCCATGGTGCGCGGAATCATGCGCGATCACGGCGGGGCCGTCTGGATCGAGAGCACGGCTGGCGAGGGCACGGCGGTCCACTGCCTCGTCCGCGTCTCCCCGGATGCCGACGTCGGCACGCGCGTGAGCCGCGACGCGGGCCCGCGTGGTCGCGGCGAGCGCATCCTGCTGATTGACGACGAGGTGGGGTTGGCCGAAATCGGCAAGCGTCGACTGGAGGCGATCGGGTACGGGGTCACCGCGGTGAGCGACCCGGCGCTCGCCCTCAAGCTCTTTCGGGAGAATCCCCGGTATTTCGATCTCGTCCTGACCGATTTCGCGATGCCGGAGATCACCGGGCTGCAGCTGGCGACCGCCATCACGTCGATCCGCCCGGATATCCCGGTGATGCTGCTGACCGGTCACCTGGAGGACTTCCCCGCGGATGCGCTCAAGCAGGCTGGCATTCGCAAGGTGAACGTGAAGCCGCTGACAGGTGTCGAGCTGGCCGCCGCCCTCCGCCACCTGCTTGATGCGGGCAGCACTGGGTGAAGAGGGTTTGGTTGGCCACTGCCTGCGCGCTCGCAGGAAGCGCAGCGGCGCTCTCCGCTCAGGCCGATCCGTGCAGTGAAACCGCCCGCCATCTCCCCTCGCCCGACCTCTACTGCATGCATCTCGTGGCGGCGCCGAGGGCACCGGCCTCGGCCTCGGGACACCTGGCCCTCGACATTGCGCCGGGGCCGTTCTCGATCGCCGTCACTCGCGACGGCGTGCACCGCTATCGGCCGCGGCTGATCCTCTCAGGCTTGCCGTCGGCGAAAGCGATCGCCCCCGAGGCGCGCGGCTACATCGCGTGGGTCACCACCCCGCGCTACGCCGAGTGGACCTCGCTCGGGGCGGTGGCCAACGGCGTGACCGTGCTCTCGGAAGTTGCGCTCAATCAATTCGTGGTGGTCATCACCGCCGAGCGCGATCTGGCCACGCGCGAGCCGTCGGGGCCCGTGGTGTTGCGCGGCGGCTCGCCGAGCACGCGGATGCAGCCGCCCGACTTTCAGGAACTGTCGGTGGGCGTGGTGGGACTGACTGCGGCCGAGGCCGCGGGGCACAGTGAGCACGCGGCGCACGCCGCACCGGCACTCCCTGGCGAGCCGCTCCGCTGGACCACCGTGCCGATGCCCGAGGGCTTCGCGATGCTGCCGGCCGAAATGCTGCTACGGCCGGCCGTCGGGGCGCAGCTGCCGACGGGCAACGCGGCCACGCCGATGGTGCGCCGCCGCGAGGTGGTGCGGCTCAACGACGGCGACACGCTCACCCTCGTGGCGGGCACGGTGCGCAAGCGGATTCACGGGCGCGAGTACGTGATGTTCGGCTTCAACGGGCAGATCCCCGGACCGTTGCTCCAGGTGGCACGTGGCACGTCGGTCACGGTGCACTTCGTCAACCGGCTCGATCAACCGTCAAGCGTCCACTGGCACGGCCTGCGGCAGGACTGGCGCATGGACGGCGCCCCGCCGCTCTCACAGGATCCCGTGCCCGCCGGCGGCCACTTCACCTATACGCTCCGCTTTCCCGACGCCGGCCTCTACTGGTATCACCCGCACGTGCGCGAGGAGATGCAGCAGGACCTCGGCCTCTCCGGCAACATCATGGTGCAGGGGATGCAGGGACTCCCGAGCGTGGCGCGAGAGGAAGTGTTGCTGCTCGACGATCTGCTGATCGGCGACGACGGGCTGGTTCCCTTCGGCCTCGAGGCGCCGACGCACGCGCTGATGGGACGCTTCGGCAACCAGTTGCTGGTCAACGGCGAGCCGCGCTGGAGCGACGCCATGCGCTCGGGCGAGACGCTGCGACTCTGGTTCACCAACGCGGCGAACACCCGCACGTTCAACCTCGCCGCCAGCAACGCCACCATGCGCCTCGTCGCGGCCGACATGGGCGCGTTCCCGGGGCCGCTCCATGTCGAGAGTGTGGTCCTCGCACCGGCGGAGCGCTACGCGGTGGATCTGACACCGACCGGCGAGGGTCCGGTGGTGCTCACCAATCGGGTGCAGGCAATCGACCATCTCTTCGGCCGATTTGTGGGGCAGGTGGATACGGTTGGGGTGATTGCCGTTTCAGGTGCGGTTACTGGTCACGGGTCACGGGTCACCAGTGACCAGTCACCCGTGACCAGGAGTGAGATCGTTGCCCACGCCGATCGCCGCCCTGATTTTGTCTTCGAATTCGGCCTCCGCCCCACGGACCTCCCCTTCGTCACCGAGCGGATGATGCTCCTCGACTCGGCCTACTTCCATCCGGTCGAGTGGAGCGGCACCATGCCGATGATGAACTGGGCCACCACCGCGCGGCAGGCGAAGTGGTTCGTGCGCAACGCCGTGACGGGTGGCGAGAACGAGGCGGCGTCATTCTCGGTCCGGCGCGGCGACGTGCGCACCATTCGGCTGGTCAACCCGAGGAACTCGTTGCATGCCATGCAGCACCCGGTGCACATGCACGGGCAGCGCTTCATGGTGGTGGCGGTCAACGGGGTGGCGACCGACCCCGCGCATCGTGCCTGGAAGGACACCGTCCTCCTCCCGGCAGGCGGAACGGTCGATCTGGTCGTAGAATTCACCAATCCTGGACACTGGATGCTGCACTGCCACATCGCCGAGCACGTCGAAAGCGGCATGATGACCCATTTCACGGTGGAGGAATGATGCGCGTTGCCCTCGCGGCCCTGGCGGCCCTGGTTGTCACCGGTCCGCTCGCGGCCCAGCGCCCCGAGCAGTTGAAGCGCGCGGTGTCGCAGTACGTCACCGTGGCGGAGCCGGTGGTGGCGCTCACCAACGTGCTGCTGATTGATGGCACGGGTGCCGCCCCCAAGCCGGGGCAGACCGTGGTGCTGCGCGACGGCAAGATCGCCGCCGTCGGTCCCACCAGCGCGACCGCCATTCCGCAGGGGGCGCGGGTCATCGACCTGGCCGGGCATACGCTCATGCCGGGGATCGTCGGCGTGCACAACCATCTCTTCTACACCGCGCCGGGTGGCCGTCGCGTGGCCGCGACCAACACCTCGAATCGGCTCTACCTGGCCTCGGGCGTCACCACCATCCGTACGACTGGCAGCAGCGCGCCGTACCAGGACATCAACGCCAAGGCCTCCGTCGAGCGCGGCGAGGCGCCCGGCCCGCGCATCCACATCACCGCGCCGTACTTCACCGGCGACGGCGGCGGCTACATGGCCGAGATCCACACGCCGGAGCAGGCGCGGCGCTTCGTCAACTACTGGGGCGACGAGGGCGCGACCTGGCTGAAGGCCTACACCACCATTCGTGCCGAGGAGTTGAAGGTCGTCATCGAGGAGGCGCACAAGCGGGGGATGAAGGTCACCGGCCACATCTGCTCGGTCTCGTTCCGCGAGGCGGTGCTCATGGGCATCGACAACCTCGAGCATGGCCTCCCCACCGCGAGTGACTTCGCGCCTGGCAAGAAGGCCAACGAGTGCCCGGCCAACATCCTTGCCACGGCCACCTCGCTGACCAACGCCAACCCGGGCACGGCCGCGTGGGGCGAGACGATCAAGATGATGATCGACAACAAGGTCCCGATGAACAGCACGCTCGCGGTCTACGAGCTGATCTTCCCTGGCCGTCCGCCGCGCGATGAGCGCGCCATGGAGGCGATGGCGCCCGAGGTGCGCGAGGCGTACCTCGCGCAGCGCAAGGTGATCGACGAGAACCCGAGCCCTGCGCTCACCATCCCGATGCTCAAGAACGCCATGGCCTTCGAGAAGGCCTTCCACGATGCGGGCGGACTCCTCGCGGCCGGCGTGGACCCGACCGGCATCGGTGGGGCGCTCCCCGGTTTCGGCGACCAGCGCAACTACGAACTCCTGATCGAGGCGGGCTTCACGCCCGCGCAGGTGGTCCGCATCATGACGCTCAATGGTGCGAAGGTGCTCGGCGTCGATCGAGAGCTCGGTTCGGTCGAGGTCGGCAAGCTCGCCGACCTCGCGATCGTGCGCGGCGACCTGACCGCCGATCCGCTGGTGATCCGCAACACGACGCACGTCTTCAAGGACGGCGTCGGTTACAACCCTGCGCCGTTGATCGCCTCCGTGAAGGGGCGCGTGGGGATCAACTGAGCACGGCACCGATCTGGGACGATGCCGCCTGGCCTGGCCTGCCCAGGCTCGAGGACACCGTCTCCACCGACATCTGCGTGGTCGGCCTCGGCGGCAGCGGCCTCGCCGCCGTGCACGAGCTGCTCGACCTCGGCATGCGCGTCGTCGGCGTGGATGCCGGGACCGTGGCCGGCGGGGCCGCCGGTCGCAACGGCGGCTTCCTCCTCGCCGGTCCCGCCGACTTTCATCACGATGCCGTCGCGGCCAACGGCCGCGAGCGTGCGGTGGCGCTCTATCGGCGGACGCTGGCCGAGATGGATCGCATGGTGGCGGAGACGCCGGGCGCCATCCGGCGTGAGGGATCGTTGCGCGTGGCGGAGAGCGCCGACGAACTTGACGACTGCCGCGCACAGCTGGCCGCGATGCAGGCCGATGGGCTCCCCGCCGAGTGGTACCGCGGCCCCGAAGGGGAGGGGCTGCTGATCCCGACCGATGGGGTCTTCCAGCCGATGCGACGCTGCCGCGAACTCGCCGAGCGCGCCGTGGCACGAGGCGCCCGGCTCTACGAACACTCCGCGGCCCTCGAGATCGCAGGCGATGACGTGGTCACCGCCAACGGCCGCGTGATGTGCGGTGCCGTGATCGTGGCGGTGGATGGCCGGCTCGAGCTGCTTCTCCCCGAGCTCACGGGACGCGTCCGCACGGCCCGGCTGCAGATGCTGGCCACCGCCCCCACTGACGAGATGCGTACCCGGTTCGCGGTCTATTCGCGCTATGGTTTCGAATATTGGCAGCAGCTCGACGATGGACGCGTGGCGCTCGGCGGGATGCGCGATCGGGGCGGAGAAGGGGAGTGGACCGACGTGGCCGAACCGGCCGAGCCGGTGCAGTCGCTGCTTGAGGAGCATCTCCGGGGTCGGCTCGCGGTGCAGGCGGCGATCACCCATCGCTGGGCCGGCGCCGTGGGCTACACGCCCGATGGGTTGCCGATCTTCGAGCAAGTGCGACCGCGCGTCTGGGCCATCGGCGGCTATTGCGGGACCGGGAACGTGGTGGGGGCGATCTGCGGTCGCGCCATCGCCCGGGTGGTGGTGGACGGCCATGCCGACGACGCGGAGCTCTTCCAGCGATGAAGAAGCGCAGTGGCGGGCTGGTCTATTCCACCGAACTCGGCCGTACCTGTCCCACCTGTCGTCGGGGCGTGGGCGAGTGCCGCTGCCGCGAGAACGGCCTACCGCCCAAGCGGGATGGCATCGTGCGCGTCGGCCGCGAGACCAAGGGACGCAAGGGCGCCGGCGTCACGCTGGTCACCGGCGTGCCGTTGGAGGGCGAGGCCCTCGACGCCCTGGCCAAGACGTTGAAACAACGGGTCGGATCGGGCGGTACGGTCAAGGATGGCGTGATCGAGCTGCAAGGCGATCATCGCGACACCGTCGTCGCCGAACTCGCCAAGAAGGGCTGGACCGTCAAGCGGGTCGGCGGCTGAGCCTTTTCGCTTCTCGCTTCCCGCTTCTCGCTTCTCCAACATCAACCACACACCAGGAGTTCCTCCATGTTGACCCGTCTCGCTACCGTCGCACTCGTCGTCGCCTTCGCCGCGCCCGTGAGTGCGCATGCCCAGCAGGCCGGCGCCGCCAAGGCCGAGATGAAGCACACCGGCGACCCGGCGAGCGACCTCGCGCCGCTCCTCGCCCAGTATGGTGCCTGGTTCCTCAAGGGCGCGGAGCAGGTCGCCGAGGCGGACTATGCCTTCAAGCCGACACCTGAGGTCCGGTCCTTCGGCGAGCTGGTGGGCCATCTGGCCAACGGGAATTTCGCCATCTGCGCCGCCATTCGTGGCGACAAGAGCCCGGGCAAGGCCAACTACGAGAAGGTCACCGACAAGGCGACGCTGGTGGCCGCGGTCCGCGAATCGAATGCCTACTGCGCGACCGTGCATGCGTGGGCCAAGGATCATCATCATGATCCGGTCTCGCTCTTCGGCATGAATGGCAGCGTCACCTGGGCGCTCGGCTTCAACATCGCGCACGTGGCCGAGCACTATGGCAACATGGTGACCTACATGCGCATGAAGGGCATGGTGCCGCCGTCGAGCCAGGGGGGCTGATCTGGCCGCGCTTCGGCTGCCGCATCCGCTGGTGCTGATGCTGGGGGGCGTGGCCGTCGCGGCCGCGTTGACCTGGCTGGTGCCAGCCGGCGAGTACGAGCGGGTGGTGGACGCCGCCACCGGACGCACCATCGCCGTGGCGGGGACCTATCAGGCCGTCCCCGCCGACCCGGTCGGTCCCTTCGCCGCCGTGCTCGCGGTGCCGCGCGGCATCGCCGAGGGGATCGAGGTGATCCTCACGATCTTCCTGGTCGGCGGGGCCTGGTTCCTGGTCGACAAGATCGGCACCCTCGGCCGAGCGGTGAACGCCCTCGCGTCGCGCTTTCGCGAAGGGAGCCTGCTCGCCCTGCCGCTGTTGATCCTGTTCTTCTCCATGATGGGTGCCGCGGAGAACATGCAGGAAGAGATCATCGCGCTGATCCCCGTGCTGCTGGTGCTAGGAAGCCGACTCGGCGTCGACGCCGTCACGATGGTGGCGGCGAGCGCGGGAGCGGCGATCATCGGCAGCGCGTTCGGCCCGACCAACCCGTTCCAGGCCGGGATCGCCATGAAACTGGCGGAACTGCCGTCGATGTCCGGTGGCCTGCTCCGATCGGCCATGTGGGTTGCCGGCACGGGGCTCTGGACCGCGTGGACCCTGCGATGGGCAGGCCAGCATCGGGTGCCGGTCGTGAACACCGCGGTGACGCATGCACGGCTGGGGGTGCGCGACGCGCTGATCCTCGCGTGCGTCACGGTGCCGCTCGCGGTGTACATCTATGGGGCGCTGCAGCTCGACTGGGGCTTCAATGAGCTCTCCGCGGCGTACTTCATCGGTGCCATCCTCGCCGGCACGATCGGGCGGCTCAAGCTCGACGACACCATCGTCGGCTATCTCGAGGGAATGCAGTTGCTGCTCCCCGCAGCACTGCTCGTCGGCGTGGCACGCAGCATCACGGTCGTGCTCCAGGATGGGCACATCATCGACACCATCCTCTTCAGCATGGCTGCGCCGCTCGCCAATGTATCCACGACGGCCGCCGCACTGCTGATGGTGCCGCTCCATGCCCTGCTGCACGTCCCGGTCTCGAGCGTGAGCGGGCAGGCCGCGCTCACCATGCCGATCATGGTACCGCTGTCGGACCTCCTCGGAGTCTCGCGTCAGGCCACCGTGCTGGCCTACCAGGTTGGCGGTGGGCTCTGCGAGCTGCTCACGCCCACCAACGGCGCACTGATGGCCGTGCTGCTTGCCGCCAAGGTCTCCTTCGGTGACTGGCTTCGCTTCGCTGGCGTCGGCTACCTGCTGATGCTGGTGATCGGAGTGGTCGGGATTCTGGTGGCGGTGTGATGAGGCATGATGGATGATGGGTTGATCGGGCGGTTCCCGATCACACCGCCGCCATCTATCATCCATCATCCATCATCCCTACTTGAGCCAACACCCATGATCCGAACATCCCTTCTGCTCCTGACCGTCCTCTCGGCTGGAGCATGTGCTCCGAAGGGCGGCTCCCCGTCGCCCGACCCGGCCGCCCCAGATTCCTTCGACGTGGCGATGGAGACCACCGTGGGGACCATCACGCTGCGGAGTCGGCGTGCCTGGGCGCCCAACGGCGTCGATCGTTTCCATCGGCTGGTGAGCGAGGGCTTCTACGACGACGTCCGCTTCTTCCGGGTGGTGCCGGGCTTCGTGGTCCAGTTCGGCCTCTCGGGCGACCCGAAGGCGACGGCCAAGTGGGAGGCCGCACCGATCGTGGACGACTCGGTCCGGGCCACCAACCGGCGCGGGACGTTGGTCTTCGCCCGGGCCGGGCAGAACACCCGCACCTCGCAGCTCTTCTTCAATCTGGTGGACAACGGGATGATGCTGGATGCGGCGGATGGCTTCGGCTTCCCGCCGATCGCCGAGATCACCAGCGGGATCGAGGTGCTGGACAAGATCTTCCCGGGCTACGGGGAGGCGCCCGATCAGGGCCAGATCATGTCGCGGGGCAACACCTACCTGAAGGAGGCGTTCCCGAAGCTGGACGCGATCACCACGGCTCGGGTGGTGGCCCATTGGCCGTAGGGGACGGTTGCACCCCCGCCCCCACCCCGCTAAAACTTCAATGCCGCCCAGTGGTTGGGCGGCATCACCACGGCGAGGGGAACGATGAAGGACAAGCAGCTCGACAAGCTGGTCAAGAAGGTCACCGGCGTGGCCCGGACCGAGAAGGACAAGAACCGGCGCTTCGTGGATCCCACCCTGGAAGCCACCAAGCGCCCCGAGGAAGCCGCCGACAGCGACCGGCAGTTCCTCTTCAAGGAGATGAAGAAGCGCGAGTTCTGAGGCGCTAGATCCCGCGCTGCAGGAGCTCGCGCACCACTTCGATCTGCTTGGTGGTCGGCAGGTCGGCCGTCGCCTGGCGCAGGGCATGGGCCCGCTCCAGTGACTTCGGGTCGAGCAGGAGCTCCTCGCGGCGAGTCCCGCTCGCCGCCACGTCGATCGCCGGGAAGATGCGCCGCTCCGCCAGTTCGCGGCTCAGCACGATTTCGGCGTTGCCCGTCCCCTTGAACTCCTCGAAAATCACCTCGTCGGCCTTGGAGCCGGTGTCGATCAGCGCCGTGGCGATGATCGTCAGCGACCCCTTGCCGACCCGCGGATCGACGGCGCGCGCGCTGCCGAAGAAGCGCTTGGGACGCTCCATCGCCTCGGCGCCGATGCCGCCCGAGAGGGTGCGCCCCGACCCGCGATCGATGTTGTTGTAGGCGCGGGCCAGGCGGGTCAGCGAGTCGAGGATGATCACCACGTCCTCGCCCAGCTCGACGCGCCGCCGGGCGCGCTCCAGCGTCATCTCGGCGACCGCCACGTGGCGCGCCGCGCCGTGGTCGAACGACGACGCGATCACCTCACCCGCGTTGGCCATCTCCATCTCGGTCACTTCCTCCGGCCGCTCGTCGGCGAGGAGGATGTACACGGTGGCGTCGGGCTGGTTGGTGATGATGCCGCGGGCGATGGCCGTGAGGAGCGTGGTCTTGCCGGCCTTGGCCGGGGCCACCACCAGGGCGCGCTGTCCCTTGCCGAGGGGGCAGAGGAGGTCCACCATCGCGGCGGTGATGTCGGCACCGCGGCCGACGGGCCCGAGCGCGGAGAGTCGCAGTCGCTCCTTCGGGTGCGAGGCGGTGAGCCGGGCAAAGTCGGGGCGCGAGAGACACTCGGCCGGATCGCGCCCGAAGAGCGACAGCACCTTCTCGAGCGCCGGTCCCTTGCCGTTGCGCTGCGCGATGGCGATGCCGGTGACCTCGTCGCCCGGCCGGAGCTTGTGCCGCGCGATGACCGATTGCGGGACGAAGACATCCTGCCCGGTGGGGAGATAGCTCGAGACGCGCGAGCGGAGGAAGCCGCCCCCCCGATCCGTCAGCTCCAGCACGCCCTCGACTTCGCGCGTGGCGGGACCGCCGCCTGCCCCCCCTTCTGTCGGCTCGTCTTCGAGCGCCGTGGCGCCCTCGCCACCGCCCGCTCCGTCGGCCCGCGGCGCCCCACCGGCCGGTCGGCGTCCCCGTCCGCGTCCGCCCCGTCGCCGAGGCTTGCCACCCTGCCCGCCACCATTCCCGCCGCGGGGATCGCTCACGAGTGGCTCCGGGTCAGCGCGGCGCGCACCAGCGTGGCGCCAGCCTCGAAGCCGTTGGCCTCGGCGATCGCCAGCGGCGTGAGGCCGGCCGCCTCGAGGGTGGGATCGGCCCCGGCCGCGAGCAGCAGCTCAACGAGGGGCAGGTGCTTGGCAGCCAACGCAGCGTGCAGCGGGGTGTTGGTCATCGCATTCTGGGAGAGGGAGTGAAGAGCGGCGCCGTGCGCCAGGAGTGTTGCCGCGGCGCGCGGGGCGCCGAAGAAGGCCGCGAGGTGGAGCGGCGTCCAGCCATCCGCCGAGTAGGTATCGGCCAGGGCAGGCTCGCCATCCAGCAGCGCGTCGAGTCGGGTCACATCGTCCACGGCCGCCGCCTCGTGCACCGTGCGCGGCCACGATTGCCCCGTCAGCCAGCACGCAACTTCGCCCGCGCGATGATACAGCGCGAGCAGGAGGGGCGTCTCACCAGTGGGAGCCCGCTGCAGCAGCAGGGCGGGGTCGGCTTGAACGAGCGAGCGGACCTGCTCGAGATCGTTCCGCCGACAGGCATCGAACAGCGCGTCGGTCACGTACCCTGGGGGTGGAGGCGGGAGGCGCGCGCTCAGGCGCAGCCAGCCCGAGAAATCACGCACCCCCGCACCGATTCCGCCAGTCCCCCCGAAGACCTACTCCGCGAAGATCGCCCCGTGGGCCGGCGCCAGGTGGGCCGAAAAATGCCGCAGGGCAGGCGGTTGCGCGGTGATCCGCATCCCGCGCACCCGATCCCGACGCTCCCCGACATGGCACAGCACCTCGGCCAGGTAGTCCACGTGGCTCTGGGTGTACACCCGCCGCGGGAAGGCCAGCCGGACCAGCTCCATCGCCGCCGGCTTCTCGCTGCCGTCGGGCTGCTGGCCGAACATGACCGAGCCGATCTCGACCGAGCGGATCCCGCCCACCAGGTAGAGGGCGCACGACAGCGCCCACGCCGGATACTCCGTCTGCGGGATCTGCGGCAGCATGGCCTTGGCGTCGATGTAGAGCGCATGGCCCCCAGGCGGTGTCACCATCGGAATCCCCGCCGCCGTCATCCGCTCGGCGAGGTAGGCCACCGAGCGGACGCGGTAGCGGAGATAGTCCTCGTCGAGGGCCTCATCGAGGCCGATGGCGATCGCCTCGAGGTCGTAGCCTGCCAGCCCGCCATAGGTCGGGAAACCCTCGGTGAGGATCAGGTTGTCGCGGCAGCGCCGCGCGAGGTCGTCGTCGTTGACGGCGAGGAAGCCGCCGATGTTGGCCATCCCGTCCTTCTTGGCGCTCATCGTGGCGCCGTCCACCTCGGCGAACATCGCCTGCGCGATCTGCGTCGGCGTCTCGTGCTCGTGGCCCGGCTCGCGCTCCTTGATGAACCAGGCATTCTCCGCAAAGCGGCAGGCATCGAGAAAGAGCGGCACGCCATGGCGACGACAGACCGCCCGCACGGCACGCAGGTTCTCCAGCGACGCCGGCTGGCCGCCGCCGGAATTGTTGGTGACCGTGTACATCACCAGCGGCACGTTGCCCGCCTGCTCGGTGAGGGTGCGATCGAGCGCCTCGACATCCATGTTCCCCTTGAACGGATGCCAGACCGAGGGCTGCCGCCCCTCCGCGATCGGGAGGTCGAGCGCGATCGCCCCGCGCGCCTCGACGTTGGCGCGCGTGGTATCGAAGTGCGTGTTGTTCGGCACCACCTGACCCGGCTGCACCATCGCGCCGAAGAGGATCCGCTCGGCGGCACGTCCCTGGTGCGTCGGAATCACGTGCTTCAGGCCGGTGATCCGCTGGACCGCCGCCTCGAAGCGGTAGAACGAGTCGGCACCCGCGTACGACTCGTCGCCGATCATCATCCCGGCCCACTGCCGCGACGACATCGCCCCCGTGCCCGAGTCGGTCAGCAGGTCGATGAGCACGTCGCGCGCGCGCAGGAGGAAGAGGTTGTGGTGCGCCGCCTCCAGCGCGATCCGCCGCTGCTCGGCGGTGGTCTGCCGGATCGGTTCGACGCTCTTGATGCGGAACGGTTCGATGATGGTGCGTGGCGAGAAGGTCATGGCAGGGCGGCGCGTCGGCGCCAGTAGAGGAAGACGGGGATGCCGAGCAGCAGCAAACCGCCGCCGCGCAAGGCATTGCCGGGATTCGACATCAACGAGCCGAGCACCACATAGGCCGCCGCCGCCACGAAGGCGAGCGTGGTCCACGGATGCAGCGGCACCAGCGACGAGACCACGCGATCGCCATCGCGGCGACGCAAGACGAAGAGCGTGGCGGCGGTGAGGCCGAAGAAGATCCAGTCGGCGAACACCACGTAGTCGAGCAAGGCACCATAGGTGCCCGAGAAGAGCAGCATGATGGCCCACGCGCCCTGCACCACGATGGCCGCCACCGGCGTGCGCCACGTCGGATGCAGCTTCGCGAAGGAGGCGAAGAAGAGGCCGTCGCGCGCCATCGCCTGATAGACGCGCGGTGAGACCAGGATCACCAGGTTCAGGAAGCCGAAGGTGGACGCCACGATGCCGGCCGCAATCAGCCGCCTGCCAGCATCACCCGCGATGCCCGCCATCGTCTCCGCGGCGGGTGCACTGCTCGCAGCCAATCCCGCCGGCCCGAGCACGCGGAGGTAGGCCACATTCACCAGCAGGTAGGCCACGACCACGCCGAGCACGCCGAGCACCAGCGCGCGAGGAAGGTCGCGCTCGGGGTCACGCAGTTCTTCGGCGATGAAGTTGGTTTGCTGCCAGCCGCCGAACGCAAAGAGCACCGGCACCAGGGCGGCCCCGACCGCGAGCAGCATCGAGCCCGGATCGGCCACCACGGCGTCGGCCTGCACCGGATTGGCCGGCGCCGCGAAGGCCGCCACCACCAGCACCGCAATCGCAAGCAACTTGAGCACGGTGAAGAGGTTCTGCGTCCACGCGGCCGGCTTAACCCCCACCACATTGAGCCCGGTCAGGAAGACGATGGCCCCGGCGGCGAGGAGCGGCTGACGCGCCACCGGCCAGCCGAAGAGGTCGGTCGCGTAGCCGGCGAAGGTCATGGCCACCGCCGCGATCGCCCCGGTGGCCATGATGAGCAGGAGCGCCCAGCCGTACAGGAAGCCCGCCAGGGGGCCGAATGCCTCCCGCAGGTAGGCGTACCCGCCCCCCGCCAGCGGCCGGCGGCGTCCCAGCTCCGCAAAGACAAAGGCGCCGAGCAAGGCGATGACCGCTCCCAGCAGCCAGACGAGCAGGGTCCCTTCCCGGCTCCCCATCCGGGCGGCCACCACCGACGGATTCAGGAAAATCCCCGACCCGATGATCCCCCCGATGACCATCATGGTGGCCGAGAAGAGGCCCAGCGTCCTCGCGTAGCCGACGGGGGCTGGCGTCGTCATGGTGGCGGGGCTCCCGGGGCGCAGGTGAGGGGTGAGGGGGGAGTGGGAGAAGCGCCGGAGGATCGCGGAATTGCGCCCCACGCACAAGGCGACCCCCTGCGGCTAACTTTCCGCCGCTCGTGGCCGCCCAGGCGGTCCGTCCTGTCCCTGATGCGAGGCGTCCCCCTCCGATGATGCGTTCCGGCCTCCTTTGGCTCTCCGAACAGAAGTCCATTTTCAACTTCGTCCGCCGCAACGGGCTGGCCAAGAAGTTTGCCTCCCGTTTCGTGGCCGGCGAGTCCATCGAGACCGGCCTCGCTGCTGCGCGTGAGCTGGCACCCCGCGGGATCACCACCTCGCTCGACCTGCTCGGCGAGAGCGTCCATGCGGAGGCCGAGGCCAACAACGCCCGCGACGCCTACATCGCCATCCTGCGCGGGATGAAGTCGGCGGGGCTCGAGGTCAACGCCTCGCTCAAGCCGACCCAGATGGGTCTCGACATCGACGAGGCCCTCTGCGAGCGCAACATCACGGCGGTGCTCGAGGTGGCGCGGGAAACCGGCGCCTTCGTGCGCATGGACATGGAGGGGTCGGCCTACACCCAGCGCACCATCGACTTCTACGAGCAGAAGGTGCCGGTCGCGTTGCGTCCGCACACCGGCCTGGTGATCCAGTCGGCGCTGCGCCGCTCCACCGACGACATCGAGCACCTGATTGCGATCGGGGCGCGGGTCCGCCTGTGCAAGGGCGCCTACATGGAGCCGGCGACCGTCGCCTTTCCGGACAAGAAGGACGTGGATGCGCACTACGTCCGCCTGATGCATCGGCTGCTCACCGACGGCAACTACCCCGGCATCGCCACCCACGACGAGGCGATGATCGCCGAAGCGAAGCGCTTCGTGGCCGAACGCGGAATTGCGCGGGACCGGTTCGAGTTCCAGATGCTCTATGGCGTGCGGCGCGACCTGCAAGAAGGGCTCGTCCGCGACGGCTACCGGATTCGGGTCTATGTCCCATTCGGCACGCAGTGGTATCCCTACCTGATGCGCCGTCTCGCCGAACGGCCCGCCAACATCGCCTTCATTCTGGGCAACGTGGTCAAGGAGGGGTTGCGACGCTCGTGACGGAGTTCACCCTCGGGGGCTACATGGCGGCGCACGATCGCGCGGCGGCCTTCACCGGCAGCGACGAGCGTGCCTATTCGGTGGCCCTCTGGGTGGACGACGAACCCGACGCGCGCGGCCGCTTCGGCGGGGCGTTGCTCTTCGTGCGCTGGGCCCCCGGTGGCGACGCGCCCGACGGCCACCTGGAGTCCGGCTACCTCGTCTGGGGCAACACGCCCGACGACGCCACCGCCCGGCTCGGGGCCCTCTCCCTCTACGACGTGAAGGCCCAGCTCGACGAGCTGATCGCCGCCGCGCCACCGGCGATCGAATGAGCGAGCCCGTCGGCACCGTGCTCGCCCGCGAGGGCGGCAGCTACCGCATCCTGGTGGATGGCGTCGAACATGTGGCCATCCTGCGCGGCAAGGCGAAGCGCGCCGAGGATCGCGCCATCGCCGGCGACCGGGTCACCATCGATCCCGCCACCCTCGGCGAGGAGACGCTCGCCATCACCGGCGTCGCTCCCCGGACGTCGTTGCTCGCTCGGCGTGTCCCCGACGGTCGCGGCACCCGGCCCGTCGCGGCCAACGTCGATCAAGTCGTGGTGGTGATCGCCGCCGCCGATCCCGATCCGATCCCGCAGCTGATGGACCGACTCCTCGTGGTGGCCGAAGCCAACGAGATCCCCTGCTGGGTGGTGGTGAACAAGGTCGATCTTGGCTCGGTTGCCCCGATCGAGGCACACCTGCGTGCGTCGGGATATCGGGTCCTGGCCACCGCCGCGCGCGCGGGCGAGGGCGTCGAGGCGCTGCGTGCCGAGCTGGTCGGACGGATCTCGGTGCTGACCGGACCGAGCGGGGCGGGGAAATCGTCCCTGCTCAACGCCCTCGAGCCCGGGCTCGGCCTGCGCATCGGGGCGGTCTCGGCCAAGGTGGGCCGTGGCACGCACACCACCGTCACCGCGACCATGATCCCGATGGTCGGCGGTGGCTTCGTGGTGGACACGCCGGGCTTCAGCGAGGTCGGTGTCTGGGATCTCGCGCGCGGCGAACTCGATTCCTGCTTTCCGGAGTTCCGCGAGTTCATCGGCAGCTGCCGGTTCGGCGACTGCCTGCATCGCATCGAGCCGGGGTGTGCCATCCGGCAGGCCGTCGAGGCGGGCACCATCCCCGCCGAGCGCCACGCCAGCTATCTCGCCATCCTCGCCGAACTGGACGCGCTCCCCGAATCCTGGGAGTAGCGCCGCGGATTACTTCTCGGCGAGCCCTGCGCCACGTCGGCAGTGCGCTTCACCGATCTCGCCGGCGGTCGCGCAGATTTCCTCGCGAACCGCGATCTCGGTCGGATGCAGCACCGACACCTGCTCCCCCACCGCCACGAAGCACTGCTTCCGGTTCGCGCCCATCGGGAGCGCGCGACAGAGCGCCATCCCGTCGGCGGGATTGGCGGTCACGTCGATGCGGTTCTTGACCAGGCCGACGAAGCAGTACGGCTGGTAGTTCGGGTCGCCGTTCGAGCAGTACCCGATCGCCTTGCGGTCCTGCTGCAGCGCCATGCCGCTCGCGCTGGTGCCGAGGCTCTGGTAGCAGAGCGGGCGCCACTCGGCCTCGACGCGGTCGCAGTGCGCCGTGGCCACGTCGAACTTGCCCCACGCGGCGCCGAGGATGATGCCACCCTGCAACTGGTAGCAGGCACGGCGGTACTTCGGTTCGGTGACCGAGCAGGGATAGAGCGCGTCGGTGGAGTCGCGCATCTTGAAGGTGATGGCGCCGAGGGCCGGCGCGTGCCCGCCGTGCGCCGAATGGTCCACGGCATCCGATGCGCTGCTCTTCTCGAGGGCGCGGACCGAGACGTGGTGCCCGCCGGGCATCGAGGCGATGGCGTTCTCCATGAACGCGCCACCGTAGCACGATTCCCGGTCCCAGCCATGCTCGAGCCAGTCACAGCGCTTCAGCGCCTCCGGCAATTCCCAGTTGAGCGCCATCTCGAAACCATGCCCGAGTCCGTGGACGCACTGGAAGCGGATCCAGAGGTCCTTGGTCTCCGGGGCGATCGAACCGCAGAGGGTCACGGCCTTGGTGGAATCGAGGGCGCCTTCCGACGTCAGGTACGACTGGATCACGCCGTGATAGCACCCCGACTGGTAGAGCCCATTGCAGGAGCGGAAGACCGTGCCGACGTCGTCGCCCGGGCGCCAGGCCCGGATGCCGATCACGTGCGTGTAGCCGTGCCCCTCCGCCTCCACATCAGCGTGCTCACGACCCAGCTGCGCCAACGCGCCGAGTGCGAGCGTGGTCCGTCCCTCGGCGGCCAGCGTGACGAAGAAATCCTCGAGGCAGGTGCGACGCACCTCGACCGAGTCGGCGGCGCACTGCCGCTGCGCCAGGGCCGCGAGGGCACCGCTGTCGCCGCGCGTGGCGAGGGAGTCCATCGTCGCCTTCATCGCCTCGGGGGCGAGTGGCGCCTTCTGGGCGGCGCAGGCGGTTGCCACCACACAGGCCACCACGACTGCGATGAGGTTCCTCGCTTCTCGCTTCACGCTTCTCGCTCCTCGTTGGGCTTCCTGGTCCACCGATCGGCATCCCGCGACTCCACCTTCGCCATCATCCGGTCGAATGCCTGTTGCAGGTCGATCCCCTCGCGGTTGGCCATGCAGATGATGACGAAGAGGATGTCGGCCATCTCCATCGCCAGCTCCCCCTCGGCCTCGTCGCGCTTCTTGGTCTTCTGGCCGAAGCGATGGTTCACCTCGCGCGCCAGCTCGCCCACCTCTTCGCTCAGGCGGGCCATGTTGGTCAGTGGATGGAAATAGCCCTCCTCGAACTGCGCGATCCAGCGATCCACGCGCTGCTGAGCATCGGTCAGGGACATTGAGGTGAGGGGTGAGGGGTGAATGGAGAAGCGAGGAGCGAGAAGCGAAAGAAACGTACCCGATGTATGGTCAAACGTGAAACGGGGCCCGGATCAGGGGCCCCGCCTCGCTTCTCGCTTCTCGCTTCTCGTCTAGTTGTACGTCGGCACGTTGTCCGCCCGGGCATTCCCCAGCTTGGCCCAGCCGGCGAAGCCGCTGAGGGCATCCGCGATCGAGCAGCTGTTGTACACGAAGGTCTTGTTGCCGTTGATCAGGTTGTCGGGCATGACCACCGACGGATTGTTCGGGTCGTTGTTGTTGAGGCCCGCGAAGACCGACCCGGTCCAGGTCGAGTTGCCGTTCACGGTCATCTTCCCGCCGACCAGCACCAATCCTTCCCAGTTGAACGCATTGCCCGAGGTCGCGAAGTCGCCGGTGACGATCAGGATCCCGTGCCCGGCCTGGTTGGTGGTGTAGGTGCTGGCGTTCTGGTTGTCCACCACGATCACCGGCCACGGCTTCACGTTCTTGTTGGGGAAGTTGAAGTTGTTGAAGTCGTCGGTGTTGCTGACGGGCGGCACGTGCACCACGCTCGCCACGTTGTTGATGGACTGGAGCACCGTGCTCCAGCTGAACCCCAGGGAGGCGAGGGCCTGCTGCAGGTTGCCCATGTCCACGATGGTGTTGCCCGCCGAGCCATAGATCTGGGGCGGATTCTGGTTGCCGGACTTCTCGAAGTCGGCGGCATCGAGCATCTGCAGGCCGGGCTTCCAGGTCGAAGGGTCACCCGCCGAGCAGCCGTTGCGGCCGTCGTAGGTGGCCGGCTGGCCCTGCTGGTCGATGCCGTTGAGCGACGTCAACGCCGCCCCGCCCGCCAGCTTGGCCTCGCTCCACTGAACCACCTGCGCCACCCGGCGCGTCGCCCGCGGTGCCCGCGGATCGTAGCGGTTCTGGGTGGACCATCCCGTCGAGGTGATCAGGTACATCGCGGGGAGGTTCGCCGTCTTCTGGCGAATCCGCCGCAGCACGACCGCCGCGCGCCCACCCGCCACGTCGAACGTCGTGCTGTCGGGGAAGGTGGTTGGCTCGGCCGTGCGCAGCGTCAGGAACCGATCCACCCCATTCTGGGCGATCGCGTAGGCATCGAGCGCACCGGACGAGTCGAGCGTGGTGCGTCGGTCGGCCGTGATCCGCGTGAACGCCGCGATGATCGAGATCGTGAGCAGCATGACCAGCAGCAACGAAGTGACCAGCGTCACTCCGCGACGGTCTTGGCACAGCGAACGGGTGGTGGACATCGGTGCCTCCGGCATCAATTGGCCCGGTTGGTGAAGAAGAACGCGGTGCTGAGGTCGGCGGACACCGTGCCGGTGGCCATCCGCGGGTTGCGCTCGGCGCGTCCCGGCAACCCGACCTGCAGGCCGAGGATGTCGGTCAGCGGCGAGGGGACGGTGGCGACGGCCGTGGTCGGCGACGTGCGCGTGAAGAAGGTGAACCGCGCGGCGGAGGCCTCGGTGAACGGTCCGCCGATCTCCTCGGCCACCGCGTCGCCGCCGCTGGCATCGAGCACCTCACGGTACAGCATGCGCAGACCGGTGGTGCCCGAGTTGGCGTAGCTGTAGCGGATTCGCCGGGCGAGCATCACCGGCATCCCCGGGTCGGGCGCGGTCGGCGGCGATCCCGGCACCGTCAAGGCCACCAGCGTGGTGCCGGGCAGGATCTCGACGGCCGGGGTCGCGCCGGTGCAGCTCGTGGTGGCGGTGCTCGCCGCCTTGCCGGCCTCTTGATACCAGGTATAGAACCCGCCGTTGTTGCGGATGGCGTACCCCGAGTGACCAGGCTGGGCCATCAACGCCGCGTCGTTCGGGAGCAGCTGCACGATGTACGTGCTGCCCGAGACGCCGCAGAAGAGCCCCATGGCATAAGGGATTCGGATCGTGACGCTCTGGGTGGTGGCCGCCTCGACGCCCCAGCTGGGGTCCACCATCCGGAGTTCGGCCGCGAGGATGGAGGCCGGCCCGCGCGCCGCGGCGCGCGAGTCGCGCTCCGCCGTGGTGCGTTCCGACCAGCGTCCCTGGCTCAGCAGCAGGGCGATCAGCGAGGCGCCGACGATGCCGGCCACCGTCATCGCGATCAGGAGCTCCACGAGGGAAAGGCCGCGGCGATTGGTCATGGCGCGAAGGGGTTGACGTTGGCCGCGCGACGGGTCCGCACGAAGGACACCGTGTCGGGGGCGACGCCGCGTCCCGCGGGTGCGGTCACGACCACCCGGGCGCGGATCGAATCGGTCCAGACCGTGACGGTCGTGACGCGGGTGAACGTGACCCCGTCGCGGGTGACCGCGGTCGTGGTGGTGCCCGCCGTCAGGTCGCCGATCGGCGCTGCCGACAGGCGGGAGACTTCACTCGTCATCACCGCGGTGCGCGTCGCCGAGAGCTTGGCGTTCCGCGACAGCCGCGAGGACGAGAGCATCCCGCCGGCGAGGCCGGCGGCCAGGATCGACAGCATCACCACCGAGATGAGGATCTCGATCAGCGTGAAGCCGGCGGTGGACCGCGTCGCGGAGGTCATGGCGTCACCAGGCGCACCCGACCGGCGCGCGAAAGAGTCACGGTGCGGGTGTAGCCGTCGGGGCCCGTGAGGACCACGGCGAGCGTGTCCGAGAGGACACCCGACGGAAAGACGATGACCGAGTCGCGGGAGAGCGTCATCGTCGTCACTTCCACGCCGCTTCCCGGCGCGAACGACCGACGAAGACGGACCGAGTCCGCCGCATTCCGATCGCGCAGCATCAGCGTCATCGTGCCGCACTCGCAACGGATCACCATCGGCCGCCGAGCGCGTGCCGCGAGCGACACGGCCTGCTCAAGGTCGCCCATGACCACGGTGGCCGCCTGCCGGACCTTCGAGCGCGAGACCTGCGACCCGATCTTCGGCGCGGCGATCGCGGCCAGCAACCCCATGACCACGATCACGATCAGCATCTCGATCAGGGTGAATCCTGAGCGAGGTGGCCGCGTGGGGAACCGCGCTCCAGCGTCGAGCCGGCCCTGCGGGGAGAGTTCCATGATGTCCCTCAGTATCGGGCGATGCCCTGCCGCCTGTAGGTCGGTGGCGTCACCCAAAAGATACCGCCAAGTACCTCAAGCGGTTGTTTTTGCGTATCTACAATCAATAAGACGGCCAGTTGTCCACCCAACCATTTCGCACCCGCTGCCAGCCGCCGAACCGCGCCATCGAGGAGGCGATGTAGCAGGAGTTGTACTGGAAGGTCTTGTTGCCGTTGCCGACCGACTGCGTCCCGACCGCTTGGCCGAGCTTGATGTTCAGCCCCGTCACGATGCCACCGGTGATGGTGTTGTTGCCGTTCGAGGTGATGGTCCCGCCGACCAGCACGATCCCCTTCCAGGCCGCGCTGCCGTTCAGGGTCAGGTTGCCGGTGACCACCAGAATCCCCTGGCCCCCGCCGCTGGGGACGTCGGAATTGGCAATCGTCTTGTTCCCTTCGACGAAGACCACCGGCCAGTTGGTACCACTCATCGCGGCGTCGCCGGGCCAGCTGCCCGACGTCGGCGAGGTGGTCTTCTGGTAATGGGTCGGGGTGAGGCTGGTCCGCGCCACGATCCCCGCCCAGTCGATATCCACCGCCTCCTTGGCGGTTCCGGACACGCCTGGCGTGCCGATCGCGACCGCGGCGTTGTCGGGATTGCCGTTGATCGGATTGGTGTGCCCGGTGTAGGCCGGCGCGAGGTTGACGGCCGAAATCGTCGGCAGCGCCACCCCGGGAATGGAAGGCTTCGGGGACGTGGCGCAGGCGTCCACGCCGCTGAGCGACCCGGAATTGCCGTTCTTGTCCATGGGGGTCAGCGAGGTCCACGCACCCGGGATGTCCAGCGTGCCGGCACTGAAGCGCATCAGCTGCGCCACGGTCCGGACCGCCGCCGCCGTACTGGCGGCATACCGATCCTGCGTCGTGTTCTCGCCCCGGGAGACCAACACGAACACGGTGTCGCTCGTCGAGGCCCGGAAGCGGTAGAGCGTCGCGACCGCCCGGCCCCCGGTCATGGTGTAGCTGGCCGAGTCGGGAAAGGTGGTCGGCTGGGTGGTGTGCGCCTCGAGGTAGCGGTCGATGCCGCTCTGCGCGAGGGCGAAGGCATCTACCTGCGCCGCCATGTCGAGCGAGCTCCGTCGCTCCGCGGTGGTCCGCATCGCGGCCCCGGTCACGGCCACCAGCAGCAGGAGCACGAGCAGCATCGTCAGCAGCAGCGAGATGCCTCGTTCATCGGATCGGCGCGAGGTCAGCATGGATGGCCCTTCAGTTCAGTCGGTTCACGAAGAAGACGGCGGTCCGGAGGTCGGCCTGTTCCGGGGCGGTGCGCTGCCGTGCGGTGCGATCGCTCTCTCCCGGCAGGAAGAGCTCGACGCCGCGCATGTTGCTGAGCGGCGAGGGCACGGCGTCCTGCGCCGTGGTCGCCGCGAGGTTGTAGAAGCGGAAGGCGGCCGTGGCATCGAACGGCGCGGCCAGTTCCACCGCCCCGGTGCCGCTGTCGAGATACTGCCGCCAGAGCGCCATCCGGCCGGTCAGTCCGGTCTGCGCCGAGACGCCGAAGTAGAAGCGCGTCCGTCGATAGAGCACCACCACCGAGCCGACCGTCAACGGGGAGCCAATCACCGAGCCGAGGCCCACCGTGTACGCCCGCGTGCGCTGGTTCGGAGCGCTGCTCGGCGCCGTGATCTGCTGGATGCCGGCGGTGGTGCAGGCGTTGGGCCAACTGCCGGATTCGGTGAGGACGCCGTTGGTGGCGTGGCTCCAGCTGCCATCGGTGAGGCGGACCGCGAGGCCGGAGTAGCCCGGCGTCGCGAGCACCACGCTGTCCACTGGCAGGATGGCGATCGTCTGCGAGAACACCGACGGCGTGCACACCAAGCCGGTGGCGTAGGGGACGCGCAGGGTGATCGAACTCGCCGAAGCGGCCTCGATCCCCCAGGCGGGGTCAACCATCCGCAGGTCGTTGCTCAAGGCCGCCACGCCAGCGCGACTCACGCGTCGCGCCGCACGCAGTGACTCGGTCTTCTCTTCGAAGCGGTTCGACGAGAGCAGCAACGACGTGACGCCGGCCACGAGAATGCCGGCCACCAGGATGGTGATCAGCAGTTCGATCAAGGTGAGGCCACGACGATCGGCGCGCATCAGGACCCGAAGGGAGAAGGAGTGCCGCCGATGGTGCGCTCGATCGCGCGCGTCACCGGGGGAATGGCCCGGGCACCCGTCGGCGTGATGGTGATCGTGACGGTCTGGCGCTGGCCGGAGGTCGCGATGACCGTGGTCACCGTGTGCGGAAAGGGCTGGGTCGTGATGGTGCGGACCGTGGTCCCGTTGGTCAGGGTGCCCGACGGGAGCGCCGCCACCCGGGAGACCTCGGTGTTGAGCGCGGCCGTGCGATAGCCGATCGCGCCGGCGGCGACCGTGCGCCGTGCACCCTGCGCGAGCGAGTTGGCCAGCGCCACGCCGATGGTGCCAAGGATGACGACGGCGATCAGCACTTCGATGAGCGTGAATCCGCTGCGGGCGGTACGAGGGTGACTCATGGAGCGATCCTCACCTGGCCGGCGGCCGAGAGCGTGACGGTGCGCGTATGCCCGCGACCGGCCACCGTGACGGTCATCGCGGCGCTCACCTGACCATTCGGAAAGATGGTGGCGGTGGCCGGCGAAAAGGTGAGGGTCGTCACCCCGGCATCGGGGCCCACGGCCAGATTCCGGCGGATGCGCACCGTGTCCTGGCCCGACGTGGCCCGATCGCGGACCACATAGGTGCCGGCCGACTCGATCGAGAGCACCACCGGCCGCCGCCGCCGTCCCGCCAACGTCACCGCCTGCTCCAGATCGGCGGCCACCACCCCGGCGGCCTGGTTGACCTTGCTTCGCGCGACCACCAAGCCGACCTTGGGGGCCGCCATGGCGGCGAGGATGCCAAGAAAGACGATCACCACGATCAGTTCGATCAGGGTGACGCCAGCAGTACGGGAGCGGAGACGGGTCATCTTCGCCCCATGGAGCAACTTTCGTGCAGGATCAGCCAATGGGGAGGAGTCAGTGCGCTCACGGGAACGGATTCTCAATAACCTCGAGCAGATCTACCGGGAGACCTACGAGCAGGCCCGTCAGGCCGACGCTCCAGCCCGGATGGCCGACCTCGACAACTCCTACATGCGCGATCAGCTGATGCTCGAGATCCTGCTCGACATCCGCGATCTCTTTGCCGTGACCCCGGCGGCCCCCGCCGCCTCCGGGCAGAGTGCATTGGAGAAGCTGGCCGCGATCAAGCGGCTGACGGGCCGGTGACGAGAAGCGAGAAGCGAGAAGCGAGGGACCCTCCCCGACTGGAGATCTCCCAGCCAGGCCGGACCCCCCTCGCTTCTCGCTTCTCGCCTCTCGCTCTTCCGAAGCTCCCCGCATGCGACGATCTTTCCCCCCCATGGCCACTCGAACCTCCGTCCGCACCCGGTCCGCCACCAAGCTCGACAAGGCCGACCTGCTCGAATTCTATCGGCTGATGCTGCTCTCCCGTCGCCTCGACGACAAGGAAATCCAGCTCAAGCGCCAGAACCGCATCTTCTTCCAGATTTCCGGAGCGGGCCACGAGGCGATCCTCGTCGCCGCCGCCAAGGTGTTCCGGGCGGCCCACGACTGGTTCTACCTCTACTACCGCGACCGGGCCCTCTGCCTCGGCCTCGGCATGACCGCCACCGAGCAGCTCCTCTCGGCCGTCGCGGCCGCCGAGGACCCGAATTCGGGCGGCCGGCAGATGCCGTCGCACTGGGGCCACAAGGAGCTGAACATTGTCAGCACCTCGTCGCCCACGGGGACCCAGTTCCTCCAGGCGGTTGGTGCGGCAGAGACCTGGCTCCGCGCCTCCGCCGACGAGCGGCTGGCCGACCTGACCCGCGGCGACGAAGTGGTCCTCTGTACGACCGGCGACGGCACCACCAGCGAAGGCGAGTTCTGGGAGGCGATGAACTCCGCCTCCAACCTCAAGCTGCCGGTGGTCTTCCTGGTCGAGGACAACGGCTATGCCATCTCGGTCCCGGTCGAGGTCAACACCGCCGGCGGCTCGATCAGCAAGCTGGTGGCCTCCTTCCCGGGGCTCTTCATCCAGGAAGTCGATGGCTGCGACCCGATCGCCTCGTACGAGGCGATGCAGAAGGCGCACGACTACTGCCGTCAGCGGAAGGGGCCGGCGCTGGTGCACGCCAAGGTCATCCGCCCGTACTCGCATTCCCTCTCGGACGACGAAGTGCACTACCGTCCGACCTCGGAGCGCGAGGCCGACGCCGCGCGCGATCCGATCACCGTCTTCCCGCGGCAGCTGCTCGAGCAGGGCGTCGCGACCGAGGCGGAGCTCGAGCTGATCAGGCAGCAGATCGAGGAGGAGATCGCGATCGCGACCGACATCGCGCTCGCCGCACCGCAGCCGGCGCTCGACACGATCTACGATTACGTCTACTCGCCCGACGTGGACCCGACGGCCGAGCAGTTCGACACCGAAGACGACCCGCAGACCAGCGGTGAGCCGACCACCATGGTGGACCTGCTCAACGCCTGCCTCAAGGACGAGATGACGCGCGATCCGCGCATCGTCATGTTCGGCGAAGACGTGGCCGACGCCTCGCGCGAGGACTGCCTCCCCGACGTGAAGGGGAAGGGCGGTGTCTTCAAGGTCACCTGGGGACTGCAGAAGCAGTTCGGCTCCAACCGCGTCTACAACTCGCCGCTCGCCGAGGCGAACATTGTCGGTCGGGCGATCGGCCTCGCGACGCGCGGGATGAAGCCGGTGGTCGAGATCCAGTTCTTCGACTACATCTGGCCCGCCTATATGCAGATTCGCGACGAACTCGCGCTGATGCGCTGGCGCTCCAACAACGCCTTCGCCTCGCCGCTGGTCATTCGCGTCACCTACGGCGGCTACCTCAAGGGCGGCGCGGTGTATCACTCGCAGACGGGGGCCGCGATCTTCACCGGCGTTCCCGGCCTCCGGGTGATCTGCCCGAGCACGGCGCTCGATGCCAACGGCCTGCTGCGCACCGCGATCCGCTGCGAAGACCCGGTGCTCTTCCTCGAGCACAAGCACCTCTACCGCCAGGCGTACAACAAGGGGAGCTATCCCGGCCCCAACTTCATGATCCCCTTCGGCAAGGCCAAGGTGGTCAAGGAAGGACGCGACGCCACCCTGATCACCTACGGCGCCGTGGTGCAGCGCGCGCTGCAGGCGGCCAAGGACCTCGAGGAGGCCACCGGGCAGCAGGTCGAGGTGATCGACCTCCGCTCACTCAACCCGGTCGACTGGGACACCATCGCCGCCTCGGTCAAGAAGACCTCGCGCGTGATCGTGGCCTACGAGGACTCGCTCTCGTGGGGCTACGGCTCCGAGATCGCGGCCAGGATCGCCGACGACATGTTCGAGTGGCTCGATGCGCCGGTCCGTCGCGTCGCCGCCACCGATACCTTCGTGGCCTACGCGCCGGAACTGGAAGACGTGATCCTGCCGCAGGTGGAGAGTCTGGGGAAGGCGATGCGGGAGATCTTGGCCTACTGAACAACGTCGTAAGTCGTAGGTCGTAAGTCGTAAGTCGTAGGTCAAAAACGGTGAAGGCCGGCCTCCTCGTTGGGATGCCGGCCTTCATGACTTACGACCTATGACCTACGACCTATGACCCCTCAAAGCCCCTTCGCCTCTTCCGCTGCGCTGATCGCATTGTCAATATCCCGCGTGATCGAGCGCGCCTGCTGCGTGGCCAGCGCGAGGTTGTCGTTCATGGCGCCGACGCCCCGTTCCTTGATCCGCAGCAGCTCCAGGCGCAGGCTCTGCATCGCGAGCACGCTGCTCTCGAGCTTGTCCACGATCTCGGTGCGGCGCGCCTGGAGGTCCACGCACGCCTGGTGCTGCCGCTGCAGCAGCGCCACCTGTCGGTCGCGCTCCTCGCTGTCGGGGCGTCCCTCCAACTCGGTGATCCGCGCGGCGATCAACGCCACGTCCTGCATCCCCACCCGGTCCATGTCGTTGAGGGTGCGCGCCATCTGGCCCGCACGGTCGTGCAGCGCCTCGATGGTCTGGATCATCTCCGGGAACATCTCGCGGTCGGCGTCGCTCAGGCGGCCCCAGATCGACACGATGGCGCTTCGGTCACCGTGCACCTGCTGCATCTTCGGCAGGAGGCTGCCGTACTCGGCTTCCGTCGGAGCCGCCACCTGACGGATCCCCTTGAGCGCCTTGGCCTGGCTCGCCTGAATCGCATCCGGTGCGTCGGGACGGTTCAGGACGTCGCGCCAGGAGTAGCCCGCCTGCCAGAGCTCGGAGTAGCGCTTGAACAACCCGATCGACATGCCGCCGGCCGGGAAGAGGAACCACGGGGCATCGAGGCCGGTGGCCACGTTGATCATGAAGAGGCCACCCACCACCGCCGCATACTTGGCGAACTCGGCGCGAGCCAGCCGCACCACCTTCGGCTCGCCAGTCTCCGGCAGCAGCGCCTCGTCGCCCTTCTTGGCCGGCCGCGCGCCACGCACCCGCTCCCGGGCGAGCCGCCCGGCCTCACGCACCTCGGCCGGCGTGCGCGGCAGTGGCCGCCCAGGCAGGTTGCTGCGACCCACGCCGTCGCCCAGAGGCGCCCGCGTCGGGCGTGCCGTGCTCCGGTCGCCGGCGAGCGGACGCGCCAGCGGGCGTGGCGAGGGCCGCGTCGGCGACGCCGCGCGAGGCGGTGAAGCGGTCCGCTCGGCTGCGCGCCACCCCAGCCCGGTCGGACGGTAGTCCGCCACCGAGCGGCTCTCCAGGGCGCGGCGCAATGCGTCGGCGGAGGGCCAGCGATTCTCCGGGTCCTTCTCAAGGCAGCGGGCGACGGCGAGCGAGAGGTCCTCCGGGACATCCGGATACTTCTCGTGCAGCAGCGGCGCCACCTCGGTGATGTGCTTCATCAGGATGCCGGCCACCGTGGGCGCGTTGAACGGCAACTCGCCCGACAACATCTGGTACGCGACCACGCCGACCGAGTAGAGGTCGCTGCGGCCGTCGATCTCGCGCTCGCCGGCAGCCTGCTCCGGGCTCATGTACGACGGCGTGCCGATGGCCATCCCGGCCGAGGTGAGCGTCGCGCTGCTCGGCGACGACATCGCCTTCGCGATGCCGAAGTCGGTGACCATCACGCGGCCGCGCGTCCCCTCGAGGAGGATGTTGTCGGGCTTGATGTCGCGGTGGATGATCGAGACGGCGTGTGCGGCGGAGAGTGCATCGGCCGTCTCACGCATGATGCGGCGCGTTTCCTCGGCGGGAACACGACCACGCCGACGAATGCGCGCCGCGAGCGACTCGCCCTCGATCAGCCCCATGACGAAGTAGACAATCCCCTTGCCCTGGCCGACGTCGTGAATCGGGACGATGTGCGGATGCGCGAGGCGCGCCGCGGTCTGGGCCTCGCGGGTGAAGCGCTCGCGGATCTCGCTCGAAAAGGCGAGTTCCGGGGGGAGGGCCTTGATCGCGACGCGCCGGTGCAGCCGCTCGTCGCGGGCACGATAGACGACCCCCATGCCTCCTCGGCCGATCTCTCCTTCGATCGTGTACGAGTCGCCGAGCGCCTCCTTCAGGAGGGCTGGCAGGGGATGCGGCGTGGGATCGGTCATTCAGGATCCGGGCAGCGAGACGACCACAAGACGGGATGCTAACCCCGGAATCTGCACAGAGATGCATCTGCGAGCAACGTGCCGATCGCCACCTGCCGCCCCGACAGGACCAAGGTTTCGTCCGTGAAACATTCGTGCCCCTCTGGCGGACCCGATGGAACAGACCAGCCACCCCGGCAGGTATCTTGGGTGAGGAGCTGGCACGGTGGATGCCCCCTTCACCGGCAACTGCGATCGGCGCTGGTCCCTCGCCCCCCTGCGAAGGCCGTCCGACGCCGCGTTTCAAGGAGAACCCCGTGACCGAACGTCTGACCATTCCCGTCCTGCCGCTCCGCGACGTCGTGCTCTTCCCGGGCGTGACGGCCCCCATCGGCGCGGGCCGGCCGATGACGCTGAAGGCGATCGAGGCCGCCCTGGCCTCCCCCGACAAGCTGGTCTTCGCCGTCGCCCAGAAGGAGAACCTCGAGGCGGTGACCGCCGACGGCCTCCACAGCATCGGCACCATCGCCAAGATCGGTCAGCTGCAGCGCGGCATGTCCGGCATGCAGTTGCTGCTCCACGGCGAGCGGCGCGCCATGGCGCTCCAGGTGGTCGAGGAGAACGGGCACCTGATGGCGGTGGTCCGCGACATGGACGACATGCCGCCGGTGGACGAGCAGGACCCGAACTTCATCGCCCTCCACCGGGAGCTGCGGGCACGCGCCGCCGAGCTCGGCCAGAAGTCTGGGCTGCCGGAGGAAGTCGTCACCCAGGTGCTCAACGGCATCGACGAACCGGGCCGCTTCGCCGATCTCGTCGCCGGCTACCTCGACCTCGACACCGCCGGGCGGCAGACGCTGCTCGAGACGCTGGCCGTGGACGAGCGGCTGCGTCGCGTGCTGGTGCACGTGCAGCGGCAGATCTCGGTGCTCGATGCCCAGGAAGACATCAAGTCGCAGGTCCAGGAAGAGCTCGGGGACCGTCAGCGCGAGATCTACCTGCGCGAGCAGCTCAAGACGATCCGCCGTGAGCTCGGCGACGAAGAGGACGGCACCGAGGTGGACGAACTCGAGGCCCGCCTCGAGATGCTCGATCTCCCCGAGGAGGCGCGCAAGGAAGTGGACCGCGAGCTTGGTCGGCTCCGTCGGATCGGTCGCGAGACCATGGAGTCGCAGGTCATCCGGACCTTCCTCGAGCACGTGGCCGAGTTGCCGTGGAACGAGCGCAGCGAGGAGCACCTCGACATCGCCGAGGCCTCGCGCATTCTCGACACCGACCACTACGCCCTCGGCGACGTGAAGGACCGCGTGCTGGAGTTCCTCGCCGTGCGCGCGATGCGTGCCAAGCGCGACGCCGCGGCAGCCCCCTCACCCGCGGCAGACGTGCAGGACGCCGCGGAACCGGCCCCGACCCCCTCACCACACGGGGCGGCGGCTGACGCCACGCGCGACGACGAAGGCACCAAGCGCTCGCCGATCCTGCTCTTCGTCGGCCCTCCGGGCGTCGGCAAGACCTCCGTCGCCAAGAGCATCGCCCGCGCGATGGGGCGCAAGTACGTCCGCATCTCGCTCGGCGGTGCCCGTGACGAGGCCGACATCCGCGGCCACCGGCGCACGTATGTCGGTGCCATGCCGGGGCGCATCATTCAGGGGATGAAGCAGGCGGGCACGCGCAACCCCGTCTTCCTCCTCGACGAGATCGACAAGCTCGGCGTCTCCTTCCAGGGCGACCCGGCCTCGGCGCTGCTCGAGGTGCTCGATCCGGCGCAGAACGATTCGTTCACGGATCACTACCTCGGGATGCCGTTCGACCTGAGCGAGGTGATGTTCGTCGCCACCGCCAACGTGCTGCAGAACATTCCTGCCCCGTTGCTCGACCGCATGGAGATCGTGGAGTTCTCCGGCTACATCGAGGTCGAGAAGGTGGCGATCGCCGAGCAGTACCTGGTGCCGCGCCAGCTGGAGGTCAACGGGCTCACCGCCGAGCAGATCACCTTTGCCGGACCGGCGCTGCTCGAGCTGGTGCAGCGCTACACCCGCGAGTCGGGGGTTCGCCAGCTCGAGCGCGAGATCGGCCGCGTGGCCCGCAAGGCGGCGCGCAAGATTGCCGCGAGCGAGATCACCCGTCTCGACGTGACCGCCGCGGTGGTGCGCGACCTGCTCGGCCGCCCCAAGCTGCATCCGGAGGAGAAGGCCGCGGTGGACCAGGTCGGTACGGCCACCGGGATGTACTACACGCCGCAGGGTGGCGACATCATGTTCGTCGAGGCGTCCACCATGCGCGGCAAGGGCGAACTGGTGCTCACCGGGCAGCTGGGTGACGTGATGAAGGAATCGGCGCGCGCCGCGTGGACCTACGCACGCTCGCACGCGGCCGGCCTGCACATCAAGGACGAGATGTTCGACCGCGACGTGCATATCCACGTGCCGGCGGGCGCGATCCCGAAGGACGGCCCGAGCGCCGGCATCACCATGGCCACCGCGCTCGTCTCGGCACTCTCGGGGCGCGAGGTGCGCCACGACATCGCCATGACCGGTGAGGTGACGCTGCGCGGCCGCGTGCTGCCGATCGGCGGGGTGAAGGAGAAGCTGCTCGGCGCCCTCCGCGCCGGGATCAGCACCATCATCATCCCGAAGGCGAACGAGCCCGACCTCGACGACCTCCCCGAGGAGGCGCGCAAGCGGCTCGACGTCCACCCCGTCGAGGAACTCGGCGAGGTGCTCGCGATCGCCCTCCGCGACGTCCGCTACACCGAGGGGAAGCTGCTCTTCGGCGACGAGAATCCGCGGGATGTGGTGGCGTTGCAGAGTCCGTTCAGGCACTAAATCGAGAAGCGGGAAGCGAGAAGCGAGAAGCGTGGTGTCGCGGGGGAATCTCTCCGCAGCACCACGCTTCACGCTTCTCGCCTCTCGCTTCTCGAGCTCACCCCATCTCCACCCGATTCCGCCCCGAACTCTTCGCCTTGTACAGCGCCTGATCGGCGGCCTCGGCGACCGTCGTCGCGGTGGTGCCGGAGCCCGGGAACGCGCCCACGCCGATCGAGACGTGGAGCGGGATCGGATCGGAGCCCGGGAGGGTGATCGGGGAATCGGCCAGGGCGAGGCGCAGCTTCTCGGCGGTGGCGCGGCCGTTGGCCGGTGGGCACTTCCGCAGGATGATGCCGAACTCTTCGCCACCGTAGCGGCCCAGGAGGTCGGAGCCGCGGATCGCCTTGCGGAAGATCCGCGCCACGTGCACCAGCACCTGGTCGCCCACCAGGTGACCGTGGGTGTCGTTGATCCGCTTGAAATGGTCGAGGTCGAGCATCAGGAAGCAGAGCGGCTCGCCATGGCGCTGTGCAAAGGCGATCGCGTAGTCGAGCTCTGCCATCAGCGTGGCGTGGTTGAGGATGCCCGTCAGGCCATCGCGGTGCACCAGCTCGCGGATGCGGCGGCCGCGCTCGGTGCGCGTGAGCACCAGCTGGAGCAGGTGACTCCGATCCACGGGCTTGGCGAGGAAGTCGTCGCCGCCCGCACGCAATCCTTCCATCTGGTCGGCCAGCGAGTTGCGCGCCGTGAGGAAGATGATCGGCACCAGCGCCAGCCTCGGATCCTGGCGCATGAGTCGCGCGAGGGCGTAGCCGTCAACATCGGGCAGGTCCACGTCGAGCAGGACCAGGTCGGGCGTCTCGTGCGCCAGCGCGTCGCGGGCAACCTGCGCCGATGCGGCGGTGGTGACGCGGGCATTCATCTGACCGAGCCAGGTCGAGACGAGCTGCGACTGGGCCGGGTCGTCCTCGACCATCAGGATGTTGGCCGGTGGGGCGCCGATCTGGGCCAGTGCGCGCGCATACTGCGCGAGCCCTCGTGGCAGCGCGTTGGCACCGAAGACGGCATCGAGTCCTGCGGCCGCCGTCCGCAGCCGATCGAACTGGTCGGTGGTGTCGGCGAGCACCACGGCTCGCGGGCGGTCGTTGGTCGCAGCCGACCAGTACCGGGCGAGCGAGAGAGGATCGGTCTTCGCGTCGGTGCCGATCACCACCAGATCGGGGCGCTCCGAGACCGGGACGTCCCACGGATCGACGTCGCCGGTGCGGACCGTGACCATGAAGCCGACTTCGGCGAGCGAGTGGACCAGCGCATCGCGGATCGGCGACTCGCCCATCACCAGCAGCGTGCGCCACCCGAAGCCCGGGATCCGCCCGATGGCCGCCGGCAACCCGACATCGCCCGCCGCGCTGTTGAACGCGTCTTCGAGGTCGTGGATTGCCTGCGCGAACGTCTCGGCTTCGCGAACCGTGGGCACGGGCGGCGTGAGGATCCGGTGCTCCATCGCGCGCGCGACGTCGGTGACCCGCTGGAAGCCGTAGGAGCCTCCCGAGCCGGCGAGCCGGTGAAAACGTGCCCGCAGCGACTCGAGTGCGTCAGGCTCCCCGGCCCGGAACGCCAGAAGATCCTTCCGCAGCTCGGCGAGCCGCGCCGGGGCCTCGCGGATGTATTCCTGCTGGAGCTCCAACATCGGATCGTCGATGTCGCTCGAGGAGGGGTGTGTCATCGACCCTCTCGCAGTGCCGCGAGTGAGGTGCGCACCGCCGCCACAAAGGCCGCGCCGCTTCCCCAGTGTCCGGTGAAGCGATCCCCCTCGCGCGCGCCGAGAAGTGCCGCGCGGTCGTCGACCACCAGGAGCACCGGCTCACCTGGCCACTTCGGCGTCGGAATCACGGTCATCGGGAGCGTCCCAAGTGGCACGGTCGCCGTGGAGGCGATTTCGAGCGTGACCCCAACGCTCGCCGCGCGTCGCAGATGCGGCGCCAGGGTCAGGCAGCCGTCGGGCGGCGCGAGCAACTCCACCGACCGCTCGGCGCGAGCAATTTCGTGCCCCATCAACTGCACTGCACCACGCGGTGAGGCGAGTTCGACCAGGGTCGGGGTAGCAGGCACCGCCAACTCGGCGAGCGCCTGACCGAGGCGGTCCATCGCCTCGCCCTGCCGGTCGCTCAATCGGGCGAGCAGCGTGCTCGGCGGCTCGGGGCGGAACTGGCGGGGCCGTCCCTCCTCGACGCGCGCAGCACCCTTGGCCACCAATCCCTCGAGGGCGGCATACACATTGGCGCGCGCCAAGCCGGCCGCACGCGCAATGGTGTAGCCGGTGCCCGGTCCGCCGGTGAGGAGGACCTCGTAGATCAGCCCCTCCGTCGGGGTGAAGCCGAACGGGGTGAGGTCGAGGCGACCTGCCATCTCAGGAATACTCGAGGTGCCAGCCCAGCCGCTTGGCGATCTTGGCCAGACGGAAGGTGATGTCCGCCTGCCGTGAGGTCATCCCGCCATCGTCCGGCGCCAACGGCCAGCTGTGGTAGGTAACCGGGGTGCTCGGCTTGGGCTGCGAGCGCAGGTTCTTCGGATGCCAGACACCGTCGGCGTCCACATCCTCGAGCAGCCGGACAAACGCTGCCGTGGCGTTGGCCGCCGAGGCGAGCTGGCCCATCCCGGCCATGAGCTCGATGTAGTGCAGCGCCAGCGGCACGTCCTTGGGCAATCCACCACCCTTGGTGTCCAACTCGACCGGATCGCCGAGCAGTACATGCAGCGGCTTCATGGTGCGGCTGCCGATCGGGATCATGTACGACTTGTCCGGCGTCGGCAGGGCCAGGTACTGCCCGAGGCGGTCGAGGAAGCCACCCCGCTCGCGTTGCAGCGACGGCATCGCCGAGATCATCGCCAACGACCACCAGCTCGGCGGCGTGGCCTCGGGGTGCAACTGCCAGCCGCCGCCGCGCTTGATGAACGGATCTTCCGAAAGCGGCGAGCGGAGGAAGGCCGAGACCGCCGAGATCACCTTGTGGGCCGCACCGCGGAGCCGCGGGTCGTCCTCCCGGCCCGACTCGGCCAGGGCGGCGCAGACACCATCACGGATCAGGTTCCGATAGGTCTCGGCCGTGGCCGGCTCGTCGTCGGCCGGATCGGCAAACTCGCCGAAGAGGATCGGGTCGTCGTCGCGCGAGAGCGTGCGGAAGAGCAACCGATCGGCGAGCCGGAACGGGCGGGTCGTGATCGGGACGCCAAGCTGCAGCAGGCGGCGGTACTGCGCGACAGTGCCGACTTCCTCGGTCTTCTCCTTTTCCGACGGAGTGTAGGCGAGGTAGTTGGCGCCCCAGAGACCGGTCTCCTGCTGCCGGGTGGTCACGGCGGAGACCTGTTCCGAAAGCACCACGGCGCGCAGGGATTCCTGCAACGTGGCCGGGGAGATGCTGCCAGCCGGAGCCAGCTCGGCCTGCGTACGGTAGCGGATCGAGGGCCCGCCGTGCTCAGCCAGCCACGTCAGCGGGATTCGATGGGTAGTCGGTAGTTCCAGGGGACGACTCCTCGCGAGGGAACAGAACGGAGGGCGTTAATGACGGCACGAATATAGTAGTAGCTGGGGCAGAACGCTACCCCGAAAAATGGGATGTAGCTCTTGCGACTACTAGCTTCTAGACCGAAAGGATGATGGCTGATGGGCGAACCGGGAAGGGGTGAGGGGTGAGGGGTACGGCAATCACTCCTGATCCGTTCTTCATTCGCTGTTCGCCGTTCGCTGTTCGCCGTTCGCTACGTAGTCTTAGGTACTACACCTCACCACAAACACCGTCCCACTCTTCATCAGGCCCCGTTCACTCGTCAACACCAGCCGCTCGTTGTCCAGCCAATCCACGCCTTCGCCCTGGGGCTCGCGGCCGAGGATGTCGCACGCCGTCGGCTTCCCGAGGGGGCGCAGCGTCCCGTTCGGGTTGACGGCAAAGGGGTAGAGGTCGCGATAGGTGCGGACCATCAGGCGGCTGCCATCGGGGGAGAGGCCGGCACCGGTCACCAACCTGCCAGTGCCTCCGTTGGCCACGATGGGGAGCGAATCGAGCCGCTCGGCCACGACCGACACCTCGCCCCAACTCGCCGCAGGGAGTCGGAAGAGGAGCACGCCCCCACTTCGTCCCTTGGTGACCAGCAGGACGTCGCCGGCGGCGGTGACCTCCATCGCCTCGACGTCGTGGGGCCCGTCGGGGTAGCGAAAGCGAAGCACCTCGGCGGAGCGGGGCGGGAGGGTGGCCGGGAGGGTGCCTGTCACCCGCGGCTCCACCAGCCGGTAGATGCTCACTTCGGTGCGGCGCTCGGCGTTGTCGCCAACATCGGCGATGTAGAGGCACTGGCCACCGGGGCATGGCCCGAGCGCCACCTCTTCCCAGTCGGTGTTGGTGACCCCGGTCAGCGGCTGCGTGGTGAGCAGGGCGCCGGTGGTGTCGATCAGGTGGAGTTCGGTGGGATTGCCGCCGTCGCTCACCGTCCAGAGGGCGCCCGGGAGCCGTGGTGTCACCGCCGCGCCACTCGATTCGGCGAGCCGAGGGTGGGCGAGCGTCCCGCTCTGCCGCATTTCGGTGGGGGGGACCATCACCCAGCCGGGCTGGTGCTCCGCGGCCATCACCGCCGGAGCCGATTCACAGGCGACGCTGCCAAGCAGGAGGACCGTGCTCAGCAGCATCGTTGCCGATCGTGCGGCGGTCACTTCTTCGGGTGCTTGGCCAGCTGGACCACGTAGGCCGCCACCGCGTCGACCTCCCGATCGCTGATGCGCGAACCGCCACGCGCCGGCATCACCACGCCGCTCTTGGACTTCTTGGCGTCGATTCCGGCGGCGATCAGCGCCACCAATTCCGGGTGCGTCCCCTTGCTGTGCAGCCACTTCCCGTCGGCGAGGATGGTGTTGGCGCTCACGGCCGGGACGCCTTCGCCCTTCATGCCGTGACAGGAGAAGCAGAGCCCGCGACCCTCGAAGGTCCGCTTGCCGAGGGCGAGCTTGGCCGCCATCGAGTCCGGGGCCTGCGCCATGGCGGTCGCCGGGAGGGCGAGGGTCAGGAGGGCGAGCAGTGAGGCAAGACGCATCGCGAGAAAGTCCCTATTGATACTGGATGTAGAGGGGAACCGGCCGCAGGGCGAGGACCTGGGCCAGCGTCATCATCGGCTTGTCGTTCTTGTAGAAGAGCTTGAGGCCGGCGAACTGGACCGGACGCCTCGTCACGACGAGATCGTAGATGTTCTGTTTCAGGGCCGGCGCGCCGAAGCCATCGGCGTCGATCACCACCTGGACCCGCGGGTCGAGGGTGATCTTCTGCTCGTTGGTGAGCATCCGGATGGTGAAGCGGTGGACCACGAGAATCTTGGGCGGGATCCCCTCCTCATCCACCAGCTTGGCCAGCAGGTCGATCGCGTGGTTGACCGCTGCGGCGTCCATGCTTCCGATCCGCTTCCCCGGCACGCCTCCCGGCGGCATGGCGAACTCCGGGTCGAGGCCGAGGTGCACGTTCGGCTTCCGCAGCCAGGGGACCAGCCACTTCAGCTCCTCCGCGACGGTGCTCTGCCCGATCTGCACATCGAGAAAGAGCAGCCAGCCGCGTTCCTCGGCCCACTTGGCCACCGGCTCGATGATCGCGTCGCCATGCCGGAGCCGGTAGAGACCGCCCTGCCCCGGCGACGCCTGCGCCACGGTGACGATCAGGTGGAGGGCGCGGAGGACCGGTCGGGTCGAATCGGCCGCTTCCCAGCTCTTGGCCGTCTCCTCGAGCTTGGCCATCATCTGGGCCGGCGGGATCTGGCCCAGGATGCCCATCCGCGTGGAGCGGGTGTTGCCGTAGTAGGCCACGATCCGATGGGTGGGGAGCAGGGCATCGGCGCGCACCGGGATCCGCCGCGAGGCGAGCGGAGGATGCGCCGTGTCCACGGCCAGCATCGGGCGCCACGGGGTGACCGGCGGCAATTGGGCCGACAGCGGCGCGGCGGTGGCCAGGAGGACGAGCAGGAATGCCAGTGGGTGACGCATGCCGAAGGATACACCGGCGGGTCGCTCCCCTTGGAGCGTTCCACGCGGCACAGTACGATTCATCGGGCTCGCCTCGAGCCCGACCCACTCGCCTTTCGGAGCTCGTGACCACCTCGTGAAGATTGCCATCTCAACCGGCGGCGGCGACGCCCCGGGCCTCAATGCTGTCATCCGCGCCGCCGTCCTCTCCGCCGCCGACCGGGGCTGGGAAACCGTCGGCATCCGTCGTGGCTTCCACGGACTCCTCGATGGCAGCGGCGTCGTGCCGCTCGGACCCGCCGAAGTGAGCGGGATCACCCACCTCGGCGGGACCATCCTCGGCAGCACCAACCGGGGCAATCCGCTCCGCTGGCCCAAGCTCCAGCCGGACGGGCGGGTGGTCGAAATTGATCGGGGCGAGGAACTGGTCGCCGCCTTCGGGGCGCATGGCATTGATGCCCTCATTTCCATCGGTGGCGACGGCTCACTCGCGATTGCCGGCTCGCTCTGGGAGCGTGGCCTCAACGTGGTCGGTGTCCCGAAGACGATCGACAACGATGTCGTCGGCACAGACACCACCTTCGGCTTCGACACCGCCGTCTCCACGGCGACGGACGCACTGGACAAGCTGCACACCACGGCCGAGTCGCACGACCGCGTGATGGTGGTGGAGCTGATGGGGCGCGAGGCGGGGTGGATCGCGCTGCACAGCGGCATCTCGGGTACGGCCGACGTGATCCTCATCCCGGAGATTCCCTTCTCGCTCGAGCGCGTCTGCGACAAGATCCGCGAGCGCGAGCACAGCGGTCGTCACTTCTCGATCGTGGTGGTCGCCGAAGGGGCGCGCACCAAGGATGGCGGCCCGGTGTTCCGCGAGCGGCGCGACGTCGGCACGGTGGATCGCTATGGTGGCATCGCCGAGCAGGTGGCGCACGGAATCGCGCAGGTCACCGGCAAGGAAACGCGGTCGCTGGTGCTGGGGCACCTGCAACGCGGTGGCTCGCCGACCACCTTCGACCGACTCCTCGCGCTGCGCTTCGGCTCGGCGGCGGTCCGCGCCATCGCCGATGGCGACTTCGGCACCATGATGGCGTACACGCCACCGGTGATCTCGCGCGTCCCGATTGCCGACGTGGTGGGCAAGATGAAGACGGTCCCGCTCGACTCCGGCATCATCCTGACGGCGCGTCACCTCGGTATCTCCTTCGGAGACTGACCCATGGCCCGACCGCATACCCTGCCTGCCGCCCGCGCCCTCGCCCTGCTTCGCATGGTCACCGGCGGCATCCTGTTGACGGCGGCGGCGGGGAAGCTGGTCTGGTACAAGCTCGGCGGTGCGGTACCGTTTCCCGTGACATCCGCCGATTGGCAGCGCGATCTCCCGGCACGACTGGCGGCCTGGCTGCAGCTGCATTCGGAGGGGGTGCTCGCGGCCGTGGTGCGCGATCTCCTCATCCCCAATGGTCCGCTGGTGGCAGGCATCATCGCCTGGGCACAGGTCGCGGCGGGTCTGCTGCTGCTGGTCGGCCTCTTCACGCGCGGCGCCGCGGTCATGGCCGGTCTGGTGGCCGCCATCCTCGCGCTGATCGCCACGGTCGGCGGCGGCACCGACGCACGCCCCTACATCCTGCTCGTGGCGCTCACGCTCGCCTTCATCATCGGCAACGCCGGCGAGACCTTCGGCTGGGATGGATTGCGGCGGGAGCGGCGGCGGGATGTGTTGTTGTAGAAGATGCGAACGGCGAACGGCGAACCGCGAATGACATCGCTGCTCGCTGTTCGCTGCTCACTATTCGCTGTCTTCCCTACATCGGCCCATACCGAATCACATAAAACATCACCCCATGCGGTGACGTGATCCCGGCGATCCTTCCCACGTTGGGGATGTCGTGCGGTTCGAGATGGACGGTACCGCCGAGTGCCTTGGTGGTGGCGACGGCGGCGTCGATGTCGTCGACGTTCATGTAGCACGCCCAGTGGGGCGGGAAGTTGCCCATCTCGGGGGTGATCCCGATCATCCCGGCGGCCATGGTCTCGCCGAGGGAGAAGATGGTGTACTCCATCCCCGGCATTCCGGTCGGCATCGGGGCGCTGGTCCAGCCGAAGAGCTTGCGATAGAACTCGCCCGCGACGGCGGGGTCGGGGGTGAGCAACTCGATCCAGCTCGGGACGCCGTGGGCCATGCCATCGGCGGTCATCCCTGGCGACGCGTGTCCCTCCCAGACGTCGATCATCGCGCCGGTCGGATCCACGATCTCGGCCATGCGGCCGGTCGGCCCGACGTCGAACGCTTCCTTGCCCCTGCCGCCGAGCGCGTTGGCGCGTGCCGAGATGGCATCGGCGCTCTGGACGCGAACCATGACGCCGATACCGGCCGGGGTGCCCGGTGGCGTGTTCGGACTGTTGAGGTCCCAGATCCCGCCGATGTCCTCGCCCCCGACCTTGATGAGGTGTCCCATCCCAGGGAGCTCGACAAACTCCCAGCCGAGCAGTTCGCGGTAGAACGCCTGCGCCTCCACCGGCGAGGGCGAGAGGACATTGATCCAACAGAATTCGCCGATGGCGCGGGGACCGACAGGCATGGGGGGCTCGAGAGTGGGGGAGGGTTCGTTTCAGCCGCGGCCATCAGGCCGCGGTCGTGAACGGTGAACGGTGAACGGTGAACGGGAAAGGGTGCGTCCGGAATGGCGAGTCGTCAACGTTTGGTTAGGGGTGAGGGGTGAGGGGTGAGGGGTGAGGGGTGGAGCCGGTCCTTCGACTGCGCCCCGCCGCCCTTCGGGGGCGGGGCTTCGCTCAGGATGACAACTTCGTGGGCCCCCTCACCCCACACCCCACACCCCACACCCCACACCCCCGCCACACCGCCCCCGCAGAAATCCGTTAACCAACTTACCCACCAACCAGAAGCCCAAAGTAGTCACCACCCACACCCGATGGAAATGCACCCCCACCACCCGAAGGCAGCGGTG
>JANRIW010000001.1:0-152682 GCA_033764505.1 Gemmatimonadales bacterium
GCGCTCTCGGTGTTGATGCGCAGGTCCTCGCCCTCGCGGAAGTTCGGCAGCAGCTCCACCGACTGCGTGAGCGAGGCCTTCGGGCCGAACGCGTGACTGAACGTCGTCGCCGCGCGCCCGCCGAGGAAGTCGAGGTCACGCCCGCGGGGCGCGATGCCGCGCTGCGCGGTGAGCGACACGCCGCCCTCGATCGAGAGGCGGTTGCGCGGGCCGCGCATCACCTGCGCCGAGAGACCGATGATGTTGCCGACGCGCGAGGCGAGCCCCGCGAAGCGGTTCCGCTCGTAGGTCGTCAGCGAGTACGCGGTGAAGGTGTTCTCGAGCTTCACGTCGGCCCGGAACGAGCCGCGCCAGAGCGAGGTCACCACCGCGCCCTTGCTCTTGCCGGAGACGCCGTTGAAGGTCTGGGTGAGGACCACCGACCCGAACGTCCCGGTGATCCGATTCCCGAAGTTGAGCGTCTCGACCGAGGTGTTGCCGGCCGTGCTGACGTAGCCGAGGTCCCCCTGAAACCTCACGGGAAACGGCTTCGGCTTCGTCGTGTCGGCGACGGCGACCTGGAGCACGAGCAGGGCGGCAGCGGTCAGCATCGGTCAGAATGTAACCTGCACTCCCGTGGTCAGAATCCGGTCGGTGGTCTTGAAGCCCGGCTCCGGGAGGCCGTCGTAGCGGATCACGTAGGAGGCCTTCATCGCCACCCCGGTCACGATCGGGGCGGTGATCGCGGTCTCGCTGTTGATGCGCAGGTCGTCCCCCGCCTTGAAGTTGGGCATGAACTCAAGGACCTGGGTGACCTTGCTCTTCGCCCCGAGGAGCCGCTCATACAGGAGCGCCCCCCGGCCGGCCGAGAACTCCTGGTCCGGCGCCGGCGCGACGCCGCGCTGCCAGACGTACCCGGCACCCGCCTCCGCGCGGAGCTTGTCCTTCGGCGACTCGAGCAGCAGCGCGGTGAGGCCGATCGACGGCGCATAGCGGCCGCGGATGCCCGCGAAGGTGTTGCGGTCGAACTCGCCGAGGACATAGGCCCCGACGCGCGCGGAGATCGCCCGGTCGCCGCGCAGGGCACCGCGCCAGAGCGAGGTGGTGGTCTCGCCCTCGCTCCGGCCGTAGATCACCGCGAAGGTCTGGACGACGCCCCAGCCGCCCGCCGAGAACTCGAGCTTGTCGCCGACGTTGATGGTCGAGATCTCGGTGTTGCCGGTGGTGTTCACGAAGCCGGCGTCGGCGGTGAACTTGATGGTCTTGGCCGTGTCGATGGGGGCGAGTGCGCTCATCGCCATGAGGAGGGTCAGCATCGGGGAAAAATAATCACGGCCTGGGGCGTTTCGTCGCGGTCACTTCCCGCGCGCGTACACGATGAAGTCCGTGGCGAGTGGCGTGCCGCCACGCTCGCGCACGCCCTGCATCACCTGACCGCGATGATACATCCCGTGCAGGCAGACGTGATGGAGGATTTCGCTCACGGTGTTGGAGAACGACTCGCCGCGACTGTTGGTGTAGCTCACCACGCGTTCACCGACCCCCGCCTCCACGTCGCGCGCCAGCCGCTCGAACTCGGCATGATTGCGCGCGGCGAGGGCGAGGCATTCATCCAAGGTGTAGGACGGCCAGACGGACACGTCGTTCGGCCGCTCCGCAATGCGGGTGAGCCAGACTGCCTCGGCGGCGAGGATGTGGCCGTAACCGCGCAGCAGGTCTGCGTCGGGCCCGCCAAGGGTGGCGAGGGCCTCCGCCGTGCGGCGGTCGGCCCAGATCAGGTGGTCGAGGAGACGGGGGAGCATGCGGAGCCTACTGTGGTGGAATCCCGAAGAGACCAACTCCCACCGGGCCGAGGGAGAAGATGGCAACCGGCCGGATTGCCTCGGTGATGGAACGGCAGAGTGCCCCCGCCGTTCCTACCGGCACCGCACAAGCCACGTCCACTGTCGGTCCAGGCAACAAATTGCGCAGGGGATAGCCTCCAAAATCATCACGGCGCAAGACGACCCGGTCATACTCTTCGTTCGCCGGGAAGGAGCGAGCTCCCGGTTGCTGCAAGAAGGAGGTGAACCGCCGTCCCGTCAGTTTGGCATCTAGAGTGCTCGCGAACCCTGAAAGCATCCTCGGGAGATGGCCGGAGGCAAATGGGTAGACCGGGTCCTGGCCCCAACACCAGAGCCCCCCGGAAGTGGCAATGCCGCACGCGGCAGCCGGAAAGCCGGTGAACACGAGCTGCGAGAATTTCAGCGCCGTTACAAGCTCGGCGGGCTGCGCATTCGTGAGCGGCGTGGTCGGGGGCTGGCCAGCAAGCCCCGATCCATTGTATCCCCAGCACCAAGCCGCCCCCTCCGCGGTCAATCCGCAACTACTGTAAGGACCGACCAAGATCGAGGCAAACGGTTGCGTGGTACTGATCGCCGTCGGTGTCGTAGGGTTGACCAAGGGAACCTGCGCAAACCGATTATCGGTATTCACCCCCCAACAATATCCGCGGCCCACCGCGCTCAACCCACAGTAGCCCACCTGGCCCAACGTGGACGAGCTCAGCCCGTGGAGCGGGGGGTAGGTCCCGGGAAGCTCTTCGAAGGACGAGTAGAGAGCGCTCGACGACGTCGAGAGTGTAAAACACCAGACCCGGCCTGACTCTGCGACAGCGCAGCCTCGGTCGTAGACGACGACCTCGGTGAAGCGGAGGGTGCTGGGAGCGACCACACGGGGAGCCGGGTTGGGGGCTCCCAAGGACGGCCCGCGGCCGCAGGAGAGGGTGCCTGCGGAATCCAACACGCAGAGCGCCGCCAGCCGGCCCGTCGCATTGCGGACGTCCATGCTCGACGCCGTGGCCTGCGCACGGACGACAATCCGGTCCTCGAACCGCGCCACCAGTTCCTGCGGGCCGAGCGTGCTGCCGAGTCGCCACCAGGTGCGGGCCACGCCAGTACTGTCGGTGACGGCAGTGGCCGGTTCCGGTACCGTGTACGGGTCGTCGCTTCGGAAGGTGATTTCGGCACCGACCACCCCCGCGCCATGCTCATCGAGCAACCGCACCACCACTTCGTTCTCGAGCCGGTAGCCCGGCGTGCCCTGCTGACCGCCGCCGCTGACCACCTGCAACTCGGTCGCGATGGGCGGTCCAGTGACCGGGTCGTCCACGCACGCGGCCAGCATTCCGGCCAGGATCAGCACTCCGTGTGCAATGCGCATTCTTGCCTCCGAGGGTGCGTGCGCGCGTGGCGCTCAGGAGCCGGGGCCCCGATCAGACCACGTTCCACCCCGGCCGGTACGGACGCGTGAGGTACTGATTGGCGCCGACCTGATTGGTGAAGGCCATCTTGGCGCTGTCGTAGTAGAGCTTCTGAGGCCCCTGATTGAGCGCGGCCGCGTGGCGCACCGCGGCCACGCCGAGGTGCATCGTCTCGGTGAGCTTGGCGGCGTACTCGATCGGCGACGACGCGACGTCGGTTCCCTTGATCGCGTTGACCCAGTTCATCTCGTGCGACGTGGTGACACGGCGCTCGGTCTTGGGGACCTTGGCGGCCTCTTCCATGAGCGCGGCCGGGAAGAGCTGCGGCTTGGCGCCGTACGTCTGGTGCACCAGCACGCCCTTCTCGCCCACGATGAAGACGCCGCCCTCGGTGACGTACTTGAATTCGTCCGGCATCGCCGCGGGCCGGGGCGCCATCAGGCCGCCGTCGTACCAGTACATCTTGAACTTCGGACGCGTCGGCGTGGCGTCGAACTCCCACTGCACGTTCGTCGCCATCGGGAACGACGCCGGGTTGGCGCGCGGCCCGCCGAACGGCGTGGACGACCCCTCGATGGTGCTGGGATAATCGAGGCCCATCGCATAGAAGGGACCGTCCACGAGGTGGGCGCCCATGTCGCCCAGGGCGCCGCCCCCGAAGTCGAGCCAGCCACGCCAGGTGAACGGATGGTAGATCGGATGGTACGGCACCTCGGGCACCGGGCCGTGGAAGAGATCCCAGTTGAGGGTGTCAGGCTTGACCACGTTGGTGGACATCCCGTTGGCGAGGACGTTGTTGATGCTCCCCTGGCTCCACTGCCCGCCCGGGGCCGGCATCGGCGGCATCTTGCCGCCCTCGGGGATCGGCCGCGGCACGGCCTGCGGCCAGTAGCCGAGCGGACGGTCGGTGTAGATGTGCACTTCCTTCACCGCCCCGATGATACCCGCCTGGATCCACTCCCGAATCAGCCGCGTGTCGTCGCGCGAGTGCCCCTGGTTCCCCATCTGGGTCGCCACGCCGCTCGACTTCGCGAGCGCGGCCAGCATCCGCGCCTCGGCCACCGTGGCGCAGAGCGGCTTCTGCACGTACACGGCCTTCTTGAGCTCCATCGCGGCCTTGGCCACCGCGGCGTGCACATGGTCCGGCGTCGCGACAATCACGCCGTCGATCCCCTTCTCCTTGTCGAGCAGCTCGCGGAAGTCGGCGTAGCGGCGTGCCTTGGCGTGCGCGGCGTGCAGCTTGTTGGGGGTGCCGTCGCGGTTGACCGCCGGACCGACGCGCCGATCGACGTAGCCGAAGTCCACGTCGGCGATCGCGATGATGTTCTCGGAGAGGACCTGCGTGGTGTTGCTGGCCCCCATGCCGCCCGCGCCGACCACCGCGATGTTGGCAATGTCACTTGGCGCCGTGAAGCCCTGGCCACCGAGGACGTGGCGCGGGACGATCATCGCGCTGGCCGCGGTGGCCCCCGAAGTGGCAATGAAATCACGGCGATTCACCTTGCGATGCGACATGAGCGGCCCTGGGCAGAGTGTCGTGGGGATGTGGTGGGGATCCGGGAGAATCTATATCGCGGCGGGGCCGGATGCGCGACGAAGGGCATCGAGGAGGGGCTCGAGCGCTTCGGTGGGCACGGCACCCTGCGCCAGGCGAGGCGAGCCGCCTCCCTTGCCGCCATGCGCCGCCAGCGCGGGCTTGAGCGTCGCGCCGGCATCCACGCCGCTGTCGGCGCTGCTGCCGAGCACCACCGCCGAGGCCGAGACGATGATGAGCACGGCCTTCGACTCGGCGGCGACGGCCTGCGCCATGGCGCGAAGGAGGGTCGGCGATTCGTCGGCCGCGCGATGCACCACGCGCCGGACACCATCGGCGTCAGGCGTGGTGGCCTCAAGCAGCGTCCGCAGCCGATGGCCAGCGACTTCGCCCTCGAGGGCCGCGAGCTGGGTGCGCGCCAGTTGCAACTCCTGCTGCCGCTTCGGCACCAACTCTGCCAGCTCATCCTCGGCGCAGGAGAGCGATCGTGCCAACATCGCCACCAACGCGTCACGCGCCGCGAGATGCGCCAGCACGCGACCGCCGGCCAGGAAGGCCACGCGCACGTGACCGCGCACCCGCTCGGTGCCATGCAAGACCAGCGGTCCGATGGCCGCCGTGCTGGCCACGTGCGTTCCGCCGCAGGCACTGCGATCGAGGCCGGCGATGGTGACGACGCGCAGCTCGCCATCGCGCGCCGGTGGCTTGCGAAGCCCCTTGGCCACGGCATCGGCCGCCGCCTCGAACGACACCGTCACCGGCAACGCCGCCTGCACGGCGGCCTGCGCCCGTGCCGCCAGCTCGTCGCATTGCGCATCGGTGACGTTCGCCACGTCGAACTCGATGGTGGAGTGATCGTCCCCGAAGTGCACCGACGCCGTCTCCCAGCCGAAGACGTCGGCGGCAATCGCCGAGAGGAGATGTTGCGCCGTGTGCTGTTCCATGTGGTCACGCCGCCGCGCCGCATCCACGCGACCCTGCACCGCCGTTCCCTCGAGTGGACTCGCCAGGACATGCACGATCCGCGCGTCGTCATCGATCACGTCGAGCACGGCAATGCCGCCGAGCGTGCCGAGATCATGCGGCTGGCCACCCGAGGTGGGATAGAAGGCGGTACGGTCGAGGATCACCCGCGTGGGATCGCCGTCATGGCCGACGATGGTGGCGTCGAAGTCGAGGAGGGTGGCGTCGGTGTAGTAGAGGCGAGAAGTCATGGTGTCGTTGGTCGTGAGGGATGAGAGGGATGATCGATCATTGATGATCGATCATCGATCATCCTCCCACCGTTCCCACTCCCCTCGCCACCAGATTCATCCCGAACATCGTCCCCTTTCCCTGCACGGTGCGAAACGTGGCCAGCGTGCGGAGCGGCTCCTGGTTCGGATCGGCGGCGCCGGTCACCTGGTCCCTGGTGGTGACCACGCAGCGTGCGCACGGCTTGACGGCATCGAGCACCAGGTCGCCCACGGTGAGTTCGGTCCAGTCGTCCTCGCTCCAGGCCGGCGCACCCGAGAAGACCAGCGACGGACGGAACCGTGCCATCGGGACCGGGCCCGGGAGACGCGCGTTGAGGTCGTCGAGCGACTCCTGCAGGACGCCGAGGAGCGGGTAGCCGTCGGTGAAGGCGGTCTCGGCATCGGCGCGCGGCGAGTAGGTCGGGTCAACCGGACGGTTCGCCGCGGATCCGAACGCCACCAGGCGGCAGCTCCGTTCCATCACGGTCGAGAACCAGGCCGCCGCGGCGTCGCCCTGATCCGCGGCGGTGACCTGGTCGCCCCAGATCTCGACCAGCCGCGCCGCGCCGTCGGGGTCCACCAGGTGGACCAGCGGATCGTGCTCCGGCGCGTGCACCTCGAGGGTATCGCCCACGAACTGCGGCGCGATCCTGGCCATCACCGGCGCCTCGCGCTGGGAGAGGAAGCGACCATTCTGGTCCACCAGCATCAGGCGGCGATCGCCGACAATCCCGAGGTGGTCCACGGTGGCCGAGGCGACGCGATGACCGCGGCAGCCCTTGATGGGGTAGCGGTGGATGGAGACGAGATGCATGCGTGGATGATAGTCGGGATGTTGGAGGTCGTAAGTCGTAAGTCGTAGGTCATAGGTCGTAAGTCGTAGGTCATAGGTCGGGGTGTCTGTCATCCTGAGCGGAGCCCCGCCCCCGGAGGGCGGCGGGGCGAAGTCGAAGGACCTCCTCACCCCACACCCCTTACGACCTACGACCTATGACCTATGACTACCTTTCGGCTTCCCCAACCCCGACCCATCCATGCGTCTCTCGCCACTGCTCCTGCTCGCGAGCCTGCTCGCCCCGGCCCTCTCCGCCCAGCAGCACGCGCTGCTTCCCGTGCCGAGCTCGGTGACCGTGGGGTCGGGGTTCCTTGTGCTGGATACCGCCTTCCGCGCCAGCATCACGGGCTTCCGCGATGCCCGGCTGGAGCGCGCGGTGCAGCGCACCATGCGTCGGCTCGAGGCACGCATGGCGGTGGCCCTGCCGCGCCCCATCGGCGCCGCGGCGCCGGCCAAGGGGCTGATCGTTCGGGTGGAGCGCGCGTCCCCGGCGGTCCCGGCGCTCGACGAGGATGAGTCGTATCGCCTCGACGTCACCACCGCGACCGCCACCCTCTCGGCGAAGACGGTGGTCGGCGCCATCCGCGGCCTCGAGACGCTGCTGCAGCTGCACCAGATGGACGCCAATGGTCACGCACTGCAGATGGCCACCATCGCCGACACGCCGCGCTTCCGCTGGCGCGGGGTGCTGGTGGATGCCGGCCGTCACTTCATTCCGGTCGAAGTGATCAAGCGCACCGTGGACGGGATGGCCGCCGCCAAGCTCAACGTGCTGCACTGGCACCTCACCGAGGACCAGGGCTTACGGATCGAGGTGAAGGCGTTCCCGAAGCTGCACGAGCTGGGCTCCGACGGCGACTACTACACTCAGGCGCAGGTGAAGGACGTGGTGGCCTACGCCGCCGATCGCGGCATCCGGGTGGTGCCGGAGTTCGACATGCCGGGGCACATGACGGCGTGGTTCGTCGGTCATCCCGAGCTGGCGAGCGGCCCCGGTCCCTATCAGATCGACCGGAAGTGGGGTGTCTCCCACCCCGCGATGAACCCCACCGTCGAGACCACCTATCGCTTCCTCGACCGTTTCATCGGCGAGATGGTGACGCTCTTCCCCGACAAGTCGTGGCACATCGGTGGCGACGAGGTCGAGCCGACGGAGTGGAAGGCCAATCCCGCCATCCAGGCGTGGATGAAGACCAACAAGGTCGCCGACGCCCATGCGCTGCAGACCTACTTCAACGGCCGGCTCTTCGCCCTGCTCAAGAAGCATGGCCGCGAGCCGGTGGGTTGGGACGAGATCCTCACCCCCGACCTCCCCGCCGGCGCGGTGATCCAGTCGTGGCGCGGCACCAACTACCTGGTCACCGCTGCCAAGCAGGGACGTCAGGCGATCCTCTCGGCGCCGTACTACCTCGACCACATCAAGACCACGGCGGAGATGTACCTCGCCGATCCGCTGCCGGCCGGACACGACCTCACGCCGGCCCAGCAGGCGCTGGTGCTGGGCGGCGAGGCGTGCATGTGGGGCGAATACGTGACTTCCGAGACGATCGACTCGCGTCTCTGGCCGCGCCTCGCGGGCGTGGCCGAGCGCTTCTGGTCGCCGGCGTCGGTGCGCGACGTGCCCGACATGTACCGCCGCCTCGAGGTCTTCTCGCGGCGCCTGGAGGAGGTCGGCCCGGTGCACGAGTCGCACACGGCGCGGATGATCCGTCGCTTCGCCGCGCCGCAGGATGGGGGGACGCTCGAGTCGCTGCTCGAGTACTCCCGTCCGCGCGGCTTCGCCGGCCGGGGCACCAACCAGTTCTCGCCCCTCACGCGGCTGATCGATGCGGCGCGCCCCGATCCGTGGAATGGCTGGCGGATGCAGGCGCTCGCCGAGGGGGCGGTCAGGGGCGATGCGCGCGCCGGGCAGCAGTTGGCAGAGCACTTCCGCAGCATGCAGGGCTTCGCGGCACCGCTCGAGGCGATGGTCGAGCGCACGCCGATGGCGAAGGACGGCATCATGATGGCCCGCGCCCTCAACACCCTCGGCACGATCGGGCTCGAAGCGCTCGACTACCGGATGCGCGACGTCCAGCCGACGGCCGGCGTGCTCGCCCGGATCGACTCGACGCTCAAGACCATCGAGGGGAAGACCTTCGGGTTGTTGCGACCGGTGGGGGCCGAGGCGGTGCGACGTCTCGTTGCGCCAGCCTCCCCCATCCCGTAACGTTAGGGGTTCCCTTCATCTTCTTTTCCTCCGAGGCCAGCCGATGTTCCGACGCGCGCCTGTTCGCGTGCTCGCTTCCTGCGCCGTGGCGATCGTTGCCGGCGCGGCAGCCGCCCACGCTCAGCACGACATGAGCCCCATGCACTCCTCCCACCACGCCGCGAACACGCTGACCGCCGCCGAGAAGGCCGCCGGTTGGACCTTGCTCTTCGACGGCACGAGCATGAAGGGGTGGCACCTCTACCAGAAGCCCGGCCAGACCACCGGCTGGGAGGCCAAGGACGGGATGCTCGTCAAGACCGCCACCACCGGCGACCTGATGAGCGACCGCCAGTTCGGCTCCTTCGAGATGACGCTGGAATGGAAGATCGAGTCGAAGGGCAACAGCGGGATCTTCTTCTGGGCCACCGAGGGGACGGAGGTGGTCTACCAGAACGCCCCCGAGATCCAGGTGCTCGACAACATCGGCCATCGCGACGGCCTCTCGCCGCTGACGTCGGCGGGCGCACTCTACGGCCTCGCCCCGGCCTCGCCCGACCTGGTCAAGCCGCTCGGTGAGTGGAACCAGGTGCGCGTGCTGGTCACCGGCGCGATCGTCGAGACCTGGTTCAACGGCACCAAGATCGCCGACCAGGTCGACTTCGACTCGCGCGCCTTCAAGGCCCAGGTGGCCAAGACCAAGTTCGCGCAGTGGCCGACCTACGGCCTCGCCCGCAAGGGGAGCATCGGCCTGCAGGAGCACGGCAACATGATCTGGTACCGCAACATCAAGATCCGGGAGATCAAGTGAGCGCCCGGCTGCGCCTGCAGGTGATGATGTTCCTCCAGTACTTCATCTGGGGGAGCTGGGCGGTCACCCTGGGCACCTATCTCGGCCAGACACTGAAGTTCGAGGGGGCCCAGATCGGCCTGATGTACGGCACCACCGCGGTCGCCGCCATCGTCTCCCCGTTCTTCGTCGGGATGATCGCCGACCGGCTCTTCTCCACCGAGAAGATCCTCGCGATCCTCCACCTGCTCGGCGCAGCGCTCCTCTGGTACGTCTCGACCCTCTCGACCTTCGACAGCATGTACGTCGGGATGCTGCTCTACTCGCTCTGCTACATGCCGACGCTCTCCCTCACCAACTCGATCTCGATGAGCAACCTGAAGGACCCCGCCGCCGAATTCGGCTCGGTGCGCGTCCTCGGCACGCTCGGCTGGATCGCGGTGGGGCTGCTCCTCGGCACCCTGGGCGTGGACGCGACCGCCACCCCGATCCGCATCGCCGCGATGGCGTCGCTGGCGCTCGGCGCCTTCTCGCTGCTGCTTCCGCACACGCCGCCGCCGTCTGCCGGCAAGGCCTTCGCCGCGCGTGACGTGATGGGACTCGACGCGCTGGCGCTGATGAAGGACCGCTCCTTCACGGTGTTCGTGATCGGCTCCTTCCTCCTCTGCATCCCGCTCCAGTTCTACTACGCCTTCGCCAACCCCTTCCTCAACGAGGTCGGGATGGTCGGCGCCGCGGGCAAGATGACGATGGGGCAGATGAGCGAAGTCTTCTTCATGCTCTTCATCGGCGTCCTGCTGCGGAAGCACGGCATCAAGACCATCCTGCTGGTGGCGATGCTCGCCTGGGCCGCCCGCTACTTCCTCTTCGCGATGGGCGACGCCGACACCAAGGTGTGGATGCTCTACGGCGGCCTGCTGCTCCACGGCGTCTGCTACGACTTCTTCTTCGTCTCCGGCCAGATCTACGTGGACCAGCAGGCCGGCCCGAAGATCCGCGCCGCCGCCCAGGGCTTCATTGCCCTCGTCACGCTCGGCCTCGGCAACTTCGTCGGCTCGTGGCTCTCGGGGCGGATCGTCGATGCCCACCTGCTCGCCGACGGCACCCACGACTGGAACGCGATCTGGAAGATTCCGGCGCTCGGGGCGTTGGTGATCTTCGTGATTTTTGCGGTAGCTTTCAAGCCCAAGGCAGTCGTTGAGGCACATTGACGAGAAGCGAGATGCGAGAAGCGAGAAGCGAGGCCCAGCGGTGAGATCTTCCCGCCACCCCACGCCTCTCGCTTCTCGCTTCTCGCTTCTCCTTTTCCGGAGATCCCAATGACCACCCGCCGTTCCCTCCTGAAGTCCGCCGCCGCCGTCGGCGCCGCCTTCCACATCGTCCCGCGTCACGTGCTCGGTCGCGGGTACACGGCGCCGAGCGACATGGTGCGCCTCGCGGCGATCGGCATCGGCGGCAAGGGCGAGTCCGACATCACCGAGATGGTGAAGGCCGGCGCCTCGGTGGCGGCGCTCTGCGACGTGGACTGGCGCGCGGGAAAGAAGTCGTTCGCACGCTTTCCCGAGGCGAAGCGCTTCAAGGACTACCGCGAGATGCTGGCGACGATGGGGAGCGAGATCGACGCCGTCTCCGTCTCGACGCCCGATCACACCCACGCCGTCGCGACGATGGCCGCGCTCAAGCTCAACAAGCCGGTCTTCACGCAGAAGCCGATGACGCGGACGATGCACGAGGTGAAGGCGTTGGTGGCCGAAGCCAAGGTGCGCAACGTGGCGACGCAGATGGGCAACCAGTTCCACGCCGGTGCGGGCACGCGGATCATCCGCGAGGCCTACGAGGCCGGGCTGATCGGCGAGATCCGCGAGATCCACTACTGGACCAATCGGCCGGTCTGGCCGCAGGGATTGGAACGGCCGACGGACGCCCACAACCCGCACCCCACCTTCGACTGGAACCTCTGGCAGGGCCCGGCGGCCGAGCGGCCGTACAACCCGGCCTACGCGCCGTTCCGCTGGCGCGGCTGGTGGGACTACGGCACCGGCGCCCTCGGCGACATCGGCTGCCACGCGATGGACGCGGCGTTCTGGGCCTTCGACCTGCGCAATCCGAGCCGCATCACGCCTGAGGGTTCGCAGATGTTCGAGGAGACCGCGCCGAAGCAGTCGCGCGTCGAGTACACCTTCCCAGCCACGGCCAAGCGTCCCGCCATCAAGGTGGTCTGGCGCGACGGCTCGCTCTGGCCGGCCAAGCCGCCCGAGCTCGGCGAGAACGACGAGTGGCCGATCGGCGAGGTGGGTGGCCAGATGTGGGTCGGCAGCGAAGGGGCGATGGTCGCCGATGCCTACGGCAACTCGCTTCGCATCCTCAACCCCAAGCGCCACGAGCAGTGGGTCAAGTCGCCGCCGAAGCCGACCTACGATCGCTCGCCCGGTGCCTACGCCGAGTGGATCAACGCGATCATGGGGAAGGGCCCGGCGCCGCTGTCGAACTTCGTGGACTACTCGGGGCCGCTCACGGAGATGGTGCTGTACGGCTGCCTCGCCGTGCGCTCGGGGCGGAGCGTCGAGGTGAGCCGGGCCGGCGTGATCACCACGCCGCTGCCGCCGGAGTGGCTGCACCCGACGTATCGCACCGGATGGTCGCTCTGATCACGGTCGAGGCGTGCGTGGACACCGTCGCCTCGGCGATCGCGGCCGAGCGCGGCGGCGCCCATCGCGTCGAACTCTGCGACAACCTTGCCGATGCCGGCACCACGCCGAGCCATGGCACCATCGTGGCCGCGCTGGCGGCCCTCACCATCCCCGTCTTTCCGATCATCCGCTCTCGCGGCGGCTCGTTCGTGTATGACGACGACGAGATCGCGATCATGGCCGCCGATGTGGCGCATGCCCGCGCCCTCGGCGCGCACGGCGTGGTGATCGGGGCGCTCACCCCCGAGGGTGACGTGGACGAGGCAGCGGTCGGCGCCTGGCAGGAAGCGGCCGGCGGCCTCCCGATCACCTTTCACCGCGCCTGGGATGTCTGCCGCGATCCCGTCGCCGCCCTCGACACCCTGATGCACCTCGGCGTGCAGCGCGTGCTCACCTCAGGCCAGCGCGACAATGCCTGGGACGGGCGCGAGGTCATCGCCGCCGCAGTGAAGCAATCCAAGGGACGCATCAGCATCATGGCCGGTGGCGGCGTGGATGAGACCAACGCCGCGGCGCTCATCGCGGCCACCGGCGTGCACGAGATCCACGTGCGCGGCACCAGCCCGCTGCACGAGGCGATGACCTTCCACGAGCATCCGGTGCCGTTCCGGCGCAACTGGCCGGAGGACGAGCGGATTCGGATGGTCACGGATAGTCGGCGAATCGGAGAGATTGTGGAGAGGGTGAACGGTGAACGGTGAACGGGAGCTTTCAGCCGCGCACGTCAGTGCGCGGTGACCAGTGACCAGTGACCAGGAGCATTTCACTGGTTACAGGTCACTGGTTACTGGTCACATCTTACCTCTCCGCCAGCATCTCCCCCACCCCCTCCGCCAGATACGCCACGATCCCCACCATCACGATGGTTCCGAAGGCAACGAGCAGCATGTCCTCGGTGCCGCTGCGGAAGGCGGGACCGAACGGCGTCGCAGCCTCGATCACGGTGCCGGTGCCGAGCTGCACCTGCAGCCCGGCGTCGACGGCGTCGCGCAGTGGCACGATGATGTAGGCGGACGGGGCGATGGCGATCATCGCCAGCATCGCGAGCCACTCGGGCTGATTGCCCACCGGCATGGCGATGAAATACTGGGTGGCGACGGCAACGACGGCGGCGCAGATGCCGACGAGCGCGGCGTGCGTCAGCCGGCGACGGAAGGCGGTGGCCATCCGGACCTCCTGGAGAAGGACAGTTCCCCTGCCGTGGAGCCTCCCGAGGAGCAGCAGGGGAACGTCCAGTATCGGTTTCAAGGATCGTGCCCTGAACCCGCCCGCCTCAATCTCAGTGGACCTCGATTTCGTCCAGGAAGACCCAGGAGGCCTCCCCTGCCCCGGAGTGCCAGCGGGGGAGCCGGCCCCCGTTGATGGCCACGACCCGGATGTAGCGCGCCTTGGTCCCGGCGGGGAGGGTCAGCGTCACCCGGGGGCGGGTCCGCCCATCCGGGTCGATGTCGCGCTGGACCGGCCGGACCCCGCCATCCTCCCAGCGGACGCCATCGGCCGAGACCGAGAGGCGGACCTCGCGAGGGAGCAGGATCCACGACCGGACCTCTTCCAGCAGCGAGACCACTACCGAATCCACCGGGGTGGCGGTGCCGAGGTCGATGGTGGCATCGACATCCACGCCGAGCCAGCCGTTCCAGAAGCCGTCGGCGAAGGCGGTACCGTGCACGCCGTCGGTGAGCGTGAATTGGCCAGTGCCGGGGTACTTGGCATCGGGGGGTGTGGCAATTCGCACCGGTTTTCCGACCGCCCGATGGGAGGCGAGGTTGAGAATGCGGCTCTCGCGCATCAGTTGCCCACGGTAGCGGCCCTCGAGGTACCACTTCCCGTCACCTCGCAGCAGCGTCGACTCGGTGACCGGCACGCCGGTGGTGGCATCGGCCGCGCGGAGCGAGAGCGTCACCCCCTCGACGGCCACCGTGGAGATCCGCAGTCCTTTGGCGCCGCTGTCATAGCGGAAGGCGACGCCCATCAGGTCGCGATCGTCGGGGCCGATGGCATAGCCGGCACGGGCGAGTCGGGCGCGCTCGCCCCCCTCAAAGCGCGCGGCAAAGTCGGCCGCGGCGACCGGGCCACGCCACATCGTCTCGGCGAAGCCCACCAACCTGGGCAGCAACATCAGCTCGGCGTTGGCGGGTGAGGTCACGTGCTCGGTCCAGAGCGGCGCCTCGCCACCGAGCAGGCGGCCGGGCCCGGCGTTGTTCGCGGCGGCCAGCGAGGGATCGAACTGCAGCACGCGCGCGAGCGGGAGTTCGCCTGCGGAGCGGTTGAGGTACACCCACTCCGACGGCGAGGCGATCACGTCGGCGCCGGCGGCCAGCGCGTCGGTGATCCGCGACGTCCCCTGCCATGCCTGCACCGTGGCGCCTGCGGGCCGCCCGCCGTCGAGAATCTCGTCCCACCCGATCAGCGAGCGACCCCGCTCGGCGAGCCACTGTCCCATCATCGCGATGAACCAGCGCTGCAACTCGTGCTCATCCTTCAGCTTCTCGCGGCGCATGATGGCCTGGCACTCGGTGCACTCGCGCCAGCGCTCCTTCGGCACCTCGTCGCCACCGATGTGGATGTAGCGCGAGGGGAAGAGCTCGAGCACTTCGGTGAGCACGCCCTCGAGGAAGCGGAAGGTGGTCACGGTCGGACAGAGCACGTCGCTGAAGACGCCCCACGTGGCCGGCACGGGGAGCGGCGCACCGGTGCAGCTGAGCTCGGGGTACGCCGCAATGGCGGCGCGGGCATGGCCCGGCATCTCGATCTCGGGAACCACGGTGATCCCGCGCGCGGTGGCGTAGGCTACCACCTGGCGAATCTCGGCCTTGGTGAAGAAGCCGCCATAGCGCGAGCCGTCGGCCTCGACCCGGAAGCCACCGATCGAGGTGAGCTTCGGGTACTTGTCGATCGCGATGCGCCATCCCTGGTCCTCGGTGAGGTGCCAGTGGAAGACGTTCATCTTGTAGCGCTCGAGCAGGTCGATCCACCGGAGGATGTCGGCCACCGGAAAGGTGTGGCGCCCCACGTCGAGCATGGCGCCACGCCAGGGATAGCGCGGCGCGTCGTGCACCTCCACGCCGGCGAGCGAGCCGCCTTCAGCGGGGAGGATCTGCCGCAGCGACTGCAGGCCGTGCCGCACGCCGCTGATGGTGGGCGCCGCGATCAGCGCGCCGTCGCTGCCGACGAGGAGCGTGTACGACTCGTCGATGGCGGTCCCCCCCTGCATGGCGAGTCGCAGGGCCGGCGCCGCACTCGAGGATGCCACGCGCACCGCACGGCGGCCGTCGCGGCGGAGCGTGGCGGCAAAGCGCTGTGCCTCGACGCGCGTCACCGAGTCGGTCGCCACGATCACCAGCGTGTCGGCGACGCGCCACGCGCCATCGCGCGGGGTCACGCGCTCGACCTTCGGGATGATGCGGGTGGCAGGATGCTGGGCAACGGCGGGGGCGGCGACGGCCGCGAGGAGCATGAACGACGCAGCAACACTACGCATCGGCACCATCCGTGATGAAGCGGGCCCGCTCGGCGGCGGTGGGAATGTCACAGCGGTCGGCACCGAGCGGAATCCGGTGGCGGTGCCGCGCGACAAAGTCGTACAGCGCGTCGCGCAGCACGCGGGGGACAAGATGGCCGGCGAGCAGCGGCGTCCAGAATCCGCCGAGATAGCGGATCACGCGCAGTGCCGCATCGGAGCGGACCAGCGCGCGCTCCGGCGACGTGGCGGTGGCCGGCTCGAGCCAGATCACCGAATCGGCGCTGGCGATGTCGGGATGCCGGGCACGCGCTGCCGAGCCGAACTCCCCTTGCAGGGGAGCGAAGCGCAGCGTGCCGCGACGATCGTGACGGAGGACCAGCTGGACCGAGCCGTTGCAGAAGCCGCAGCTGCCATCGTACAGAAGCACCGGCCCGGTCGTCATGCGGAGTTACATCGCCAGGATGGCGCGGGCGATCACCATGCGCTGGATCTCGCTGGTCCCCTCGCCGATGGTAGTGAGCTTGACGTCGCGATAGAACTTCTCGGCCGGGAACTCCTTGATGAAGCCGTAGCCGCCGAAGATCTGCACCGTCTTCTCGGTGGCGCGCACGGCAACTTCCGAGGCGTAGAGCTTGGCCATCGCCGAGGCGGTGGTGACGCGCTCGCCGGCGTCCTTCATGGTGGCGGCCTTGTAGCAGAGAAGGCGCGCGGCCTCGATCTCGGTCGCCATGTCGGCGAGCATGAACTGGATCGCCTGGAAGCCGGCGATCGGCTGGCCGAAGGCGGTGCGCTCGGAGGCGTACTTGCGGGCCGCGTCGTAGGCGCCACGCGCGATGCCGAGGGCGATCGCCGCGATCGAGATGCGGCCGCCGTCGAGCGTCTTCATGGCATCCTTGAAGCCGTAGCCGACCTGGCCGATCACGTTGGCGTTGGGCACGCGGCAATTCTCGAGGATCAGCTCGGCGGTGTCGGAGATCCGCATGCCGAGCTTGTTCTCCTTCTTGCCGGCGCGAATGCCGGGGGTGTCCATCTCGATCGCGAACGCCGTGATCCCGTGCTTCTGGTCGTTGCGATCGGTCACCGCGAGGACGGTCGCCAGCTGGGCGTGGGTCGCGTTGGTGATGAAGTTCTTGGTGCCGTTGAGGATCCAGTCATCGCCATCGCGCACCGCCACGGTGTGCATCCCCGAGGCGTCGGAGCCGGAACCAGGCTCGGTCAGCGCCCAGCAGCCGATCCACTCGCCGGTGGTGAGCTTCGGCAGGTAGCGCTGCTTCAACTCCTCCGAGCCGGCGACGTTGATGTGGCCGATGCCGAGGGAGTTGTGGGCGGCGACGATCAGGGCGATCCCGGACTCGACCGCGGCCAACTCCTCGAGGATGTTGACGTAGTCGATGTACGAGAGTGCAGCCCCGCCATACTGCTCGGGGAAGACGGCGCCGAGGAGGCCAAGGTCACCGAGGGCCTTCACGGTGGGGAGCGGGAAGTGCTGCGCCTCGTCCCATTCCATCACGTGCGGAAGGATCTCGGTGGCGGCGAAGTCGCGCACCATCTGCTTGATCTGCTGCTGCTCGGGCGTGAGACTGAAATCCATGACTGCGAAACTCGGAGGAAAAAGGTGCGCGGAAGATCGCCGGAAGGGACGTTTGAGGGTAGGGTGAGAAGATCACTTCAGCCGCGGCCGTCAGGCCGCGGGGAGGTGCGCCGTGACCGATCGCTGTACCGCGGCCTGACGGCCGCGGCTGAAGCGGATATCGTCATCGTATTCCAGTATCGAACTGCAACATCACCCCGCGCGTCTCCGGCGCCACCACCGTGAGCGGCTGCGACACCGTGCCCGCCCCCATGATCGGTGCATCCACCGAAGGGATGACCTGATAGCTGCCGGGGGCGAGGGCGATGCTGAAGTGACCGGTGGCGTCGGTGCGGAAGTTCAGGACGGCGCGGCCGTTCCTCGCCACGACGAAGTCGGCGACGAGGGGACCGTCGCACGGCTGATCCACCTGACACACCGGCTGGATCGGTCCGCGCGTGATGGTGCCGTCGACGGGGACGGCATCGGCGCCGGTGGACGAGGTGCATGCGCCGAGGAGCGCGAGGAGCGTCAATCCTCGCATTCCGGGCGAGACAGGTCTCGCCACTACTTGTATTGCCACTTGTCGGCGCCCTGCAGGACCGTGGTCACGCGCTCGCTGCGGAGCCAGCCGCGTGCGGCCGACTGCTCGCGCAGGTGGGCGTCGAGGAAGGCGGTGGAGATCGCCTGGATCGCGCGGTGGTGCGCGGGATTCTTCGGTGTCTGTCCCTTCCGTTCCGGCGAGTCGCCGAAGGCGTGGTGCTCCGCACCATCGAGCACAAGCTCATAGGCATCGCCCCGACCCGAGAGCGCGGGATACACGGCGAGCCGATCCTCGAGGGTCGCGTCGCCGACTTCGGCCACGTCCTTGGTGCCGGTCATCAACAGCCACGGCACGGTCACATCCCCGAAGGCGCGCTTGGCGTCGCCGCCATGCGGGGCGCTCGGCGAGAGGATGACGGCGGCCTTGATCCGCGGATCGGTGCGCGTCGTCCCGAAAATGGGGAAGCGCTGTCCGCTGACGCCCTGCGTGGTGAGGGCGCCAAAGGAATGGCCCGACATCGCGATGCGGGTGAGGTTGAGTCGTCCGCGGAGCGGATGCCCGTTCTCCGACTGCCAGCGGGTCAACTCGTCGAGCACGGCGCGGACATCATCGAGGCGTCGCAGCAGGTTCTCGGCCGAGGCCGCCTTCGTGAGGGCGGCGATGCGCTGCAACGGCCTGGCGCCCTTGAGCACGTTCGCGTCGCTCCCGGCGTGCTGCATCGCGACCACCACGTAGCCGCGGGCCGCCCAGTGATTGGCGAGGTAGGCGTTGTTCTCGCGCGACCCGCCGAGGCCGTGGGAGAAGAGCACCACCGGGGCGGCCGCCACGGCGGCCGGGAGGTAGACGCGCACCGGGATGTCGCGCGAGCGGGCAGCATCGCGAACGGTGAAGTCGCGCGGCGCCGCGAGCGTGGTGGTCGCAACGCGCAGCGGATCGTACTGCTGGGCCGCGAGGGGAGCGAGGGGGCTTGCTGCCAGCAACAGCGCGGACAGCAGGCGACGGCGACGGTGGGCGATGAGTGTCATGCTGCAAGGTATGACTGGCGCCGCCGGTGGGCCAGCGCGGGGCCCGTCACTCCTCGTCGCGTGGATCGACGACGAGTTCATCGGGCGGTGCAGTGGTGCCGGTGGCGTCCGCATCGCTCGCATCGTCTTCGCTCCCGCCCCGGAAGCCATCCGCGAGATGGTCACGCTCCGGATTCTGGAAGAGCGTGACGAGATCCTCTTCGGTCCCCGAGGCGCGGCCGGTGATCTCTTCCGGAAGTGGCTCGCGTCCCTCGAGCTCCGGGTATTCCGGCTGATCGGTGCTGCCGTCGGCGTGTTCGATCGGCCGCTGTGTCTTGTGCCGCGCGGCGTAGGGCCGGCGTGATCCTTTGGGTCTCGACATCGGGTACCTCGGAGTGGGGATTCAGCGGTGCCCGGCGCGACCGACGATCGTCTCGACGGCATGGCGCAACTTGTCGGCGGCGTGGTCGACGCTCTTCGCCACCGTGCTGGCAATCGCGTGCACGGCGATCGGCGGACGACCGCTGATCCGCGCCTCGATCCGGCAGCTCTTGTCGTTCACGCCGACCTTCTCGGCGCCATTCTCGTCACTGACATGGATCTCGACGCGGGTGATCTGCTCCGCGAAGCCGCCGAGGGCGCCGCGCACCGACGTCTCGGATTCTTCGGCGAGGACGGCACTGCCGTTGATGTGGTGGTCGCTGTTGAACTGGACGAGCATGGCGGGACTCCGGAGGTGGCGATGCGTGGGTGACGACCCGAATGTCGGCGCGGACACGAGGGAGAGCAATCGGTCGGAGGATGGATGCGATGTTCAGCCGCGGCCGCCTGCCCTGAGCGCAGCGAAGGGTCAGGCCGCGGTGAGGGGTGACCAGTGACCAGTGACCAGTGACCAGTGACCAGTGGCCTACGACCTATGACCTATGACCTATGACCTATGACCTTGGTTCACCCCTGAAACGATTTCCCCCCCTCAGGCGTCAACCCATGGAGCGCTCGTCACGTAATGGTGCCAGCGTCCCCGCTCTTGAGGCATCCCCCTCAGGCGGCCCTTCTCTCCCCCGGAGTCCCGTGATGATCCGCGTCACTGCCCTGTGTGCCCTGTTGGTCGGACTGCCCCTGCTGGCGAGCGGCCAGTCCGGCACGGTGCGCTACGACCAGGCCACCAAGTTCGACATCAAGCTTCCTCCCGAGATGGCGCGGAACCCGCAGGTCATGGCCAACATGCCGAAGGCGATGGTCCGGCCGATGCAGCTGCGCTTCACGCCGGAGGCGGCTGTGTTCGGCGCGGCGCCGGTGGCCGCCCAGGCGGCTGGGAGTGCCGGTGAGGTCCGGGTGATCGGTGGGGGTGCGATGATGGTCCGCGAGGTCCCGATGGACATGATCCGGGCCGAGGGTGCTTCGATGGCCTTCTTCGGTGGCGGCGGTGGCCCGGGCGATGCCGTGGCGGGCGCCTTCACCAACCTCTCCGATGGCAGCTATGTCGAGGTCCGCGAGTTCCTCGGGCGCACCTTCCGGATCCCGGAAGCGCGCCCGTCGTTCGCCTGGAAGCTCACGGGCGAGGCGGCCTCGTTCCTGGGCTACCCGGTCTATCAGGCGATTGCCAAGCAGGACAGCACCACGCTCGAGGCCTGGTTCACGCCGGACATCCCCATCTCGGCCGGCCCGGCGCAGTACGGCGGGTTGCCTGGCTTGATCCTCACGCTGGCCGTGGACTCCAACCGGGTGGTCTACACCGCCACGGCGGTGGACACCACGACGGCGGTCGCGAAGCTCACCATCCCGTCGGATGGCAGCAAGGTCACCCGCGCCGAGTATGACAAGATCGTGGCCGACAAGCAGGCGGAAATGGCCAAGTCGCGTCGCGGCCGGGGGAACCAGTAATGACCGCTCACAGATTCCTGCGCCGGGCGCTGCTCGTCGCGGTGGCCCTCGTGGCCGGCATCGCCGCGCGGCCGACGGCGGCCAGCGCCCAGCAGTTCGACGTCCGTGGCATCGTCGTGGATTCGGCGCGCACGCCGATCTCTGGCGCGATGGTCGTGGCCCTGACGCGGACGGACTCCGTGATCGCGGCGTTCGCCACCTCCGGCGGCTCCGGCGGCTTCATCCTGCGCCGACTCACGCCCGGTGACTACATCCTCCAGGTGACCCGGATCGGCTCCAAGCCGTATCGTCGCAACTTCACGCTCGGGGCGGCCAACTTCGCGGCCGACACCGTGGTCATGATGGGGGCCGGCCCGGTCAAGCTGGACGACCTCGTGGTGAGTGCGGAGCATGTGCCGATCGTGAACAAGCCGGACACGCTCGAGTTCAACGCCGACGCGTTCAAGACGCGCCTCAACGCCACGGTGGAGGAGCTGCTCAAGCGACTGCCCGGCGTGACGGTGGCGAGTGATGGCACCATCACGGCTCAGGGCAAGACCGTCCAGCAGGTGCTGGTGGATGGCAAGGAATTCTTCGGCAACGACCCGAAGATGGCCACGCGGAATCTTCCCGCCGCGGCGATCGACAAGGTGCAGGTGCTCGAGCAGAAGTCCGATGCCGCGCAGTTCACGGGCATTGATGATGGCCAGGAGCGGACCACGGTCAACCTGGTGCTCAAGGAGAACGCGCGGGTCGGGTACTTCGGGCGTGCGGTCGGTGGCGCGGGGCCCTCGCCGAACATCGATGCGGGCTTCGCCGGCACGAAGGGCGATGACGCCCGCTACACCAGCTCGCTCAACCTGAACCGATTCTCGCCCGAGACGCAGCTCTCGTTCGTGGGCAGCCGCAACAACGTCGGGGCGTCGGGCTTCTCGTTCGGCCCCGACATCGTGATGGGCGGGGGACGCGGGGGCGGCGGGGCCGGCAGCCTGGGGAGCGGGTTCAGCGAGACCATGGCGCTGGGCCTCAATGGCAGCCGCCAGTTCGCCAAGAACAGCTGGCTCCGGGGCAGCTATTTCCTCAGCACCAGCGACAACCGGCAGCAGGCGGTCACCGATGAGCAGCTCCTGCAGGGCGCGTCGGTGTCGGCGTACCGGACCGAGACGGCAACGACCGCGGCGGACAACCTGTCGCACCGGCTCAACCTGAACGCCCAGCATGCCTTCAACGATTGGACCCAGCTCCGGTTCCGCGGCAACTTCAACGCCGGCACCAACACGTCCGACAACATCTCGCAGCAGCAGACGCTGCGTCCCGACGGCACGCTCCAGAATCGCGCGCGGTCGACCGTCGCGACCGACGGCGACAACCTGAACGGCGACGGGCGGTTCACCTTCTCCCGTCGCTTCAATCAGGCCGGTCGGTCGCTGGTGGCCGAGGCGTGGGGCGAGTTGAGCTCGCCGGACCAGCTGACGAACCTGAGCTCGAGCACGGACCTCTCGGACGGGCTCGGTGGGATCACGACCCGCGACATCCTGCAGTCGCAGCACCGGGACAGTCGCACGTTCACCACCGGCCAGCGCCTGGCACTGACGGAACCGCTGGGTGGCGGGTCGGTGCTCGAGCTCTTCGGCCAGCACCGGGCGATCGCGGAAGACCAGACCTACGACGTGAACGACCTGGTGAATGGGACGCCGGTTCCCAACACCGACCTGAGCCGCGCCTTCGAGCGGACCTATCGGTACGTGCAGGGCGGCACGCGCTTCAGCCGGAATTCCCCGACGCTGCGGTGGGTGCTGGGTCTCGAGGTGCAGTCGTCCGACCTGCAGGGGACCATCCTCGGGCGCAATGAGTCGATCGACAACGGCTTCACCAACCTGCTCCCCTCGGCGAACCTGCGGTACCAGTTCAACCAGGGCAGCAACGTCTCGCTGAACTACCGGACCTCGACCCGCGATCCGTCGCTCAACGAGCTCCAGCCGTTCGTGGACAACACCGATCCGCTGCGGATCTACGCCGGCAACCCGAACCTCACGCCGCAGTACCAGCACAGCGTGCGCGCGGATTTCCGTCGCTTCGACCAGTTCACGTTCCGCAACTACTATCTCTATGCGAACGTGGGGTACAACCGCAACCAGATCGTGCAGTCGCGGAATGTCGACGCGCAGGGTCGCCAGACGGTGATGCCGGTCAACCTCGGCGACGGCTGGAACAGCAACCTCGGCGGCAGCGTGGGGACGCCGATCCGGTCGCTCGGCGCGCAGGTGGACCTCGACTACAACTATTCGCGCTCGCTCGGCCAGGAGCTGGTGAACAGCGTCGAGAACGAGAGCCGGACCACGGCCCACAACATCGGAATCCGCCTGCAGAACCGGTCGAAGGAGATCTTCGACCTGAACGCCGGCGCGCAGTGGGGCTTCAACGATGTGTCGTACTCGATCAACAGCGCGCTGAACCAGAGCTATCTCAACAGCTCCTACTATGGCGACGCGACCTGGTTCGTGAGCACGGCCCTCTCGGCGAACGCCTCGGGCAACTACCAGGTGTTCGACCAGAACCTCTTCGGGCCGCGCGACAACATCTTCATGCTTGGGGCGTCGGTCGGCATGCAGATGTTCAACAATCGCGGCGAGATCCGGGTCTCCGGGGTGGACCTGCTGAACGAGAACAACGGGATCTCGATCAGCAGCTCGAGCAGCTTCATCCGGCAGCGGCAGTCGCCGACGCTCGGTCGCCGGGTGATGGTGTCGTTCAGCTACCAGCTGGGTTCGAACCTGGCGCCGGCGGGTGGTGGTGGGCGGCGGCGGGGCTAACGAGCGGTGAAGGGTGAACGGTGAACGGTGAACGGGATGGAAAGTGACCAGTGACCAGTAACCGGTAACCAGGATGACAGGGGACCTACGACCTACGACTTACGACCTGTTCCGCGTAAAAGCGATGGCCTGAAGTCAGGCACCTGCTGATTGCTTGGGGAGATCTTCCATCGGAGGGTCTCCCCTTGTCGCAGCATAAATCGCCCCTGTTGCGTGCCATGCAGTCCAATATGCGGTTGCGGCACTTCAGTCGGCGGACCGAGGCGGTCTATCTCGCCTGGGTGCGTCGCTATGTCCGGTACCACCGGTTGCGGCATCCGCGCGAGCTTGGGGCCGTGGAGGTGCGGGCCTTTCTGGCCTGGCTTGCGGACACGCGGCAGCTCTCGGCGAGCAGCGTGAACCAGGCGCTGGCGGCGCTGCTCTTTCTCTATAGTGAGGTGTTGCGGCAGCCGTTGGAGGCGTTGGGGCCGTTGCCGAGGGCGAAGCAGCCGGGGCGACTGCCGGTGGTGTTGACCCGTGAGGAGGTGCGGCGCGTGCTGGCGCAGCTGGACGGGGTGGCGCGCGTGGTTGGCGTGGTGCTGTATGGCAGCGGGATGCGGCTGACGGAGTGCCTGAGCCTGCGGATCAAGGATATCGACCTGGAGCGGGGCGAGTTCCTGATCCGGCGTGGCAAGGGGGCGAAGGACCGGGTGACGGTGTGCCCGCAGGCGGTGCGTGGGGCGTTGGCGCAGCAGGTGGCGCGGGTGGCGGCACGTCACGCCGAGGAGTGCGCCGAGGGCGTGGCGCATGGCTGGGTGGCGATGCCGGAGGCGCTGGATCGGAAGTACCCGGGTGCTGGGCGGAGTGTGGCGTGGCAGTGGCTCTTTCCGGCGGTGCGGCGATACCGCGATCCAGCGGATGGCCGATGGTATCGGCATCATTGGCATGAGTCGGCGATGCAGCGGGCGATGGCGGCGGCGGTGGGTCGGAGCGGGCTCACCAAGCGGGCGAGCTGTCACACCCTGCGGCATTCGTTCGCGACGCACCTGCTCGAGGGTGGGGCGGACATCCGGACGGTGCAGGAGCTGCTGGGGCACCGGAGCGTGACGACGACGATGATCTACACGCACGTGCTGAATCGGGGTGGGCTCGGCGTGACGAGTCCGGCGGACCGTGGCGGGCTTGGCGACCTCCTCGCAGGACTATCGGTTTAGCTTGCATGGCAGTAGAACTGGGCAGGATAGGCCGCGGCTGGCGCGGCTGAATTGTTGTTAGATGGCTGCGCTCACCCTCGCCGGTAGCGCAGATGCGACCATCAGATGAAGTTTGCTGACACATCTACCTTGGAGAATGTCATGCGTTCCTGGGTTGCCGAGCTTCGTATCGGTCTCATTGCGGGGGTCACCGGGGGGTTCGTCGTCCTGGCTGCTCCACGAATTGCAACGTTCGCACAAACCACCGTCACGGTCGGTGAACCGACGCCAGTCGCTTGGACACCCCCGTTGGTCGATCCGGTGCAGTCCGCGACCGCTGCCCTCGCCCGGGGCGACTCTGCATTTGTCGCCGTCGGAGTCGGAGAGTCATTGAGCTTCCCTGGCCTGACGCAGACAGTCAGCGATGGTGCATCACAGGAGCGCTTTCGTCTCTATTCACGCGCTTCGACCGGACTGAAAGGCGAGGAATGGGGCGTGTTTGTGACGAAGGCCGTACCATATGCGGCGGCATACAACGCTGTCATCCAAGTTGCTCGTGTGACAGCGCGGAGCGGACTGTAGCGGGCCGTGCCCCCCGGGTGGTTGAACTCTGGTCCGGCGCAATTGCCATCTAACATGCGCATGGACCCGACCGAGCGCGCCGGGCGCGAGCTTTCTGCGGAACTGTACTTGCGCGCTCGGCAGGTCATGCGCAGGTCGTTAGGTGGCAGTAACCGATGCCTTGCCGCGAAGAGACCGGCAGGCGAGATTTTGGAGGTCTCGCTTTTCCCCCTCGGTGTCGAATCTCCCTGACGGATTTTGGAGGTCGCGTCGGGTTCCTGGACCGGCACCGGGGGTAGCCTTCTCTTCTCGCTGCTATTTGTCGGTCGTAATGTCCACGGCCAACGCCCGCACGAACGCGCAGAGTCGCTGAGCTTCCTCGAGTTTCATATCCCGCGGTACGACAAGTTGTGCGAGGAAGTCCTGACGCAAAGGGAACGCGAACGAGAGGCCAGAAGTTGGAGTAGCCGGCGGCGAATGGCTCGGGGGCTGTGACTCAGCTTTACCGGCCTCCCTCGGAGTACCCTCACGCTTCCGTGGTGCTGATTTCTCCCCTCCCTCCTGCTTCGCAGTCGGGCCCCGGCCAATGCCCTTGTAGCCAGTGGGATTCCCCTGGTACAGGTCAAATTCCCTGATGGCCAAGGTGACCCGCCGCTGATATTCCGACAGCGAAGAAGGGGAAAGCTTGCCAGGGTTCTTGTTGTTGAACTTCCTGACCGCCAAACCAACATCAATGCCGCGAACATCGGCTTCCTCTGCATCCGACAGGTCAACAAGAATTTTCCCGCACGCCACCTTCATGGATTGGACCGTGTTGGCGTTGGCGAGCCCCTTGGTCCCGAGTGTGTCCAGGAACTGCAGGAGCCCTGCCCGGCTATACGAAGTTTCCATCTTTCCACCCCGTTCAAGTTGAATCTCCATAAACATACATAGGAAATCACAATATGTCAAGGGCGTCTGTGGCCCATATCTGACTCATACGGTACTCGGGGCGCCATTTCGACCCATATGCCACCTAACAAGCGTTTGCTGCGGTCGGGGCCTGACGCCTCGGCCCACGCGCCGTAGTCTTACGAGGGCACGCGTGGGCCTAGGCAGGCCCCGCCGCAGAAACGCACGACGTTAGGGAGCAAACGAACGGGCAACAGCATCGTAGGAAATGCGCCAGGACACACAAACGCCTCGACTCGACAAAGCGGTAGTTCCCAGACTGACCCTCTCTCAACCGGATGTCTTATGGCCTTTCAGCGACTGAGTGCTGCCCTCAAGGTGTCGATGCTTTGGCTGCTTGGGGGGGCGATGCTAGGAGGTCTCATCGGCGCCGTCTCGTGGGTCTTCAATCCAGCACGCCGGCTGCCGAATATGAACTACCCATTCTGGGCATCGGTCACGCCGCTCGCGTTCGCTTTGGGTGTCGCTGGATTCGTGTCCGGCTGTGTATTCGCACTCTTGCTGTCGCAGCGTGCACGCGAAGTGAGCGTCAGCCGGATGCGCCCACTCGCGATCGCGGGATGGGGCACGCTCGCCGGGGCGATCGCAGGAGCCGCCGCGAATTTTGGTATCCTTTTGCTCTTCGGCAAAGAAATCCGCGTCGAGTGGATGCTGACATCTGCGGCGATCTGCGCGATCGCGTCGCTCGGCGGTGCAACCGGGATGCTCGCGATTGCTAAGCAGGCCCCTGAGCTCCCTGGAGAGCAGGCAGGTTTCGAACGACTTCCCGGAGGCAGGGAATGATCGCATTTGTGACCGAGCGGCTGAAGATTCTGGATTGCAGCAGAGGATCAGGCGCGGTCTGGTAGGTGTACTTGGGCTGCTCCCCAACAAGCGTTTGCTGCGGTCGGGGCCTGACGCCTCGGCCCACGCGCCGTAGTCTTACGAGGGCACGCGCGGGCCTCGGCAGGCCCCGCCGCAGAAACGCACGCCGTTAGGATGGCGACCCACGATCACGGCCAAAGATTTCGGGTGGTCAAACGCTGCGTGGGAGCCCGTCGCATACCAATGTCGGGTGGGATCGGTGCCCGGTGCGCCGCGCAGGACAGATGGTTGCGGAGGCGGGGCCGCACGAGGCGTCAGCAGGAGAGCCGCCAGCGGCCGAAGTGCTGTGCAAGCCGGCGACCCAGAGGCCGCTGCGGCCTCCCGCCCTCCCTGCTCCGGGGAAGCCCGTACGCCGCGGCCCCGCGCAGGATAGGCTGGCCCCGGCGCAGCGCACCCGTCTCGCCTCGAGAACGGCAGTGTTCCACTGGCACCCAGCACGGTCTGCATCCTAACAAGCGTTTGCTGCGGTCAAGGCCATGGCGGTGCGGCCGCCGCGCGGTGATAGTTGAGGTACGCGGCGGCCGCACCTGGCCTCGCCGCAGAAACGCACGCCGTTATGTGACTGTCGAGGGAGTCTAGGCTCACTTCACACGCGGAGTAACCCATGCGTGGACTCGTCGTACTTCTCATGCTCGGCACGGGCGCGACCACTCGAGACACCGCCGTGCAGGCCAATTTCGTCCGAATCGAGGTCACGGCGCCCCAAGGCGCGACGGTCCGAGCGATCTGGAAGCCCTTCGTTGGGGCCGTCGGTGGACCAGGCTCGCAGCAGGCAGCGATCCTGACCACCCGGCAAAAGGCCGTTCATCCAGACAGCATGCGCAGATGGCGTGACCCTGAGGCACGGGACACATTCGTAGTGAAAACCCCTGCGTCGTTCGAAGTTGACATGAGCGGCGGTCCGATCACCATCGAGGTCGTGGGCAAGGACTCGGTCCACCTCGACGCATGGCAGGTTCCCAGTTCGCCGCCGGGAGTCACAGCCTGGGGCCGGAAGTTCGAGATCAGCTCCAACGGCAATGGCCCTCGGGTGAAGCGGAATCCCTAGCAGCGGCGGCGGCAGCGCGGGAGCCGCTCCGAGCCTCGACAGCCACATAACAAGCGTTTGCTGCGGTCGGGGCCTGACGCCTCGGCCCACGCGCTGTAGTCTTACGAAGGCACGCGCGGGCCTCGGCAGGCCCCGCCGCAGAAACGCACGACGTTAGGACGACTTCTATCACCGGCGGGCCCAGATCGGATCGCTGGCATCTCCTGCTTCGCTACCCTCTCTGTCCCATGAGCATTATGCGTCAGTTGCCGATCGCGCTCGTCGCGCTAGTTCTGGCGGCATGCGGTGAGATCCCAAAGACTGTCCTTCCTTCGTCGGCACAAGACTCACTCGGTGTCCCGCTGGTGCGTCTGCCGCACCTAGACAGCACGGGTGCGCCAGAATGGAGCACGGAGCTCATATTCTCGACTCAGGGTGGTGATGGGTTGTACTTCGGCGAGTTCTCTGGAATGCCCGCCACCTTCGTGGGCGAATCGGAATTGTGGATCGGGAACGGTCAGTCCATCATGGTGTTGGGTTCCGACGGCACGGTTCTAAGGAGTGTCGGGCGGAGTGGTGACGGTCCAGGCGAGTTCACGAGTCTCATCACATCTCTCGGCATTGCGGAGGACGGAACGGTCTCTGCATTCGAGATGACCCTGCGACGGATCACGCGTTTTCGATCGGACGGCAAGGTAGCGCTCATTGTGCCAAGAATGGCGGGTTTCATGGAGGCGTTGGAGATCGAGGTCATCGCCAGCCTCGACGGTAGTCGGACGCTAGCCGTGCCGTGGCAGGGGCGGCCTGCAGTCGATGTTTCGCATGGGGTTCCCCACGGGCCCTATCTCCGAAACGCGGTGCCGGTCCGGATGTACGACTCGAGTGGAGCGGTCGTGGACAGTGTGGGCACGTGGCCCGGGCTGCAACGCAACGCCAAAGGGCTCCCGATCCGCTTCGCCAGCGGCGTGGTCTTCGATGGGCGTGGGCGCACCACCCTCATCGGAGTGAGTGACTCGATCGACCTGACCATTTTCGATGGCTCCTCTAGAATCCGTCGACTCATCGGCCCGCCTACCGCGCGCCCCGTGACCGAAAGTGAGAAGGCCGCATGGCGTGACGGCGTGACCCAAGAAATGGGCGAGAACGCTTCCGCGGTCATTGAGCTCGACGAGAAGTTGCCCGGCGTGACGGTGCTCCCCACCGTCGGGGCTGTAGTGCTCGATGACGAGGGAAATATCTGGATCGGCGAGTATGTCACCGCCGCGAGCCCGACGCGGCGGTGGCATCTCTTCTCGGCGACCGGCGTGCCGATCGGCACCCTCACCTTGCCCACAGAGACACGGTCGTTCATTCCATCGAAGGTGGAACTACTTGACGTGGCCCGTGGACGCATCGCCTTATTGCGTGAGATGCCGGACGGGGAGGTCGTGGTCGAGGTCCGGTCCATTCGGCGGTTGAGAAGGGCGTCCTAACCAGCGTTTGCTGCGGTCGGGGCCTGACGCCTCGGCCCACGCGCCGTAGCATTACGAAGGCACGCGCGGGCCTCGGCAGGCCCCGCCGCAGAAACGCACGACGTTAGGCAGCATTGCAGAGGCCTTTTCACCTATGTGGAGCGCAATGCGGTCATCGAGGCGCCTGGGCCTGCTTGGTATTGGGATCGGATGTGGGATCGCCTTGTTGTGCGGCCTCCCGCAGGTGCAAGCAGACCGAGCAGGCGTGACTGTCATGGGCTATGGCGAAGCGGTGTTTGTCCTTAGCCTCCCGACCTCATTCGTGACCTGGCTCGGGTGGCTCATCCCCGCGAGCACGTTGTTCGGATCGGGCGGAGGTGCGATCCCCCGCTGGGTCGCATACACCTGGATGGCGGTTACCCCGCCACTCAACTGGGGCCTCTTGGGGTGGCTGCTGGGTATGTGGCGGGACCGGCGCGAGGACGCGCGAGTTGCCGCTGCCCTGCTCCGCGCCGGGCAGTGAGGCGGGAAGTACAGCGCAACAATTGCTGCCTAACAAGCGTTTGCTGCGGTCGGGGCCTGACGCCTCGGCCCACGCGCTGTAGTCTTCCGAAGGGACGCGCGGGCCTCGGCAGGCCCCGCCGCAGAAACGCACGACGTTATGCAGCATGTCACAGGCGGAGAACCGGCGATTGTTCAGAATCGAGCGCGCGACTGTCAACGACCTTGAGGGCATCAGGAACGTCCTCGCTGTGACTTGGCGCGACACGTATTCGTCGTTCCTTTCCGAGGAGGCCATCGCGAAGGTGACGGATGAATGGCACACTCCGACGATCCTGTCGGCGGAAATCGCTCGGGCGTCGACGTTCTCTGGTATTGCACTGGATGCAGGGGAAGTCGTCGGCATGATCACGGCACATTTCCGCGCAGAGCTTCTTGTCGTCACACGTTTGTATGTACTCCCAGGGCACCAACGGCGAGGGATCGGGCAGCAGTTGCTTCACGCCAGCTACAACGCATTTCCACAGGCCTCGCGAGTTCGTCTGCAGGTCGAGGAACAAAATCCGGTGGGCCGCGAGTTCTATCACAAGCTGGGATTCGGGGAGGTCGGCCGGGAGGTTGATGACGTAGCTGGCACCCAACTGCGGTCCATTGTACTGGAAAGGCATATTCCAACTGCTGCATAACAAGCGTTTGCTGCGGTCGGGGCCTGACGCCTCGGCCCACGCGCTGTAGTCTTACGAAGGCACGCGCGGGCCTCGGCAGGCCCCGCCGCAGAAACGCACGACGTTAGGCCGCATTGGGTTGTGGTAGTGCAGGTGCCCCTACCAGAATGAGGGTTCCATGTCGAAGCGGAAGCTGTTTGCCACCGCGATGTGCATTGCTCTGGTCCCCGGTGCTGCGGCACAGGCTCAGTGGGCAGGACGCCCTCCAACTTCTGCGGATTCGGTGGCTCATTCCATCCTTGAGGCGGAGGCACGAGGGAGTCGGCACCCCCGGGCTGCTTCGAACAACGCCGGCGCCACCGCACTTACCAGCGCCATTGACCGCCGGTGCGTGACCACCAATTCGCAGGCAGTCCGCTCCGGCGATTTCATCGCGGGACCCTTTGAGACTTACAACGATGTTTGGAAGCAGGGCTACGGCAAGCTCTGGTGGCACCCGAGCGAAATGACTCCAAAGCCTCCGCTCCTGGTTGTTCAGGCCACTCGGCTCGATGAGCAGGCCGAGAGTCGCGTGTTCGAATCCTCGGACATTGCCTGGCCGTCCGGCCCAAAGGAAAGTGAGGCGACCAGCCTCAAGTTCTATCCGACCGGCATTCGCCTCCCCTCGCTGGGACGCTGGATGTTGGTTGCGACGGCCGGCAACAACTGGGGTTGCTTCATACACACCATTCGTTGACTTCCCAAGGTGGGCGGACCGCATTCGCGACGGGCTGGTGCGGCCTAACAAGCGTTTGCTGCGGTCGGGGCCTGACGCCTCGGCCCACGCGCCGTAGTCTTACGAAGGCACGCGCGGGCCTCGGCAGGCCCCGCCGCAGAAACGCACGACGTTAGACCGATTGATGAGGCAGGATCTCGAGTGTGGTTCCGTCAGTTCGTTCCCACGCATCAGTGAGGCGCTTTAGTGATTGGGAATCTCGGTCCGACTGAAGTGGCCATATTCATCGCGCTATCGAGCGCGCCGTTCGCGTTAGGGTGGTTCCTGCTTCGTGCGTGGGATCGACGAAACACGGCGGCACGGGATCTATACCAGCTCACCCAGGAAGTCGCCGCATTGACTGAGCAGAACTCCTTGTTGGCCGATGAACTGGCCGAACTCGCGCTTGAGGCGAAAGCGGCCTCACGACTCGTTGGAAGCGATGCGTCGACTCCGCGGCCCGCGAAGCCCAACCATTCTCAGGCCACCTAGGAGATACCCCGGTGCCGATAATCCTCCTCCTGATTGCCCTAGGCGCTGGCGCGTACTGGATCACAAGGATGGGAAGGCTGTCTGCAGTCCACGGTTCTCTCGCCGCGCGAGTGAGCGAACTGACGGCTCAGCTTGGGCAGCTCCGCGAGGCTCAGTGGAGGATGCGGACGGCGATCGACAGTCTACGCGAAGAGCAGGACTTCAAGAACCAGCTCCTCACCCCATCGGATTCAGGCGCTGAGTCGGGTACGGTCTAACAAGCGTTTGCTGCGGGCAAGGCCATGGCGGCTCGGCCGCCGCGCTTACGATCTACATTGAGGTACGCGGCGGCCTCACTTGGCCTTGCCGCAGAAACGCACGACGTTAGAGCGACTCGCGCAACAATGGAGGGGGTATGCAGGCTCTGGTTCTTGGTGCTGGGCTGTGCTTTGTGTTTTGCGGCGCCATCTACGCATGGATGACAGCCAAATCGCGCAGGACCGGCAAGGCTTGGCGAGGCTCGGCGTTTCTCGCCGGTGGGACTTTACTGTACGCGGGAGTGCTGCTCTCTGGGCGCTTCAATCCCCCGACGCCACTTGGGACGACGCTCGTCGCAGTGGTCGCGGTGCTCATGTGGGTAGGTGTTGTCATATCGCTGCGCGAACGCCGCAAGGCTGAGGCAGCCCGCCAGGGGTGAAGCGGAGGGAAGCCCGCACAGTACACATCTCCTGAGGGAGCTCAGCATGAACGAAGCTAGTTCCCGGCATCACCCCGTGCCTGACAAGTACGATTGGCGCCCTGTTGTGTCGCAGCAGACGTTCTCATGGGTTGCTCAACTCCTGATTGGAGCCGGTCTGTACTGGTACTATCTGAATCGCCACTCGGGCGACTTGATGATCCGGTTGCAAGCGGTCACCCTGTTCTCCGCTGGGATCTATGCCAGTCGCTGGCTGCGGATTCGGCAAGCGGAGGGCGCCGCGGCCGCGCTCTAACAAGCGTTTGCTGCGGTCGGGGCCTCACGCCTCGGCCCACGCGCTGTAGACTCATTGAGGCACGCGCGGGCCTCGGCAGGCCCCGCCGCAGAAACGCACGACGTTAGGGCGATTCCGAACGCCTGGTGTTGGCTTTTGGGCTCACTGCGACGAGCGCGTCGTCTTCTCTGCGAATCCCCACCTCATCCGTAGGCACGCACTCGCCAGAATGAGCGTCCGCCGGCTCGGGACGGCGTTTACCACCGCCAGAGCATCAGCCGTTCGAGTCCTTCCGAGTCGGTTCGCTTGCCGAGGAGATAGTCGGCGCCGAATTCAAACACTTCGACCCCGGCGGGGAGCGTCAGGGTGCGCCTCGGCGCATCAGGTCGGAAGCCAACCAGCGTCATCGTGGTGTCGACCGGGAGTGAGGTGACCCACCAGACCGTGCCATCGGGCGCCCCGTGCATGCTGCTGAAGAGGGGCGCCATCTCCGGCTTCCCTTGAGCACGGAGCATCCGTCTCACGATGACCAGCATGCTAGAGTCGCTCCCCGTCGACCTCGCTTGCCGCTCCAGCAGCGCCTCGAAGCGCGCATCGGTCAGGAGGGCGGGCTGGAGGTCGACCGTGTCGACGCCCTGCGGTGTTCCGTCCACCCCGAAGCTGGTCAACTGATTCGAGGAGCTGAGCCCCACCACAACGCGGTCCCCCGCAAGGGCAATCCCACCCATTTGGCCAGCCAGCTTCACTTCGCCGATCGCCATGTCTGGCACGGTCGCGAAGATGGCGCCGTCCGGTGTCATCACCACCAGCGGACCGCGCAGCAGTGGGGCGACTCCGTCCACCAGGCGCGGGGTGCCGTCGACCTTACTCGCGTCCAACGCGACGAACTTCCCATCCGGGAGACAGCCGGGCTGGACGGCCCCCGTCACGGCGGGGCGGAGTTCCCGGACGTAGCTGCCGGTCGGGGAGAAGATCGAGACCCGAGCGAGTCCGCGATCCCAGACGTAGAGCGAATCGGCCTGGCATCGCCCCACCGAGCTCGGGAACTGGAACTCGCCCGGCCCCTCGCCCCGCCGACCAACTACGCCCATTGTGCGGCCGGTGCTGTCGAGGAAGACCACGGCCCGCCGATCCACGTCGAGGAGCGCGATGCGCCCGTCCGGAAAGCGGGTGGCGTCCTCCAACTTCCCCACGAGCACCGAGTCGCCGTCGCCCAGGGAGAGGTCAAGCGCGACCGTCGGGGTGAGCGCGACCTCGGCTGTCGGGTCGATGACCTCGGCCGTAGTGCAGGCAGCGCAGAAGAGAAGGAGCAGCGCGAGACGGGGCATCGGCATTCTCTAGGTGGGATGTGTGGCGGATTCACGGCCGGCACCACGGCGCAGGGGCCGAGGGGTTGATGACAAGAATAGTTGAATACGGAGGTGGGTGGACCGAGTCTATCCGTAGTTCCGGTGGGAGGTGGGACAGGGTAAGGTTCGGGAAGGGCGGGCTTGCCGGATCACCATGGTCGTTGCGAAGCGTGGAGGCAGTCCCGTCGTCCTGAGGGTGGCTCGGGTTGATCAAGATCGACGCCCTAACAAGCGTTTGCTGCGGGCGGGGCCTGACGCCTCGGCCCACGCGCTGTAGTCTTACGAGGGTACGCGCGGGCCTCGGCAGGCCCCGCCGCAGAAACGCACGACGTTAGGCCGCCGGAGGAGCTAACCATGTACCGACGCCACACTTTCGGACTCGCGATAATGGTGTCGCTCGCGGGGACTGCCACCGCTTCGGCACAAAGATCGGATAGCATGCTCGACCGCGGACGAGTAGTTCGACTTCACACGGCGTCTGAACTGATCGAGGCCCGGTTGGCGCGCCCGGTACCGACAGCTGGCGGCACAGTACAGTTCTGTGTCTGGGATCCGTCCCCGTGTGGTGCCGCTGCCGCCAACCGGTCCATACCGCTCAACGATGTGATTCAAATTGACGTCCGGCGATCCTATTCTGGTCGCGGCGCGCTCGTTGGTGGGGTCGTTGGGGTCGTTGTCGGGTACGCGGTGGGCCGCGAGTTTGACGGGAATGAATGCGCTAAGTCGTGTGGCACGAGCAGCAAGTTGGCGGTACTCGGCGGCTTCGTCTTCGCGGGCCTCGGTGCGTGGCTCGGATCTGCATTCACCCAATGGGTCCAGTTCCGCTAACCTGTCGTCCGCAACCCTCGGCCTAACAAGCGTTTGCTGCGGTCGGGGCCTGACGCCTCGGCCCACGCGCTGTAGTCTTACGAGGGTACGCGCGGGCCTCGGCAGACCCCGCCGCAGAAACGCACGACGTTAGGCGTACACGAAGAGGAGAACCTCATGGCGTTCGGATTCCCTGCATATCACACGGAGCGGTATTCTGCGGGTCCTGGCAATTCTCCTGACGTGCGCGCTGCTGTTCGTGCCACGCTCAGCGCGCTATCGTGGTGGATTCGAGAAGAACGGAGTGAGCACATTACCGCCTCAACCGGCCTGAACATGCGGTCGTGGGGAGAGAAGATATTGATCAGCTTCTTACCGGACGGTTCAATCTCAGTGACCAGCAAGTGCGCCTGGCCGACGCAATGTCTGGATTGGGGAAAGAACAAGGCCAATGTCGGCAAGTTCGTTGCGGAAATCAGGAATCACGTCTCACAACCTGTCGCAGCGGTCGGGGCCTGACGCCTCGGCCCACGCGCTGTAGTCTTACCAAGGCACGCGCGGGCCTCGGCAGGCCCCGCCGCAGAAACGCACGACGTTAAGCCCATTCCATTGAGAATGTCTCAGGCTGCCACTGGTCGAACTACGAACCGGGAGTCCGCGTCATGCGCTCTTTCTGCACCCCCGCCGCCTTGACCCTGATTGCCCTGGTCCTCGGCAGGCCCCTGACCGCCCAAATGGAGTCTGGTGTCCCCGTCGGTCCAACCGTTACCGTGCCGATCCCGGACGCACGGACCGCATTGATTGCCACCACTGTGGCCCGCGCCGAAGCGGAAGGCAAGAAATGGCCGAGCGTGTCGGTTCCCTCGACGCAGCCCGAGCATTCGGGGACGCGCGTCCTCTTTGGGGACGCCCCCCGCACATGCGTCGGGGCCTTCTCAATCGGACCCCTCCGCTCAGGCGAACTATTGGTGGGTGGTGAAATCGGTGGGGCCGATGCGGTGAAGGGTTCCGTGCGCGCCGCCAAAGTCTGGTGGATGCCCAAGTACCCCGTTCGCAACGATTCCCTGGTGGTCCGCGCGGCGCTGCTTGGCTCTCCGTCGGACACGATGCGCATCGTGATGACCACATGGGCTTGGAGCAGCCAGAAGGGTCCTTGGTTCTATCCATCGGCCACAAGGCTTCCGAAGACTGGGCGCTGGCTTGTCGTGGCGACCTCTGGCCCGAACTGGGGCTGCTTTGTCTTTGAGTCCCTCTAGCGCGGAAGGGCCTAACAAGCGTTTGCTGCGGTCGGGGCCTGACGCCTCGGCCCACGCGCCGTAGCTTTACGAAGGCACGCGCGGGCCTCGGCAGGCTCCGCCGCAGAAGCGCACGACGTTAGGCGCATACAGACACTTTGCTGGTGAGGTCGAATGTTTCCGTCCGCAGCGTTCGTAGCTTCACTGATGCTGAGTGCCGCCGTCTCCGGTCCGGACTCTGCCCAACTCATCGACGGCAGACTCGTCATCCAACCGCTGGGGGTCTCGTTCACGCTCCCTCCCCTGTGGATTGATGGGAAGCAAGCCAATTCCGGTTCGTTTGGGCATTGCTCGCTCAATCCTTCCGGGAGCACCCCAGGCCGCTTGGTCGTTGAGCGTGAGCGCCTTCCGGCGCTTCGGCCCGCCCGCGGTGAGTGGCGACGGGAGTATGAGGCCGTCATGGACTCAACACTCTCGTTCGACGCCCTCGTTGCACACGTTGGCGGAGATCCTTGGGTCAACGGGCACTGCAGTGCCCTACACATGCGAGTGTACGTGGGTGGTCCAGGATTGCTCCCGGGGGACGCAGAGTTCGAGCGCGGCATGGCCACAGCACGCGCCTTCTTCTCCCCCGTAGCACGCCGCTTCACTGAGATCACAGGCTGGCGTGTCACCCGGCTAAGCTGGGAAGCCAACTACGGCGACTACGGCGGAACTGCAAACGTCGAGTTCTGGACGCGCTCGGTCAAAGGTCGAGCACTCGTGCTGGTGTTCACGTACGAGGGAGAGAAGAGCCGACTCACCGTGGACCAACTTGGTATTATGGCCTCGTTCAGATCAGCTGAGGAATGAATGCCATTGCACCGATTGCGGTAGCGCCTAACAAGCGTTCGCTGAGGCCGGGGCCTGACGCCTCGGCCCACGCGCTGCAGTCTTGCGAAGGCACCCGCGGGCCTCGGCAGGCCCCGCCGCAGAAACGCACGCCGTTAGACGGTTTCCCGAGGGGGCCCGAATGCGTTGGACATCATGCCGTTTGGCCACCTTGCTCCTGTTTCTCCAGATTGCCCCCATGGTGGCGCAGCGCCTGCCGAGGCCGCTGTCGCCTGCGGAGACTCTCTTGAGTTTCATAGTCCTTCGACGCCAGATCACCAATGCGTTGCCGGATTTGGTCATCTGCGGCGAGGCTGCATCGGTAGCCTCGCGCGAGGAACTCTCCCGGCTGCTGGTGAGTGGGGGCAAGAAGCATGTGGGTTCCCTTCGCATCATGGAGAACTGTCCCCCCCTCTACAGCGATGTAATCCGGCGGAACGACCTCGTCACCCTGTTCGTACGTGAATGGCCAAGCCGGACGACTGGCCGGTTCGAGGCCACCGCCTGCGATGGGAGCCATTGCATGAAATCGCGTTCAGAACAGTTCGAGAGTGGCAACCTCGACAGCATCCGATTCACTCGCTGGGTGATTGACGACTAGGCTGGACGGCACATTCACGCCACGCGGAACCGTCTAACAAGCGTTTGCTGCGGTCGGGGCCTGACGCCTCGGCCCACGCGCTGTAGTCTTACGAGGGCACGCGCGGGCCTCGGCAGGCCCCGCCGCAGAAACGCACGACGTTAGAGCGCACTGGGTATGGTTCGGTCCTCCTGGATGCATTGGCGTGGCACCACTTGCGACAAGGAAGGGAACAACGTGAGGACCATGCCATCGTGGGGAATTTGGTTGATGGTTGGGCAGAGCGCCCTGATTATCGGTGCGACCTTGGTCCTTGGTTGGCGCCTGCACGGATTGCGTCGCACGGCACCGATCGTTGGGGCGATGACGCTTCTTTGTACGCTAATAATTGGCGCGGTGGCTCGATTCGGCCTGCCGCCGGCATGGCTGCTGCCGCTCGTGATGTTTGTCGGGTTTGCAGCAGCGCTTTGGATCCTGCTGCCTTGGCGTACCCTGTTCGGCCTCAAACCCACGGCTGACCGCGGGGCCAACGGCGCCCAGTAGGCGTTGCAGTCACCGGAGCTGTCCCCGGCACACGAAGTCAGGCACCGGACAACCAGTGCGCCCTAACAAGCGTTCGCTGCGGTCGGGGCCTGACGCCCCAGCCGCAGAAACGCACGACGTTAGACGTCATCGACGGAGACCAGAGATGCCCTTACCCGAGCGCCAGACCGTTGGCTTGCTGATCGGCCACACGTTGCTCGGCGTTCTCGGTGTATTGGCCGTGTCCAAGTTTGGTTTTGGCACTGAGCTAACCCCGCGCATCATCGCAGAGAAGCTCCTCTTTGTTGAATTCATGGTCGTCATCACGACTGCGACAACCTATTCACGTCTTCCCGAGCCGCGGCGACTCCCACCGGTGCACGCGCTTGGGCTAGGCTGTCTTCATCTCTGCGTGATGGCTTGGATGGTCCTGATTGGCCCCGTAGAGGTGCCTCCTCGCTGGGTCACCGTGGTTGCCTTCGGGGTCTCTGCCGTTCCAGGGGTATACCTCATCGCCAAGGCCGTCCGGCAGCTACGTCGTTCCACGTTCGGAGACACCACAAATCCGAATGACGTCTAACACGCGTTTGCTGCGGTCCGGGCCTGACGCGTCGGCCGCAGCAACGCACGACGTTCGGCCGCCAACCATTTCCTCGTTCGCTGAGAGAATCCTTGATGCCCGGTGATCCCCATCCATCACCACTCTCCGGTGGTCGCCTCGCCGGACATATTGGCGGCTTTTGGCTTGGGTATCTCGTCATCCTTGCTGTGTGCGGGCTCCTCAAGGGCCTGTTTCCACCGCGCATTGCTCCGTTGATCTGGGGCGGAGTGTCGACCCTCGGACTCTTCGGAATGACGTTCTGGCTGTTGCGTCGGGAGGGTCGCACGGCGGAGAGGGTTGGCCTCCAAGGGTCCGCAGCTTCCCTCCGGCGATTTGTGGCCGGCCTGCTTTTGGGGGTGGCTGTCTACTCGACAATGCTCCTGGCGATCTCGCTGATCGCAGGACCTCTTGAAGTCAGCCGAGCCGTGCGACCGACTGGCCTCGCGCTGCTGACCGTTGTCGCCACGACGCTGGCGCTGGGTGCCATGGAGGAGGTCGGTTTCCGAGCCTATCCCCTGATGACGCTGGTGGAATCGCTGGGCAAGTGGTGGGGGCAGTTGATCGTTGCGGTCGCCTTCGCACTCACGCACATCCTGTACGGATGGTCCTTCAGCACGGTCGCGCTCGGGGTGTTTCCGAGTGCGCTCCTGTTCGGAGCGACGGCCGTGGTAACCCGTGGTATCGCGTGCCCGCTCGGCGTCCATGTCGCCCTCAACCTTGGTCAATGGGCCATGGGGGAGAAGGGCGAATCAGGCCTTTGGCTGATCACACTCGGCAGCGGATCGGAGGACAAGGTGGCTGCTGTCGCCCCGATCATCGGTTTCACTGTCGTGACTCTTTCGGCGATAGCGGTATTGTTTGGATCGAAGTGGCATGCTAGCCGAACCATCGACAAGGCGGCCTAACCCGCGCTTGCTGCGGTCGGGGTCATGTGCCTCGCCGCAGAAACGCACGACGTTAGACCGACTCTGAGACCGGTCCCGGATCGGGCGATCCGACTTCGGCAGTTGGCGCACCACCTGCTCCAAGTACCCGACACCCAGGTGTTTATGATCTCGCAATTTTCACGGCGCTTCGCCGGCGCCATCGCCCTTGCCGGCCTACTCGCCTGCGGAGGATCGCCAAAGGCACACCCGATCGTGGGCGTTTGGGTGGTCCGGCACCAGGGCGCTCCGTTCCCCTACCACATGTATGTCTTCAATGCCGACGGCACGATGCAGCAGGCCAATCCGGACGCGGGGAACCCGCGCACCAGCGACAGTGACGGGAAGGGCATCTGGATCGGCGCCGCCGATACGGTCAAGGGCAAATTCGTGGAGGTGCTGGCTGACCGGACGACGCATGCCTTTCTGGGCCGAGGAGAGATCTCCTTCAGTGTAATCGTCCGAGGCGACAGCATCATCGGCACGGCAAGCGCGAGGTTCTTTGACGCGGCTGGAGCACCAACCGATGGACCGATCGCCGTCGACATGCTGGGCAGTCGGGTAACGCTCCCGTAGGTCAGGTCAGTAGGGCATGCTCCAAGGCACCCCTCACGATCGTTCTATTGGCTACGGCCTAACAAGCGTTTGCTGCGGTCGGGGCCTATCGCCCGTGCCCACGCGCTGTAGTCTTACGAGGGTACGCGCGGGCCTCACCTGCCCCCGCCCGCGGAATCGCACGCCGTTAGGCCGACACGAGTCTGAGGTGCGAGAGACGACCATGGCTACCCGCAAGACAGACAAGACTGCCAAGCCCAGAGTCCGGAAGTCATCCACGCGCACGGCGGCACAAGACAGAGCGGCCCCGACGTTGCCGGAGACCATGGCCACCGGCAAGGCAAGCCCCGCGAAGGCGACGGCAGGTGACAAGCCGGTCTTTGCCTACATCGCCAGCCTGCCGCAGCTGCAGCGCATCCGTGGAAGACCTTGACGAACGCCAGATCGCGGCGTGGATGAAACGAATCGTGGCTTGGCCTGGTGTCGGGGGCAAGAAGCGATAGGAATGAGTTCGGCCGCCTGATGCTCCTCCTCAGCCACTTTGTGCATCGAGAGGTTATGCGTCTTCCCGCTTCGCTCCTTGCACTCAGCCTGGTTCTGCCTGGCAGCCTTGCAGGTCAGAGTCGTGCGGACAGCATCGCGGTCCTTCACGTCATTGAGCTCCGCGCCGAAGCCCAACGCACGCACGATGCTCACGCTGAGCGCGCCATCTACGCCCCGGACGCGGTGTGGATCAATGCATTCGGCCGCCGCCGGGTAGGGCCCGACTCGATCGCGGCGTTTCTCGGCAGGCTCTACGCAGATTCCGGGTATGCCGCCTCTCGACTTGTGCGCGCCGAGGTGCCCGACGTTCGGTTCATCCGCCCGGACGTAGCAGTCGTTCATGAGTATCACGAGCGCGAGGGCCAGCGCCTCGCGGACGGAACTGTCATCCCGCTCAGACGGGTTCATACCACCATGGTACTCGCCAAGGAGGGGGGCCGGTGGCTTGTGCATTATCTGTCTATCGGGGACGAACGCGAACGAAGCACACCGCCGGCCCCTTGAGCCCGCCGCAGCTCGCCACCAGCGGCCCAACAGGCGTTGCAGCTGTCGGCAGAGCTGTGTTGCACTAGGAGGCACTCGCTTCGCTCGTGATCACCGCACGATCCTCTGTGGTCCACCGCGGCCGGACGCCATCCGTTCGACCGCCATGCCACCTTCACTCCGCGAGTACCACGACGTGTCGATGACGCAACGGGAGCGGATGCTCGTCGGCAAGGCGTATGACTCCCGCGATCCCGAACTGCTCGCGCTCGCCCAGCGCGCCCGGGCCCTGCGCACGGCGCTCGCCGGACTTCCCGCTGCCGACGTCGAGGGCCGCGCCGACGCAAACAGCCTTCCATGGCCCGCCTCGGCGCGCACGGCGGGCTCGGCGCGAGGGCCGACGGCGTGACTGCCGGTGGACGGGGCGGATCGCGCCCGCGCCATCGCGCACATAGATTGGGACAACGCCATCGTGTACCGGCCGCGATCCGGCCGCCTTCGGGCGAACCCCCACATTCCACCCATCGTGATCCCGATGCCCACGCTGCTCCTCCTGGCGTCGCTGTTCGCCACCACCTCGCAGTCGCCCGCCCGCCCCGCTGCGGACTCTGTGCAGGCCCGCCTGCAGCGGATTGCCGACAGCGTCGTCGCGGCGAGGCCGCGCATGCCGGGGATCATCATTGCGGTGGAACAACCGGCAACGGGCAAGCGATGGAGCGTGGCGGCGGGACTCGCGGATACGGCGCGGAAGGTCAGGCTCACCCCCGACCAGCCGGTCAGACTGGCGAGCAACACGAAGACCTATACCGCAGCCGCAGTGCTGCGCCTGGTGGAGATGAGACGGCTTTCGCTCAGCGATCCGCTGGCCAAGCATCTGCCACCGCCCATTGATTCGCTCCTCCGGCAGGACGGATACGCGACGGACCTCATCACCATCGAGCAGGTGCTGAATCACCGGGCGGGATTCAATGAACATCCCGCCGTGCGAAGCTATGTCGCCATGCTGCGCACCGATCCGCAGCATCACTGGACGCCGCGCGAGCAGCTGCAGTGGCTGGTGGACAGCCTGGCGCCAGTGGGGCCGCCTGGCGCGCAGTTCCGCTATTCGGATGACGGCTACGTGCTGCTGGGGTTGATCGTGGAGCGACTCAGCGGACAGTCCCTTGGCCCCGCAGTGCGCTCGCTCGTGCGCTTCGACAAGCTCGGACTGCGCCATACCTGGTGGGAACGGCTGGAGCCCGCACCGCCGGGAGCACTGGACCGGGCTCACCAGTATCTCGGGGGGCTGGACGCGTACGACATCGACCCTTCCTTTGACCTGTACGGCGGCGGTGGCATCGTGGCGACGATGGCCGACCTCGCGCACTTTCTCACCGCGCTGCTGGCCGGTCAGGTGCTCGAGAAGCAAGGGACACTCGAGACCATGATGCGCCCGCAGAGCCCGCAGATGAACGGGTATGGCATGGGCCTCTTCGGCTCCACCGTGGGCGGCCTGACCGGGCGTGGTCACAGCGGCTTCTGGGGAACGACCGCGATGGTGTTCCCGGACGCGGGGGTGACGATCGCGGTCGCCATCACCGATCAGGGCGAGTTTCGACAGTCGAACGCCGTGATGGGCGCGGTGCTGAAGGTCTTGGGGGCCGAGCGGTAGAGCACGAAGCGCACGTCCCAAAGCGTCGCGCGAACCCCGACACTCAGGTGTTCATCGGCAGGCCTCGGCCCACGCACGCACGCAAACCGATCGGAAGCCAAGCACCGTTGGTTCCTCCTGGGTGGAAGTCATCACATGACACAGTTCCGTCGGCTTCGCGCCGGCTTCCAACTCAGCCTTGTTTCCGGTGGTCTCTGGGCGGTGGCCGGCGGGATCGTCGGGGCGGCACTTGTCCTCCAGGGCGGTGCCAGTTCGCGCGGATCATTCCTGTCCACTGTTCTGCTCATCGCGGCATGTGCGGCCGTTCCCGGGCTGATCGGGATGCTCGGCGGCGGCCTCTTCGCGTCCATCCTCGCAGCGCGGAGTGCCAGCGGCGGGATCAGCCAACTGTCACGCGGCCGCGTTCTCCCCGCCGGAGCGGCCGGGGGGGATCGCGGTGAAGCTGTTGATTCAGTATGTCGTGCTGCGACCCTTCCTCACGACGATTCCGGAATCGACCCTGATCGGAACCCTCATCAGCCTGGGATTCTTCGGTGGGCTGGGGGCACTCACCGGGGCCGCGATGCTCGGGACGGCCGCACGCACCCGACTGGCACCCGGCGAGGAAGACCTCGACCGGCTTGCTCCCTGACGAGCGTTCCTGTGGTCGCCGAGGGATGAGCGTCGCTGGGACCTGGTCGCTGCCGACGGACCGGGAGAACCCGGCGTTATCCGCGGCTTCCGGGAGTTGCGGTGCGGCGGTAGCGTTTGTGGGGATCGGGCAGCACGCTCACATGTACACCCTTGGGTGGCCAGCATGAATCCAGCGAAAGTCGTCCGGAGCAACGTGGTCACACTCACTGACCTCCCCAACGTCGGTGAGGCCACTGCCGGCGACTTGCGACTGCTGGGCATCGAGCATCCACGTGATTTGCAGGGGCGCGACCCATACGACATGTTCGATCAGCTCTGTGCGATCACCCGATCGAACCAGGATCCGTGCGTCATCGATGTGTTCCTCTCGGTGACCGCCTTCATCAATGGCGGCGAGCCGAAGCCCTGGTGGTCGTTCACGGCGGAGCGGAAGGCCGTGGTACGGCAGAGAGCGCAGGCGCAGTAGCCCGGTGTTCCACTCTCCGACGATGCCGCGATGGACCAGGCGCTCAGTCCATCGTCCCGGCGACGGGCCGGCCAACCAGCGTGTGCAGCGGTCGGAGCCTGACGCCTCGGCCCACGCCCCGCCGCAGGAACCCACGACGAGTGGCCGAACTCATCCCTCCACAAGGTGACATCATGAAAGGCAAGATCCACGTCCTGCTGCTTCTCTCGGCGTTCGCGCTGTCACGTCCTGCCAGCGCCCAGCTCGGCGTCACCTACGACGAGGGGCCAGTAACCGCTGTCACCTACTTGAAGATCGAGTATGGCCACTTCGACGAGTACGTGGATTGGCTCAATGCAACCTGGAAGCCGCTCAACGAAGCAAAGAAGAAGGCGGGGGTGATCATCGACTACAAGGTGTTTGCCGCGCGCCCAAGGAAGCCGGAAGAGCCCAACGTGATCTTCATGATCACCTATCCCAACATGGCCAGCTTCGACCGACGAATCGAGGAAGATGCATTTGCCGTGAAGATGATCGGCAGCGCCAAGGATCAGGACAAGGCACGGGTGGCCCGCAGTGCCTACAGGACCAATTTGGGCACTGAGCTGATTCGAGAGATCATCCTGAAGTGAGGCGCGGTGGCACGCGCGTGAGTCGCCTCGTAGCGCCCCGACCCGGACCAGGAGGATGGATGAGATCGCTCGCCGCAGGGCTCCTTGTTACCGTCGCCCTCCTGCCGACGAACGTGCTGGCCCAGGCCGGGCGGGGCGGGCGGCCCAACATCATCTACATCATGACCGACGACCACGCGGCGCACGCGATCGGCGCGTACGGGTCGCGCGTGAACGAGACGCCCAACCTGGACCGGCTCGCGCGCGAGGGCGCGCTGCTGACGAGCGTCTTTGCCACGAATGCGATCTGCACACCCAGCCGTGCGGCGATCCTGACCGGTCAGTATGCGCACATCAACGGCGTGACGATGTTCAATCGGTTCGACGGTTCGCGCATGACCGTCGCGCGGCTGCTGCAGCAGGGCGGCTATCACACCGGCATGGTCGGCAAGTGGCATCTCGGGAGCGACCCGGTGGGCTTTGATCGATGGGAGATCCTCCCCGGGCAGGGGGTGTACCACGACCCCCTGTTCTACACCGCGACTGGCGAAAAGACGTACACGGGACGGTACGTGACCGATGTCATTACCGACCTCGCGCTTGATTTCCTGGCAACCCGTCCGCGCGACAAGCCGTTCTTCCTGATGCTGCACCACAAGGCCCCTCACCGGCCATGGGAGCCGACGGAACCCCACGCCGCACACTTCGCGGCGCGGCACATTCCTGAACCGGTCACCTTCTGGGATTCCTACGCGACGCGCACGGATGCGCTGCACGAGAACCAGCAGCGCGTCGGTGCCGACCTGACCAACCGCGACTTGAAGCGGGCCCCGCCGACCGGCCTCGAGGGGCCGGCCCTCGCGAAGTGGCGACAGACCAAGCCGGACACTGTGACCATCATGCGCGGCGGCACGCCCGTCACCCTGACCGGGGAAGCGCTCGTTCGATGGAAGTATCAGCGGTACATGCAGGACTACCTGGCGACCGTTCAGTCGGTGGACGAGAGCGTCGGCCACGTGCTGGCGTACCTGGACAAGGCGGGCCTCTCGCGCAACACCCTGGTCATCTATACCAGCGACCAGGGGTTCTTTCTCGGCGACCACGGCCTCTTTGACAAGCGCTTCATGTACGAGGAGTCGATCCGGATGCCCTTCCTCGTGCGCTGGCCGGCTGGCATCAGGCCGGGTACCAGGAGTGACGCCATGACCCTGAACGTCGACTTCGCGCCCACGTTCCTGGACGTGGCCGGCCTCCCGACGTCAGCAGAGATGCAAGGGCGAAGCATGCTGCCGCTCCTGCGTGGCCGGACGCCAGCGGACTGGCGCACGTCGATGTATTACCGCTACTACCACGACCCCGGTGACCACAACACGAGGGCGCACTACGGCGTCCGCACGCGCACGCACAAGCTGATCTATTTCTGGAAGAAGGATCAGTGGGAACTCTTCGACTTGGTGAACGATCCGTATGAGGTCCACAACCTGTACGGCCAACCCGGTCAAGCGGCCCTGACCGCAACCCTGAAGGCTGAGCTCGCGAGACTGAAGCGGGACATGCGCGACACCGACCAGTTGGCCGATGAGCAATTGCCGAACGGCGTGGACGGCCCGGTGGCGCGGTTAAGGGGGAAGTGACGTCCTCACCGGGCGGTACCAGGGCCACCCCTTCACCTCCCCGAACTGGGGATGCTTTGTCTTCGAGTCGCTCTAGCGGAAGGAACTTGCGAGCGCTTGCCGCGGTCGCGGCCTGACCCCCGCGGCCGCAGCAACCCAAAGGCTACCCCGGTAGCGAGGCTCGACCACCAATGCGCCTGTTGCTGATCGCCGTCGTCGTGAGCGTGCTCCTCGCGTCCACCGCCGCCTTCGGGGGGCCTCATGGCGTGCTGGGCGCGGTGCCGTGGCTGCTGAACCTGCCGGGCATCCTGCTGGTCGTGGCCGTGCCGAGTGACGCCTTCATTCCGGCGCGGGTCGGGCTCGCCCTGGCGATCCAGGTCGCCGTGTGGTACACCGCGTTCCGCTGGTGGCACGGGCGCAAGCAGCGACGCGCCCGCGCCGACGGCGGTTCGTGACGGCAGGGTCGCAGCGCACGCCGCCGGCCGCTTGCTCCCGGGCCTCCGCCCCATGCATCATTTGCCTTGCATCATCCTCCCTCCCCATCCCAGCATCCCGCCGAGGCCCTGCCATGCCGTTGTTCCGCTACGCGACTGCCGTGAGCGCGGCGATCCTTGCGATCACCCCCGTGTCGGACGCGAGTGCCCAGGTCATCACGAACGTCCTCCTCGAGTGGCGCACCCAGCTGGACCTCTGCGAAGGATCCGACCAGCGCGACCGCGGGGCGCTCATGCACGTCGCGATGTTCGAGGCGATCAACGCGACATCCGGGACGCCGTACCGTCCGTACACGCAGCAGATCCGGGCCGAGGCGGGGAGTGCCGCCGATGCCGCGGCCGCCCAGGCGGCGCACGACATCCTGGCCAAGGTCTGCCCGGGACAGCAGGCCGGCTTCGCGACCGCGCTCAAGAAGGGGCTCGAGCGCATCACCGATAGCACCGCCCGCGCCCGCGGTATCGCGGTCGGGCGGCAGGCCGCGGTCCAGCTCCTCGCGGCCCGTGCGGCCGCGCAGGCCAACGTCAAGGATCCGTACTTCGCCGCTGAAACCCCCGGCCGCTACGTGCCGACCATTCGCCGCGTCGGCGTCGCCCTCACCACGCAGGCGCCGTGGATCATGACCTCCCCGGCCGAACTCCGTTCGCCGCCGCCGCCCGCACTCACCAGCGAGCGCTACGCCCGGGACCTCGGGGAGATCGCACGGCTGGGTGGCAAGGCCTCGACGGCGCGCACCGCGGTGCAGACCGACATGGCACAGTTCTGGGCGCCGCGGGATGTGCGGCTGGTGCTGCGCCAGCTCGTCGGCACGCCCGGCCGGACGCTGCTGCAGGATGCGCGCTTCCTGGCCCTGGCCGAGATGGCATGGGCCGACTCGTACGTGTCGATGATGGATGGCAAGTACGCCTACAATCTCTGGCGTCCGGTCACGGCGATCCGCGGTGCCGGCACCGACGGCAACGACGCGACGGTGGCCGATCCGGAGTGGGAACCGCTGCTGCCGACGCCCGGGCATCCGGAGTATCCCTGCGGACACTGCCTGTCGGCCGGGGCCGTTGGCGCCGTGATCGCCGCGGAGTTCGGTGACCGCATGCCGCACATCGTCCTCGACGTGGACTCGACCATGCTGCGTCGCTACACGCGCGCGCAGGACTACATCGACGAGGTCACCGAGTCGCGGCTGCTGGTCGGCGTGCACTATCGCTTCTCGCTCGATGCCGGCCGGACCGCCGGGGTCGCCCTCGGACGCCTGGCGGTCCAGCGACACTTCGCCCGGAGGGAGTAGGCCCCCTGAGCGGAATTACCTGGCGCACTCCTTCACCAGCTTCGCCACCATCGCCATCGGGTTGCCGAGTGATGCGGCCGTCTTGATGGCGAGGCCGGTGGCGCGATGCGCCGATGGCGCTTCCCCGTGCCCGCTGTTCAGCAGGGTCGCCATCTGACGGAGGAAGTCGATCGAGACGACGGAGCGGTATGGGTCGGCGAGGTTCTCACCCAGCTCGGTCCGCTAGTCGCGATAGTCGTACGGCGCATTGTTGTCGTCGATGCGCACCATCACCATGCGGGCCGTTGGTTGCGTCGCCGTGCCGAACACCATCAGCAGCGCCTTGTGCCCCTCGGGAAGACTCGGCACGGAGATCTTCCCGCAGGAGGCGTTCTCTTCCGTCGCCGCCACGAGCGGTACCAGCGAATCGACCGGCACCGTCTTCACCTGGATGGCACCGGACGGCGCCATCGCCTGCGGCGGCGCGCCCGGAGGCGGTCCGCTCGGCCTGCCGGCTCCTGAGGTGCGGAAGGAGTAGCCGTAGCTCCACCCCAGCTTGGCGTCGAAGCGCTCGATACGGAACGCCACCACGGTCTTGCCGGGCTCGACGACCAGTTTGGAGGGATAGGTGCCGCAGAGTTGCCGAGTGTTCTCGCAGCGGGCGATCACCACCTCCGTGATGGTGATCGGCGTCTCCTGATCGTTGCGGAAATAGATCTTGCGCGCACCGCCGTCGGCTTCGAGGACATCCCAGTACTGATAGGGCTGCCCCGGCACCGGCGCGCGCACCTGCGCCGAGATCGGGCTGGCGACCACGAGGTAGGAGGCGGCGAGCAGAGCGAGGGACGCCACGCGGGAGCGGATCATCGAGTTTCCCTGAAGGGGGGCCGGTCAAGTTCGCACCGGACCGGCGACCGGGCAACGGAGGCTGCACAGCCGGTCCCGGGCACCGACTCGCCCCCTTGCGCGGTGCCGACCGCGCCGATATACTGAACCATATGGTTCAGTATGCCTCCGCCCACCTCGACAGCGCCTTTGCCGCGCTCTCCGACGCCACCCGCCGGGGGGTGCTGGAGCAGCTCGGCACCGCCGACGCCTCGATCACCGAGCTGGCCGACCGCTTCGACATGACGCGCACCGGCATGAAGAAGCATGTCGGCGTCCTCGAAGCGGCCGGGCTCGTCCGGACCGAGAAGGTCGGCCGCGTGCGGACCTGCCGACTCGGGCCCCAACGCCTTGCCGACGTCAACGCCTGGCTCGAGCGGTACCGGAGGATGTGGGAAGAACGGTTTGCCGAATTGGACCTGGTACTCGAGGAACTCCAACAGAGAGAGACGTCAGATGACCGCCACACCAGGTAATGACCCGACGGCCCGCACCATGATCGAGCGGACGTCCGATCGCGAACTCGTCGTGACCCGCACCTTCAACGCCCCGCGCCACCTCGTGTTCAAGGCGTGGAGTGAGGCCGAGCTCTTCAAGCGGTGGTGGGTGCCGAAGTCCGTTCCCATCACGCTGCTCTCGTGCGAGATGGATGTCCGTACCGGCGGGGGCTACACGCTGGTGTTCAGCCACCCGGCCGCGCCGGAGCCGATGTCGTTCTTCGGCAGATACCTCGACGTGGTTCCCCCGTCGCGGATCGTCTGGACCAATGAGGAAGCGGGCGAGGCGGGTCAGGTGACGACGGTTACCTTCGAGGAGCGGGACGGCACGACCCTCGTGGTGGTGCACGATCTCTACCCGTCCAAGGCGGCACTCGACGAAGCCGTCGCCTCGGGCAGCACGAACTGGAACGACGAGACGTTCGGGCAGCTGGACGAGCTGCTCGCGGACGAAGGCGGGCGGTAATCCTTCTTTGGCACCCCAGGGACGAGAGGTCACGATGCCGGCCAGGAAGAGTCGCAAGCCCGTCGAGCGCAGCGTGGCAGCCGGCGACGCCGCCACGTCGCTGCCGGCGTCCATGCTCACCGGCAAGGCGAGCCCCGCGAAGGCCGCGGAGGGTGATGCGCCGGTCTTTGCGTACATCGCGAGCTTGCCGCAGCCGCAGCGCGGCATCGCCGAGCGCGTGGATGCCATCGCGGCCAGGGCGCTGCCCGGCCTGCAGCGCGCCGTGAAGTGGGGCATGTCCTACTATGGTGTCGGCGATGGCTGGTGCTTCTGCTGCGGGGGCTTCACCGATCACGTCAAGCTCATGTTCGTGAACGGCGTGACGCTCGCGCCGGTACCGCCGGTGACCCCAGTCGCCATGGGCAAGGCGACCCGGGGCGTGGAACTGCGAGTCGCGGACGACCTCGACGAACGCCAGCTCGCGGCATGGATGCAGCAGATCACGGCTGCGCCCGGTGTCGGGCGCAAGAAGCGCTAGGCCCCCATGCGCATACTCCACCTTGCCCTTCTCAGCGCGACCCTGGTGTCGGCCTGCCATGTGCCCCTCACCCGCAGCGCCGCGACGCCGCGCAAGGCCGTGTTCATCATCCTCGACGGGATCCCTGCCGACGTGATCGAACGCGTGCCGACGCCCGCCATCGACGCGATTGCGGCAGCTGGCGGGTACACGCGCGCCCATGTGGGCGGCGAGTTGGGAGGCCCCACCGAGACACCGACGATCTCGGCACCCGGTTACATGAGCCTCCTGACCGGGACGTGGGCGAACAAGCACAACGTGCGCGGCAACAGCAACCTGTCGCCCAACTACGCCTACTGGAACCTCTTCCGGATCATCGAGTCGGTCGAGCCGTCACGCCACACCGCCCTCTTCTCCACCTGGCTCGACAACCGGACGGTGCTCATCGGCGAGGGACGCCCCGACGCGGGCGATTTCCGTCTCGATCACAGCGCGGACGGGTTCGAACAGGACACCATCACCTTTCCGCATGACCCGGCGTCGCAGTACATCCGCGCCATCGACGAGCGGGTCGCCTCGGATGCGGCGGCCTACATCGCGGCGCACGGGCCGGATCTCTCGTGGGTGTATCTCCAGCACACCGACGACGCCGGCCACGCGCACGGGGACAGCGAGGGGTTCTTCACCGCCGTGCAGCAGGCGGATGCCCGGGTCGGGCGCATCTGGGCGGCGGTCAAGCAGCGCCAGTCGATGGGCGAGGAGTGGATGATCGTGGTGACCACCGATCATGGGCGTGATGCACGTACCGGCAAGGGCCACGGCGGGCAGTCCGCGCGGGAGCGCACGACGTGGATCGTCACCAACCAGCCGGGACTGGATGCGCGATTCACTGAGGGGACGCCGGCGATCGTGGATATTGCGCCGTCGATCCTCCAGCACCTGCGCATCACCGCGCCGGCGGCGGTGGCACGCGCGATGGATGGCGTCTCGTTCCTGCGGCACAACGGGCGCTGAGCCTGATCCGACGACGCAGCGCCACCAGCCAGGCCGTCGCTCAGTCCTTCCGCCTCACGTGCATGTTCGACTCGGTGACGGCATCCTCTCCATCAACCGGATGATCGTGCTTCGCCTGGTCCTTGGCCAGGCGATTCTTCTCGCTCTTCATGTCGGCATCGTCGTGCTGCTCGCGACCCTCGAACATCCGGTCCTTGCCCTTGTCGTCGTGCTTGCTGATCTCTTCAGCGTCATGTCCGGGGTGCTTGGACGACTTCGCGTCGGTGGGGGCCTTCTCTGATTCTGCCGCGGCATCGAGCGCCTTGTCGCTGGCGCTGTGCGTGTAGCCGCTCTTGTCCTTGCTCATGGTCCTGCTCCCTTGGTGAGGCACGATACCAATTGGCGTGCACTCGGGGGACGCAGGCGGCACGCCGCGTGAACACATCCCGCAGGAGAACGAGGTCCAAATGGGCGAGATTATCTGGAGCGAACTGACTGCTGGCCTTCCTGATGCCCGTGAGCTGGCGCATGTCGTCATCCGACTGCTGGCCGCGGTGATTCTCGGCGCGCTCATCGGTTGGCAGCGCGAAGCATCGGGGAAGGCCGCAGGCCTGCGGACACACGTGCTCGTGGCCTTGGGCACCACGCTGTTCGTGCTCGCCGCCTCCGGAAGCGGCATGTCCTTGGCGGACGCGTCGAGAATCATTCAGGGGATTGCGGCAGGCATCGGGTTCATCGGCGCCGGCGCCATTCTGAAGCTCACCGCCACGAGGGAAATCGAGGGGCTGACCACGGCGGCGGGCATCTGGATGACGGCCGCGATCGGTGTCGCGGTGGGCTTGGGTGGATTGGGGTTGGCCCTGCTGGGCTCCGTGCTGACATGGCTCGTGCTGGCCTCCATCGGTCTGATGGAGACTCGCGCCAAGCGGCGCGCAGACGCGACGGCGCCTGCCAAGCATCAGGGGTAGGCCACGTGCACGACTGCGGAGCAGCGTGCGACCCCGCTTGCGCGTTCCGGAGCCGGGCCGTAGCGTCTACGTCCACGCTGTTCCTGCCGCTCGATCGCTGATCGATTCATCAGGAGGAGTCATGATCCGCTACCCCCGCTCCACCCTTCGCGGAATGCTCACCCTCGGCCTCACCCTCGGGACCGCCACGGCCTGCGCGCCCGCCGGCACCGAGCCGGACCACGCGATGAGCCACCCGACCGCGCCCCAAGTCAGCCTGTCGCAGGCCAAGCTCGGACCCGAGGCCGCCAAGGCACTCGCCGCGATGCGCAACGCCACCGCGGCCTTCCACGACGTGGATGCCGCCATCGCCGCCGGTTACGCCGATCCCAGCGGCATTCCCTGCGCGGCGAGCCCGGCCGGAACCATGGGCGTCCACGCCGCCCGGGGCTCAGCCATCGATGGCGTGGTGGTGCCCAACGAGCCCGAGGTCCTCCTGTACCTCCCGAAGAAGGGAGGAGGCTTCAAGCTCGTTGGCGTCGAGTACCTTGTGCCGGCGATGGTGCGGAACACCACGACCAACGCGGTGACGCCGTGGTTCTCCCAGGATCCGTGGGGGGCGGGATACACGTTGGTGACGCCGCCGCCGTCGGTGTTCGGCCAAACCTTCGAGGGGCCCATGCCGGGCCACGAGCCAGGCATGCCGTGGCACTACGACAAGCACGTCTGGGTCTGGGAGACCAATCCGTCCGGCATGTTCAGCCAGTGGAACCCGTCCATCAGTTGTCCCTGAGCAATCGCCTCCTCCGATCTGATCGCCGGGGCGCGTGATGAAGCTGCTCTTTCTTCACGGGCCACCGGCGTCGGGGAAGCGCACGGTCGGTGAGGCCGTCGCGCGGCTCACCGCCGGCCGGTTGTTCGACAACCACGCCGCCGTGGACTTCGCGCGAACCGTGCTCGACTTTGATGCGCCAGGCTTCTGGGACCTGGTGCACGCTGCGCGCATGCTCGCGCTCGGGGAGGCCGCCAAGCATGGCGTGCCGTTGGTCGTGCAGACCGCATGTTACTCCCACCCCGACGACCTCCCCCTGCTCGAGGACGTCGAACGGGTGGTGGCGCGTCACGGCGGTGAACTGCTCCCGGTCTTTCTGTCGTGCACCCGGACGACCCTCGACGCGCGGGTCGGCGCGCCCGACCGGGTGCAGCGACGAAAGGTGACCTCCACGGAGGGTCTCGACCGCTGCTTCGCGCGGTGGAACATGGTCCCGGTGCCTCGGCCCAATTGCCACACCGTGGTGACGGACACGGCCACGCCCGCCGCCGTGGCGGCAGCGATCGTGGCGCATTTCGGATTGCTCACACCCGGCGTGCCGCTGGAGCGGTGAGACGCAGGCTCTCGCCGGCTACTCGGCGGCGCGTGGCTCCAGGAGCCAGCGTTCCGCGGCCTCCGCGTGCTCGAACACCTGCACCTCGATCTGGGGGTTCCGATTGAGGATGCGGAAGATCCGCGCGAATCCCGCCACCGCGACCGCCGGCGCCACCAGCGCAGAGCGGAAGGAGTTCGGGAAGCGCTGCACCCCGCGCACCCGAGCGGCGAGGATCGCGAGGTTGAAGGCAGTGTCGGTGGCGAGCATCCCGGACATGTCCACCAGTCGGTCCGGCACCATGCCCAGCTCCCGCTCGTGGGCGCGGAGCTCGTCGGCCACGTCACGCAGGTTGGCACCGGAGAGGACTCCGGTGAACCAGACCCGGAGAATGGGGGCGTCGAGCGCGACACGGTACGGCATGGGCGGGAAAAGTAGTGGTACCTTCAAGGAGGCGCCCCCGGACCTGGGCGCGGACATCCCCCCAACCCAGATGGGACCTCAATGAATCGCATTGGCACGGTGGTACTCGTTGGCTTGCTGGTGACGAGCCCGGTGGCCGGACAACGTCCGACCGCGGTGCAACTCGGCGTGCCCACCACGGTGCCGCGTGGTGCCAACAACAGCATCACCGACGTGGCCGGCGTGGAGGTGGGGTTTGCGACGATCATCACCGGCCAGGGAACGCTGCAGGTCGGCACGGGGCCGGTCCGCACCGGGGTGACCGCCATCTTCCCGCGGGGCAAGGCCGGCGGCGACACGGTGTTCGCCGGGTGGTTCTCGCTCAACGGCAACGGCGAGATGACGGGCACCACCTGGATCGAGCAGTCGGGCCGGATGGAGGCCCCCGTCACCATCACCAACACGCACAGCGTCGGCGTGGTCCGAGATGCCGTGATCCAGTGGATGGCGAAGCACCGCGAGGCCTTTCTCTGGGCCCTCCCCGTGGTGGCGGAGACATACGACGGCACCCTGAACGACATCAACGGCATGCACGTCAAGCCGGAGCACGTCTTTGCCGCCCTCGACGGCGCCAAGGGCGGGCCCACGCCGCAGGGCAACGTGGGCGGCGGCACGGGCATGATGTGCTTCGGATTCAAGGGGGGCACCGGCACCGCGTCGCGCGTGACCTCGGTGCAGGCAGGCGGCTACACGGTGGGGGTGCTGGTGCAGTGCAACTTCGGCAACCGGCTGCGCTTCTCGCCCCTCGGTGTGCCGGTGGGACGCGAGATGCCGACCACGCTGCGACCCTGTCGGGCGGCCGGAGTCCAGCCGTCGCGGGCCCAGTTCCGCGGGCTGCCGGAATGCGGCGCAGTCTCTGGCGCGGCCGAGAAGCCGGTTGTTCCGGAGGGCGCGGGCTCCATCATCATCGTGATCGCGACGGACGCGCCGCTGCTCCCCCATCAACTCAAGCGCGTGGCCACGCGCGCGTCCCTTGGCGTCGGCCGCATTGGTGGCCTGGGGGAGACGTCGTCGGGCGACATCTTCCTCGCGTTCTCCACCGCGAACCGGACGGCGCTGTCGAAGACCGAGGCGCCGACCAGCTTCGAGGCGATTCCCGACGACATGCTGAATCCGATCTACGCGGCCGTGGTGGAGGCCACCGAGGAAGCGATCCTCAACGCGATGCTGGCGGCCGAGACGATGACGGGAGCGGACGGCTTCCGGGTGCATGCGCTGCCGGCCAACCTCCTCCTCGATGCGCTGCGCAAGTTCGGGCGGCAGTGACCGGGAGCCCCCTCAGGGCAGTCGCCTGAAGAAGAGACCCCGGATGGCCGGATCCACCGCGGTCGACACCATGAATCCGGTCACCTCTCCGATCGGATTTCGTCCGAACTCAACGTCCACCACCATTTGCTCGTTCCACGGACCGAAGCGCGCGCTGAACCGATCGAGCCGGTGCGGAAGTAGCGAGGCATCAGGTGCTCCCTGCCGCTTGAGCATCAGCGTGCCGTCTCGCACCACCACTCGCCACACCAGGTCGAGTTCGGCGTTCACCCAGACCCCCTCGTACGGGGTCAGTTCGGCGACCCCGGGTTGCCACACGCTGGATTCCGGCAGCCGAGTTCCCGAGTAGCGTGGCTCACCCCGCCAGGCCATCACGTAGCGCATCGGCCCGCCTGAAAAGGTCAGGCGGAAGTCCTCGGGGGAGCCGTCGGCCGTGAACTGGCCATTCCCGCGATAGGTCCACGTCTGCACGGTGTCGCCCAACCGCTCGGTGAGCTTGCCGCCCACCACCGTGAACTGGTCGAGTTGCTCAAGGTCGCCGTACCAGCCGGCAAAGCGTTCCAGTTCTCCGGGCTCGGCGGCGACCGGGGGCGGTGGAGCCGCGAACGGCGGCTGCCGCGGCTGCATCACGCTGTCGAGATAGCGATCGGCCACGCGCTCGCCGAGCGTGCCTGGTGGCAAGTGGCTTCCGTTGCAGAGCACGGCGACGGCGAAATGCTGTTCGGGAAATCGGATGATTTCGGTGCGGGTGCCGGACGAATTCCCGCCACGCATCAGAATCGGCAGTCCGCGGTAGCTGTCCCGGCGGATGCCCCATGCATACGGAATGGTGTCGCCGTTGGCGAAGGTCGGCAGCACCAGCATTCGTGCCATCAGCGGATGCTTGCCCGCGGCGCCGTCGGCGAGTGCCTTGTCCCAATGGGCCAGATCCTCCACCGATGTGTACAGGTTGCCACCGCCGATCACGACGTCGTCGGGGAAGCGCTGCTCGAAGCCGTCATTGCGCGCGCGGTGGGGGTGCGCACGCTCGGGCATGATCGGCCGGCGCGCATCGTACACGCGGCTCGCCGTCATGCCGAGCGGCTGGAGCACCTTCTCCTCAAGGTGCTGCCCGAAGGGCTGCATCGAGGCGCGCTCGACGATGAGGCCGAGCAGCTCGTAGTCGCTGTGGCTGTACTCGTGCCTGGTGCCGGGGGTGAAGTTGAGGGTGCGCTGCCGTGCCACCACGTCGAGGAAGACGGCCATGTCGCCGATGGGCCGTGCGGTGAGCAGCTCCAGCTCGCCATAGTCGCGAAGCCCGCTGGTATGCTGCAGCAGGTCGCGAATGCGGATCGGCTCGTGGTACACCGGCAGCTCGGGCACGAAGCGCCGCACGTCGTCGGTCAGGGAAAGAGTGCCCTCCTCCTCGAGCTGCAGCACGGCGAGCGCGGTGAACTGCTTCGCCACCGAGCCGAGGTTGAAGAGCGTGCGCGTGGTGATGGGGCGTTGCTCCTCGATGCTCGTCACCCCGTAGGCGCGGGCCAGCTCCAGCGTGCCGTCACGGTAGACACCGACGGCGCAGCCGGGTCCGTTGGGGCGCACTGCCGCTGCGAAGATGGAATCGACCTGGGGCACCATCGGCCCGGTGTCTGGACCGGCACTCTCGATGCTGCAGGCGCCGAGCAGCAGGACCCACAGCACTGGCGTGCGAAACGGCATCGGTCTCCCCCTCGATCGTGTCGGATGGTCCGATCAACTACCCAAGGTCGGACAACGTTAGCGGCCGAAACCAGATCGAGCCAGCATCGCCTTCGGATGGCGTCTCAGGTGCAATGGGGGATCTGCGCTTCCGACTTGCCGGTCCGTGCACCGAGGCGTAAGCTCCCAGGCCTGCCCGCTCCACAAGGGCATCCCCATTGCTTCCAGCCCCCTTCACGGCAAGAATTGCGATACCCCGGAGGGAGCGCGGATGCACCCCAAGGACGCAGATTCACGATCACACCGCATGGTCACCGCGGCCTTCGGGATGCTGCTCGTCGTGCTCGCCATCGCGACGGTGGTGTCCGTCGAGCCCGCCCTCAGGTGGCCCGGCGTGGGCGTGGCCGTGGTGCTCGGATTCCTGGGGGTCGATGCCATCATGGCCGCGGTCCGCCGCAGACCGTCGATCGTCTCACGGATCGGTCCGCTGCCGTGAGTGCGTGGCCGCCGGCCTGAAGCGCTGATCCTCCCTCAACTTGGTGCCTCCGACATGACCCGACTCACGCCCACGACGGCGCGCCTCGTCGCGCTGCTCACCTTCCTGCCACTCTGCGCGCCGGTCGCGCAGGCACCGAAGGAACCGACAGGGCTCCTCTCCTGGTCCGAGCAGATTCGCGTGCGCGAGTCGTGGCTCGATGCCAGGCACGCGATGCTCCTGCCGATGATGCGGCGCCACGGCATCGGGATGTGGATCGTGGTGAACGAGGAGTTCGCCGACAATCCGGTGGTGCACGCCATCGCCCCGCCCCGTCCGTATACCGGCAATCGCGACGTCTTCGTCTTCGTGGATGCCGGCGCCAAGGGGCTTCGCCGCGTGGCCCTGACCGGCTATTCCGAGGACAACCTCACGCGCTGGTTCGAGAGCACCGCCGAGCCGCGGCCCGCGCCGGTCGTGCTGCGCGAGCTCTACGCCGAACATGCGCCCGCCACGATCGGCCTGCAGATCAACGGGTCGCGCGGCCAGACGCGCGCGCTCAGCCACGACGCCTACACGTGGCTCGTGGGCGTGCTCGGAGAGGAGGCGGTGCCCCGCTTCGTCACTGCGGCGCCGCTCATCGAGGAGTTGCTCGACACGCGCCTCGATGCGGAGAAGCCGCACTTCACTGCCGCCGTGGCGGTGACCGCACGCATCGTCGAGCGCGCCCTCTCCAGCGAGGTGATCACCCCCGGCGTGACCACGGTGGGCGACGTCCGCAATTGGCTCTACGATGCGCTCTGGGCGCATGGCGTGCGGACCTGGTTCCAGCCTGACCTGCGCGTGCAACGGCAAGGCGGCGGGCTGCCGCTCTCGCGAGGCTTCCTCGCCGTCGCGCCGGAGAAGACAGTGATCCTCCCGGGCGACGTGGTCCACATCGACTTCGGCATCACCTACATGGGCTTCGACACCGACTGGCAGAAGATGGGCTACGTCCTCAAGCCTGGCGAGACCGACGCACCCGAGGGACTCAAGGTCGCGATGCGGAATGCCAACCTCCTCCAGGATGCGCTCACACGGCGCCACTCGCGCCCCGACAGGACCGCGGGCGAGGCGTACCGCGCCACGATGCAGGAGATGAAGGAGCGCGGGATCGAGGCGATGATCTACTCGCATCCGATCGGCCTGCAGGGCCATGGCCTCGGCGCGAGCATCGACTTCCGCTCGGCGGCGCGCCCCGGCGCCGAGGGGAAGCGGCTGCGGAAAGGGTCGTACATCTCGATCGAGCTCAATGCCAAGACTCCCATCCCGGAGTGGAACGGGGAGTCGCTCTTCGTGATGTTCGAGGATGATGCCTGGCTCGACGATGACGGCTGGCACTTCTTCCAGGCCCGGCAGGAACGATGGTTCCTGATCGGGCGGCGGTAGCAAGGCACCTTTGCGACCTCCATCCAAGGGAGGACCGTCTTTCGGGCGATGGTGCCGCTCCGTCTCCTCCGTGAGCTTCAAGGGTCCAGCAGCCGGAGACACCAGCATGGCTCGCCCTCGCAGCGCGCGCGCGGCACAGACCCCACCGTTGACGCGGGCACTCGATCAGACGGAGAAGGTGAAGGAGAAGGTCGCGGAGGCTGCGGCCGAACTCTCCGACGTCAACGAGGTCCTCAAGGAGAACGTGGCGGAGGGCGCGCCACCGTTGAAGGTGCGGCACGCCCTCGACAAGAGCGAGGCGGTCGAGGTAAAGGTGCTCGAGGCCGCGGAGGAACTGGTCGCCGTCAACAAGGCGCTCACCGAAGAAGTCGCCGACCGTGACGCGCTGGAGCATCGCGTCCGACAGGGGGAGTCGGCCCTCATCGCAAGCGTGGCCGCGGAGGAGGCATCGCGACGCCGCGCGCTCCACGACGCCGTGACCGGACTGCCCAACAGCACGCTCTTCAGCGATCGCCTGGAGAAGGCACTGGAGCAGGCCGATCGCCATGGGTGGCGATTCGCCGTCCTGTTCCTGGACCTCGACGGCTTCAAGCAGATCAACGACACCCATGGCCATGACATCGGCGACCGGGTGCTGCAGGAAGTCGCCGAGCGGCTTCGCCACAGCGTCCGGGGCGCCGACAGCGTCGGCCGACGTGGCGGTGACGAGTTCCTGGTATTGGCGCTCGAGGTCAAGGACGACAATGCGGCCGTCGCGCTGGCCACCAAGATCTGTGACCGCCTCGCGGAGCCGATGGAATTCGGCGGCGTCACGGTGACCGTCGGTACCAGCATCGGCATCGCGATCTATCCCGACGACGCGAATCGGCCGACCGACCTGCTCAAGTGTGCCGACATCGCGATGTACGTGGCCAAGCAGGGGCGTCTGGGCGTCGCGCGGTACGTTGCATCACACGGTTCGTTGCATGGCACCACCGCCCCGCAGTGCGCCGTGTCTTCACCAGAGGGTTCCTCATGAGCAAGATCCTGCGGGGCGTCGCGGCCGGCTGGGGCGCAAAGAAGTTGGGCGGTGGCTGTTTCACCACCGTCCTGGTGTTCGTTGTCCTCTGGTGGCTGCTGGGCGGGATCGACCTCTTCAAGTAGCGCACCATCAGCGGTCCGCCCCTTCGTGGAGTTGTCGTCCGCGGCGATATTGCGGGATGACAACCCTCTACGACCTTCCGGTTCGCACCATCGACGGCCACGAGCAGACCCTCGCCCCCTTTCAGGGCAAGGTGCTCCTGGTCGTGAACACCGCGAGTGCGTGCGGCCTCACGCCCCAATACGCCGGACTCGAAGCCCTCCACCGCGAGCTCGGCCCCAAGGGGCTGGCCGTGCTCGGCTTCCCCTGCAACCAGTTCGGTGCACAGGAACCGGGGAGCGAGGCGGAGATCAAGGCGTTCTGTTCCCTCAACTACGACGTCTCCTTCCCGATGTTCGCGAAGATCGACGTGAATGGCGACGAGACCCATCCGCTCTATCGCCACCTCAAGGCCGCACAACCCGGCCTGCTGGGCACCGAGGCCATCAAGTGGAACTTCACCAAGTTCCTCGTGGGGCGTGACGGGACCGTGCTCAAGCGGTATGCGCCGACCGACCCGCCGGACGCGATCCGCGCGGATCTGGAGACGGCGCTCGGCTGATGCTCCGGTCGAGAAAGAGATCACCATGAGCCATGGCGCACAGCAGGGCGCCACCGTGGGACGACAGCCGCTGCTGGCTCTCGTGCTGCTGAACGGCATCATGTGCGCCGTCGAGCTCGTCGCCGGGTGGCGGGCGCAATCGATGGGGTTGGTCGCGGACGGGCTCGACATGGGGGCCGACGCCGCCGTGTACCTGCTTGCCCTGCTGGCCATCGGCGCCTCGGGAGCGCGCAAGCTCGGCGCCGCACGCTTTGCCGGTCATGTCCAGCTCGCATTGGCTGCCCTCGCCATGCTCGAGGTGGCGCGCCGCGCGATCGTGGGGAGTGCCCCGGAGGCACCGGTGATGATCAGCGTCTCCCTCGTGGCGCTGGCCGTGAACATCGCCTGTCTCGCCATCCTGCGGCGACATCGGCACGGCGAGGTGCACTTGCAGGCGGCCTGGATCTTCTCGGCCACCGATGTCCAGGCCAATCTTGGCGTCCTCACCGCCGGCGTGCTGGTGCGGGTGCTGCACTCCCCGATTCCCGACCTGGTGATCGGCCTGATTGTCTGCTGGCTGGTGCTGCGCGGGGCCCTGCGCATTCGACGCCGCATCCGCGCCGCCGAGGGCGCAGCGGCCAGCTCAGTCACGTAACACCATGCTCAGAGCTTCTGGGCACGGAAGTTCAGGGTTCCCGTATACGACGTCATGGTCACGACAATGGTCCAGGTGCCTGCCGTCCCGACAGCCGTCGGCTCGTTCAGGCTGGGGACCAGTGCGTTGGTGTAGACCACCGTCCCCGCCGCGTCCCGCACCGTCAGCAGCGCCGTGCCAGCGGTCGTGGTGGTGGAGTGGTTGATGGTGGCCCGCGTTCCCGTGTTGGTCCAGGAGTAACTCTGGGTGGCCGTCAGGCTGGCGACCGCGGTTCCCTGGAACTGGAAGTTGTCCGTCGCGTTGGTGACCTCGGGGTCCTGCAGGCCAACCGGGTTGTCCGAGCAGGCCGCGAGTCCGCCGGCCACCATCACGGCCAACCCGAGCGATCGGAGCGATCCGAGCATTGTCATTGGGGTCAATCCTTCTGTTGCATGTGGATCCGTTGGCGATCGAACTCGCCCCTGCGCAGGTAAGGGACGCTCCGGGGCGAATGGCAGGCACCGGGATCGCTCGTGGGTCGTGTTCGATTGGCTGGGCGGCTGGCGCAGCGAGGAGTCACTCTCGCCTGCGCGCGGCCCGACCCCACGTCTTGCGCGGTTTCCAGAATATGTTAATATATTTTGACATATGCCGACCCCCTGCCCCCCTCCCCCCTCCGCCCTCGACGACATGGCCGAGGTGTTCGACGCCCTGGGTCACCCGACCCGGCGCCGGATCCTCGATCTGTTGCGCGCCTCGCCCGGGATGTTGGTCGGCGAACTGGCGGAGCAGTTCGACGTCGGGCGGATCGCCGTGATGCACCACCTGCGGCAGCTCGAGGCCAGCGGGCTGGTGGTGTCGCTCAAGCAGGGTCGCACCCGCCAGCTCTTCCACAACCCGGTCCCGATTCAGCTGATCCACGACCGCTGGACCACCGAGTACGGCGGTTTCTGGGCGAGCAAGATGGCCGATGTGAAGTACGCCGTTGAACACCACCACTCCTCCGGAGGGCAGGATGACGGGCACCACGACGGACACCGTGCGGCTGGTCTCGAAGATCGTGATTCGGGGACGGATCGAGGACGTGTGGCGTGAGATCACCAAGACCGACACGCCGCAGCTCGCCTTCTTCGGCGCGCAGATGCGCTACCGCGCGCTGAGTCCCGGGTCGCCCGTGCAGATGCGCACGCCCGACGCGAAGTTCACGTCGGTGGTGGGGGAGATCCTCGAGGTCTCGCCGCCGTATCGCTTCTCGCACACGATGAAGTTCACGGCGCACGATGATCCGTATTGCAAGGTGACCTACGAGCTGCGCGAGGTCGCCGACGGAGTGGAGTTCACGCTGACATCCGAGGACGTGCCGGTCGGCACCAAGACCGCGAAGGACATGACGCGCGGCGGCGACTTCATCGTCAAGACACTGAAGGAGATCATCGAGACCGGCCGGCCCGCCTTCGGCACCCGCATCCTCTATGGCATCTTCGGCCTGCTCGCCTTCACCACCCCCGCGAAGTGTCAGAGCACCAACTGGCCGATGGAGGAGTCCCGCAATGGCTGACGAAGCGAAGGCGATGGCGACGATGATCGCCAACATCGAGAAGCAGACCGGCAAGACATTCGCGCAACTCGCCGCGGTGGTCACCGGCTCCACGCTGACCAAGCACGCCGAGCTGCGCACCATGATGATGGAGCAGTTCGGGCTTGGACATGGCCAGGCCAATACGGTGGTCCACCTCGCGCTCAAGAGCGACGGGACCAGCGCTGCCGCCGCAGCCGGCCACTCCGCCGACGACGTGCTCGCCACGATCTACGCCGGCAAGAAGGAAGCGCTGCGTCCGGTCCATGACGCCGTCCTCGCAATCCTCGCCACGCTGGGTGAGTACGAGGCAGCCCCGAAGAAGGACTACATCTCCTACCGTCGGAAGAAGCAGTTCCTCATGGTCGGCCCCAAGACTGCCACCGCCGTCGAGCTCGGCTTCGGGGCCAAGGCACTCTCGGGTGATGCTCGCCTGAAGGAGATGCCACCCAACAGCATGTGCAAGTTCACCACGCGCGTCAGTTCGCCCGCGGAGGTGGACGCGACGGTGCGGCAGTGGATCGTGCGATCCTTTGAGGAAGCTGGCTGATGTCGGCAACCGCCGGGGTGATCGCCCCGCCGCCGCTGATCTACGGGATTCCGCTGCTGGTCGGGTTGCTGGCCGACCGCTGGCACCCGTGGCCGCTCATCACCGAGCGCACCACGGTGCCGGAGGGGCTCATCCTGGTCCTGCTTGGCTTCGTGGCGGTCCCGGCGGTGCTCGCCTTCAGACGCGCGCGCACCCACCCGGAACCATGGAAGCCCACCAAGGCGCTGGTGACCGTGGGGCCATATCGCTACTCACGCAACCCGATGTACGTCGGCTTCACGCTCTGCTACGCCGGCATCGCCATCTGGCAGAACAGCGTCTGGCCGCTCCTCGCCCTCCCCGTGGTGATCGCGGTGATGCGCGTCGGGGTGATCAAGCGCGAGGAGCGTTACCTCGAAGGGCTCTTCGGCGACGACTACCGGGCCTATCGCGACAAGGTGCGCCGCTGGTTCTGAGGCCCGACGCGCCTTACCCCTTGAGCGGCGTCGACACCCCGAGCTTGAAGCCATCCGGATCGGTGAACTGGAACATCCGGGCGCCCCACGGCCGATCGGCCGGCTCGCTCAGCAAGGTGCCGCCGGCCGCCTTGATCCGTTCCGCCGCCGCGTCCACATCGGCCGCGCTGGGGACGTTGATCTGCAGGTAGAAGCCCTGCCCCTTGATGCGATCCCAGCCGAGCTTGCCGTCGTCCTGATTGAGGACGATCTGGATGCTGCCCGCGACGATGACCGCGGCGACGACCTTCCCCTCGTTCTCGAACTGCTGCGCCACGCCGAAGCCGATGGCGTCGCGGTAGAAGCGGATCGAGGCGGCGAGGTCGGTACAGGTGATCGAGCAACCCAGGGTGGTGGCGTTGAGGGCGGGCGCGGCGTCGGTCATGGCGGTCTCGGGTGAGGGTGGAAGAGGTGGCAATAATAGTCGGCCCTGAACGACGGTGAAGGCTCGCCTCGGTTTGTCCCCAGACAGTAGATTCTCCGGATGTGTCCGTCCCGGCACGGGCCGGCGCTCAGGCCTCAACCCCCGGTCTTTCCATGCCACCCATCCGCATCTCCGAGAGCAGGACCATCCCCGTCCCGGCGCCCGTCCTCTACGACATCATCGCCGACTATCGGAACGGCCATCCGCACATCCTCCCCCCGGAATACTTCGGGCGGCTCGACGTGCTCGAGGGGGGCCGGGGCGCGGGCACCACGATCCGCTTCGCGATGAAGGCCTTCGGCCGGGTGAACGTGGACACGGCCCAGGTGACCGAGCCTGTGCCGGGAAGGGTGTTGCGCGAGACCCTCACCTCAGGCATCGTGACCACCTTCCTGGTCGAGCCGGGAAGTCAGGACACGGCCACGGTGACCATCACGACGGAATACGCCAAGCCGGGCCTGCTGGGCTGGATCGAGAAGCTGCTGGCGACCTCGTACCTGCGCCGCGTGTACGTGGCCGAGTTGGCACAGCTGGCGCGCGTGGCCGAGGGGCAGGTGCGCTGAACATGTTGTCGTGATCGGCGTTCAGGTGTCGCCTCAGACCTCACCCGAGAGGAGTGACCGATGTTCTCCTACCCGCACACCATCGACAACGGACTCGGCGAGCGACTCACCTTCCTGCGTCGGATCACGACCCCGGACGGTGAGGCGCTCGAAGTGGAGAACATCGTGGCGCCCGGGGTCGGTCCGCTGATGCACGTCCACTGGCATCAGGAAGAATCGCTGACGGTGCAGAGCGGCCGGATCGGTTACCAGCGCCGAGGCGAGCCAGTGCGGTTCGCGGAAGCTGGCGAGACGGCCCGATTTCTCCCCGGCGAATGGCATCGCTTCTGGAATGCCGGGACGGACGATCTGCATTGTACCGGATACATCCGCCCGCCCGACAACATCGAGTACTTCCTGGGAGCGATCTTCGCCGCCCAGCGGAAGGCAGGCGCCATGCGGCCAGACCCTTTCGAGGCGGCGTACCTTATCACCCGCTACCGGAGTGAGTTCGGGGTGGACATGATCCCCCCCATGGTGCAGCGCATCGTCCTCCCCGCGCAGGTGATGCTCGGCCATCTGCTGGGCAAGTACCGAAAGTTTGCCGATGCCCCGCCGCCCGTGAATCGCCCTCGTGCCCACGCCGCTCGTCGCGTCACATGAAGATTGTCGTGTACGGCAACTCGGGCTCCGGCAAGAGCACCTACGCGCAGGCGCTGGCAACCCGGCAGGCGTGGGTCGCGGAGTACTACACGCGGGACGATGCCTGGTCGTACTCGGCGCATCGCCGGATCTTTGATGCGCACCTGGGAGCCAAGCAGGAGCACACGTCGGCCCCACCGATCGGAGGCACCGACTGACGCACGAGCGAGCGACCACGAACCGGCGTGCGACGCGCTCCCTCGGCCTGCTCGTGGCCACCATCCTGATCGGACTCTCGACCCGGTGGTTCCCTGCCGTGTTCCCGAGCTTCGTGGCGCGCTACGGTGGCGACGCGCTCTGGGCGGCGATGGTGTTCTGGTTAGTGGCGTTGATTCGCCCCGCGGCGAAAACCGTCCAGCTGGCGGCCATCGCACTCACTGTCTCGTTTGCCGTGGAGCTCAGTCAACTTGCCCGTGCGCCGTGGCTCAACGCGATTCGTGATACGCCGACTGGGGCACTGGTGCTCGGCCAGGGCTTTCTCTGGACCGATCTGGTGAGCTACACTTGCGGCGTGCTGCTCGCGGCAACACTCGATTTGAGCATCGCAACGCATCGAATTCGAGCAGCTCGCTAGGAATCCCGCCGACAGACCAGCAGCCATCCCCAACCGGTGACGCCGACGATGACCAGCCTCCGCGCACGCTCGGCCTGTTTCATCGTGCTCCTGCTCTTGAGCCGCCCCGACTCCGCCACGGCCCAGGCAACATCCCACGCCGGCCACGGCCTCGGTACCGTGAACTTCCCCGCCAGTTGCTCCGGGCCGGCGCGCGCGGAAATCAACAGCGGCGTCGCGCTGCTCCATCACATGACCTATCCCCAGGCACAGGCGGCGTTCCAGCGCGCCGCGTCGCTCGACCCGACGTGCGCGATCGCCCACTGGGGCATCGCGATGACGCTCTTCCAGCCGCTCTGGCCCACACGCCCCGACTTGGCGGCGCGGCAGCGAGGGTGGGATGCGGTGCAACACGCCAAGTCCCTGGGTTTGCCGACGGCGAGGGAGCGAGCCCTGGTGGCGGCAGCGGAGGCCTTCTTCCTCGAACCGCAGTCACCCGATTACTGGCTGCGGATTCGCCGCTGGGAGGCGTCGATGCAGCGCGCGCATGCGGCGCTTCCGAACGATCCGGATGTGGCCACCCTCTATGCGCTGGCGCACCTCGCCACGACGCCGTCGGACTCGATCTCTCGAAGCCATCCCGATCGAGCCGCCAGCATCCTGCTTCGCGTCTACCAGCGTCATCCCGACCACCCGGGGGCGATGCACTACCTCGTGCATGCCAACGACGTGCCGGGTCGTGAACGGCAACTGGTGGCCATCACGCGCAAGTACGATTCGCTCGCCCCGAGCAATCCGCACGCGCTCCACATGCCGACGCACATCTATGTCCGACTCGGCGAGTGGGACGGGGTGATCCGTGGCAATCGCCTCGCGGCCGACGCCGCCCTGCTGCACCCCGCGGGTGACCTGGTGTGGGACGAGTTCCCGCATGCCATCGAATACCTGGTCTATGCGCACCTGCAGCAGGGTGACGACGTCAGGGCCGCGGCCGAAGTGCAGCGGTTGCACGGCACCGCCCGGCTGCAGCCCACCTTCAAGACGGCATTTCACCTGGCGTCCACCGCCGCCCGCTACGCGCTCGAGCGCGAGGCGTGGGAGGACGCGGCGCGCATCCTTCCCGGCGAGCCAGCCTCTCTCGGCTGGGAGCGCTTCCCGTGGCCGGAAGCCGTGGCGCACTTTGCCCGTGGGCTCGGAGCGGCGCACATGGGACAGCCCACCGACGCCGCCGCTGCCGTCGTCCGGCTGGCGCAGCTGCGCGCCAAGACCGAGGGAGCCGGGGAGATGCTCTTCGCGCGCAACATCGGCGTGCTTCAGCTCGAGCTCAGCGCCTGGCTCGCACATCTGGACGGCCGGTCGGCCAGCAGCGTGGCGCTGATGCAGGCAGCGGAGGCGCTCGAGGCCTCGACCCCGAAGCATGCCGTCACACCCGGGCCGACCTTGCCAGCCGGCGAACTGCTCGGCAATCTATTCATGGACTTGCAGCGACCACGAGACGCACTGGCGGCGTACACTCGCGTCCTCGTCCAGTACCCCCGGCGCTTCAACAGCCTTCGTGGCTCGGCACGTGCCGCCGCAGCGCTGGGCGAGGGAGTGCTGGCTCGGCGCCACTATCAGCAGCTGCTGGAACTCGGACAGCACGGGACTCGGCACGCGGCGCTCGCGGAGGCCCGGGAGTATCTCGCCCCGCGATAGTCCACGACCGTCTTCACCCCTGGAGGCAGGATGGCCTTCGACTACTCGCCCGCCAGCCGCGCCCTGCAGGATCGCTTCGACAGCCGTCGCCTCGCCGACCGCCTCGTCGAGGTCAAGGTGCATCCGCTGTTCACGCCGGATGATCGTGAGCTGATCGAACGGCTCGACATGTTCTTCCTGGCGACGGTGGACGGGCGCGGGCAACCGACCTGCTCGTACAAGGGGGGCGATCCGGGATTCGTCGTCGTGGTGAACGACACCACGCTCGCCTTCCCCACCTACGACGGCAACGGGATGTATCTCTCGATGGGCAACATCACCGAGACCCGTCGCGTCGGCCTGTTGTTCGTGGACTTCGAGCGCCAGCGGCGGCTCCGGGTGGAGGGCGTCGCGGAGGTGGTGTTCGACCATGCACTCCGACATCGCTTCGTCGGGGCCCAGGCCCTCGTGTTGGTGCGTGTCGAGGCGATCTACCCCAACTGCCCGCGCTACCTGCACCAGCGCCAACTCGTCGAGCGGTCGCGCTTCGTGCCCAGGCCCGACGTCCCGACGCCGACCCCGGACTGGAAGCGTGCCGAGTGGGCGCGTGACGTGTTGCCGGCGGGAGATCCCTCGCACGTCGCCGCCGATCCGCATGACGGTGTCCGCTGAGCCACCCCGACGTCTCGATGTGCGCAGGTGTTCCGCCCACCACCAGCCACCCCAGGGAGACCCCATGTCCAACGCGTTGCGCAACACCCTCGCCGTCGTTGCCGGAATCGTCGTGGGCGCTTTGGTGAATGGCGCGCTGATCACCCTCTCGCCGTCACTCATCCCGCCCCCGGAGGGCGTGGACGTGACCAACACCGAGGCGTTGCAGCGCGGCATCCACCTTTTCCAGCCGCAGCACTTCGTGATGCCGTGGCTGGCCCACGCGCTTGGCACCCTGGTGGGTGCCTTGGTGACCGTCCGTCTGGCCGCCACCCGCCAGGGGCGGCTGGCCTTCCTGGTCGGAGCGCTCTTCTTCGCGGGCGGGGTGTCGGCGAGCATGATGATCCCGGCGCCCGTCTGGTTCATCGCGGCCGACCTGATCGGCGCCTACTTCCCGATGGCATGGCTGGCCATTCGGCTGGGGAGCGGGCGTCACGCTGTTGCAACCGCCGGCGCGTGACGGCTAGCGGTCGCGGGACACGCGGAGGAATGTGGCCCCATTGATCGTGATCGAGGCCGCGGGTCCGGAAGCTGGAAAGTCGAAGCTCACGACGGTACCGCTTCCTCCCACCTCGATCCGCATCTGCCACTTGGCAGCATCGAAGATCTCGACGGGGCCATGCATCGCGCCCCAACGGAACGCCAGCGCATCACCTGTTCTGGTGAATGTGATGGTGCCAAGCGAAGGATTGGCGTAGCTCCCTGCCCATCCCGCGAGCGGTCGATCCAGTGGCACCTGGCGCGCGCGGCGCACCGAGTCACCCTCGGCGATGCGACGGAGGGTGGCCGGTCGCTGTGCGATCAACGAGTCGATGCGCGCGTAGGCCGCACTCCGAGCATCCGGTCGGCCCGCCTCCAGGTCATAAGCGTACTGCGCGAGGATGTCGGTGGCCGCGGGCCCATCACCGCCAGTGGCCTGGGCCACCACCCCGATGCGCCGCACCGGCAGGAAGGAGAGATGGGAGCGGATCGTCATGTAGCCACCGAAGCGACTGATCATGCGTTCGCCCCGGTAGCTGCCGATATCCCACCCTGCCGCCCACCCCTCCCGATCGAAGGGGCCGAAACGGCGTCCGCGCTCCAGCGTATGGGGCGCAATGAGGCGCTGGCTCAGTTCAACAGCTGCGGCGGAGAACGCGCGTCGACCATCGATCACGCCGCCATCCATCTGGACGGTGACCCAACGTGCGAGGTCGCCGAGCGTGGCGAGATGTCCGCCTGCCGAGTTCATCGTGGCGTCCGTCTTGTAGAAGGGACTCGTGGCATAGCGGCCGTCGGCCGTGAGTTCGTGCGGCATCGCGATGCGCCGCGGATCCAGCCCGGAGATGCGTGCATACGTCTCATGCATTCCTGCCGGACGGTAGACGGCGCTGTCGAGATAGCCACGCCATCCTTCCGGTCGCTTCGCATCAATGACCATCGCCGCCACGTTGTAGCCGAGGTTGCTGTACACGAGGTCCTGCTTCCCTGTCGGCTTGGCATCCTGCAACAGGAGCGGCCAGCGCGCCTCGGGGATCTCCCCGGTGAAGGCGGCGTTCATCACCACGCTGTTGTCGGCGAGGAAGTGCGTGTGCGAGAGGAAGCGTGCGAGGGTGAGTGCGTTGGCATCCACGCCGGCCGGCCAGCGCGCGTCGGGCAACAGCGCCGTCATCGATTGATCGAACCGCAGGACACCCTCGGACGCCAGGAGTGCCGCCGCGAACCCCGTGTACGACTTGCTCGTGGAGGCCACGTACCAGAGGCTGCGATGGGTGGCCGGGATCTGCCTCGTCACGTCCGCCGTGCCGTACGCTCCGATGTGGATGGTGACGCCATCCATGACCAGCGCGACGCCCAGCGCCGGTGTGAGCTGGGCGTCAACGACCCGACGGGCGAGGGAATCGACGGCGGCCGCGAGCGCGTTCGGAGACGGGCGCGCCTGCTGGGCAGACAGCGGCGTGCCGAGGGTCAGCAGGGCGAGGACGAAGGCGGCGGATCGCGAAGCGGGCACGGCGGGTGGTCCTGAATAATGGGGACTGGGCAGTTGCGGCGACTTGCCCGTCCTACGGCGAGCGGTGGCGAGAGTTTCCATGTGCAACATGACATGGGCCGCACCCCTTGCGCGTTACGCACTGCAACTTTACAATACAAAGTGCTTTGTTTCCCCTTGGAGAAGCCCGTGACCCGATGCCCCACCCCCCCCCGCGTGGCGCCATGAGCACCCCGACCCCAGAAACGCCTGGGCTCCACGACCGTGCGATTCAGGACCTCTCCTTCATCCGCCGGACCATGGAGGGGGCGGCCTCGTTCACCGACGTCCCCGGCCGTGGCCTGGTGGCGCTCGGCGTGATCGCCATGGCCGCCACCGTCATCGCCGCACGGCAGCCGAGCGCCGAGGGGTGGCTGTCGGTCTGGCTGGCGACCGCCGTGGTCGGCGGAGCGGTCGGCGCGGGGACCATGCTCCACAAGATGCGTCGCCGGGTGACCAGCGCGGGGACATTCCAGCTCAGCGCGCCGGCCCGGAAGTTCTTCCTCGGTTACTGGCCGGCGCTCGTCGCCGGTGCACTGCTCACGCTCGCGCTGGTTGACATCGGCGCGCCCGGCGTCGAGCCCCGCGTGGTCGAGCGCCTCCTCCCCGGACTCTGGTTGCTCCTCTACGGGACCGGCGTGACCACGGCAGGCGCTCATTCCGTGCGCGCAGTGCCGCTGATGGGCGTCGGCTTCATGATGCTGGGTGCCATCGCCCTGCTGGTGCCGGCGGTCAGCGGGAACCTGATGCTCGCCCTCGGCTTCGGTGCGCTGCACATCGGCTTCGGCTTCTACATCGCGAGGCGGCACGGTGGCTGACCGCGACGGCAACACGGCGCGGGTGCGCAAGGCGGCCTCGGGCGAGACGCCGGCCGCGCGCGGACCAGGCGCCCACCTGAAGGCCATTGATGGGGACGTGTCGATGCCGATGTCACTCGATCGCATCATCCATGAGCGGATGCGCCTCGCCATCGTGAGTGCGCTCGCCGTGCACGATGTCCTCACGTTCAACGAGCTCAAGGGATTGCTCGAGACCACCGACGGCAACGTCTCGGTGCACGCACGCAAGCTCGAGGACGCGGGGTACATCACCTGCACGAAGGGGTTCGATGGCCGCATTCCTCGCACCGAGTACCGCCTCGCCGATGCCGGGCGTCGGGCGCTCGAGGAGTATCTCGGCCACATGGAAGCGCTGATCCGTCGCGTGGGGGCGGGATGACGACACCGACCGGCATCCCGTCGCACCTCGCGATCATCATGGACGGCAACGGCCGCTGGGCCACGTCGCGCGGTCGCCCGCGCTGGATGGGGCATGCGCGCGGGGCGCGCACCGCCGCCGAGGTGGTGGCACACTGCGCCCGCCTCGGCGTGCGCGACCTCTCGCTCTATGCCTTCTCGAGCGACAACTGGAAGCGCCCGCGCGAGGAAGTCGGCTTCCTCTTCGACCTGTTTGCCTCGCACCTCGACACCAAGCTCGCGGCGCTGGTGACCCACGGCATCCGCCTCTCGATCTTCGGGCGGCGCGACCGGTTGCCGCGTCCGCTGGTCGAGGCCATCACCTCGGCCGAGCAGCGGACCGCGGCCGGGCAGCGCATGCACCTCCACGTGGCGATCGACTACTCGAGTCGGGCGGCCATCGCCGAGGCGTTCCGTGACGACGCCATCCCGGCCACGATGAGCGCGGCCATACTGCCGCCGGTGGACCTGCTGCTGCGCACCGGCGGCGAACGCCGCCTCTCGGACTTCCTGCTCTGGGAGAGCGCGTATGCCGAGCTCGCCTTCCTCGACGTCTGCTTCCCCGACCTGAGCACCGACCACCTCGACGCCGCCTTCGCCGACTACGCCCGACGCGACCGACGCTTCGGGGCGGTGCCCGCTTCACCTACCCCCATGCCCATCATGGAGACGATCCGATGACCATCGCGCGCATCCAGCAACTCGCCGACGATCCGGAGGCCCTCGAAGCGCTCTATCGCAGCGACCCTGCCACCTTCGGCCGGTCGCTGCCGCAGGTGGCAAGCGCGGCTCCCGACTCGCTGCTCTGGCGGGCCTGGCGCGCACGCCTCGCGGAGGAGCGACCCGTCGAGCGGATCATCAACCGCGCCGCACTGGCCTTCACCATCGCCCTGGCCCTGCTCACCGGATTGATGGTTCGCCTCCCGGCGCTCGCGCTCGGTGAGGACTGGTACTACGTGCGCTTCGCCCCGATGATCGTGATGCTGGCCCTCACCACCTATTTCTGGCGCGCCCATCGGGACAGCCGCCTGCTCATTGGCGGGCTGACACTCACGGCCGTGGCCGCTGCCTGGGTGAGCTTTCTTCCCGGCGAGACCGATTCGGTGGTGATGGCGCTGCTGCACCTGCCGATCGTCTTCTGGGCGCTGCTCGGGCTGAGCTACACCGGCACCGGATGGCGTGACGCCGAGACGCGGATCGACTTCGTCCGCTACAACGGCGAACTGGTGATCCTCACGGCGCTGGTCGGACTCGGCGGGATGGTGTTCAGCGGGATGACGGTGGCGTTGTTCGAGTTGGCGCTCGGCAACCGGGGCGACGTGGCCGAGTGGTACTTCGAGAACATCGGCATCGTCGGGGTGATCGCGGTCCCCGTGGTGGCAACGTACCTCTATGATGTGGTCTTCCGTCGCCGGACCGGGATCCCGCCGGTGCTGGCGCGCGTCTTCGCGCCGCTCTTCCTCGTGATGGCCACGTCGTACCTGGCCGTCGCCTTCATGGGCGGCAAGAGTCCGTTCTCCGATCGCTCCTTCCTGATCACCTGCAACGGCTTGCTGCTGGTGGTGCTGGGCATCGCGATCTTCTCGATCGTCGAGCGCGACCGCAAGGCACCGGTCGGGCTCCCCGACTCGATCAACCTCGCGCTGGTGGCGGTGACGCTGGTGATCAACAGCATCGCCCTCGCCGCCATCGTCTTCCGGCTCGCCTCCTTCGGCTTCACGCCGAATCGCGTGGCGGTGCTCGGCGCCAACCTGGTGATCATGGTGCACCTGGCCCGCATCGGGTGGGCCTACCTGCGCGTGGTGCGCAAGGCGGCCGACTTTGCCGACCTGCGCCAGGCCGTGAGTGGTCACCTGCCGGTATACGCCGCGTGGGCCGCCGTGGTGGTGTTCGTGCTGCCCCTGGTGTTCGGTTTTGCCTGACGCGCGGCCGGCACGGCGTGCGCGCCGCGATGGGGGGTGCCGATGAGGCAGCGACTGCGTCGCATCCGTGCGGCGATCGTGATGGGGGTGCTGTGGGCCCTCGTCTGGGGACCGGCCGCGATCCTGCTGGGGACGCTGGTCATCGACCCCGACAACTCGATGGACGAGATGTGGGTCATGGTCGGCGCGATCCCCGGCTTCCTCACCGGCGTGATCTTCTCGACGGTGCTTGGCGTCGCCGCGCGCCAACGTCGGCTCGACGATCTCTCCACGGCGCGTGTCGGGGGATGGGGCGCGCTCGCCGGACTGGTGATCGGTGTGCTGCCCTTCATGCTGGGCAGCACGAGCGGGGGGCCGTTGACGTGGGTCACGGCCACCGCGATCGTCGCGTCGATCACATTGCTGAGCGCCGGATCAGCGGTGGGTTCCCTGGCGATCGCCAGGAAGGGAGAGCACCGTGCGCTCCCCGGCGCGGACTGACCTACCGACTCAGGACGGCGTGTCCTTCTGCCGGGTGCGACTCACGCCGGTGAGGATGCCGACCCCCAGCATGATGACCGAGGCAATGATCACCCACGTGGTGGGGACGCCGGCCCGGATGAGGCCCCACGCGACGCCACCGATGACGATCATGAAACCGACGGTGAAGATTCCGAACGACATGCGGCCACCTCGTAAGGGGAAGCCGCAAGCTACCCCTGTGATCACCGCCCCGTAATTGCGTCACACGCGTGTAGTCCCTCGGATGGAGAGGGACTACACGCGTGCGTGCGGGGCCTTCCTGAACAGTGTCATCCCTTCGATGGAGCGGGACTCACGCCAGGTCGAATCGATCCAGCTCCATCACCTTGGTCCACGCCGCCACGAAGTCGCGCACGAACTTTTCCTTGGCGTCGTCCTGCGCATACACCTCGGCGATCGCGCGGAGCTGCGAGTGTGACCCGAAGATCAGGTCGACGCGCGTCGCGCTCCACTTCACGTCACCAGTGGTGCGATCGTGTCCCTCGAAGGTGTCGTGCGATTCCGAGGTCGACTTCCACGTGGTCCCCATGTCGAGCAGGTTCACGAAGAAGTCGTTGCTGAGCGTCTCCGGACGATCCGTGAACACCCCGTGCCGCGTCGCACCGTAGTTGGCGCCGAGCACCCGCATCCCGCCGACGAGCACCGTCATCTCGGGCGCCGTGAGGGTGAGCAGCTGCGCCTTGTCCACCAGCAGCTCCTCGGCCGTCGCGGTGTAGGCGGCCTTCTGGTAGTTGCGGAAGCCGTCGGCGATCGGCTCGAGCACGGCGTAGGAGTCGGCATCGGTCTGTTCCTGCGACGCATCGGTGCGGCCCGGCGTGAAGGGCACCGTGATGTCGAAGCCCCCCTTCTTCGCGGCGGCCTCGACGGCGGCACAGCCACCGAGCACGATGAGGTCGGCGAGCGAGACCTTCATGCCGCCAGCTGCCGCCGCGTTGAACTCGGCCTGGATGGTCTCGAAGATCTCGAGGGCACGGGCGAGCTTGGCCGGCTGGTTCACCTCCCAGCTCCGCGCCGGCGCGAGGCGAATGCGCGCCCCGTTGGCGCCACCGCGCTTGTCGGAGCCGCGGAACGTGGAGGCCGACGCCCACGCCGTGTTCACCAGCTGCGCGATCGAGAGCCCGGAGCCGAGGATCTTCGCCTTCAGGGCCGCGATCTCGGTGGCGCCGATGAGCGGATGATCAACCGCCGGCAGCGGATCCTGCCAGATCAACTCCTCGGCCGGCACGAGCGGCCCGAGGTAGCGGACGCGCGGACCCATGTCACGGTGCGTGAGCTTGAACCAGGCGCGCGCGAACGCATCGGCAAACTGATCGGGATTCTCGTGGAAGCGCTTCGAGATCTTGGCGTACTCCGGATCCATCCGCATCGCCATGTCGGCCGTGGACATCGCGGGAAGGACCAGCTTGCCCGGGACATGCGCATCGGGGACGATCCGGGCGTTGACCTTGTCGGTCGGCTCCCAGATCCACGCACCGGCGGGGCTCTTCACCAGCTCCCACTCCCAACCCAGCAGGGTGTCGAAGTAGGCGTTGTCCCACTTGGTCGGGGTCGGCGTCCACGCGCCCTCGAGGCCCGAGGTGGTGGTGTCCGCACCCTTGCCGGTGCCGTAGGCATTCTTCCACCCGAGGCCCTGCTCCTCGATCGGCGCACCCTCGGGCTCGGGGCCCATCAGGGCGGGATCGCCTGCGCCATGCATCTTGCCGAAGGTGTGACCGCCGGCGGTGAGGGCGACCGTCTCCTCGTCGTTCATCGCCATGCGTGCGAAGGTCTCGCGGATGTCGCGCGCCGAGCCGAGCGGATCGGGCTGGCCGTTGGGACCCTCGGGATTCACGTAGATGAGGCCCATCTGCACCGCGGCGAGCGGATTCTCGAGCTCGCGATCGCCCGAGTAGCGCTTGTCGCCGAGCCACTCGGCCTCGGCGCCCCAGTAGATGTCCTCTTCCGGCTCCCAGATGTCGGCGCGGCCGAAGCCCATGCCGAACGGCTGCAGCCCCATCGACTCGATGGCGCAGTTGCCGGTGAAGACCAGGAGGTCGGCCCAGGAAATCTTGTTGCCGTACTTCTGCTTGATCGGCCAGAGGAGCCGGCGCGCCTTGTCGAGGTTGCCGTTGTCGGGCCAGCTGTTGAGGGGGGCAAAGCGCTGGCTGCCAGCCGAGGCGCCGCCGCGACCGTCCCCGGTGCGGTAGGTGCCGGCGGCATGCCACGCCATGCGAATGAAGAAGGGGCCGTAGTGACCGAAGTCGGCCGGCCACCACTCCTGGGAATCGGTCATCAACGCGATGAGGTCCTTTCGGAGCGCGTCGACGTCGAGCTTCCTGAATTCCTCGGAGTAGTCGAACCCGGTTCCCATCGGATTCGACAGGGCGGAGTGCTGGTGCAGCATCGAAAGATTCAGCTGATTCGGCCACCAGTCGCGGTTGGACCGACGCTTTCCGGAGTTGATGTCATAGGCCGTGCCCGACGCGCCACTCGCCCCGTGCATCACGGGGCACTTGCCGCCGCCTTCCCCACCCTTGCTGTCCATCGGTCGCTCCCATCAATGTTGCGGTCATTGCTGCGCCAGCCCAAATCAGACAATACCCAATTTACCAAGGTTCGGTCCGATTGGCCGTTTCACCCGGCGCCCAGGCGACGCCGCTCCCGCAGGCCGAAGGCGCCCAACGTCAGTGCCCCCGCACCGATCGCGGCATAGACCCCGATCGCCAGCCAGTACGTCGCCGGCTCCTCGGCACGCACCACGGTGCGTTGGAGCGTGGCCCGCTGCATCGGGAGAATGGTCTCCCCCTTCTGGTAGCCGCTGAGCGCGAGCCACAGCAGCGCACCACCCAAGGCGAGCAGGAGGGCGCTGGCGAGCAGCAGGGCACCCATCCCCTGCTGACGTCCTCGCGGCATGGCGTGCGCGACGTGCGGCGGCGCATCGGGTGCGGACGCCGCTGGTGGCGGCACGTCGGAGGCGGAGGCAGCCCATGGTCCGCCGTCGTAGTACTCGTAGTCGGGCTCGCGGAATTCCTGCTTGATGCGGCCGATGATCTCGTCGCGACGACCCTGCGCCCACGACGGATAGTGCGGCCAGTCGGCCACCGACTTGAAGTAGATCACGTGGTGCGCACGCCCCGTGAGCATCTCGCCGTCCACCACCAGCCGCTGCCACTCGCCGGCGATCCGTTCCTCGTAGTACATCTGGTCGCGACCCTGATGACCGACCCGCCACCCGCGCTCATGGTGTGCCATGCGGCCTCACTGCCGCTGAAGGAATGCGACGACCGCCGCGACACCATCATCCGTGACGGCGGTCCCGTCAAAACTCGCGCGATGCTTCATCTCCGCCACATGCGCCTCCACCACGTCGGTGAAGGTGGCACCCTTGAAGGTGCGACCAACCCGCCAGTCGGCGCCGCGCTCGAGGAGGTGGAGTGCCGCGGCCCAGTTCGGCGCCGTGGCGGCCTGCAGCAGCGCCGTCTCCCCCTGTGCCCCCACCGCCTTCAGGTCGGCCCCGTGATCGAGGAGCAGCCGGAGCGCGTCGAGCGAGGCCCCTCGACCGATCGCGCTGAAATAGCTGGGGCGACCGGACGCGCCATTCCGATTGGGATCGGCCCCGGCCGCGAGCAGGAGTCGCACCGGCTCCAGGCCGCCTCGATCGGCCACCTGGAGCGCCATCTCGAGTGGCACCTCGTATTCCGTGCCCAGGTTCGGGTCGGCCTTGGCCGCGAGCAGCGCCGCGAGGATGTCGTGTTGCTCCGGGGTCTTGCGCATCTCCCGCAAGGCCAGGACGAGCAGCGTCATCCCGTCCATGCCGCGGGCGTTGATGTCCACCGTCGGTGCGAGCGACGCAACAGTCGCGACATCATGGCGGCGGATCGCCTCGACCAGGTCGCGCATCGGCCCCGACCGGAAGAACGTCAGTTCCCCGGCGGCGTTGGAGTTGGCGCGAAGCTGCAGCGTCGAGGAAAGCTGAGTGACCACGAGGATGGTCACTGGCGCGGCGGCGAGCAGGAAGGCGAGTGCCCGCCATCCCGGGGAGCTCGTGCGCACGAACACGACGATCGCGACGGCGAGCAGTGCCGCCGGGAACACCAGCAAGTTCAGGGCGACCAGGAGGGGACTCGTCTTGGCGCTGCCGGCCGCCGCGAGTCCCAGCACGAAGAAGAAGAGCACGCCGAGCACGTCGAGCGCGACGAGTGCCCAGAAGAGTAGCTTCAGCATGCCCGGAATCTCCGCACCGAGCGGAGCTTGTCAATCCACGTCCAGCGGGGCGATGCCGCGTGACCTTCGACCTTCAGCCAACCCTCATCAGCGGGCGCGTGCACCTGCGTCCGCTCCGCGCGGCCGACCTCGACGCGCTCTTCGCCGTGGCCAGCGACCCCCTGATCTGGGAGCAACACCCCGACAAGAGTCGCTCGACGCCGGAGGGATTCCGCCGCTTCTTCGAGGGCGCCATGGATTCGGGCGGTGCGCTGCTCGCGACCGATGCAGCCACGGGCGCCGTGATCGGCTCGTCGCGCTACGCCGGCCTCGACACGGTGGCGAGTGAGGTCGAGATCGGGTGGACCTTCCTGGCACGCGCGCACTGGGGCGGTCACACCAACGCCGAGATGAAGCAGCTCATGCTGCGGCACGCCTTCCAGTACGTCGCGTCGGTGGTCTTCCGCATTGATCCGGCGAACGTCCGGTCGCAGCGGGCGGCGATGAAGATCGGTGCGGTCCGGATCGAGGACCGGACCGACCCCACCGGCCGGGTGGTCTGGGTCTATCGCATCATGGCCGAGGCGTGGTCACCGCCGGAGTGACCGAATCGGCCGAGTCGCCGAATCGTCGCTCGACCCGCGCGATGTGGCAGCCCGCCTCGCCGTGCCGGATGTAGAGGCAGGTGACGGCGGGGTCGGCGAGCAGGTCCGCCATCGCCTCGTCCACGGCATCGCCGGTTGCCCGACGCGACGAGAGCACCCGATTCTCGCCAGCCCGTGCTTCGAAGACGAGGGGAAGGTCCCGGAGTGCCGGAGGGAACGCCGTCCCCTCATACCGGGGACACGGCTCGGCGTGAATGAACACTGGCCCGGGTGCGCCAAGCGTCCCGTCGGTTTCACTTGGCCGGTAGGTGAAGAGCAAGCGCTCCTCGGCACCGACATGGAAGAGCGAGAGGCACGCCCGACACGGGCCGGTTCCGGAGGCGACTTCGCGCACCACCGGGTGCCCGTATTCCGGGGAGCGAAGGGTCTGCCGCACGGCAGTGGTGAGGTCGTCGGGGAGTCCGCGAATCATGATGCCGCCAGTCATCGTCCAGCTCCATGCAAGGGTCCCCGAAGATCTGCGATGACGCCCGACCCTCGCCACCGCAGAATGGACGCCCAATTCCGGGAGGGCGCGCGAGCTCCGACTCGCGGCAGATGGAACCCGGCGATATACTCACTCCCGCCCTGCGGGGTGCGCCTGCCATCAGGCGCGCTGAGCACGTTCACCCGATTGGACCAGACCACCGAGGAACATCCGATGAGCCTCCGCATCAACGACATCGCCCCCGATTTCACCGCCGAGACCACCGAAGGCACCATCCATTTCCATGAGTGGATCGGCGACGGCTACGCCGTGCTCTTCAGTCATCCGAAGGACTTCACGCCCGTGTGCACCACCGAGCTCGGCTACATGGCGGGCATGGCCGGTGAGTTCGCGAAGCGCGGGGTGAAGATCATCGGGATCTCGGTGGACCCGGTGGCGAACCACGTGAAGTGGAAGGGGGACATCGCAGCGGCGACCGGGCACACCGTGGGCTATCCGATGATCGGCGACCCGGAGATGACCGTGGCGAAGCTCTACGACATGCTGCCGGCCTCGGCCTCCGGCGATCCGTCGGTGCGGACGCCCGCCGACAACCAGACCGTGCGGTCGGTCTTCGTCATCGGCCCCGACAAGAAGGTGAAGCTGGTGCTGACCTACCCGATGACCACGGGCCGCAACTTCGAGGAGATCCTCCGCGCGCTCGACTCCATCCAGCTCAACGCGCGGCACCAGGTGGCCACGCCGGCCGGGTGGCATCCGGGCGATGACGTGATCGTCACCTCGGCGGTCAGTGACGCCGACGCCGAAGCGCGCTTCGGCGGGTTCACGCGGGTGCTGCCCTACCTGCGGACCACGGCGCAGCCGAAGGAATAGTTCGTCACCACTCCGGGGAGGACGCCATGGCCGAGATCAAGACCAAGCCCACGAACGCGAGCGTGGCCGCGCACATCAACGCCATGGCGGACCTGGAGCGGCGCAAGGACTGCCGCACCCTCGTTGCCATGCTGAAGCGGGTCACCGGGGCCAAGCCGACGATGTGGGGGCCGAGCATCATCGGCTTCGGGACGTACCACTACAAGTATGCGAGCGGTCGTGAGGGCGACATGTGCATCGCCGGCTTCGCCTCGCGTGGCAACGCCCTCAGCGTCTACCTGCTGGGCGACTTCCCCGGCAGGAAGTCGCTCCTCGCCAAGCTCGGCAAGCACAAGATGACGGTGTCGTGCCTCTACATCCGTCGCCTCGCCGATGTGGACACCGAGATACTCGAGCAGCTGATCGCCGGCTCCGTTGCCGCCGCTGCGACGCGCCACGCGCGCCTGAGCTGACGGCGCGTTCCACCGCCGAGGTCAGCCGTCCAGCACGGCCTCGGCGATCCGGTGCGCCAGCCGCATCGTCCGCGGCATGCGCATGGCATTCATCGCGATGGCCACGCCGACACCCTCGTCGGGATAGAGCCGCAACTCCGACGTGAAGCCGGCGCCGGCACCCTCGTGATTGAGGAAGGTGCGCTCGCCACTCCGGCCCACCTTCCAGCCCAACCCCACGCCGACCCGCGACTCGATCCCTGCGGCACCCTCCGCCACCATCCGTTGCATCGACGCCACTGAGGCGACCGAGAGCACCCCGCCACCATCGGTGAGCTGGGCATGGAGGAACCGCGCAAAGTCTTCGACCGACCCGAGCAGGCCACCGATGGCGGCCGTGCTGAGATGGTATTCCTTGAGCGCCACCAGTGAACCCGCGGGTGCGGCGTAAAGCCGCTTCGACACCGCAGGATCGAGCAGGTGCAGCACGGCTCGCATCGGATCGACACGATCCATGTATCCGGTGGCAAGGCGTTCGTGCTCGGCACCCGAGAGCGTGAAACCGCCGGCCATGCCAAGCGGACGCAGGATGTTTCGCTCGACGTAGGTGGGGAACGATTCGCCTGTCACGCGCTCGATGAGCACGCCGAGCAGGGCGTAGTTCACGTTGCCGTATTCCACCCGCTGCCCCGGTGCTCGCGCCGCGCGCAGTCGGTACTGCCCGAGTGCCTCCTCGGCCGTTGGCGCGGGCGCATCGGGGAAAGTCGTGGCGAGGAAGCCGCGCATCGTGTCGCGCAGGCCCGAGCGATGACTGAGAAGGTGGGCCACAGTGACGCCCGGGAGATGTTCGGCTTCCGGGAGCCGGTGGCCGATCTCCTCCCCGAGCGACAGCAACCCGCGCTCGGCCAACTGGAGCACCGCGACCGCCGTGAAGAGCTTGGTCCCGGAGAAGAGGTGATAGACGGTGTCGCTGCGCGCCGGACGGGATGTTGCGATGTCGGCCTGGCCGAAGCCATCGGCCCAGCGGAGCCCGCCACGATCGATCACGGCGACAGATACCCCAGGGACGCGTTGACCAGCGAGCAGTGCTTCCACCCGAGCTCGAATCGCCATGGAGGGCGACGACGACGCCTGCGGTGGTCGCTGCATGGCCTTCGCGTCACTCTCCCGCATGGTGATGGTCACCACGCGCTTGCCGTAGACACCGCGTCGCTGCAAGGCACGGTAGGCGTCATCCGTGCAGTCCAGCGGGAAGCGCTCCGCGATCGGCATGCGCAGCAGTCCGCGGGCGACCAGGTCTGCGATGGTTGCGAGATCTGCCGAACGGGGGCGCACCATCACGAAGCCGAATCGCGGCATGCCGCGCAGCATCGCGAGGAGCGGCGACAGCGGCGCGAGCATGAACACCAGGCGATTGGGCGCGACCGTGACCCATCGCGCGCCGCGCGCCAGCAGGGCACGCATCGATCGGAGCGGCGTGTCACCCGCGCAGTCGAGGAAGATGTCGTATCGGCCCGATCCCGCAGGCAACGCCGACATCTCGAGCACCGTGTCCGCACCGAGCGATCGAGCACGGTCGAGCCCGTCGTCGCGGACCACGGCCGTCACGTGCGCGCCGAACGCCTTGGCAATCTGGATCGCCGCGCTGCCGACGCCACCAGCCGCACCCTTGATGAGGACCCGATCGCCGGGCTGCACCTTCGCGACATCGCGCAGCGCCTGCAGCGCGGTGCAACTCGCGAGCGGCATGGCGGCCGCCTCATCCCAGTCGAGGGTGGCAGGCATCGCGCTCACCCATGCCCGACGCATCACGACATATTCTGCCGCCGCCCCGCCGCGGCGTCCGTCGAGAAAGCCCCAGACCGGGTCGCCGATGGCCAGGTCGTGGATGCCGCTGCCGAGTGCGGCGACTTCACCGGCCACGTCGAAGCCGACCCCCACGCGATCTGCGGCGCGGGTGAGGACGAGGTGATCCTTCGGGTTCAGCCCGGCGCCACGCACCCGCACCAGCACTTCGTTTGCCGATGGCTGCGGCGTCGGGATGGTGCAGAGGTGCACGTGGCCATCTTCGCCGATCCGCTGCCATTGCGCGGCCTGCATCGTCGCTGGGGTCGTGGGCAATGTGACGAATGACATGCGATGCGACTCCGTTCAGGCACGCAGTCCGGCCCACAGCAGGGCCAGATGCTCGCGGTAGGCAGCTTCCAAGCGGGGCGCGTCGGCACCCCGCAGGACCACCGGAAGTCCCAGGAAGACAGTGGCCAGCGCCACCAGGAGGCGCTGCCGGTCGGTGTGTGCTGGCAGTTCGCCCGCGCAGATGGCGCGCTCGATCAGCGGGGGGAGGACCTCGTCCAGCCCTTCGCCGCGGACCGTGGCAATGCCGTCGAGTTCTGGAAACCTCAGCAACCGCTCCGCGGTAGTGAGTTCCCCGAAGACCGGCGGTGCCGTCATGCGGGCCTGCCCCGCGATGATTTCCGCCATCGGTTCGGGGTGTTCGGCGACCTGGCGCGCCGTGAGCGCGAAGATCTCGGCAATGGCAGCCAGCGCACTGCCGGAGGCCGCGACGCGCTGGGCATGCCAGGCCATTTCGACCGACCAGAGTTGCACGGCATAGATCAGGACGTCACTCTTGCGGGCGAAGTAGTTGAAGAAGCTCGCCTCCGACACGCCCACCGTCTCGCAGAGCTGCTTGACCGTCACCTCCTCGAGGGGACGGAGACGGATGGCCTCCAGGGTCGCGTCGAGGAAGGCGAGCTTGGTCCGGGCATGCTTCCGCTCGCGGAGCGGGAGGCGGTCGAAGGCGGCGGTCTCAGTCATGGGCAATAGTATAGTTGACTCAAATCTTTGTGTCAACTATACTATTGCGGAGATGCCAAGTGGGGCCCCCCGCCCCGCCCCAACCCCGGATGGCGCCATGCCCAGAGCCCCGCGCGACGCCTTGGTCGTCGACACACTCTCGCTGCGGCTTCCCGACGGTCGGCCCCTGCTGGAGGTCCCGCGCTTTGCCGTCGGCCAGGAGCGGGTCGGCCTGATCGGCCCCAACGGCTCAGGGAAGAGCACCTTTCTGCGTCTCGTCACGGGTGCCCTGACGCCAGCGGGGGGCCGAGTGCGCCGACCCGCGCGCATCGGGCACGTGCGTCAGCGCACGGTCGCGACGCCCGGGGCGACCGTCGCCACGGTCCTGGGACTTGCCGAGCAACTCGCCGCGCTGGCCCGTGCCGATGCGGGCCTCGCGACCGACGCGGACCTCCGCGTGATCGGCGAGGATTGGAATGCGCGGGAACGGGCCACCGAAGTGTTGGGCATGGTGGGTCTGGCACACCTCCCGTTCGACCGACCGGTCGAGGCCGTCAGCGGCGGCGAGGCGACGCGACTGGCGATCGCGGCGGAGCTCTGTGCCAACCCCGAGCTGTTGCTGCTCGACGAACCGACCAACGACCTCGATCGCGAGAGTCGGCTGGCGGTCGCGCAGCTGGTGCAACGATGGACGCGCGGGCTGATTGTCGCCACGCATGATCGCGCACTGCTGGCGCATGTCGATCGGATCGTGGCGATCGAGGATCGCACCTTCAAGTCCTACGGCGGCGGTTGGGCGATGTACCAGGCGCAGCGCGACATGGAGCGCGCCGCCGCACTCCGGGACGCCGAACATGCCGACGCCGAGGCGAAGCGGGCGCGGCGGCATGCGGAGGAGGTGCGCGAACGTCAGGCGCGCCGCGAGGCGTCCGGCCGCCGCTCCCGCGAAACCGGGAGTCAACCGAAATTGGTGCTCAACGCCAAGCGTGAGCGCAGCGAGGGGACGTCGGGTCGGCTCCGCGACACCACCGCGCGCCTGGTCGCGGCCGCGGATGCCCTGCGGCGGGAGACGGCGCGGCGTGCGGCCTTCCACGAAGGGATCGCGGTGACGCTGCCACCCTGCGGGCTCGCGCAGGGCACCAGAGTGGTGGCGCTCATGGACGTCGTCGCAGGACCGGCAGCCGAGGCGCCACTCCTCTCCGACGTGATGCTGGAGGTGCGCGGACCGGAGCGCGTGGCCTTGGTTGGTCGCAACGGCGTCGGGAAGAGCACGCTCTTGCAGGTGATCGCCGGTACGCGCGAGCCGCTCGCCGGGACGGTACATCGCGGCGTGCCTCGCCACCGGATCGCCTTCCTCGATCAGCACGCGACGCTGCTGGGAACCGACGGCAGCGTGTGGGATGCGCTCGCCGCTCACCACCCGACCCTCGACCTGACCGCGGCGCGCGGTGCGCTGGCGCGCTTCCAGTTCCGTGGTGACGCTGCCCTGCAACCCGTCGCGTCGCTGAGCGGTGGCGAGCGCATTCGTGCTGCACTCGCTTGCGTGATGGCCGGACCCGAGGTGCCGCAGTGCCTGCTCCTCGACGAGCCATCCAACCACCTCGACCTGGAGCATCTGCAGGGACTCGAGGCCGCGTTGCGATCCTACGACGGCGCGATCGTGATTGCTTCGCACGACGATGCCCTGCTGGACGCCATCGGCGTGACGCGGCGGGTGGAGGTCGAACAATGGCGAGTGGGACCATGACATAGATTGTACGCCATCTCCTCCCTCCACCTCTCCCTCCCCGGAGCCCCCATGTCCGAGTTCGATCCCACCTCGCGTCGCGACTTCATGACCATGCTCGGCCTCAGTGGTGTCGCGCTCGCCGCGAGTGCCTGTGCGCCCGCGGTCGCGCCCACGTCACCCGCGCCGAGCCCGACGGCAGCGCCGCCACAGGGTGCCGCACCAGCCCAGGCCGCGGCGGCTCCCGCACCCGCGCGACCGGCACGCCCCATCGTGATGCCGCCGACCAGCGCCGACGCCCCGTTCGACCTGCGCTGGCTCGATCGCCTCGCCGGCGTGCGCTACAAGCTGATGTTCGACATCGGCGCGTACGCCAATGGCGGCGGGCTCTACTACGCCAAGAACTACCTCAACGGGATGCGCGACGGCTGGGGGATCGAGAGCCCGGACGTGGTGCCGCTGCTCGGCATCAGCGGCGATGCCTATCCGATTGTCTTCAACGATGCGATCTGGGCCAAGTACAAGTACGGCGAGAGCAGCAAGACCACCGACGTGCGCACGGGCCTGCCGGCGGTGCGCAACGTGTTCTGGGAGCCGAAGGCGGGGGAGCCGATGGCGGAGTTCGGCGTGGACGTGCTGCAGCGGCGCGGGGCGCAGCTCTTCCTCTGCAACAACGTCTTTCGCGGGGTGATTCGACGGGTGATGTCGAGCAGCGGGCGACCCTACGACGAGGTGCGCGCCGAGCTGGTGGCGGGCTTCCTGCCGGGTGTCACGGTGGTGCCGGCGATGGTGGCCGCGATGGCGATGGCGCAGATGCAGGGCGCGGGCTACGTCTACGCAGGCGCGTAGACGCAGCCGCGTCGGGGCTCAGGGGCAGGCGCTCCGGCCGCAATCGGTGCGGAACGGAAGCGGTCCTGCCGCTCCGGCCAGCTCGCGCACCATCCGGTCATCGCCGGTGAGCTCCCAATGGAGCAACGAGACCGGAATCATCCCGGCGGCGTTCACTTCGTCGAAGAAGCGCTGCATGGTGAAGGCGGGCCCAAGCTGCCGGGCACGCATCGCCATGGTCTCCTCCATCAGGCGACCGCCAGTGACGTAGCTCGCGCCGTAGCCCGGCTGCCGCAAGTAGAGATGCTGCTCGAAGCCGAGCAACGGGTCGCGACGCATCCAGCCACGCGGCGTCCACGCCACGTGGATGTCGCCCGCCTCGGCCATGGTCAGCGCGTTGCTGTGCGCATAGAGGTTGCCGAGGCCGCGGGCGGCGCGCGCCGCGAGCATGGTCCAGACAATCTCGCGCGAACGCGGGCTGTCGTCATACAGCCCCGCCTGCATCATCCACTCCTCCATCGCCGTGGCCATCCCCTCGGAACGGCTCATCCAGACGTTGTAGCGGAGCGCACCGCGGCGGATCGGGCTGGCGTGCGGTGCGACCCGGATCCGCATGTTGTCCCACCAGTGATAGAGGTGGGTCCAGAGGGGCACGGGGTCGCGGTGACTGGTCTGGGCAAAGAATTCCCGCGACGCCGCCGGGACGAAGCCGGTCATGCGCTCGCGCAGTGCGCGCTCCATCCACGGCTCTAGGGTGACGAACTTCCGGTCGGCCACGAAGGTCATCAACCGCTGCAGCGCCCGCTCCTGCAGCGCGGCGTACGCCTCGGGTGTCTCGGCCACCGGCAGCTCGGGAAGGCCGACGTTGCGCGTCTCCTCGAGCCGGAGTGATGCGTGGGCGCGCGCCAATTCGCGCCGGGTGATGGTGACCTCTTCCTCCCACGACAGCGGCACCAGCAGGACATTGCGCAGGAACCAGGTGTACTGGGCCTTGCCGATGCCGCTCGGGCCGGTGCGCTTTGGCGCCTCGGCCTTGAGCCACGTCGCGAAGGCGGTGGTGGCCGAGTGCGCATCGCGAATCGCCGCGATCAGTTCCGGGTGGTCGCGGCCGACGCGCTGTTCAAGGAGTTCGAGCGCCTCGGCCTGTTCCTCGATCGCCCGCACGCCCCCCAGCCAGAGATCACGGGCCGTGGCGCCGGCGAGGTTGATGCGTGCCTGTCGCAGCAGCGGCGGAATGGTGCGCAATTCCCGGGTGAGCTGCAGGGCGGCGGCGCTCGTGAGCGGCGAGGCGGTATCGAGTTTGGTGCGAGGCCAGACGGAATACTGCCAGAGCCGGATCAGGCCGTGAATGTTCGGCCCCTCCTCCGCGGGCGTGTCGCTCTCCGCGGTGCGCACCGACGCGTAGTAGGCGGGGTCCCGCGCCCAGGGGCGGAGCACCGTCAGGTGATACTGCATCCCGTGCATCTCGGCGCGCACCAGGTGCAGGTCCACCCGTTCGGGAATCGTCCAGCCCGTCGTGTCGATGGCCGCCAACCGGACCAGCCGCTGCCGGAGCCCCTGCAGACGACGCGTGTTGGTCGCCGGCGAATAGTCGGGCACGCCGTTCACGCGCGGCGGCTCCTCGAACGCGCGCCATTCCGTGAACTGCGAGACCAAGGTGGCGTAGCCGCGCGATCCCTGTGCAGACGCCCCGTGTGGCAGGAGAACGGCAAGCAGGACGGCGGCAAGCAGGCGAGACGGCATGGCGGGCACCGTGTGGTGAAGGGGGACGATTGTGCCGTCAGTCCTCGACGACGTGCGTGGCGAAGACTTCACGGTGCTGCTGCCACCGTGCCGCGTTGAAGCCGTCAGGCTCCAGGCAGTCCGCGGCCGCATAGGCCATGGCCAGCGCGTGGTGCGTATTGTCGTGGGCAAAGAGGCCCTGCCGACCGTAGCTCAGGAACTTCGGCAGGCTCGCCACCCATTGATCGAGCGTGTTGAACCAGCGCTCGTAACCGGTGGTGTAGATCGGATACGCCTGGCGCAGCCGGCGCACCAGCACGGCCGTTGGCGCGGCCGGCAAGGGCACGCCCGCGGTGGCGAGGTCTTCGGCCACGAGCGCGGCGAGCGCGGCGTCGTCCATGCTCCACCAGGGATCGTCCGGATTGCAGGGCAACTCGGCGCACAGCACCGTGGATCCTGCCGGGCTTCCCGTCGCGGCGTAGTGCTTCGGCTCCGACAGTCTGGTGATGCGGACGTTGGCACCGGGGAAATAGTGCGCATCGTATTCGGTGAACTGCGACACCGGCAGGGCGAGGTAGATCAGCAACATGGCGCGCGACTCGATGTTCGACGCCGCCTCGTGCACCTCTGGCGGCACGCCGTCTCCGACCAGCCGTGCCAGCAGACCGATCGGAATCGTCGACCAGAGCTGGTCGGCTTCGATGCGCTCCTCGCCGTGCTCCGACGACGCCTCGATGACCCACGGATCGGTGGGGCCGGCCGGCGGCACCAGACGGGTCACGCGCCGCCCGAATCGGAAGTTGGCGCCGCGCGACTCGGCAGCGGCCACGTACGCCTCGGTGATCTGGCCGAAGCCCTTCCGGGGATAGAAGAATCGCCCGGCGCCTGGCGGCTTCAGGCCTGGCACGGCGGACAACACCTTGCGCACCAGCTTGAGGAACGAGCCGGCCGAGACGCGGCGCCGTGCCTGGATGCCGGAGAGCTCCGATGGCTCGCGGCCCCACATCTTTCTGGCATACGGGAAGTAGAACGATTCACAGATCGTCGGACCGAGGTTGGCCATCAGGACATCGGCGAAGCTGTCGCCGGCCACCTTGCCGCGGAATGGCTTGCGCACCATGTCCACCAGTGTCCCGAGCGCGAAGGCCGGGTCGAGGCGCACCAGCAAGTCCACCGGCTTCAAGGGGAAGTGAATCCAGCGACCGCGGAGTCCGATGCGGCCATGACGCGGTCGATCGCGGAGGTCGTCGCCCAGAAAGCCGCGAATGTCGGCGAGGATGTCGGGGTCGCACGCCGGATGCAACCGATGACTCCCGAAATCGACGCGCATGCCGGCAAAGTCGAAACTTCCCGCGTTGCCGCCGGGGACCGGGTGCTGCTCCAGCACGGTGACCTCGGCCCGGGCGTCGTGTCGGAGTTTGTAGGCGGCACCCGCGCCCGCCGGGCCGGCCCCGAGAATCACCACGCGATGTGCGTTGGGCTTCATGGCTTCTCCGTCCGTGTGACCGTGAGTCGTCCGTGCGACACCGCAAAATTGATCTGTCGCGAGCGATGCAGCACCAGCCACACCAGACCGCCGAACAGTCCGCCGACAATGAGCACCGACTGCCACAGCAGCGAGCAGACCACGCTGTACGCGACCGGCACGCCGAACGGCACCAGCAGGGCGGCGAGGCTCGCTTCGCGCACGGCGAGGCCACCGAGCGAGATGGGCATGAGCGAGGCGATCTTGGCGAGTGGCCACACCAGGAACCAGACCGCCAGTCCGACCTCGATCCCGACACTGCGACCGAGCCACGCATTGAGCAGGACGAAGCCACCCTGGATCAGCAGCGAGCACCCGAGGCCGAGGAATGCGGCGGAGGGGCGCCGCCAGAGTTGGCGCAGCCCGACGAGCCCGCGGCCGACGGGGCGACGGAGGCGGCGTGGCCAGCGGGCCAGCGGACGCCGCAGGGTCAGCGGCAGCCCGAGCAGGAGGATGCCCACACCGACGGCCAGGGCGATGCTCAGCACGTTCGCCAGCCAGCCGTCGAGTTCATTGCGCGCGAAGAGCGCGCCCCCGGTGACCAGGATCGCGAGCGCGAGCATGTCCGTCAGGCGGTCCATGATGCCGCCCCAGAGCGCGGCCTCGGGACGCCGAGTCAGACGGCCGGCGAGGGCGATTCGGAGGACGTCGCCCCCGACGATGCTCGGGAGGCAGAGGTTGGCAAAGAGCCCGGCCGCGTAGCAGAGGGTGGCATCGAGTCGGGCGAGCCCGGCCCCGGCGGCATTGACGAAGAGCCGCCACTTGAAGATCCCCAGCGTGTGACCGGCGATGAATCCGGCGGCCACGCCCGCCCAGACTTGCGGCGGGAGCCGCCCGATCGCCTCGCGCACCTGCCCCCACGGCAGCAGCACGAAGAGGAGGACCAGCAGCGCGACGCTGATCGTCGCCTTGAGCCAGGGTTTCAACGGCGACCGGCGAAGCGCATGTTCTGATCGGCGAGCAGCCCGACGGCCCAGACCACCAACGCTCCGATCAGCCCGAGCACCGCGCTTTCCGAGAGGTTGTTCCGGGTCATGTCGTAGCCGAACTTGGCCAGCCCCGCCGCCGCAAGCACGGCGCCGACGGGAATGAACACCTTCAGCGGATTGAACACCACGATGATGCGCAGGATGAGCAGCGTGAAATCGTAGGCGTGCCGGGCGCGAATCTTCGATTCGCCGAGGCGGGCGTGGTAGTTGATGGGCACATACTCGAAGGGGTGCCCGTTGCACGCGGCGGCAAGCGTGATGGTGGTGGTGAAGGAGAAGCCATCGGGCAGGAGGAACTCGTAGCGTTCGACCAGCGACTTGCGCATCAGGCGCAGGCCGGAGTTGATGTCGGGAAGTCGCTGTCCCGCGAGATAGCCGGCCAGCCGGTTGAGGAACCACTTCGCCGGGCGTCGGACGAGGGGGATCTTGACCGACTTGCCGAGGCGGGCGCCGACCACCATGGCATTCTGCTCGGCGAGGGCGAGCAATGCCGGAATGGACTCGACGGGGTAGGTGCCATCGGCATCGGTGATCAGGATCCAGCCATGCCGCGCATGCCGAATCCCGACCTTGAGCGCTGCCCCATAGCCCCGATTCTTGGCGCGGCGGAGCACGCGGACACCGGTGGCATCGGCTGCCACGGCGGTGTTGTCCCGCGAGCCGTCGTCCACCACGATGATCTCGTATTCCCAGCCGGTCGCCGCCATGGTCTCCTGCACCGCCAGCACCTGGCCCGCCACATGGGCCCCTTCGTTGAACGCAGGGATCACGACGCTTACGGCGCGAGGCAGCGCAGCTGGCGCATCCCCGACAATGTCTTCGATCACGCGATCCTCCGGCGGGGCGGGACAGGCTGTTGGCGGGGAGTTGGTGTGGCACGAGGAGTGCCACGGCTCAAAGTACCCTCCCCGACGGCTCGGGAGGGAGGGGCATCGCACGCGCTCCCGAGCAGTGCGGTGCGTGCGGCTTTACTTTCAGGATGCCATCTCGTTCGCGCACTCTCCCCCCACTGTGGCACCAACCCGACAGGAGCCGTGTGACGCTCGCCACGATCTCCCAACCCATCGGATCCGGGGCCGTCCCAGCGTGACGGGACTGCGCTTCGGCTTCCTGACGACCTTCTATCCGCCGAGCAATTTCGGCGGCGACGGCATCGGAATCCAGCGTCTCGCGCGGGGTCTGGTGCGGGCCGGTCACCAGGTCACGGTGATCCACGACGCCGATGCCTACGAGGCGCTGGCCAAGGGACCGCCTCCCTTGGCGGCGCCAGAGCCACCGGGCCTGGAGGTGATCTCGCTGCGGAGCGGCGTGGGCGTCCTCTCGCCGCTGCTCACGCAACAGCTCGGTCGGCCGGTCATGAATGGGCGGCGCATCAAGCAGCTGCTCGCCGAGCGACAGTTCGACGTGATCAACTTTCACAACGTCTCGCTCGTGGGCGGCCCGGGACTGCTCGCCTACGGCGATGCGGTCAAGCTGTACATGGCCCACGAGCACTGGCTTGTCTGCCCCACCCATGTGTTGTGGCGGAAGGGCCGTGAAGTGTGCACGGGGCGGCAGTGCATCAGCTGCCAGCTGCAGGCGCGCCGCCCCCCGCAGGTCTGGCGGATGACTGGCCTTCTGGAGCGCAACCTCCACCATGTGGACCGCTTCATCGCGATGAGCGAATTCAGTCGCGCCAAGCATCGCGAGTTCGGCTTCCCGCGCGAGATGGAGGTGCTCCCCTACTTCCTCCCCGATGGCGACGCCGACAGCGCGCCCGCCATGGCGCCCGTCGCCTCCCCCCATCCGCGACCGTACTTCCTCTTTGTCGGACGGCTCGAACTGATCAAGGGGCTGCAGGACGTGCTGCCGAGTTTCGCGGGGCCGGGAGAGGCCGACCTGGTGGTCGCCGGCGACGGGGAGTATGGCGACACCCTGCGCGAGATGGCCAATGGCAACCCGCGCATTCATTTCCTCGGCCGTGTGCCTGGTCCCACGCTCGATGCCTGGTACCAGCACGCCGAGGCGCTGATCGTGCCCTCGCTCTGCTTCGAGACCTTCGGCATCATCCTGCTCGAGGCCTTCCGGCAATCCACCCCGGTCTTCGCGCGGCGCCTCGGCCCCCTACCCGAGTTGCTGAAGGAGTCCGGGGGTGGGGAGAGCTTTGGCACCAGGGATGAACTGGAATCGCTGATGGCTCGCGTGCTCCGCGAGCCGGCATGGCGAGACGCGATGGCCCGCGCCGGCCATGCTGCGCTCGCGCGACTCTGGTCGGAGCGGACGGTGGTTCCGCGCTACCTCGAGATCGTCAAGGCAGCGGCCGCGGAGCGGGGACGCCACCATATCGTGGACACGCTCTCCTAGCGCCTCACCCGCACCACGGGTGCCAGCGCCGACACGCCGGCCAGCTCCTGTGGTGGCAGGACCGTCGCCACATTGCCTCCCACCCCTCACCCGCGAGCCAACCACCGTGGCCCTGCACGTCGTCCTGGTCCACCCTGAAATCCACTGGAACACGGGCAACGCGGGCCGCACCTGCCTCGCGGTCGGGGCCACCCTGCACCTGGTCGAACCCCTCGGCTTCTCGCTCGACGAGCGCGAGGTCAAGCGGGCCGGCCTCGACTACTGGGAACACGTGGACCTGCGCGTCTGGCCCAGTTGGGAGGCGTTCGAAGCGGCCATGCCGGCACTCGGCACGCCGTACTTCTTCTCGACCAAGGCGACACAACTCCTCTGGGACGCCCCCCTCGGTGCCAGCGCGGACGTGGTGCTGATCTTCGGTCGCGAGACCAGCGGCCTCCCCCCGGAGCTGCATGATCGATACACCGACCAGTTCGTGGCGCTGCCGATGCATTCCCCCCATGCCAGATCGCTCAATCTCTCGACCACGGTGGCGATCGGCGTCTATGAGGTCCTTCGACAACAGAGGCTCAGGAGAGCTTGAGTGTTCACCGTCACCGCATCCATCGAAATCGCCCGCCCTGCAGCTGAGGTCTTCGGCTTCGTGGCCGACCATCGCAACGACCCGCAATGGCGCCAGGGGGTCGTGTCGATGCAGACCGAGCCCGCCGGGCCCTCGGCCCTCGGCACCATCACCACCGAACGGATGGCGATGCTTGGCAGCACCAACACCACCGTGGCCGAGATCACCGAGTTTGTCGCCGGTAGCCGGGTGGCATTCCGCTCGCGGACCGGCGCCGTGCCGTGCCATGGCTTCCGCCACGTCGAGGTGGCGGGGGATGGGGCCCGGGTCACCTATTCGCTCACCCTGGAGATGTCCGGGATCATGCGGCTCCTGAGCGGCGTGCTCCGTCCCCTGCTTGAGCGGCAGGTGGGCGGGGACATGCGCCGCCTCAAGGCGCTCCTCGAAGGGCAACGCTATACTTGATCCGATGTCCCTCACCCCAGGCCAGCGCTCCATCCCGCCACGCTTCCGCACCGTGGTGTTCGACTGCGACTCGACCCTCTCCGCCATCGAGGGCATCGACGAGCTGGCCGGCACGCATCGCGCGGCCATCACCGAACTCACCGAAGCAGCCATGCGGGGTGACGTCCCCCTCCAGGACGTCTATGGCCGACGCCTCGCGCTGATCAGGCCCGGCCGCGTTGCGATCGATGAACTCGCCGCGCAGTACATCGCCGCCGCCGTCCCCGACGCACGCGAAACGGTGGCTGCACTCCACGAGCGCGGGGTGGCGGTCCGCATCCTCTCCGGCGGACTCCGCCAGGCCATCCTTCCCTTTGCCGAATGGCTGGGGCTCACGCCGGCCGACGTGCAGGCGGTGGACATTCATTTCGACGACGCGGGCCAGTACGCCGGCTTCGACGAGTCCTCGCCCCTCACGCGATCGGGTGGCAAACTCACCCTCCTCGCCGCATGGCGCGCCTCGCTCCCCACGCCGATCGTGATGGTCGGCGATGGCGTGACGGACCTAGAGGCGCGCCCTGCAGTCGAGATGTTCATTGCCTATGCCGGGGTGACACATCGGGAGGCGGTGACAGGGGCAGCGGATGCGGTACTGCATGAGCAATCGATGTTGGGGGTGCTGGAGCATGTGCTGAGTCGTTAGTCGTTAGTCGTTAGTCGTTGGTCGTTAGTCGTTGGTCGTTAGAGGATTGTCATAAGTCGTAGGTCGTAGGTCGTAGATCGTAGGTCGTGTTTAGCCGCGACCGTCAGTCCGCGGCATCGTCGAGAAGGGTCATAGGTCAATGCGCTTCGTTCACCGTTCACCGTTCACCGTTCACCCCTCGAGACCCCATCCATGCCTCCATTCGGTCGCTTCTTCCTGCCCGGTCCCACCGAGGTGCGCGACGACATCCTCGCGGCACAGGCGCGCGCGATGATCGGCCATCGCGGCAAGGGGATGGAGGAGCTGATTGCGCGCATGGCTCCGTCGCTCCAGCGGCTCTTCTGCACCACGCGACCGGTGTACATCTCCGCCTCATCGGCCACAGGCTTCATGGAAGGCGCGCTCCGCAACGGGGCACGACGCCGGGTTCTCTCGCTGGTGAACGGCGCCTTCAGCGACCGCTTCCACAAGATCGCGCTCGCCTGCGGCCTCGAGGCCGATGCCCTGGACGTGGAGTGGGGCGACTTCCATGATCCGCAGCAGGTGGCCGACGCCGTCCGGGCAGGCGGCTACGATGCCGTCACGGTGGTCCACTCCGAGACCTCGACCGGCGTGCTCAATCCGATTCGGGAACTGGCCGCGGCGGTGCATGCCGTGGGCGACGTGGTGCTGCTGGTGGACAGCGTCACCGGGCTGGCCGGCGTGCCGTGCGACACCGATGCGTGGGGACTCGACGTGGTGCTGACGGGATCGCAGAAGGCGATGGCGCTGCCACCGGGACTCGCCTTTGCGGTGGCCCAGCCCAACATCCTCGAGCGTGCGAAGGGCATTCCCGGGCGAGGCGTCTACTTCGACTTCCTCGAGTTCGAGAAGTACGCGCTGATGCACCAGACGCCGAACACGCCGGCCGTGTCACTGCTGTACGCCCTCGCGGCGCAACTGGAGCATCTCGATGCGGAGACGCTGCCGGTGCGGCTCGCGCGGCACCAGGCGATGGCCGAGCGGACGGCGGCGTGGGTCACGGCCATGGCGGCGCGCGGCCTGGCGGTGCGGATGTTCGCGCCGGAGGGCCACCGCTCGTGGACGGTGAGCACCATCGCGGTGCCGCCCGGAAAACTCGGCAGCGAGATCAACGCCGCGATGAAAGCCAAGGGCTTCACCATCTCGGCAGGCTACGGCAAGCTGAAGGACACCACCATCCGCATCGGACACATGGGGGAGCACACCGTGGCCGAACTCGACGACGTGCTGACGGCCCTGGAAGAGGTGCTCACTGCATGACCGCCATCTATCGCGTGTTGATTGCCGACAAGATCGCCGCCGACGGACTGGCGCCCCTCCGCGACGACCCGCGCTTCGAGTTGATCACCGCGACAGGCCTCTCGCTCGCGGAGCTGACGCAGGCGCTCGTTGACGTGGACGCCGTCATTGTCCGCAGCGCGGCCAAGGTCCCGCGCGAGGCGCTCGCTGCCACCAGCCGACTCAAGGTGATCGGACGCGCGGGCGTGGGTGTGGACACCATCGACGTCCCGGCGGCCACGGAACACGGCATCGCCGTGCTCAACGCGCCGGCCGGCAACACCATCTCGGCCGCCGAGCTGACGATGGCGTTGATGCTGAGCGTGGCGCGGCGCGTGGCGGCCGCCGACCGCTCGATGAAGGCAGGTGCGTGGGATCGCGCCAAGTTTGGTGGCAGTGAGTTGTACGGCAAGACGCTCGGGCTCGTGGGCGCCGGGCGCATCGGGAGCGAGGTGGCCACGCGCGCGCGCGCCTTCGGGATGCGCGTGGTGATCTACGACCCGTACCTGCAGGCCGACCGCGCCGAGGCGCTGGGGGCGGAGCTCGCGCCGCTCGACGACGTGTTGCGGCGCGCCGACGTCCTCTCGGCCCACGTGCCGCTGACGCCGGCCACCACGGGGCTGATCGGGGCGGCCGAGCTCGCGATGATGAAGCCCACGGCGGTGGTGCTGAACGTGGCGCGCGGCGAGATCTACGACGAGGCGGCGTTGGTCGCCGCACTCGCGAACGGGACGATCGCCGGGGCCGGCCTCGACGTGTACGAGCAGGAACCGCTGCCAGCCGACCACCCCTTCCGCGCGCTCGACAATGCGGTCCTCACGCCGCACCTCGGCGCATCCACCGAGGAGGCGCAGCAGAACGTGGCGCTTGAGATCGCGGCCGCGGTGCGCGATGCGCTCGTGGATGGCGACCTGACGCGTGCCGTGAACGCACCGGGTATCGGTGGCGACAAGATGCGGCGCCTGCGACCCATGCTGGACCTGGCGGGCCGGATCGGACGGATCGCCTCGACCCTGGTGGACCACCGTCTGGCGCGGGTCGAGGTACGCTATGCCGGCCGCGACGACGACGGCCTGCAGCTGCTCACGGCCGCCGTGGTGATCGGCGCCCTGGCGGAGGTGGTGGGTCGGCAGTCGCTCAACGTGGTCAACGCCCTGCACCTCGCCGAAGGCCGCGGCATCGTCCTTGAGCGGACCCTCCTCGCACCGCGCGACGACTACGCGGCCTATCTCGAGGTGCGCATGACGGGCGAACAGGGCGCCGTGCGCGTGGCCGGGGCGGTCCTCGAGGGCGCGCACGCGCGGATCGTGCGCATTGACGACTACCGCGTGGACATCGTGCCGCAGGGCGACCTGATCCTGCTGCGCAATCGCGACGTGCCAGGGGTCATTGGCCAGGTGGGAACGGCACTGGCCAAGGCAGGGATCAACATCGGCCAGTACAGCGTGTCGCGCGACGTGGCGGGCGGCGAAGCCCTGGCGGCGATCGGCGTGGATGCGCGTCTGGGACAACCACAGGTCGAGCAACTGCGGGCGGTGCCGGAAGTGCTGAGCGTGCGGCAGGTCGCGCTGGGCTGAGGGTGGCCCGGCGCGCTATTCCGCCTTCACCCCGCCGACGAAGAGGATCGGTGCGGTCGGCGTGGTGGAGCCACCGGTCGGCTCCATGGTCACGGCCGTCGCCGCAATGGTGCCGGTCGGCATGGTCACGCGTTCGATCACCGCGCGGCCCTGCGCGTCGGTCTGGAAGGTGACCGAGGGCACCGGCGCGCCATCCACGATGAACCAGAGCTGATAGACACGCCCTTCGGGGGCGGCGTCGAGCGACGCGATGGTCAACAGCGCGGAGCGACGTGCGCGGTCGAGATAGACCTTCACCGTCGGCTTCGCCTCGCCCGTTGCGGCCAGGGTCACCAATTCGACCTCGGGATCGGTGAGCCGGGCGATCAGCGAATCGCGCTCGACCAGCGTCGCCGCGATCTCCCCGGCGCGCTGGGTCGCGAGGGCCGTGGCTGCCCGCTCCTCGCTGAGGTCGCGCGAGAGCTTCACCATCAACAGCAGCGACGCGGCGAGCGCCATGCCGAGCCAGAGCGTGCTCCGCGCGTTGCCCGGTCGGCGGATCGGAACCACCGGCGTTTCGACGACTGGTGCCACCGGCGCCTGGTGCGGCGTGGCCTGCGCCATGACGCGGGCCTTCAGGGACGACGGCAGCGCGACCGGCGTGCTGAGCGCCACGTCGGCCAGCACCACCTGCGCCTCGCGCACCCGCTGCTGCAATTGCGCATCGCTCGCGAGCCGCGCCTCGAACGCCGCCTTCTCCTCGCCGTCCAACAGGCCGAGGGCATACTCCTCGACCAGTTCGGCGAGCCCATCCTGCGACAGGTCGCTCATCAGTACCCCCCTGGCCCGAGCGCCGCGACCAAGTCGCGCATCTTGCGCAAGCCGAGTCGCAGGCGCGTCTTGACCGTGCCAAGCGGTTGGTCCAACCGCTCGGCGATTTCCGACTGCGAAAGCCCCTCGAAGTAGGCGAGCTCGAGCGCCTCCCGCTGTGCATCGGGGAGGGCGAGCAAGGCGTCGCGAATCCGCCGCGCGCGTTCGTCGGCGAGCACGCCAGCCATCGGCGAGGCAAAGCCGCCACCCATGGCCGGCGGACTCGCCGTCTCGACTTCGGCCGCATCGGTGAGCCGACCGCGCCGCGAGCGCGCCCGCATCAGGTCGAGCGCCCGACTTCGGGCGATCGTCACCAGCCAGGCGGCCACTGTGCCCCGACCGGTCTCGAAGCGGGCGGCATCCCGCCACGCCTGCGCGAAGGTGTCCACCACCACTTCTTCGGCGTCGGCCTGCTCCCGCGTGATCCGCAACGCGAGGCCAAGCAGCCCAGGCGCGTACCGATCGTAGAGCGTGGACATGGCCGCCGTGTCTCCCTGCGTCATGGCGAGCACGAGGGAGGAGTCGTCGGGCGGAAGGCGATCGGCGGGGTGCGGCATGCGGTGGACGGCAATCCTCGGTGAACCGTCCTGAAGCGAACGGCGAGGCGAATCCTACCGCGTGCCCGACTCGACTCACAAGAGGGCGTGCTCACGGCAGCTGCTGCGCCGGGTCGCCCGAGAGGAAGACCAGCGTGCGGCGACGCCCATCCACGCGCGCCTCGACGACGTTCACCTGATCGTCAAAACGCTCCTGCAGCAGGGTCGCGACCACCCGCCCACCCCGGAGCCCCTCCACGGCGGTGCCCCGCAGGGTGATGCGGAGCCGATCGCCCTCGGTGGCAATCTGAAACGGGGTCAAGGTCACGGTTCGATCCCGGGCGTCACTGACCCGCAACGTGCGAGCGAGGTACGCCGCCACGGCATCGAGGCGTGCGCCGGGAGGAAAGTCCTCGGTATAGACCAGCGCCGTGGCGCGAACCATGGTCCCGGCGGAGATCACCTCGACGCGTGCCGCGTGCACCGGATGCTCCGCGAACGCCGACACGCCGAGCGCGGCCAGCAGGCACACCGCACCCTGCCGCACGAGGGCTACCATGGGGCGCGCTCGACCGCGATCACCAGTGCCACGGCAGCAACCGCGACCGACGTGGCACGCAACCGCCACCGTGTGGCACTGCGGCCGGAGACGGACGCCACCATCGCGACACCCTGATCCACGGCCGTCAACCCGAACACCAGGGTCACCAGCATCAGCAGCTGACCGAGCTCGATCCCGATGTTGAAGCCAAGCAGTGGCAACGCGATCCCGCCATCGAAGAGCTGACCGAGCGTCCCGGCGAAGCCCGCACCGTGCACCAGGCCGAAGAGCCCGGCCAACGCCGGTCGTTGCCATCCTCGCGGACGCTCGCCCCGATGCATCAGGTTCTCCAGTGCGGCGACGACAATGGTGCACGGAATCAGGAATTCCACGACGGCCGACGGGACCGAGACAATTGCCATGGCCACCAAGGCGAGCGTGATGCTGTGCCCGACGGTGAACGCGCTGACCACGGCGAGACCGTGCCGCCAATCACGAAGGCGGTAGCTGGCAGCCAGCGCCGCGAGGAAGAGCAGGTGATCGAGGGCCTCGAGCGAGACCAGGTGGCGGAAGCCCACCACGATGAAGTCGCCGATCATCGCGACACCCCGATCGCCTTGGCGTGCGCATCGAGGAGGCGATCTTCGGTTCCGAGTCGCAGGGCTTGCTGCATCGCGCGGCGCGCCTCCGCGGTGCGCCCCGCCTTGTGGAGGGCCCAGGCGTGGACGTCGTAACCGTGGACATCCTGGCGAAGCCGCAGTTCGGCCTCTGCCTGCGCGAGGACCTCGGGCACCCGGGTTCCCCGATCAAGGAGGGCAATCCGCCACGGGCGGTGCCACGCCTCCCTCGGGGCCGCCGCGATGGTCGCCTCGAAGGCCCGGAACATCCGCGCCGACTCCTCGGTGCGTCCCAGTCGATCGAGCGCCTCAGCCGCGGTGGCGAATGCGATCGGATCCTCGCCATGCCGCATCGCCTCCTCGGCACGTGCTAGCGCCTGCCGCTCATCACCGCGGGCCAGTGCCAGCCGTGCCTGCGCGAGCAGGATGCGCGGGTCGTCGGGGACCACCTCCGCCGCTGCCTCAAGTGAGCGGGCTGCCTCGCGAAACCGACCCGCAGCCAGAGCCAGTTCGCCGAGGCGGAGGTCATACCAGGCCACCTGCTCGGCCGGGGTGAAGGCCGTGCGGCGTGCATCATCGCGCGCCTGCTGCAACAACCGACGCGCATGGTCGGCGCGACCATTAAGCGACGCCCAGCGCGCAACGCGCGAGGTCACGGCGGGGTCGTGCCCAGGTCGATCGAGTGGTGCAAAGAGCGAATCCGCCCGCGCGTAGTCGCCCTGCTCAAGGGCAATTTCGGCGCGGAGCGAACGCGCCCCGGCAGACGCGGGGTCGGCAGCGAGGAGCGAATCCGCCGCCTCGGCCGCTTCGACAAAGCGATGCTGACCGATCAGGGCCAGGGCGAGCGCCCGGAACGCTTCCCCATTGTGGGCCCGCCGATTGGCGAGTGACGTGCGCGCCTCCCGTTCGGCATTGAGGAGGTCGCCGGGACTGCCGCGCTCCCGCGCGCGCTGCAGGTACAGGCCGGCAAGTCGGAGCCGGTCGAACGCGCCGCTCGGGTCGCGCTCGGCACGCATGGTATACCACGCGATGTCGGCATCGCGTTCAGCGCGTTCCGCGGCCACATCCCACGTGGCCGTCGGCGCAGGCCGCGCCTGCCCACGCGTGGCGACTGCGGTGGCCCCGACCAGCAGGGCGATCGCCACCGTCACGGTGGTCAGGCGCGCCCGCCCCATCAGTTGGCCGCCGCCACGTAGGGGAAGACGGTCAGGAAGTTGGAGTCGTTGCCGACGTTGTCCGTCGAGAGGCCCGGCGAGACGTTGCTCCCGTCAAGCAGGGGACCGAAGATCGCCATCAGCCCAGCGTCCACGACGTCGTCCGCCAACTTGCGCCCGCCATACCCATCGGCCAACGCCCAGCTAAGCCAGCCCGCGGTGCCCGGCGCCTTGTCGGTCTGCACGATCAACATGTCCGGCAGCAGCACCGCCGCCAGCGTGTTCTGGACCGTGGCATTCCGGCCCGCCACCGTCGCGATGAAGTTGATGAACTCGGCCTGGATGGTGGCCTGGTCGGCGGCTGGTCCGGTGCTGCCGTGCAGCGCGTGGCTGCGCTTGGCGAGGAAGACTTCGCTCACCAGCGGATTGCCCAGCCGCTGCACCTGGTTGTACATGCGGGCACCGTCGTTGCCGATCGGCATGGTGGTGTTGTCCCCGCTGCAGGCAGCACCGAAGAGCACGGCGGTCAGCATGAGGGGGGTGGAACGAAAGCGTGACATGGTCGTGGACCTCGCGAAAAAGAGAAGGGCGTTCATCGGGAGATCGTGCCCCAGAGACCGATCTTGGCGTTGCCACCGGCGGTGAGCTGCGACGTCGGCAACTCGATCACCAGCGAGGCGACGTTGGAGCCGAGCAGCACGTTGACCGCCTCGCCGACGGGACGGAACGACGTGGCGGTGGCGGTCGTCGGCGTCGAGAGCGGTCCGGTGCCGGGGCGACGATCGGGGAGAATGCGGAAGAACTGCTCGAGGTCGATGAAGAACGGATCGTCGCGCACGCCGGCGAAGACCTGCACGCCGGAAGCCGAGCCGAGCACGGTGTTGATGGCTCCCGAGACGCTCGGCGCGGTCGGCGAGACAACGTTCTGCATCGCCCCGCGCACGGTCGGCATCAGCGGGCCACGCACCTGCACCTGCTGCGACGCGCCGCTGCCGGTGAAGGTGATCTGGAAGACCAGATCCTCGAGTGCGTCGCCGGTGTTGTCCACCTTGATCTGGTAGAGCAGGTTGGGATCGAACGACCCCGAGGCCGCGCGGGACGGCGAGATGAACGGGTGCGAGTTGAGGACCAGCGCGATCCGACCATTGGTGGTCGGGAAGGCGTAGAAGTCAGTCATGTCCTGCGTGGGATTGAGCTCGACATCGGCGGTGTCCTGGTGATCGGACGCTTCGGCCAGTTGCCATGCGCCGGTCGCGGCGGCAATGGCGAGGACCGCGGCGAGGCCGACGCGAGCGGACCGTGAAGTAGTGACCATCCTGGGGAACTCCTGGTTTGAGTGTGCGTGCAGCGGCACGTGTCAGGGGTACGGCCCCAGTTCGCAATCGGATCTCTCCCCCCAGGCTCGCCCGGTCGGATCGGCGCAACCGCTTCTGATTGCGCGACTTCGATGCGACCGGTAGCTTCGTCGCATTCCCCCCAGAACCTAGTGTGTTGATGACCGAGTCCTCGCGACGTCAGTCCTCCTACCTGTGGCTCAGCCTCGCCGTCACGGCGACGGCCTATTACGGCTTCTCGTTGACCTACTTCGGCCCGATGCTCGCCGGCGAGTATCCCGCGGCCTCGCCGACGGTACACCTCCATGGCTGGACCTTCTTTCTCTGGTATCTGCTGTTCCCGCTGCAGTCGGGCCTGATCAAGTTCAAGCGCGTGGCATGGCACCGACTGCTCGGGACGGGCAGCGTGGCGCTCGCCGTGGCGATGGTCGGCACGGGTCTGGTGGTGATCGGCACGCAGATGGAGGCATCCCTGCAGCCCGACGGACCGGCATTCTGGCAGGCGATGGGACCGGCGGTGTTCTCGACATTGGTGCTCTTCACGCTCTTCTACACGCTGGGCGTGCGCGCCCGTGCCAACCGAGATCGCCACCGGCGCTACATGTTGCTCGCCAGCACCGGAGGACTCGGCGCGGCCGGTTTCCGGATTGCCTCGCAGTACATGGGCTCCGCCTCGTTGACGAGCGTGGTCGCCGTCGGCATCCTGGCACCCAACCTCTTCGTGCTGGCGGCCATGGCCGTGGATTGGAAGCGCGGCCGAGGTATCCACCGGGTCTATCGCTACGGGCTGCCTTTCTCGGTCGGACTGGAAACGGCGGCCTTCCTGCTCACTCCGACTGCTGCCGGACGTGTGGTGATCAACGCGCTGGCATGGATCGGCCGAATGACCGCACCGTTGTACTGAAGCCTTCTCATCCTCCCGGGTGCACCCATGATCCTCGCCACCGCCGCGCTTTTCGGCTTCGTCCTGCACGCGCAACTCGTCGCGCCGCTGCCTCGCGTCCCACTGCCGAAGCCTGCTCCAGGGGCAGTACTCGCGGGGGCCAACCAGAACCGCCTCGGGGCCGGGCAGCTGACCGGCACGACGCTCCGTCTGGCCCTCGATGTGACGGCCGCGGCGTGGCGCCCCGAAGACGATGAGGGGCCCGCCGTGCCCATCCTGGCGTTCGGCGAACCCGGGAAGGCCCCGCTCGTCCCCGGTCCGATGATCCGGGTGCGCCAGGGCACGATGGTCCAGCTCACGTTGCGCAATCGCAGCGATTCGGCGCTGGTGATTGGTGGGCTTCGCGCCGGAACGGACCCGGCGACGGACACCGTGCACCTCGCGGCAGGCTCCACGCGCGAAGTGCGCTTCCGGCTTGGCACGGCAGGCACCTTCTTTTATTGGGGTGCCTTCCTGGGAACCACCGCAGTCGACCGCAACTGGCTCGACTCCCAGCTCAACGGTGCCATCGTGGTGGATGCGCCGGGCGCCTCGACCAAGGACCACGTCTTAATGATGACCGAGTGGTTCTTTCCCTACCCCGACCGGCGCCAGACCTTTGAAAGCGCGATGGCCATCAACGGGAAGGGCTTTCCCCACACGGAGCGCCTGATCCTGCCGCAAGGTGATTCGGTGCGCTTTCGCGTCATCAACACCATGTCGTTCGAGCACCCGATGCACCTGCACGGTTTCTATTATCGCACGGAGATGATGGGTGGCACGGCGATCCCACCCAGGCGTCAGTTGCTCTCGAACACGGACTTCCTCGACGCCGGTGCCTCCACGGTCTTCTCCTTCCTCCCGTCCACGCCGGGCAACTGGATCTTTCACTGTCACTTTGCCTTCCACGTGGACGAGACCGCGTCGCTCGCCGGCTCACCGCGCGACTCGAGCGCGATGGTCGCGCATGGCGCGGGGCACGATGTGTCAACCCACGCGATGCGCGGACTCGTCGTGGCGCTGCAGGTCACGCCGAAGCCCGGACATGCCGAGCCGAGCATGGTCGGGGCGCGGACCATCAAGCTGCTGGTGCAGAGTCAGCCGGCGCGACTTCCGGGCGCGGTGCCGGCCATCGGCTTCGTCGAGCAGCGCGGCGACTCGATCCCGAAGGCCAACACGGTGTCACTGCCGGGCCCGGTGCTCGAACTCGAGCGCGGCAAGCCGGTGCGGATCGTGTTGGTGAATCGACTCGCCGAACCGACCAGCGTGCACTGGCACGGCCTCGAGATCGAGAGCTATCCCGACGGCGTGCCGAACTGGAGCGGCCTCGGCACCAAGGTCTACTCGCAGATCGCCCCGGGCGATTCGTTCGTGGCGGAATTCGTGCCGCCCCGCGCCGGGACCTTTCCGTATCACTCGCACTTCAACGACCGGCACCAGATCAACTCAGGGATGTATGGCGCCATCCTCGTCACCGACAAGAAGCGTGACCCGACGCGCGATCACCTGATCGTGACCGGCGGTGGCGGGCCGCCGATCGAGCACAAGTTCGAGTCGCCGTACGCGCTGGTGAATGGCCGGCGCTCCCCCGAACCGTTGCGCCTGACCGTGGGGGAGACGCATCGGCTGCGCTTCGTGAGCATCCATCCCGACTGGGGGATCCACTTCACGCTCCGCAACGATTCGACGACGGCGCGCTGGCGGGCCGTGGCCAAGGACGGGGCCGACCTTCCCGCAGCCCTCGCCACACGGCGCCTCGCGCATGTTCTCATGGGGCCGGGGGAGACCGCCGACTTCGAGTGGACGCCCACCGTGCCGGGGACATGGCGCATCGACGTGGCCAGCGATGGCGCCGGATGGCAGATTCCGCTTGAGGTGATTGTCGAACCGAAGGCGAGGAAGCGCTGATTCCAACGCGACGTATCGCCACGCTGGCGCCGCTGCTTGCCATCGGCCTCGGCGTGGTCCTTGGCCTGACCGTCGGCAGGTCCAACGATTCGTTCGGACGAACGGCACTCGCCCTGTTCGGGTCCCTCGGGACCCTCTGGCTCTCCGCCATGCAGATGGTGGTGATCCCGATGACGATCGCGGTGCTGACCGTGGCGATCGGGAGGGCCGGAGGCGGGGCGGCCGGCCGCGTCGGCTCCGTGTCGGTTGGCTGGTTCGTGGGGATGTTGGCGGTGGCCGCGCTCGCGACCGTCGCCGTGACCCCGCTGCTCCTCTCGACCGTTCCCGCCGGGACCATGCTCGGGACGGCGCCGACGGAGCTGCTTGAAGCGGCCCGTGGCACAGCGCAGGGATCGGCGCCAACCCTCCAGGATTGGCTCAGTCACCTGGTGCCGACCAACCTGATCCGGGCAGCCGCCGATGGCGACCTGTTCGCGGCTCTGGTCGGGACGCTGCTGTTCGCCGTCGCCCTGCGATTCCTGCCGGTTGCACAGCGCGAGCCGCTCTTGGCCCTGGCCGACGCCGTCAGCGCGTGGTGCTTCGCGCTGTCGACGTTGTTGCTGCGCGCGCTACCGGTGGCGGTCTTCGCCCTGACCTATACGGCGACGGTCCAATCCGGCAGCGAATCGCTGCGCGGATTGGTCCACTATGTGGCGCTCCTCTCCGCGCTGCTGGTGTTCGCCACGCTCGGCCTCTACCCGGTGACTGCCTGGCTGGCGAAAATCCCGCTCCGTCGGCTCGCCACCGCGCTCTGGCCGGCCCAATTGCTGGCCTTTTCGACCCGATCCTCGGTGGCGTGTCTCCCCATCATGCTCGACACGGCGCGGGGGCCGCTCGCGCTCCCGCCCCGTGCCGCCGAGGTGACGCTGCCCCTGGCCGTGGCCTCGTTCAAGCTCAACATGGGGATTTCGGCGAACTTCCAACTGCTCTTCCTGCTCCACGTCTACGGCATCGATCCCGCGCCCGGTGCCGTGGTCGTCGCGGTGATCGCGCTCTCACTCCAGAGCTTCGCCACGCCGGGGCTGCCGAGTGGCGCCGTCTGGACCACCACGCCGATCTACCTGGCGCTGGGCATTCCGCTGGAGGGGATCGTCCTGACCAACGTCGTGGACACCATCCCCGACCTGTTCAAGACCGTCGCGAACGTCACCGGCGACCTGAGCATCGCGGCGATCGTGGCGCGACGCACCACGGTGCCCGCCATCGCCGACATCACGCCATCAGGGTGACCGCCGAAGGCGTCGCAGCAGGCGACCGATCGATCGGCGGCGCTGATAGCGGCTGACCGCCTTGCGGGCAGCGGCGGCAATCGCGGGATGTCCGGCCGCTGCGGCCTGACGGGCGAGGTCGGCCATCGACCGGCAGGCCGTGTCGTTGCGCAGGCGCAGCTCGCCCAGGGCGCGCAGGCTCCACGCATCGGGCGGAAAGGTGGCGGCCCGCTCGCGTGCGCCGAGCATCTCCAGCATCGCGATGGTCCGGAGGCACTTCTCGCAGCGCCCGCAGTTGGCGTCGGAGCGGCCTTCCCAGCAGACGCGGAGCTGCGTCATGGCGACATCCGACGACATGATCTGCGCCAGCTTTTCGCGACGCGTCCACTGGGCCCCGTCATCCTCGAAGCGCATCCCGCTCGTGGAGAGGAGGGGATCGAAGAGCGGGTGCGTCCCGTAGGGCAGGTACACCGAGTAGGTCACGCTCGCCGGGAGCAGGGCGTGACGGTACCGTCGTTCCAGCGCCAGCGCCATGCCGGCCAGCCCCGGCCCCTGTCCGATGTTGCCCCAATGCGTCACGCGCCACGAGGACTCGCGGAGATTGGTGGCCATGACGGCGGACGACAGCCCGGCGGACTCGGCGACCGAGGCGATCCGCGCCGCGACGCGCGTGAACGCCTCCGGGGCCTCCAGCGGAATGTCGAGGCCCCAGATCGTCAGCAATTCATCAATGTGCCTTCGATCGATCGCATCACCCTCCGGCGCATGGCGCAGGAGGGTGAAGAAGGAGTCGATGCCGCCAGTGAAGAATTGCACCGTCTTGCCACCGGGGAAGGGCGGCGAAGGGGGCAGGATGTCGGCCACGATGGGCACCCGGCGATAGGATGCGGCGGGATAGCAGCCGGACCACGTCTGCATCAGGGCCACTGCGCCTTCATGCAGGCCGGCATCGATCGGGCGGCAGAGCTCGAGCGGTTCGTTCAGGCTCACCGCCATGGGGAGGAGGCAGGCCAGCCAGGGGTTCCCCGACGTGCTGAGCGCGTCGGCCAGGTGGGGCGGCACGTCAAACCAGAGCTGATCCCGCTCGCGGCCCCCGGTACCGAAGCAGTACTTTCCCGTGAGCCGAATCCGTCCTTTGCCCAACGGCGAATCGTCGAGCGATACTTCCTGCAGCCTCATGGCGGACTCCTTCGGGGGACGTACACGAGTATGGAGCGGTGCGGGATGATCCGCCACCACGCTGCCAACGAAATCCCGCCGGCCTCGATTCCATTCACCAGATCGCTCACGGAGATGCACCCGTATGCCGACCAAGATCCTGGCGTCCATGATCGGTTCCTGGGAAGGGACCTGCCGCACCTGGTTTGAGCCCGGTCCGCCCGTGGACGAATCGGCCGTGGCCGGCACCATCGAGGCGCTCCCTGGCGATCGCTTCTTCCGGCATCACTACACCGGCAGCATGATGGGGAAGCAGCGCGCGGGCGAGGAGACGTTCTCGTTCAACGGGGTCACCGGGCGCTACCAGGTGGTCTGGCGCGACTCGTTTCACATGAGCGCCACGATGCTGGTATCCACCGGGGAGGCATCCTCCAACGGCTTCACGGTCGATGGCCTCTACGACACCTCCGCCACCACGCCGCCGTGGGGATGGCGGACGGTCTACGAGCTCGTGGACGCCGATCACCTCACCATCACGGCCTACAACGTGGAGCCGGGTGGTGAGCCGACCAAGGCCGTGGAGACGGTGTATCGTCGCGTGGGATCGTGACGCGTCGCGCCGTGGTCGCCTCGCTGGCGCTCCTGCTGGTGGGGTGCGCCACGCTGCAACAGATCGCGGCACTCAGCCGCGTGGCGTTCGGGCTGGGCAAGGTGCTCAATGGCCGTTTGGCCGGCGTACCGCTCAGTCGCTTCGCGAACTACCGGGACCTCAGCGTGGCGGATGTCGGCAGGATCACGGTGGCGTTTGCCCGATCCGACGTGCCACTGGAGTTCGACCTCAACGTCGAAGCGCGCAACCCTGCCGAGAATCGGACGACCGCCACGATGGCACGCCTCGCATGGACCCTCCTGCTCGACAACACCGCCACGATCTCGGGCACGCTCGACTCGAGCGTGACATTGCCGGCGGGACAGACGGTGACGATCCCACTCCGGATGCGCGTGAACCTGCGCGAGTTCTTCGATGGGCCCGCCGAGAGCCTGTTCAACCTCGCGGCAGGCGTCGCGGGGCTTCGCGCCGACCCGACCCGGGTTACCCTTCGCGCGACCCCGACCATCGACACGCCGATCGGACCGATGACCTATCCATCGCCGATCACGATCGGGAATGCGACCCTTGGTGGTTCGGGGACGCGCTAGCCGTCACCCGATCGCCCCCGGAGCAGCCCGTGGCCCTGACCGCAACGATCTACAATCTCGACATCTCGCTCGCCGACGTGGATCGTGGCGTCTACGAGGAACTGGCGCTCAGGGTGGCCTGTCACCCGTCCGAGTCCCCGGAGTATCTGGTGGCCCGCGTCCTCGCCTACTGCCTGGAGTACACGGAAGGGATTGCCTTCGGCCGCGGCATCTCCGAACCGGACGATCCGCCGATCGCCGTGCGCGACCTCACCGGCACCATCCTCGCCTGGATCGAGATCGGATCGCCCGATGCCGCGCGCCTCCACAAGGCGAGCAAGGCCGCGCCGCGCGTGGCGGTCTACACCCACAAGGAACCGCGCACCCTCTTGCGGCAGCTCGAGGGTGAGCGGATCCATCGTGCCGAGGCGCTGGAGATCTACGCCTTTGACCGCGAGCTGATTGATGGCCTGGTCGAGCTGCTCGACCGGCGCATCGCCCTGAGTCTCTCGGTCACCGACGGCCAGATCTACGCGACCGTCGGTGACGTGACCGTCACCGGCACCGCCGAGCGCCATCGCCTCGGCGACTAATCCTCCTCGGCCTTCGGCGTGTGCGCGGCCACCAATCGCTGCTGCAGCGTGGCCGGCGCCGGGTCGTAGTGGCTGAACTCCAGCGTGTACGATCCCTCTCCCGCCGTCAGTGACTTGAGGCGTGCCGGGAATCCCTCCAGCTCCGAGAGCGGCACCGCCGCCGAGACGCGACCGACGCCGGCACGCGGCAGGTCGGTGCCGCGGATATGCGCGCGCCGCGCGCTCAACTCGCCGGTGAGGTCGCCGATCTGCGCCACCGGCACCACCACCTCCACGATCACGATCGGCTCGAGCACCAGTGGACGTGCCTTGGCGAGCGCATCGAGGAATGCCTTCCGACCGGCCGAGACGAAGGCGGTCTCCTTCGAGTCCACCGCGTGGCTCTTGCCATCGGTGACCACGACCCGAAGGTCCTGCATCGGATATCCCGCGAGCATCCCGCGCTCCAGCACCGAGCGCACGCCCTTCTCGACGGCCGGGATGTACATCGTCGGGATGGTGCCGCCCTTCACCTCGGAGGCGAATTCGAAACCGGCGCCGCGCGCCAGCGGCTCCACGCGCAGGAAGACCTCGCCGAACTGCCCCGCCCCGCCGGTCTGCTTCTTGTGGCGGCAGTGGCCCTCCGCGCGTGCCGCGATCGTCTCGCGATAGGGGATGCTGGGTGGCCGGGTCTCGACACCGAGCTTGTACTCGCTCTGCATCCGATCGAGCAGGGTCTTGAGGTGCACCTCGCCGAGTCCGCGGATCACCGTCTCGTTGTCGCGCGGATTGCGCTCGAGATGGAAGCAGGGGTCCTCGGCGATGAAGCGATGCAGCACATCGGCGAGGCGTTGCTCGTCACCGCGCGTCCTGGGAAGCAGTGTCAGTCCAAACACCGAAGGTGGCAGGTCGAGCGGCGGCGCGTGAATGTGGGCGTCGTCGGGGGCATCGTGCACCACCTGCCCAAGCTGGAGGTCTTCGATCTTGGACACGGCGCAGATGTCGCCCGGCAACGCCTCGTCCACGGCAATCTGCTGCTTGCCGCGCAACAACCAGAGATGCCCGGGCTTGAAGGGCTTCTTCGAGTCTCCCGCGTAGAGCTGCATGTTGGGCGTCATCCGCCCCTGGTGCACGCGCATCACCGCGATGCGACCGAGGAATGGATCGGTCTCGAGCTTGAACACCTGCGCGATCACGTGCCGTGCCGGATCGGGCGCGAGCGTCAACTCGGCCGCCTCGCCGCCGACGGTGCTGACATACCGCGGCGGATTCCCCTCGGTCGGGTCGGGCAGCAGCTTGGCGATCACGTCGAGCAACTCGGCGATCCCCGCGCCGGTCTTGGCCGAGGTGAAGACGACGGGAATCAGATGCCCCTCGCGCATTGCTCGCTCGAGGGGCTCGTGGAGTTGTTCCGGCGACACCTCGCCCTGTTCGAGGTAGAGGGCCGTGAGCGCCTCGTCCACCTCCACCACCTGATCGACCAACTCGCGATGGGCGCGCTCCACCGAGGAGATGTCCGATTCGCCCCCCGGGGCAAAGAAGCAATCCGACACCGCCGTGGCGTTTCGCGCCGGCAGGTTGATCGGCAGGCACTCCTTGCCGAAGGTCTCCTGGATGTTGGCAAGCAGCGGCGCCAGTTGCTCCGGCGCCGCGTCCATCTGGTTCACGACCAGCAACCGATCGAGGCCGCGGCGGCCGGCCCACTCCATCATCCGCACCGTCATCGGCTCGATGCCGTTGCGCGCGTTGATCACGATGGCCGCCGTCTCGACCGCCGTGAGGGCGGGCAGTGCGTGTCCGAGAAATTCCGGGTTGCCCGGTGTATCGAGCAGGTGAATGCGGCGCCCCTGCGCATCGAACGAGGCGACGGCCATCTGGAGCGAGTGGTGCAGCGTCTTTTCGAGGGGGAGGTAATCGCAGACGGTGGTGCCGCGTTCGACGACGCCGGCGTTGGGGACCGCTCCGGCGCGTGCCAACAGCGCCTCGGCGATCGTGGTCTTGCCGCTGCCCGCCTGACCGACCAGGGCGAGCGTGCGGAGGCGGGCTATCGATGAGGAGTCCATGGAACTCTCAGGTGCGGGGAAGTGAGGCCTGACAACATTCCTGCGTCCATCCGCATCCCAAGGTTATGGCAAGATTCGAACATGGTCAATCAGACGAAAGCCGGGATTCCGACTAAATTTCGGGGGATTCCAGCGTGAGGCACCTGGCGACCGATGGATGATCTTCTCGTGGTGTTGGGGACCTTTGTCTTTTGCGTGGGCAGCGCCCTGATTCCGGTGCTGCACGCCGAGGCCTACCTGGTCGCGGCCACGCTGATCGTCCCCCCGGAGTTGCACTGGCCGCTGGTGGTGGCGGCGGCCAGCGGGCAGATGGTCGGCAAGGTGGGGATGTACCTGGCGGGTCGAGGGCTCCTGCTCCTCCCGGGGAAGCGGATGGCCGACCGCATCGCGACCGCCACCGCGAAGTACCGCGAAAAGGGGACGCTCGGCAGCGGGCTGGTGTTCGTCAGCGCCGCCGCCGGGCTCCCCCCGTTCTACATCGTCAGCATTGCGGCGGGGATGCTTCACTTCCCGCTGCCGCGCTTTGTCGTGCTCGGCTTCGTGGGCCGAGCGATCCGCTTCGCCGTGGCGGTCTTCCTGCCACATCTGGCGTTCGGCTGAGGCGCTCCGGCGCTACTGCGTCAGACCCGCGACCAGCTGCCGCAGGGCCACCCGCCAGGCGAGGGGTTCGCCGGGCAGGTCGCTGCGTCGCGCCGCGCGCACGGCCGCGACGTCGTCGTCGGAGAGCACCTCCTGGGCGCCCATCGCGCTGACCAGCAACCGCGTGCGCCGCGCCACCACCCCCTCGGCCCCGATGCGCACAGCGCGTCCGGCCTGGTCCATGAGCGCACCAGTCAACTGCAGCACCTGCACCGGCGTCTCGAGCGACGTGAGCCAGGGGAGCGCCACGGTGTGATCGGTTCCGAGCTCGACCGACTTCTTCCCGGTCAGGCCGGTCTGTCGGATGAGGTAGTCGCCGACCTTGAGGGTGATCACCAGCGCGTGGCCCACCGCACCGGAATCCATCGCACGGCTCGCCGACGCAATCCACTCCGCCGACGGGCGGCCGACGCTGAGCTGCATCCGCTGCTGGTCGCCTCGCCCCAGGGCGCTGTCGCCCCGGGCGACGCAGTCTTCGCCCGGAAGATTCCCTTCGGTGAGGCAGCCGAAGCGGACGTCTGGCGCCACGCCGGCACGCTCCCCGACGAGTCGGACCAGGGGCGCGCCGTTGCCGAGGGTGAGCGAGTCGAGATAGGCGTTCATCTCGACCAGCAAGGCCGCGAGCGGCGAGCCGGGCGCACTGCTCGGGTCGAACAGCGCTCCCGAGCCGTCGCGTCGTTGAAACGCGATCGCGTGCACGCCGAGGCGCGCATCGACGGCGGCCAGCATGGTCGTGCCGGCCCCCGCGTACCAGGGTGGATGCGCCAGCAGGCGGTCTCCCACCCCGCTGCGATAGGTGGCACCGGTGGTGGCACAGGCGGTCAGGAGGGAGAGCAACAACGGGGTGACGAGCAGGCGACGCAACATCGGTATCCTCACGGGTGTGGTGAATGTCTCGCCCACACAATGCCGCACCCCGCTTAGGGCCTCGATTAAACCGGCGCGCCCGTGCGCAACTCGGTGGCGAGCGCGAGCAGTTCCGCCGACGGCTCGGCGTCCATCTCGCGCCGCAACTCCTGGGCGAGTCGCTCGAAGGCTCGGAGTGCCTCGCTCCGGCGGTTGTCGCGCGCCAACGCCAACATCAGCGCGTGCACCGCCTCCTCATGGAGGGGGTCCAAGGTCGCGAGGCGGCGATATGCCTCGGCCGCTTCGGCGTGGCGGCCCTCGCGGGCATGGCTCGCGCCGAGGGCAAGGAGCGCGTCTTCATGCAGCCGAGCCAGCCGGTCGCGCCACTCGAGGTGCCAGTCCCCCATGCTCTCCTCATCGAGCAGGTGCCCGCGGTAGCCCTCAAGTGCCTCAGCCAGGGCCGTGGCGGCCGATGCGTCGGTCGGTCGAGCTCGCAGCGTGCGCAACGACTCCACCACGCGCGCCTCGAAGGCCGCCGCATCGAAATGCACGCCCGCCTCGAAGGCCACGCGATAGCGACCCCGGTCGAACACAATCCAATCGCTGCCACCGAGTGCCTTCCGCAGGTGATGCAGCGTCACGTGGAAATTGTTCTTGACCTGCGCCGCCGAGATCTCCGGCCAGAACGCGAGACCGATCTGCTCGCGCGTGCGCCCCTCGGGGTGCACCAGCAGGTACAACAGAAGTTCGCGCGGCTTGGCGTACGGCCACGCGTCGGGCGGCAACACCACGCCGTCCCGCAGCACGTCGAGGCGGCCGAGTGCACGAACCTCGAGCGGCACGGCAGCGCTCGTGGCCGCCACCGATGGCGACTGCGCAGGGGCCGACTCGATCGCCGCCTCGGCGCCGGAATCGACCGTGAGCGCGCGCGCGACGGCGTCCCGAAACGACATGGCCTGCCCCAACGCCCAGGCCGCGGCAAACGCCTCGGCACCGAGGGCGCGCTGCAATTCCTCGGGGAGGAGGTTCACCGCCTGGCGTTCCTCGGTGAGTGCGCCGGCACCGATGGCCTGATACATCGCCTCGGCGGCACCGAAGAAGATGGCGGCCTCCGTCAGTGCTCCGCGTGCCGTGAGCACGGCGCCGAGGGTGCGCAGGCTGCGTCCCGCCAGCCAACGGTTCTGTCCGGTGGGCTCCGCGCGCAGCGATGCCTGCGCCAGGCGCACGGCACGATCGGGCTCACCCACCTGCAACGCCGTGAAGGCCCGGGCATCGAGCACATACGCCACGCCGATCGTGTAGGCGAGCTCGCGATAGACCCGCTCCGCCTCGCCCAGCAGCGCATCGGCCTCGGCCCATTGCCGCGCCCAGAGCCGGCACGGAACGAGCGCGTGGGCCTGCGTCAGCGCGATGACCCAGGGCTCGCCGGTCGTGCGTGCCACGGCCACGGCCGATTCCGCGAAGGCGCTGGCGGCCTCGGCGTCGCGACGAAGACTCGCCTCCACGGTGCGCACCAGGAGGGTGAACGCGCGCCAGCGCGGAATGTCGCACTGCTGCCAGAGCCGATCAGCCTCCTCGAGTCGGGCACCGCTCGCCGGGTCGCCGGCATAGAGGCCGAACAATCCCATGCCGTGCAGCGCAGCGGCACGCAGGGGGGCGGCCGGTGCATCCGCCGACGCGAGTGCCGCGTCGAAGTGGGCGAAGCCTTCGCGCCAGAGCTGTCGGTGAAACCAGTACCAGAGCAGGGCCCACGCGAGCGGCAGGCCGACCTCGCTGCCATGCCCGGCACTCGCGCTCCAGGCGAGCGCCACGCGGATGTTTTCGTGCTCGACATCCATCTGGCGCAGGCGATGCTCGCGACCCAGCACCAATTCTGGCTCGGCGTCCTGCGCCAATGCGAGATAGTGACGGGCGTGTCGCATGGCGAGCGAGTCGGTCGCCCCACGCTCGCGACGCCGCTCCGCGGCATACTCGCGAATGGTCTCGAGCAGCGTGTAGCGGGCGGCGCCCTCGTCCTCCTGCATCGCCACCAGCGAACGCGTCGTCAACGCGGCCAGCAACTCGAGCACGGTGGCGTGGGCGATGCCGTCGTCGGCACAGATCGACTCCGCGGCGTCGAGCGTGAATCCACCGGCAAAGATCGAGAGTCGCTCGAGGAGCAGCCGCTCCGGCTCGGTGAGGAGATCGTAGCTCCAATCCACCGCCGCTCGCAGCGTGCGATGTCGAGGGAGGGCAGAGCGCGAGCCCTTGGTGAGCAGCGCGAAGCGATCATCGAGGCGCGTCGCGAGCTGCATCGGCGTGAGCACCGCGATCCGGGCAGCGGCCAATTCGAGCGCGAGGGGCAGGCCGTCGAGGCGACGACAGATCTGGGCCACCGCCGGGAGATTCGCCTCGGTCAGCGTGAAGCCGGGCAGCACATCCTGTGCGCGCTCCACGAAGAGGCGGATGGCTCCGGTCGCCATCGCCGTCACCGGCGCGAGGTCGCGGTCATTCGCAGGCAGGGACAACGCCGGCACCAGCCACGAGCGCTCGCCCGCCACGCCGAGCGCCTCTCGACTGGTGGCGAGCACCCGGAGTTGTGGAGCGGCGTGGAGCAGTCGCTCCACCAGCGTGGCGCACGCCTCGACCAGATGCTCACAGTTGTCGAGCACCAGCAAGAGCGGGCGATCCTGCAGCACGGCGGTGAGCGCCTGTTCGGTGGTGCCGCCTCCTTCGGTGCGCGCTCCGAGCGCCATCGCCACGTGCGCGGAAAGGGCAGGCCCTTCTTCGAGTGCCGCGAGTTCGACCCAGGCCACCGCCAGCGCGTTCTGCTCGCGCGTGGCCCGCGCAATCTCCAGGGCGAGTCGGGTCTTGCCGCTCCCGCCGGCTCCGGTGAGCGTGACCAATCGTGCCTCGGTCACCAGCTGGCGCACGGCGTTCGTCTCCCCCTCGCGGCCGATGAATGCCGTGAGGGGGACGGGGAGGATGGTGGCCGGAAGCAACGGGGCTGGCGTCACGATGCGACATATTCTGGTTGCCGCGCCGTGACTGTCAACCCGGCAGACTCTCGGCGCGGTCACCGAGCACCGCGCCGGCGATCACCGCCCACGTCGCCGTCGCCGGGAGCCGGACTGCATCGCCCCAGCGCGCCATTTCGCTCCCCTGGTCGCCCAGCAGGACGCATCGTGTCACGACCCCCGGGTGGGTCGCCGCGAACTGCTGCAACTCGTACGTCAGCTCGACGGGTGCCACGAGGCAGACTTCCTCCACCCCGATCCCTTCGAGGAAGCCGTCCAGCCACTGCGCGAATGGGGTCTCCTCGACCGACCAGCATGCGGCCAGCGCGGTGATGGTGGTGTGATCGGGCACGACCACGCGAGCGCGTGCCACGAGCGGCTGCAACGCGGCGTCACCGGTGGACGGGAATCCCCGCCCACCGGTGAGCACGACCACCGTCTCTCCCCGACCTGCCCGCCGATAGGAGGTCTCGATGGCGCCGGCCATCACCGACGCCCGTGCCATGGGGAGATCGCTCACGGACGCCGCACCCAGGCAGGATCGGCCTTCTCGAGACTGCTCTCCGTGCGACGCACGAGCCGGGTCCCGTCGGCCCGCACCGTGTAGAACTGGGCGCGCGAGCCCCCATCCGGCGTCGGTTCGTGGTTCGAACTGAAGAGCACGTACCGGCCGTTCGGCGACCAGACACCCTGGCGCTGCGACCCGCTCAACGAGAACGCCAGGAACGGCCGCTCGACTCGCGTCACCAGATCGACCAGGTAGAGGTCGTCGTCCGCGTCCCCGCCGCTGCGGGTAAAGAGGATCGCGCGTCCGTCAGGCGACCATGCCGGCGTCAGGTCCACATGCAATCCAGCCGAGGTGGCAGGACGCCGATCGCTGCCGTCGGTGCGCATCGTCATGATCCGCGACGTGACATAGCCGTCCACGACGCTCTCCTGGGTGAAGGCCACGCGCGGCGTCCCATCGACCGGCACCGGTGACCACGTCGGCCGATGCTGCACCGCGGCATCGTTGGTGAGGTTGACCTGCTCGGTGCCATCGAACGCCATCACCCAGATATCCGTGGGGTTGAACTGACCCGCGGTGGCACCCTGCGGCCAGCGGCGGAAGGCGATGCGGCTCCCGTCGGGACTCAAGGTCGGCTCGTCCTCGTAGGCGCGGTCGCTACCGGTCAGGATGCGCAGGCCGGTACCATCGATGTTCGATGTGCAAATGGCCGGACCATCGCTGTTGCAGGCAAAGGCGAGCTTGGTGCCATCCGCCGAGACGGCGGGATGCCACGTGCCGGTGGCCTGCCACACGGGAGCCGCATTGCCGATGCGCGGATCGATCAGGTGAATGCTCGGCAACCCGCCGAAGAGGCCGGGCGTGGCGCTCGCGAAGAGAAGCACACCGCCAAAGGTCGGCGTCACGCGCAGGGTCAGCGTGGCCTCCACCGCCTCATGCCGCGCCCGGATCAGGACGCTTCCTTCACCGACGGCCGTCACCGCGCCGGCGGCGGAGATGGTGGCGACGGTGGGATCGTCGCTGATCCACTCCACCACCCGATCCGCGAGCGGCCGACCCAGCGCGTCACGCACCGTGGCCTGCAGCGCGGTGCCCTGCCCTTCGATCAGCGTCATGTCGCCTCGGTCCAGCTCGACCGACGCGGCTGGCACGGCCACCACCATGACGATCACGACTCGTTGCGCCTCACCACTCTGGGCCTTGATCGCCACCGCGCCGGGCCCATGCGCCGTGACGATGCCCTCGGCGCTGACCGTGGCCACGGTCGCCTGCCCGGAGATCCAGCTCACCGCGCTGTCCGGCAACTCCTCCCCGGTGATCGAGAGCGGGGTCGCCTGCAGTTGCACGGTGGTGCCGACGGTCAGGGTCGGCGCGCCGGGGGTCACCCGGATGGAGGCAACCGGGGGCGCCAACGGCGGCGTGGTGGTGGGCGACTCGTCGCAGCCAGCGAGGAGGATGGTGCCGAGCAACAGCGCGAGCGCCCGGCGAATGGGGTCAAGACGGAACATGGCGGGGCACCTCACGCAGAAAGTCGGGTCGCTGGTGGCCCTCGTGGCCATCAGACACCGCCAACTTCCCTCCCCCCGCTTAGGGCACCGCTTAGGACGAGCGGCGGGGCGCTGCGCGCGGTACCTTCAGGGACCATCCCCACCATCTCCAATGAGGTCTGTCATGCGGTCCAGCCACCGGCTTGTCGCGCTCGCCATGCTCCTCGCCGCCCTCCCCGCCGGCGCCCAGCAACCCCTCAACGGCTGGGACAAGGTGGTCCCCGCGCAACAGGGCTACCGGGTCTACTTCCTGGTGGACATGGAGGGGATGGGCTCGGCGGTGAAGAACCAGGAGGTGATTGCCGGCAACGAGGGGCCCGCCTACAAGGACCGCACTGGTCCCGACTACTGGTCGCACTACCGCGAGATGCTGACCAACGAAGTGAACGCCGCCATCGGGGGCGCCCGCTCCGCCGGGGCACGCGCGTTCGTGGTGAATGAGGGGCACGGCGGCAACCGCTTCGCCAACCTCCTCCCGTGGTCACTCGACCAGGAGGCGATCCTCATCCGCGGCTATCCCAAGCCGATGGTGATGAGCACCGGCATCGACAGCTCCTTCCAGACCATGATGATGCTCGCGATGCACGCCTCTCCCGCGCGGCGCGGCGTGATGTCGCACAGCTACGCCTTCAACACCTTCACGGTGAACGGCAAGGCGCTCAACGAGGTCGGCATCAACGCCCTCGTGGCGGGCGAGCAGGGCGTGCCGGTGTCGCTGGTGAGCGGCGATGACGAGCTCGAGCAGGAGGTGCGCGAGATGCTCGGCGACCGCGTCGTCTTTGTCCGGGTGAAGGTGGCGCTCGGCGGCGCGGCGGCGATCACCTTCTCGCCGACGCGCGTCAAGCAGATGCTCGCCGCGGGGGCTGCCGAAGCGGTGCGACGCACCAAGGCGGGCCAGATCAAGCCGTTCACGCTCGAGAAGCCATACCGGGTCGAATTCGCCATCCGCAGCAGCTACGCCGACTCGCTGACCCCGCGGCTCGACAAGGTCGTGGCCGACTGGGGTGGCGAGCGGATCGGTCCCCGGAGCTACCGGATCACCACCTCCGATGCCAAGCGCCTGGCGTGGATGATCGATCGGATCGAGGGCGTTGTCCTCCCGTGAGCGGGAGCGGCCGCGAGAACGCCCGAACTTTCTCGGTCACCGTCGAGCAGGACGGCGCGATGGGGGCCATCCCCGTTCCGTTCGACCCCAAGGCCGTGTTCGGCAAGGTGCGCGCGCCCGTCATCGTGACCGTCAATGGCCACAGCTTTCGCAGCACGATCGCGGTGATGAACGGGCTCACCTTCGTGCCGTTTCGCAGCAGTCATCGCGCCGCGGCAGGAGTCAGCGGCGGCGAGACGGTCGAGGTGCGCCTCGAACTCGACACCGCGCCGCGGGTGGTCACCCCGCCAGACGACCTGGTTGCGGCGCTGCAGGCCGAGCCGTCTGCGTGGGAGCGTTGGCAGGCGCTCAGCTATACGCAGCAGCGCGAGCATGTCGAGGCGATCGAGGGTGCAAAGCGGGAGGACACGCGCTCCCGCCGTCTTGCCAGCATTATCGCCAGCCTCTCCAGTCCACCCACCACACCGAGCTGAACACCGTCATGGTGCTCACCAGGTCCTCTCGGGGTGCGCGGCTGAGCAGCGCGGTCAGGACGCCTGATCCAGCACCTCGCGCACGGCAACCGCGAGCTGGCTGATGGTGAAGGGCTTGGCAAGAAAATTGACCAGCGGTTCCGCCTCCTCCGCGCCGCTGGTGGAGCCGCCGGGATACCCCGACATGAAGAGCTGGCGGATGCGCGGATAGCGCGTTGCGAAATCGGCGGCCAGGTCGCGCCCGCTCATGCCGGGCATCACCACGTCGGTCAGCAGGAGGTCGATCTCCTCGGCACGAAGCGCAGCGAGCGCGAGCGCCTCTCCGGGCCCGTTGGCCGGCAGCACCCGATACCCCTTCCCGGTCAGGGCGCGTTCGATGAGTCGCAGCAGGTGCGGCTCGTCCTCGACGACAAGAATCGTCTCGCGGCCGGACGCCGCCGCCACGATGGCCGGTTCCGACGTCGCCGCTCCGCGGTGACGCGGCAGGTAGAGCCTGAAGGTCGTGCCGCGGTCCACGGCACTGTCCACGGCCAGAAAGCCACCGCTCTGACGCACGGCACCATAGACCGTCGCGAGCCCGAGTCCCGTCCCCTCACCGACGCGCTTGGTGGTGAAGAACGGCTCGAAGAGGTGGGCCATGACCTCGGGCGTCATCCCGTGTCCCGTGTCCCGCACCGACAAGCGGACATAGTCGCCGGGCACGGCACCGGCGTACAGCGTCGCCTCGTCCTCGTCGATGGTGCAATTGGCCGTGGACACCGTGATGGTGCCCCCGCCGCCGATGGCGTCGCGCGCGTTGACGCTGAGGTTGGCGAGGATCTGGTCCACCTGCGACGGATCGATGAACACCGGCCAGAGTTCGTCGCCGGGGTGCCACACCAGCGCGATGTGGGCGCCGATGAGCCGCTGCAGCATGCGGGTGGAGCTCGCCACGACGCTGTTCAGGTCCAGCGACACCGGCGCCACCGACTGCCGCCGCGCGAAGGTGAGCAGGTGCCGGGTGAGCTCGGCCGATCGCCGCGCGGCGTCGTGGATGTCCTGCACGTCGGTGCGCAGCGGGCTCGCTGGATCAATGGTCCCCAGCATCAGGTCGGCCACGCCGATGATCACGCCGAGGTTGTTGTTGAAGTCGTGTGCCATGCCACCCGCGAGCCGGCCGATCGACTCCATCTTCTGGGCCTGACGGAGCTGCTGCTCGAGACGGTGCTGCTCGGTGATGTCGTTGAACGACAGTGCCACCTGCCCGTGCTCGGGGGAGAAGGCGCGCACCTCATAGTGGCGCCGGAGGCGCTCGTTGAAGCGTTCGTAGCGGATCGGTTCCCCGGTCATGGCCACGGCGTAGATCCGGCGCGACACGTCGGCGGGCCACTGGAAACCGAGCGTCTCGCTCGTCTTCCCGATTTCATCGGCAATGCGCAGGCCGGTCTGTTCCTCGAAGGCGCGATTGGCATAGAGCAACCGATGATCCACCGGCACTCCCTGCGCGTCGCGCAACACCTCGAACACCGCCACGCCGCTGAGCATCTGGTCGAAGAGTTGCTGGTACCTCGCCTCGGTCCGCTGCAGTTGCCGCTGCGCTTGCCGCCGCTCCGTCATGTCGCGCGCGGCGACCTGAATCGCCGGCGCACCATCGTACTCGATCCGCGTCGCCTGGATCTCGACGTCGAGCACCTCGCCGTCGAGCCGCAGCAACTTGAGCTCGATCAGCGGCACGTGGCGGTTGCCCTCGGCGAGCATGCGTTGCCGTTCGAGGCCGATCTCGCGATCGTCGGGGTGGACCCGAAGCGTCGTGTTGGTGCCCACCAGTGCTGCCGCGGACTCGGCACCGAAGAGCCGGAGCGCGGCGGGGTTGAGATACACGAACACACCCTGCTGCACCACGTAGGATGGCTCAGGCGAGGACTCCACCAGCTCGCGGTAGCGGAGTTCGCTCTGGCGCAGCACCGTGGTGCGGTCGGCCACCAATTGCTGCACCCGCTTGCGCAGGTCCTGTTCGGCCACCGCGAAGCCGACCAGCCAGAGCGTGGCGATCGCACAGGTGAAGCCGATCCAGGTGAGCGGCGACAGCGGCGCGGGAGGTGCGTCCGGCGCAGGATTCCAGCCGAGCACGAAGTCGCGCCCCGCCATCCGCAGCGGCGTCGTGAGCGCAAAGCCGCCGCGCGACTCGGGCCCCACCGCGGTCGTGTAGAGGAGTTGCCCCGGCTCCACGGCGGTGCCCTGGAAGAGGTGCAACTGGATCCGATCGGCGCCACGTCCCAGCACGCCGTCGAGAAAGCGCTCGGCCACGAAGGGCGCGTACACCCAGCCGAGGAAGGCCGCACGACGCTCGTCCACGTTGGCGACCGATGCGCCATGCTGGTACACCGGATGGAAGAGCAGGAATCCCGGACCCTCCCGCAGGTCCTGGACCAGTGCGACGCGTCCGCTCATCTGGGCCGCCCCGCGATCGCGCGACTCCTCGGCCGCCTGGCGTCGCTCCGCCTCGGAATAGATGTCGAGGCCGTGCGCCGACTCGTTGCCTTCCGTCGGAGCGACGTAGGTGATGATGGCCCGCTCGGGTCGCTCCGAAGGCGGCGACCCGGGCACGTCATGCACCCGGAAGGTGGTGTCACCCTCACTCCGGATCCTCGCGACGTGCCGTTCCGTATCGCGGCGGGCCACCGGGAAGATCACGCCGATGCCGTTGATCCCCGGATAGCGGTTCGCGAGATCAAGCGAACCCGCAAAGGTTTGCCAGCTGCTCACGCTGAGTGCCGGCGCGGCCACCATGAAGGAGGCCCCGCTTCGGAGGGCATCGACGTAGGTGGCCATCCGGCGTGAGACCGCATCCTGCGCCTCGGCGGCGAGCGCGGCGAATTCCCGGTCCGTCTCGTCCTGGCGGGCCCGATGGCCGAGCACCAACAACCAGGCGCTCAGCAGCCACCCGACCACCAGCACGCCGAGGGAGAGCGGTCGAAGCAACTGACGACGGAGTCGCAGCGCCAGCAGGGCCAGTCCTGCCAGCGGCAGGAGGACCAGCGCGGTCAGGAGCATGGACGACTTCACGATGGCTGCCTCCCAGCGAACGGCACGATACCGTGCGCCCGAGGAAGGTGCCGGAGCCGCACGGCTGTGGCAACTTTCGTCGCGGAACACGCGGCGCGAACTTTCCGGCGATCCGCAGCCCCCTGCGTCGCCCCCAACCGCTCTGAGGTCCCCGAATGCAACTCCACGACGCCCTTCAGCAGCAGATCGCCGCGACCCACGACGGCGTCCCCTGGTATGGCACGGGGCGGAGCGCCCTGTTGGCGGGACTGCGCGCCACGGACGCCGCCGCCCATCCGGTGCCGGGCGCACACTCGATCTGGGAACTGGTCCTCCACATGACCGCCTGGACGCAAGAGGTCGAACAGCGGCTCGCTGGCCACGCGCCGGGAGAACCAGACGTGGGCGATTGGCCCCGAGTGGGCCGAGTGACCGAGGCACGATGGCAGGTGGCCTGCGCCGATCTCGCCGCAGCCAACGCATCGCTGCTTCGCGCCGTGGCCGCGCTGCCCCTGGCGCGGTGGGCGGAGCACGTCGGCGACAACCGCGATCCGGCCATCAACGCGGGGGTCACCGTCAGCGCCATGCTCGTGGGACTCGCACAGCACGATGCCTACCACACGGGCCAGATCGCGCTCCTTCGGCGCGCGTTGGGGTGAGGTCGCGCGGGCGTACGTTCTCGTGTCGGAACTCCACCACACCCATGCAACATTCCCGCAACACCGCTTGCGCATCATCGGACGGGCAATAGCTTCTCGCCTGAGGTTAGTCGCCCGTCCGGCGCCCCCCGCACATTCTCCCCATCCTGGATATCCCGATGTCGCTTGCTCGAGCGTTGTTGCCAGTGCGCCGTTTCGTCGCGCTGGTGCTGCCCGTGTTGCTCGCCACGGCGTGCAGCAACCAGACGTTGCCCACGGCGTCGACCTACGAGTCGCGCCCCCTCGCCTCGCTCTCCGCCTCGGGTGTGGTGATCTCGCAGGTGTATGGTGGCGGTGGCAACAGCGGCGCGCCCTACACCAACGACTTCGTCGAGCTGTACAATGCCGGGGCGGCGACGCAATCGCTCGTCGGCTGGTCGGTTCAGTATGCCTCGGCCACCGGAACCGGCAACCTCGGCGCCAACTCCGGGCAGTTGGTCGCGCTGAGCGGCTCGATCCTCCCGGGCAAGTATCTCCTCATCCAACTCGGCGGCGGCGCCACGGGCGCTCCGCTCCCGACCCCTGACGTCACAGGCACGATCGCCATGGCGGCCGGGGCCGGCAAGGTTGCGCTCGTCAAGCAGGCCACCGGCCTCGGCTGCAATGGCGGCTCAGCACCATGCAGCCCCACCCAAGTCGCGCAGATTGAAGACCTCGTCGGCTACGGCAATGCCAACTTCTTCGAGGGCGCGGCCACGCCGACGCTCTCGAACACCACCGCGGCCATCCGCAAGGCGAGCGGCGCCACGGACACCGACAACAACAACAACGACTTCGACGTGGGTGCGCCGACGCCCCGCAACAGCGCCTCGACTGGTGGCGGCGGCGGTGGCGGCGGTGGTGGCGGCGCCGGCGTCTGCGGCGACCCGATCACGCGCACCTACGCCATTCAGGGGAACGGGGCCACGGCGGCCGTCACCGGCGCAGTCTTCACCGAGGGTGTCGTGGTGGGTGATTTCGAGGGCGCGAGCCCGGCGCTCCGCGGCTTCTTCATTCAGGACGCGACGGGCGACGGTGACCCGACCACCTCCGACGGTCTCTTCATCTTCAATGGTGCCAACACCAACGCCGTCGCGCTCGGCGACCGCGTCCGCGTCAGCGGCACCGCCGGCGAGAATCAGGGCCAGACGCAGATCAGTGCCAGTGCCATCACCGTGTGCAGCAGCGGCGCGACGATGACGCCGGTTGACGTGATGCTGCCCGCCGCCTCGAGCACCTTCCTCGAGCGCTACGAAGGGATGCTGGTGCGCTTCCCGCAGACGCTGACCGTGACCGAGCACTTCCAGCTCGGCCGCTTCGGCCAGGTCGTGGTGTCCTCGGGTGGTCGTCTCTCGGTGCCGACCAACGTGGTGGCACCGGGCGCCGCGGCCGCCGCCCTGCAGGCGCAGAACGACTTGCGCGCGCTGATCGTCGATGATGCCTCGCAGGCGCAGAACCCCGACCCGATCCTCTTCGGGCGCGCCGCGAATCCGCTCAGCGCGAGCAACACGCTCCGCGGTGGCGACCAGGCCACCGGCATGGTCGGCGTGCTGACCTACACCTGGGCCGGCAACTCAGCGAGCGGCAATGCCTACCGGCTTCGCCCGGTGAATGCGCTCGGGGGTGGGGTGCCGAACTTCGTCGCGGCCAACCCGCGCCCGAGCACACCCGCCATGGTCGGCGGCACCATGACGGTCGCCTCGGCCAACGTCCTCAACTACTTCAATACCTTCACCGGCTGCACCTTCGGCGTGGGCGGGGCCCCTGCGGATTGCCGCGGTGCCAACAACGCCACCGAGTTCACGCGCCAGCGCGACAAGATCATCGCCTCGCTCGCCACCATGAACGCCGATGTGGTCGGCCTGATGGAGATCGAGAACGATGGCTATGGCGCGAACAGCGCACTGGCCGATCTGGTGGACGGCCTCAACGCCGTGAGCGGCGCGGGCACCTGGGCGTTCATTGATGCCGATGCCAATACCGGACAGGTCAACAGCCTCGGCACCGACGCCATCAAGGTGGCCCTCCTCTACCAGCCGGCGCGCGTGACGCCGACCGGCATGACCGCCACGCTCAACACCACCGAGTTCGTGAACGGCGGCGACTCCGGACCGCGCAATCGCCCCGCGCTCGCCCAGGCGTTCATGCGCCCCGATGGTGGTCGCCTCGTGGTCTCGGTCAACCACCTCAAGAGCAAGGGCAGTGCGTGCGACGTGCCCGACCAGGGCGACGGCCAGGGCAATTGCGCCGCCGTGCGCACCGCCTCGGCCAACCTGCTCCGGAGCTGGCTTGCCACCGACCCGACCGACACCGGCGAAGAGGACGTGCTGATCATCGGCGACCTCAATTCGTACGCCATGGAAGATCCGATCACCGCGCTCACCGGCAATGGCTACACCAACCTGCTGTCGACCTTCATCGGCGCGGGCGCGTACTCGTATGCGTTCGATGGCCAGTGGGGCTATCTCGATCACGCCCTGGCCTCGACGAGCCTCGCCAGCCAGATCGCCGGCGTGACCGAGTGGCACATCAATGCCGACGAACCCGCCGCCCTCGACTACAACGTCGAGTTCAAGACGGCCGGCCTGGTCGCCTCGCTTTACGGCGCCGACCCGTACCGCTCGGCGGACCATGATCCGGTGCTGATCGGCATCAACCTCGCGCCGCCGCCGGTGGATTACACGTTCGGCGGCTTCCTCTCCCCGGTGGCAGATGCACCGGCCTTCAACATGGACAGCGCGGGGAGCACCATCCCCATCCGCTTCTCGCTCGGCGGCAACCAGGGGACCAACATCTTCCTCACGGGCTTCCCGGCGTCGCGGCCGATCTCCCGTGCGACGTCCGCGGTGACCGGTGGCTTCACCTCCGCGACCGGGCCGGGGGCGAGCAAGCTCACTTACGCTCGCGGCGCCGACACCTATCATTACAACTGGAAGACGCAGGCGAGCTGGGTCGGCACCTGCCGCGAACTCGTTCTCCGCTTCCGCGATGGCACGCAACATCGGGCACTGTTCGACTTCCGTCCCTGAGCAGTGCGGTCGGATTCTCCCGGGACCACCCCGGGGGAATCCGACCGGTGCAGGGGCTCCCCACCCCTGCCGCAGGAGTCCCCGTGGATCGCAAGTCACACTGGGAGCAGGTCTACCGCACCAAGTCCCCGACCTCGGTGAGCTGGTACCAGCCCGAGGCCGCCCTCTCGGCCCAGCTCATCGAACAGATCGCACCCGACCGCACCACACCCATCATTGATGTCGGCGCCGGTGCCTCCGTCCTCGTCGACCAACTGCTCGACGCCGGCTATCTCGACCTCACCGTGGCCGACATCGCCGGCGCCGCCCTCGATCTGTCTCGCGAACGGCTCGGCCCTCGTGCGGCCGCTGTGCAGTGGCTCGAGGGTGACATCCTCCACGCGGCACTCAGACCGGCGCGCTTCCAACTCTGGCACGACCGTGCCGTCTTCCATTTCCTGACCGAGGCCGCGGACCGCGCCGCGTACCTTGCCCAGGTCACGCGCGCATTGGCCCCTGGTGGCCACCTGCTGCTGGCGACCTTCGCCGAGGATGGTCCGACGCGGTGCAGTGGGCTGGATGTTGTGCGCTACAGCCCCGAGGCGTTGCTCGCCGAGCTGGGGGAAGGGTTTCAGGCCATCGAGGCGCAGCGGGAGGAGCACCACACACCCGCAGGCAGCGTGCAGTACTTCACCTACCTGTTGTGTCAGCGCACTGACGGGAGCGGCAGATGATCGGCGGATGGATTTCGCGCGCGAGCGCCGGACTGCTCGCCTTTGCCGGATTGTCGCTGCTCTTTGCCGCCGACCAGATCCTGCCGCGCCATGTGCCCGGCTACCCACCCGAGGGGTTCTGGTTCGGCCAACTCCTCGGGGCGGCGTGCCTGGCGATGGCCAACCTCAACTGGTTGAGTCGCCATGCGCTGCTCGGTGGTGTCTACGGCAGGCCGGTGGTGGCCGCGAACGCGGTGGGGTACTTCGTCGCGGCCATGGTGCTCCTGAAGCCGATGCTGCGCGGCGAGTTCAGCGCGGGAGGCTGGTTGATCGTCGTGCCGGTCACCGGGTTGGCGGTGGCGTACGGTTGGTTGATGCTGCGCGGACCCTTCGCGCAGGATGCCGCCAGGAAGGCCGGGGCCGGCTGACGCCGATTACTCCACCGGCTCGCCGAGAATCCGCGCCCCTTCTTCCTCGTCAATGAGCACCCACCCCAGGTCGGGCTCGTGCGCGTACACATCCGCGCTGCCGACATCGAACCACCAGGCGTGCACGCGCACCTTTCCATCGCTGATGCGTTGCTGCACGAACGGGAAGGAGCGCAGGTGGTCAACCTGTTCGAGCACGTTGGCGCGGGAGAGGCGGTCGTAGTCCGGGAGGTCGCCGCTGTCGGGCTCCCTGGCCATCCGATCGAGCGAGGACTGGCCATGGGAGAGCCACCCCCCCAGCGTCGAAGCGCCCTCCGGCAGTTGCCCACCAAGCAACCCCTTCATGGCGCCGCAATTCGAATGACCGCAGACCACGATGTCGTAGACGCCAAGCGCGAGGACCGAGAACTCGAGGGCCGACGAGACCGACTGGTCCCGCGAGGCCGTCGCGTGCGTGGGCACCAGGTTGCCGACGTTGCGGACCACGAAGAGATCGCCCGGATTGGTCGAGGCGAAGAGATTCGGCACCACCCGGCTGTCGGAGCAGGCAATGAAGAGACAGTCCGGGTTCTGGCTCTTGGCCAACTTGGCAAAGGTCAGCCGGTAGGCCGGCAGCGTGTGGCGGCGGAAGTCGACGAGGCCCTGGATCAGCTTCTTCATGGAGACTCCGTGCGGGACAAGAGGTGGGGGTGGCGCACGGTGCAGGCACGCGGATGGGAACTAAGTTACCTGTCTCCCGGGCGTGACGCCGTGGTCACCCTCGGCCTGCGACCTTGGGCGGCTTCCGGTCTGACCTCGCTGCCGCCCGACGGCCTCGTCTAGCCGTCGCGATCGCCAATCTCTATTCTTCACATATACCGATCGTCGCTCGGCCCTCGATCCTCGGTCCACGGTTTCCCTACACAAGGCTCGCACACGCCGATGTCCTCACCGCTCACCATCCGCCCCAGCACGCCAGCCGACAATCCGCGGCTGGCCCACATCATCCGCACCGTGATGACCTCCTATGGCGCCGTCGGTCCCGGCTTCTCGATCGAGGACGCCGAGGTGGATCACATGCACGAGGCCTACGACCACGCGCGGGCCATCCTCTATGTGGTCGAGGACGAGCACGGCACGGTGCTGGGATGTGGGGGCATTGCGCCGCTGCAGGATGGCGAGCCGGACACCTGCGAGCTCAAGAAGATGTACTTCCTTCCCGAGGCACGCGGACATGGCATCGGACGCCGGCTGGTGACCACGCTCGAAGCCGACGCGCGGGCGCGGGGCTTTCGCTACATGTACCTCGAGACGCTGCACTCGATGGTCGAGGCGGGCCGGCTCTACCAGAAGATGGCATTCGATCCGCTCCCCGGCCCGATGGGCAACACCGGGCACAGCGGCTGCGGCCTCTTCTACGGCAAGGTGCTCGCCACCGACTGACCCCCGCACGACACCGGGGCGGCCCCCCCTGAGGGAGAACCGCCCCGGTCACATCGGCTAGACGGAGGTCGGGAATTTATTCCCGATTCCTCTTCCCTCGGCCCCCGTCCTGACGTGTCGTCGACGGTTCGGCCTCGGGAGCTCCGCATCGATCCCCACACAACTTGCGGTCATGGGTTCACCGATGTGGGCACTGCAAGTCGGCTGCATCGCGGAACAGCCCTTGGCACTGCGTGCCGGAATGCCATCCCGGCCCGGGCAAGACGCGCGATTGGTCTCGCCGTCGCCGACCAGTCACCGATGCATCGGTCATGATCGACGGTGCAACAATATCACCGGCCCAATGAAGCGATACTGAAGAATCTGCGAAGGGTTCTTCATCCCCCGGTGCCGGGCTATTCGTGGGCTTGCACCAGCTTTTTGGGCGCCACCAGTCGCCACGAGTCGCGCAGCAGCTCCGCCACCTCTTTCCAGTCCGGCTTCTGGTCGAGCCAGATCCCGACCCAGCCGCTCTTCCCCACGTAGGGCGGCACGAAGAAGCGCTCCGGCGAGGCACTCACCATCAGTTGCTGATTCCCCGGCGCCGCCTTGAGCCAGACGCCGGGGCGCCCGCCCCCATGGTGGTTGTCCGGCTCGGAGTACATCGCGAAGAGCTTGTTCTTGACCCGAAAGGTCGGCGCACCCCACGCCTCGACCTCATGCGCCTCGGGCAAGGCCAGCGCCAGCTTGCGGAGCCGGGGGAGTGACATGGTGCCTCAGGCCCGCAGATGGTCCGGACGCCAGGTGGTCACCATCGACTTGATCGTCTTCTTGTCGGTGATTCCCTCGGTCAACACCTTGCGCGTCAGCTCGGCAAGCTCGCCGTCGGACGCAAAACGCAGCGCCACGAGCTGGCCGACCGTGAGCTCCTCGATCCGCCCCTGCAAGTCGGCAGGAAGGAGGCGCGCCAGTCGCAGGCGCTCCTCGAGCCGGATCACCCGGTTCTGCACCGTGAGGACCATGACCCGCGCCATGAAGAAGAGGACGATCAGCGCGAAGGCCACCACGGACGCCAGTGTCGCCTGCCATGCCCGCACCTCGAGCGCCACCCGCACCGTGTAGATGAAGTAGACCAGCAACACCGGCCCGACAAAGAAGTGGTAGGGCGGAAGGTAGCGGGCGTGCTTGGCGAAGGACTGGGATTCCGACATACAGGATGACTCCGAGAGCCGAGGACCGAGAAGCGAGAAGCGAGAAGCGAGAAGCGTAGAAAGATACCCCGTTCACCGTTCACCGTTCACGGGTCACTGGTCACTGGTCACCCCTCACCCCTCACCCCTCACCCATTCCCATGTTACACTATCAGCTTCCCCCTCACACCCGGACCCCCACGGCATGATGCCCTTCGAGATTCTCGCTCGGGAGCTGATCGGCTTCTTCGGCCTGCAGGCCTGGCTCGACATGGCCGCGGCCAACGACTACAGCAGGCTGCTCACCTGGCCGGGCTTCCGGAGCGCCATCGGCCCGATCATCCCGTTCCTGCTGGCGTTCGAGATCGTGCAGGCCCTCCGGACCAAGACCTTCGCGGTCCGCGATTACAAGGTGATCTTCTTCACCTACGTGCTGAACCGCGTGCTCGGCACCTTCCTCACCATCGCCGCGCTCTCCTTCAGCATCGCGCTCTTCCAGCCCCTGGCCCTCTTCCAGAGCACGGTGACGTGGTACTGGTTGCTGTATGGCTACGTGGTCTGGGAGCTGGCGCACTTTGTCTATCACTTCCTGGCCCACAAGGTCCGCTTCCTCTGGTGCCTGCACTCCACGCACCACGCGCCCGAGAGCATGAACCTCTTTGTCTCGCACGCGCACTTCTTCCTCGAAGCGCCCTACGCCGACACTATCCGCACCTCGATCTGCATCCTGCTCGGCGTGAGCCCGCCACTGCTCTTCCTGATCATGTTCATCGACGGCACGTGGGGGACCTGGATCCACGCGGGCGAACACGTGCTGCGCGATGGCCGGATGGGATTCCTCAACCGCTGGATCCTCACGCCGTCGCATCACCGGGTGCACCACTCACGGAACCCCCTGTACATCGACACCAACTACTGCAACCTGCTCAACGTCTGGGACCGCGCCTTCGGCACCTTCCAGCCCGAACTCCCTGAAGTGAAGCCGGAGTACGGGATCACCCGCCCGACCAAGCCGGGAAGCTTCTGGGACTTCTATGTCGGTGAGTTGGTGGCACTCTGGCGCGACGTCCGGCAGGCGCCCGGACTGCGCAACAAGCTGGCCTACCTGGTGATGCCGCCCGGGTGGAGCCACACCGGGGCGCACAAGACGGCGAGCATGGTGCGCGCGGAGTATCTCCAACAGCAGCGATGATGGATGGTGGATGGTGGATGGTGGATGGTGACACCTGTCATCCTGAGCGAAGCAGCCTGAAGGGCTGCGCAGTCGAAGGACCTCTCTCCGAGCGCATCGGGAAGAGGTCCTTCGACTTCGCGACGGCTGCGCCGCCGCTTCGCTCAGGATGACAATATCCGCCGGAGACCATCCATCATCGCCGTTCGCCGTTCGCCGTTCGCTGCTACCCCAACACCTCTCTGATCACCCTCCCCGACACATCCGTCAATCGCTGGTCCCTCCCCTGGAACGGGTAGATCAGCTTCTCGTGGTCGAAGCCCAGCGTATGGAGGATGGTGGCCTGGAGGTCGTGCACGTCGGTGCGGCCGCTGATCCCCTGGTAGCCGATCTCGTCGGTTTCGCCATGGCTCACGCCGCCCTGCACGCCGCCGCCCGCCATCCACATGGTGAACGCGCCGGGATTGTGGTCGCGCCCCACAAAGGGATTGTCGGTGCCGGTGCGATTCTCGCGCATCGGCGTGCGCCCGAATTCGCCGCCCCAGACAATCAGGGTCTCGTCGAGCAGGCCGCGCTGCTTGAGGTCGTTGATCAGTGCCGCGATGGCGCGGTCGGTCTCCTTGCACCGCTGGATGAAACCGGCATTGAGGGCCTCCGATTCCCCTGCCCCGTGCGAATCCCAGCCCCAGTGGAAGAGCTGGATGAAGCGCACTCCGCGCTCGCTGAGTCGCCGGGCCAACAGACAGTTGTTGGCGAACGACGTCTCGCCCGGCACGCTGCCGTACATCTGGTGGATCGACTCCGGTTCCTTGCTGATGTCCATCGCGTCGGGCACCGAGAGCTGCATCCGGAAGGCCATCTCGTACTGCGAGATTCGCGTGAGAATCTCCGGATCGCCCGCCTCGCCGTGGTGCTGCCGATTGATGTCCTGAATCGCGTCGAGCTCCGCCTTCCGCAGGTCGCGCGGCATTCCGTGGGGGTCGGAGAGGTAGAGCACCGGCTCACCCGCCGAGCGGCACTGCACCCCCTGGTACACCGAGGGGAGGAAGCCGCTGCCATACACCGACGCGCCGGCATCCGGTGCGGCGCCACCCGAGAGCAGCACCACGAACGACGGCAGGTTCTCGTTCTCGGTGCCCAGTCCGTAGGTGACCCACGACCCGATGCTCGGTCGGCCGAGCCGCGCGCCACCGGTCTGCACGAGGAGCTGCGCGGGCGCGTGATTGAACTGGTCGGTGTGCATCGCCTTGAGGAAGGCGATCTCGTCCACCACGCCCGCCAGGTGCGGCAGGCGGTCGGAGACCCAGGCACGCGACTCGCCATGCTGCTGGAAGGTGGCCTGCGGACCCAGCATCCGCGGGACGCCCTTGATGAAGGCAAAGCGCTGGCCCTCGAGCAGCGACTCGGGGCAGAGTTCGCCGTCGAGCCGTGCCAGCACCGGCTTGTAGTCGAAGAGCTCCAGCTGCGACGGCGCGCCCGCCATGTGCAGGAAGATCACGCGCTTGGCGGTGGGCGGAAAATGCGGGGCACGCGCGGCGACCGGGTCGTTGATCGTCAGGGCCGCCAGCGGGTCGCGCTTGGTGCGCGGCGGTGTGCAGCCCAGCAACGAAGCGAGTGCCGCGGCGCCTAGTCCGGTGGCGCCGGCCTCGAGGAAGTGCCGACGGGTGATGTCCTGCAAGGCGCGATGCCGGGGATCGTGCGGGGTCGTCATGGCGCGCTCCTCATTCCTTGGTCACGAAGGCATCGAGATTCATGATGCCGTTGGCCACCACCGTCAGTGCGGCAAGCGTGGTACTCGCCTTGGGCACGCCCGTCGCGAGGTCACGATCTTCGGGGTGTGCCTCGTAGTGTTTGGCGGCAGTCGCATAGAGCGTGCGCAGCGTGGCGAGCGTGGCAGCCGTGGGCGGTCGCTGCAGCGCCAGCCGATAGCTCTGCGTCAGCGCGGCATCGAGTTGCGCACTCGTGGGCGGTACCTCACCCGCTGGCAGCACGCGACGCGCCAGCGCCTGCGCCGCTTCGGTATAGACCGGGTCGTTGAGCAACACCAGCGCCTGCAGCGGCGTGTTGGTCCGCGTGCGCCGCGCCACCGTCACCTCGTGGCTGGGACTCCCGAAGGTCACCATCGACGGATAGGGCGCCGTCCGCTTCCAGAGCGTGTACACCGCGCGGCGATGGCGATTCTCGCCGGTATCGGTGATCCACTGCTCGCCGCTGTACGGCCGATGCCAGACGCCATCAGGTTGCGGCGGCATCACGCTCGGTCCATGCATCTTCGCACTCAGCAATCCGCTCGTCGCCAGCGCCGCGTCGCGCAGCTGCTCGGCCGTGAGCCGGAAGCGCGGGCCGCGGGCCAGCAGACGATTGGCGGGATCGCGCTCCAGCAGCGCCGGGGTGGTGCTCGACGCCTGGCGATAGGTCGCCGAGAGGACCATCTCCCGGAGCAGCGGCTTCACGCCCCACTTCAGGTCGGTCATGAAGCGCACCGCGAGCCAGTCGAGCAACTCGGGATGCGACGGCGGCGTCCCCTGGGTGCCGAAGTCCTCGACCGTCTCCACCAGGCCGGTGCCGAAGAGTTGCTCCCAGAATCGATTGACCGTCACCCGCGCCGTGAGCGGGTTGTCGCGGTGCACCAGCGTGCGCGCGAGGCCGAGCCGATTGGGCGCCTCCTTGGGGAGTGCCGGGGCGATCGCCGCAGGCAACCCCGGCTGCACCACCGTGGTCTGCACCAGGAAGTTGCCGCGATCAAAGACGCGCGTGGTGCGATGACGCGTGGACGGCAGCTCCTGCATCACCGGCAGGTAGGTCGGCTTGAGTGAGTCGATCGCCCGGCGCAGGGTATCGCGGCGGGCCCGATGCATCAGGTACGCCGAATCCTCTGCCACCTGGGTGTAGGCGTAACGGAGCATCGCCCGCTGCCCGGCATCGCGACTCGCCTCGGGCACCTTGATGATCCGACGCACTTCGTTGAGCCAGGTGCCGTTGACCTTGCCCGCCACCGCCGGAATGGAGAGATCCCGCTCCCACGCGCGTCGTGCCGCCTCCTGCGCAGGCAACATCGCGATGCTGTCCACCTCGTCGCGCAGGCGCTCAAGTGCCGTGGCCAGCTCACGGCCGCGAGGGGCGTGCTCCGGGGCGAAGATCGGCCACCTCGGATATTCATCGGGCTGATCCCAGTCGGCGCTGTTGTTGAGCAGCGCCAGCGCACCGTAGTACTCATGGTGCCGGATCGGATCGTAGGGATGGCCATGACACTGGGCACAGCTGATGGCGGTGCCCTGCCACACCGTCCAGGTGGTGTTGACCCGATCGATCACGGCGGCGAGGCGATACTCTTCGTCGTCGGTGCCACCCTCGTCGTTGGTCATGGTGTTGCGATGGAAGGCCGTCGCGAGCCGCTGCGCCTCGGTCGGCGCGGGGAGCAGGTCGCCGGCCAACTGCTCGATGGTGAATTGATCAAACGGCAGGTCGCGATTGAAGGCGTCAATCACCCAATCGCGGTAGGGCCACATCGGCCGCGCCCGGTCAGCCTCGTAGCCGCGTGAGTCGGCGTAACGCGCCAGGTCGAGCCACATCGCCGCCCACCGCTCACCGAAGCGCGGCGACGCGAGGAGCGTGTCCACCAGCCGCTGATATCCGTTGCTCGCATCGGCGCACGCCGCGTCCACCTGCGCCAGCGTCGGCGGCAACCCGATCAGGTCGAGGCTCACCCGCCGCGCCAGCGTGGCGCAGTCCGCCGCACGGCTCGGCTTCAACCCCTCGGCGTCAAGCCGGGCCATGACCCAGCGATCAATTCCGCCGCGGCTCCAATTCGAATCGGACACCGTCGGCAACGGCTTCGCCTCCGGCTTCACATACGCCCAGTGCGGCGCCCATTCGGCGCCCTGCGCAATCCACCGCTTGAGCGTGCGGATCTCGGCCGACGTGAGCGGGTCGCGCCCCTTGGGCATCCGGTCGTGCGGATCGGCCGCGGTGATGCGCGCCATCAGCTCGCTCGCACCAGGCCGCCCCGGCACGATCGCACGCTTCCCCGACTTGGCCGGCCTGAGCGCGTCGTCGCGGAAGAGCAGCGAGAGTTCGCCCTGTTGCCGGACGCCACCATGACAGCCGGTGCAGTTCTTGTTGAGGATCGGTCGGACATCGCGATTGAAATCCACCGAACTGCCGAGGCCGGCCAGTCGGCCGCGCGCCGAGAGGGCCCCCACTAGCAGCAGCACCACTCCCGCCGTCCACGCCCGCGTGCGTCGCATCGCCTTCCTCTACTTGGGAGTGGTGGGAACGGACGGAGCCGCAGCCGAGTCGACCGGCATCACTGGCGCACCGAGCGTGATGGCAGCGTGAGGGAGCGCGCGCTGCAGTCGGGCCACGCCACCTTCGGTGGCGCGCGTTCCCCAGAGGTGCACCGAACGCAGCCGTGGCATCGCTTCGAGTGCGCGCAACCCGGCGTCGCTGACGTCGGTGTCCACCAGGTTGAGGTATTCGAGGTACCGCAGCCCCTTGAGCCGCTCGAGTCCCGCGTCGGTCACCTTGGTGCCGGAGAGGCGGAGGCGACTCAGGTGCGGCATCGCCGCCAGCAGCGTCATCGTGGAATCACCGACCTCGGTGTGGGTCAGGTCCATCCAGGCAACGTTGCCGGCAATCGGTTGCAGCGCCATGAGCCCAGGACCAACCGGCGCCGCAGTCCGACCGGGTGTCACGCTGAGATAATGCGTGCTTCCCGCGAGTGGTTGCACCGAGAGTCCCGCGCGTCGCGCGACCTCGAGCGTCGCCGTATCCACCACCGGCACCGTGAGCGCGAAGATTCCGGTCGGAAGATCCTCAAGGCCGTACGCCGCCAGCGTGCGGCGAATCTCGCTCGGCCGCTCGATCGCCGAGAGCATCACGTCGGTGGAGGCGCCCTGCGCAATCCACCAGCGCACCAGCGCAACCTCGGACACGGGCATCGCCCTGTCCGGCGGCATCGCATCGGTGTGGCCGGGGGGCAACGACATGCGCAACAGCAGTTCGCTGTCGTCGGCGCGTCCCGGCACCACCACCTTGCCCTGACGGCCACCCTCACGCAGCCCTTCGATACTGGTCAACACCAGGCCACCCTTGTGGCGCACGTCGTTGTGGCATGAACCGCAGCGTGAGGTGAGAATCGGCTGGATCAACGCTTGATAGACGCGCGTCGTGTCGGGATTGCCGACCGCGATCACGGTCAGTGCGTCTTCCGGCGGCATGCCCAGCACGGAACGCACGCCCTCGGGGAGGTGTCGCGTCAGATACCCCTCACCGCGAGCCAGCGTGCCCCCGAGGTGACCACCGACAACCAGCACGACCATCACCCCACCAGCTGTTGCGGGATAGAGACGATGCGCGCTTTCGTCGCCGGTCGCGGCGCGTTCACGCAACCACCAGGCGAGCGTGGCGAGCGGCGCGATCAGCACGCCGAGTCGCTTGTGCCAGATCAGCAGCGCGGGGTCGTAGCTCCCCCAATCGGCCAGAAGCAGGCCCGCCAAGCCTGCGGCGATCGCACTCCACGCGCCGATCAGCAGCGCCGGCGAAACCAGTGCGCGCCACTGGCTTCGCGATGGCGCACGACCGATTCCCTCGGCCACCGCGGCCAGCACGAGCATCCCGATCGGGAGGTGCACCAGCAACGGATGGAAGCGGCCGGCCAGCGGCCAGAGTGGCGAGTCATGATCGCCACCGAGCACCGCGGCCACGCCGAGCACCAGGAGGCCGACCAGCAGACTGCGCAGCGTCATGCTCACGCGCGGCCCATCAGATCTTGGTGAGCTTGGTCACGCGACCGTCGTTGATCCACTCGACCACGTAGATGTTCTCGGCCCGATCGACCCAGAGCGAGTGCGGCGAAATGAATCGCCCTTGCCGCCGCTTGTCGCGCGGGATGTTGGGGTAGCCCTTGAGGTCGGGATACTTGGTCCCGAACTCCGATTCTCCTCCGAACGGCTGTCCCTCAAGCCAGTCGCCGAGGTCGGCCACCTTCTTGTTGGCCTTGTCGAAGATCGAGACGCGAGCGTAAAGATCGGGGACATACATATGGTCGCCGCGATGGAACGTGGTGCAGGGGAAGCGCAGGTCGGCCTTGGTGACCACTTCGCCGAGGTACTTCCCCTCAAGCGTGAAGTTGACGATCCGCACGTTGCCGCGATCGGAGACCTGAAGGACCGGCGTGCCCGAGCGCGTGTCCACGCTGATGCCGTGCGGCTGCCGGAGGTGGTGTGGCTCGCTGCCGCGACCGCCGAAGGAGTCGATGTACTTGCCATCCTTGGCGTCGTAGATGTGGATCCACGACTGGCCGTACCCATCGGCCACGTAGAGCATCCCGTTCGGGCCGACCACCGACTCCGTGGGCGAATAGCCGCGGTCCTGCGAGTAGACGCCGGCGAGGTAGGGCCGCCCGGCCTGCCAGACCACGTCGCCGTCGAGGGTGGTCTTCACCACCTGGGCGAGGCCGGTGTTGGCGAGATAGAGGTACTCGGTGCCACCCTCCTCGGCGATCCGCAGGCCGTGCGCCCCCTTGGCATAGGCCTGCCCCCACGAGGAGAGGTAGTTCCCCTGGGCATCCACCACCACGATCGCGTCGCGACTCTGGTTGGCGATGTAGAAGCGGCCTGCCTTGTCCTCGACAATCCCGTGGGTGTAGCCGAAGCCCTTACTCGCCGGGAGCTTGGCCCAGGCATGGTCCATGGTGTAGCGATAGTCGCCGCTCCCGAGGATCGGCAGCTCGCCCGGCTCGCGGGCGCGCAACGGAGCGGGCAAGGCGGCAAAGGCGGCCGCGCTGGCCGCCGACGCGAGAAAGTCACGGCGTGACGGATGCGGCTCGGAACGAGCGGGCATGACGGGACTCCAGGGGGGAATGGAGCACGGGCGTGTTGGTGGGGACGAGGGAATATCGGGCGCGCCGGGGGATGGGGCAACTGCGCTGGTGAGGGGTGAGGGGTTTCAAAAAGTTGTCATCCTGAGCGGAGCCCCGCCCCCGCAGGGCGGCGGGGCGCAGTCGAAGGACCTCTTCGCCGCGGGCTCGACCTGGGGTGTCCGTTCTCGCGGACTCCAAAGCGGCTCGCCGCGTCGCCCCCTGTACTGCACGTCGGGGGCGCCGCAATCGGCACTCCGATCCAGGGTGAGGGCTCGCCGCCCTTGGAGCCGCTGCGAAAAACACCCCAGCGCCGAGCCCGCTCCTCGCTCCTCGGTCATCCATCATCCATCATCCATCATCGCTGTTCGCTGTTCGCCGTTCGCCGATCGCCCTTCAGCGTCCCTCCCGGCCCCACCCTTACCACCCACTCCTCCCCCACCCGCTGCACGTCGCGGCGATTCCACGTCACCGGCGCGTCGCCGAACGGATTGCGCAACCGGAGCACCCCGCCTGCCGGGCCGGCCACGATGCGCACCGAGTCCACCGCCCCGGCACTCCGCCACGCGCTCACGCGCCAGCCACCGTCGGCGCGCAGCGTCCGGAAGCTCACGTCGCCCCAGGCAGTTGGCGTCGCCGGAAAGACGGTCAGCGTGGTGCCGTCGCTGCGCAGCAGCATCTCGTGCACCGCCTGCATCATCAGGAAGTTCCCTTCCAGCGTGAACGGCCGGTAGGTCATGCTGCTCAACCCGCGCCCCGATTGGTCGCCGTTGGCATGGAAGCCGTTGCGCAGCGTGAACGCCAGATAGTCGGAGAGGTAGCGGAGCGCCTCGTCGCCACGGTTGGTGCGCGCGAGCATTCCTGCGAACCACGAGAAGGAGTAGCCGGTCCACTGCGACGTGCCGTACTTCGCGATGGTGTCCACGGTGTGCCGCACCACCAGCGAATCCTTGCCGCGCGGGTCGAGCAGGAAGAGCGGATGGATCGCCATCGCATGCGAGAAGTGACGATGCGACGACGTGTACTCCTCACCCTTCGCAAACGGGATCGACCCGGTGGTCCCCTCCGGCACCACGGGCCCCAGTCGATCGCGCAACGCACGCCAGCGCGCCGCCTCCACCGGCAGTCTCAGCTCATTCGCCATTTCGGCGAGTGCGCCAAAGGTCCAGTGCAGCAGCGCCTGATCATAGCTCGAGTTGGGCACCAGGAAGGCGCGGATCGAGTTGTCGTGAATCTCCGGACTCGACGAGAGCGGCAGCCGCAGCGTGCCGTCCTTGGCCGGCACCAGCAGAGCTGCGAGCGCGGTGCCGATCTCCTTCACGAACGGATAGGCGCGCTGCCGGAGGAAGACGCGGTCGCGCGTGCTGCGCCACTGCAGGTGGAAGGACTGCGCCACCCACGCGCCGTTGGTCGGCGAGAGTGAATACATCCCCCAGCCGCCCATCGCCTTGCCCCCGAGCGTCATAACGCCGGGGATCACCATGCCGTCCACGCCAAAGAAATCGCGCGCAAACTGCCGGAACACTGGTCGGCGCGCGTCGAGATAGTCGAGCCAGCCGAGCATCGCGTCGTCCATCCCGGCGGCGTGGGCCGCCAGGTAGGTCATCTGCGTGTTGAGGTCGTTGTGGAGGTCGCCCTTCCACGGAGGGAGGCCACCCTCATCGGCGGTCCAGACGCCCTGCAGCGGAATCGGTGGTGCGCCGCGACGGCCGGCCGCACCATAGAAGTAGTGCACCAGATCGTAGTGGCGCTGCAGCGCCGCGTCTGGCAGCGTCACGCCGCTCACCGCCCAGTGCCGCTTCCACCAGGCCCGATGCACCGTGACCGCCGTGCGCCATCCTTCGCGCAACGCGAGGTCGGCACGGGCTCGGCCGATGGCCAGCGGGTCCGCCCCCTCGCTGCTGGTCGCGAGCGTCACCGCCAGGAACGTGGTGTCACCACGGAGCTGGTGCCGGACCACCGCCCCGTACTTGAGGCCGAGCGCTCCCTCCTGCAGGTAGCTGTCACTCGTGACCGTGGCCGCCGTGTACCCGAGCTTGGTGACACCGGCCGAGGGCTCGAAGCGGACGGTCACCGCGCCGGGAATCCGCAGCAGCATCACCGGCCGATGCGCCAGCACCACCGCCTGCACGGAATCGGCGGCGTAACGGGCCACCGCCTCGCCGTGCCGCATGTCGAGGGCGAACTCCTGCACCGCGCCACTGCCCAGCCGCTCGATCACCAGACGCCCCCCGGGGAGCTTGGTCGGGTAGGGGATCCGGTCGTAGGGCTCGTCGAAGAGCTGGTGGAAGCGCGACATGTTCTTGGCCTGCACCAGCTTCTGCATCCCGGCCCAGGTCCACTCCGGGTCGGCAAAGATCTCCGGCGTCCGCTCGTCCCAGAGGTCGCCGCGGTCGAGGGAGAGCTTGAGGGTGCGTCCCTCGCCCCAGAGGAGTCCGCCGAGGAGCCCGTTGCCGAGGGGAATCGCCTCGTCCCAGCGCGCAATCGGGGCGTCGAGCCGCAGGATTGAGCGAGGGTCCTGTGCGGCTGCGGGGAGGACCGCCGTCGCCAACAGGATGGGGAAGAGACTGCGGACGATACTCTGCATCAGGCGTACTCTCCTTGACCCGGCCACCATCTGGGGACACCCTTACTGATCTGGAGGATATCCCGCGTGTCACAGACCGCAACACCACCCATCCCGTCCACCCCTGCCGGCGCTCGTCGCCGGGGGGTGATTCGTGCCGTGGTGACGCGCGTCGTGCTCATGCTCCTCTGCTACAACACGGCGATCGTCGGCTATCTCTGGTATCTCGCGCGCGAGCAGGAGGAGGACGTCGTCGCGCTCTATCGCACGGCCGGCGTGGCGCCCGAGGCCAACGACAGCGGGGCGACCGACCTGCGCCGCTACCAGGACCTCCGCCGTCCGCTGGTGGATCGTCTCCTCCCCGATGGCCATCACGGCACGCTCATCCTCAAGGACCTCGGCGGTCCCGCCGGCGTGGCGTGGACGCAGACCTCGACCATCGGGCTGCTCGCCGGCTCACTGGCGCGCGAGATCGATGGCGGCGGCGCGCTCGCCGGCGAGATGGTGGAGATCCACGAGCGCGCCCACCTGATCAAGGCGTACCACTCCGTGGCGGTCGGCCAGCTGATGCTGGCGCTCCCCAAGCCCGACCCCGCTGAGTATGCCGCCACCAATCGTGGCGAGCACTTCGCCGAGATGGCGGCGGAGGCGTATCGGCTGGTGCTCATGAAGGACGGCGAGTGGCAGTGCGTGGACCACGAGTCGCAGCTTCGCTTCATGGAGGAGAAGATTCCCGGGACGGCCGGCTTTGTCCTCTGGTTCATCCGCTTCCTCGATGCCACCGCGCAGCCCAATCGCGACGTGCTCATCGCCACGGCCACCGAACTCGTGGGCGACACGGCACCGCTCTGGACCCCGATCTACGCCGCACTCGCCGCGCAGCAGCAGGGCGATGGCGTGATGAAGCCGTGGCCGGCCGTCTCGCCGCGTCACCGCCTGGCGCAGGCGATTGCCACGCTCGACGAGGAGGGGCGCCGCAGCACGCGCTGGATGGCGCTGGCCCTGGCACCGGGCGAGTGGTTCCTGGGGTTGGTGGCGGAGTAGGCCGCGCCATGCGGCGTGGAGCACGTCGAGTCGCCCTGTGCCTCAATTGCCTGGCATTCGTCCCGGCCACGACATCCATTCCGATGAGCCCAATGGGTACGTCGCGCCTGACCGAACGGCGACTCGCCGACGTCGCCGTCATCGACATTCCCGCCGACATCAAGAACGAGTCCTTCAAGGGCTACCGCGACGACCAGTCCGGTCGGCTCACCTTCGGCTTCTCGGCCACCTATTTCTGGGCCTCCTTCGGCAGCACCACCGCCTACAAGCAGCTGCTGATCGTCTCGGTGATGGCGCCCGACGCGACCGAGACAGAGTACGCCGCGATGCCGCACCGCCTTCCGGTGAGCTACGAGCGACGGCGCAAGGTGCAGACACGCCAGATCGGCTCGGGAACCCTGACGGTCTCCGAAGGGGTGTACACCCAGGGCAACCTGAACGAACCGGCGTTCGAGTACGTCTATGTGGATCGGACCCGTCGACTGCAGCTGGCGTGGCATGCGGTCCAGGAGGAGGTCGACCTGGCGTCCGGGGTCGCCAAGATCACGAAGATGGCGGCGTCCTTCCGCATCGTGCGCGACCCGGTCGCGGTGTTCGCGGCCATGCGCGACGCGCCGCGCCGACAGGCCGTGGCGGAGGCAGATCGACTCCAGCAGGCGACCGCCATGCTCGTTCGCGAGGGGTACGGGCCACTCGAGCCTGGCAAGCCGGTGCTGCGGAACGGCATCTACGTGGAGTGGATGGCCGAGCCCGAGCCACGCTATCAGCTGCTGGTGCCGCTCGGAAAGGTGCGCGTCGCCGCGAATGCATCGCCGGGAGGGAGGCCACGACCTTCGGGCGCGGGAGCAGCGATGGCCGGATCCATCGGGTGGTACGAATCCGCGGATGGCGGATGGGAATTCTCGAATCGCGACAACGCCTACCTGCCCTTCCCCGGCGTGAGTGCGCTCCTCGCTGCCCAGCACGACGATCCGACGATGGTGTACTTCTACTACACCGCGACCGTGCGCGTTGCCGAGGAGACACGAGGCGATCGCCTCGCCTCGCTCTCATGGTTCCGCGACGGGCTCGCGGTCGTGCAACGCCGCTGGAAGGCAGGGACGCTCGTCACCCCCGGCACACCGGAACCCGACTGATGGCGCAATGGATCACCTTCATCATCTTCGGTGGCTTCGGCGTGATGCTGCTGTACGTCGGCATCACCCAGTTCGTGCAGCAGCGGCGGAACATGGCCGACGCTCGGCCGATCGACGCCACCGTGGTGCACTCCCAAGTGGTGAGTCACACCAGCGCCGACACCGACAGCCGCCTCGGCCGGAGCACCAGCACCACCAGCCATCGCCCCGACATCCGCTTCCGCTACCAGGTGCTCGGCACCGAATACGAGAGCGACCGCCTCTACCCCAACATCATCGTCACGAGCTATGCCTCCACGGAGAGCGCCGCCGAGGTGCTCAAGGCATTTCCGCTCCATGCGACGGTGCGTGCCTACGTGGACCAGGCGCACCCGGAACAGGCCTTCCTCATTCGCGAGCACGGCAAGGGACCAGTGGTGTTCATCGTGCTGGGGCTGGTGCTGCCGCCGTTGGCGTGGCTGATCGGCGGCTACGTCTAGCGCAGCCGCCGACCTGTAGGGACCCTGCCATCAGTGCGCGCCGGTCATCCGCGACATCCGCACATCCATCTGCTGCACGGCTTCATCCAGGGCGCGACGCAGCGTCCATGCCCGCTCGCGGCCGGCCTGATCGCGGTCGGCGTCGCGGAGTCCGCGCTCCAGCGACCGGCGCGCGCCAGCCGGCAGTTCCCCGACGGCGAGGAGCGCCTGCGCCGTCACCTCGTAGATCGCGCCAGCCGCCTCCACCTGCCCGGCGTTGAAGAGCGGCACCGCGCGACGGATCGCCAGCTCCACGACGTCGCGTGCGCCATTGCCCGTGCGCGAAATCTCCATCCGATCGCCCGCGGCACCCATCTCGGGCGGCATCAGCACCTGGTCGATGACGTGCACGACGCCGTTGCTCGCCTTCACGTCGGCCTGGATCACCGTCGCGTCGTTGATGCGCAACCGACCCGAAGTGCTGCGGATCCGCACGCTTCGCCCCTCGACCGTGTTCGCCTCGTCCAGCGTGCGCGCCACCCGTGCCGGGACGGCGCCTGCCACGACGTGATAGAGCAGCAGCGCCTTGAGTCGTTCACGGTTCTCCGGACGAAGCAGCGATTCCACCGTGCCGGGTGGCAGCGCACGGAAGGCCGCGTCGGTCGGGGCGAACACGGTGAACGGTCCCTTGCCGCGAAGCGTCGCCGTGAGCTCGGCCGCATCCACCGCGGCGAGGAGGGTGCCGAACTGTCCGGCGGCGCGGGCAGTGCGAACAATGTCGCCCTCGTGCTGGGCTGGCAGTGTCGAGGGAAGCAACCAGGCAGACAAGGCGAGTACAGCGGTGGCAACGCGCATGGGAATGACTCCAGTGCAGGGTAGGAACAACCATCAGGGCGACACTCCATGATTCGCTGCATGCGGCGCGCTGGATGCACCGAGGGTCGGGAGGTATTCTTGGAGCATGACCAACCCCCTGACCCTCCGACTCGTCGGCGTCGCCATGTGCTGCGCTGTCACCACCGCCACCGCCCAATCCCGCCCCGTCACCGTCGACCCGATCGTGGTGGTCGGATCGCGCGCGCAGCCCGGTGACGCCGCCCGCGTGGTGAGCGTGATCACCCGCGACGACATTGCCCGCTCCTCGGCGCGCACCGTGGCCGAACTGCTCTCGTTCCAGATGGGCGTGGATGCCTACACCCGCTCGGCGGCGCAGGCCGACATCTCACTCCGCGGCACCACCGCCGACCAGACACTGGTGCTGGTGGACGGCATCCGGATGAGCGACGTGCAGACCTCGCACTATGCGCTCGACCTCGCGGTGCCACTCGCCGCGATCGAGCGGATCGAGCTGCTGCATGGCAGCGGCTCCGCGCTCTACGGCTCCGATGCCGTCGGCGGCGTGATCAACATCATCACGCGGCGCGGCACCTCACCGCCCGCCGGCCAGCTGCGCACCGGATCGTTCGGCACCGTCGGCGGCAACGCCAACGCCGGCGCCCAGTTGGGCTCGCTCGGCATCCTCGGCAGCGCCGAGTACGAGCAGAGCGACGGCTACCGCCTCGGCACCGACTATCGCATCGGGCAGGGACGGCTCTCGTTGACTGCACCGTCTGGTAACGGACGGCTCGAGGGGAACCTCGGCTTCGGCCTCCGCGACTTCGGCGCCAATGCCTTCTACGCGCCGTACAACTCGGTCGAGGAGACCAGCACCATCACCGCCGACGCGCGCTGGCGGACTGCGTTGGGCAAGTGGGCGCTGGCCACCACGGTCGGCACGCGCCGCCACACCGATCTCTTCACGTTGATCAAGGAGAATCCGGCGGTCTACCAGAATCAGCACACCAACTGGCAGCACTCGGCCGAAGTGGTCGGACGCACCACGATGGGCGGCGCCTCGGTGGCGGTTGGTGGCGAGGTGTTCCGCGCCACGCTTGCGAGTGCGCGCCTCGGGGATCGGGCGGAGACGCGCAGTGCCGCGTTCACCGAAGTGGCTTTCGGTGGCCTGGGCAGCGCCAACGTGTCGTTCGGCCTGCGGGGCGACAACTCGTCCACGTTCGGTTCCTTCCTTTCGCCATCGGTGGCCGCATCGGTCAAGCTCGCGCCGCGGGCCACGGTGCATGGCAGCATCGATCGCGGGCTCCGCGCCCCGTCGTGGACCGATCGCTACTACGTGGACCCGGGAAACCAGGGGACGGCCGACCTCGCTCCCGAGCGCTTCTGGAGTAGTGAGGTCGGTTTCCGGGTGCAGGGTGCCGGCACGCTGGCGTTCGACATCACTGGCTTTGCGCGCAACGCCGAGAACCTGATTGACTGGGTCAAGGCGGCAAACGCGCCGGCCAACACGCCGTGGGTCGCCACCAACCTGGGCGACGCCGAGTATCGCGGCATCGAGGCGACGCTGACGCTGCCCTCAACGCGGACGCTGCAGGGCTCGCTCACCGGCAGCACGCTCTCGTTCGAAGGGACGTCGGGGCCGGGGCTCGTGGGGAAGTATGCATTGCGTCCGGTGACCCGACGCTTCACGGCACACGCCTCGTACACCCCGACGGCCGCGGTGCGCGCGTCGATGGCCTTGGTCGGTGCACGCCGCGCGACGGAAGAGGGCTACATCACCGGCAACGCGCGATTCGAGTGGCGGCATCGGCAGGTTGGGCTCATTCTCGACGTCACCAATCTCGCCGACGCCGAGTGGATTGATGCCTCAGGGCAGATCGTCGCGGGGCGCGCGGTCTATCTCGGCGTGAGCTGGCAGGGTGGACGGCGCTAGGTCGTCCCGGCATCCATGGGGCGCGGCGGGTTCCCCTGATCGTCTCGGCGCCGCTCGGCGAGGAGTCGTTCGGCCATGCCCAACTGTGCTTCGAGTTCCTGAACCCGAGCCTGCATGCCGTCGAGCATCGTGTCCGCCTGCTCGGCATCGTCGAGGACCCCGAGCAGGTCCGCGTCGGCCAGCTCGGCCCGTCGCCTGGCGCGGAGGGCCTGCGCACCAGCGGCGCACGCCACCGCGAGCGCGGCGTGCGCGGTGGCGTGCAGCGGTTCACCCGGCGCCGCGGCGAACCAGACGCTGGCCACGTTGAGCGCGGCGAGAACCCAGGCCACGGGCTCCCAGGCAGGATGGCGGAAGCGCATCAGGTCCTCCCTCGTTCAGACGGTTGATTGGCTGCGACTGCACCCGACGGGGTCCGACCGAGACGCCGCGGGTGTCCTTAACCTATTGCCTCCGCCACCGTCCCACAGGGCATGACCCGACCCACCCGCCTCCTGTTGATCGCGTCTTCCCTTTGGTACTTCTCCGAGGGGTTGCTGGGGCCGCTCTTCGCGGTCTTCTCGGAGCAGGTGGGCGGCGACCTCCTCGACATCACCGGTGCCTGGGCCGCCTATCTCATCGTGAGCGGTGTCGCGTACCCGGTGGTCGGGCGCCTGTTGAACCGTTCGCGGTGGAAGTTCCGGATGATCGCGGTGGGGTACGCGCTGAACACCATCTTCACGTTCGCGTACCTCCTGGTGGACAACACCACCTCGCTCCTGCTCGTGCAAGTTGGGCTGGGCGTGGCCGAGGCGGTCGCGACGCCCTCGTGGGACGCCCTCTTTGCCCGCGACCTTCCGGAGCGCGATGACACCTTCCTCTGGGGCATCGCGAGCGGCCACACGCAGTTCGTCTCGGGTATCGCAATTCTGGTAGGCGGATTCATCGCCGCCTATGTGTCGTTCCAGGCGCTCTTCATCACGATGGGCATCCTGAGCCTGCTGGCGACGATCGTGCAGGCCCGGGTCTCGTGGATCGAGGAAGAGCGGATCCAGCCGATCGGCGCGGAGTAGCGCCGCCTAGTCCACTCGATGGCGCGCAGCATCCAGGTCGCGGAGCAGTTGGCGCACCTGCGGGTCGTTCATCACCTCATCGAGCAACCGCGCCATCGGCCGCTGCCAGTTGGGCCACTCCGACGCCCGCGTGCCCGGCAGGTTCACGCCCCGCCGTTCGAGCCAGCAGTCCTCGAACCACGGCACCACCAACGGACTCTCCGAGGTGCCAAGCCACTCCAGTACCGCGCTGAGCATCGCCAGGGGGTCCTCGACCGAGACGCCGAGCAGCTCGGCGAGACGCCTCGTGGCACTCGCCCGCTCGGCCCGGACATCAGCGTCTGCCTCGTGCGCGAGCAACCCCGTGCGCAGTCGGTCGTCGATGTCTGCGCCCTCGAGCCATCCCGCAAACGTCGGCGTGTCGTGGGTGCCGACCATCGCCACATCCTGTGGGCCAGGTGGGCGAATGCCTTCGGTTGACATCGCCGCGAACTGCGCCAGGTACATCCCCCGAATGCCGTGTCGCGGCAGCGCCTCCGCGATGCTTGGCGGCACCGTCCCAAGATTCTCGCCGACCACTTCACACTTGTGGCGATGCGACTCCAGCGTCAACACCGCGAAGAGCTCCTCGGCCGGATAGCTCACGTACGTCCCCTCGTGCAGCGCCATGCCGTGCGGAATCCAGTAGAGCCGCGCCCACGCCATGACGTGGTCCACGCGCAGCACGCCCGCGAGTTCCATCTGATGCCCAATAGCCGACGCGAGGTACGCGTGCCCTTCTCGGCGTGATGCTTCGGGGAGCAGCGGCGCAAAGCCCCAGTCCTGCCCGCTCGGGAAGCCGGGGTCGGGCGGTGCCCCAACCGACATCCCCGCCACGAAGAGCGATTGCCGCGACCACGCATCGTAGCCATCGGGGTGCACACCGACGGCGAGGTCGAGTCCCAACCGGAAGCCACTTGCGTCGAGCCGCTCGCGGAGGCCGCCGAGCTGCGCGCGCAGCATGGCCTGCGCCACCAGGTGGTAGCGCATCTCGTCGAGATCAATCTGGTCGGCGCTGAGTCGGCCGCCGCGCGCGGCTTCGGGCCAGTCGCGCCAATTGCGGCCCATGCGCTGCTGCGCGCCACGGAAGGCACCGTAGCGCAACAGTTCGGGGTCGTTGGCGAGGAGTGCTTCGGGCACCTTCTCGTCGGCGAGTGCCGCGCGCACTTCGGCATCGGCCACCGTGACGTCGAGCAGTTCCGGCGCAGCAGTCGGCAGGTGCTTGACTCCGAGGTCGAGCAGCAATTCCGACCAATAGAGCCGGCTCACTGCCGAGTACGGGCTCGGCTCCGGATCGACGTCATTGAAGGTCGGCAGCAGCGGCAGCACCGTCACCACATTGCCGCCGTGCGTCTCCACCCAGCGGCAGAGTGCTTCGAGGTCGCGGAGGTCCCCCACCGAGCGACTGCGCGAGGAGCGAATCGCCGCCACCTGCACGCTGACACCCCAACTCCGCGCACTGCCCAGTGCGCGGTACGCCTCGACGGGCGCGGCAATCACGGTGCACTCGGTCACCTTGCCGTCTTGCTCCACCTGCACCCGGTGATAGCCGAGCGGCAGCCGCTCCACCACGCGCCGGACATGCTGCGCGCCGGACTCGAGGGTGACGAGGGCGTCATCGGGGAGCGGCGTATCAGGCCACTCGCCATCCCACGCAACCAGAACCGTTGGCAGCGTCTCGGTGGCTGCGCGCTCGTGGTGCCACCAGAGGGCGTCGGCGGCGTCGGCAGGCTCGCGGATCGGTGCGCCGAGGGCGGCGCAGATGCGAACCAGCGTGTCGGGAGAGGCGACGACGGCGCGTCCGAGGCCGTCGTGGTAGGTCGTCTCCACGCCGAGCGCAGCAGCGAGGGCGTGGAGCGCGGTGAGGTCAGTCATGCGGGGAGAGTAGGACGGTGGCGCGTTGAGCGCTACTCGTACTCCTGCACCACCGCCGCCGTGCCGTAGCAGAGCACTTCGGTGACGCCAGGAAGGATCTCGTTGGCGTCATAGCGAATGCCGATCACGGCGTTGGCACCTGCTATGTGCGCCTGCAGCAGCATGGTATCAAACGCCTGCTGCCGCGCCCGCTCCGCCAGCGACGTGAACGCGGAGATGTTGCCGCCGAAGATGGTCTGCAGCTTGCCGCCGATGGTGCCGATCACCGAGCGGCTGCGCACCACCACGCCGCGCACCACCCCGAGCGTCGCCACCACCTGGTAGCCGGCGATCTCGAAGGTGGTGGTGGTCATCTCGTGCGGAACGCTGGAGGCCTGCGTCAGATGGTCCATTATGGCTTCCACGTCCCCTTCGCCACGTCCGGGAGGAAGGCATCGAGCCCCCGCGGCGGGAAGGCGAGCGTCTTCTCCTGCTGCGCACTCATGTAGGCGGTCATCAGCACCTGCATCACCTCGACCCCGTCATGGAAGGTGAGCAGCGGCTCCTCACGCCCGAGGAACACATTCACGAAGTGGCGATTCTCGTTGACGTAGCCATAGGCCGCCGCCTCGTCCGGCACCACCGGCATCAACCCCATCTCGGCGTTCTGCTTCTCGACCAGGTCCTCGCCCGCCTTCCCCACCACTTCGCGCGAGAAGAAGCAGTTGAGCTCGCTGTTGAGCGTGTTCCAGTTCATCGAGTACTCGGGGCCGAGCAACTCGCCGCTGAGCCGAAGCCCCGCGCCGACAAAGCTCCACGACGTGCTCGCCTCGCCGATCACCGTCAGCCCCTCGGGCGTCTCGTAGGTGATGGTGACGCTCGCGAAGTCCTCGCTCGGCCGCTTGAGGTAGTCCACTTCCTTGCCGTAGCGCGCCTTGAGCTGCTTGGCGTACGCCGGGCGGCTCCACTTGAGCGACGCGATCCGCCCGTTCACGCTCACCGGCTTGAGCGACGCGCGCGGCTTCCCGGGCTGGGTGAGCAGGTAGCGCACCACCTCGACGGAGTGACACATCATGTCGTTGAGCACGCCACCGCCCTGCTTGTCGCCCTGCCAGAACCAGGCGTTGTGCGGGCCCGAGTGCTCCTCGGCCGCGCGCGCCAGATAGGGGCGGCCGGTGGTGCTCGCGCCGCGCGCCCAGATCAGGTCGCGACCACGCACGATCCCCGGCGAGAAGAGCTGGTTCTCGAGGTAGCCGTGCTTGATCCCCGCCTTGGTCACCAGCTTGAGCACCTGCTTGGCCTCGGCCACGCCACGCGCCAGCGGCTTCTCGCAGGCAATCCCGCGCAGCGTCCCCTTCCCGCTCAGCACCGCGTCGCAGATCTCCTCGACGTTCTCGATCCGCGCCTGGTTCGGACCGCACAACCAGAGCGCATGGATCTCCGGATCGGCCACCATCTCGGTGATGCTCTTGTAGGCCTTGGCCGGGCCGACGTTGAGGTCGTTGGCAAGCTTCGCCGCCGACGCCGCGTTCTTCTGATTCGGGCTCCAGATGCCGCGCACGTCGGCGTCACGCACCGCCTGCATCGCCTGGATGTGGAAGCGGGTATTGAAGCCGGAGCCGACGAAGCCGATGCCGAGGCGCTTTGGGATGGTCATTGATTCGATTTCCTCAGGCGCGACCGTCAGGCCGCGGTCATAGGTCGTAAGTCGTAGGTCGTAGGTCGTAAGTCGTAGGTCGTAAGTCGTGCGTCGCGGGCCGTAGGTCAGCCATGAAGGACCTACGACCTACGACTTATGACCTACGACGCCGTTCTCCGATACGCCTCCGCCGTGCACCCCGTCCACTCCTGCACGGGCACATTGCCCATGTAGCCGAGGTCGGTGATGCCCACTTCGGAGCTCCAGTAGCCGGAGGCGGCGAAGTCGCGGAAGGAGTTGAACCAGGCCACGCCGTGTGAGTACTCCGGCTTGGCGCGCGCCGGATAGGCGATCTCGTCGAGCATGGCGCGCCGTTCGGCGTCGGTCGAGGCGATGAAGTCCTTGCCGGTCCGGTGGCGCATCTCGTGGTCGAGCCACGCCAGGCCGCCGCGGTGCGCCACGCGCATCCCGGCCTCGATCTCGAGGAAGGTGTCCATGAAATCGACCACGCCGGCTTCGCTGGCCGAGCCGCCACGGTCGTCCTTCGGGAAGAGATAGTCGGCCAGCATCTTGACCGTCTCGTACTCGTGCGGCGTGTAGATCTTGGGCGCCACGCCGCCCGCCACGGCGCGCGCCGCGCTGACGGTGCGCGTGGTCTCGGCCGCCTGGGCCGGCGTCGGCAGCATGAAGGCGCCACCGGTGGCCGCAAAGGCGGCGAGTAGTTCGCGACGCGAGAGTTCGCTGCTCACAGCTTTCCCTCCTTCCGCTGCTGCGCGATGTAGCGCGAGGTGCGCATCGAGAGCGCAAGGATGGTCCAGGTCGGATTCTTGTCGGCCTGCGAGACGAACGGGCCGCCGTCGGCAACAAACAGGTTCTTGCAGTCCCACGCCTGGCAGTTGCTGTTGAGCGCCGACGTGGTCGGGTTGTCGCCCATGCGGACGCAGCCGAGCTCGTGGATGATCGCGCCGCCGGTGGCGATGCCGTAGCCCTGTTCCTTGGTCGGCATGGTGGAGCGGACCTCGGCACCCATCTCCTTGAGCAGCGTGCGGAAGGTCTCCTGCATGTGCTTGACCTGCAGCAGCTCATGGTCGCTCCACGCCCAGTGGAAGCGGAGCACCGGAATGCCCCACTGGTCCACCGTCCGCGGGTCGAGCTCGCAGAACGACTTCTCGTTCGGGATCATCTCGCCGCGGCCGGAGAAGCCGATCGACGCGCCCCAGTGCTTGCGATACTCGTCCTTGAGCGCCGGGCCGTAGCCGCCGCCACCAGCGTAGTTCTGGATGCCGCCCATGAAGCCGTAGCCCGGCATCCCCATGCCGCCCCAGATCTCGATGTGGTAGCCGCGCGGGAAGTCGAGCTTCTTGTTGTCGAGCCACCACGGCATGTAGAGGTGCGCGCCGCCGACGCCGTCGCAGTTGTGGCGCGGCATGTCCATCAACGCGGGGACGAAGCCGCCCACGTCGGTGCCGGTCGTGTCGGTGAGGTACTTCCCGACCATCCCGCTCGAGTTGCCGATCCCCTGCGGGAAGCGGGTGGACTTCGAGTTGAGCATGATGCGCGCGGTCTCGCACGCCGACGCGGCGAGCACCACCACCTTGGCCTCGACCTTCTCTTCCTTGCCGGTCAGCTTGTCGATGTAGATCACGCCATCGGCGAGGCCGTCGCGGTTGACCGAGACCTCGCGCACCATCGCGTCGGTCTGGATGGTCAGGAGCCCCGACTGCATCGCCGGGAGGATCAGCACGTTGGGCGAGGAGAAGTTGGCGTTGACGGCGCAGCCGCGGTTGCACTGGCCGCAGTAGTGGCAGGCGGGGCGGCCGTTCTTCGGCTTGGTGAGGATCGAGAGCCGCGACGGAATGCAGGTGACCTTGTGCTTGTCGGCGGCGCGCTTGACCACCGTTTCCCAGCAGCGCGGCTTC
>JANRIW010000022.1:0-213141 GCA_033764505.1 Gemmatimonadales bacterium
GTCGCGCCGGTCTCGAGGGGCCGTCCGGCGGCGCGCCATGCCGCCAGGCCGCCGTCGAGGATGCGCGCGCCGGCCCCGTGCCCCAGCACGTCGAGCGTGAGCCAGGCGCGCGCCGCGGCGAGGGGCTCGCCGTAGAGCAGCACCGGCGCGCCGTCGCGCACCCCTCGCGCCGCGAGGGCGCGCGCGACATCCTCGACCGGGGGCAGCTCGGTGAGGTGCCCGTTCCGCGTGACGACGATCTCGCGCAGCGGCAGCGCACGCGCCCCGGGGATGCGGCCCGCGCGCACCAGGCTGTCCGGACGCCCCACGTCGAGCACGACCGCGCCGGGCCGGGCCAGCAGGGCGGCGGCCTCGGTCACGTCGATGAACACGCGATCGCCCTGCCCGTACGCGCCGTCGGTGGGCAGGGCGGTGGCGGCCACCAGGAGGAACGCCGTTACGCAGCGCACGCGGTCGTGACCTCAGGTTCCGGTCGGTGCATCCGATACCTCCGTGAGGCGAGGCTCCCCCGGCCCCCGCCTGCGGGAGGTCGAGGATGCGCTGGACGGCGATGGTCGGCATCAGCCTGCTGGCAGGCGGGTGCGCGTTCGAACCCGAGGGGGCGCTCCCCATGGCGCCGCCGTCGTCGTACCTCGCCTGGTGGCACGAGACCGAGGCGTGCGCCGGGATCGAGGGGGACTTCCCCGCCGTCCAGTGGTTCGAGGTCCCCGGCGAGAGCTTCGAGTGCCCGTCGGGCCGCTGCGTGGGGCGCTGGGAACCGCCTGACCGAATCTACGTGGCTTCCGCCTGGGCCGGCCACGAGATGGTGGTGCGGCACGAGATGCTGCACCAGCTGCTGGCCGAGGACGGCCATCCGCCGGACCTCTTCGAGCGGCGCTGCGGGCTCACCTGGACCACGTGGCGCGGCGGCGGCGCCGCGCCCGGGGTCACGCTCGAGTAGCGCCTCAGCGGCCGATGTTCGCGCGGATGCGGGCCGCGATGGAGTCGGCCCGGTCCGCCTCGACGGCGAGGCCGGCGTCGCGCAGGGCGCCGCCGACGCCGCCATAGACGACCTCGTAGATCCCGAGGATCGTCGCCGAGGGCGGGTCGATCCAGCCGCGCGGCCGCGCGCGGGCGATCGAGGGCCAGTGGTACACGTCCCACATCAGCGCGCGGCTCCGCGGCAGGTCCACGAAGCCCATCCCCCGGTTGTAGACCACCTCGCCGTCGGGCGCGATGCGCGCCGACTCGAGCCGGCGCACGAGCCCCTGGGTGACGAGGTACTCGGTGAGCCCGAAGGTCTGGTCGGGATAGGCCCCGCAGCTCCACGAGAAGTAGATCGGCCGGACGCCGAGGTTCTGCTTGATGAGGGCGAGCACGGCGAGGTCCTGCCGCAGCAGGTAGTCCTGGCCGAACCGCACCGTGAGGCTGTCGAACTGCATCCCCGCGTTGGGCTGCACGCGGGAGACCTCGGGGAGCTGGTCGAGCTCCTGCTCGGTGAAGCCGAAGACCGGGGGCGCCGGCTTCGCCCACGCGCGGCCCGCGCCGCCGGCGCTGTCGCTGCCCCAGAGGGGCACCGACGCGGCGAGGTCGAAGTCGGGGATCTCGCGGCGGCGGACCTGCCGCAGGTGCCAGTCGGTGTTGGCCAGCGAGAGGTTCACGAGCGTCACGTCCCGCCGCACGCCCTCCACCTCCTGCGCGAACCAGAGCGGGAAGGTGTCGTTGTCGCCCGCGGTGATGAGGATGCCGTAGGGCTCGACCGACTCGAGAAGGTCGACGGCGAAGTCGTGCGCGGCGGTCTCCCCGGCGCGCGAGGCGGTGACGCGGTTGCCGAGCAGCGGGATGAGCGCGAGCGCGAGCACCGGCGCGCCCGCGAGCCACCGCCTCCGCTCGTCGCCGCCCACGGCGTCCGCGATGAGCCGCATCAGCCCCCCGAGGCCGGCGGCGACGAGGATCCCGAAGGCGGCGAAGGAGGCGACGAAGAAGTAGTCGCGCTCGCGCACCTCGCGCGGCAGGTCGGGCCGGTCGGGGTGCATCGAGTAGCCGTACTTGAAGTTCAGGTAGAACACGAGCAGCGGGATCAGCGTGACCATCAGCGCGCCGGCGGCCACGGCGCCGCGCCGGTCGCTGCGCCAGAGCGCCACGAGCCCGCCGAGGCCCAGCAGCGAGAAGAGCGCCGTCGCGAGTCCCGCCGCGCGCGGCCAGTCGCGCGCGAACTGCCAGTGGAAGTACTGCAGGTAGTTGCCGATCTGCGAGAGCAGGTCGGCCTGCCGCTCGGTGACCGACGGCTTCTGGTACTGCACGCGGTTGAGCACGTCGCTCAGCGCCTGGCTGAAGAACCCGACCGGCTCGCCCTCGTTGATCGGCGGGTACTGTCCGGCCCGGATCGGCAGGTAGACGTAGTTGATGCTGATCCCCACCACGGCCGCCGAGAGGGCGCCCGCCAGGACCGCGGGCCGCGTGAGCGCGCGCCAGTCCGTCATCAGGACGTAGAGCCCGACGGCGGGCGCGGCGAGCACCCCCATCTGGTGGTTCGTCGAGGTGAGCGCACGCAGGTAGGCGATGAGGATGAGCCAGCGGTCGCGCCGCGGGGTCTCCGGCTCGTCGGCCCAGCGCACCGCGCACCACATGACGAGCGCGATGGAGAGCAGCGACACCGTGTACACCTTCTCGTTCACCGTGGACTGGTTCCAGACCGTCCAGCTCAGCGCGCCGACGAGGACGCCCGCGAAGGCCGCGCCCCAGCGCGCCCAGCGCACCGGGACGAGCGCCCGCATCCAGCGCTCGATCACGAGGAACCAGAGCCCCGCCGCCGCGGCGCTGGTGGCCGCCGCGAACAGGTTGATGCGCACCGCGTAGCTCGGCGCGAACGGGATGAGCCCCCAGACGTGCGCCATCAGCGTGAAGAGCGGGTTGCCGGGAGGATGCGGGATGCCGAGCACCTTCGCCGCGGCGATGTACTCGGAGGTGTCCCAGAAGGCGGTCGTGGGCGCGAGCGTCGCGAGGTAGATGCCCATGACGACGGCGGCGGTGAGGCCGGCGGCGGCGTACGGGGGACGGGAGGACTCGGGGGGCAAGCGGGCTCCGGGGCGGTCGAGCGGTCAGGCCGTGGGACGCGCGGCCCTCGCCGCGCGATGCGTGCCGTGCCGCGGTGACATCGGGTTCAGTGACGGAAGGAACGGGTGCCGGTGACGACCATGGCGATGCCGTGGCGGTTCGCGGCCGCGAAGACCTCGGCGTCGCGCACCGAGCCGCCGGGCTGGATGATCGCGGTGATCCCCGCGGCCGCCGCCTGCTCGACCCCGTCGGCGAAGGGGAAGAAGCCGTCGGACGCGAGCGCGGCGCCCTCGGTCGCGTGGCCGGCGGCCCGCGCCTTGTGGACGGCGAGGAAGGCGGCATCCACCCGGCTCATCTGGCCGGCGCCGATGCCGATCGCCCGCTCGCCGTCGGCGAGGAGGATCGCGTTCGACTTGACGGTCGCCACGGCGGGCCACGCGAAGCGCAGCGCCTCCCACTCGACCGCGGTGGGCTGGCGTTCGGTGACCACCTTCCAGGCCGCCTCGTCCGTCGGGATCGCGAAGCGGTCCTGCACGAGGAAGCCGCCGCGCACGCGCTTGAAGTCGAGGCTGCCCTCGCCGGCGCTCACGGGCAGTTCCACCACGCGCAGCTGCTTCTTCGACGCGAAGACCTGCATCGCCTCGTCGTGGAACGACGGGGCGACGACGACCTCGAGGAAGAGGTCGCGCATCGCCTCCGCGGCCGCGGCCGTCACCACGGTGTTGAAGGCGACGATCCCGCCGAAGGCCGACGTCGGGTCCGTCGCCCGCGCCCGCTCGAACGCCTCGAGCGCCGACGCGCCGACGGCGATGCCGCACGGGGTGTTGTGCTTCACGATGCAGCAGGCGGGCCGGTTGTCCCAGCAGGAGACCGCCCACATCGCGGCGTCGATGTCGAGCAGGTTGTTGAACGACAGCTCCTTCCCCTGCCGCTGCGTCAGGTCGCGCATGCCGCGCGGCTCCTCCGTCACGTAGAGCGCCGCGCGCTGCTGCGGGTTCTCGCCGTAGCGCAGCGGGTACAGCCGCTCCATCGCGAGGCCGAGACGGGAGGGGAGTCCCTCCTCCGGCGCGGTGAGGTAGCGCGCGATCGCCGCGTCGTAGTCGGCGAGGTGCGCGAAGACCTTCGCGGCCAGGTCGCGGCGCACCGCCTGCGGCACCCCGCCGTCGCGGAGGTGGCGCAGCACCTCGGCGTAGTCGGTGGGATCGACGATGGGGAGGACCCACTGGTGGTTCTTCGCGGCGGAGCGGAGCATCGAGGGCCCGCCGATGTCGATGTTCTCGATCGCGTCCTCGAACGTGACGTCGGGCCGGGCGATGGTGGCGCGGAACGGATAGAGATTCACCGCCACCAGTTGGAAGGTCGCCAGCGAATGCTCGGACATCACGCGCACATGCTCCGGTCGATCCGGCCGGGCCAGGAGTCCGGCGTGCACCGCGGGGTGCAGCGTCTTGACCCGGCCATCGAGGACCTCCGGGAAGCCGGTCAGCGCGTCAACCGACGTGACGGCCACGCCCGTTTCGCGGAGCAGCGATGCGGTCCCACCGGTGGAGACCACTTCCCACCCGCGCCGCACCAGTTCCTGGGCGAAGGGGACGACTCCTCGTTTGTCGCTGACCGAGATCAGGGCACGCTGCATCTGGCTACTCCGGTGCGGTGTCAGGCCGCAGGGGGAAGATCGAACGGTACGGGATGTCCGGCACGGGCGGCCGCAGTCACTGCCGCAGGCAACAGGCGGTGCTCGACGGCAAGCACTCGGGCGGCGAGGCTCTCCGCGGTGTCGCCCGGCTGCACCGGCACGCGGCCCTGCCCGAGAATCTCGCCGCGATCGTAGGCCTCATCGGCAAAGTGCACCGTGGCGCCGCTCTCCTGATCGCCGGCGTCGAGCACCGCCTGGTGGACTCGACGCCCGTACATCCCGGGTCCGCCGTGCCGTGGGAGGAGGGCGGGGTGGATGTTGATCAGCCGCCCGCGGAATGCCTCGACCACCTCGAGGGGCACCAACTTCAGGAAGCCCGCGAGCACCAGCAGATCCACTCGTGCCGCGTGCAGCGCCGCCAGCCACTCGGCGCCGTCACGATGATCGTTCAACTGGACCGTCGGAATGCCGCGAGCGCGTGCGGCCGCGAGGGCGGGCGCCTCGCGATCCGCGATGGCCAGCACAACCTCCGCGCCTCCCAGATCCGGGGCATCACAGAGCGCCAGGAGGTTGCTGCCGCGGCCCGAGACCGCCACTGCCACACGATAGCTCACAGCCCGCCAATCTAACCGGACACCCCCGTTTCGCGCCGCATCCCCGTTCCTTCCGTGCAACGTGGCGTTGCGCGGGTGGAACGGTGCAACCCATTGGGGCGCCGTGACATCCAATCTCCGACTTTCACCGGAGCGTCACCGTGTGGTTCCCCCTGATCACCCTGCTCGCCGTGGCCCCAGTGGCTCCCCCCGACACCGTGGTTGCCCGTCCCCAGCTCAAGGCGGCGCGCCTGGTCGAGCCGATCACGATCGACGGCCGCCTCGATGAGGCCATCTGGAACGGTCCCGCCCCGATCACCTCCCTGACGCAGTCGAGCCCCACCGAGGGAGCCCCGGCGACCGAAGCGGCCGAGGTGCATTTCGCCTTCGACGAGGTGGCGCTCTATGTGGCGGCCCGGCTGCGTGACCGCACCCCGGATTCGGTGATGGCGTTGCTCACCCGGCGTGATCGCGGTGGCCAGAGCGATTTCTTCTCGTTGCTGATCGATCCACTCGGCGATCGCCGCACCGGCTACGACTTCACGGTCAGCGCCGCCGGCGTGCAGAGCGATGGTACGCTCTACAACGACGACTGGAACGACAACGCCTGGGACGGCGTGTGGCAGTCTGCGGTGCGTCGTGACGGCACGGGCTGGTCCGTCGAGATGCGGATCCCGTTGTCGCAGCTCCGCGTCGCGCATGGCGCGGACGCGCGCTGGGGCGTGAACGTGGCGCGCGGCATCGGCCGCAAGAACGAGGTGAGCTATCTCGTCCCGCGCCTGCGTCAGGGGAGTGGCTTCGTTTCACGGTTCGCGGACCTGATCGGACCGGGAGAGGTGATCCCGCGGCGACGGATGGAGATCCTCCCGTACGTGACCGGCCGCGCCGAATTCACGCCGGCGGTGGCGGGCAACCCCTTCCAGACCGGGAGCCGCACCACGCCCACCGTGGGCGGTGACTTCCGGCTCGGCCTCGGCCGTGGCTTCCAGCTCGACGGCACCATCAATCCCGATTTCGGCCAGGTCGAGGTGGACCCTGCCGTCGTGAACCTCAGCGACGTCGAGGTCTTCTTCGAAGAGCGCCGGCCCTTCTTCGTCGAGGGGATCAACGTGTTTCGCTTCGGCTACGGCGGCGCCAACAACTTCATGGGCTTCAACTGGGTCAACCTCGACCCGTTTTACTCGCGACGGATCGGCCGCGCGCCACAGGGCCAGGCGCCGGAGAGCCAGTTTCGCGAGGTGCCGCAGGGCGTGCACATCCTCGGGGCAGCCAAGCTCACCGGGCGGGTCGGCGCCTGGAATGTCGGCGCCATCTCGGCCCTGACGCAGCGCGAGCACGCGCGGCTCTCCAACGGCCTCGGGGAATCGCGTGCCGAAGTCGAACCGCTGGCGGGGTACGGCGTGCTGCGGGCGCAGCGTGACTTCGGCGGCGGGCGGCACGGGATCGGCGTGCTCGGCACCCTCACGCATCGCGATTTTGCCACACCGAGCCTGCGCGACCAGCTCGACGCCTCGGCACAGGTGGGCGGAATCGACGGCTGGCTCACGCTCGATCGCAACCGCACCTGGGTGATGAGCGGCTGGGGTGCCGTGAGCCGGGTGACGGGCACCGCCGCGCGGCTGCTGGCGCTGCAGGAGGGGGCGCTGCACTACTACCAGCGTCCTGATGCTGACCATGTCGAAGTCGATCCGACGGCCACCGAGATGACCGGCGCATACGGACGCCTGACGCTCAACAAGCAGAGCGGACAGATGCTGTTCAACGCGGCGGTGGGCGCGGTGTCACCTGGCTTCGAGGCCAACGACCTCGGCTTCGTCGGCCGCACCGACCTCGTGAATGCACACGTCTCCACGGGCTATCGCTGGACCCAGCCACGCGGGCTCATCAACTCCGCCCGGTATTCCACCACCGTCTTCGGTACGTGGGACTTCGCGGGCACGCGCACCGGGACGGGCTGGTGGCACAATGCCAACATCACCTGGCGCAACTTCTCGAACGTCTATTTCGGCGGGACGGTGAACCCGTCGGCGACCAACGTCCGCGGGACGCGCGGTGGCCCGGCCATGGCCTCGCCCGGCGGCTTCGAGGCGTTCGCGGGGTGGTCGAGCGACGGACGGAAGCCGGTGGTGTTCGAAGTGGAGGTGTCAGGGAGTCGCTACGCCGGCGGCGAGCGCACCTACTCGCGGATCACGCCCGAGATCTCGTACCGGCCGGCCTCGAACCTCACCTTCTCGGCGGGGCCGAGCCTCGAGGTCTCCCACAACCCGGCGCAGTACCTCCGTGCGGCCACCGATCCATTGGCCACGGCCACGTTTGGTCGGCGCTACCTCTTCGGCGACCTCGAGCAGAAGACGCTGAGCGGCAACCTCCGGATGAACTGGATCCTCTCGCCGAAGACGTCGCTCGAATTGTTTGCGCAGCCGCTGATCTCGTCGGGGAAGTACGTCGCCGTGCGCGAACTGCGGGCACCGGGAACCTTCGACTTCCGCAACTTCGGCACGGAAGGCTCGACGGTGGATCGCGCGGCGGGCGTGGTCGATCCCGACGGCGCCGGTCCGGCGGCGGCGATCGCCATCGGCCAGCCCGACTTCACCATCGCATCGCTGCGTGGCAATGCCGTGTTCCGCTGGGAATACTCCCCCGGGTCGACCTTCTACCTGGTGTGGACGCAGCAGCGCTCGATGCAGGAGAGCCAGGGAGACTTCGCACCTGGGCGCGCGTTTGACCGGTTGCTCGATGCCCCCGGTCAGCAAGTCCTGATGATGAAGGTGAGTTACTGGCTCAGTCGGTAGGGGAGGGCGCGTCGGCGGCCATCAGCGCGACGGCCGCAGCGAGGTCCGCGACCACCGGGATGCCGGCGGCGTGGGCCTCGTTCGCATGCTCTCCGCCGACGCCGGTGCGCACCAGGATGGCACGGGCGCCGAGGGCCGCAGCCGGCAGCACGTCGCCGAGACGATCACCGACACACCAGCTGCGCGTGAGGTCGATGCCGAAGCGTGCGGTGGCCTCCCGGTGGAGTGCCGTGCCCGGCTTGCGGCAGGCGCACCCATCGCTGGCCTGGTGGGGACAGTGATAGACGGCGTCGATCTCGGCGCCGGATGCGCGCAGTTGCCGCTCCACTTCGGCCTGCACGGCGCGAAACGCCTCCTCGCCAAAGAAGCCGCGACCGATCCCCGATTGGTTGGTGATCACGATGCGGAGGAATCCGCGCGCAGCGAGAGTGCGCAAGGCCGCGGCGGCGCCGGGGAGGAGCACCACACCGGCTGGGTCGGCGAGGTAGCCCGGATCTTCGATCAGGGTGCCGTCGCGATCGAGAAAGACCGCCGGCCGGCCGGCGGTCGGCGTCATCGCAGCCAGCGCCAGAGCGAGTCCGGCCGCGCCCGTGTGGTGGTATCGGGCTTGGCGGTGGTGCTGTCGCGGCGAATCGTCGTATCGCGAGGCGCCGGCTTCGGCGTCTCGAGTCGCGTCCGCAGCACGGGTGCCACCCCACCGCCGATGGTGCGCACGCCGCGCAGCTCGATCGCGTAGCTCGCGCCGAGCTGCACCACGCCGCTGGTGCGGATCACGATCCGCGTGGTGAGCGTCGGCCGCTTCTGCTCGAGTGTGTCGGGCTGTTCCGCTCCGCCGTCGATCCCGCGCGCGCCCCGACCGAGCGGGCGCACCGGCACCGGCACGGTCGGCCGGCGCGCCGTGGTGTCGGGCGCGGCGCTGTCGCCAGGCGCGCGCGCGGGTCCGGTCGGCGGCCTGCGATAGAGCGAGTCGTGCGCGAGCTGGGTGAGTGCGCCCAACGGTCCGATGGATGCTGAGTCCGGCAGTAGCAGGACGCGAATCGAATCGCCCGGGAGCGAGAAGCCCGGCGGGAGCGTCCGGCTCAGGGTGACCGCGATCGAGAAGGAGTCCACGCGCGCGACGGACTGGATCCGCGGGGGGAGGGTGTCCTGCGGATAGGTCCAGATCTCGCCCACCAGGTCCCTGCCGGCCGCGATGCGCACGGTGTCCCACGACTCGGTACCGTCGAGTCGGCGATTGCGATTCTGGTCGGCCACGGCGCGGACGAGCATCTCGCCTGCCGGCAGTGGTCCGAAGACGAAGCGACCGGTGGAGTCGGCCACGGTGCGATACGGCAGCGAGTCCGGGAGGAGGATCGCCTCGATCAATGCGGCCGGCAGGGGCCGCTGGGTGCTCCAGTCCACCGCGCGACCGGCGATCACACGGGTGGGCAGTGCGCCGCCGGTGGTGAAGGTGACCACCGAGGCGGCCTTGGAGATGTTGCCTGGCTCGCTCACGTCCCGAATGCCGGCGATCAGCTCGACGCGGTACACGGTGTTGGCGCGCCAGCCATCCTTGGGGCGGACCAGGAGCCGTTCGCGCTTCCACTGCACCCGCGGGATCACGCTGTCGGGCGTGGGCGAGACGATGACCAGCCGTTCGAGCTCACCGTTGCCGAGCCCGAAGTTCGGCTGCGAGCCCTCGGAGATCACTTCATCGAAGCGGAACTCGACCCAGCCGTCGAAGTCCTCGAGCAGCCTGACCGAGTCGGGGACGGTGCTCAGCAGGATGGGTGGCGTGCCGTCGGGCGGTCCGCCGGGCGGCGGGGCCATGCGGGCGCAGCCGGCCACCAGGCCGACGGCGAGCACGAGCCGCCGCGCCCGCATGCTCAGCACCCCAGCACGAGACGCTTGGCTCGGAGGGCGTCGGCCTGGGCGCGCCACGCCACCAACTTCTCCCGTTCCTTCTCGACGATTGCCGCCGGCGCGCGGTCGGTGAACTGCGCGTTGCCGAGCTTGGCTTCCTGGGCCGCCACGAGGGAGTCGAGCTTCTCGACCTCGCCGCCGAGCCGTGCGCATTCCTTGGCCAGGTCCACGAGATCGCCGAGCGGGACAAAGACCGTGGTGCGATCCTCGAGCACCACGGTGCCGCCGGGCTCGGCGGGTGCTGCACCGAGCGTGAGCGACTCGACCTTGGCGAGGCGACGGATGGTGTCGGCCTCGGCGGCGATGGCGCGCTCCGCCACCGGCGACGCGTCGCTGATGGTCACCGAGACCGACTGTCCCGGCGCCACCGCATACTCCGCGCGCAAGGCGCGCACGGCGCCGATGATGGCTTGCACCGCGCCGAATTCCTCGATCGCGGTGTCGTCGGCACGGCCATCATTCGGTGTCGGCCACGCCGCGATGGAGATTGAACTGTCGGCGGCGGAGCCGGGCAGTCGCTGCCAGAGCGCCTCGGTGATGAACGGCATCACGGGATGCAACAGTCGCAGGGCGATGTCGAAGACGTGGGCCGCCACGGCGCGCGCCGTCTCGCCACCCGGCGTGGTGCCGTAGAGGCGCGGCTTCACCTGCTCGAGGTACCAGTCGGCGAGGTCACTCCAGAGGAAGTGATAGATCGCGGCGGCGGCATCGTTGAGGCGGAAGCGCTCGTACTGGAGCGTCGCCTCGCGCACCGTTGCCTCGGCGCGCGCGAGGATCCAGCGATCGGCGAGTGTCAGCTCCGATGCGGGCACGCTCGCGAGCGGCGCGGCGCCGGCCTCGAGGTGACCGAGCAGGAAGCGGCCGATGTTCCAGAGCTTGTTGGCGAAGTTGCGCCCCGGCGCGAACGAGACGTCGAGGTCGGCGGGGTCGAGGATCAGGTCGGTGCCCACCGCCATCCCGCTCACCACGGTGTAGCGCAGCGCGTCGGCGCCGTAGCGGTCGATCACTTCGAGCGGATCAATGCCGTTGCCGAGCGACTTCGACATCTTGCGATGCTGCGTGTCGCGCACGGTGCCGTGCAGGTACACCGTCGAGAACGGCACCTCGCCGCGGAACTCGAGCCCCGCCATCACCATGCGGGCGACCCAGAAGAAGAGGATCTCGGGGGCGGTGACGAGCACGCTCCCCGGATAGAACGCCTTCAGGTCGGCGGTCTCGTCGGGCCAGCCGAGCGAGGAGAACGGCACCAGCCACGAGGAGAACCAGGTGTCGAGCACGTCCTCGTCCTGCACCACGCCGCCGCCGCACTTGGCGCAGGCGGTCGGCTCGTCGCGAGCCACCGTGATGTGCGCGCATCCCTCGACCTGGCAGTACCAGACCGGGATGCGGTGTCCCCACCAGAGTTGGCGCGAGATGCACCAGTCGCGGATGTTCTCCATCCACATGGCGTAGTTGTCGCCCTGGCGCTCGGGGATGAAGCGCAGCTTCTCCTCGCGATAGGCGGCCAGCGCCGGCGTCGCCAGCGGCTGCATCCGCACGAACCACTGGTCGGAGAGTCGCGGCTCGATCACGGTGTCGCAGCGGTAGCAATGGCCCACCGCGTTGCGATGGTTGTCCACGCCCTCGAGCAGGCCGAGCGCCTCGAACTCCGCCACCACCCGCTTGCGCGCCTCGAAGCGATCGAGCCCGCGGAACCGCTCGGGGACCTCGTCGTTCAGGTGCGCGTCGTCGGTCATGATGTTCAACTGCGGCAGGCCGTGCCGCTTGCCGATCTCGAAGTCGGTGGGATCGTGCGCCGGCGTCACCTTGACGGCTCCCGAGCCGAACTCCGGATCGACGGCATCATCGGCGACGATGGGGATCAGGCGATCCACCAGCGGCAGGCGGAGATTGCGCCCGATGAGGGCCGCGTAGCGCGGATCCTTCGGGTGCACCGCGACGGCGGTGTCGCCGAGCATCGTCTCGGGGCGGGTCGTGGCCACCACGAGGGACCCGCTCCCATCCTCGAGCGGATAGCGGAGGCGCCAGATGCGCCCGTCCGTCTCGACCTTCTCCGCCTCTTCGTTGGAGAGCGCGGTGAGGCAGCGCGGGCACCAGTTGATGATGTACTTGCCGCGATAGATCAGGCCGCGCTCATGGAGCGTGACGAACACCTCGCGCACGGCGCGCGAGAGCCCCGGGTCGAGCGTGAAGTAGGTGCGCTCCCAGTCGCAGGAACAGCCGAGGGCCTTGAGCTGCTCGAGGATCTGGCCACCGGTCTCGTCCACGAAGTCCCAGACGCGCTTCACGAAGGCATCGCGCCCGAGGTCGAAGCGCGTCAGCCCTTCCTTGGCGAGCTGCTTCTCCACCACGTTCTGCGTGGCGATGCCGGCGTGGTCGGTCCCGGGCACCCAGAGCGCCTTGCGGCCGCGCATCCGCTCGAAGCGGATGAGGACATCCTGCAGCGTGTTGTTGAGGCCATGGCCGGCGTGCAGCACGGCGGTGACGTTCGGCGGCGGGATCTGGATGACGTACGGCTCGCCGGGGGCGTCGGCCGGCACGCGGTAGAAGCCGCGCTCCTGCCACCACTGGTAGAGTGGTGCCTCGATGGCGGAGGGGTCGTATTGGGGAGCGAGCGGTTCGGTCACGCGATGGCCTCGTCGCCCAGCGACGCGTCAGGGAGCGGCGCGAGATCGTCCTCGCCGCGGACCAGCAGGCAGTTCACCAGCCGCTCGACGGTCACCGCCGCTGCCACCAGGCGCGCCGCGGCCGACCGGGTGCGCCGGTTGGGCACCCAGCCATGCAACTCGAGCGCGTCACGCCCCACGGGCACGACCTCGAGCCGCAAGTCGCGCAGCGAGAGGTCGGCCTCCAGCGCGCTCTGGGCATCGTGGACCAGCTCGGCGACCGAGCGCGTCCCGGCGCTCCGGGGGCGGTGTGGCGTGCGAACGACACGGGTCGCCCGGGGGCCAAAGAGCTCTCCGGCGAGGAAGCCGAGGGCGGCGCCAAGGGCGAGTCCGGCAGCGGCGAGTCCGGCGGCGGCAAGGCTGTTGGGGCGGGCCTCGCGGCGGCGGCGTACAGTGAATCGGGCCATCGTGGTAAAATACAAGGCTCGGTCGGCTCGGCCTATGGCCGACACCGCCACATGGAAAACCCTTTGCGAGGCTGGCCCCTGATGACCGCAACACCCGACACCGTGATCCGCGTCACCCTTCCCGACGGCTCCATCCGCGAGCTCGAGGCCGGGACGACCGGGGCGGCGCTGGCGGCCGCCATCGGGGCCGGACTCGCGCGCGCCGCGGTGGCCATCAAGGTCAATGGCGAGATTCGCGACCTGGCGCGCCCGCTCGCCGACGGCGACCAGATCGCGATCCTCACCGAGCGCGACGCCGAGGCGCTGCCGGTGCTGCGCCACTCGGCGGCCCACATCCTCGCCACCGCGGTCCGCTCGATCTTCCCCGGAGCGGGGATCGGCTTCGGCCCGGCGATCGACGAGGGCTTCTACTACGACTTCGACGTGCCGCGGCCCTTCACGCCCGAGGACCTCGAGGCGCTGGAGAAGGCGATGGCCGAGGCGATCGCCGCCGACTACCCGTTCGTGCGCGAAGTGGTGAGCCGTGACGAGGCCAACGCGCGCTTCGCCGACGACCCGCTCAAGCTGGAGCGGATCAGCGAGCTCGGTCCCGACGAGACGATCACCGTCTACACCGACGGGCCGTTCGTCGATCTCTGTCGCGGACCGCACGTACCGAGCACGGGCAAGCTCAAGCACTTCAAGCTGCTGACGGGGGCTGGCGCGTACTGGCGCGGCGACTCGTCGCGCCAGATGCTCCAGCGCATCTACGGCACCGCCTACTTCAAGAAGGACGAGCTCGCCCAGCACCTCTTCCGCCTCGAGGAATCGAAGAAGCGCGACCACCGGATGCTCGGCAAGCAGCTCGACCTCTTCATGTTCCACCCCTTCGCCCCGGGCGCGGCGTTCTGGACGGAGAAGGGGACGGTGATCTACAACGCGCTCAACGACTACATGCGCGCGCTGCAGCGCGATGGCTATCGCGAGATCCGCACCCCGCTCCTCTTCAACAAGGGGCTCTGGGAGATCTCCGGGCACTGGGGGAAGTACAAGGAGAACATGTTCCTCGTGCTCGACAACGAGTCGGGCGAGCACGATTTCTCGCTCAAGCCGATGAACTGCCCGTCGCACCACCTGCTGTACGGGTCGAAGAAGCACTCGTATCGCGAGCTGCCGATCCGCTACGTCACGTACGACGTGCTCCACCGCAACGAGGTCTCCGGCGCACTGTCCGGGCTGACCCGCGTGCGCCAGTTCGCCCAGGACGACTGCCACATCTACCTGATGGAGCGGCAGGTGCAGGCCGAGGTGCACCGGCTGGTGCAGTTCATCATGCACTACTACGAGACCTTCGGCCTCAAGGCGACGCTCAAGTTTGCCACGCGCCCCGAGCAGCGCATCGGCTCCGACCAGCTCTGGGACGAGGCGGAGCGGGCGCTGCGCCATGCGCTCGAGGCCACCGGCCAGCCCTACGAGCTGAAGGCCGGCGACGGCGCATTCTACGGTCCGAAGATCGACTTCGACGTCGAGGACGCCCTCGGTCGGAAGTGGCAGCTCGGCACCATCCAGCTCGACTACAACGCGGCCGAGCGCTTCGACCTCTCGTTCGTCGGCGAGGACAACACCGATCACCGGCCGGTGGTGATCCACCGCGCCGTGAACGGCTCGTTCGAGCGCTTCATTGCCATCCTCATCGAGCACTTTGCCGGCGCCTTCCCGCTCTGGCTCTCGCCGGAACAGGTGCGCGTGGTGCCGATCAGCGATGCCCAGCGCGAGGCGGCCGAGTCGGTCACCGCCGCGCTGCGCGACGCCGGGATCCGGGCCACGCTCGACGACCGGAACGAGACGCTCAACTACCGGATCCGCGACGGCGAGATGGCCAAGGTGCCCTACCTGGCCGTGGTCGGGGGCCGCGAGGCCGAGACGGGCTCGGTGGCCGTGCGGGTCCGCGGGGCGGGGAACAAGCAGGACGTGATCGCGCTGACGGAGTTCACGGCGCGGTTGGTGGAAGAGGTCAGGACGCGGAGTCTCGGGGCGTAGCGGGTGAACGGTGAACGGGGTGGGTGGGTTGTCATCCTGAGCGAAGCACCCTGAAGGGGTGCGAAGTCGAAGGACCTCTCACCGAGCGTCCCGGGAAGAGGTCCTTCGACTGCGCCCGCTTTGCGGGCTCCGCTCAGGATGACAAGCCTCCAGGGCGCCCCGTTCACCGTTTACCCAGCGCGGCCGAAAGGCCGCGTCCCGTTCACCTGCCACCCCCCATTATCTTCCCCCGCGTCCTGAACTCTGAGGCCGCATGTCCGACCAGCACATCCCAGTCATTGTCGCCGCCTGTCGCACGCCGATCGGCCGCTACCAGGGCGCCCTGTCCTCGCTTCCCGCGACGCGACTCGGCGCCCTTGCCATTGCCGACGTGGTGCGCCGCGCCGGCATCGACGCGGGCGTGATCGACGAAGTGATCATGGGGCACGTGGTGCAGGGCGGTTCGGGCCAGGCGCCCGCCCGCCAGGCCATGATCCACGCCGGCATTCCGGGCACCGTGCCGGCCCTGACGATCAACAAGGTCTGCGGCTCGGGGCTCAAGGCGGTGATGCTCGCCGCCCAGTCGATCAAGGCGGGCGACGCGCAGTGCGTGGTGGCGGGCGGAATGGAGTCGATGTCCACGGCGCCGCACTACCTCTACAACTACCGTGGCGGGATCAAGGCCGGCAACCAGACGCTGGTGGACGGGATGATCCACGACGGCCTCTGGGATTCGTTCGGCAACAACCACATGGGCGAGTACGCCGAGTACACCGCCGAGAAGGCGGGCGTCACGCGGGCCGACCAGGATGCCTTTTCTGCGCGGTCGCACCAGCGCGCCGCCGCGGCGCAGGCCGCCGGGAAGTTCGCCGCCGAGATGGTGACGGTGGAGATCGCCGGGAAGGGTGGCCCGACGCTGGTCACCGCCGATGAATCGGTGCGGCCGGACACCACCGCCGACTCGCTCGCGAAGCTGCGGCCGGTGTTCCGGAAGGACGGCACGGTCACCGCTGGCAATGCGCCGGGGCTGAACGACGGCGGCGCCGCCATCATGGTCACCTCGCTCGCCTTCGCGAAGGCGCACGGCCTGCCGGTGCTGGCGCGGATCACCGGGTACGCCACCGGGGGCGGCGCGCCGAAGGAACTCTTCTTCGCGCCGATCCTCGCGGTGCAGAACCTGATGAAGCAGTCCGGCACCGCGATCGGCGACTACGACCTGATCGAGGCCAACGAGGCCTTCGCCGTGCAGGCCATCGCCGACGGGCGCGGCCTCGGCTGGCACGACGACCGCGTCAACGTCAATGGCGGCGCCATCGCGCTCGGCCACCCGATCGGCGCCTCCGGCGCCCGCATCCTCGCCACCCTGGTCCATGCGATGCACGATCGCAATGCGGCGACCGGGTTGGCGACGTTGTGTCTGGGTGGGGGAAGCGCTGTCGCGTTGAGCGTGGCAAAGGAGTAGGACGAGAAGCGAGAAGCGAGAAGCGAGAAGCGAAGCCACACGGGTGGCAGTGACGGCGGTGTGCGGTGCAGTTCCCGCTTCTCGCTTCTCGCTTCTCGACAACACTGAGCTCAGGATACCAACGATGCAGATAGCCGTCATCGGCTCCGGCACCATGGGCAACGGCATCGCCCACCTCTTTGCGCAGCATGGCCACGACGTGGCGCTGATTGACGTCAGTGCGCCGGCCCTGGAGAAGGCCAAGGCGACGATCGCCGCCAACCTCGAGCGGCAGGTCAAGAAGGGGACGCTCGCGGCCGAGGCGCCGGCGGAGATCCTGGCGCGGATCAGCACCGGCACCGACCTGGCGGGGGCTGCCTCCGCGTCGCTGGTGATCGAGGCGGCCAGCGAGAACCCGGCCATCAAGTTCGACATCTTTGCCAAGCTCGACGCGCTCTGCGCGCCCGAGGCCATCCTCGCCAGCAACACCTCGTCGATCTCGATCACCGAGATCGCGGCGAAGACCAAGCGGGCGTCGCAGGTGATCGGGATGCACTTCATGAATCCGGTCCCGGTGATGCAGCTGGTCGAGGTGATCCGCGGGCAGGATACCTCGGACGCCACCACTGCGACGGTGGTCGAACTGTCGCGCGCGCTCGGCAAGACGCCGGTCGAGGTCAACGACTACCCGGGCTTCGTCAGCAACCGCGTCCTGATGCCGATGATCAATGAAGCGATCTTCTGCGTCTACGAGGGCGTGGCCACCCCCGAGGCGATCGACACGGTGATGAAGCTCGGCATGGCGCATCCGATGGGGCCGCTCACCCTCGCCGACTTCATCGGGCTCGACGTCTGCCTGGCGATCCTCAACGTCCTGCACCAGGGCCTCGGCGACGACAAGTACCGGCCCTGTCCGCTGCTGAAGCGGATGGTGGCGGCTGGGCATCTGGGGCGGAAGAGCGGGAAGGGGTTCTACACGTATGAGAAGAAGTCGTAGGTCGTAGGTCGTAAGTCGTAAGTCGTACGTCGCTCCCGTGGTCGTTGACCTACGACCTATGACCTACGACCTACGACCTTTGCTCCACATCGACTCACCGAGAAACCGGGATCATCATGGACACCTTCGTCGAAATGCAGACCATGGGCCACGAGCAGGTGGTCTTCTCCCATGAACCGTCGTGCGGCTACTTCGGCATCATCGCGATTCACGACACCACCCTCGGCCCCGCGCTCGGCGGCACCCGCGTGTGGAAGTACGAGAACACCGACGCCGCGCTGCGCGACGTGCTGCGCCTTTCGCGCGGGATGACCTACAAGAGCGCCGTGGCCGGGCTCAACCTCGGCGGGGGCAAGGCGGTCATCATCGCGGACCCGAAGCGCGCCGATCGTGAGTCGCTCTTCCGGGCACACGGGCGGTTCATCGAGTCCCTGGGCGGTCGCTATATCACCGCCGAGGACGTCGGGACGTCGCCGACCGACATGGAGTTCGTCAAGCGCGAGACCAAGCACGTGGCCGGCCTGCTCAACCTCTCCGGCGATCCGTCGCCGGTGACGGGCTACGGCGTGTACATGGGGATGAAGGCGTCGGCCAAGGCCAAGTGGGGGAAGGACTCCCTGGCCGGGAAGACGATCTCGGTGCAGGGCGCCGGCAAGGTGGCGTACTACCTGATGAGCCACCTCAAGCAGGAGGGGGCCAAGCTGATCGTCTCCGACATCGACGACCAGAAGGTGGCGCGCGTGGTGGATGAGCTCGGCGCCACCGCGGTCGCCCCCGATGCCATCTACGACGTCCAGGCCGACATCTTCGCGCCCTGCGCCCTCGGCGCGATCATCAACGATGACACCATCGGCCGGCTCAAGGTGGAGATCATCGCGGGCGGTGCGAACAACCAGCTTGCCGAAGAGCGCCACGGGGTCGCCGTCGAGAAGAAGGGGATGCTCTACGCCCCCGACTACGTCATCAACGGCGGTGGCGTGATCAACGTCTACGGCGAGCTGCAGGGTTGGACCATGGAGCGCGCCAAGCGGAAGGCCCAGGAGATCTACGACACCATGACCCGTGTCTACACCATCGCCTCGCGCGACGGGATTCCCTCCTACCAGGCGGCGGATCGCCTCGCGGAAGAGCGGATCAAGTCGGTGGCGGCGTTGAAGCAGATGTGGGTGGCTGGCGATCGGTAGTCGTAAGTCGTAGGTCGTAGGTCGTAGGTCGCAAGTGCGATGGACGGGGCTCCTCGCTTGTCATCCTGAGCGAAGCCCCGCCCCCGCAGGGCGGCGGGGCGAAGTCGAAGGACCTTATGACCTACGACTTACGACCTACGACTTCTCACCTCAACGAGTATCTTCCTGCATGAAAGAACGCATCCCCATCGGCGCCGACCACGCCGGCTTCGCCCTCAAGCAGATCCTCATCGAGGAGCTGCATCGCCGCGGGCTCGAGGCCGACGATCTCGGCACCGACTCCGACGCCTCGACCGACTACGCCGACTACGCCCATCCGGTGGCGCACGAGGTCGAGACGGGGGCGGCGAAGCGGGGGATCCTGATGTGCGGCACCGGGCTGGGCATGAGCTACGCCGCCAACCGCCATCCCGGGGTCCGGGCCGCGGTGGCCTGGACGCCGGAGATTGCCAAGTTGGCGCGCGAGCACAACGATGCCAACGTGCTGGTGTTGCCCGCGCGCTTTCTCGACCCTGACACCGCCCGCGCCATCCTCGGCGCGTGGCTCGACACCCCGTTCGAGGGCGGCCGCCACCAGCGCCGCATCGACAAGATCGAGGACGCTTCGTGAGCGCTTCCCTGGACCATGACGCCCCGCTCGCCCAGGCCGACCCGGCCATTGCCGGACTGATCGGTCGCGAGCTTCGCCGCCAGCAGGAAGGGCTCGAGCTGATCGCGAGCGAGAACTTCACCTCGCGTGCGGTGCTTGAGGCCATGGGCAGCTGCCTCACCAACAAGTACGCCGAGGGCTACCCTGGGAAGCGCTACTACGGTGGCTGCGAGGTGGTGGACGAGGTCGAGCAGCTGGCCATCGACCGCGCCAAGCAACTCTTCGGCGCGGCGCACGCCAACGTGCAGCCGCATTCCGGGGCCCAGGCCAACTTTGCCGCCTTCATGGCGGTCATCAAGCCGGGCGAGACGCTGATGGGCCTCTCGCTGCCGCACGGTGGACACCTGACGCACGGGGCGTCGGTCAATCACTCGGGACAGGTCTGGCGCGCGGTGCAGTACGGCGTGCGGGCCGACACGGGGCGGATCGACTACGACCAGGTCCGCGAGATGGCGCGACGCGAGCGGCCGCGGCTGATCATCGCCGGTGGCTCCGCCTATGCCCGCATCATCGACTTCGCCGCCTTCCGCGAGATTGCCGACGAGATCGAAGCGACCTTCCTGGTGGACATGGCCCACTTTGCGGGCCTCGTGGCCGGCGGGGTGCATCCGAACCCGCTGCTGCATGCGCACATCGCCACCAGCACCACGCACAAGACGCTGCGCGGGCCGCGGGGCGGCATCATCCTCTCGCACGAACAGCATGCCAAGGCGATCGACAAGTCGGTGTTCCCCGGCGGGCAGGGCGGGCCGCTCGAGCACGTGATCGCCGCCAAGGCCGTGGCCTTCGGCGAGGCGCTGACGCAGGACTTCCGTGAGTACGCCCGACGCGTGGTCGAGAACGCGCAGGTGCTCGCCGAGGCGCTGATCGAGCGTGGCTTCGCGATCGTCTCCGGCGGGACCGACACGCACCTCATGCTGGTGGACCTCCGCACCAAGGAGCTCACGGGGAAGGAGGCGGAGCGCGTGCTTGGCGAGGCCGCCATCACGGTGAACAAGAACACCATCCCCGACGACCCGCAGTCGCCGTTCGTGACCTCGGGCATCCGCCTCGGCACGCCGGCCCTCACCACCCGCGGGATGGGACGCGCCGAGATGGTGCGCGTGGCGCAGCTCATCGACGAAGCGCTCATCGGTCGAAACGACCCGGCGGTGCTCGCGCGCGTGAAGGGGCAGGTCGAGGAACTCGCCGGCAAGCATCCGCTCTACGCGTCAGCCGTGGTGGCCTGAACCACGTGCCCGGACTCCAGTTTGCCGACGGGGTCCTCGCCCGGATCCGTGCCGTGGCGGGAAACGACTTTGACGAGCGCGCCTATCTCTTCGTGCTCGAGGCCATCGAATACCTCCAGGGCAAGCTCGACGCGCGCCGGCACGTGACCGGCGCCGAGCTGGCGTGGGCCTGTCGTGATCTCGCCCTGGAGCGCTTTGGGCTGATGGCCGCCACGGTCCTGCAGACCTGGAAGGTGCGCCAGACCGCGGACTTCGGGCGGATTGTCTACGCCCTCGTGTCGGTCGGGTTGCTCAGCGTCCAGCCTGGGGACCGCGAGGAGGACTTCCTCGACGTCTACGACTTCGGGGCGGCGTTCGACGCGGTCGGCGCGATTCGGTGGAATCCCACTTCGCCGTAACGCGTTCTCAGCAACGGCCGCCTGCCCTGAGCGCCGTTTAGGGTCGCGCCGCCGCGGCCCACCTGTGCGTTCCGCACTGCAACCATTCCGACCCGAGTCACGTCTCAGATAGCTCCTGCTACTGGAGTCGCCTGTGCGTCGTGTGGTGCTCGCCATTCTTCTCCTCGCCCCCCTTCGGGGCGTGATCGCCCAACAGCTGGTGGTCGGCGTGGATCAGCGCGTCGAGCTCCTCTCGCTGGTGTTCCGGCTGGCCGGTGCCCCGGAATATTCCGAAGGATCCATCCGCGGTTACGCCGAGGCGGCTGACCGGCATTTCGCGGCGCATCGGGAGCACGAGGTGGTGCGCATGGCGCGGGCGCTTCGTGCCGACCACGGCGTCTCGTTCGACGCCGTGATGAGCATGGCCGTTCATCTCTCGCCGTTCCCGACGTTGGGTGAGCGCACCCCGTTCGACAGTGCGGGGTCCACGCTCGACCCGCGCTGGCCGCCGGCCAAGGCGCGACTCTTCGCCGAGGCGCTGCGACGCTTCGTGCGGGATGCCGATGTTGCCGGCTTCTTCGCCGCGCAGCACGTGGTGACCGACTCCGCCAATGCGCGGCTGCGTCGGATGGTGGCCGAGCGAGTGGATCCCGCGTGGTTCGAGCGCTTCTTCGCGACGCCCGGGGGCGAGCGCTTTGTGCTGGTGCCGGGACTCCTCAACGGCGGTGGCTCGTTCGGTCCGTCGGTATCGCCGCGCGAAGGGAGCACCGAGCTCTGGGCGATCATCGGCACGTGGAACAGCGACAGCGCCGGCTTGCCGGTCTTCCCTGAAGCGCTCGGGAGCACTATCGCGCACGAGTTCGCCCATTCCTTCATCAACAAGGTCGTGGCCCGGCATCGCTCGGCGTATGAGGGCTTCGCTCCCACCTACGACCAGGTGGCCACGGTGATGCGGGCCCAGAGCTACAGCAACTGGAAGACAGTGGTGGACGAATCGCTGGTGCGGGCCACCACCGTGGCGTGGGCGCGTGCCAATCTCTCCGACTCGCTCGCGACCGTGGTGATGAACGGCGAGCGGTCGCGCGGATTTGTCTGGACCGGCGAGCTGGCGGACTCGCTGGCGGTCTGGCGGGCGCGGCGTCCTGGTCGTCCGTGGCTCGACGAGGGAAGCGCCGAGGTGAGCGCATGGTTCGGCTCGCTCAAGGGCCGCGTGGTGGCCATGAACGCAGCCTTCGATGCCCTCCGGCCGCGCATCGTGTCGAGCTCGATTGCGAGTGGTGCGACCGATGTCGATCCCGCCACCACCACGTTCACGGTGACCTTTGATCGGCCGATGGTGGTGGGGTGGAGCGTGGGCGGAGCCGGTGACGCGAAGCGGCCCCAGTTTGCGCAGCCGGGATTCTCCCCCGACCGCCGCACCTGGACCGTGCGCATCACCCTGGAGCCTGCGACCGACTACGGCTTTTCGCTCAACGGTCCCCTCGGCGGCGGCTTCCGCACGCCCGAGGGCGTGGCGCTCGCCCGCACGGAAGTCCGCTTCCGGACGCGCTAGCCGGGGGCCGTGTAGCTTTCGGGGATGTCCGCCATCCCCGTGCTCACCCCGGCGCAGGCCCAGCAGTGGGACCATCTGGCCGAGTCGGATGGTCGTCCGCTGCGCGTGCTCATGGAGCAGGCGGGGCGGGCCGTGGCACAGCTGGCGCTCGAGCGCTTCGGGCGCGTCGCGAGCCAAGGGGTCCTGGTGGCGTGCGGCCCCGGCCACAACGGCGGTGATGGCTGGGTCGCGGCCCGGATGCTCCATCGCATCGGCGTGCCGGTCTGGGTGACCGAGAGCGCCCCGGCCGCCGCTGCCCTCACACGCACAGTCCGGGAAGAGGCGCTCGCCGACGGCGTGCGCACGGTGCCCGCTGACGGGCCCTGGCCGGGCGTCGGTCTGGTGATCGACGCCCTCCTCGGCACCGGCGCCTCCGGAGCCCCGCGTGAACCGATGGCCGCGTTGCTGCGCCGCATCGCCGACCTCGACACCCCGATCATTGCGGTCGACGGGCCGACCGGACTCGACCTCGCCACTGGCGTGTCGCACGGCGCCCTCCCCGCGCACCTCACGGTCACCTTCGGCGGAGCACGGCGCGGCCAGCTGCTGGCCCGCGACGAGGTCGGCGACCTGGTGATCGTGGAGATCGGGCTCCCATCGCCTGATGCGTCGTGGCCCGTCCTCGTGGACGCGAATTGGGCAGCACGACACTTCGCCGCACTGCCAGCCGGCAGCCACAAGGGGACCCGCGGGCGGGTGGTGATCGTCGGTGGACAGGACGGGATGACTGGTGCCGCGCGCCTCGCCGCGCGCGCCGCCTTCGCGAGCGGGGCAGGGCTGGTGCACGTGGTGCTCCCCGCCAACGCCGCCGACACGCTGCGGGTGGCCGAGCCCGACACGCAGCTGTTGGTGCACGACTTCGCGGCGCCCCTCTCGCCCGAGCTGGTCGCGGTGCTGGAGCGCGCCGATGCGGTCGTGATCGGCCCCGGTCTTGGGCGCGCGCCCGAGCGCACGGCGTTTGTGCTCGGGGTCCTGGGCGCGTGCCGTCGCGCGGTGGTCGACGCCGATGCGCTGGTCGCGCTGCGCGAGTCGCATGACGCCCTGCGCACCCTCGCGGAGTCGCGCGCCCTCGTGCTCACGCCGCACATCGGCGAATTTCGCACCCTCTTTCCCGCCTCCAGCCACTCGCTCGAGACCGATCCGTGGAGCGCAGCCAGCGAAGCCTCGGCGCTGGTCGGCGGCACCGTGCTGCTCAAGGGCGTGCCGACGGTGATTGCATCGCCCGGCGCGCCGATGCGCACGGTCGCGGCCGGCAATCCCGGCCTCGCCACCGGCGGCAGTGGTGACGTCCTCTCCGGCATCCTCGGCACCATGCTCGCGCAGCGCGACGATGCGGGCATCGCGGCGGCGCTCGCCGCGCAGGCGCTCGGCGAAGCCGCTGATCACGCGGCGCGCCGCACCACGGCCCGTGCCATGCGCCCGATGGACGTGGTGAACTCGCTCGGTGATGTGTGGCGCGCGTGGAGCCGAGGGGGTGTCGCCGCGCGGGTGCCCGTCCTCGCCGAACTCACCGCACCGCGGCGCGTCTGATGCGCGTGACTGCTGCCTTCCTCGTCTCGCTGCTGGCGGCGTGCGCTCCCGCCACGGGCGGGCCCGGACTCCCGACACCCGCGACTCCGTTCCGCGCCGAGGACCGCGTGGTCATCGGCGACTTCGCGCGGGTGATGACGATCGCGTCGTCCTACGACCGCGTGTTCGTGGCGTTCTCGACGGCCGTGGGCGTGTGGCATCCACTGCAGCAGCGATGGGATGTCCCGCGGACACCGCCCCGCCCGGGGATGCTGCGCGACGTGCGCCTCGCCGTCATTGACCCAGCCGATCAGTCGCTCTGGATGACCACATCCACCGGCTGGATCCACTACGCACCGTTCAGCGAGCGATGGGAAGAGGGGCTGCTGCCAGGCGCGCCGTCGCTCATCGGTATCGACCCGATGGACGCCCTCGGATCCGTCTGGTTCCAGATCGGTGGACGGTGGTACCGGCAGTCGCGGATCGGCGGAGCGACCACGCCGGGCACCCCCTCGTCCTCATTACGGATCGCTCCGACCATCGACGATGCGCTGCGCGACATGCCGCAGTTGCGCACCATCGCACCGCGGTTGCTGACCGGTCCCGGGATGGAGCAGGGACGGCTCACCGCCGTTGCGCCACTGCCCGACAACAGCGGCTGGCTCCTCGGTACCACCAACCTCGGCGTGCTGCGCTTCGATCGGATGGGAGCGACCGCGGTGCCGCTCGCACACGGACTGCGTGGCACCGCCGTCGGTGCGATCGCACTCCTCCCCGACGGGATCTGGGTCGCGACTGACGCCGAACGTCGCACCACGGCCGAACTCGCGCTGCTCTCCCTTGATCTGGCCACGACCACGATCGTCGATGGCCGCCAGCCGTTCGGCCTCCCCTTCGCCGCGGCCCGGCGCATCCTCCCCGGCGACCGGCAGCTCTGGCTGGCGACCGATCAGGGCGTGATCCGTTACGGCCTGGACGACCAGCGGCTCACCCGATTCGGTGAGGGCGAGGGTCTTCCCGATCAGCGCGTCCTCTCGTTGGCGCCGTTCCAGCGTCGCATCGTCGCCGGGACGATGCGCGGGTTGGTGGAGATCGCGGCCGATGGCGAGGTCACGCGGCTGGTGGAGCGATTCATCGAGCCGGCCTACGCGCTTGCGACGCGCGGTGACACGCTCTGGGTCGGTACGCCGCGTGGGCTGCTCGCATGGCTTCCCGGTGAGGATGGCCTCGCCGAGCCGGAGGGGCTGAGGCGCCTCGCAGGCTCGCGCGTCCCGATTCGCGGCGTGGGCTATGTGGCCGACACGCTCGTGGCCATGACCGAAGAGCAGATCCTCTGGCGTGATCCGGTGACCGGCGCCTGGACACCGGGACCGTGGCTCGGCGCGCTCGGACGACTCACCGTCTTCACCGTGACCAGCGATGGCATCTGGGTCGGCGGCAACGGCGGTGCGGGCTTCGTGACGCCCAACAGTCCGTTGTTGCGGCAGCTGCGCGTCCCCTCCGACATCCCCGGACCGGTGACGGCGATCGCGAGCGAGGGGAGCTATCTGTGGATCGGGACCGTCGAGGGGCTGGTGCGCTTGCGCCTGCAGGGTCGATGACCACCATCCCGCTCGGCGACGGTGTGGAGTTCGATCGGATCCGGGAGATCGCGGCGACGCTCGGCGCGGCCGCCGGTCCGCTGGGCGATGACACCGCACCGATTCCCAGTGGGCGCGGCACGTTGGTCGTGAGCACCGATGTCTCGGTCGAGGGTGTGCACTTCCGTCGCGAGTGGTTGACGCCGATCGAGATCGGGTGGCGCGCCACGGCGAGTGCGCTCTCCGATCTCGCCGCCGCGGCCGCCGCGCCAGCCGGCATCACCGTCGCCGTGGTGCTTCCTCCCTCGTGGCCGGAGGAGACGCTTCCTGCACTCATGGCGGGTGTGGGGGAGGCCGCGCTCGCGAGTGGCTGCCGAGTGCTCGGCGGTGACCTGTCGAGCGGGCCCGCATTGATGGTTGCGGTAACGGTCTTCGGGCATGCCGATCCGGCGCCGCTTTCGCGAGTCGGGGCGTGCCCGGGTGATGGCGTGTACGTGACCGGTGCCCTCGGTGGTGCGCGTGCCGCGCTCCTCGACTGGCTCGACGGCAGGGCGCCGAGCACGGCGGCCCGTTTCGCCTTCGCGCGTCCGCAGCCGCGACTTGCGGCGGCGCGCTGGCTCGCGACGCAGGGCGCCACCGCGATGATGGACATCAGCGACGGTCTCGGGGGCGATGCTCGGCACCTGGCAGCTGCGTCTGGGGTGCGGCTCGAGCTCGAGCTCGAACGGCTGCCCATCCATCCTTCGGTCCATGCCGTGGCGCGTCGAACGGGGACCGGCTTCCGTCAGTTCGCGGCAACCGGCGGCGAGGACTACGAGCTGCTGGTCACCCTTCCGGCCGCGTTCACGGCCGAGCGGGAGTGCGAGCCGGCGGCAGGCGTCGTGTTGACCCGGATCGGCCGTGTGGTCGCGGGGAGCGGGGTCCTCGCCACGCTCGATGGCGAACCGGTGGAGGTGTCGGGATTCCGCCACGTGGTCTGAGTCCCGGGCGCCGTTGACCCTGTCCGCGGCTTCGGCCATCCTTCCGCGGCTGATTCACCCTTTTACCGTCCGAGAGCAGCGATGAGCACCATCATCGAAGTGACCGCCCGCGAGATCCTCGATTCCCGGGGCAATCCCACCGTCGAAGCCGATGTCGTCACCTCCTCGGGCGCGCGCGGTCGTGCCGCCGTGCCGAGTGGGGCGTCCACGGGCGAGAAGGAGGCGGCGGAGCTCCGTGATGGCGACCCGGCGCGCTACGGCGGCAAGGGCGTCCGTCAGGCCGTCAGCAACGTGATCGAGATCATCGGCCCTCGGCTCGAGGGGATGAGCGTCTTCGAGCAGATCGCCATCGACGCCGAGATGACCGACGCCGACGGCACGCCGAACAAGTCGAAGCTCGGCGCCAACGCGATCCTCGCGGTCTCGATGGCCGCGGCACGTGCCGCCGCTCTGGAGGCCGACCTGCCGCTCTATCGCTATCTCGGTGGCCCGATGGCGCGGGTGATGCCGGTGCCGATGATGAACATCATCAATGGTGGCGCGCACGCGAGCAACAACGTGGACGCGCAGGAGTTCATGATCGTCCCGGTCGGCGCCGAAGAGTTCGGCGAGGGATTCCGGATGGGCGTCGAGGTGTTCCATGCACTCAAGAAGGTGCTGAGCAGCAAGAAGCTCTCGACGGCGGTGGGTGACGAGGGCGGCTTCGCGCCGGACCTGCCGAGCAACGAAGCGGCGCTCGACGCGGTGATGGAGGCGATCGAGAAGGCGGGCTACCGTCCCGGCGCGGACATCGCGGTTGCGCTCGACGTCGCGGCGTCGGAGCTCTGGCAGGATGGCGGTTACGTCTTCAAGAAGGGCGACAAGTCGCGTCGCTCGGCCGAGGAGATGGTCGCGCTCTACACGGGGTGGTGCGACAAGTACCCCATCGTCTCGATCGAGGATGGGCTCGCCGAGGGTGACTGGGCGGGGTGGAGGGTGCTCACCGATGCGCTCGGCGATCGCTGCCAGATCGTCGGCGACGACCTCTTCTGCACCAACGTGGAGCTGCTGGGGCGGGGGATCGAGGAGGGGTGCGGCAACGCCATCTTGATCAAGGTCAACCAGATCGGCACGCTCACCGAGACGCTGCAGGCGATCGAGATGGCGAAGGGAAGCGCGTTCGGCGCGATCATCTCGCATCGGTCGGGCGAGACCGAGGACACCTTCATCGCGGACCTCGCGGTGGCGACCGGTGTCGGTCAGATCAAGACGGGGAGCGCGTCGCGCACCGACCGGATCGCCAAGTACAACCAGTTGCTCCGCATTGCTGAAGAGCTTGGTCCGGTGGCCCACTATCCTGGCGCGGAGCTCTATCCGCTGTGACCCTTGGCCGGTGGTTGGGGCTCGGCGTCCTCGTGATGGCCATCCTCTTCGCGTTTCGTGGGGGGATGTTCACGGCGGGGGATGCCCGGGCCCTGGCCAAGAAGGAAGAGGTGCTGCAGGCTGAAATGAGGGTGCTGCGGCGCCAGGTGGACTCGCTGCGGGCGTTTGCGGACTCGCTGGAGAACTCCCCGGTGGTGCAGGAACGGGTGGCCCGCGAGGAGTGGGGCGTGATCCGGCCGGGCGAGCTCTCGATCCGGCTGGTTCGGGGGGATTCGGGGCGGTAGGGGCTGGGTCGTTCCCTTCGGCGGGTTGGTTTGCTACTTTTGCGTCCCGGCCGCCCGGTGGGTGGCCGCATGGCAGGGTAGCTCAGCTGGTTAGAGCACGGCACTCATAATGCCGGGGTCGCGGGTTCGAGTCCCGCCCCTGCTATTCTCGAAAGCATTGACACGCAACGCCTTGGCCGAATCGTCGGTCGGGGCGTTCGTCATTTCCGGTGAGGACGTACCACGCGGTGTACCAACATTCTTCCGGCTCATCCGCCTATCCCTCGCTTCAGGTCCTGTTCCGCAGCTCGCCTATGCCAACTCGCCACTTCGTTGTGGGACGGATGGAACCGCCCGTAATTCTTTGTGACCATGGTCGGGTCCACATGGCCGAGCTGCCGCGCCACCATTTCGGCAGGCATTCCCGTCCGAATCATTCTGACGGCATAGGTGTGGCGAGCATCGCGCAGCTGGTAATCCGGAATTCCCAATTCCTTGCAGACTTTCCTATGAACGTCGCTCGCAGTCCAACGATTCATTCCGGGAAAAATCCGGGCTCCTGGCGTCAGGAGACGGATGTGTTCACGTAAATAGGGAATTGCCCAATCTTCGATACCAACAACTCGGTCACGCCAGATATTTTTTGTGCCGCGAGCGTGAATAGTCCATTTCTCGGTGTCGATGTCTCCACGCTCTAATTCCACCACCACGCCCAATTCCATGCCGGTCCCGTGGGCTACCGCTGACACCGTTCGATAGGGCGGGGGCGTTGCTTCGACAAGGCGCAGTACCTCGGGGTGGTCGAGGTATCGCCTCCGAGGTTTAGCAGCGGGCGGAGGGCGCACAGAACGCATCGGGTTGGCCGGGAGTAATCCTCGGGCAACCAAATATTCGCAGAAGATCGAAAGAGCCGCATGATATTTCCTTTTTGTGCTGGGTCCAACGGTGAGGGCTGCCAACCAGTCGAGGATGACAGCCACGGTCAGGCGGGATGCCTGGAAGGGCTTTCCCGGTGTGAACAGCGATCTAACGTGCTTCCGGTAGTGGGCCAGCGTGTCGGGCGCCACAAGGTCGCGAATGCTCCGTAGCCAACCGTCCACGTGGGGCTCGACATTCGTGTCTCTGAGTTCCGCCTTCAGCTGGTCCAACTCGTTCACCTTCCAGGCGTCGTGGAGTTGACCGAGCGAGAGCTTTCCAGCCTGAACAGCCTCCAGCAGTTCCCACTCCCGGCGATTCCGGGGGCCAAGATCCTGGAGCATGGCAGCCATTCCCTTTGCGACAGCCTCATTGCGTGAGCCGGTGGTACGGTTGACGTATCCTCCGAGCCGCGTGGGGAGTTTGACCGTCCAAGTCTGGCCCCGCTTGAACGGCCTGCTCACCTGCGAACGTGCCGGTTCACGTAGGCATCCAAGTCGGTGGAGCGATACAGTCGCCTCCGGCCGAGCTTGACGTGGGGGATGTCGCTCGCGAAGAGCCACGCCTCGGACATGTTCAGGCGCTTCGATGCCTGCTTGACGGTGAAGAGCATTGGGTCCGGCATCGTTCCTCCTGGGTCCTGGCGGCGGGCTCCGGGGCGGCGCCCTGCCCTGTTGTGCCGCCCGGAGTTCCAGCATAGCTTGGACACCGTGAGCGACAGTCACAGAATACCGTGAAAATAAAACGCGGTCAAGGGGGTGGCATGAAGCCAGATGGGCGGGGGAGGCCAAAGGTGAAGAAAGCGCCAGCGAAGGCCGTGGTAACTAGGCGAGTTCGGCGGTTGGTGGACTACGCCCACGAGGGCAACATGCTGGAGGCGTCAACAGCCTCCGGCGTGGCCTACGCGACGCTCAGGGACCTCTATAACGGCAAGACGGTCAACCCGGGTATCAAGACCCTAGAGCGACTCAGTAAGGCGTACGGGATCCACCCCAGCTGGTTCACGGATGACCGCCAGGGAGACGAAGTTCCGAACAGCGGTCTAGTGGTCACCCTTCGTGAGATGGTACCAGGGCCGCGAGGGCCGGTACATCGTGAGATTCTGATTCCTCTGGCGGCCTACCCGCTTCCGTGGGTCTTGGGAGAGGGTATGTTGATTCTGGAGCGACTGCCACCCAGCCCAACTCGGCCGATCATAGGCGAGGCGGAAGGCGATGAGGCAAATTGTCGGATGGCTGACGCAGTACTTGGGCCCCTACTTGTCGCAGAAGCTTCCGGCCTGCTCCCACCTCTTTCCCCTCCCTGGGGAGTGATCGAATCAAAATCGTCGCTCGACGAACACCTTCGTGCAATGCGGCACGTTGGGCGGATGTGGAGCGAGTTTCTCAGGAACTTCGACGGTCGGCAGTAGGTCAGCCACAGAGGAGAATTCAAACGTGTATGTAAGCGCAATCGAAGCGCTCTTCTGGGGACTCGTGGTCCCCGGCCTGCTCTACGTCGCGAAACTCCTGATTGACAACAGGATTCGCAAGGGCGTTGACCATCATTTCGACGCCCGCCTCGAAGACCACAAGCACCGTTTGGGGCTGATTGCGGATCGCGCGAAGCTTGACTTCCAGAGGGAGCTAGCAGACTTCACGCTATACACGACAAAGCGGCATCAGGCTGCGGAAGCGGTGTACTCCGCCCTCCGAATCGCCCATGGCCACGTTAGCGGGCTCTTCGGCATCAGTCTTGGGCTGAGCTTCGAAGAGTTCAACACGGAGGACATCAAGTCCTACATGTCGCAGCGGCGAGTGCCCGTCGGAAAGCAGGACGAGGTTCTCATGAATTGGGCTGGCGACCGCAATGCATCCTTGGCGATCCTTAAGCCATATCTGAGGATGCTAGATGTCCAAGAAGCGGGAATGAAGTTCACCGAAGCGAAGAACGCCGCGTTGCTCAACGAACTGTACTTCCCCGATCCCGTCATCGAAGCGATAAGCGCACTCTTGGACATGCTTGGGGAATGGATGAGCTACGCAGAATTTCCCCGTGACACTGGAGAGAACTGGCGCCCGGACCGGAAGGCCCTGAACGGTGCACTCGATCGAGTCCACCACCAATTCCGGAGCGTTCTTGATCCACGCCCAAAGGATGTGGCGATCGCAGAGGCCCCACAGAAGTAGCGGCAACGCGCCTAGGCAATCTGAGACCCCAGGTGGCTGAGGCAATCGACCGTCGGTGGCTTGGCGTTGGCTTGGCTCGCAGCGGGCGAAGTCGTCGAAGTACAACGGCGACCTCTAGGTTTGGCAGACGCGTTGTGAGATCTTGGCCACAACAGGGCAGGCCAGCTTCCCGATGCCGAGATCGCGAAGCACGGACCAAGTAGAGCGGCTTCACTGCCAACGCCACTTTGCGACACTCCTCGGATCAGCTTCTCCTCCTACTTTGAGCAGCCCATGCTGGGAGGTCAGTGTGGGGGAGCTTGGCATTTGTGGTTGTCGACCTTCCCAGCCGCCGTTTTCGATGTCGCTGCGTATTCGGCAGGAGGGCGTCGCCATTTGGACGCGGCGGACGAGTATCCCGAAATCATTCTGAACGCGGAGGAGACAAGCGGATGAGTTCGCTCGAAGAGGACTTCTACGACGCGATCATGGACACGATCTACGCGAAGGCGACGGACATGATCGCAGGAAAGTTGGCAGAGCAAGGAGTTCTGATTTCAAAGAAGCAGCGCAAAATCGTCGATTCCGCACTCCGGGGTGGGAAGCTGGAGCAGCTTGAAGTCAAAGGTCCAAGGACGGGAGGGAGGGCGACCTATTCCGTGGTCATGACGGCCCAGGACGCCGCATCCCTCCAAGTGTTTGCCGAGGGGGTCATCGAGAAGATGCCGGATATCATGACAGCAGTCGTGCGCGAGGTAGCTCCTGCGACGGTGCTAGCGATCCGAGCCGAGTACCGGAAGGACCTTCGGAAAGAAGTTCGGGCGGTGAGGCAATTCGAGAAGCGCCTCAACAAGCGTTGGGCACGGCCATTGGCGGAGCTCGACATCGTCGTCGAACTGGCGGAGCGCTTGGGAGAGGCGACGTGGTTCAGGCATGCGGAAGCCAACAAGACGGAGAATGCGGCTTCAGTCAGCGCGATGGTAACACTGCACAGCAGGGCGATACGGGCGGCGCGAGAAATTGGTGTCCTCCTCCGGGCCGGGTACCCAGAGGGAGCGCTTGCTCGATGGAGGACGCTGCATGAGTTGGTGGTGACCGCCGCCTTCATTCACGGGAAGGGTGAGGAATGCGCCGAGCGGTATCTCGATCACTCGTGCGTGGATGCTTGCAGGTCACTCCTCCAGTCCGAGAAAGTCGCAGAGCAGTATGAAGGCCATCGGCCACCGGAGGATACCGTTGCCGCGTGGAAGGAAGAGTACGAGCGGGCGTTGGCACGGTACGGTGACAACTTCGCTTCCGATTACGGTTGGGCGCAGCCATATCTTGACGCAAAAAAGGTGACGTTCAGGTTGCTTGAAGATGCGGTCGATTTGGCGAGCTTGCGTCCTCCGTATCGACTGGCAAGCGGCCATGTTCACGCAAATCGGCAGGCCCCGTGGTCCGATTTTTCGAACCCGACGAATGTCGGGCCTTTGTCTGGCCCGAGCAACTTCGGGCTCGCCCAGCCAGGTGAAATGACGGCCAAGTCACTCGCGCTAGTCACGATGACTGTCATCATGTTACAGCCCACACTCGACACCCTGGTGGGCGGGTATGCCTTGGCTGAGCTTGCCCTTGAGACCGGGCGAAGGTTCGACGAGTGCGAAGAAGCTCTAATTCATGACGATCCAGCACTGCGGAATCGTTTTGGAGTTGATTCAAATGTTACATGAGGCGCCACTAGGGCCTTAGAGGCACTACAAAGGGGACTTATGGGGAAGTCTGCATCCTCCGCAGCTTCTAGAAGTCTCACGGCCGCTCCGGGTGCCGAGCGCAGTGCGCACCACTGATCCCGTGTTAGGGTGAGTAGAGTCTCTGTCGGCTCTTCCGTGGCGGGCTCAACGGCCGGTGTCCCTCGTCGAACATCGGACAAATCTGACCACGTGAGCATGCGCGCTCCACGGAAGGCGTTGCAGTATGTGAGGAAGGCCTGGAGGGCTGTCGGGTCTGTTCCCCTGACTCCGGCCTCGGCCAACTCAAATGGCGTGCGATGGCTAGCAGCTGCCTGCTTTTCGGATGCCCCGGCGACTTCGAGGCCCAACTTCGAGAGGTACGAAACCGACCGTGTCGGCGTGATGCGTACACCATTCTCGTCAGACGGGGTGCCCGCTGGACCCAGCCGAGTGCTCACCGCACTTCGCCACCGTGCCGAAAGCCACTCCGCGAATGCGTCGCGTTCAGCATCCCCCAGCACTTCACCAAAGAACAGCACATGAAGGTGTGGGTGGAAACCATTCGGACCATGGGTCACCTCCAGCGCTCGAACGAACCCACGAATCCTCCACTTTGCCTTTGCCGCTTTCCACCCCGACCCAGCCACTACTTTTTGCCAAGCAGATGCGACCCCCTGCCGTGCAGCCTTGGCGTCGGATCCCCATGCATGCCGAACGGTCATTGTCCCCATCATCGTCCGAGTTACCCCATAGGATTCGACTACTCGTTGCAGCTCTCTTGCGCGCTCTGCCTTGATCCTCAACGAGCAGGCAGGGCACTCCCAAACTGAGCCACACGTCATGATTCCCCCGAAGTAGGCTCGCTCCCCCCGCCTGAGAACGGTCACGAGCGGGTCAATAGGAGTCCAACCGCACTTGCTCACGCGTCGCGATGCGTGGGGCCGAAGCGCATGCCGCAGCTCGTATGCCCACCTGCGTCTGCGCAGCCGAGCGTCTCCCAGAAACTCTGCTCGTGTTCTTTCCAAGGGGGCGCCTTCGGCGCCCTGGCGGCCTCCGGCCGCCGGATGGGGGGCTCTGCCCCCCACACCCCCCGGACCATTTTTAGTGGGGGGCGCCCGGTGGGGGGGATTCCCCCCACCCGACGTTTCCAGCTGCACACCGATCCCGCCGGTATGCCCCCACGCGACTCGGGAATGGTCAGAAACCCGGACGCGCACTCCGGAACGGGCAGGATCGTCAGCCCGCTCACCCTGTACCACTCGCTGTACCGATTCACCTGGTTTCGACTGGAGATTCGTAGAACAGGGTGGGGTATGAAATGCAGCAACGGCGGGCCCGTGGGGGCCCGCCGTCTCTCTCATAATGCCGGGGTCGCGGGTTCGAGTCCCGCCCCTGCTATTTCACTCCCACAGACCTCGCGGCGATGCGTCCGTCCCCCATCCTTGGGGGTCGCGGGTGGAGCTTCGGCCGCTCTGCGGCCTCGCTCGCCTGCGGCTCGAGTCCCGCCCCTGCTATTTCCCCGGACCCGCCCAAGGCGGCGAGGCATCCAGAAGACCTTCAGCGGCGTACTCCCGGCAACCCAGCCGCGAGTGCGCCGATGTCATTTCGCTTGTCCGTTGTCGCCATCCTGTCGATGCTCCTCCTGCCCCTCGGCGCCACAGCTCAGAGCCCCTCCCTCCATGTCCGCGGTACCGTCCGGGGGCACGAGACCGGCGCGCTCCTGAGCGGAGCCCGCGTCACCCTTCGGTCGGCACGGCAGCAGGTGGTGACCTCGCGCGAGGGAGCCTTCCGGACCCACGCGGCGGCCGGTGAATGGGTGGTCGCCGCGCAAATCGGCTTCGCACCCGACTCCATCCAGATCGCGCACGACACGCTCGTCACCTTTCGGCTCCGCCCCGCACCATTCCAGTTGACTGCGATCACCACGTCGGCGTCCGCGCTCCTGGGCGATCACGCCGCTCAGGAGATCCGCGACCTCGACCTCGCGTTGAGGCCGCACGATTCGTCGCAAGAACTGTTGCGACTGGTGCCGGGACTCGTCATTGCCCAGCACGGCGGGGGCGGCAAGGCGGAACAAGTCTTTCTCCGTGGCTTCGACGCGGATCACGGCACCGACGTCGCCGTCTCGGTGGATGGCACCCCCGTCAACATGGTGAGTCACGCCCATGGGCAGGGCTATGCCGATCTCCACTTCCTCCTTCCCGAAGTCGTCTCCGGATTGACCGTGCGGAAGGGCCCGTTCGATGTGCGGGATGGCAACCTGGCTACTGCTGGTGCGGTGGCGTTCACCACGGTGGATCGACTGGAACGTGCCAGCACCGAAGTGCGCACCGGCGCATTCAACACCAGCAGCGGAAGAGCGCTCATCCCGATTGGCGGCGGTCCCGGAGCATTCGGCGGGTACGTGGCGGCCGCGATTGCGCGCACCGACGGGCCCTTTCAGGCGCCACAGCAGTATCGTCGCGGCAACGCGTTCGCCAAGTTCACCGCGCCACTCTCGTCGGCGACCGAACTGGTGTTCACGGCCTCCGGATTCGACGCCACGTGGGACGCCTCAGGGCAGATTCCTGCCCGCGCGGTGGCAGGCGGACTCATCTCGCGCTTCGGATCACTCGACCCGACTGAAGGCGGGAGCAGCCGGCGCGCCGATGCGGCTGTCGCGATCCGCGCGCGACAGGGCGACGCGCCGTGGCAACTGCGGGCGTACGTGGTGCGTTCCGACTTTGAACTCTACTCCAACTTCACGTTCTTCCTCCGCGACTCACTCAAGGGCGACGGGATCGCGCAAGCCGAACGCCGACTGGTTGGTGGGCTGCAGGGTGACTACGCGCGACCGTTGACCATGTTCGGGCGGACCGGTCGGCTGACGGCCCTCGCGGGGCTCCGCGCCGATGGCATGGACGTGGCGCTGCGCAATCAGACCGCGCGCGTGGTGACCACCGACGTGCTCGTGTCCCGCATCAACGAAGCCAATCTCTTCGCCGGTGTGGCGCAGAGCGTGGCACTCTCCGACCGCGTGCAGGCCACCGCAGGAATGCGTGGCGACCTCTTCGCCCAACGTGTGACCGACGGCACGGTTGGCGGTGCGATGAACGTGTCCGGGCAACGGACCTCGGCCATCCTCTCACCCAAACTCTCGGTGACTGCGGCAGTGGGGCGGGGGACACTCCTCACCGGGCAGGTGGGTCAGGGCTTTCATTCCAACGACGCGCGCGACGTGGTGCAGGCTGCGCCTCGCGACCGCGTGATTCCACGCGCGGTGGGCATGGAGCTCAGCGCGCGGCGCACGTGGGCCACGGGCACCATCGCTGCCACCTTCTGGCGCACCACGCTCAGCAGTGAGCTGGTCTTCGTGGGCGACGAGGGCGTCACCGAGGCGAGTGGCCGCACGCGTCGTGTCGGCATCGACCTCGAGGGTCGTCTTCGCCTCCTCCCGCTGCTCTGGCTCGATGCCGACCTCAACCTGGCGCGCGGGCGATTCGTCGATGAGCCGAGGGGGGCGGACCGGATTCCGCTTGCCCCCACACGGACCGGATCGATCGGGCTCTCGCTGCGCGCGGCAGGTCCGCTCACGGCTGGCATTCGGGTGCGACACATCGGCGCGCGTCCGGCCGATGAACGAGGCGAGGTGATTGCCGAGGGACAGACGGTGGCCGATCTGTCGGCGGAGTTGGCGGTGGGCAGGGTGATGCTGATCGGCGGGGTGGACAACCTGTTCAATGTCGAGTGGAACGAGGCCCAGTTTGCGACCACGTCGCGGCTGCGCGGGGAGTCGGCGCCGGTCACCGAACTGCATTTCACCCCGGGAAGCGGGCGCGCGTTGCGGGTGGGCGTCAGGGTGTGGCGCTGAGAGGGTAGGGGCCTGAATTCGGGGGGGCACTCGCCACCCTCCCGTTTCGCCTCCCATGCCCCCACTCTTCGCGGGTCCCGCCACTGATCGTGCCGCCCACACCGCCCCATCCCGCATCGGTTCCTCACCCCCGGAGGCGTCCGTGCTCGTTCGCCTGATCGCCCTGGCCATCGCCTGCCTGGCCGCCCCCGTCGCCGCGCAAGGCGTCCCCGCGCTCACCCGCCTCGAACTTGGCAGTTGCCCGACCTGCACCCTCTCCCTGGAGAAGGTCGCGGTGGTCGGCTCGGCCAGCGACGCCGAATTGCTGCCTGATTTCGTCCGCCTGTTGCAACTCCCCGACGGCGGCTACATCGTCGCCCCCACCGCGCGTGAGCCGGGACAGTTGCTCCGCTACGATCGTTCCGGGAAGTATGTCGGCACCCTCGGCAAGCTCGGTGACGGACCCGGGGAGTACCGCTCGATCCACTCGATGGTTTTCGCGCGCGGCGATTCCCTCAGCCTGATGGGGCAGCGACGCATCACCACCATCTCGCTCGCCACCGGACGTGGTCGGTCGGAGTCGGTCACCTTCGAAGCCTTTTTTCACCTGGTGCTTGCGGACGGTCGCGCCGTGATCAATGTGATGGCACAGAAGGAGCCGATGTTCGCGCTCCTCACGCCAACCTCGCAGCTGAGCAGCCGCTTCGGTCCCTTGGCTCCGATGGTGGTCCTGCCCCGCCAGAACGGTCGCACGATTGGCGATCCCTATGCGACCTGGGTCGCGATGGCGCCGTCGCCAAGTGGTGGATTCTGGGCAGGCGCGATCTACTACGGTCATCGACTGCAGAAGCTGGCCCCGTCAGGGCAGGTGCTCTTCGAGACGGCACGGAAGCCGTCATGGTTTCCGACCTTCGCATATGCCGACATCGATGAGAAGCTCTACCGCCTTGGTGAGCTGCGCACGCCGCGCCCGACCATCATGAGCGCGGTCGGCGTCACACCCACGGGACAGGTCATCACGCTGTCGCGCGTGGCCGACGCCAAGTGGAAGGCCGACCCGAAGGCGCCTCCGCCGAATCCCCCGGGAGGGGAGTACCCAGTGGAGAACCTCGTTCCCACGGGTGGCATCGATCGCTACGTGGATTCGGTCCTGGAGCTCTATCGCGAATCCGACGGTGCCTTCCTCGGCTCGTGGCGCTCCGATACGGCGCTTGGGCAGATGATGCCGAACGGCTTGATCTACCTGAAGGGGGAGGATGCCGATGGCGTGGTGTCATACACGGTGTATCGGGTGAAGATCACCGGGGTCAGATAGCTCCTGCATCCACCAACTCCGCTCGGGCGAGTACAGGGGTAGCGCTCCGACTCGAGGCATCTATCGTTGGGGGCGCTAGGAAGTCACTCTTGTCGCAGTCGGCGCCCTCGACGCGGAGCATGCCACGACCTCGCCCATCAACCGCCCACTCCCGACTGCCGCCGAGCTCACGCCGCCACCCGTGAGTGTCGGCGGCGGCAATGTCTCGCCCTCGGCCCTCTTCGGAGCCCGCGTCGCCGAGCTGCTGGCGATGCTCGATCAGCCGGGGCTCGTCGGCGTCGTGGACGTCGAGACCGCGCCTGCCGGAGGGACGCGCTATGACCTGCGCGTACCAGCCGAATCGTCGACGGCGGGGAGTCGTCCAACGCTCGGGGAGGTGGTGCAGGCAATGACACGGGTGGCCGATGCCGTGATCCAGGGGCGGAGCGTGGGGATGACGCTGCGGGGGGACGCCGCCCCCGGCGCGGCACGAAGCGAGGTCGCCGTGCTGGGCGGCATGCTGCGCACGCTCGTCGCGCGGACGGAGCAGCCGGCACCACCGGTGCTGCAGGGGATTGTGCGTCGGGCGGTGGAGCCCGGGGCCCCCGACCGGTATGCGTCGGTGACCGAGTTCCGTGGCGATCTCCTGAAATTGCAGCAGGTGCTCCCGGTGGCCGCGCGTGGCGGCACGCTCGAGCTCACGCCAACGGCGCGCGTCCTGGCCGCCATGGAGTTTCCCGGCCTGATCACCGTGACGAGTGCCGTCCCGCTCGCCGATGGCCGCGTCACCTATGGACTCCGGCAGCTGCTCGACGGCGACATGCCCCTCCCCGGTGGTGGCATGGCCTCGACTGCCGATGTGGTGTCGATCATGGCGCGCCTCAGCGACGCGGTGGTGCAGGGGCGCGACCTGGGGGTGCTGCTGCGCGAGCTCTCCTCGCGCGGCGTCACCCTCACGTTTGCCGGAGCGGACGGACGCGCGGAACTCACCGCCCTCGGCACCGTCTTCCGGGACCTGCTCGGGACCACCACCGCGACCGTGCCGCCCGCGCTCACGGCCACGCTGCAGCGCGCCCTCGACCCCGAGTCGCCGGAGGCATTCGAGGACGTAACCGAGCTGCGCGACGAACTCGCTCGACAGCAGCAGGCTGCGCGGTTGGTCCCCGTGCCAACCCCACGGCTCGACGTGCGAGAGACCGGGGGGCAGCGTGGGTGGTGGTTCGTGGCGGTCTTCGTGCTGCTGGCTTTGGGGGTGCTGCTTCTTCGCTGAGCCCCGCTATTCCGGACGTGCGCATGGCCGGCAGAGCGTGCCCCGCCTCACTGCAGGTTGTTGAACCGCGGATTGACGATGGTGTTGAGGAAGGACCCGAACGTGTATGAGATGCCGATCGTGATCGATGCCCGGTAGTCGGTGGCGCGCTGCCTGAGGTCGAGGAAGATCTCCTCGTCCGTGGCGTCGCCCTTGGGAAGGGTGATCTGGTTCCGCACCTTCGAATACGCCCCTTCAATCTCGAATCCGAGCCCCTTGGCGATCCGGATCGTGAAGCTGCCGTCAACGCCAAGCCGGTATTGATCGAGGTCGTGGGCGAAGAGTTCGGTGGTTCCCGTCAAGCTCGCGCCGCCCCACGGTTGCCGCGTACGGTATTCCATGCGCAGCCGGTGATCGACGCGCGTCTCGGAGAGTTCGTCGTAGATCGTCTCCTCGACATAGTCGTAGTGGTTGATCCCCACGCTGTACTGCAGGATCAACCGGCGTCGTTGAGCTTCGGCGTACGGGAAGAGGTCGTACTCGATGACCGGCGCGAGCCGGAGCCTGAGGTCGAGGTTTTCCGGCTTTTCGCCTTGTGCCGCGCTGACCACCCCAATGGTCCATTGGGGCCCCAACGAGCGTCCCACTAGCAGGTCGCCATTCCACCGGTCCTTGCTGGCCTGAAACCGCTCCCCGTCGTCGAGGATGTAGCTGTTGCGATCGTGCGTTCCCGAGAGCTCGAAGGCGATCTTCCACGCGTCGGTGATGCGGGACGCGTTGAATTGCAGTTCGATCTCGGTGCCCTTCTCCTGCGATTCGGCATCGTACTGACCATCGAGCTGCACGTTGAACACCCAGTTTTTCCAAGGGTCGTGGGGTGCGACCACTGCTGCCTCGGTGGCGTCCCGCTCATCCTCCACGAGCGCAAGCGCTGCCCCCTGATCTGCCGCCAACAGGTACCGCACCAACCCAAGCCGAAGGACGCGGGCAAATTCCCGGCGGACTTCGTCATCCGTGGCATCCGGCGCGGTGCGAAAGGTGAAGCGGTCGGTGAGTCCCTCGAGCGCGCCCCCACGACCGAAGAAGGTCAGCGTGTAGGCGTCGCCACCCGCCCCATCCTCGAGCGAGGTGGCGAGGACGTGGAGGTCGCTGGCGTTGCGGTCACTCACCCATTCGACGATCCGGATTTCCGTGCGGAGGTACGCGCGGTCACAGTCGGTCGCGCAGTCGAGGAAGAGCCGGAGTCGGGCGGGGCGGGGGCTCGCTGCGGCCGCGGCGGGCTGCTGCGCAGTGAGGGGCCCTTGGGGAGGGGCCCCGAGGAGCAGCAGGGAGATAGCGAGTGCCCAACGCATGTCGTGACCTCGGGTGGTGGGTCTCCCCTCGCCTGGAAGGTGCAGGACGGCGACCTACGGCGTCCGCTTCGCCGGCACCGGGGCCATCGGGGTGATCAGGTCGAAGGTGGTCACGTGCATGTTGAGGGCAGCGCCCATCCGGAACGCGACGCCGGCGCGGGCCGGCAGCAACGAGCGCGGCATCGAGCCGATCGGCTTCCCGTTGGCCAGAAAGACCACGTCGTCCGCCCCGATCTGCATGCGAAGCACGTTGGTTGCATACCCCGTCGAATCGGGGCGCACCACCGCCTCGGCAGGTTGCCAGGCGCCGATGAGCTCCTCGCCGCCCCGTTGCACCCGCGCCACCGCGACGGACCCGTCCCGCCGCACCAGCATCCCCACCCACTGCTGCGGGGCGTCGAGATTGGTCACCCCCAGGCCATAGGCACCGCTTCCGCTGCCCGGGAAGAGAATCACGCGCGCCTCGGCCGCTCGCCGTCCTTCGATGACCATCCCGGTCGGGAAGAGGGTGGCGCCTGACGCCGACGTCGTGAGATGGAACCCCGGCGCCATGGACGTGAAGGCCCATCCGGCGGAGTCCGGCGACATGCCCCGCTGATCGTGATGCCAGCCCCATCCTGGCGGTGGGGTGACCTGCGCGGCCAACGGCGCCGAAGCAAGCAACGTCACGGCGAACGCGGTCAAGGAGCGGTAAGGGCGCACGATGGCCTCCGGGGGGGGATGGGGCGGTTGGTCGCCTCTCCGCCAATATTACGTCGCTCCGCGACTTTCAGGCATCCCCCTTGGTGCAACCCTTGGATCCTTTGCGACGTATCTCGGGGTATGGATACGTCAGGGTAGCTTCCCCCCTCCCCCAACGACCGGTTCCCGATGCGCCTCCTCACGCTCTCCGTGCTCCTGCTCACCCTCCCGACCACCCTCGTCGCGCAGAACGCCGCGCCTGCCGATTCCGTTCGCCCGAAGACCAAGCCCGCGTACAAGCTCGAGAAGCTCGACTGGATGGCCGGCTGCTGGATGGCCGAGACCGGCAAGGACGAGCGCGTCGAGGAGAACTGGACCCAGCCGTCCGACAACCTGATGCTCGCCACCACGCGCTACCTCACCAAGGGCGTCGCCACGGGGTGGGAGTTCACGCGCATCGCCGCCACCGATTCCGGCATCGTCTTCGCCGCCGCGTCAAACGGCAAGCCCGAGTCGGTGTACACGCTGGTGCGCCAGGCCAACGAATACGTCTTCTTCGAGCGGAAGGGCACCGAGTTCCCGCAGCGGATCATCTACCGACGCTCGTCCGATGGTGCGCTGATTCCACGAAACGAGGGCGACGGGCAGCAGAGCATCGAACTCCGCCTCCTTCGGGTCCGTTGCCCCGGCGACAAGAAGTAGTTCGGCGGCCTCCTGGAATCCCTCGTCGCGGCGGTCTCCACCTTTCTGTTCAAGTATCCACCACGAGTCTTCGCGCGCGGAGACCTCGTGGTGGCTCCGGTGCTGCCCGGTTGGCTCCTCGCCCTGCTCGCCGTCGCCGCGACGGCGCTCGCCGTGGTGGCCGCCCGCCGACTCCAGGGCACCTCCGCTCGCCAGCGTTGGCTGCTCGGCGGGCTGCGTGCCCTCGCACTCCTGCTCGTGCTTGGCTGCCTGTTGCGTCCGGCGATCGTGGTCTCGCGCGCCGTGGCCCAACGGAATGTGCTCGCGATCGCGCTCGATGACTCGCGCAGCATGCGGATCGCCGACGTGGACGGTGCACGTCGGGTGGACGCCGCCGCCAGGACCTTTGCCGATTCCGCCGCGCTGGTGCGCCAACTCGGCGAACGCTTCGCGCTGCGCTTCTTCCGCTTCTCTGCCACGGCCACCCCGATGCCGCTCGCGGCAACGCTTGGCGCCACCGGCACGCGCACCGACCTGGCGGCCTCTCTCGAAGCGGTCCGGCAGGAACTCGCCGACGTCCCGCTCGCCGGGGTCGTGGTGGTCACCGACGGCGCAGACAACAGCAGCGCCGATCTTGAACCGCCGCTGCTCGGCTTCCGCGCCCGCCGCGTGCCGATCTACACCGTGGGAGTCGGGGTCGAGCGCTTCATCCGCGATGTCGCCGTCGAACGCGTGGCCCTGCCGTCGTCGGTGCTCGACGGCGGGGCCGCGGTCGCCGATGTCACGCTGGGCATGCGCGGCCTCGATGGCGAGACCGTCATGCTCTCGGTCGAGGCCGACGGCCGCGTGGTGCACCAGGAACAGGTGACGCTGCGGGGTGGCCGCGAGACCATGGCCGTGCCGCTCCGCATTCCGCCGCTCACCACCGGCACGCACCTGATCCTGGTGCGCGCGTCGCCGCTCGACCGCGAAACGATCACCGAAAACAACGAGGCGCACGGGGTCCTGCGCGTCCGTCCCGGCCGCGAAAAGGTGCTCTACCTCGAGGGGGAACCGCGCCCCGAGTTCGGCTTCGTGCGACGGGCCGTGGCCGATGACAGCGCGCTCCAGTTGGTCGGTGTCCTGCGCAGCGCGCCGGGGAAGTATCTCCGCCTCGGCGTGGACGATTCGCTTGAACTCGCCACCGGCTTCCCCACGCGGCGTGCCGACCTCTTTGCCTATCGCGCCATCATCCTCGGCAACATCGAGGCGGCCTACTTCAGCGGCGACCAGCTCCGCATGCTCGGCGAGTTCGTCTCCCGTCGTGGTGGCGGCCTCCTCATGCTGGGTGGACGGGCCACGCTCGCCGAGGGCGGCTTCGCGGGTACACCAGTGGATGAGGCGTTGCCGCTCGCCCTGTCGGGAGCGCGCGAGACCGCGACGGGCGAACCGTTCCTCGAGGTGGCCGTGCGCCCCACGCCGGCGGGGCTCGCACAGCCGATGCTGCAGCTGGCTGACACGCGCGCCGCCAATGTGGCACGATGGGACAGCCTTCCGATGCTGAGCTCCGTCAACCGGCTCGGCGCCCTCCGTCCCGGCGCCACGATGCTGCTGAGCGGCCAACCGGCAGGCGGTGCGCCCGCACGACCAGTCTTCGCGACACAGCGTTATGGTCGCGGCAAGAGCGGCATCTTTGCGGTCCAGGACAGCTGGCTCTGGAAGATGAACCCGACCACGCCGCTCGAAGACGCGACCCACGCCGTCTTCTGGCGGCAGATGCTCCGCTGGCTCCTCGATGAAGTGCCCGAGCGCGTGGACCTGGTCATCGCGCCTGCGCGCGTGGGCCCCGGCGAGCCCGTGACGCTCACCGTCCGCGTGGCTGACGCCGATTACCTCGACGTGGACGACGCCAACGCGGTGGTGACCGTCACCCCTCCCGCGGGCGAGCCGTTCGATGTCACGCTCGAGCGTGTGCCGCGCGAGCCGGGGACCTATGCAGGCGGGTTCACGCCGACCCTCGCAGGCCGCTACGACCTGGCCGCGCGCGCGCAGCGCTTCGCCGACACCACGTTTGCACCCGTCACCACCATGCTGGCCGACACCCTTGGCGTGGACATGGAGCGCGCCGAACTCCGCACGCCGTTGCTGGAACGGATCGCTGCCGAAACGGGGGGCCAGTACTACCCGCTCGTCGATGCCGCCAAGTTGGTCGAGGATGTCCAGCTCACCACGAGCGGCATCACCGTGCGCGATGCCCGCGACCTCTGGGACGCGCCGATCGTGTTCTTTGCCCTGCTGGCGCTGCTCGGGGCCGAATGGGGACTGCGCCGTCGGTGGGGGCTGTCATGAGGGCGCTGCTCGCCCTGCTCGCGCTCGCCAGCGTCTCGGCGGCCCCGCTCTCCGCGCAGGAGGGGCGGGTGCACGTGCTGATCGTCACCGGCCTTGGTGGGGAACCCGCCGAGGGTCGCCGCTTCCTCGCGGCCGGCTCGGTGGTGCACGAGACGGCGCGCAGCCGATGGGGGGTGGCCGATTCCTCGTTGATCTTCCTCGCCGAGCGTCCGGCCGATGAGCCGAGCCGCATCAGCGGCCGCTCGACGCGTGAGGAGATCGGTGAGCGCCTGCTGCGACTCTCGCGCCGAGTGGCTCCGGGCGATGTCCTGCTGGTGATGTTGATCGGGCACGGCAGCGGCGAAGGGCGCGAGTCACGCGTGAACCTCCCGGGCCCCGATCCGGCCGCGAGCGACTGGGTCGGTTGGCTCGATGGCTTCGCCCAGCAGACGGTGGTGATGATCGTGGCGGCGAGCGGCAGTGGCGACATGCTGCCGGTGCTCTCCGGTCCGAACCGCGTGGTGATGACGGCGACCAAGAGTGCCAGCGAGCGCAACGCCTCGATCTTCGCCGGCCACATGGCCCAAGGCCTGGGAAGCGGCCAAGCCGACGCCGACCAGGATGGCGTGGTCTCGGCGCTGGAAGCATTTCGCTTTGCGAAGGCGGGTGTTGCCCGGAGCTATGAAGCAGAGAAGAAGCTCCAGACCGAACACGCCATGCTCGACGACAACGGCGATCGGCTGGGCAGTGCCGAACCCGGGGTGCCGCCGTCTCTCGACGGTGCGCTGGCTCAGCGCGTGACGTTCCAGCGACGCGCCGAGAGCACCGACCCGCGAATCGTGGCGTTGGTGGCGGAACGGCGAGCGCTGGAGGCACAACTCGCGGAACTGCGCGCACGAAAGGCGACGACCGATTCACTCGTCTACGCGCGGGATCTCGAGCGGCTCCTGCTGGAGATCGCCGCGCGCACCCGTGCCATCCGGCTGATCGAGCAGGGGGCACGCCCATGAGGCGCCTCGCCCCGGTGCTCGCATTGCTGACCCTGCTGCCGATCAGGTCGATCGCCGCACAGGGAGCGGTGGGCGCGGTGCCCCGGTTGATCGCCACCGGTCGCCTCGCCGAGGCGGAGCGTGCCGCGCGCGACGGCGGCGAGGGCGGCCAGGTGCTCCTCGGCGACATCCTGATGCTGCGCGGTCGCCTTGCGGAGGCCGACTCCGTCTATCGCGCAGCAGGCCGTCTTGGTGGAGTGGACGCCCAACGCGCGCTGGTGGGGCGAGCCGAGCTCGCTGCGCGGCGTGGGGATCGCGCCGGCGCGGAGCAGTTGGCCGCAAGTGTGATCGGCGCCTACGAACGACGCAGTGCTGAGCGACCGGCCGCCGAGCGCGTTGCCGTGGCACGGGCGCACCTGGTGCGCGGGAGCGACGACGCCGGAGCCGTGCGCCGCGCCCTGACGCTGCTCGACGAGGCGGCCGCGATGGTCCCCGACGATCCTGAGCCGGTCTTGCGCGCGGCAAACCTCCTGCTCGACAAGTACAACGCGCCCGATGCCGAGGCGAGCTATCGCGAGGTGCTCGCTCGCGACAGCAGCAACGCCGAGGCGCGGCTGGGGATCGGTCGGGTACTGGCCTTCGGCGGCAAGGCTGGGGCCCTCGAGGCCGCGCGCGCCGCGCTCAGCAGCAATCCCTCGCTGGTGCCGGCCGAGCTCTTCCTCGCGCGACTCCATCTGGAGGCGGAGGCCTACGATTCGGCCACGGCGGCCGTCGGTCGTGCGCTGGCGGTGGACTCCACGGCGATCCCGGCGTGGGCCACGCTGGCCGCCATTGCCTGGTTGCGCGCGGACACGGCCGGGTGGCGCACGGCCGAGCGCAGGGCGCTCTCGATCAACCCGACGGCGTCGGACTTCTACGCCGAACTGGCGGAAGCCGCCGCTCGGCATCGCCGCTACGCCGATGCAGCCGCTTTCGCGATGCAGGGGAGCGCCCTCGATCGGCGTGCGCCTCGCGCCCTCGGTGTGCTGGGTACCAACCAGCTGCGCATCGGCCAGGTTGACGCGGCACGCCGTTCGCTCGCCGAGGCATTCGCGCTCGACCCCTTCAATCTCTGGCACAAGAACACGCTCGACCTGCTCGATGCGTTGCAGGGCTTCCGCACGGTCACGAGCCCGCGTTTTGCCCTGGTGCTGCCTGCCGCCGAGGCGGACCTCCTCGCGCTCTACCTGGTGCCGCTCCTCGAGACGGCGTATGACTCGCTCGCGCTTCGCTACGGCTACCGGCCTCCGACGCCGATTCGCCTCGAAGTGTACGACCGCCACGCCGACTTCTCGGTGCGCACGGTTGGCCTCGCCGGGATCGGTGCGCTCGGCGTCTCGTTCGGGACGGTCCTCGCCATGGATGCGCCGACGGCGCGGCCGGTGGGGGAGTTCAACTACGCCTCCACCGCGTGGCACGAGCTGGCGCACACCTTCACGCTGGGGCTGTCCGACAACCGCGTGCCGCGTTGGTTCTCCGAGGGGCTGTCGGTCCTGGAGGAGCGTCGGACCGGCCGCGGCTGGGGCATGGATGTCTCGCTCGCCTTCCTCGAGACCGTGGCCGCGGGGAAGCTGCTCCCGGTGTCGCGCATCAACGAGGGGTTGGTGCGCCCCACCTATCCGGCCCAGATCGGCGACAGCTATCTGCAGGCCTCGCTGGTCTGCGAGATGATCGAGGCCGAGCATGGCGCGGCGGCATTGCCGGCCATGCTGCGCGGCTTCGCGCAGGGCTGGGATCTGGCCACGGTGCTGCAGCGCGTCACCAAGTGGACCGTGCCCGAGCTCGACCAGCGCTTCGACAGTTGGCTCCGGCAACGCTACGCCACGCCGCTGGCGGCCATCGGCGCGGGCGGGCAGGCCAATCCGATCCGTCGCGCCGTGCAGGAGGGGAGTGCCCTCCTCGCGGCCGGGCAGGGCGAAGCGGGAGTGGCTCGCCTGCGTGAGGCCGAGCGACTCTTCCCGACGCATGCCGGCGCCGACGGACCGGCGTGGCCGCTGGCGCGCCACTACGCGACGTTGCGACAGGACGCGGAGGCCGCGCCGCTGCTTGCGCGGATCACGGCACGCGGCGAGACGGCATTGGAGCCGAATCTGCTGGAGGCCACGGTGCTGGAACGTCTGGGGAACACCGCGGGCGCGGCGGCGGCCATGCAGCGTGCCGTGTGGATCGCCCCGCAGGTGATCGCGCATCACGAGCGGCTCGCCCGCCTTGCCGACGAGGCGGGGCGCTTCCCCCTCGCCGTGCTGGAGCGCCGCGCCATCCTGGCGCTCCGGCCCCCGAATGTGCTCGAGGCGCGCTACCAGTTGGCGCGCGCGCTGATGCGGGCGGGCGACCGCACCGCGGCTCGGCGCGAAGTGCTGGCCATCCTCGAGGAAGCGCCTGGCTTCGAGAAGGCGCAGGAACTGCTGCTCGACCTGCAAGGAGGCGGCTGATGCGCATCGGTGGGCGCGTGGCGTGGGGAGTGGTGCTGGGCACCGTGGTGCTGACGGCCGAACTGTCGGCCCAGCGCGGCTACCCGACCGAGATCGCGAACGTCGCCTATGATGGGCGCTTCGTGTATGCCCGGATCAAGTTCGACCCCCCCGATCTCAGCGGCGGGTTCGGCCGGCGCTTCGATCCGCTCTGGAACCACGATTATCCGAGGTCGGATCGGACCTTTCCGCAGATCCTGGCGGAACTGACCACCATGAAGACCCGGACCGACGCGAGCAACGTCTTCACTTTCGACGATCCGCGGCTGCACAAGTTCCCGGTGGCGTACCTCTGCGAGGTTGGCGGCTGGGTGCCCAACGAAGCCGAGGCGCTGGGAATGCGCAGCTACTTGCTGAAGGGCGGCTTCGTCATCGTGGACGATTTCCGCGGCGCGAATGCGCTCGCGAACTTCGACGCCCAACTGCAGAACGTCCTGCCGGGCGCGCGACGCCTTCCGCTGGAGACGACGCACCCGCTCTTCAATGCCTTCTATCGGATCGACGAGTTGCCCGGCAACGACGACGCCTTCGGTCGCGGCGGCAGCGCGGAGTTCTACGGCATCTTCGAGGACAACGATCCGACCCGCCGGCTGCTCATGGTGGTGCACTACAACTACGACATCTCCGAGCTCTGGGAATGGTCGTTCGAGGGGCGCAATCCCCTCCCGACCGGCGACGCCTTCAAGCTCGGCATCAACTACGTCATCTACACCTACACTCACTGACCCGAGGCCCGGCGTGACCCAGACTCCATCCTCCACCGCGCTCGACCAACTCGACGACGCCGCCCTCGCCGGTCACCTCCACGAGGCGACGAAGCGGATCACGACGGAGCTGCGCAAGGTGATCGTCGGGCAGGACGACGTGGTGGAGCAGGCGCTCATTGCGCTCTATGCCGGAGGCAACTGCCTGCTGGTCGGCGTGCCGGGCCTCGCCAAGACGCTGCTCATCCATTCGCTCGCGCGCGCACTCGACCTCCGTTTTTCGCGGATCCAGTTCACGCCCGACCTGATGCCGAGCGACGTCACCGGCACGGACATGATCACCGACGACCCGGAGACCGGACGGCGCAAGCTCGCCTTCCTGCCCGGGCCGATCTTCGCCAACGTGGTGCTCGCCGACGAGATCAACCGCACACCCCCGAAGACGCAGGCCGCGCTGCTGGAGGCGATGCAGGAGCGTCGCGTGACGGTGCAGGGGAAGACCTATCCCCTCGAACCGCCGTTCTTCGTCTTCGCGACCCAGAACCCGATCGAGCTCGAAGGGACCTATCCGCTCCCCGAGGCACAGCTCGACCGCTTCATGTTCGAGGTGCTGCTGGACTACCTCCCCGAGGAGGAGGAGGTCGCGGTCGTGCAGGCCACCACGACCGTCCCGCCCGAGGCGATCAATCCGGTGGTCTCGCGTGACGAGATTCTCGCCTTCCAGCGCCTGGTCCGGCGGGTTCCCGTGGCCGACGCCGTGGTCCGGCACGCCGTCAAGCTGGTGCGGATGACGCGACCGGTGGACGGCGCCCCCGACTTCGTGCGGCAGTGGCTCGCCTACGGCGCGTCGGTCCGTGCCGCGCAGGCCCTGGTGCTCGGCGGCAAGGCACGCGCGCTGGTGCAGGGAAGGGCGCACGTCTCGTTCGAGGACATTCACGCACTGGCCCGTCCCGTGTTCCGTCACCGTCTGTTGCGGAACTTCCAGGCCCAGTCCGAGCGGATCACCACCGATCAGGTGGTGTCGCGCCTGCTCGAGATCGCCCCCATCCCGCGGTCGGGGCTCTGAGCCGCCCGTGACCGGGATTGCCCCTGCCGCCTTCCTCGACCCCGCGTTGCTCGCCGGGATCAGCGACCTCTCCCTCCTGGCCAGGACGGTGGTGGACGGCTTCCTGCACGGATTGCATCGTTCCGTGCGCACGGGCACGTCAGTGGACTTTGCCGAGCACCGCCCGTATCAGCCCGGCGACGACCTCCGCCGCATCGACTGGCGCGTGTACGGTCGCACCGATCGGTTCTATCTCAAGACGTACGAGGCGGACACCAACGCCGACCTCCTCTTTGTGCTCGACAGCTCGGGCTCGATGGACTTCAGCAGTGGTGGGCTCACCAAGTTCGACTACGCCCGCTATCTCACGGCGTCCCTCGCGTGGCTCGCCCAGCGACAGGGTGACCGCGTGGGGCTGGTGACGGTGCGCGACGAGATGGTTGATGTGGTCCCCCCTTCCACGAGGCACCTCAACCTGCTGCTGCGCACGGTGGCCTCGAGCACCGCCAAGGGTGAGGGACGGTTGCCGCAGGTGCTCGAGAAGGTGGCGCAACTGCGCGGGCGGTCGGGGATGGTGGTGCTCCTCTCCGATTGCTATGAAGAGCCGACGGTCCTGTCGCGCGCGGTCGGCGGCCTGCGGACCCGCGGCCACGACGTGATGGTGTTTCACGTCACCGATCCGGCCGAGCGCGAACTCCCCTACGACGCTCCCGGCACCTTCGAAGATGCCGAGACCGGCGTGCGGCTGCCGCTCAAGCCCGAGGAAGTGCGCACGCGCTACCGGCAGATGGTGGTGGAGCATCGCACCGCGCTCGCCAGCGGTCTCGCCGGGGCGGGGGTGGACTACCAGCCGGTCGGCACGGAATCGCCGCTCGATGGCGCGTTGCGCGCCTATCTCGACCGCCGCCTGATGGCGACGAAGAGCCGCTGATGCCACTCGGCTTCCTTGTCCCCGCGTTCCTCGCCGGACTGGCCGCGTTGGCGATTCCGCTGCTGCTGCACCTGCGGCAGCGCGACCGCTCGCAGCCGTTGCGATTCCCGTCGCTCATGTTCCTGCGCCGGATTCCGATCGAGACGGCACATCGGCGACGGGTGACGGACCTGCCCCTGCTCTTGCTCCGGGCGCTTGCCGTGCTCCTCGCCGTGCTGGCCTTTGCGCGTCCCGTGGTGCAGCGCGTCGGCGCCGCCATCGCGCCCGCGGGGGAGCGCGTGGTCATCGTCGCGCTCGACCGCTCGATGAGCATGGGCCATTCGGCGGTGTGGCCGGCTGCGATGGACTCCGCACGCGCCGTCATCGCTGGACTCGCCGCGGGCGACCGCATCGGCGTGATCGCCTTCGACGACGACGCCGTCATCATGCAGCCGATCACCACCGACCATGCGGCGGCGCTCGCAGCGCTCGGCACGATCCGCCCCGGGGCGCGCGGGACCCGCTTCGCCGCGGCGCTCCGGGCCGCGCGCCAACAGCTGCAGGCCGGCAACCTGGCCACGGCCGAGGTCGTGGTCGTGTCCGACTTGCAGCGCAGCGGGATCGGCGGGATCGCCGACCTCGCGCTGCCCAGGGGCATCACCGTACGTGGCGTCTCCGTCGCGGCGTCGTCGTCGGCAAATCGCGCGGTGTCCGGGCTCGCGGTCGCTCGACTCGGTGGAGGTGCCGCAGGGCGCATTGCCGTCACCGCGGAACTGCGCGGCCGCGCCCTGGGAAGTGCGCAGTCGGCGCGTGCCACGCTGATGGTGAACAATCGCGAGGCGGGATCGCGAGAGGTTGAGGTCCCGGCCGATGGCATGGTGAGTGCCGCCTTCGATCCCGTGGCGCTGCCACCGGGTGAGGCGCGCGTCTCCGTGACGCTCACCCCGGACGCGCTTGCCGCCGACGACCGCTTCCACGCCGTGGTCCCCGCCGAGGCATCGCAATTGGTGCTGCTGGTGAGCCCTGGCGACATGTCCGGTGAGACCACGCTCTTCCTCGAACGCGCACTCGCGATCGGTACCGACCCGGCCTTCCGGGTCGAGCGTCGCTCGGCGGCGTCGCTCGACGCGGCATCGCTCGCGCGCGCGGCGGTCGTCCTCCTGATCGATGTGGCACCGCCCGCCACGCCGGCGTTCCGCACCTGGATCGAGTCCGGGCATGGTGCGGTGGTGGTGGCCGGTCCGCGGCTCGGCGGGTCGCGGGCCGGTGTGTCCGCAATGCCCGCCCGTGGTGACGGGGAGGTGGACCGATTGGCCGACCGCGGGGGGTCGCTCGGTGACGTCTCCCTCGAGCATCCCGTCTTTGTCCCGTTCCGTGCGGGAGGGAGTGCGGCGTTGTCGTCCGCGCGCTTCATTCGGTATGCACGGCTGGTGGCCGATTCCGGTGCGCAGGTGCTCGCCCGCTTCGACGATGGGCTGCCGGCGCTGGTGGAAGGCCGGATTGGCACGGGTCGTCTGCTGGTGAGTGCCATCCCCCTCGACGCCCGCGGGGGAGATTTCCCCCTGCAGCCGGCCTACCTTCCCTTTGTGCGGCGGCTCGCGCTCCACGCCGCGGGCTACCAGCCGCAGCCGCTCTGGCGGACGGCCGGCGAAGGGTGGCGTCCCGCGGCGGCGGTCCGCGATCTGGTCATCGCGACACCTTCCGAGGCGTTGGTGCGTCCGGACTCCGGTGGTACCCAGGGTGCCGCGACCCTCGATGAGCTGGGTTTCTATCAAGCGTATCAGGAACGCGCCGTTGGCGAGCCGGTGTCCGTCGTGGCCGTCAATCCGCCGACGCGTGAATCGGATCTGACGCCATCACCGGCCGGTGAACTGCTGGTGGGCATCGCGCCCGAGCTCACGGCGGCCCCCGCGACCGAAATACTGCCGGCCGACGAGGCGGAGCAACGCCAACGGCTCTGGCGCATCCTCTTGGTGTTGGTCCTCGCCGTCCTGGTCGGGGAATCCGTGCTCGGAAGCAGTGGCTGGCGTGGACGGGCCATGCGTGCGGTGCCCGATCTTCCCCGTGGAGGGGCCCTCTGATGAATCCGTCGATGCAGGATCTCGCAAACCACGACGTCGCGCTGCGCGCGGCGGTCGCCAAGGTGCGGCGCCACCGCCGTCACCGCCTCCTGCTCGAGGGTGTCGCGGCCACCGCGGCTGCCGCGCTGGTGGCGCTGCTGCTCGGAGCGGCGCTGCGGGCCCTGATGGGTCCCGGTGACGACACGGTGCTCGCGGTGCGAGTGAGCGGCTACCTCCTGATCGTCGGCGCGGCGGCACGCTATCTCGTGTGGCCACTGCTCGGCCGGATCTCCGACGCGCGACTGGCGCTCTATGTGGAAGAGCGCGCACCACACCTGCGCCAGGCGCTGATGAGCGCGGTGCACGAGATGGAGCGTCCCGTCGCGGAGCGCTCCTCGCCCGCCCTCGCGGCACGCGTGATCGATCAAGCCGTTGTTGCCGTGGATGAACTCGAGCAAGGGGCCGCACTCGAGCGGCCGCGCTCCCGGCGTGCCGGCGCCGTGCTGGCCGGAGCCGGTGCCCTCGGCCTGCTGCTCGCCGTGGCGGGACCGGGGGTGATCCGCGAAGCAGGGCGCCTCCTCTTCGTGCCCTGGACCGCGTCGGCCTCGGAGCCGGTGTTCCGCGTGCTGGTGCAGCCGGGAGACATCACGGTGCCGCGAGGTGCTGCACTCGACGTGCGCGCCGATCTCAGGGGCTTCACCGCCGCCGAGGCCGAGATCGTCTTCCGCAACGACAGCGCGACCGAGTGGGTGCGACTTCCCCTGCAGCGCGATTCCACGGGGTCCGGCTTCACTGGCCGGCTCTTCGACCTCGTCGCACCGATGACCTACTTCATCGAAGCGGAGGGGATGCGGTCACCCGAGTTCGCGATCGCGGTGGTGGACCTTCCCGCGGTCTCGAACGTGGCGCTCCAGCTTCGCTTCCCCAGCTACACCGGCCTCCCGATGGAGGAGATCGAGGATGGTGGTGACGTGGCTGCCGTGCGCGGCACCACGGTGCGGGTGCGCGGCCAGGTCACCATGCCGGTGCAGGGAGGGACCCTCCGCTTCGACGATGGGACCACGCGTCCGCTCGCGGTGGACTCGGCCGGCAACGTGGTCGGCGACTTCGTCGTGACGCGTGACGGTTTCTACCGCATTGACCTGACCGCGCCCGACGGTGCCGTGGTGCCGGGTACGGTGCAGTATGCCATCACGTCGCTCGAGGATCGTGAGCCGAGCGTGCGGGTCGAGACGCCGGGCCGGGACATCAAGGTCACCGCCACCGAGGAAGTTGCCATCGCAGTGCGCGCGGCCGACGACTTCGGTGTCACGCGGCTCGAGCTCTGCTACCGCGTCAACGGTGGCGCGGAGCGGAAGATCCCGCTCGCCGACTCCCTGGTGCGAAGCGGCCTCGACCTGCGGGCCGTGCACACGCTCTTTCTCGAGGAAGTCACCCTCACACCGGGCGACCTGATCGCCTATCACGCCGTGGCCCGCGATGGCGCCGGGCAGACGGCGAGCTCGGACATCTACTTCCTCGAGATCCGGCCGTTCGGGATGAACTACCGTGCCGGTGAAGAGGGCGAGGCCGGTGGTGGTGAAGGGGGCGAGGGAGGCGAGGGCGGCAATGCCACGCCGGACGAACTCGCGGCGCGACAGAAGCAGGTCGTGGCGGGCACCTTCAACTGGGTGCGTGACAGCGCCAAGACCTCGCCGCGCATCCGGCGCGAGAATCTCACCACGCTGGCCATCGAGCAGGGCAAGCTGCGTGAGGACGTGGCCGGGCTCGCGGAACGAATCGCCGGGCGGCAGCTCGCGAACGAGGACAGCGCCTTCGTGACGGTCAAGGCGGAGCTCGACTCGGCCCGCCGCCACATGAAGGATGCCGAAGAAGCGCTCGGACTGGGACGGTCTGGCGCAGCGATCACGTCGGCGCAGCGGGCGCTGCAGCATGTGCAGCGTGCGCAGGCCGTCTATCGCGACATCGAGATCCGCCGGCAACAGGGCGGCGGCGGTGGTGGTGGCGGCGGCGGTGGTGGTGGGCAGCAGCCAGAGGATCTGGCCGACCTCTTCGAGCTCGACACCGACAAGCTGCAGAACCAGTACGAGGCGGTGCAGCAGCAGCGCTCGCAGTCGGCGCAACGCGAGGTGGACGAGGCAGCCGAGCGGTTGCGCCAGCTCGCGGCGCGCCAGCAGCAGGAGAACGAGCGAGCGCAGCGTGCCATGCAGGCCCTCCAGCAGCGCCTCGGCCAGTCGGGAAGTGGGGCGTCGGGCAGTGGCGGTGCTGCTGGTGCGGCCGGCAGCGCGGGCGCACCCGGTGGCGGGAGTGCACAGCGCGAGCTCGCACGCCAGGCCGAGGAGGAAGCGCGGCGACTCGAGCGGCTGTCACGCGAGCGGAATTCGCCGCAGCTGGCCGATGCCGCGAGGCGCACCCAGGAAGCGGCCGATGCGATGCGCCGTGCCTCCACCGGTGCCGCGGCGCAGGGCAACGCGGCGCTCGATCGGTTGCGCAGCGCGACGCGCAACACCGACGACGCTCGCCGGGAGGGACTCACCGACGATATCAGGCGCCTCGACGACCGGGCACGCGCGCTCGAACAGGAGCAGGCCGAGATCGCCCGCGGCGTGGCGGGACTCCCCGCGGCGGCGCCGACCGAGCGCGCGACACAGTTGCGCGCGCTCGACCAGCGCAAGGATGCCATGGGACGCGCGGTTGAGCAGTTGCAGGGCGAGGCCGATCGCCTCGCGCGCGACGCGCGCCGAGATCAGCCGCGCGCCGCACAGGCACTCGAAGGTGCGTCATCCACCATTCGCGAGGGACGGTTGCCGGATCGGATCGACTATTCCAAGCGCGTGATGCGTGCGGGCTCGCCCGAATACGTGCGCGCCTTCGAACAGCAGATCGGAGAACAGGTCGAGGCCGTTCGTGAGCAACTGACCTCGGCCGCGGGGGCAGTGGGCGAGTCCGATGCGGTGCGCCAGGAACGCGCTCTCGACCGGACCCGCGATCTGGTCCGTGGCATGGAATCGCTTCGCGACCGGGTAGCCCAGCAGCAGGCACAGGGACAGGGCCAAGGCCAGGGCCAGGGCCAGGGCCAGGGTCAGGGTCAGGGCCAAGGCCAGGGCCAAGGCCAGGGCCAAGGCCAGGGCCAAGGTCAGGGCCAAGGACAGGGCCAAGGACAGGGCCAAGGACAGGGCCAAGGACAGGGCCAAGGCCAGGGCCAAGGCCAGGGCCAGGGTCAGGGTCAGGGTCAGGGCCAAGGACAGGGCCCGGGTCAGGGTCAGGGCCAGGCCCAGGGTCAGGGGCAGGGGCAGGGGCAGGGGCAGGGGCAGGGGCAGGGGCAGGGGCAGGGTCAGGGTCAGGGGCAGGGACAGGGACAGGGACAGGGCCAGGGACGCGGCGAGGGTCAGGGTGATGGTATGCGGATGGGGGGCGCCGGTTTGGGTGGTGGCCGTGGGGCTGGGAGTGCTGATGCCGGCTCGCCACGTCAGCTGGGCCGTGAAGTCGCCCTGAGGCGGGGTGAGGCCGAGGCGATTCGCCGCGAAGTCGCGGCGCAGGGAGGGGAGGTGGGCGAACTTGACCGGGCGATCGCCGAGCTCAGGAGTCTCGAGGAGCAGATCGCTCGGGAGCGGCCGCAGGGGGTCGCCGAGCTCCAGGCCTCGATCATCGAGGGGCTGAAGACGTTCGAGTTCACCCTCTGGCGGCAGCTCAATGGTGGGGAAGGGCGCCCGGCGCTTGGCGCGCGAGGCCAAGTCCCGGCTGAGTATCGCGCCATGGTGGAGGAGTACTACCGGGCGTTGGCGAGGCGGCCGTAGCGGCTGCCGGGGCCGCGCCACACCGCCCCGGAGTGGCCTGACCGTCGCGTTCGCGCGACGGTCCACGGTCCCAGAATGGCACCCGGTTTGCCCGTCGTTGTGGACCGGCTTTTGCGTTTGAGTCCGTTCCAATGCCGACACCGCAACGACCAAACCAGACTTCCACCGACGCGCTCTGGCAGCGCTGGCGGGGTGGAGACGATCAGGAAGCGCGCCGTGAACTCCTCGGCCGCTACCTCGGCTTGGTGCATCACGCCGCCCGTGAAATGGCGCCGCGCGTTCGCGATGCCGTCTCCCTCGAAGAGCTGGTCTCGGCCGGTTCGGTGGGCCTGCTGCAGGCAATGGCGGGCTTCGAGCCCGAGCGTGGGCTCGCCTTCTCGACCTTTGCCATGCGTCGCATCCGCGGAGCCATCCTCGACGAACTTCGTGCACGCGATCCGCTCTCCCGGGTGGACCGCGCACACGCCCGTCGCCTCGATGGCGCCGTGGCCGAGTGCGAGCAGCGTCTCGGCCGCGCCCCCACGACGGGCGAAGTTGCCAGTCATCTGGGCGTCGATCACGAGACGGTCCACCGCTGGCGCGAGCGCACCTTCACGGTCGGGCCGGTCTCGCTCGAAGGGGAACCGGGGGGCCATGCCCTGGCCGATCGGATCGGTGCGGGCGAGGGCGACCAGATCGGCGAGGCCATCGAGGAATCCGATCGGCGGCGGGTGCTCCACGAAGCGATGGCCCAGCTTCCCGCCCGTGAGCGTCTGGTGCTCTCTCGTTCCTTCCTCGAGGAGCGACCGCTTCGCGACATCGCCGTCGAACTCGGCGTGACCGAGTCACGGGTCTGCCAGTTGCGCGCCCAGGCCATCGCCCGCTTGCGGCAGGTCCCCCACCTCGCACACGCGAGGGAGTAGTCGCGTAACGTGGTTCCGCACCTCGCGTTGAACCTCCGTTGATCTCTCCGCTTAGATTTGCGCATCGATCCTCGTCCCCCCGCGGAGGGCGCGATGCGCGCTGCATTTGCCGGACTCGTCGACTACGCCGGTCTCTTTCCCCCCGCCTCGCTCGGCATGGCCGAGGCGGTGCGCGAGTACGACCGGGAGCGGCGAGGCGCCGACCGTTGGATGCTCGGCCGCTTCATCGTGGCCGCGAGCAGGCTGGAAGAACTGGGGACGGCGCTCGAGAGTGAGGGGCTCGAGATCCCGCGCCACGATCCCTGGCGCATCTCGGCGGTGCTGGGTGTTCACGTCCCCGATGAGCTCTCCCGCCTCAATGCCTTCCGCGCGCGGTGGGATGCCCGCGGCGTCACCCTCGATGCCATCGAATACAAGGTCAGCTCCGTCGGCCAGTTGCTCACCGTCGCCGAGCAGATCCCGGCGGCGTATCAGCGCTACTTCGAGGTGCCGCGCGAGGGCCCCTTCGGACCACTGGTGGCCGCGATTCATCGCGTCGGCGCGGAAGCCAAGGTCCGCACCGGAGGCACCACGCCCGACCTCTTCCCCGCGCCGGAACAGCTCACGGCCTTCCTGATCGCCGCCACCAGCCACGGCACCCGATTCAAGGCCACGGCCGGATTGCATCACCCGCTGCGCGGCCGTTATCCCCTGACCTATCTGCCCGACGCCGAGTCGGGATGGATGTATGGCTTCGTGAACCTCCTGCTCGCCACCACGGTGCTGCTGCGCAGTGGGGATGGCGAAATGGCACAGGCCATCCTCGAAGAACAGGATGCGTCGGCCATTGCCCGCGATGCCGACGGTTACCGTTGGGGCGATCATCACTTCGCTTGGGCGGAGCTTGCCTCGGCGCGCCAACGCGCCTTCACCTCGTTCGGCTCCTGCTCGTTCCGCGAGCCGGTGGACGAGCTCGGTCTTCCAGAGAGTGCCGCATGAACGGACTTGATCGCAGTCACGACCCTCGCCGCACCTCGTGGGTCGCGAGCGCCAACGGGCATCCCGATTTCCCGATCCAGAATCTTCCGTTCGGCTGCATCGAGGGGGAGGGCGAAGATCCGGAAGTGGTGGTGGCCATCGGCGACCAGGTCCTGCATCTCCGCGACGCGATCCTCGCAGGGTGGGGCGAGGGGATCTCGGCCGATGCACTGACGCGACTGGTGTATGGCCCGCTGAATCATTTCGCCGCCGCATCGCCGGAGGATTGGACGGCCGTGCGACTCGCGCTGAGCGACGCACTCAGTGACCCCTCGTGGGAGGAGCGGCTCACCCCGGCGCTCCGGGCGCAGTCCGATGTTGACCTGCTGGTGCCCGTGCATGTCGGTGACTACACCGACTTCTATGCATCCGTGCATCACGCGACGAACGTCGGGTCGATGTTCCGGCCGGACAATCCACTCCTTCCGAACTACAAGTGGGTGCCGATCGGCTATCACGGACGCGCCTCGTCCATCGTGCTCGATGGCACGCCGGTGATGCGCCCGTCGGGGCAGACCAAGGCGCCGGATGCCGAGGCGCCGAGCTTCGGCCCCTCGCGCTCGATGGACTACGAGGTGGAAGTGGCGTTCGTGGTGGGCGGCGTGAATCCGCTCGGCAAGCCGGTCACCGCCGATGAGGCCGCGTCACGAATCTTCGGCGTGCTGCTCCTCAACGACTGGTCCGCGCGTGACCTGCAGGCGTGGGAGTATCAGCCGCTCGGCCCCTTCCTCGCCAAGAACTTCGCGAGCACCGTGTCGCCGTGGATCGTCACCACCGACGCACTCCGTCCGTTCCGCGTGCCGATGCCGCCGCGCCCGGCCGGCGATCCCGCGCCGCTGCCCTACCTGCAGGTGCCCGATGACGCCACGTGGGGCATCACCATGCAGGCCGCGCTGCGCACCGGGGCGATGCGCGAGCGTAACGACGCGCCGTTCGTCGTGTCGCAGGTCAACCTCGCCGACGCGATGTACTGGAGCCCGGCGCAGCTGGTGACGCACCATGGCAGCAATGGCTGCAACCTGATCGCTGGCGACCTGCTTGGCAGCGGCACCATCTCCGGCCCGCTGCCCGAGAGCCGCGGCTGCCTGCTGGAGCGGACATGGCGCGGGGCCGAGCCGTTGAGCCTTCCCGATGGCACCGTGCGCCGATTCCTCGAGGATGAGGACGAAGTGGTTCTCACCGGACACTGCACTACCGAGGGCGCCGTGCGCATCGGCTTCGGGCCGTGTGGCGGGACGGTCGTGTCGCAGTGACTCCAATGGTGCCGGTGGTGGTGACCCATCTCGAGATGCTCGCGCCACCAGCGGCTGCCGGCGTCGGTCAGCCGAGCGGAGTCACGCTCGAACGAATCCGGCCACCCGAGGCGGCTGCCGCTGCGGCGCGGATGTATCATCTGGTGGGTGCGCCGTGGCAGTGGCGCGACCGGCTTCCCTGGGATGCCGCCGAGTGGGAGACCGCGATCCACGCAGACGGCGTGGAGATCTGGGTCGCGCGGCGCGGCGATGAGGAGCTGGGCTACGTCGAACTGGCTCCATCCGGCGACGCGATGGAGATTCGCTATTTCGGACTCGTCCCGACGGCGATGGGGAAGGGCCTCGGGCGGTGGTTGCTGCAGCGAGCCCTCGAGATTGCCTGGGCGAGCGCGCCGACGCGGGTGATCCTCAATACCTGCACCCTCGATGGTCCCGCCGCGCTGCCGAACTACCTGGCGCGCGGCTTCACCGTGGTCCGCGAGGATCACCAGTTGCGGGAGTTGCCGACGTGAACCTCGCCGACCTTCGGCGCGACTATGCCAAGGCCGATCTCGACATCGCCGACACCGATCCGGACCCGATTGTCCAGTTTCGGCGGTGGTTCACCGAGGCCGAGCAGGCCGAGATCCTCGAACCCAACGCGATGACGCTCGCCACGGCCACGGCCGATGGTCGGCCGAGTGCGCGCATCGTCCTGCTCAAGGGACTCAGCGAGGCGGGCTTCGTCTTCTTCACCGATTATCGCTCGCGCAAGGCGCGTGAGCTCGAGGCCAATCCGCACGCCGCGCTGGCCTTCCATTGGGGCGAGCTCGAGCGCCAGGTGCGCGTGGTCGGTCGTGTCGAGCGCATCCCCGCGTCGGAGTCGATGGCCTACTTCCTCAGCCGCCCCGTCGGTTCGCAAGTTGGCGCGTGGGCGTCGCTGCAGAGCGCGTTGCTCGAAGACCGCAGCCTTCTGATGGAGCGCGTCGGCGAACTGGTCAAGCACTTCACGACCACGCCGATCTCCTGGCCGACGCATTGGGGCGGCTATCGCATCGCGCCCGACGAAGTCGAGTTCTGGCAGGGGCGACCCAACCGACTCCACGATCGCATTCACTACACCTTGCACCCGGAGTCAGGATGGCAGCGCGTTCGACTCTCGCCCTGATCGCAGGGTGTCTGCTCGCAGCACCGGCACTGTCGGCCCAGGCGTTCCGCCTCGACCTCCCCACGATCATGCGCGGCCCCGAGACCGTGGGGCGCGAGCCCAGCGGCGTGCAGTGGAGCGCCGATTCGCGGTGGATCCACTTCTCGTGGCTGCCGGCGGGAAGCGACTGGCGGACGCCGCTCGCACCGTATCGGGTGCGCGCCGAGGCGGGGGCGGTGCCGGAACGGCTGACGCCCGCGCAGGCCGATTCCGCCGCGCCCTTCCTGGCCAACGGACCGCTCACGCGTGACGGCCGTCGCCGTGCCGTGGGCGTGGCCGGCGATCTCTGGCTGGTCACGTTGCCCACCGGGACGGCACGCCGACTCACCAGCACGGCGCAGGGCGAGCAGCTCCTCGGCTGGTCGGTCGACGAGTCGCGGCTCTTCTATCGCCTCGGCGACAACCTCTTTGCGCTGCGACTCGCCGATGGCTACGTCGAACAGCTCACCGACCTGCGGCTTGCGGCCGCGCCCGACACCGCACGCCGGCTGACCCCGCAGCGCTCGGCGCTCGAGCGCGACCAGCGCGATCTCTTCGCCGTGGTGCGCGATCGCCTCGCCAGCGACTCCATGTCGCGCGTGATGCGAGATGAGCGGGCGGCGCGTGCCGACCTCAAGCCGGTCTACCTCGGCGCCGGTGAACAGCTGCGTGCGCTATCGCTCGCCCCGACCGGGTCGCATGCCCTGCTGACCCTCGGCGCCACGGCCACCACCAAGCCGTCATCGGTGCCGCAGTGGATCACCGCCTCGGGCTATGTCGAGGACCAGCCCGGACGGAGCAAGGTGGGCGATGCCATCGGGAAGCAGCGGATGGCGCTGCTCGATCTCGCGAGCGGCAAGCTCACCTGGTTGCGGCCGCTCCCCGGCGACAGCTCGGGCTTCTTCGGCGCCTTCGGGATCGTCGGATGGAATGACGCGGGGACGTCGGCGCTCGTCCTGGCTGGCAGCCGCGACTATACCACGCGCGTCCTCTCGCGCGTCGATGCCAACGGCACGCTCACGCCACTTGAGACGCTCCGCGACTCGGCCTGGGTGGGCGGCCCGTGCGGCGGATGCGCCGGGTGGCTGCCAGGTGAGCAGGGACTCTGGTGGGTCAGCGAAGCCGATGGCTGGTCACACCTCTATCGCATGGCCGCCGACGGCTCCGCGCGGAAGCAACTGACCAGTGGTGCGTGGGAAGTGCTCGACGTCCGGTTGTCGCCTGCGCGTGATCGATTCCAGATGCACACGTCCGAGGGCTCCGTTCACGAACGCCACTTCTGGATCATGGCGCTGGACGGCTCCGCGCGCACGCGGTACACGGCGGCCAAGGGGGGCCATCAGGTTGTGCCGTCGCCCGATGGCAAGTGGCTCGCCGACGTGGCGTCCAACAGCAACACGCCGCCGGAGCTCTTCCTGCAGGCAGCCAAGCCGATGGCACCGGCCGTCCGGATCACCACCTCGCCAACGGCGGCGTGGCGTGCCGCGCGCTGGATTGCCCCGGAGATTGTCAGGATTCCGGCGAGTGATGGTGTCATGGTCCCGGCCCGCATCTACCGTCCCGAGCAGATGGGGGCCACCTCCAACGGCGCCGCCGTGATCTTCGTGCACGGCGCCGGCTACCTGCAGAACGTGCACGAGTGGTGGTCCACCTACTTCCGCGAGTACCAGTTCCATCACCTGCTGGCCGCCAAGGGCTACACGGTGCTCGATCTCGACTATCGCGGATCGGCGGGCTACGGCCGCGACTGGCGCACCGCGATCTACCGCCACATGGGCGGCCGCGACCTCGACGACCAGGTGGATGCGTCGCGCTGGTTGCGCACGACGCACGGGATCGAGCCGGAGCGCGTCGGCATCTACGGCGGGTCGTACGGGGGCTTCATCACGCTGATGGCGCTCTTCACGCGCGCCGAGCATTTCGGGGCGGGGGCGGCCCTGCGCTCGGTGACGGATTGGGCGCACTACAACCACGGCTACACTGCCCAGATCCTCAACGAGCCGCAGGAGGACACGACCGCCTATCGCCGGTCGTCGCCGATCTTCTTCGCCGAAGGGTTGAAGGATCCGCTGCTGATTGCGCACGGGATGGTGGATGGCAACGTGCAGTTCCAGGACGTGGTGCGGTTGAGTCAGCGTCTCATCGAGCTCGGCAAGGATCGCTGGGAGATGGCCGTGTACCCGGTCGAGGACCACGGCTTTGTCCGCCCCGACTCGTGGACCGACGAGTACCGCCGGATCCTCGAGCTCTTCGATCGCTGGTTGCCCAAGGGGAGCGAAGGGCGTCGTGACTGAATCGCGCCCGCCGGTGCGCGAGGGGATCGGGACCGCGCGCCTCGGCGTGCTCGTCAACCTGCTGCTCGCGATCTTCAAGGGCCTCGCCGGCATCCTCGGCAACTCGTACGCACTGATCGCCGATGCCGTCGAATCGGTTGCCGACATCGCGGGCGGACTCGTGGTCTGGGGTGGCCTGTCGGTCGCCTCGCGTGACGCCGACCACGATCATCCCTACGGCCACGGCAAGGCGGAGCCGCTCGCGACCGCCGTGGTGGGGTTGATGCTGCTCGGGGCCGCGCTCGGCATCATGATCGAGGCGGTGCGCGAACTCTATACGCCGCACGCCGCACCGGCGCCGTTCACGCTCGCCGTGCTGGTCGGCGTGGTCGTGGTCAAGGAGACGCTCTTCCGTCGCGTGCTGCGCGCCGCCGCCGTGGACGTCAGTGGTGCCGTCCATGCCGATGCATGGCACCACCGCAGCGATGCCATCACTTCGGGGGCCGCGTTCCTCGGCATCTCGGCCGCGCTTCTTGGCGGCCGCGGATGGGAATGGTGCGACGAGGCGGCCGCGATCATCGCCTCGTTCGTGATCCTCGCCAACGGCATCCGCATCCTTCGGCCCGCCGTGCACGAACTGATGGATGGTGCACCCGACGAGGCGTTCCTCGCGTCGGTGTCGCGGGCGGCCCTCGCGACGCCTGGCGTGCGCCAGATCGAGAAGTTGCGGGCCCGGCGCGTCGGGACGCAGTTCGACGTGGACCTCCACGTGCAGGGCGATCCCGCCCTGACCCTGCACGAGGCGCACATTCTCAGCGGGATCGTGAAGGGGCGCATCCGCGACTCGGTCCCGGCGGTCTGCCACGTGCTGGTCCATATGGAGCCGTACGAACCGCGATGACGCTCGTCGAGCGCGTGGCCGAGCGACTCGTCGCCCTCACGGCGACCGGCAACCGCTGCCTGATCGCGGTGTCCGGCGGGCCCGATTCGCTGGCACTGCTCGACCTGCTCCATGCCGGGACCGAGCGACATGGTCGACTCCTGGTGGTGGGGCATGTGGACCACGGGATCAGTGGCGAGAGTGGCGAGGTGGCTACGGTGGTGGAATGGCTCGCCAAGGGCCGCGATCTCCCGTTCGTGTCGAAGGCCCTCAAGCTGGGGGCCGAGACCAGTGAGACGCGGGCACGGGCGGCGCGGCGGAAGGCGCTTCAGGAGATGGCCGGGAAGGTTGGGGCGGATGTGATCGTGCTGGGGCACCACGCCGACGATCAGATCGAGACCGTCCTGCTTCGGCTCCTGCGCGGCAGCGGCCCGGCCGGGTTGGCCGGGATGGCCGAGCGGACCGGGGTCTGGGTCCGGCCGCTGCTCGGGGTGCGTCGAAGTGCCTTGGCGGAGTATCTGGCTGAGCGGGGCATTCCCGCGTGGCAGGACCCCGCCAACCACGACCCGCGGCACCTCCGCTCGTGGCTCCGCGCGGATGTCCTTCCGCTGGTGACGCGGCGCCTCCCGGACCTCCCTGAGCGGCTGCTGGGCGCGGCCCGGCAGGCGCGCGAAGGGCGCACCGCCTGGGATGAGCTGCTGGACGCCTCCCCTGAGCTCGCCCTGGAGGCATCGGTGGGGAGCTTTTCCGTTGCCGCCCCCCCCCTGAGGGGGTATCGTTCGGCGTTGCGGGGTGCACTGTTGGCGGCCCTCGGGCGGCGAATGGGGGTACCCCTCGGTGGTCGTCGCATCGCCGCGCTGGAGCGGTTGCTCGCCGGGCGCGATGCGACGATTCGCCTGGCACCCGCGCTGGAGGCGGAATTGGCGTTCGACCGGCTCACCATGCGCCGGCCGCTCGGTCCTCCGCCCCCCACGGTAACGATTCCGCCCGAGGGGGGTACCACCTTCGGTACGGTGCGGTTGGATGCATCGGTCGGCCCGGCCCCGGAGCAGACCCGCGGGGGCTGGGACGCCGCCCTGGTTCCCGGCGTTTACCGGGTCCGGGCGTGGCAGTCGGGAGACCGGATTCGTCCCCTAGGCGGTACGGGTCAGCGCCCGGTGTCCGTCCTGATGCGCGAAGCACACGTTGCCCCCGGCCGCCGACGTCACTGGCCGGTAGTCGTCGCCGACGACGCGACCATTGTCTGGGTGCCGGGCATCTGCCGATCGGATGCCTGCATCCCCACGGAAGGAACCGAGGCGCTCTGTGTCCACGTTGCTCACGCCTGAAATGCAGCGCCGCGCCGGCGGCCACAACCTGCGCATCGTCTTCGACGAGGCGGCGATCGCGGCGCGCGTGCGTGAGCTCGGCCAGGAGATCACCGCGGCGTATCCCGACGGCGAGTTGCTGGTGCTGGGGCTGCTCAAGGGGAGCTTCATCTTCCTGAGCGACCTGGTGCGCCAGATCGACCGGCCGCTGCATCTCGATTTCCTGGTCGCCTCGTCGTACGGCACTGGCACGGTGTCCAGTGGCACCGTCCGGTTGCTCTACGATCCGGAGACGCCGCTCGAAGGAAAGCACATCGTGATCGTCGAGGACATCATCGACAGCGGCCGCACGATGCAGAAGCTCCTCGGCCTCCTCAAGGAGCGGAATCCCGCGTCCGTGGCGGTCTGCTCCTTGCTCGACAAGAAGTTGCTCCCGATCCCGATCCCCGAGTTGCGGTGGACCGGATTCACGGCACCCCCGGCGTTCCTCGTGGGCTACGGCCTCGACCACGCCGAAGATTTTCGCCACCTCCCGTTCATCGGTGACCTGACTGATGGCTGATCGCAACGCACCCCGTCCTCCCGCCACCGGCTGGGGGAACCTCAGCAAGACTCTCGCGTTCTGGGCCCTGATCGCGGTCCTCTTCATCGCGCTCTTCCAGTACATGGGGAAGCAGCGCTCACCCAGCGAGTTCAGCTACTCGGCGTTCTCGGACCAGCTCGACGGCGGCAACGTCGCCAAGGTCGAGGTCATCGAGGGCGAACTGGTGAAGGGCGAGTTCCGCACGCCGGTGACGCAGGATGGTCGCCCCGTGAAGGAGTTCACGGTGCTGCTGCCGATCGCCAACTCCGAGGCGCTCCTCGATCGCTTCAAGGAGCAGGGCGTGCAGGTCAGCGCCTCCAAGGAGAAGAACGGCCTCACCGTGCTGCTGATCACCGCGCTCCCGTGGGTGGTCATCATCGGGCTCTGGTGGTTCCTCTTCCGGCAGATGCAGGCGGGCGGCAATCGCGCCTTCGCCTTCGGGAAGAGCAAGGCCAAGCTGCTCACCGGTGACACGCCGAAGCTGACCTTCGCCGACGTGGCCGGCGCCGACGAGGCCAAGGTCGAGCTGCAGGAAGTGATCGAGTTCCTCAAGGATCCGCAGAAGTTCACGCGTCTTGGTGGACGCCTCCCGAAGGGCGCGTTGCTGGTCGGTCCTCCGGGCACCGGCAAGACGCTGCTCGCCAAGGCCGTCGCCGGCGAGGCGGGGCGTCCCTTCTTCTCGATGTCGGGCTCCGACTTCGTCGAGATGTTCGTGGGTGTCGGCGCGAGCCGCGTCCGCGACCTCTTCGAGCAGGGGAAGGCGCACGCGCCGTGCATCATCTTCATCGACGAAATCGACGCGGTGGGTCGTCATCGCGGTGCCGGCCTCGGCGGCGGGCACGATGAGCGCGAGCAGACGCTGAACCAGCTCCTGGTCGAGATGGACGGCTTCGAGTCGAACGATGGCGTGATCCTCATCGCCGCGACCAACCGTCCCGACGTGCTCGACCCGGCGCTGCTGCGCCCGGGTCGCTTCGACCGCCAGATCGTGGTGGACGCGCCCGACGTGAAGGGGCGCGAAGGGATCCTGATGGTGCACACCCGCAAGATCCCGCTCGCCCCGGGGGTCAACCTCGCGACCATCGCGCGCGGGACGCCGGGCATGGCCGGCGCCGACCTGGCGAACCTCGTCAACGAGGCGGCACTGCTCGCGGCGCGCAACAACAAGCAGTCGGTCGAGATGTCGGACTTCGAGGACGCCAAGGACAAGGTTATGCTCGGCGTCGAGCGCCGCTCGCTGGTGCTCACGGAGAACGAGAAGAAGCTCACCGCCTACCACGAGGCGGGGCATGCCGTGGTGGCGATGAAGACGCCGGGCTCCGACCCGGTGCACAAGGTCACCATCATCCCGCGTGGTCGGGCGCTGGGGCTCACCGCCTCGCTGCCCGAGACCGATCGGCACAACTACACCCTCGATTGGCTCATCGGCTCGCTGGCGATGTTCTTCGGGGGACGTGCGGCCGAGGAGATCATCTTCGGCAAGGGTGCGGTCACCACCGGGGCCGGCAACGACATCGAGCGCGCGACCGCGCTGGCGCGCCGCATGGTGACGCAGTTCGGCATGAGCGAAGTGGTCGGGTTGATGGCGGTCGGCGAGCGCGAGCAGGAGGTCTTCCTCGGCCGCGAGTTCGGCTCGCGCCGCGAGGTCTCCGAGAAGACCGCACAGATGGTGGACGGCGAGGTGAAGCGCCTCATTGACGAGGCCTACGCCAAGGCGCTGCACCTCCTCAACGAGAACCGCGAGCTGCTCGAGCGGATCGCGCAGGCGCTGCTGGAGCGCGAGACGATCGATCGCGAGGATCTCGAGCTACTGAACAACAACCAGCCGCTCCCGCCGCGCGTCACGCCGACCCCGCCGCTCCCGCCGATGTCGCCCGCGACGCCGGCGCGCAGCGAGAACTCGGGGATGCGGACGCCGATCCTCGGCGCCCCGCCGGCAGAACCCGCCGGCGCGTGATCGTCACGCCACTCTCGGATCGCGCCCCTGCCGCGATCCGTGACGCCCTCCTGTCCCACGGATGGGAGGGCGAGGTGTGTCGGCTCACCGCCGGTGGCCTCGAGACCGCTGCCTTCCATGTGACCGGCCTCGACACCTCGGTGATCGAGGCGATGCTCCCCGTTGCCAACAAGCTCGGCCTCGAGATGGTGACCGGCGAGGACTGGATTGTCCTCACCGGCGCGCGCTCGCGGCTCGGTGCCTTTGCCAGGCCCTGGGTGCAGCCCGAGCCGGTGCAGGCGCTGGCCCACGCGCTCGGCATGGCCATGCCCGCGGAGCGGCCCACCGGCTGGCGTCACGCGCATGGCATGCTCTCGCTCGAACAGCCGGTGCTGATGGGCATCCTCAACGTCACCCCCGATTCCTTCAGCGACGGCGGCACTGCCACCGGCGAAGTGGCGGTGCTTCGACGTGCCGCCTGGTTGCGCGAGGGCGGGGCGGTGGTGATCGACGTCGGTGGGGAATCGACCGCGCCCTTCGCGCCGCCGGTGAGTCTCGAGGTCGAGCTCGCGAGGGTGGTGCCCGCCGTCGCGGCCGTGGCGCGCGAGCATCCCGAGCTGGTGATCTCGGTGGACACCGTCAAGCACGAGGTGGCCAAGGCGGCCCTCGATGCCGGGGCGGCGATCGTGAATGATGTGACCGCGGGGCGACACGATCCCGCGCTGCTGGCCGTTGCGGCGGCGCACGGCGCCGGCGTGGTGCTCTCGCACTCACGCGGCGACGTCGGACGGCTCGCCAGCTACGATGCCGCCGAATATGCCGGTGACGTGGCGGGCGGGGTCACGCGCGAACTCGATGCTGCGCGGGCCACCGCGATCGCCGCTGGTCTCGCGATGGAGCAGATCGTGCTCGACCCCGGCTTCGGCTTCGCGAAGCATCCCGAGCAGAACATTGCCCTGCTCGACCAGGTCAACGCGCTGGTCGCGCTCGGCTCGCCGGTGCTGATCGGCGCCTCGCGAAAGCGCTTCCTCGGCGAGGTCACCGGGCGCGCACTGGAAGATCGTGATCGCGCGACCGCGGCCGCCTGCGCCCTGGCCCTTGATCGCGGCGCGCGACTCTTCCGGGTGCACGACCCGGAGGCCACGCGCGATGCCCTCGCCATCGCGGAGGCGCTGTGGCGGAGCCGGCAGTAACCACCCCGCCGTATCGGTGGGCCCTGGCCGCGGCCCTCGTGGTGCTGGCCGGCTACGTCGCGACGCTCGCGCCAACCGTCACCTTCTGGGATGCCGGCGAACTCATCGCCGCCGCGAGCACCCTCGGGATTCCGCACCCACCGGGCACGCCGTTCTACGTCCTGGTGGCGCACGTCTGGGGGATGCTCTTCCCGATTGGTGAGTACGCCTGGCGCCTCAACCTGCTCAGTGCCATCTGCGGCGCCGTCGCCGCGGGGTGCTGGTTCCTCGTCGCCTACACCGCGGTTGCGCGCGGGACGGCGGATCGCGCCGAGACCACGCTTCTCGCTTCTCGCTTCTCGCCCCTCGCGCTTGGCGCGGGTTGGTCCGCCGCCCTCGTCACCGCCTTCTCGTTCACCATGTGGCAGAACGCCATCGAGACCGAGATCTACGCCGTCGCGATGGTGATCATCGCGCTCGCGGCCTGGACGGTCATGCGCTGGCGCGATGCGCGCGAGACCGGTCACGGCGCGCGGCTGCTGCTGGTGCTGCTCTACCTCGGCGGCATTTCCATCGGCAACCACCTGCTCGCGCTGCTGGTCGGGCCGGCGCTGGTGGCGATGATGCTCAGCGCCACCTGGTACACGCCGCTGGCCGATGCGGACGCACGTCACAGCGAGCGGGCGCGCATCGCCGTCGTCGCCACCGTCTGGTTCCTCCTCATTGCCCTCGGGCTTGGCAGCAGCACACTGTCGCTCTTCGGGGTCGTGCTGGTGGCGAGCGCTGCGGCGTGGGCCATCGGGCGTCGCCAGCTCGGCTTCATCGCCATGGCGTTGCTGATCGTGGCCATCGGCGTGACGCCCTACCTCTTCCTCTATCTCCGGGCCAAGCAGGGGCCGTGGATCAACGAGGCCGACCCGTCCACCTGGGAGGCGCTCCTCGACGTGATCCGTCGCGCGCAGTACCCGGTGCGTACGCCGCTCGACGACCCGACTGTCTATCACGGACCGGAGAACCCCGGGCGCACGCTCACCATCCTCGGTTACCAGCTCGCCAACTACGCGCAGTACTTCGATTGGCAGTGGGCACGGTCGCTCGGCGACATCATGTTCGCCCCGTGGCGCCTCGCGGTGACGCTCCTCTTTGCGTCACTGGGCCTTCGCGGCGCGGCGGCGCATCGTCGGGCCGACCGCACCTCGTTCCACTTCATGCTCGTGCTCGTGCTGGTGACCGGATTGGGGTTGCTGGTCTACATGAACTTCAAGCCAGGGCCGAGCATCGGGTGGGATCGCTGGACCACGGCGGCGGATCACGAGGTGCGCGACCGCGACTACTTCTTCATCGCGTCGTTCGTGGGCTGGGCCGTGTGGGCGGCGATCGGGATCGCCGATCTGGTGCGCAGCGTGGCGCTGCGGCTCGCGGTGCCGAGACGCCGGTATGCGGTGCTCCTCTTCGGACTGGCGCTCCTGCCGGCGCTGCTCAATGCGCGCGCGGCCACCCGGCGGCAGACGCCGGAGGCCACCATGGCGCGCGACATTGCCCACGCGATGCTGCAGTCGGTGCCGCCCGGAGGGATTCTCTTCACCTGGGGCGACAACGACACCTTCCCGCTCTGGTATGCGCAGGCCGTGGAGGGGGTGCGTCGCGACGTGACCATCGTGTGCCTGGCACTGGCCGAGACGAGCTGGTACCAACGGCAACTGCGTGACTGGCGCCCCGATGCGCCAGACGTTGCCAAGCTCGCAGCGGTTTGGCAGGGTGCGCCGGTGCCGCCACTCGACCAGCCGCTGCACACGTTGAGCGATTCGGCGATTGCGACGTTCCAGCCGTTCCTGATCGACCAGCCGATGACGCTGCCGCTTCGCAACGGGTTGAGCATTGACCTGGCCAAGGGGACGGTGATCTACGGCAAGGACTTCGTGTTGCTGCAGGTGCTGGTGACCAACGCTGGCATCCGACCGATTTCGTGGGCGCTGACCACGTCGCAGAAGCTCTTCGGGCTGGGGCCGAAGTTGGTGCAGCAGGGGCTGGTGGTCACCATGCCGATCGTGCCGGCCTCCGACCTGGTGGGCGAGGATGCGGCAGGGGCGGGCGGGGCGCCGATCGACCTGGTCACCACGAGGCGCCTGATTGAGGAGACGTGGCAGTACGGCCGGTTGCTCGACGGCGGCGTGGAGCGCCTCGACGCCAACATCCGCGCGATGGCCAACCTCTGGGCGGTGCCGATTGCGCAGGCAGGCGTGGCGTCGGTGATGGTGGGCGACACGGCCGCAGCCATCCCGTTGCTGGAGCGGTCGGTCAAGATGTCGCAGCAGACCGGCGTGGCCGGCTTCATTGCGCGGTTGAAGGGGCGGGGGTTCGGCACACCGTAGCGCGACACGCTGACACGCAGTGCGGAGGTTCCATGCTTCCCCTCAGGTCTCGGCGCTCCCTCCTGTTGCTCTTGGCAACGATGCTTCTCGCGTCCTCCCCGGCGCAGGCCCAAGCGCCCCCCGATACGGTCGACGCCATCCTGGTCGGTCGCACCGAGACGGCTGAGCTCCGGATCACCTATGCGCGGGAACTCCACGTTCCCATGCGCTTGAGCTCCAACCTCCCCCTGCGGATTGGTGGCAAGAAGATCCCGGCCGGGTCGTACCAGCTGCGCCTGGCAACCACCAAGGATGGCACGCAGCTCGTGGTGGCCGAGGTGGAGACGGACAGCGCGGGGCGCGTGATGCGTGAGGCGGTGCGGGCGCTGGTGCCGCTGGTGGAGGTCGCGCGCGCGCCTGGTCGCACGGGGCTCGAGGTGCGTATCCGGTCGCAGCGTCACGCCGCCGACACCGTGCGCGTGGTCCATCAGCGCACCTATGAGGTCACCAGGGTCATCAAGGAATTCGTGCCCGGGACCACGTGGACGTTGACCATCGAAGTGGACGACCGGAGCTTCTCGGCGAGCATCGGGGCGCGGTAACCCGTGGCTGACGGTGGTGAAGTGATCAGGGGTAGTGAGAGGTCTACGCTCCGCCCCTGACCCGCTCCCACCTCCGCTTCGCCTGCCTGACCCGCACATGGGTCGAGTCGAGCTCGCGAGCCATTCCCTCGTAGCCTGACCGCAGCAGCCGCTCTGCCTCCACGCGGTACGCTGCACCACGCTTGGCAAGTACATCGCCCAGCATGCTCTCCCCCTGCGCCACCGCCCAGTGCGTCGGTGGGAACGCTGCCCGCCTCAGCCGCAGCCCTTCACGCGCGGTCCGCTCGCCGCGCACCGGGTCGCCCAGCTCGGCCTGACACCATCCCAGGAAGAGCAGCGCCGTGTTGAGCGAGGCGTCCCGCTCCGCCAGGCCCTTGCCCCGCAACGCGACGATCCCCTCCGCCGGTGCGATCGCCTCGCGGCATCGCCCGGCATCGGCAAGAATGTTGATCCGCATCCGCACCGCCGCCAGCGTCCCCGGGTTGTCGGGGCCGAGCGTCGCCGTGTAGATCGCGATCGCGCGCTCGGCCACGCTGTCGGCCTCGGCGTATTTCCCCTGAAAGAGCAGCGCTCCCGCCAGCGGCTGCAACGCGCCAGCGACGCGCATGTCTTCTGGCCCGCGTGTCCGCGTGAAGATCGCCGCCGCCTCCCGCAGTCGAGGCTCCGCCTCCACGTACCGGCCGAGCGTCGCCAGCGCGGTGGCGTAGTTGGTCAGGGCAACCGCAGATCCGCCATCGGGGCGCAACACCGCGAGTCGGTCCACGACCTTGGCGTAGAGTTCGGCCGCTTCCTCGAGTCGCCCCTGTTCGGAAAGCGCGTTGGCGAGGTTGTTCATCCCCTGGTACAGCTCGACGGAGTCGATCCCCGGGATCTGCCCGTAGAGCGTGAGGGAGCGCCGGTACAGCGACTCGGCCCGCTCCGGAGAGCCGACCTCGGTCTCCAGGCCAGCCATGTTGTAGAGCCCATCGGCGCGCTCGCGAAGGGTCACCCGGTCGCCCAGGGAGTCGTGGAGCCGGACGGCATCGACCATCAGCGGACGGGCGCGCTCGTAGAGCCCCATGTCGATCAGGGTGGACGCCAGCGTGTTCTTGATCGCCGCTCGGAGGTCCGGCGCGCTGGCAAACGAGGAGTCGATCCGCGGGATGACCAGGTCGATCGCCTCGAGCACGGTGGTGCCGGTCCCCGATTCCTGGGGCTTCGACGTGGAGAGCACGTCCTGGAAGAACTGCGTCACCTGCGCGGTGCGCTGTTGCTCAAGGACGGCGCGGTCGCGTTCGGCGCGCGCCACACGAGCCTGTCGCAACGAGATCGCCGTCCCACCGACGAGCGCGATCAGCGCGAGGGCCGCCGCCGCGACCGCGACGCGATTGCGTCGTGCGAACTTCCCCACGCGGTAGCCGAGGGTGTCGGGTTGCGCCAATACCGGGAGGCCGGTGAGGAAGCGCTGCAAGTCGTCGGCGAGTTGTTGCGCGGTGCGGTAGCGTCGCTCGGCCTCCGGACGCAGCGCCATCAGCACAATGGAATCCACGTCGCCGGCGAGCGTCCGCCGCCACCGCGCGGCGGTGTCCGGTGCACTGCCAGACTCGCCACCATCCGGCTCGGCGCGGCTCGGTGCCGTCGGCACGCCGCGGTCGAGCAACGCCGCACCGCGACTGCCTGCGGGGAAGGGACGCACCCCGGTCAGCAGCTCGTAGAGGACCACCCCGAGGGAGTAGATGTCGCTCGCGGTGGTGACCTCATCGCCGCGCAACTGCTCGGGCGAGGCATAGGCGACCGTCATCGGGAGGGCGCCCGTCTGCGTGAGCGTCTCCGCCTCCGCCACGGTCGGGTCGGCCAGCTTGGCAATCCCGAAGTCGAGCAACTTCACCGTGCCGTCGTCGGCGACGAAAATGTTGCCAGGCTTCAGGTCGCGGTGGATGACCAGGTGCTCGTGCGCGTACTGCACCGCGGCGCAGACCTGGCGGAAGAGCGCGAGTCGTTCGCGGAGGCCGAGCTGTCGCGAGGCGCACCAACGGTCGATCGGCTCGCCCTCGACGTACTCCATGATGAAATACGGCTCGCCTTCCTCGCTGACGCCGCCGTCCACGAGTGCCGCGATGTTGCGGTGCTCCAAGCGAGCCAGAAGTTGACGTTCCCGCTGAAAGCGGGCGGTTGCCTGCGTCCGATGACCCACCACCGACACCAGCTTGATGGCGACACGCTTCCGGAAGTCGCCGTCGACGCGTTCGCCCTCGTAGACCGTGCCCATGCCGCCCTGGCCGATCTCCCGCACCAGCTCGTACGGCCCGATGCGCCGGCCAATGCGCGGGGCGTCGGGCGTGGTCGCTGGCATGGCGGCGGCTTGCTCGAAGCGATCGCCGACGCTATCGGCCGAGGCGAGGAGCGAGCGAAGCTCGGCGTGGAGTGGGGCGTCGTGCGCGAGTGCAGCGAGGCGTGCGGTGCGTTCCGCCAGTGGCAGGTCGAGCAGCTCGGCGAAGAGGGCAGAGACCTCACCCCACCGCTCCGCTGGTAGCGCCATGCTCAGGCGGCCTGCAGTTCGCGATGCAGCCAGGCCCGGGCGAGGGTCCAGTCGCGCTTGACCGTGGCGGGGGAGATCCCGAGGACGTCGGCGCTCTCCTCGATCGAGAGGCCGACGAAGTAGCGCAGCTCGACCACCTTGGCCTGCCGCGCGTCGAGGGCCGCGAGCCGATGCAACGCCTCGTCCACGGCGACCACTTCCTCGCTCGGCGCGCCATCGGCGACGTCCACCTGCGAGTCGAGCGTCACCTGCTGCTTCTGGTTCCGCTTCTGGGCGTTCCGACGGCGCGCGTGCTCAACGAGGATGCGTCGCATCGCCTGCGCGGCGATCCCGAAGAAGTGCGCCCGATTTTCCCAGGTCGGGGTGGTGCCCCCGGTCAGTCTGAGGAAGGCCTCGTGGACCAGCGCAGTCGCGCCCAAGGTGTGGTCGCCGCGCTCCAGTCGGAGCTGGCCGGCGGCCAACCGCTTCAACTCGTCGTAGACCACCGGGAGCAGTGCCGACAGCGCGTCGGGACTGCTACCGGAGGCGGCGGCGAGGAGGGTGGTGACGTCGGTCGGGGCAGCGTCCATCGGGTCCGTGGGGGTGGGGAGGGATGCCTGATACTCCCCCACCTCGGGGGCGGCGTCAAGGTGGGGGCCGGGACAGGCTTGGCCACCCCCCTCCGGCTATATTTGTCAGTTATGCCTGAACCGGCCCTTTCGGACCGTCTGGCCGCTATTCGCGGCGTGATCGCCGACCGGCAGCGGGCCGGCGGCTGGAGCCACCCGGTCCGGATCGTGGCGGTGACCAAGACCCATGGGCCCGAGGCCGTTCGGGCTGCCGTGACGGCCGGATTGGATGCCGTCGGCGAGAACCGGGTCCAGGAGGCGCTCCCCAAGATGGACGCCACCGCCGACCTCGTGGTCGAGTGGCACCTGATCGGGGGCCTCCAGCGCAACAAGGCACGTCAGGCGGTGGGGAAGTTCGCCCTGATCCACTCGGTGGACCGCGCCGAGCTGGCCACCGAACTCGACCGCCGCGCGGCGCCGGTCGCCATCCAGCCGGTGCTGGTGCAGGTGAACTGTTCCGCCGAACCCCAGAAGGGCGGGGTGGAGCCAGGCGAACTCGCCGCGTTGCTCGACCAGATGCGCGCCATGCCGCGGCTCCGGGTCGACGGCCTGATGACGATGGCCGAGTTCTCCGACGACGAGACGGTGCAGCGCCGCACCTTCGCGTTGCTCCGCACGCTGCGGGACCAGATGCAGGCCGAGGGTCATGCGCTCCCCGAGTTGTCGATGGGGATGTCGGGCGACTATCCGGCCGCCATCGAGGAGGGCGCCACCATGCTCCGCCTCGGATCGATTCTCTTCGGGCCTCGGCCCCAACCTTGACCTTGCGACTCACGTGACCGATTTGCCGACCAACGCCGCTGCGCCCCACGATCCCCGCCACCCCGCGTGGCCGGAGGGGGGCGCCGATGCGCTCGAGCGCGAACTGCTCGCTCGCTGGGAAGCCGAGGGGCTCTTTCAGCAGGTGCAGGCCGCGACCGCCGATGGCGAGGGGTTCGTCTTCTTTGAAGGCCCGCCGACCGCCAACGGTCGCCCCGGCATTCACCACGTCTTCTCGCGCACCATCAAGGACCTCATCTGCCGCTACCAGGCGATGCAGGGGAAGCGGGTCACGCGGATCGCCGGCTGGGACACGCACGGGCTCCCCGTCGAGCTCGAGGTCGAGAAGCAGCTGGGCTTCACCGGCAAGAAGGACATCGAAGCGTACGGCGTCGCCGAGTTCTCGAAGAAGTGCCTGGAGAGCGTCTTCACCTATCGTGACGAATGGGTGCAGCTCTCCAACCGCACCGGCTACTGGCTCGACTACGACAACGCCTACGTGACCTGCACCAAGGAATACGTCGAGTCGGTCTGGTGGTTGTTGCAGCGCCTCTTCCAGAAGGAGCTGCTCTACCGCGGGCACCGCGTCTCGCCGTACTGCCCGCGTTGCGGCACCGTGCTCTCGTCGCACGAACTCGCGCTCGGCTATACCGAGGTCGCCGACAAGTCGGTGTACGTGACCTTCCCGCTCAGCGATGGCTCGGGACGCGAATTGGTGGTCTGGACCACCACGCCGTGGACGCTGCCGAGCAACGTGGCCGTCGCGGTGAATCCGGAGCTGGAGTACGCCGAGTTCACGTCACCGGCGCATCCGGGTCGGATCTTTGTGCTCGCCGCATCCCGCGAGGCGAAGGCCACCGAGCTGCTCGGGGCGGGCACCACCATGGGCGCACGTGTCACCGGCGCGCAGCTCGCCGGGCTCCGCTACGCGCGTCCGTTCGACATCGTCACGATGCCCGCCGAGGGCGCTCACTCGGTCGTGGTCACCGGCGCGTTCGTCACCGCCGACGACGGCTCGGGCATGGTGCACATGGCGCCGGCCTTCGGTGCCGACGACTACGCCGCGGGCCGCGAGCATGGTCTGGCACTGGTGCGCCCCGTCGCCGCGGATGGGACCTTCTTCGGTACCTCGTGGCCGGAACTGAACGGACAGCTGGTCACCGCCGAGGCGACCAACGAGCTGCTGATCCGCAAGCTCAAGGAGCTCGGGCGGCACCTCAAGACCGAGCAGTACATCCACAGCTATCCGCACTGCTGGCGTTGCCGCAGCAAGCTGATCTACTACGCCCGTGAGTCGTGGTTCGTGCGCACGTCGGCGGTAAAGGCGCGGATGCAGGAGCTCAACGCCGGCATCGCGTGGCACCCGCCCGAGGTCGGCACCGGTCGCTTCGGCGAATGGCTCGGCAACAACATCGACTGGGCCCTCTCGCGCGAGCGCTATTGGGGCACGCCGCTCCCGATCTGGGTCAGCGACCGCGATCCCGAGTACTTCGAGGTCATCGGGTCGTTCGCCGAGCTCAAGGAGAAGGCGGGCTTCACGCCGACCGGCGACCTCGACGTCCACAAGCCGTGGGTCGACGAAATCACCTGGCCCGCGCCGGGTGGCGGGACCATGCGTCGCGTGCCGGAAGTGATCGACACCTGGTTCGACTCGGGTTCGATGCCCTACGCGCAGTGGCACTATCCGTTCGAGAACAAGGAGCAGTTCGAGCGGCACTTCCCGGCGGACTACATCTGCGAAGGGATTGACCAGACGCGCGGCTGGTTCTATTCGCTGCTCGCGATCGGCACCGCCGCGTTCGATGCCGCGCCGTTCAAGAACGTGATCGTGAACGAGCTGGTCCTCGATGCGTCCGGCCAGAAGATGTCGAAGAGCCGCGGCAACGTGGTCGATCCGTGGAAGCTGGTCGAGAAGCACGGGGCCGACGCCGCGCGCCTCTACATGGTGCTGGCGAGCCAGGTCTGGCAACCGAAGCGCTTCGACGAGCGTCAGTTGCAGGAGACCGCGGGCGGATTCCTCAACACGCTCCGGAACAGCTACCAGTTCTACGCGCTGTACGCCGGCGCCGAGGTGGTCGCGGCACCGGCAGTTGCCGACCGACCGCTCGCCGACCGCTGGCTCCTCGGCCGTCTCGACGCGACGGTGGCGGCGGTGCGTGCCGGCTTCGACGACTACGACGTGACCACCGGGCTGCGCGCGCTCACCGAGTTCGTGGTGGACGATCTCTCCAATTGGTGGGTGCGCCTCAACCGCGGCCGCTTCTGGGCCCCGGGCAGGGACGCCGATCCGTCGGCCGTCGCCACCATGCACGAGGCGCTGGTGACCGTGGCGCGGCTGCTGGCGCCCTCGGCGCCGTTCGCGAGCGATTGGCTCCACCGTGCCCTGACCGGAACCTCGGTCCACCTGGCCGCGTTTCCGGTGGATGGTGGCCGACTCGATCCGGCTCTCGATCGGGCGATGGACGCCATCCGGCGCCTCGCCTCGCTGGGCCGCGCCGCCCGCGAGACCGCCGGACTCAAGGTCCGCCAGCCGCTTTCCACCATCCGCGTGGCGGTGCCCGTGGACGTGCGCGGCGCCGAGTTCGATGCGCTGATCCCGTTGCTCCAGGGCGAGACCAACGTGAAGCGTGTCGAGATCGTGACATCGGATGCCGATCTTGTCCGGCTCCGTGGCAAGCCGAATTTCCGTACCCTCGGCAAGCGTTTCGGGGCGGACGTGAAGGCGGTGGCGGCCTCGGTGGCGCGGCTCACGCCCGAACAGTTGCGTGCGCTGGAACAGGGCGAGAGCGTCACCGCCGAGCACCTGCTCCTGCCCGAGGATGTGACGATCGAGCGGGAAGTGGTGACCGAATGGCCGGTGGCCAGCGCCGGGCCGTTCGTGGTGGCGCTCGATCCGGAGGTGTCGCCGGCGCTGGCCACGGAAGGACTCGCCCGCGAGTTGATCAGCCGCATCCAGCGGCTGCGCAAGGAAGCGGGCTTTGCGGTGAGCGCGCGCATCGAGCTGTCGCTCACCGGGGACACGGCCCTGCTCGACGCGGCACGGGGCCACGCGGAGTACATTGCCGGGGAGACGCTGGCCCTGGAGTTCCGGATCGGGGAGGCGCTGCAGGCGCCCGACCGGCAGGAAGCGGTGGAGATCGAGGGACATGTTGGCGCACTCGCGGTACGCCAGCTCGGGAACGGCCGGACCCCTTCCGGCCTCGAACAGGGTGATGCATCGTGACCAAGGCACAGTTGAAGCATCTCGAAGGGCGCCTCCTGGAAGAGCGCGGACGTGTCATGAAGGAGCTCGGCTACTACGACGAGCAGTTCAACAACACCCTGCAGGGGTCCGACGGCGACCTCTCCTCCTACTCCTTGCACATGGCCGATCAGGGCACCGACGCCATGGAGCGCGAGAAGCAGTTCCTCATGGCGTCGAAGGAAGGGCGCTACCTGTGGCACCTCAACGAGGCGCTCCGCCGGCTCTACAACAGTCCGGAGAACTTCGGCAAGTGCCATCAGTGCGGAGCGCTCATCGACTTCGAGCGACTCGATGCGCTGCCGCATGCGCGGCTCTGCATCTCCTGCAAGGAAAAGGAAGAGGATGCCAAGAAGCGCTGATCGCCGGGTCCCGTTCTGGGGCGTGCTCTTCGTCACCGTCCTGCTCGATCGCATCACCAAGGTGATCGCCGAGCGGAACCTGGTGTGGGGGGACACGCCCATCCCGGTCATTGGCGAGTTCGCGCGGTGGCGACTGGTGTACAACCCGGGCGCGGCCTTCGGCATTCACCTCGGCTCGTTCTCGCGCTGGGCCTTCATGGCCATCGCCTGCATCGCCGTGGTGCTCCTCTACCGCATGTGGCGCGAGGCCGAGCTGGCCGACCGCTTCCGGCAGCTGGCGCTGTCGTTCGTGGCGGGCGGCGCGGCCGGCAACCTGATCGACCGGATCATCTCGCCCCGTGGCGTGGTGGACTTCATCGACATCGGCCTGGGCGCGACGCGCTGGCCGACGTTCAACATCGCCGACATCGCGGTGTCGTGCGGCGCCATCGCGCTCGCACTTTCTTTCTGGCGCGAGGATGCGCAGCGCGCTCCCGCGCCGACCGCCTAGGCGGTCAGGGCCGGTCGTGCAATTCTCCGTGGTGCCACCGCAGGTCGAACGTCTCGACCGCTTTCTCGCCGATCAACTCCAGTTGTCGCGCACCGTCGCCGCGCGCATTGTCGCCGCCGGCCACATCCGTTGCGGCGAGCGCGTGCTGCGCTCCTCGCACCTGCTCGCCCGCGGCGACGTCATCACCGTCGACCTCCCGGAGCACGAGGAGCCGCGGCGCATCGTGCCCAATCCCATTGCCCTCGACGTGATTCACGAGGACGAGGATCTGGCGGTGATCGACAAGCCGGCCGGACTCGTGGTGCACCCCGCACCGGGCCACTGGGACGACACGCTGGTCAATGCACTCGTGGCGCGCGGCACCACGCTGGCCGGTGGGGCCGAGGGACGGCCGGGGATTGTGCACCGCCTCGACCGCGACACCAGTGGTCTCTTGATTGTCTCCAAGACCGACCTCGCGCACCGACGCCTCGGCACCATGATCGCCTCGCGCAAGATCTCCCGCGTCTACGCGGCGATGGTCTGGGGTCACCTCGACGAGGAGAAGGTGACCATCGACGCACCGCTCGCTCGCCACCCGAAGGACCGCAAGCGGATGTCGATCCAGGCCGACGGTCGTGCGGCCAAGACCGATGCCTACCCGATCGTGCGCCTCGGCCCGGTCTCGATTGTCCGGCTCGAGCTGCACACCGGCCGGACCCACCAGATCCGGGTGCACCTCGAGTCCATCGGCCACCCGATCGTGGGCGACGCGATCTACCCCGGCGGCGGCTCCAAGCGGATCTCCGGGGTGGGGAAGCAGCAGGCCAAGATGCTCGAGGCGCTGGCGCCCAGGCAGGCACTTCACGCCGCCCTTCTGGCGTTCCGCCACCCGATTTCCGGGGTCCCGCTCGAATTGCGTTCGGCCTGGCCCGCCGACCTCTGGCCCCTCCTCAAGGCGGCGTTGGGGGAGGACCTCGATTTCACCCGCGAGGAGGCCCTCTCGGCCCTCCATTTCTTCGGGACCGATGCCTGAGCGGGTCGGGGTCGGCGGCCTGGTGGTTCGGGTGGCCGGGACCCGGTGGTTCATCCCGGTCGCCGGGGTCATCGAGGTGCTCCGCGACGCCGCCGTGGCCCGACTCCCGGGGACGCCACCGGCGGTCCGCGGGATCGTCAACCACCGGGGTCGGGTCCTGACCGTGGCCGACCCGATCCGAGCCCTGGGCCTCCCGGGCGACGTGGGTGGGGCCGATGATGTAGTGATTGTCGAGGCCGGCGGACACCGCTTTGCCGTCGCCGTCGACGGTGTCGTGGAATTGGCCGCCGAGGCTCGCACGGGGCTTGCTACACTCGATCTCGATTCCATCGCATCCGCGATCTTTGCTTGACCCTCAGCAGGAGGCCATTGTGGCCCAACGGGTGCTTATCTGTGACGACGCGATCTTCATGCGGACCATGATCGCCGACATTCTGACCGGCGCCGGATACGAGGTCGTCGGCGAAGCCGAGAGCGGCCTCCAGGCCGTCGAACGGTACAAGTCCCTCCTCCCCGACATCGTCACGATGGACATCGTGATGCCGGACATGGGCGGGATTGATGCCGTCAAGGCCATCATCGCGACGCATCCCGATGCCAAGATCCTGATGTGCTCCGCCATGGGCCAGCAAGCGCTCGTGGTCGAGGCCATTCAGGCCGGGGCCAAGGACTTCGTCGTCAAGCCGTTCCAACCGGCCCGGGTCCTCGAGGCCGTCCAGCGCGTCCTGGCGGGATGACCGACGGGCGGCGGGCGCGGTACGTCGCGCTCTTCGCGGCGGAGTCGCGCACGCTGCTGGCCGGTGCGCGCCGCGCCCTCGCGGCCTGGGGTGATGCCCCGACCGAGCGGGCCCCGGCCGACGAACTCTTCCGCTCGCTCCACACCATCAAGGGGATGGCTGCGTCCCTCGAATACGAGGGACTGGCCGAATTGGCCCACCGGACCGAGGACGGTCTCGTCGCCGTGCGCGACAGCGGCGCCCCGCCGGAACGGGCATGGCTCCGCGAGCTCGAGGCCACGCTCGACCAGCTCGCCCTCGGCTGTGAGTCGGCGGCGGCCGCCGACGGGGTCAGCAGCGAACCTGCGCCTGGGGAGCAGCCCGCCCGCAAGGCGCGCGTGGTGCGCGTGGACCTCGACCGACTCGACGCCCTCTTCGAGGACCTCGGCGGGCTGGTGACGGCGCGGCAGGATCTCGAGCGGCAGGCCGAGCGCGATGCGTTGTCGCCGGTGGCGCGCGCCGCCCAGGGGATGGCCCGGCGACTCGACACGCTGCAGGACCGGATCCTCCACGTGCGCCTCGCGCCGCTGAGCGAAGTCTTCGAGCGGATCCCGCCGATCGTGCGCGATCTCGCCCGGCAGCAGGGGAAGGAAGTCACCGTCCGCATGGAAGGCGACGAGCTCGAGGTGGACCGTGCCGTGCTCGACCAGTTGGCGGAGCCGCTGATCCACCTGCTGCGCAACGCGGTGGACCATGGATTGGAATCACCCGAGGTCCGTCGCGGACTCGGCAAGCGGCCCGCCGGCTCGGTGGTGGTCCGGGCGCGTCGCGATCGGGACTCGGTGGTGCTCGAGTTGAGCGATGATGGTCGAGGGATTGATCGCGCCTCGGTGGCTGCACGGGCCGTGGCGCAGGGGATCCTCGAGGAAGGGATCGCCCTGAACGACGACGGGCTCCTCGCACTGCTTGCGCGGCCCGGCTTCAGCACGGCGACGGCAGTGACCGATGTATCGGGACGAGGCGTGGGGCTCGACGTCGTGGCCTCGCGCCTCCACGAGCTCGGCGCCTCGCTGCAACTCACCACGGTGCCCGGTCGCGGGACGACCTTCGTGGTCAGGCTGCCAACCCGTCTCGGCATCGTGCGCGCCCTGGTGGCTTCGATCGGTGACGAGCGTTATGTGATGCCGCTGACCCACGTGGCCGAGTTCCTGCCGTGGGAACCCGAGGCGGTGCGCCAGGAGGATGGCCGCGCGGTGATCGACCTGCGGGGCGAGGCGATTCCAGTCGTGGACCTGCGGCGCCTGCTGCTCTATCGCGGGGCACCGTCGCCACGGCGGCGGCCGGCGCTGGTGCTTGAGGCCAACGGCCAGCGGATCGCGCTCCTGGCCGATGCGATCCACGGGCAGGTGGATGCCGTGGTCCAGCCGATGGACCGGCCCCGCGGGATGCCGCGATGGATCACCGGGGCCACGGTGCTCGACAATGGTCGGCCGGCGTTGTTGCTCGATCTGGCGAGCGTGGTGTAGGACGAGAAGCGAGAAGCGAGATGATGGATGATGGATGTCCCTACTTGGAGCGCCGATGACGAATCCCAATGACCTCGACTCGCTCCGCCGCGATGGCCTGCGCGAAGTCGCCACGATCGGGGCAGGGCACGCGGCCACTGCGCTGTCCCAGCTCACCGACCGCCGCATCATGATCTCGGTGCCGCAGGTGCGCCGGGTCAACTTCGGCGAGGTCCCGGCGATGGTGTCGCTCTTTGGCGACCACGTGGCGGTCGTCGCGATGCGGATGCTCGGTGACCTCACCGGCCGCTCGCTGCTGGTGTTCGGCGAGGCCGATGCCGGGAGGCTCTGCGACCTGATCCTCCGCCGCCCCATCTCGCCCAAGCGCGCGCTCGGCGAGCTGGAGCAGTCCGGCCTCAAGGAAGTCGGCAACATCGTCTGCTCGGCCTACCTCACGGCGTTGAGCAACTTCATGGGGATGATGCTGCTGCCCTCGGTGCCTGCGCTGACCATCGGCCCGACGGCCGACGCCATCGCCGCCACGGTCGATCCGAACGAGTCGGAGTCGGACCTCGTCTTCTGCGTGGACACGGCGTTCCGGGCCGACGGCAGTGACGCGCCGCTGACGGGAGCCTTCCTGCTGATGCCGGACCAGGCCTCCATCCGGGCGATCCTCGAGGCGATCCGGATCAACTAGATGGTCACCCCCGAGGGTCCGGAGGCGGCGCGGGTCGCGGCGCTGCGCCGACGTCTCGGCGCCGCCTCACCCGTGATGCTCACCAACTTCGCGTGGTTCGCCGCTCGCCGCGGCGCGCACGGCCTGGCCCTCGAGGCCGCGCGCGAGGCGGTGGCGCATCCCGGTGCTCCTCGCGCCGCGTGGCACGCCCTCGAGCGGCTGGTCACGGGACGCAACGACGGCTTGTTGCTGGTCGCCGCGGGGACCGGTCCCCAGACTCTGATGGAATCCAACGCGGCCTCGTCGCTGGCGGCCGCCGTCGCGGCACACCGCGAGGGGGCGCTGGCGGTGGCCGAGACCTGCTATCGGGCGGCCGCGGCCCTGCCGCCCCTCGAGGCGATCGTCGCCGATGGGCTCGGCGTTCTTCACGAGCAGCGCCACGAGCGCGACGCGGCGGACGCCGCCTGGGCTCGCGCCCTGGAGCATGGTGCGCCGTCCGCCGCGCACAACCACGCCCTCGCGCTGCTGCGCCGCGGGCAACCCGCGGCAGCCCGCGCCGCCCTCGAGGGGGCGACCGCTGCGTCGCCCGCGAATGCGGCGCTCTGGTTCCTCCGCGGCTACGCGGCGCTGCTCGATGGGGACGCCGAGGGTGCGGTGGTGGCGCTCGAGCGCGCTATCGTCCTCGAGCCGCATCTCGCGCGCGCACACTTCACGCTCGGCCTCGCCCACGATCGGCTCGGTCACGCGACCGACGCGCTCAACGCCACCCGACGCGGGCTCCTCCTCTCGCCCTGGTATCTCCCGCAGGTGTGGCTGCTCACGCCGACGCTCGGCACGGCACCCGTCGAGTTGCCGGCGGGCAGCGACGACGAGAGCGGACTTGGCAGCACCGATGCCGTCTTGCTCGCGCTCGGCCGCTCCCTGCTGGAGACGGGACACCTCGGCGAATCGCTGGCGGTGTTCGACCAGGTGCTGGTGCGTGATCCCGCGCAACCAGCCGCGCTCTTCCACCGCGGCGTGGTGCTCGCGAAGCTGCGCCGATACGACGAGGCGCTCGCCGATTGGGAGGAAGTCGGGCGCACCGATCCCGAGGGCACGCTCGGCAGCATGTCGCGTCGGCATGCGCGATCTGCGCGCCAGCTCGCCGCCCTCTTCACCGTGCGGCAGGGCTGAGCCATGCACGGTCCCCTGCACGAGATCGGCTTGGTCGAGGTGCTGCAGCTGCTCGGGCGCGGGGCACGTCATGGTGTGCTCGAAGTGGTCGGCCCCGATCCGACGACGCCGCGCGTCGTGCGGTTGCGTGAAGGTCGCGTGGTGGCGGTCGAGCCCGATGCGGGCGACGCGGAGGTCGAGCGAGCGCTGATGGCGAGGCACCTGCTCGCCCCCGAGGCGGCACGACTCGACGTGGACGTCGAGGTGCGCGCGGAGATGCGCCGGCTGCTCGCGATGCGCAGCATCGCGACGATGCTGCACTGGACGCGCGGCCGCTTCGACTTTGCCGATGCCGGTGCCGCCGAAGGGCCGCTGGACATCGCGGTGGAGGCCATCCTCCTCGAACTCGTCGGCGGGGAATCGCGTCGTGTCGAACTGGCGGCGGAGCTCGACGACTTCCATGCGATCCCGGTCTTTGCCGACCTCGAGCAGATCGGCGCCGGTGCGGGGCTCGCGCTTGATCCACTCGATTGGCGAATCCTCGACGCGGTGGATGGCCGACGCGATGTCGGGGCGATCGCGGCGGCCGTGGATGAGCCGCTCGAAGTCGTCGGCGAACGGGTCCGGCGACTCGAGGGCACGGCTATACTTGAGATGACCGCCGCCCCGGCCAATCCGGCGCTCGCGGCCCGCGCCGCGATCGAGGCGGGGCGCTACGATGCGGCGGTGGGACTGCTCGAGTCACGCGTTTCCACGGTCGGCGACGATCGTGAGGCCTGGCGACTCCTCGGGCTCGCCGAAGTGGGTGCCGGACGATTCGACCGTGCCATCGAGGCGTGGGAGTCGTGGCGGCAGGCGGAACCGGCCCTGGCCCATGAGGCGACTGCGCTGATCGCGGCCGCTCGAACCATGTTGGAGGCACTGCGCGACCACCGTGACTGAGTTGCCCCGTACGTCCCGACCCGCCGCACCGGCGTTCCTCGATCTCGGGGAGCGCCTGCGGCAGCGTGGGCAGTTGGAGGCGGCCGCGACGGTCACCGTGGTCGGGCTGGGTCACTACCCGACCCTGGCGGCGGGCCACGATCTGCTCGGCCGCATCCGCGCCGATCAGGGGAACGACGCCGCGGCCGAAGAAGCCTGGCGTGCCGCGATCGCGTGCGAACCCGCGCATGTCGGCGCCCTCAAGGGGCTCGCCTTCCTCGCCTTCCGCGCGCACGACTTCGCGGCGGCCGAGCGTCATCTCGAGACCGCCGTCGCGCGCGCGCCGCACGACGCGTCATTGCTCGCCGCCCTCGATCGGGTGCGTGCCGCACGCCCGAGCGCTCCGGTGGACGAATCGCTCCGCCTCGACGATCCGGCGAGCGGGATGCTGCTCTGCGATGCCGACGGGATGCGGCTCAGCGGAGGCCTCGGGCAGGATCGCACCGCCGCGGCCGCCGATGCCGCGGCGGCGGAGACCACCGGCCTCCTGCGCGAGGCGGTGCGCAGCGCGCGCCTGCTGGGGCTTGGCGGCGTGAAGCACCTCGTGGTCGAGACCGCCGATGCGCGTCTGGCCGTGGTGCCGGTTCGGCCCGGTGCCGCGCTGCTCGCGGTGCGCGGCATCACCACGCCCGTCGGGCGCCTCGTGGCGACGGCACAGCGCTCCGCCGCAGTAGCCGAACGGTGGATCGAGGGGTTGCAGTGATGCTCGCGCGCTGGGAGGGATTGCTGCGTGAGGTGATCGCGATCCCCGGGGTCCGCGGCGCCGCGCTCGTGTCGGTGGACGACGGCCTCGTCGTGGCCGAGGCGGCCATGGATCAACTCGATGGCGCCGATGTGGCCGCGCTGCTCGCGGCCCTCGTGTCGCGCGCCGCTCGCGTGACGCGTACCCTGCCAGCGGCACCGCCACGCATGCTGCACCTCGCCGGCGATGCGGGCACTCTGGTGGCCGTGCTGGCCGAGTCGCCGCTCTGGCTGGTGGCCCTGGCCGAACCGGGCGCCGAAGTCGGTCGGCTCCGGGTGTTGCTCGGCGACCTCGCCGGCGCGGTGGCCTGATGCGCGTCCTCGAACCGTGGGTCGAGGCGCCGCTCGCCGAGTTCCTCCGCGAATCCGCCGCCCGCCTGGCGCTGATCACTACCGCCTCGGGACAGGTGATCGCGCAGCACGGCTTTGTCCGTTCCCTCGACGTGATGGCCGCCGCGTCGCTCGGCGCCGGCATTCTGGCCACCACGGGCGAACTCGCCCGGATGGTGGATGCCAGCAGCGGCTTCCGCGTGGTGGTGCATCAGGGCGCGCAGCGCGGCGTCTGGCTGGCCGGCTTCGACACGCCGCGCGGCCGCTGGATCGCGCTCGTGGTCTTTGGCGAGGAGTCCACGGTGGGCCTCGTGCGGCTCTTCTTCACCCGCTTCGTCGAGCGACTCGCCGAGGCGGCACCGCGGACCGTGCCGGTGCGCGAAGTGCTGGCCGAAGGTTTCGAGCGCGAGCTCGACGCCTCCCTGCGCGCACTCTTCGGCGGGGGCTGACCATGGCCCGCGTCGATGCCGAGCGTCGTGAACTGGCCCTCACCCTGGTGGTGTTCGGCGCGTCGCGCGTGGGCAAGAGTGCGCTGCTGCGGGCCATCAACGAGCGGGTGACCGCCGAGCATCGTGGCAGCGACGCGCCCCTCGGCGAAGCCGGCGATCCGGGCTTGCCGCTCGACTGGGTCCCGCTCGAACTCGGGGACGTGGCCGGCTGGCGCACGCACGTGCACCTGTATGCCGTCCCACCGCAGGCGCAGGCCGATGCCACGCGACGACTCGTGCTCGCGCAGGCCGACGGCATTCTTTTCGTTGTGGACGCGCAGGCGAGCCGATTCGAGGCCAACGTCGAGGCACTCGAGTCGTTGCGCACACATTTGATGGACGATGAGGGCCACACCCGCTCGCTGCCCATCGTCTTCGTGGTGACCAAGCAGGACCTCCCGGAGGAGCTGCTGCTCGATCTCTCGGTGCTTGCCGCCGCGCTCAACCCTGAGGGGGCACCGCTCTTCAGTTGCGATCTCGCGCGCGGCGAGGGCGTGTTCCGCGCCCTGCAGGGCGTGATCGGGGCGGCCATGCGGCACGTGATCGCACTCCCCGACGGGGCAGGGTGAATCGGCCATGCTGAATCCCCATGCCCGTTTCGCCTCCTTCGTGGTCGGCTCGGCCAATCGACTCGCCGCGACCGCCGCCAAGACCGTCGCCGAGTCGCCGGGGGCCGTCTACAACCCGCTCTTCATCTACGCGCGTCCCGGCCTCGGCAAGACGCACCTGTTGATGGCCATCGGGCACGAGGCGCAGGCCATCGACGCGTCGCGCGTGGTGGAATACGTCACGGTGGACGACTTCGTCGAGGCCTACCAGGCCGCGATCGCCGCGGGACAGGCCGAGGCGTATCGCCGTCGCTTCACCGAGGCGGACGTGGTCCTGCTCGACGACGCGCAGTTGTTGAGCGATCGCCGTGAACTCCAGGCCGAGCTGCTCCGGTTGATGGATCTCCTGATGGCCGCCGACCGGCAGATCGTGCTCGCCGGCGACCGGCCGCCGGAAGAGATCCAGTCGCTCGATGAACGGTTGATTCGTCGCTTCGCCGGCGGTCTGGTGATCGACATCGGCGCGCCCGACTACGAGACGCGGCTCGCCATCCTCACGCGCCGCAGCAACGACCGCCAGGTGCACTTCGCCGCCGAGGTGATGGACATCGTGGCACAGTTGCCGATCACCACGGTGCGCGAGCTGCTCGGCGCCCACAACCGGTTGATCGCCCAGCAGGCGGTGCAGACCGCGCCGCTTGCCACGGAGCAGGTGCGCCAGTTGATGGCGAGCCTCGGGCATGCGCCCGCATCGGTGGCGGCACCGGTCGTCGTGCCCGAAGCCACCACCGAGCCGGGCGCGGACGCGGCGGCCGGTCCCGACGAGTTCTCCGATTTTCTCTCGGACCTCTCGGCCACGGTGGCGGTGCAGGTGGATCGCTGGCGGCAGCACATCACCGAGGCGATGCTCCGCTACAGTGGCGAGGGGATTCGCACGGCACGGCTCGAGCAGTTGCTGACGGAGGAGGTCGCCGTCGATCCCGAGGCGGCCCTGGTGGACTTCGAGGCCGACGTGGACCGACTGCGGCAGCTGCGCCAGGAGATCGAATCGCTCGCGCCGGCTCTGCTCGCGGAGCCGAGCCTCTACGATCCCGATCGCCTCGACGAGGCCGACGCGCTGGTCGCGGAGGCACGCGAGAACGGCGCACCGTTGCCGGGCCCCGCGCCGCGGCACACGATGGCCTCGTTCGCGGCGGGCGGCAGCACGCGCCACGTGGTGGAGGCCATCCATGCGGCCGCCATCTCCCCGGGACAGCGTTACAACCCGCTGGTGATCGTCGGCCGGTCCGGCACCGGCAAGACTCACTTGCTGCACGCCTTCGGGCACGAGCTGCGCGCCGCCGGATTGCATCGCGTGGCGGTCTTCGATGCCAAGCAGTTCGTGGACGATCTCGTGGCGGCCCTCGGCGATGGCACCATCACGCGCTGGCGGCATCGCTTGCGGCGCGTGGATGCGCTGCTGCTCGACAACGTCGGCATCCTCGCCGGCAAGGAGCGCAGCCAGGAGGAGCTCTACCTCCTCTACAACCTGCTGCTCGAGTCGGGACGCCAGATGGCCTTCACCACGACGGTGGCGCCGGCGCAGCTCGAAGGCTTCGAGCCGCGACTCGCCACGCGCCTGGCCGGCGGTCTGGTGCTCGAGCTCGGCCCTCCCGATCGTGAAGCGCGCATGCAGGAGATCGAGCGGCTGCTGGGGCCCGCCGCGGTGGACCCTGACCTGGTGGACTATCTCGCCGCGCGGCCTGCCACCGCGCTTCGCGAAGTGCAGCAACTCGTGCAGCGACTGCTGGCCGCCGCCGAAGAGCGACAGACGCCGCTCACGCTGGTGACGGCGCGCGCGATCCTCGATGGCAACGCGGTCGCCCCCGCGCGCCCGGTGCGTCGCGGCAGTGGCCTGCTGGCCCCGGGTGGCGGTGCCATCCGCTCGCGCGAGAAGATGGTCGAGACGTGGCCCGACATTGCCGAGCGGCTCCTCGAGGAGTGGAGCTGATGGCGATCAAGGGATCACTCCGCGAGGCCTCGCTCCCCGATGTGGTGCAGCTGCTCTTCCTCGGCCGTCGCACCGGCTGCCTCTCGGTCGCGAACGAGCGCAACTTCGGCTCGATCTGGTTCGACGATGGATGGATCACCTTTGCCGGCATGGTCTCGCGCCCCGACCGCCTGGGTGAGCGCCTCATCGCGGCGGGACGGCTCCGCCCGGAGCAGCTGGCCCAGGCCATCGCCGTGCAGCAGGCGGTCCCCGGGCAGCGGCTCGGTGCGGTGCTCCGTCAGCTCGGCTTCCTCACCCCCGAGGATGTCGAAGGTGAGGTGCGTCGTCAGGTCGAAGAAACGATCTACACGCTCTTCACCTGGACCAGCGGGACCTTCTCGTTCGAGGCGGGGGTGCGGCCCGAGGAGCCCGATGCCGCGCTCCGCCTCAACCCCGACGGCCTGCTGCTCGAGGGCGCGCGACGGGTGGATGAGTGGAGCGTGATCGCCAAGAAGATCCCCTCGCTCGACGCCGTCTTTGCGCTGGAGGGCGAGGGACGCGGCGGCGTGGATGCCGACGAGGCACTGGTCGAGACCGAGCGCCGATTGCTGCCGCTGCTCGACGGGACGCGCACGGCGCGCGACCTCATGGACGTGACCGGCCTCACCGACTTCGAGGTCTGTCGCGTGCTGTACGGGTTGCTCAGCGCCGGACGACTTCGGCGAGTCGCCACCGCACCGCCGACGGCCCCGCGCGAGAGCGGTTCGCGCCTCGACGAGCACCGGAACCTGGGGATCGCGTTCTATCGGACCGGAATGCTCAGCGAGGCCGACCGCGAGTTCCGCCAGGTCGCGGCGTTGCGCCCCGAGAACGGCGAGGGGCCGTTCCACCTCGGCTTGATCGCGTTGCGCGAGGCCCGCTGGGAAGAGGCGATTACGCAGCTCAAGGTCGCCGCAGAACGGAGCGGACCGCGCCCCGCCATTCTCCACAACCTCGCGCTCGCGTTCGAGGCACTCGGTCGCCTTGACGAAGCCGACGCGGCGCTGGCAGAAGCGATCCAGCGCGACAAGGACGATGCGCGGCTGTGGACCGGATGGGGTCTCCTCGCCCTGCGACGCAACGACGCGGCGCCGGCGCTCGAACGCTTTGCGCAGGCTCGCTCGCTGCTTGGCAGTGCCACGCCGCCGGCCCGCTGGTACTGGGGCTGCGGCTGGGCCCAGGCCCTCTCCGAGTCGTGGCCCGATGCGCTCGGCACGGTGCGCGAGGGCGTCAGCCACTTTCCCGACCACCCGGTGCTGCGCACGTCACTCGGCGTGTTGCTCGAAGCGTCGGGCGAGGTGGGAGAGGCAGAGGCGCACCTGCGTCACGCACTCGGCGAAGACCCCACCATTCCGCAGATCTCGAAGAACCTCGGCGACCTCCTCTACCGTGCCGGCCGCTGGGACGAAGCCGAAGAGGCCTACCAGCGCGCCTCCAAGCTGGCACCGGCCCTCGGCGACGACCTCTACTTCAAGCTGGGCAACCTCGCCTGCCGACGCGCCGACATGCTGGGGGCACGGCAGCACTGGGAGGAAGCAGTGCGCCTCAATCCTGAGCACGCGCTGGCACGCGCCAACCTCAGTGGGTCGAAGGCGCCGCAGTGAGCCTCGATACGCTGGAGCGCCTGCGTGCCGAACACGATCGCCTCCGTGCGGCGCTCGCCGCGGCGCCGACGGCAGGGGATCGCGCCGCGATCAAGGCCGACATCGTTGCTCTCTTCCGTCGGACCGAGGTGCTGATCACCGAACTCGGGACCTTCAAGGAGGGGATCCGCGAGCTGGTTGACCAGTTCAAGACCCTTCCTGGCGAAGCCGCCGTGTCGGTCCGCTTCGATCACATTGGCGCCACCACCTACGTGGACCGTGGCTGGACGGCACTCGCCGCCGGCGACTGGAGCGCCGCGAGCGTGGCGCTCCGTGAGGCGGTCTCGCGCGACCCGTCGAATCAGTCTGCGCGTGCCCTCCTGGCCTGGGCGCTGGCGCGGATGGGTGACGAGGAAGCGGCGCTCGCGCTCTGCCGACCGATTCTCGAGGCCGACCCCGGCCATGGGTTGGCACGAGTCGCGGTGGGTGTGGTGTTGCTGCGCCGCGCGCAGTTCGCCGAGGCGACCTCGCATCTCAGTCACGTGGCCATCGCGGGCGGCGATCCGCGAGCCGTCCTCTACGCGCACTACTGGCTCGGCGTGAGCGCGTTGCATCGCGGCGCGTTTGGCGAGGCCGTCACGTCGCTCCGCCGCGCCGTCACCCTCGGGCCCAACCTCGGCGAGGGATGGGCCGAACTCGGGACCGCGCTGTGGCACGACGACCAGCCCGCTGATGCGCGCGAGGCGTGGGCAATCGGGGCGGGGATCCGCCACTCGCCGCATGCGGCACGCTGTCAGGAGCTTGCGGTCCGCACCGCCGAGGGAGGGACGCCGCCACGCTGGCCGCAACCCTGAGCCTCCTGCTCGCCCTGCAGGGCGAGCCGCCACGCGAGCCCACCATTCGTCTCACGGTCGACTCGGTCACGGTCCTGACCACGCCGTCGCTGGAGGCATTGGGCCGTCGGCTCGCGACCGCGGCGGCCGCCAAGCCGACCTGGCTTGGCCTGGGCCAGGTGCCTCTCGGCCCGCTCGTCGTGGCCGTGGTGCCCGATCGGGAGACCTTCCAGCGATGGTCCCGGGGGCAGCTCCCCAGCTGGGGGGCCGGCATGGCGCTGCCACAACGGGGACTGATTCTGGTGCGCGTGGATGGGGGCGATCCGCTGGTCACGTTGCGCCACGAACTCGCCCACGTGGCGCTCCATCGTCGGGTCAGGGGACGGGTCCCGCTCTGGTTCGACGAGGGATACGCGGTCCTCGCCGCGCAGGAGTACGGACGACTCGCCGCGCTCCGGCTCAACATGACGGTGGCGGCGGGGCGGGTCCCGACGCTCACCACCCTCAATGCCATGTTGCGGGGCACGGAGGGCGACGCCACCAGCGCCTATGCCCTGGCCGCCTCTGCCGTCGCGGAACTGGGGCGGCGGCACCCGACGGGGCGGCTCGACCCGCTGCTGGCGCGCCTCGCCGAGGGGGTGCCGTTCGACGAGGCGGTCCTCGCCTCGACCGGACTCACGGTGGAGCGCTTTGCCGACACATGGCACCTTGCCACCCGTCGGCGGTACAACTGGGGGATCTGGTTTGCCACCGGTGGGGTATGGGTAGTCTTGACCCTGCTCCTTGGGTGGGGAAAGGCGTGGCGACGGCGGCAGGATGCCCCCCGACGGGAGGCCTTGAATGTCGGCTGGACCCTGCCGCCGGATGACGAACCGATTACAACTCCGTCAATTTCCGATTTTCCGCTTGACCGACCCGACCTGCGCGGCTAGGCTCCTGAGCTATGCCACTCACTGAACCGCAGGCCGAGCGTCCCTCGACGCTCTTTACGCGCCGCAATTTGTTGTTGCTCGGCGTCGCGCTCGCGACCATCGGCGCCGGCTACGCGGTGCTCGTCAGCGGGGCTGCCAGCGCCGCGGCGGTGCTGCTGGTCATCGGGTACCTGGTGCTCTTTCCGCTGGCCCTGCTGGCCTGATCGCAGCGCCGCGGGCGAATAGCTCAGTTGGTTAGAGCGCCTGCCTTACACGCAGGATGTCGGGGGTTCGAGTCCCTCTTCGCCCATGGCCGGCGTGCGCGAAGCGCCGGCTCGACCGTCTCTCAGGGCGTACCTCACGGAGGTCTACGGGATGTTGCAGCACGTCATGTCGATTACGCTCGTCGCCGCGTTGGCCTCAGCCTCGCCTGCGCCGTCACAGATCCGGGCCAACTCGGCCATCTACACGGGACAGGCCAAGCCGGTCTCGGGGCTCATGGTGGCCAACCCGGTCCTCACGGCGTCCGGTGACTCGTCCGTCTCGGTGACCGTCGCGGATGGGATGCGCGACCGGCTCACCCGCACGGTCGGCTCCACGTACAACGTCGTCACCAAGCGGAACATGAACCTCGCCCTGGCGACGTTCGGCTTCGCCGAGAACGAGCTGCTCAACGCGGCGTCTGCCATTCGCCTGGCCGGCCAGATCGGCGGGACCAAGCTCATCGTCACCTCGACGCTCAGCAAGTTGGCCGACGGTCGCTACTCGATCACGGCACGGCTCGCCAACGTCGGCGGGTCGCTCGACGCCGGTCACGTGGTGACGGTGGCCCAGGCCGCCGGCCAGCCGCTCTCCGATTTCGGCAGCGCCGTCGGCGATGCGATCCTCCCGGCGGTCAAGGGATGGGCGGAGGGCCTCAACTGCGTGAACACCTCCAGCACCAAGCCGGACAAGGCCGCCGAGGCCGCCGCGAAGGCGTACAAGGTCCTTCCCGGCCATGGCCTGGCCGCGTTCTGCCTCGCCGAGATGGCCAAGAAGCGCGACTCGGTCGGCACCGCGACGCTCCAGGCGTGGCAGGAAGTGGTCAAGGGCGACGCGCTGTCGCTGACTGCGTGGAGCCAGATCGGCCTGATCTACCAGATCACCAAGGACTCGGCGAAGGTGATCGAGACCTACCAGCAGATGCTGCGCATCGCGCCGACCAACCAGGTCCTGCGCGACGAGTCGTACAAGATCTTCACCGGCTATGGCCGTCCTGACGCCGCCATGAAGGTCGTCGAGGAAGGGATCAAGCTCGACCCGGCCAACACCGACTGGTACGACCTCAAGTCCAACGTCTGCATCGGCCAGGGCGACCTGAACTGCGCCATCGCGTCGCTCGAGGAGATCTACGTGATCGACTCGACGCGGGCGGACACCAACTTCTACGCCAAGATTCTCTACGCGGCGAAGACCAAGCCGGACACGGCCAAGTATCTGATGTGGGCCAAGCGTGGCGCGACCAAGTTTGACAGCCGCCCCGACGTGCTTGAGGAGCTGGCGATCGCGTATGGTTGGGTCGGTCAGTCGGACTCGGCCGTCGTCACGGCGAAGAAGATGATCATGCTCGATGAGACGCGGACCGACGCGTTCATGCGCGTGGTGCAGTCGCTGGTCGACGGCAAGAAGTATCGCGAGGCCGCTGCGCTCGCGCCGACGGTCAAGGCGCTCTCCGACCAGACGGCCAAGAACACGTACGGCGCGCTGCTGCTCCCCGGGGCGCAGGCGCTGCAGCAGGCCACGCCGACCGACAATCCGGCGCTGATCGAGGTGAGCGAGGCGATCCTGTCGGTTGGTGCCGACAACCAGAACCTGATCGTCTTCGCGAACTTCTTCCTGGCCGTCGGTCTGCGGCAGTCGGTGGTCGACATGTCCCAGGCGGTTCGTGCACCGTCGGCCACCTGCCAGATGTTCAAGGACTACGACGCGGTGCTGGTGAAGATCGAGCCCGCGCTCGTCTCGGCCGCCACCAGCAGCACCGAAGGCGTTGCCAACTTCGCCAAGGGACTGCTCCCGTCGGTGCAGGCGGAGAAGCCCTACGCGGCGAGCCGCATCACGGCGCTCTGCAAGTAGCCCTTCCCACGAGTGCGCAGGCTGCCTATATTGGCGGCCTGCCCAATCGGGGGCTGTAGCTCAGTTGGTTAGAGTGCCGCACTGTCACTGCGGAGGTCGCGGGTTCGAGCCCCGTCAGCCCCGTTTACATCATCCCGTCCCGGCATGCCGGGCGGGGTGTTTTGTTTCCCGGACCCCATGACCGACACCCTGCACGTCCCAGTCCTCCTGGAGCCGATCCTCGCCCGCGCGGCGGGGGCGCGTCGCGTCGTGGACGGCACCCTGGGGCACGGTGGGCATGCCGCTGCCTTTCGGGCGGCCGGCGCCGAGGTGCTGGGCATCGATCGCGACCCCGATGCCATTGCCACGGCGCATGCGCGGCTCGGCGACGACGGGATGCATTACGTCAACGCCCCGTACGCCTCGCCCGAGGCCGTCGCGGCGGTGCGCGCCTTCCGTCCCGACTTCCTCCTCCTCGACCTCGGGGTCTCCTCGCGCCAGCTCGACGACGAGAGCCGCGGCTTCACCTTCCGACCGGGCGCGCCGCTCGACATGCGGATGGGTCCGGACGCGCCCCCGGCCAGCGAGTGGCTCGCCAGCGTGGACGAGGAGGAGCTCCGTCGGGTGCTCCGCGACTACGGCGACGAGCCGAAGGCCAAGCGGATGGCCGCCGAGATTGTCCGGCGTCGCGAGACCGCCGCGCTGCGCACCAGCGACGACCTGGTCAACGCCATCCGCGCCGCCTTGGGACCCCGCAGCGGGCCCGGTGACTTTGCCCGGATCTTCCAGGCGGTCCGCATCGCCGTCAACGACGAGCTCGAGGGGCTGGAGGCCGTCCTCCCCGAGTTCCGCGAGGCGTTGGGCCCGGGTGGGACACTTGCCGTGATCAGTTATCATTCGGGCGAAGACCGGCTGGTGAAGGGGGCGTTCCGCGAGTGGGGCGCCGGCTGCACCTGTCCGCCGGGACTTCCCCAATGCATCTGCGGCCATGTGCCCCTCGGTCGGTCGGAGCCGCGCAAGGCGATCATCGCCGACGACGCGGAAATCCGGGTCAACCCACGCGCGCGCAGTGCGAGGCTCCGCTTCTTCCGGAACAGCGATGCGGCTTAAGGACCGACAGATGAGGGGACGCTACCTCGTGATCGCCTGGACCACGGTCTTCCTGGCGGCCACGGGGACGATTGTCGTGCGGCAGCGTCGGGCCCATCACGTCCAGCAGCGACTCAATGCGCTGGAGCAGGAGCGCGAGCAACTCCTCCAGGGCCGCGCCGAATTGCGCTCGCGGATCACGGCACTCACCAGTCGAGACGTGCTCGGGCCCAAGGTGGCCGAGCTGGGCTTGCGCACCCCCTCGGACTCCGAGAACGTGGACCTTCGCATCGGGCGAGCGCCGTAGGTGGCCACCCCCGCCGCGCGTCTGGCCGCACTCCAGGCGGTGCTGCTGATTGGCGGCATCGCGGTGATCGGGCGCGCCTTCCAGGTGCAGGTGGTGCAGCATGCGCGGTGGAAGGAGAAGGCCGACATCCGCCGCACCCGCAGCGACTCGGTCGAGGCGCGCCGTGGGACCATCTACGACCGCAACGGCATCCCGTTGGCCGAGACGCAGGAAGCGTATCGGATCGTGATCGCCAAGAACGAGGTGCAGGACAGCGCTGCCCTGACGCGCCTCCTCATGCAGCTCCCCGGGCTCACCCCGGAGCGCGTCGCCAAGGCGATGAAGCGCGAGTATCCCAACTTCTACGACGAGTTCGGCGCCGAGGAGATCGCACCGCTTCGCTCGGTGAAGGGCGTGCACTTCGACCGTGTGGCCCGTCGCGTCTATCCGCTTGAGCAGTTGGCTCGTCCGCTGCTCGGACGCGTGGACGATCGTGGTCGCGCCTCGGGCGGCCTCGAGCGCTCCCTCGACACGCTGCTGACCGGCACGCCGGGACTGGTGGAGTATCTCCGCGACAGCCAGGGCAACCCGGTCGAGATCCCGACCTCGGTGCTGCGCGCGCCGGTGCCGGGGCGCGACGTCTACCTCACCATCGACGCCGCGCTGCAGGGCATCGTTGAGGGGGAGCTGCGCCGCACCGTGCAGGAGCACCGGGCCATGGGCGGCGACGTGGTGGTGCTCGATGTCCGCTCGGGCGAGTTGCTCGCCATTGCCTCGCTCCGCACCGACAGCGTCACGGGACGGATCGTCCCGCAGATTGCCGCGCTGGTCGAGGCGTACGAGCCCGGCTCGACCGCCAAGATCTTCACGGCGGCCGCGATGCTGCGCGAAGGGGCGGACACCACGCCCGTCGCGGGGGAGAATGGGCGCTGGCTGATCCCGGGCACCGATCGCGTGATGGAGGACGTCCACGCCGAGGCGGGACTCCTGACGCTCGGGCACACGATCAAGGTGTCGAGCAACGTCGCGATCACCAAGTTCGCGCTGCGGCTTCGGCCCGAGCAGCAGTTCACCATGCTCCGCGACTTCGGCTTCGGCACCTACGCCGGCCTCGGCTTCCCCGGCGAGACGCAGGGGACGCTCCGCGTGCCCGCCGATTGGGACAGCCCGATCTCCGCGCAGCCCTCGCTCGCCACGGGCTACTACCTCCTGACGACCGCGCTGCAGGTGGCCGCGGCCTACGGGGCCATTGCCAACGAGGGCCGCCTGATGGCGCCCACCGTGGTGCGTGAGGTCCGCGATGGCGGCTCGAGCACGGTGCGCTGGCGCCACGAACCGCTGGTGGTGCGCGAAGTCGTCTCGCCGGCCGTGGCCACGCAACTGATGGAATACCTCAAGCTCGCCACCGACAGCGGCGGCTCTGGTGCCAAGGCGCAGCTCGATCGGGCGACCGTGATCGGCAAGACCGGCACGGCCAAGGTGCCCGTCAACAAGCGCTACGTCCCCGGCGTCTATCGGGGCTCGTTCGCCGGCGTCTATCCCGGGGAGGCGCCCGAGGTCGTGGTGTACGTGATGATCGATCGGCCAAGCGGGATGGCGTTCTATGGTGGGCTGGTGGCGGCGCCGATGGTGCGCAACATCCTGCTCCAGTCGTTGAGCGCGCGGACGTCGCCGCTCAACCGCACGGCGGTGGCGGCGCCGTTGGCGAGGCGCCCCGACGCGCCGCTGCAAGTCGCTTCGCACAATGCACCGCGTCGCCTGGCCTGGCCACTGGTGGCGAACGTGGCCGAGTCCCGCACCTTCGCGACCGTCCCGGCGGTGCAGGGGATGCCAGTCCGCAGCGCCATCGTCGAACTGCATCGCGCGGGCTACGAGGTGCGCCTCGTTGGTCGCGGCACCGGCCTCACGCGCGGCACCACGCCAGCCGCAGGCGACTCCCTGCCGAAGTCCTCGATCGTGACCCTCTACGCCGACTCCTTGCCATGACCCTGCAGTCCCTGGTCGCCGTGCTCCGGCAATTTGACCTGCTCGTCTCTGCCCCAGCCGCCGATCCGGAGATCACCGGCGTCGCCGTGGACTCGCGACGCGTCGGACCCGGCACGCTCTTCGTCGCCGAGCGCGGCAGCGCCGCCGATGGGCACGCCTTCGTGACCAATGCGGTCCAGGCGGGGGCAGCTGCCGTCGTGGTGGAGCGCCCCGGCACGACCGACCTTCCGGAAGTGGTGGTCACCGATGGCCGTGCCGCGGCGCTCCGGCTCGCCGAGGCGTGGTATCGGTATCCGGCGTCGTCGCTCCGCATGGCTGCGGTGACCGGGACCAACGGCAAGACCACCACCACCGCGCTGGTGCGGCACCTGATGAATGCGGCGGGCGACGCCGGCAGTATCGGCACGCTGGGTGCCTTCGACGGTTCCGGGCGAGCAGTCCCATCGACGGCGGGCTCGCTGACCACGCCGGGCGGCGTGGACCTGCAGGCAACGCTGCGCGCCTTCGTGGACGCGGGCGTGCGGCATGTCGCCATGGAAGCATCGTCACACGCACTTGATCAGGGCCGCCTCGATGCGCTGACCTTCGCGGGCGCGATCTTCACCAACATGACGCGAGAGCACCTCGACTATCACGTCACCATGGACGCCTATCTCGCGGCCAAGCTGCGCCTCGCCGATCTGGTGGCGGCCGACGGCGTCCTCGCGATCAACGCCGACGATCCGGCGTGGGCACCGCTTGCCTCGGATCGGCGCGCCGTGCGCTGGGGCAGCGCGGCCGACGCGGATCTCCGCGTCGAGGACCTGGTCAGTCTCACCGCTGGCAGCCGCTTCCGCCTGACCGGTCGGTTCGGGTCCGCCGAAGTGTTCCTCCCGCTGCCGGGCGAGTTCAACGTCAGCAACGCCGTCGGAGGCGCCGCGCTCATGCTCGGCATGGGGATGCCGTTTGGCGACGTGGTCGATCGACTCGCGGAATCGCCGCAGGTGCCGGGACGGATGGAGCGCATCATCGACGCGCCGGTGCACGTCATCCGTGACTATGCGCACACGCCCGATGCGTACGAGCGGGTGCTCACCACCCTGCGCGCGGTCACCCCCGGTCGCATCATCGTGGTCTTCGGCTGTGGTGGCGATCGCGACGGCGGCAAGCGTCCCCTGATGGGTGAGGTTGCGGCCCGCCTTGCCGATCACGTGATCCTCACCACCGACAACCCGCGCACCGAGGATCCGGACCGGATCATCGACGAAATCGCGAGCGGGATGCCGAAGGGCTCCTACGAGCGTGAGCTCGATCGCTACATCGCGATCGCGATGGCGACCGGGCAGGCCCGTCCGGGCGACGTGGTGCTGCTGCTCGGCAAGGGGCACGAGACTTACCAGATCATCGGCAAGGAGTACCAGCCCTTCGACGAGCGCGCGATCGTGCTGGGTCTCTTCGGCAAGTGAGCATCGACTGGACCGACGCGCAGGTGCGCGCAGCGCTGAGGCTCACGGCCGCCCCCGGTGTCGCGATGCACTACCCCCGGGTGACCACCGATACCCGGACCATGGTGCCGGGGGCGCTCTTCGTTGCCCTGGTGGGGGAGCGCCACGATGCCCACGACCACCTCGCCGCGGCACGCGACGCGGGCGCTGCTGGCGCCGTGGTGCGACGCGGCACGCCTGCGGTGCCGGGGCTGGTGCTCTATGAGGTCGAGGACACGCTTCACGCCCTTGGGGACTTGGCCAACGCACGGCGCGAGCGCTTCACGGGGCCGGTGATCGCGATCACGGGCCAGAACGGAAAGACCTCCACCAAGGAAATGGTGGCCGCGGTGCTGGCCACCAAGTGGAAGACGCATCGCACCCGGGCGAACGACAACAACCTCGTCGGCGTGCCGCTCACCGTGCTCCAGGCACCCGCCGACACCGAGGCGATGGTGGTCGAAGCGGGCGCCAATGTCCCCGGCGAGATCCCGCGCTATCGCGAGATCCTGCGACCCGACATCGCGGTGGTGATCAACGCCGGGGCGGGGCACCTCGAAGGGTTCGGGAGCGTGGCTGGCGTGGTGCGCGAGAAGCTCTCGCTGACGCGCGATGTCCCGCTGGCCATTGTCGGCCTCGAACCGGCGGAGCTGGTGCCTGGCGCGCGCGCGCTGGCCACGCGGGTGGTCACGGCCGGGCTCGCCGGCGCCGAGGTGTCGCCGGAGTCGGTGAGCATCGGTAGCGATGGTCGTCCGGTGGTGCGCGTGGACGGTCGAACCTTCCATCTGGCCGCACGAGGGCAGCACCAGGCCGGCAACGCGATGTTCGCCTGGGCGATCGCCCGGGAGCTCGGTCTCGACCTCGACGCGGTGGCCAAGGCGCTGGAGGCCTTCGACATTCCGGGCGGGCGTGGCGAGCTCAAGCAGCATGGCGCGCTGACGGTGCTGAACGACGGCTACAACGCCAATCCCCAGTCGTTCCAGAGTGCCATTGCCCTGGCTCAGGCGCTCCGCCCCGGCCGACGGCTCGTGTTCGTGGCCGGTACCATGCGGGAACTGGGTGAGCACGCCGACGCGCTGCACGCCGAAGTGGCCGGGGCGCTCGCGGCGATGGAGCCCGAGCTGCTGGCCCTCGTGGGGGAGTTCGTGCCTGCCTTTGCCCCCTTCCGGGAGCGCTATGCCGGTCGGCTGCTTGAGGCGGCCGATGCCGAGGCGATGGGACCGCTCCTGGCGGCACGCCTCTCGGGTGACGAGCTGGTGGTCCTGAAGGGTTCTCGCGGGGTCGCCCTTGAGCGTATCCTTCCGTTCATACTGCCACCCGCCGCCACCACCGCCTGAGGGCCGATGCTCTACCACCTGCTCGCCGGCAAGTCGGGGCTGCTGTTCAACCTCTTCACCTACATCTCGTTCCGTGCCGCCCTGGCCATGGTCATGGCGCTCGGCATCGCGTTCGTGCTCGGGCCGATCATCATCGCCAAGCTGCATGCGCTGAAGGTGGGGCAGGTGATCCGGGCCGAGGGGCCGGCGAGTCACCAGGCCAAGCGTGGCACGCCGACCATGGGCGGGATCATCATCATCCTCGCCACCGTGATCCCGACGCTGCTGCTCGCCCCGCTGACCAACCGGTTCGTGGTGGTCAGCGTCGTGGCGATGCTCTGGTGCGGCGCGATCGGTTTCCTCGACGACTATCTCAAGGTGGTCGAGGGACAATCACGCGGACTGGTCGCCAAGTGGAAGCTCGCGGGGCAGGTCTCCTTCGGCGTGACGCTCGGCGTGCTGCTCATCCTGTGGCCGGTGGTGAACCCGGAGACGATTCCCGCGGCCGGCACGACGGTGCCGTTCTTCAAGTATCTGGTGATCACCTTTGCGCCGTGGCTCTATGTGGTCTTCGTGACCGGCGTGGTCACCGGCTTCTCGAATGCGGTGAACCTCACTGATGGCCTTGATGGGCTGGCCACCGGCCTCTCGACCATCGCGGCGGGCGCCTTCGCCTTCTTCGCGTATGTGCTCGGGCGCGTGGACACCACCGCGTACCTGAACCTCTTCTACCTCCCCGGCTCGGGTGAACTCTCGGTCTTCTGCGCGGCCCTCATGGGGGGCTGTCTCGGCTTCCTCTGGTTCAACGCGCATCCCGCCAAGGTCTTCATGGGGGACACCGGCTCGCTGGCGCTGGGCGGGACCTTCGGCACCGTGGCGATTCTGCTCAAGAGCGAATTCCTCCTGGTCATCATCGGGGGCGTGTTCGTGGCCGAGGCGGTGTCGGTGATGCTGCAGACGTCGGTGTACAAGTGGAACAAACGGACGCGCGGGCGCGAGTACGCGGATGCCCATCGCGTGTTCCGCATGGCGCCGCTGCACCACCACTTCGAGAAGCTCGGCTGGGCGGAGACCACCGTGGTGGTCCGCTTCTGGATCCTGGGGATCTTCTGCACGCTGGTGGCGCTGGCCACCCTCAAGCTCCGGTGAGCCGGCTGGCGGGTTGGCGCGACTCGGGGCGCGAGGTCAGCGTGGCCGGGTTGGCTCGCAGCGGCACGGCAGCGGTGCGCCTGCTCCGTGCGGCCGGGGTGCCGGTCTATGCCTCCGATGCGGGGTCCGGGGCCGAGACGGTGAAGGCGGCCGCCGAGCTCGCGGCCTCTGCGGATGCGGGGCTCACCCTGCAGGTCGGGGGACATGATCTCGCACGCGTCACGGGGAGCGCCGCGCTCATCCTCTCGCCAGGCATTCCGCCGACGGCGCCCGTGGTGCAGGCCGCGGTGGCCGCTGGCGTGCCGGTGCTGGCGGAGGCCCAGCTCGGCCTCGATGCGATGCCGGGTGTGCCCTACGTCGCGGTCACCGGCACCAATGGCAAGACCACCGTCACGGCGTTGCTCGAACAGTTGATGCGCTCGGGAGGGCGTCGCGTCGTCGCGGCCGGCAACATCGGCCTCCCGCTCAGTGAAGTGGCGCGCAGCGAGCCGCATCCGGAGTGGCTGGCGGTGGAACTGTCGTCGTTCCAGTTGCACGATTGTCCCGACCTCGCGCCCGCGGTCGGGATCCTCACCAACCTGGCGCCCGACCACCTCGACCGCTATCCCGACCTCGCGTCGTACTACGCCGACAAGGCCCGGCTCTTTGCCCGCGCCAATCTCGCCTCGTGCTGGGTGAGCAATCTTGACGACCCGGACTCCCGCCGCATGATCGCGGACGTCCCGGGGCGTCACCTGGCGTTCACGGTGGCGCGCGGCGTGCGCGCGGACGCGTGGTACGACCACGATGCCGAGCAGCTCATGCTGGCGGGACGCCCGCTGCTGCCGCGACGCGAGTTGCTGTTGCTGGGTGATCACAACATCGCCAATGCGCTGGCGGCGGCGCTCGCGCTGCACGCGACGGGACTCTCCCACGAGACGCTCGCCGAGGGCCTGCGGGCCTTCCGGGCGATGCCACACCGGCTCGAGCCGGTGCGCGAACTCGATGGGGTGCTCTGGGTCAACGATTCGAAGGCGACCAACATTGCCTCGACGCGCGTCGCGCTCGAAGCAATGACGCGGCCCTACGTGCTCCTGCTGGGCGGGCGGCACAAGGGGGAGCCCTACACGTCGCTGCTCGCGCAGCTGGTGGGGCATGCGGTGGCGGTGGTGGCCTTCGGCGAGGCCGGGCCGCTAGTGCAGGCCGATCTCGGCGCGCACGTGAGGGTGGTCCCTGCGGGTGACTTCGCCGAGGTGATGGCAACGGCGCGCGCCCTCGCGCCGCATGGCGGGGCGGTGCTGTTGTCGCCGGCGTGCTCGAGCTACGACATGTTCGACAACTACGAACATCGCGGTGCCTCGTTCCGCCGGGTGGTCGAGGCGTGGTGAAGGGTCCATCGGTCCGGCATCCGGGCGAGCTCCGCTGGGAGACCAACCTCCTCGCCGTGGTCACCCTGACGCTCACCGGCTTCGGGGTGATGAACTGTTATGCCACCGGCACCTACATCGCCGACTGGGAAGTGCAGGCCTCCCAGCAGCTCTCGGGGGCCCTCATCGGTGGCATCGCGTTCCTGCTCTGCGCCTACACCGATTACGGCATCTGGCGACGCCTCGCCAAGCCGATGTTCTACGCCACGCTGGCCGGCCTGGCCGTGCTCGCCGTGGTCGCCGTGCTCTGGCACCGCAAGAAGGCCCCCGGCTTCCTGAACACGCTCTTCCCGCTGCGCCTGGGTGCCCATCGGTGGATCTACCTCGGCGTGCAGATTCAGGTCTCCGAGATCGCGCGCTTCACGCTGGCCGCCTACGTCGCCATGCGCTGTGCCGACCTCGGCCCGCGCCTGCGTCGCTTCGGCGATGGCTTCGTGCCGGTGATGGGCGTGGTGCTGCTGACAGTCGGCCTGGTCGGCCTCGAACCGTCGGTCTCGATGGCCATCGTCCTCGGCGCCATCGGCGCGTTGGTGATCTTCACCGCCGGCGCCAAGCTGCCGCACTTCCTGCCGGTGGCCTTGCTGGGTGCGCTGGTGCTCGTGGCCATCCTGACGCTCGACCCGGTCCGCGCCAACCGGATGGATACGGTGTCCACGGCGGCGCTTGAGTGCGACCCGGAGAAGGACCAGGCGTGCCAATCGCTGATCGGGCTTGGCAACGGCGGCCTCAGCGGCACCGGCTTCGGCGAGGGGACGCAGAAGCTCGGGCACCTGCCGCTCGCCTATTCCGACTTCATCTTCTCGGTCATCGGCGAGGAGTGGGGCTTCATCGGTTCGCTCTTCGTGGTCCTCCTCTTCGGACTCTTCTGCTGGCTCGGCTTCCGCATCGCCCGCACGGCGCGCGACACCTTCGGGACCTACCTGGCCACCGGGCTGACCGCGGCCGTGGGCGTGACCGCGCTCTTCCACGCTGCCGTGGTGCTTCGGATGGGTCCGACCACGGGCTTGACACTCCCGTTCATGTCGGCGGGACGGGCGTCGCTGATTCTCTACCTCCTCTCGGCGGGCGTGGTGGTGAACATCGGCAGGCGTCGCGGTCGCCCGGCGCGCACGGCATGACCACCATCCTCTTCGCCGGCGGCGGGACCGGTGGCCACCTGATGCCGGCGCTCGCGATCGCCCAGGCGCTCTCGTCCCATCACCCCGACTGGCGCATGGTGTTCGCGGGGGCCCACCGCGGCATCGAGGCCACGGTGCTGCCGCAGCGCGGTCTGCCGCACCGGCTCTTTCCGTTCGAGCCGATTCATCGCCGCGCCTGGTGGCGCAACGCCAAGTGGCCGCTGCTGGCCTTCCGGATCGTCCGCGAGGTGGATGCCATGCTGCGCGAGGAGTCGCCCGCGCTGGTCATCGGCACCGGGGGCTATGTCAGCGGCCCCGTGGTCTGGCGGGCGGCGCGCCGCGGCATCCCGACGGCGATCCTCGAGCTCGATGTTCGTCCGGGGATGGCCACGCGCCATCTCGCCCCGCGCGTGGACGAGATCTGGCTCGCCGCGCCGGAATCGGCTGGCCCGCTCGGCGCGAGCGCGGTGTCGCGCACGGTGGTCACCGGGGCGCCGATCACGCCGCCCGATGCGTTGCGGCGCGCCGCCGCGCGCGAGGCCTTCGGGTTGACGGACGATCGCCCCGTGCTGGTCGTGACGGGTGGCAGTCAGGGATCCCTGGCCATCAATCGACTGATCGCCGACTGGCTGCATCAGGGCGGTGGAGCCGGCGCCCAGATCATCTGGGCCACGGGGCGGGCCTCGTACGCCGAGTTCGCCCCGTTGCACGCACCGCCGGCGGTCACGGTGGTGCCGTTCCTCGATCCGATGGCTGACGCGTGGGCCGTAGCCGATCTCTGCCTCGCGCGGGCCGGCATGATGACGCTCGCCGAACTCTGCGCCTGGGGCATCCCCTCGGTGCTGATCCCGCTGCCGACGGCCGCGGCCGATCATCAGACCTTCAACGCGCGCGCCATGGCCGACGCCGGGGCGAGCGTGGTGCACGCCCAGGACGGCCTCACCACCGCCGCACTCGGCGAGACGCTCACCGGGCTGCTCGAGACACCGGCACGTCGCGAGGCGATGGCGTTCGCCGCACGCGCTCGTGGGCGGCCGCTCGCCGCAACCGAGATTGCCCGTCGAGTGGACCTGCTCATTGCCCGTGGAGTGACGGCGATATGACCACGCGACGCGATTTCCTGCAGGTGCTCACCGCTGGTGGCGTGGTGCAGGCCGCCGGTGTTCGCCATGCCGCCGCCGAGGCGCCGACGGTGACGCCGAGCGGCGCGGACGATCGCGCGTATTGGGTTGCGGTGATGGGGCGACTCGCCGACCCGGTCCTCACGGCCCTGGCAGCGGGACAACTCAAGGCGCGCATGCCGGTCGAGTCCAAGCCGGGCGCCGAAGCGGACCGCCGTCGGGTCACCTACCTGGAGGCGTTTGGCCGATTGCTGGCCGGCATGGCGCCGTGGCTGGAGGTGCCGTTGCCGGCGGGTCCGGAGGCCGCTGCACAGCGGCGCTTCGTGGCGTTGGCGCAGCAGGGTCTCGACGCGGCGACCGATCCGGCGTCACCCGACGTGATGAACTTCAACCAGGGCTCGCAGCCGCTGGTGGACGCCGCGTTTCTGGCGCATGCCATCCTCCGTGCGCCTCGCGTGCTCTGGCAGGAGCTGCCGGCCAGCACGCGAGCCAACCTGGTGACGTCGTTGCGCGCCACGCGCGTCATCCGCCCCGGCCCGAACAACTGGCTGCTCTTCAGCGCCATGGTCGAGGCCGCGCTCGCGAAGATGGGCGAGTCGTGGGACCAGATGCGCGTGGACTACGCGCTGCGTCAGCACGAGCAGTGGTTCGTGGGTGACGGCATGTATGGTGACGGTCCGCAGTTCCACTGGGACTACTACAACAGCTTCGTGATCCAGCCCATGCTGCTCGATGTGCTCGAGACCGTGGGTGATCGTGTCCCGGCATGGACCGCGATGGTCGCACCGGTGCGGCAGCGTGCCAAGCGCCACGCCGCGATCCAGGAACGGTTGATTTCGCCCGAGGGCACGCTGCCGCCGATCGGCCGCTCGTTGGCCTACCGCTTCGGTGCGCTGCAGTTGCTGGGACAGGTGGCGTTGCGCCACGAGTTGCCCGCCGAGGTCGCGCCCGCGCAGGTGCGCTGCGGCATGACGGCGGTGGTGCGCCGCATGGCCGAGGCGCCGGGTACCTTCACGCCGGACGGGTGGCTCACGATCGGCCTCGCCGGGCATCAACCGGGGCTCGGCGAGAGCTACATCTCCACCGGCTCGCTCTACCTCACGGCGACAGGGCTGCTGCCGCTCGGCCTGCCCCCCGCCGATCCGTTCTGGAGCGCACCGGCCATGCCGTGGACGGCGCAGCGGGTGTATGGTGGAGAGAATGTGTCGGCGGACAAGGCGGGATGAGGCGGTAGTCGTTGGTCGTTGGTCGTTAGTCGTTAGAGGTCGTAGGTCGTAGGTCGTAAGCCGTAAGTCGATGAGGTGTCATCCTGAGCGAAACGACAGCGAAGCTGTCGTGAAGTCGAAGGACCTCTCGACGCACTCACAAGGTCCTTCGACTGCGCAGCCCTGCGGGCTGCTCCGCTCAGGATGACAGATTTTCGACCTATGACCTACGACCTACGACCTCTCACACATCCGACTCCACCCTACCGAAGTTCCAATCCCACCCGCACCGTCCTCCCCGCCTGCGGCAACCCGCACTGATCATAGACCGTCGCATTGGTCACGTTGTCCACGGCCAGCACGGCGCGCATCGCGCGGAAGACGCCACGACCGGCGACGTCGCGCGTGAGCCCGAGGTCGCCGATCTGTTGGGCGCCGAGCCGGACCTGGCGGCCGAGGTCGGGATGCACGCAGTACTGCGCCCCGGTGACATGGACGGCGGCGTTGCCGCGCCAATGCGACGAGAGCGGCAGGGTGAGCGCGAGCGAGCCGCGCACTTCGGGGTTGTGCTCCGCACGACGGGCATTCGGGACGCCGCCGGTGAGCATTCGGTCGTATACCCGGATGCGCTGGAGCGTCACATCGGCGCTGACGCGCGTGCCCACGGGGAGTCCGCCGCGGGACGATGGCAACGCGGTCCAGCCGACCAGCAACTCCAGGCCGGTGCTGCGGATCTCGTCGCGGTTCACGCGCTCGAACTTGCGATCAGGGCGCGCGATGCGCACCACCGCGTCCTCGAGCTGGTGATGGAAGAGCACGGCCTGCAGCATCGCGCCGGCGTTGGCCACGCCGCCGATCAGCGTGGCGCCGAGTTCCATGCCGAGCAGCGTCTCCGGCTGGAGCGACGGATTGGGGACAAAGCGGTTGAGCGCTCCAGAATAGAGCTCGCGCAGGGCGGGGAAGCGTGAACGCTCGCTGATCGAGGCGTGCACGCGCACCGCGTCGCCGAGCGCGAGCTGGCTCAACCCCACCCGCCAGCCGGTCTTGCCCAGGCGCCCCAGCGCTGGCTTGCCGCCGGCGAGTGGCGTCGCGGCGTCGTCGTGGACCACCCCTGCGCTGAGCTGCGTGCGGAACGAGAGCGGCCAGTTGACCTCCGCGCCGAGACTTCGCAACTCCTGGCGATAGTACGACGTCGGATCGGCCGCGAGCGTCTCGTCGTACTCCACAGCGGTGCGCGTGAAGGCCGCGCGAAGCTCGGCATGCCGGCCGAGGGAATGGCTCCCGAAGAGTCGCGCCGTGTTGGTGCGCTCGGCGCCGAGCTCGCGACTCACCACCGTGTCGAAGGCGGCGTCAGCGAAGCTCTCGATGGCGAGGTCGCCGCGGTTGGTGCCGATGCTCCCCTCCAGGCGGCCGCGGCCGAGTGGCGTGGTCAGCTCGCCGGTGCCCGCCGAGAGGATCGCCACGCCTCGCTGCACGTCGGGATATCGCCAGAGGCGTGGGGCGTCGACGTGCAGTTCGCCTGGCACGCCCCGCGACCCTGCGTAGCCCGTGGCGGTCACGCTGGCGAAGCGCCCGCTGCGCCCGTCGAGCCGCACGGCCGCGAAGCCGTCGCGCTGGGTGAGATCGCTGTTGGTCCGGAGCCGTCCCTTGCCATCCTGCCCGGGGTCGGGGACGCCGCCGGTGATCCCGTCTCCCGCCGCACCATTGCGTGAGAGGGCCAGGCCGCGCCGATCGCGGAACCCGAGACCGCCGCGCACGGTCAGCGCACCAAGCCGCGTGGCGATCGGGAGACTCCCGCTCCCCGCCACGCCGAAGGCCCCCACGCCATCGATACTCGTGACGACGCGCGCCGAAGCGCGGGGGACGCGCGAGGCGAGACCGAAAGTCACCGTGCCGCCGAGCACGTTCGGGCCACCGAGCACGGACGAGAGCCCTCGCACCACGGTGACCTCGGAAATCCCCGTCAGCGGCACCAGCGAGGGATCGGTGCGATGGTCCCACCCCAGCGTGAGCGGCATCCCGTCCAGGATCACCGCCGCCTGCCGCGAATCCGACCCGCGGACCGAGATCTCGCTCTCGCCGCGGGAGTTCTGGCGCACGAGCAGGAACGGCACCTCGCGGAGCAGCCGTTCGAGCGGTGAGGCCGCGGGTACCGACAGCGAATCGGGGGTGATGACGACGGCACTCGCCCCGCCGACCGTCGTTGCCGACCGCGCCCCGACCACCACGATGGGCCTGACCTCTCGTGGCTCCTGCGCCGCGACCGACTGGCCCGGCAACAGCGCACTCAGCAGGAGCAGGGCAGGGCCGGGATTGGGGAGTCGAAGGCTTGAGGGCATGGGCTCGAACAAATGTGGAAATCCTGGTCGGGACGGCTGACTGCGTGCCGGAACCTAGTGATACGCCGGTCGGGGAGGACCGGTTGCCACGATGCCGGATTGGCGCCCCTTCCACCCGCTCTTATCTTGCGCTGGTGACCACCCTGTTCGACCCCGCCGATCCACGACCCGTCCACTTCCTCGGCCTCAGCGGCGCGGGAATGAGTGCGCTGGCGCTCGCCGCGCTCCGGCGCGGTGTGGCCGTGACCGGGTGCGACACCGAGACCGCAGCATTTGCCGATCTCCGGGCCGCCGGTGCCGTGGCGCACGACCATCCCGATCCCGCCCACGTGGTGGGGGCACGCGCCCTGGTGGTCACCGCCGCGGCGGCGCCTGACCATCCCGAGATCCGCGCCGCGCAGGCGGCAGGGATTCCGGTGGTCCCGCGCAAGGTGGCGCTGGCCGAGCTTGTGAACGGCACCACGTTGGTGGCCATCGCCGGCACCCACGGCAAGACCACCACCACGGTGATGACCACCGAGGCGCTCCGCGGCGCCGGCCTCCATCCCTCGGGACTGGCGGGTGGGCGCGTGTCGACCTGGGGCGGCAACGCGCTGCTCGACGGCAACGAGCTCTTCGTGGTCGAGGCCGACGAATACGACCAGGCCTTCCTCACGCTGCAGCCCACCATCGCGGTGGTCAACAATGTCGAGGCCGATCACCTCGAGTGTTACGGCGATGTCGAGACGATGGAGTCCGCGTACGCCACCTTCGCGGGTCGAGCGTCTCGCATCCTCATCGGCACCGCCGATGCCGGCAGCGATCGGCTCGCCGCACGCCTGGGCGAGCGCGTGTGGCGCTTCGGCACGGAGAACGGGTCCGTGCAATTGGCAGCGCGGGAGATGGGCCCGAACGGCACCATCGCCGACGTGACCTTTCCCGATGGCCGCCAGGTCGAGTTGCGGCTGCGCGTGCCCGGGGTGCACAATCTCCGCAACGCGGGGGCGGCCCTCGGCGTGGCGTTCGCGCTGCACGCCGACCTCGAGGGCGCTGCGCGCGCGCTCGGCGAGTTCACCGGCGTCGGTCGCCGCTTCGATCGCCTCGGCGACGTGCATGGCGTGACCCTCGTGGACGATTACGCCCACCATCCGACCGAGTTGGTGGCCACCCTCGCCGCTGCCCGTCAGGCCTTTCCCGGTCGGCGCATCGTGGCGGCGTTCCAGCCCCACCTCTACTCGCGCACCGCGTCCCATGGCGTGGCAATGGGGACTGCCCTCGCGGCGGCCGACCTCGCTGTCGTGACCGATGTCTATGGCGCGCGGGAGGCGCCCGTGGCGGGCGTGACCGGGCGGATCGTGGCCGATGCCGCGATCGCCGCCGGTGCGGTAGTGTGCTATGTGCCGACCCGCGCGGAACTCGGCGCCGAGATCGCCGATATGTTGCGCGAGGGCGACGTGCTCATCACGCTCGGTGCGGGTGACATCACACTGGTCGGTCCGGAAGTCCGCCGTCTTCGGGACGTCTCGTGACGACTCGATGGAAGTCCCTCGGGGTTGCCGCGGTGGCACTGTTGGGTGTCGGCGCGTGGTTCGGCGTCCCCCGTCTCATGGCGCGCCTCGATTATTTCCGTGTGCGGCAGATCGAAGTGCGCGGCTTGCGATTCCTCGACGAGGCGGACGTCGTGCGCCGGCTCGCCCTGCCTGATTCGGCCAGCATTGTCGCGCCCCTCGGTCCGCTGCGTGATCGCGCCGTGCTGATCCCGGGCGTGGCCGGCGTCTCCGTCGAGCGTCGCCTCCCCGGCACGTTGCGCGTGCTGATTCTGGAGGAGTTGCCGGTGGCGCTGGCCATGCAGGAGGATCGTCTGGTCCTGATCGATCGTCGCGGACGGGTGCTGCCGTTCGATCCGACGCGCGCCCCGATGTCGTTGCCGGTGGCCGACCGTGATTCGACCACGGCCGCCCTCCTGTCGGCGCTGCTTCGAGCCGATCCTGCATGGTATGGCACGGTGGAATCGGCGCGGCGCGAGGGTGGGGATATCGTGCTCGAGGAAGGTGCCCAGCGCGTGCGTGTTCGCCCCGACGCCTCCCTCGACGTATTGCGCGGCATCACCGAAGTGCGCGCCTATCTGCTCAGCGCCAATCGCTCCTGGAGCGAACTCGACGCCCGCTTTGCCGATCGCGTCTTCGTGAAGGGCGGCCAGTCGTGACCGTCCCCGTGCAGCGCCTCGTGGCTGCCCTCGACCTCGGCAGCACCAAGGTCACCGCCATCATCGGCGAGGTGACCGGCGACTCGCGGTCGTGGGGACTGCGCATCCTCGGCGTCGGCAGCGAGCGGTCCACCGGGGTGCGCCGGGGCATCATCCGCGACTTCGAGGAAACGGTCCGCGCCATCACCAAGGCGATGACCGACGCGGAGCGAATTGCCGGGATCGAGGTCGGGACCGTGTACTGCGGGGCCGGGGGCGAACAGATCGCCCAGCGGATCTCCCACGGGGTCGCCTCGGTGACCGGGAGCGAGGTCCGGACCTCCGATCTCGCGCGCGTCAACGACGTCGCCTCGACCGTCTCCTTCGGGCACGACCAGGAGCTGCTCCACGCCATTCCGCACGACTACCTGGTGGACGGGCAGCCGGGCTACGCCGACCCGATCGGGATGGCGGGCGAGCGGGTCGAGGCCGAGGTGTACATTCTGACGGCACGCTCGAGTGCGCTGGCCCACCAGCGGAAGGCGATCGAGAAGGCAGGGTGGCACGTCGGGGAGGTCGTGGTCGAGCCGCTGGCCGCCTCGCTGGCCGTTCTGACCCCCGAGGAGCGGGAAATGGGGGCAGTTCTCGTGGATCTTGGCGGCGGGAGCACCTCTGTCGCCATCTTTCAGGGTGGCAAGCTCCGGCACACCGCCTCCCTCCGCTTTGCCGGGGGGCACCTGACGTCCGACTTGGTCCATGGGTTGCGGGTGACGCAGGCAGAGGCGGAGCGGCTCAAGGAGCGCTGGGGGGCGGCATACGAGCCCCTGATCTCGGAAAATGAGGTGGTCGAAGTCAGCACCACGGCGGGTCACGGCCCCCAGCCGGTGCAGCGGCGGTTGATCGCCCACATCATGCACATGCGGCTGCAGGAAGTGCTCGAGCTGGCGTACGATGAGGTGGCCCGCGCGGGGTGGGCCATGGCCGGCCTGCCGAGCGGCGTGGTGGTCACCGGCGGGGGCGCCGCGGCGCCCGGCATCGTAGAATTGACGCGGGATGTCTTCGCGGCGCCTGTTCGGATCGGGGTGCCGGCAGACCAGCTCCGCGGGTTGGTCGATCGGGTGGCGTCACCGGGCCTCGCGGTTCCGGTTGGCTTGGCGCTCTGGGGTGCTCGGCAGGTGGCGATGGGCGGCGGTTTCGGGGCCGGAGGGAAGTCCTCCCCGGCCGTGGGCCGGGTCCTGGAGCCGGTGCGACGGTGGTTGCAGGATTTCTTCTGACCGACCCTCGGGGGGGTGCGGCATGGCGGATGGAATGATCTTCGAACTCGAGGAGCAGTCCGCGCAGAATGCGCGGATGAAGGTGGTCGGCGTCGGCGGGGGTGGCGGCAATGCCGTCAACCGCATGATTGCTGAACAGCTGAGCGGGGTGCAGTTCATCTCGGTCAACACCGATGCGCAGGCCCTGGCGGCCTCGCGCTCGGACGTGAAGGTGCAGATCGGGAAGAAGCTCACCCGCGGCCTCGGGGCGGGCGCACGGCCGGAAATCGGCCGTCAGGCCATCGAGGAGAACCGCGACGAGGTCCTCCAGCACCTCCAGGGCGCCGACCTCGTGTTCGTCACCTGCGGCATGGGCGGCGGCACCGGCACCGGCGCTGCCCCGATTATTGCACAGATTGCCAAGGACATCGGCGCCCTCACCGTCGGCATCGTCACCAAGCCGTTCCTCTTCGAGGGACGGAAGCGGATGAAGCAGGCCGAAATGGGGATCACCGAGCTGCGGCGAAACGTGGACACGATGATTGTCGTACCGAACGAGCGGCTCCTGGCGGTGGTGGGGAAGGGGATCCCCTTCCAGGACGCCCTCAAGAAGGCCGACGAGGTGTTGCTGAATGCAACGCGCGGGATTGCGTCGCTCATCACCAGTACGGGCATCATCAACGTAGATTTCGCGGACGTCCGGACCGTGATGCAGAACGGCGGCGCGGCGCTGATGGGCACCGGGGTGGCCAGCGGGGAGAATCGGGCGCTCGAGGCAGCGCAGCAGGCCATCTCCTCACCGCTGCTCGACAATGTTTCGATCAATGGCGCCAGCGGCGTCCTGATCAACATCATCGGTGGCGAGGACCTGACCCTCGGCGAGGCGACCCAGATCAGCGGGATCATCCACGATGCGGTGGGTGACGAGGCGCAGATCATCTTCGGTGCGGGGAATGACCCGCGCTGCAATGGCGAGATCCGGGTGACGGTGATCGCGACGGGGTTTGATCGTGCGGTGACCGGCGAGCCGGTGGTCGAGCGGAACGTCAATCCGCAGGTGCTGCCGTTCTCGCCGCGGCGCCAGCCGACCACGCCGGCACCATCGGCGGCCCCGGCCGCCCAGCAGCCCGCGGCACAGCCGCCCCGCGCGACACCGGCGCCACAGCCGTTCGTGCGACCGGTGCAGCCACCGAAGCCGTCGACACCCGATGTGTCCGACATGGAAATTCCGACCTTTATCAGGCGGCAAATGGATTGATGCGTTTTCAGATTCCCCGCTTCCCCCTGGCTGCCGCGATCCTCGCGGCGGCGGCGCTCTTTGCACTGCGCGGCGAATGGCCGTGGCAGCGCCTCTCCGACGTACCGACGGCCGGTCCGATCGTGGTGAGCAGTCCCTTCCGCGTGGTGCGTGACACGCTGCAGAAGGGGGAAACCGTGGGAGCCCTGTTGGCGCGTCATGGGGTGGTCGGGCTCGATCTCACCTCGCTGGCGAGTCGGCTCTCGTTCGATCCGCGTCGCCTGCGGGCCGGCCAGGAGTTCGCCGTCCGCCGCGAGGGGGCCGACGACGAGGCCACCCACATCGAGTTCCGCGCCAACGCGGAGCAGCGCCTGCAGTTCATTCGCACTTCGAGCGGCGACTGGCGCGGCGAGGCCGTGGCCATCCGCTGGACCACGGACACCATCCGTCTCGGCGCCACGATCCGCAACAATCTCTTCAGCGCCATCGACGACGAGGTCTCCGACGCGACCCTCGATCGTCAGGAGCGCGCCAATGTCGTCTACGCGCTCGCCGACGTCTTCTCGTACTCCGTGGACTTCTCGCGCGACATCCAGCCCGGCGACCGTTTCGTCGCGGTGATCGAGCGCCGCACGTCCGAGGAAGGCGAGACCCGCTTCGGGCGCGTGCTCGCGGGCGAACTCTCCGTCGCGGGCAAGGCGATCGCCGCCTTCCACTATCGCAATGGTGGACAGCCGGGCTTCTACGACAGCGAGGGCAGCGCCCTCAAGCGCGCCTTCCTGGCTGCGCCGGTCGAGTTCCGCCACATCTCCAGCGGCTTCACGCGCGCGCGCCTGCATCCCGTGCTCGGCGTCTTCCGCAAGCACGAGGGGATCGACTACAGCGCCTCCACCGGCACGCCGGTGCGTGCCGCGTCGGAAGGGACGATTGTCCGCGCGGGGTACGCCGGTGGTTATGGCAAGCTGATCGAGATCCGCCACCGCAATGGCATCACCACGCGGTACGGCCACCTCTCGGTGATCGGTGCCAACATCCGCCCCGGCACCCGCGTCTCCCAGGGTGACCTGATCGGCCGCGTCGGGTCCACCGGCCTCTCCACCGCGCCGCACCTGCACTACGAATTCCGTGTCAACAACATCGCCCGTGACCCGCGCAGCATGAAGTTCGAGGCCGGTGCCCCGCTGCCGAAGGGTGACCTTGTCGCCTTCCGTCAGGAGCGCGACCTGCTCCGCTCGTTGCTCGGCTCCGCGACCTCCGCACCCTCCGCTCGGCAGATCGCCGAGTAACCTCGGCGGCCCCGTGATGGACCTCTATCCCGCCATCGACCTGCGCGGTGGGCAGGTCGTTCGCCTCGCGCAGGGCGAAGCCGCTCGCGCGACCGTCTATCACGATGACCCAGTGGCCCAGGCCGAGCAGTTCGTCGAGGCCGGCGCACGCTGGCTGCACGTGGTCGACCTCAATCGGGCCTTCGGTGACGGCGACAACGATGCGGCGATCGCCGAGATCGCCCGCCGCTTCGGTGATCGGTTGCAGGTGCAGCTCGGCGGCGGTATCCGCGACGTCGCTCGCGCGCAGGCGGTCGTTCAACTCGGCGTGTCGCGCGTGGTCATCGGCACCGCGGCGATCGACCAGCCGGCCCTCGTCGATGCCATCGTGCAGGCGCTCGGTGGCGATCGCGTGGCGGTCGGCATTGATGCGCGCGACGGACGCGTCGCCGTGCGCGGCTGGGTCGAAACCTCCGCAGTGCGCGCCGTCGAGCTCGCGGCGCGCGTCGCCGGACAAGGGGTCGAGACGGTGATTCACACCGACATCGCGCGCGACGGCATGCTCAGCGGTCCGAACATCGAGGAGTCGCTTGCCGTGCAGGCCAAGGGGCCGCGCGTGATCGTGAGCGGCGGCATCGCGACGATCGATGACCTGCGCGCCGTGGCGGCCGCAGGGCTCGCCGGTGCGATCACGGGCCGTGCCCTGTACGAATCACGCTTCACCCTCGTCGAGGCGCTCGCCGCCCTGGCGGTCTGAGGCCGCGTGCCGCTCCTCCCCGCACTTCTGTTGGCCATCGCCTTCGGTGGCGCGCTCGGATGGTGGAGCTATCGGGGGCGCCTCGATGCGCCGCTCAGTCGAGTCGCCGCTGCGTGCCGCGCCATCGGGGCGGCCGCGCTGCTCTTCGCGGTGCTCGATCCGACCGTGGCCGCGCGCTTTCTCCCCACCCGTCCGCTGGTGCTCCTCGACAATTCGATCTCGATGCATGCGGCGGCGGGTCGTGCCACCGAGGCGCGCGAGCTGGCGCGCACCCTCGGCGACACCACGACGTTCGGTGAGCTCTCACCCGGGATGCCGGGCAGCGCGAGTCGACTTGCGGATGTCCTGCCCACGGCCCTCGCCAGCGGTCGGCCGGTGACCGTCATCACCGATGGCGAGATCACCGACGCGGCGACGCTCGCCCCCGACCTGCTGGCTGCCAGCACCATTCGTCTCCTGCCACGCACGGCGGGTGACGACATTGCCCTCGTCGAGGTGCGCGGCACGGAGCGACTCGCCGTGGGCGATTCACTGCATCTCGACATCGAGGCGCGTCGTCTTGGCAGCGCGCCCGACAGCGCGACCATCGAGGTGCGTGACGGCGACGCGGTGGTGCTTCGCGGCGTGGTGCGCTTCGGTGCGACCGGGACCGGCCGCCTGCGACTGGCCGGTCTGCTCCCCGGCGATGCGCGCGGGATGCGCTGGCTCGAGATCCACCGCGTGGGTCCCGCCGACGCGGAGCCGGACGATGACGTGCGGTGGTGGCCGGTGCGCGTGACGCCGACGCCGGGGATCGTCGTGCTCGCGGTGACCCCCGATTGGGACGCGCGCTTCCTCTATCGGGCACTACGCGACGTGACCGCATCACCGGTGCGCGGGTACGCACAGCTGCAACCGGGTCAGTGGCGCCGGATGGACGACCTCCGGCGCGTGACGCTGGCCGAGGTGCAGGCGGCGGCGCGCGGTGCCGACGTGCTCGCCGTGCGCGGGGACATCACCGGATGGGAGCGGAGCGGCCGGGCACGACTGCTCTGGCCCGTGGCGCCCACCGCGGGTGACTGGTACCTCGCGCCGACGCTCGCCTCACCGTTGGCGGGCGCCTTTGCCACCATCGATCGCGATTCGCTGCCGCCGGCCACTGCCGTGCAACCGCTCGATGCCATGGCCACGCGCAGCTGGGTCGGGGCCACGGCACGTCTCGCCCGACGCGGGAGCGAGATCCCGGTGATCGGCGGGCGGGCCGGGCCCGATGGCCGGACGGTGACGGTGGGGGCGGACGGCCTCTATCGGTGGGCATTCCGCGGCGGCGCCTCGGATCAACTCTGGCGTGCCCTCGTGGCCGATGCCGCGGCGTGGTTGCTGGCGTCTCCCGATTCGGCAGCGTCGCAGGTGCGCCCCGTGGCGACGGTCACCCAGCGCGGGCGGCCGGTCCGCTTTCGGTGGGCAGGTGCGGGCGCGCCGATCGCCACGGAGATTGTCTTCGGCGAGGGGGGTGGTGCGCGACGCGACACCCTCCGGTTCGATGGGATCGGTGAGGCACGCGTTGCGCTGGAGGTCGGGCGCCACGCGTACCGGTTGTCGAGCGGCGAAGTGGGCGAGGTGGCCGTCGAGCCGTACGCCGATGAGTTGGTGCCTGCTGTCGTGACCCTGACGGAGCGGGCCGCGCTGACCGCACCGGTGCGCGCGGGGCGTGGGGCCCGCGAGTGGTGGCCGCTCTTTGTCCTGGTGGTCGTGGCGTTCGGCAGCGAGTGGCTGCTGCGCCGACGACTGGGAATGCGCTAGACTGATGCACTTCGTGAACGGGATGGGATGATGGCGCGACTCGGGGAAAAGCTCGGACTCTGGCAGCGGATCAAGCGACTCGCCCTCACCGACGTGGGCGCGCTCGCGCGTGGTCTCAACGCCGACGATCTCGAACAGATGGAGCGGGTCCTGATCGAGGCCGACTTCGGGGTGCCGGCCACGCTCGAGCTGGTGGCCTTTCTCGAGGGTGAGGTCCGCAAGGGGAAGCTGAAGACCGACGTGCAGCTGCGCGAGGCGGTGGTGAGCCAGCTCGGCCTGATGCTCTCGGCGCCAGAGGATCCCGCCACGCTGGCGCGTCCCGAGTCGGGGCCGACGGTGGTGTTGATGGTAGGCGTGAACGGGGTGGGGAAGACCACCTCGGTGGCCAAGCTCGCGCGTCGCCTGCAGCGCGAAGGGAAGACGGTCCTCCTTGGCGCGGCCGACACCTATCGTGCCGGTGCCGTGGCGCAGCTCGAGACCTGGGCCGATCGCCTCGGCATCGAGTGCGTGTCGGGAACGTCGGGCGGTGACCCGGCCGCGGTGGCGTACAACGCCGTCGAGGCGGCGATCGCCCGTCGCGCGGACGTGGTCCTGATCGACACGGCGGGGCGCCTCCACACCCAGGACGGCCTCATGGCCGAACTGGGCAAGGTGGTGCGCGTGATCGGCAAGAAGTTGCCTGGCGCGCCGCACGAAACGTTGCTGGTGCTCGACGGGACGGTGGGCCAGAACGCGGTGCAGCAAGGGAAGCTCTTCGGGCAGGTGGTGGCACCGACCGGCCTGATCATCACCAAGCTGGACGGCACCGCGCGCGGCGGGGCGGTCGTGGCACTTCGGCGCGAGTTGAACGTGCCGATCCGCTTTGTGGGGACCGGCGAGACGCTCGACGACCTGGCCCCGTTCGACGCCAAGGGGTGGGCAGAGGCGCTCTTTGAGTGAGCCCCAGCGGCCTCGCTGGCGGACCCCTCCGGCCGTCCTCGCCATGCTCGTGGTGGGGACGGCCGCAGTCTTGGTGGCCTATGGCGCCGCGTGGCTGCCCGGTGGTGCACCGCCCTGGGGCAGCTGGGCGATGGTGGTCGGCGTCGCGTTGCTGTTGCCGGGCACGCTGTTGCTCGGTGCGCTGCGCCGTGGTCGGAACACCACCCGACTGGTGCTGATCGCCGCGGCGCTCGGGCTGTTGCTGGTGGTCGCGCTCGGAGCGGCGTTGCTGCTGCCGGCAGCGGGTGCCGACGAGCCGATCTTCCTCGGGCTGCCTCGGCGAGCGGCCGTCATCATCTACGGTGTCGGACTGTTGCCGATCCTCGTGTTGCCGTGGGCGTTCGCGCGCGACTTCCGCGACTTCGGCCTTGATGAGGCACGCCTCGACGAGCTGCGCCGCGAGTGCGCGCGGGTGGCTCCCGATCGGGCGCCGCGGCCGTGATCGTTGCCGTCGCGATCGGATACCTCACGATCTGTCTGCTCATCGGCACTTGGGCGGCGCGGCGCACGCGCACCGCCCAGGACTTCTTCCTCGCTGGCACGGGCATCGGCCTCTGGCCGCTCGCGATTGCATCGATGGCCGCGACCCTCTCCGGCTTCGCGTTCATCGGGGGGCCCGGGCTGATCTACAGCGTCGGCATGGGGGCACTCTTCATCGTGCTCCCTGCCGGCGTCACCGGGGCGCTGAGTGCCTGGCTCCTCGGGAGTCGGATGCGCCTGCTCGGCGAGGTGCGCGGCTTGATGACAGTGCCGGACGCGATTGGCGCGCGGTACCGTTCGCGCGCCGCGCAGGGGCTCTCGGCGATCGCCATCCTCGTGGCGACGGTCGGCTATCTCGCCACCAATCTGCTCGCCCTCGGGCTCATCAATGACGCGATCTTCCAGACCGGCCTCTCCACGGGAATCGTGATTGGTGCCACGGTGGTGGTGGCGTACTCGGTCGCCGGCGGCATCCTGGCCGGCATCTACACCGACCTGGTGCAGGGTGCCATCATGGCGCTCGCCTCGGCGCTCGTCTTCGCCGCAGCGATGACCAGTGGCGGCGGGCTCGGAGGCATCTCGCGCACCATTCTGGCCCACGAGCCCGTGCTCCTGGGGCCGTGGGGGACGTTCACGCCGCTGGCCGCACTTTCCTTCTTCTTTGTCTTCGGGCTCGGCACCCTCGGCCAGCCGCATGTGATCCACAAGTACTACATGCTGCGCGACCTGCGTCGGCTGCGCTGGTACCCGCTGCTGATGACCGGGGCGATGGTGGTGACGCTGCTGCTCTACTTCGGCGTGGGCGTGGCGATCAAGGCTGCGGTTCTGCGCGGCGACATCCCGCCGTTGGCGAAAGGCGATGATGCGACGCCGACCTTCTTGCTGCGGTACACCGCGCCCTGGCTCGCCGGACTCGTCTTCAGCGGCGTGGCGGCCGCGATCATGAGTACCGTCAATTCCTTCTTCAGTGTTGGTGCGGCTGCGATCACGCACGACCTTCCGGTGGCGTTCGGGCGACGCACCGGCAACGAGCTGCGGGGTGGACGGATGGCAACCCTCGCGTTGGCCCTCCTCGCCACCCTGCTCGCCCTCGGGAGCGGACAGGCCGTGGCGCTCCTCGGGGTGTTCGGCTGGGGCCTCTTCGCCTCGACGCTGGTGCCGGCGCTCGCCATCGGGCTCAATTGGCCAGGCGCGACCAGAAAGGGGGCGCTCGCCTCGATCGGCGTCGGTCTGGTGACCACGCTCCTCTTCGAGACCCTTGCCTGGGCCAAGGCGTACTCCTTCCCGGCCGGCGTCACGGTCTCGGGGCTCTCCCTGATCCTCGCGCTCGCCACCTTCTTCGGGGTGTCGTGGCTGACGCGCGACGAGGCGGAGGGGGACCTGGATGCCGATGTGCGGGTGATCATCGAAAGCTGAGGATGTGACCAGTGACCAGTGACCAGTGACCAGTGACCAGTGGGCACCCCTGGTTACCGGTCACAGGTTACCGGTCACGGATCACCGGATTCCACCATTCCTCTTATCTTCGACGATGGCCCAACTCCGCCTCGACACCCCCATCCAGTTCCTGAAAGGCATCGGCGAGAAGCGCGCCGAGGCCTTTGCGCGGCTGGGCGTGGTGTCGGTGCACGATCTCCTCCATCACCTCCCCCATCGCTACATCGACGCCTCGACGGTCACGCCGTTGGCCCAGGCGCGCGTGGGCGACGACGTGGCCTGCATCGGCACCGTGGTGAGCAAGGGGATCCTGCCGACGCGCAAGGGACTGCGCGTCTTCCATGCCGTGCTGCGCGACGCGAGCGGCCTGCTGGAATGCGCCTGGCCGGGGCAGAGCTTCCTCGATCGGACGCTGGCGGTGGGGCAGCTCGTCCTGGTGGCGGGGCCGATCCGGTTCTACCATGGCCGGCAGATGGCCCCGCGCGAGCTGGTGGTGCTCGGTGATGCCGACGACCCAGCGTCGGCCGGTCGCGTGCTGCCGGTCTATCCTGCCACCGAGGGGCTCTCGCACAAGCAGGTGCGGGCGCTGCTCGAGACGCATCTCGACAAGCTCGCCCCGCTGGTGCCCGATGTGCTCGATCCCGCGTTGCGCGAGCGCTTCGCCCTGCCATCGCTCGCCGATGCGCTCAGGGCGGTGCACCGACCGACCTCGCTGGCTGAGGCGGAGTCGGGTCGCCGCCGTCTCGCGCTCGACGAACTGCTCGACCTGCAACTAATGCTCGCTCGTGCACGCCACGTGGCGCGGCACGGGCAGCGGGGCACCGCCTTCACGCTGCGGAAGACCCACACCTCGGCGCTGCGCGAGGCGTTGCCGTGGCCCCTCACCGGCGACCAGAAGCAGGCGATCCGCGAGATCTTCGACGACATGACGCGCGAGGAGCGGATGCATCGCCTCGTGATGGGCGACGTCGGCACCGGCAAGACGGTGGTGGCACTCTTCGCGATGTTGCTCGCCCTCGAGAACGATGCGCAGGCCGCGCTGATGGCGCCCACTGAGCTGCTGGCCGAGCAGCACCATCGCACCCTCACCACCTTGCTGGCGCCGCTCGGATTGGTGCCCGAATTGTTGCTCGGGCGCCTGTCCGCCGCTGAGAAGAAGGCGGCCCACACCCGCCTGCGGAACGGCGACACCATGCTGGTGGTGGGGACGCACGCGCTGGTGCAGGAGTCGGTGGCCTTCAAGCGACTCGGCCTGGTGGTGATCGACGAGCAGCATCGCTTCGGGGTCGAGCAGCGCGCCGCGCTGATGGGGAAGGGCGAGGCGCCGGACGTCTTGCTGCTCACGGCCACGCCGATCCCTCGGTCGCTCGCCCTCACGCGCTACGGTGACCTCGATGCCTCGTTGCTTCGCGAGCGCCCGCCGGGACGGGGGACCATTCGCACCGCGATCCGGACACCGACCCAGCGCCCGCGGGTCTTCGAATTCCTGCGCCAGACCGCGCTCGGCGGGGGGCAGGTGTACATCGTCCTCCCGGTGATCGAGGAGTCGGAGAAGGCGGACCTGCGCGCCGCGCAGACGATGGCCACCTCGCTCACGGCCAAGTGGCCCGACGTGACCGTGGGGCTGGTGCATGGCCGCCTCAAGGCACCCGAGCGCGACCAGGTGATGCGCGACTTCCGCGATGGCAAGATCGGCGTGCTGGTGGCCACCACCGTGATCGAGGTGGGCATCGACGTGGCCAATGCCACGGTGATGGTCATCGAACATCCCGAGCGCTTCGGGCTGGCGCAGCTGCACCAGTTGCGCGGGCGCGTGGGGCGGGGGAGCGGCGACTCGCACTGCATTCTGCTCACCGTGGGCGAGGAGGTCCCCGAGCGGCTGCGTGCCTTCTCGAAGACCGACGATGGCTTTGCCATCGCCGAGCTCGACCTCGCCGAGCGCCGGCAGGGCGACCTCCTCGGCGCGCGGCAGTCAGGGGGCGTGGACTTCAAGGTGGCGCGCTTCCCCGACGACACCGACCTCCTCACCGAGGCGCGCACCCTGGCCCGCGCCATTCTCGAGGCCGACCCGACGCTCGACCGCCGTGAGCATCAGGCGCTGCGGGAGCGGGTGATCACGCGGTATCCGAGAGGGGAGACGCTCTTCCGAGTCGGCTGATGGAAGACCGAGGACCGAGACGCGAGAAGCGAGAAGCGAGAAGCGAGAAGCGAGAAGCGATGATGGATGATCGATGATCGATGATCGATTGTTGGGGTGGTGTCATCCTGAGCGGAGCGGCCCAACGGAGCCTGCCCTGAGCTTGTCGAAGGGCCGCGCAGTCGAAGGACCTACGACTTAAGACTTACGACCTACGACCCCTCTCACGACTCACGACTCAGGACTCACTTCTGTACTCCACCTGCCTCTTCTGCACCAAGGACCTCGGCGCCAACGAGGTGATCGAGACGCTGCCCATCGGGCGGCGGCTTGCCTTTGATGCGGCCCAGGGCCGGCTCTGGGTGGTGTGCCGGCACTGCGCCAAGTGGAACCTGGTGCCGTTCGAGTCGAGGCTGGAAAGCATTGATGCGTGCGAGCGACTCTTTCGCGACACCCCGACGCGCTACTCGACCGACAACATCGGCCTCGCGCGCGTGAAGGAAGGGCTGGAGCTGGTGCGGATCGGGCCGGCGATGCGGCCGGAGTTTGCGGGGTGGCGGTATGGGGAGCAGTATCGCCGGCGGCGGCGGAAGGCCCTGATCGCAGGGGGTGTGGGCGTGGGAATCGTCGGGTTGGGGACTCTCTCACTTGGCATCGGCGCGTCCGGGCTCGCGTTCTCCAGCATGGTAGGGACCGGCTATGGGCTCCTTCACATGCTCATGGGTAGCTTCGATGCCGCCGTCAACCACACTTCCCGGTTGGCGCTTCCACTGCCCAACTCCCGCAAGCGGTTGCCGGTGGATCGGAAGAAGCTGGCACACGCCACCATCTCCTGGGACTATGGCGAGCCGTCGCTCGACGTGCCCATCACCTTCCCGACAGACGAGGCACGGGTGCTCTCCTTTCGGGGCAACGAGCTCCGGTCTGTCGGTCGCAAGGTGCTCGCTTCCATGAATGCGCTGATTGGCAAGCCCGCCGAAATTGAACTGGCCACGTCGATTGTGGGGCACCAGGGCGGGGACCTGACCGAATGGCTGCGGAGTCGGACGGACCTGCAGTGCAGTCTCAGTGGCCCCAATTTCGACTGGCGCTACCCAGCGTCCGATGCCCCGCTCGCTCTGGGCTACTACGCGACCCCGTACTTGCTCCTGCAGCAATTGGGTGCCGGCGACCGCCTGGCGATCGAACTCTGGATGAACGAGGACATCGAACGCCAGTGGTTGGAGGGGGAGCTTACTCTTCTGGAGCGCGAATGGCGGCAGGCCGAGGAGCTGGCGAAGATCAGCGACGGGCTGGCGCTGCCGGAGACGGCGGAGGAAGAGCTTGAGAAGCGGAAGGGTTCAGCGCAGCCCTGACCACGCAGGTCCTTCGACTGCGCAGCCCTGCGGGCTGCTTCGCTCAGGATGACATGGGCCATCGATCATCGATGATCGATCATCGATCATCGGACAACGAGGAGTAACCCGCATCTACTCCACCTGCCTCTTCTGCACCAAAGACCTCGGCACCAACGACATGGTCGAGACGCTGCCCATCGGGCGACGGCTCGCGTTTGATGCGGCCCAGGGGCGGCTCTGGGTGGTGTGCCGGCACTGCGCCAAGTGGAACCTGGTGCCATTCGAGTCGCGGCTCGAGAGCATCGATGCCTGCGAGCGACTCTTCCGTGACACCCCGACGCGCTACTCGACCGACAACATCGGCCTGGCGCGCGTGAAGGAGGGGCTCGAACTGGTGCGGATCGGCCCAGCGATGCGGCCGGAGTTTGCAGGGTGGCGGTATGGGGATCAGTTCGGACGCCGCCGTCGACGGAACATCTTGCTCGCCGCCGGCCTGGCCCTCGCGCCGCCGGCGATCATGGGACTCGGCTTGGCTGCCGGGGTGAGCTTCGTCTCGCTCCTGCAGTGGCCGAGCTTCTACTATCAGTGGCGATTGATGAACAAGGTCACGGTGCGACTGCCGCGAGAAGGGCTGCCGCCGGTGGAAATGACCGACATGCAGGTAAGCGCGGGCCGGCTGATCCGACGCAGCGGCCACGAGCTCACCTTTCGGACCACCGTGAACCCCACGCCATTCGGGCAGTCCTCCAAGCGGTATGAGCTTGTCGGTGATGAGCTGGATCGAATCCTGCCGCTCCTGCTGGCGCGGGTGAACCTCTGGACCAGCAAGCGCAGCACCATCAAGGATGCCGTCACGCTGGTGACGGAGCAGCCTCAGGTACGCGATCTCCTCGAGGCGGCGGACACGACGGCCTGGAGCAAGCGGCTGGGCAGGGCGGGCATGCTCGGCGACATCAAACCGGCGTGGCGTCTCGCGGCCGAGATTGCGTCCAACGAGGTCAAGGAGCGCACCGCGCTGGAAGGGGAGCTCGCGCTGCTTGAGCGCGAGTGGAAACAGGCCGAGGAGTTGGCGAAGATCAGCGACAAGCTGGCACTGCCGGAGTAGCGACTCCCCATGTACTCCACCTGCCTCTTCTGCACCAAGGACCTCGGCACCAACGATGTGATCGAGACGCTGCCCATCGGGCGACGGCTCGCCTTTGATGCGGCCCAGGGGCGGCTCTGGGTGGTGTGCCGGCACTGCGCCAAGTGGAACCTGGTGCCGTTCGAGTCGCGGCTGGAGAGCATTGACGCCTGCGAGCGGCTCTTTCGCGACACGCGCACGCGCTTCAGCACCGACAACATCGGCCTCGCCAAGGTGGGTGATGGGCTCGAGCTGGTGCGGGTCGGACCGGCACTCCGGCCGGAGTTCGCGTCGTGGCGCTATGGCGAGCAGTATCGTCGCCGTCGACGCAACACCTATCTGGTGGGAGGCCTCGGCGTCACCGCGGCCATCGGCGCACTCGCCGCACTGAACGCCGCAGGGCTCGCTGTCGCTGGCGGCGGCTACATGGCGTACCAACTGTTGAAGGGGGGCTGGGAGACTGCACTGAATCGTCGGTCGCGGATCCTGCTCGCCGACCCGAAGACTGAGGAGACGCTCCAATTCGACCGGAAGCGATTGGAGCACGTCACCGTGTCGTGGGAGACCGGGGCCCCGTCGTTGGACATTCCACGCGCCAAGCGGGAGGCTGAGAGCGTCACCACCTTCCGCGGGACCGAGTTCCATTCCGTCGGCCGCCGCGTCACGGGGTCGTTGAACATCCTCCTCGGCAGGTCCAGCGAACTCGAGGCTGGCACGGCAATCCTCGCCGAGCATGCCGGGGACCTGACCCAGTGGCTGCGCGCCCGCACCGAGGCGCAGTGCCGCTTTGGGGGCGTCAACTCGTCATGGCGCTATCCTGGCCCGAACGCGCCGACCGCCTACGGCCTCTATTCGTCGCCCTACCTCCTGCTCGACAAGCTCGAGCCCGGCGAGAAGATGGCCATCGAACTCTGGATGAACGAGGACATCGAGCGGCAGTGGCTCGAAGGAGAGCTTACTCTTCTTGAGCGCGAATGGCGGCAGGCGGAGGAGCTCGCGAAGATCAGCGACAACCTGGCGTTGCCGGAGACGGCGGATGAGGAGCTGGTAAGGCGCAAGGAGTAGCGAGAAGCGAGAAGCGAGAATCCCTGGTCACTGGTCACTGGTGACCGCCCCCTCACCCCTTACCCCTCACCATGTACTCCACCTGCCTCTTCTGCACCAAGGACCTCGGCACCAACGAGGTCCTCGAGACCCTGCCCATCGGCCGGCGCATCGCGTTCGATGTGGCCGAGGGGCGGCTGTGGGTCGTGTGCCGACATTGCGCCAAGTGGAACCTGGTGCCGTTCGATTCTCGGCTCGAGACCATCGATGCGTGCGAGCGACTCTTCCGCGGCACCACGATGCGCTACTCCACCGAGAACATCGGCCTCGCGCGCGTCAAGGAGGGGCTTGAGCTGGTCCGCATCGGCGAGGCACAACGACCGGAGTTTGCGGGATGGCGCTATGGCGATTCCTTCGGGCGTCGGCGGCGGCGCAACCTGCTGATTGCCGGCGGGGTCGCCGCGGCCGGGATCGCGGTCGTCTCGGGGGGGCTGGCGCTCGGTGTCTCCTTCGGCATGCTCGGACAGCTGCCGAACTATTACAACCTCTTTGTGGTCAACCGCCGAGTCACCGTGCGCGTGCCACGCGCCGATGGTCCGCCGATCGAACTCTCGGACATGCTCGCGTCGAAGGCGCTCCTTGTGCGCCGTTCGAGCAGCGACTGGCTGATCCGCACCAAGGTGATGGAGCCATCCAGCGTGAGCAGCAAGCTCCGGAAGGCCGGGTCGCGAGAGATCGAGTTCACCGGCGCAGAGGCCGAGCAGATTCTCGCGGGAGTCCTCGTCCGCCTGAACCGGTGGGGTGGCACGCAGCGCACCGTGCGCGAGGCCGTCGAGCTGGTGGAACGACACGGTGACAGTACCGGCGTGATCGCCGGAGCCTACTCGCCGGTCATGGACAAGAACGGGTCGCGGGAGATCGGCAAGACCGACTCGGAGTGGCGCCTCGCCGCCGAGATCGCGCTCAACGAGGACAACGAGCGGCTCGCCCTCGCCGGCGAGCTGCGCGTGCTGGAATGGCAGTGGAAGGAGGCCGATCGGCTGGCGAAGATCAGCGACTCGCTGGCCATCCCAGAGAGCGTCGATGAGGAGCTGGCGAAGCGGAAGAGTTAAGTGCAGTCCCGATCACGCAGGTCTCTCGCTACGCTCGGGATGACACCGTTCGCCGTTCGCCATTCGCCGTTCGCTTGCTTCTGTCACCCAACTGTCATCCGGCCGCCATCCCCGCGCCATCCCACGTCCCAATATTCGACAATCCCCACCCAGACCATGTACTCCACCTGCCTCCTCTGTGCCGACTCGTTGGGGACGAACGCCGTCCTCGAGACGCTCCCTGTGGGGCGCCGCGTCGCGTTTGACCCGGCCAAGGGGCGGCTGTGGGTGGTGTGTCCCGGCTGTGCGCGCTGGAACCTGGTCCCCTTCGACAGTCGCTTCCTCGCCATCGAGGATTGCGAGCGGCAGTTCCGCGACACGCACGTGCGCTTCTCGACGGGGACGATCGGCATCGCCCGGCTGCCGGAAGGCCTGGAGCTGGTGCGCATCGGCCCCGCGCTCCGACCGGAGTTTGCGGCCTGGCGCTATGGGCGTGAACTCCTCAAGCGGCGACGCGGTGGCATGTCGTTCGGCGTTCCGCGCGGGCACACGGGCATCGCGACGGTCCTCTCGGACCTCGCGACGATGATCGGGACGCTGGTCATGCTGCCGTTTCTGGACGATGCCGTCGGCGCGCGCCACGCGGTGAGTTCCGTCCGCCTCGTGCGCGATCCGCACACCGGCAACCTGCTCCGGGTGCGCGCGCTCGCGCTCGTGCGCTCGATGCTCACTCGCCACGACGGCGCCTGGTCGCTCGAGGTCCCCTATCGCAGCGAGGTGGACGTGACACTCGGCGACGACCCGCTCGCCGTCACCTCCATCCGGGACTTCCCGTCCGTCGGCTTCTTCCGCGGATCGCAGATGCATGACGGCCTCAGTCGCGTACTCCCCACGCTCGAGCGCACGCGTCCGACCGAGGGGATGGTGCGCGAGGCCACGCGACTCCTGGAGCGCACCACCGACGATCCCGACCTGCTCTACAGTTGCGTGGCGGGGCGACCGCTTCGGTTCGAGACCCGGGGCGAGTTCCCGTTGGTGGAGGTGGCGCCTGAAGTTCGCCTCGCCCTCGAGATGACCGCCCACGAAGAAACCGAGCGGCAGGCCCTGGCCGGAGAGCTCACGCTCCTGGAGCGCGAGTGGCGCGACGCCGAGCGGTTGGCGGCGATCAGCGACGCGCTCTCGGTCCCCGCCTCGATCGAGTCCGAATATCAGGCACGCTCCCACGGAGGACCGCATGTCGCCTCGTGACGTGTATCTGCTCACGGCCGATGCGGCGCCACTCGTGCTCGCCCTGGTGGTGGTCTGCTGGATCGCCTCCCTCATTCGGCGCGACAGCTCGCTGGTCGATCGCATCTGGGGATTCGGGTTCGTGCTGCTGGCGCATCACCATGGCACCGTGGCGGCGGAGCAGGGGGGCCGCGTCGACCGGCTCCTCGCCACGCTGGTCCTGATCTGGGGACTGCGGCTCACCTGGCACATCACCCGTCGGAACTGGGGACACGGGGAGGATCCCCGCTACGCCGCGATGCGCACCCGCAACGGCGCCCGCTGGTGGTGGCAGAGCCTCTTCACCGTGTTCGTGCTGCAAGGAGGGCTGATGCTCCTCATCGGGCTCCCGCTCACGGCCATCGCCGCCCCGGGCGCCACCTGGGGGCGCGTCCTCGGCACGCTGCTCTGGGCCGTCGGCTTTGCCTTCGAGGCCGGCGGCGACTGGCAGCTGACCCGGTTCCGGGCCAACCCTGCCAACCGTGGCCAGGTGCTCGAGACCGGCTTCTGGCGCTACAGCCGCCATCCGAACTACTTCGGCGACGCCCTGCAATGGTGGGGTTTCTGGTGCTTCGCGGCGGCGACGGGCCTCTGGTGGACCGTCCTCTCCCCGGTTCTCATGACCCTGCTGCTGCTGAAGGTCTCCGGGGTCACCCTGCTCGAATCGGCGTTGGTCAACTCCAAGCCGGCCTATCGGGACTATATCCGCCGGACGCCGGCGTTCTTCCCGCGGTGGCCGAAGGACCGCTGACGGCGAAGAATCCCCACCCGTTTTACGTTTCCCCCAGTCGCGTGACCTGTGACCCGTGACCAGTAACCCGTGACCGGTCAGCGGGTCCGGGTCACTGGTTACAGGTCACAGGTCACTGGTCACTCTACTCCCGTTCACCGGTCCCCCGCATGTCCTTCGTTCGCATCTCTGAGCTCTCCCAGCATGTTGGCGCCGTCGTCACGGTGCCGGGCTGGGTCGTCACCACCCGTTCGTCGGGCAAGATCGCCTTCTGCGTGATGCGCGATGGCACCGGCTACCTGCAGACGGTCTTCCCGAAGAATGAGGTGGTCGACGGGGCGTGGGAGCGGTTCGCAACGCTGACGCAGGAGGCCTGCATCACCGTCACCGGCACGGTGCGCGAGGATGCGCGCGCGCCTGGTGGCTACGAGCTGACGGCGAGTGACGTGGTGGTGACCGCGCCCAGCGTGGACTACCCGATTTCGCCGAAGGAGCACGGCACGGCGTTCCTCTTCGAGCATCGCCACCTCTGGCTGCGCAGCAAGAAGCAGGTCGCGATCGCACGCGTCCGCCACGAGCTCGAGCAGGCGATCCACGACTTCTACTATGCGCGTGGCTTCATCCGCGTGGACACGCCGATCCTCACCGGCTCGATCGGCGAGCAGGCGGGCGAGCTCTTCGCCACCGAGTACTTCGACCTCGGGCAGGCCTACCTCGCGCAGACCGGCCAGCTCTACGGCGAGGCCGCCGCCGCGGCCCACGGAAAGATCTACACCTTCGGGCCCACGTTCCGCGCCGAGAAGAGCAAGACGCGCCGGCACCTGACCGAGTTCTGGATGATCGAGCCGGAAGTCGCCTTCAACGACTCGAACGCCAACATGCAGTTGCAGGAAGACTTCGTCTCGTACCTGGTCGAGCGCGCCCTTGAGCGTCGCAAGGAAGAGCTCAAGGAACTCGAGCGCGACCTCGCGCCGCTCGAGAAGGTCACCGGGCCCTTCCCGCGGATCACCTACAGCGAGGCGATTGCCACGCTGCAGGCGCAGGGCTCCGACATCCAGTGGGGCACCGACCTCGGCGCCGACGACGAGACGGCGCTCGCCAAGGCCTACGACAAGCCGCTCTTCGTGATGAACTATCCGAAGGAAGTGAAGGCGTTCTACATGAAGGAGAACCCCGACGACCCGCGTACGGTGCTGAACAACGACTGCCTCGCCCCCGAAGGCTATGGCGAGATCATCGGCGGTTCGGAGCGGGAAGGGGACTACGACAAGCTGCTGCAGCGGATCACGGACCAGGGCCTCGATCCGGCTTCATACGGCTGGTATCTCGACCTCCGGAAGTACGGCGGCTTCGTCCACAGCGGCTTCGGCCTCGGCCTCGAGCGCACCGTGGCCTGGATCTGCGGCATTCCGCACATTCGCGAGGCGATCGCGTTTCCGAGGCAGATTCACAGACTTTATCCGTGAAGCGAGAAGCGAGAGGCGAGAAGCGAGAAACGCACCGTGTGTTGGGGAGCTTCACCCCTCTCCGGATGCCCCACGCTTCTCGCCTCTCGCTTCTCGCTTCTCGACTTCCTTCACCTCATCCCAAATCACATCCAGCTCCTCCAGCGTCGCGTCGCCGAGCACCACCCCCCGCTCGGCGGCGATGGTCTCGATGGATTCGAAGCGGCGGCGGAACTTGGCGTTGGCGCGGTCGAGGGCGGTGCCGGGCTGGACACCCGCCTTGCGGGCCAGGTTGACCACCGCGAAGAGGAGGTCGCCGATCTCGTCGGTGAGGGCCTCGCGGTCCTCGGTGCCGATGACGATCTCCGCCTCGACCTCCGCCAACTCCTCGGCCACCTTCTGCAGCGGCCCCCGCGTGTCGGGCCAGTCGAAGCCGACACCCGCGGCGCGCTCCTGCAGCCGGAAGGCCAGGAGGAGGTCGGGGAGGGTGGCAGGCAGTCCGGCGAGCGCCCCGCGCCCGGCGGGCCGCTCCCTGGCCTTGAGGGTCTCCCAGCGCTCCCGCTCGCCCAGCTCGAAGAGGTGCGGGTGGCGGCGACGCATCTTGGCCACCAGGTCGTCCGCGATCTCGTGCGGGGTAAATTCCCCCGTCTCCCGGCCGAGGACCAGTTGCCAGGCCAGGTGGAGGAGGAGGTCGGCCACCTCCTCGCGGATGGCCGCGGGTTCGCCACTGCCGAGGGCGGCGGCGAGTTCGTGGGCCTCCTCGATCAGGTAGGGTCGCAGGGTCGCCCGGGTCTGCACCCGGTCCCACGGGCAGCGCTCACGCAGGTCGGCCACCATCGCCACGGCTCGGTCCAACGCCGATTCATCTTGCATCCGTTCTCCGGGAGTCCTAGTCTCCGACTGTGCGCAATCCACTGACTTCTGACGTTGCCCGGGCGTGGGTCGACGTGGACCTCGATGCCGTGGTCCGCAACGCCCGCTCCTACGCCGCCAAGACCGCCGCCCCGCTGTTGCCGATGGTCAAGGCCAATGGCTACGGCCTCGGCGCGGTCGCCATGGCCCGCGCGCTGGCCGTGGTCGATCCCTGGGGGTTCGGGGTCGCCACCATCGACGAGGCGCGCGAACTCCACGTCAATCGCGTGCTGCGGCCGACCCTGATCTGCTCCCCGCTCAATCCCGCCCACACCGAGGCGGTGGCGGCGGTCGCCGCGCGGCCCTCGATCGGCGACCTCACGGCGCTTCGGGCGTGGCTGGCCCTCGGTGACCTACCGTTCCACCTCGAGGTGGACACCGGGATGGCACGATCCGGCCTGCGCTGGGATGATGCGGAGCAGTTGCAGGAAGCGCGTAATCTGCTCGCCACGGCCACGGGATGGGAGGGTGTCTATACCCACTTCCATTCGGCGGAACAGAACGCGGCGGCGACGGCAGAGCAATGGGAGCGGTTGCAGGGCGTGATCGCGACACTCGGGCGCAGGCCGCCCCTGGTCCACGCGGCCAACTCGGCAGCGGGGGCATTCGGGAGCCGGTATGCCGCCGATATGACCCGCCCAGGCATCCACCTCTACGGCGGCCAGCTTCCCGGGCTCGACGCCATTCCCGTCGCGAGTGTCCGTGCGCGTATCTCGGCCGTGCGACGCATCGCGGCCGGCGCGTCCGTTTCGTACGATGCGACGTGGCGCGCCGCCAATGCCACGACGATCGCGACCGTCGCGGCCGGCTATGCGGATGGCATGTCGCGACACCTCTCCAACAGCGGTGCCGTGGAGTTGCTCGGCCACCGGCTCCGGATTGTTGGTCGGATCACGATGGATCACCTGATGGTCGATGCGGGCGATCTCCCCGTCGCCGTCGGCGATGTGGCGACGATCTTTGGCGGACTCGTTTCGGTCGACGAACAGGCCGCCCTCGCCGGCACGATCGCCTATGAATTGCTCACCGGGCTCGGGGCACGCCTCCCGCGCCGCTACCATGGGTCGTCATGAACCAGCACTTCGCTTCCCTGATTCTCGGCCTCGCCAGCCAGGCCAACTCCGCGATGGACGGGCAGTTGCCGCCCGGGGCGGCCGACGCCGGGGCGCCCGATGCGCGCCAGTTCGCCAAGGCATTGATTGACACGCTCGGCGCGCTCGAAGAGCGGACCCGCGGCAATCTGGACGCTGACGAGGCGAAGCTGCTCGAGCAGGCGCTGACGGCACTGCGCTTCCGCTTTGCCACGGGGAAGACGTGAGCCGTCGCGCGGCGCTGATCGTCCTCGACGGCCTGGGCGTCGGCACGGCCCACGACACGGCCGCCTACGGTGACACCGGCAGCGCCACACTCGGCAACGTCATGCGTGCCTCGAAGGGGCTTCGCCTCCCCAACCTCGAGGCACTCGGCCTCGGCCTCTGTGGCGACAGCGGCGTCGCGCGCGTGGACGCCCCCACGGCCGCGCACGGTGTGGCCCAGCCCAGGAGTGCGGGGAAGGACAGCACCACCGGTCACTGGGAATTGTGCGGCGTCCAACTCGGCGTGCCCTTCCCGACGTATCCCACCGGGTTCCCCGCCGATCTGCTCGCCGAATTCAGCGCGCGTACCGGACGCGGGGTCCTCGGCAACATCGCCAGTTCGGGCACCGTGATTCTCGATCAACTCGGTGCCGAGCATGTGGCCTCGGGGAAGTGGATCGTCTACACCTCGGCAGACTCGGTCTTCCAAATCGCAGCCCACGAAGAGGTCGTGCCGTTGGAGGAGTTGTACGCAGCCTGCCGGATTGCCCGGGAACTGCTGGTCGATCCCCACGGCGTGTCTCGGGTGATTGCCCGGCCGTTTCGCGGCCAGGCGGGTGCGTGGCAGCGCACGTCGAACCGGAAGGACTTTTCGAGGCTCCCGACCGGGACCACACTCCTCGACCGCCTCGCCGAGGCCCATGTGCCGGTGGTCGGGGTGGGGAAGGTGGACGACCTGTTTGCTGGTCGGGGCGTGACCTCGATCCATACGGCGACCAACCAGGATGCCTATTCCCTCCTGGAAGGGGGAATGCTGGCCATGCGCCGGGGCTTCCTGTTCGCCAATGTGATCGAGTTCGACCAGAGCTGGGGGCACCGGAACGACGTCCCCGGCTTCCTGGGCGGTCTGGCGGAGCTGGACCGCTGGATTCCCCGGTTCCTGAGGCAGGTTCGGGACGATGACCTGATTATCTTCACCGCCGACCACGGGAACGATCCGACCACCCCGTCCACGGACCATTCACGTGAATGCGTCCCGGTCCTGGCCGTCGGTCCGCGGGTCCGTCCGGTGGCCCTCGGCGAGCTGGCGACGTTCGCCGACATGGGGCAGACGATCGCTGAGTTTCTTGGGGTGCAGCCCCTCGATGCTGGCACGTCTTTCCTGGAGCGCGTGTGGCAGAGCTGACCGCCCTTCGAGCCGCCGCCGAGCAAGTGCGCGACCGAGCCTACGCTCCCTACTCGGGCTTCCGGGTGGGTGCGGCGCTCGAAACCGATGGTGGGGTGGTCTTCGTCGGGTGCAACATCGAAAGCGCCTCGTACGGCATGACCATCTGTGCCGAACGGAGTGCGGTGGCCGCGGCGGTGTCGGCCGGGGAGCGTCGCTTTGCGCGACTCGTCCTGGTGAGCGACGCGCCGCACCCGATTGCCCCGTGCGGTGCCTGCCGACAGGTGCTGGCCGAATTTGCCCCTGACTTGCCCGTGATCAGCTGTGCTGGACCTGAGACCAAGGAGTGGACCATCCGCGACCTGCTGCCTGCTGCCTTCACCGGGGACGTGCTCGAGTGATTTCCCGTTTCCTCCCCCTGGTGGCGGTGGCGCTGATTGCGACGGCGTGCACCGAAAAGCTGACCACCCCCGCGGATTGCCCGGCGCTGTGCCCTGGCGGCAGCGCCGACTTCCGCGACACCGTGTTGACGGCCTCCCTTGGCCTCGACTCCTCGTACTCGGGCTATGTCAGCGGGTCCTCGCTCCTCTCGGTGCTCCTCAGCACCGGGGGTGCGTACGGCAATTCCCGCGGCGTGGTTCGTTTCGCGCCGCGCGGCGATTCCGTCCTCGTGCGCGATACCAGTCGCACCTTCACGGTGGACTCGGTGGCGATCCAGTTCTCGTTGCAGCGGAGCGATTCCACCTCCACCGGTGACGTGGTCGAGATCTACCGGCTGCCGTTGTCGCTCGACTCCCTCTCGACCGTGGCTGAGGTCGATGCCGCGATGACGCCGGAACGGCTGGTGCAGGAGTTCCCGATCAGCGCGACGTTCCGGTCGGGTCCGATGCGGATCTTCCTGAAGAACGCCGATCTCGCCAAGGTGGCCTTCACGGCGGCCGACAGCACGCGGCTCGCGTTCGGGCTGCGGCTTCGCGCCAACGGCCCCAGCGGCGCGCGGGTCGGCGCCTCCGCGGCCGGCAGCGAAGGCCCCTCGATGACCTGGTACACCACGGCGAACATCGCCGACACCACCGTGCGCACGCAGATCTTCAATCGTCTCCCCGCCGCGAACTTCTCGGTGCGGACTGCGTCGGCCGCAGGCGATGCGGGCCTCCTGGCGGTCGGTGGCTATCCGGTGAGCCGGAGCTTCATCCGTTTCGCGCTGCCGCCGGCCCTGCGGGACTCGGTCACCATCATCCGCGCCACGCTGCAGTTGACGGCCGATGTTCCGATGTTCGGCATCCCGGCCGACACCGCCACGCTCCTGGCCCGTCCGGTGCTCACCAATCTTGGCCCGAAGTCGCCGGTGGCGACCGAACTCTTTGCCGGTACGTTCCTGCTCCCTGGCCAGGTGGACGTGTCGATGGAGGTCGCCGAGTTGGTGCGCACCTGGCAGGGCAAGGATGCGCTCCCCGGCATCCTGCGCCTCGAACTCGGCGAGGAGGGGGGCAGCTTCATCGCGCCCTTCTTCCGTTCCACGCGTTCGTTGACGGGCGCCCCGACGTTGCGGATCACCTACCGGCGGACCTTCGCCTTCGAGGGTTTCTGATGATGCGCCGTGATGCCCTCGTTGCTCTCGCCCTGCTGCCGCTCCTCGCGACGCCGCTGCTGGCCCAGTCGTCGCAGTTCGGCGTCCGCGGCCTCGGCCTGCCGGGCCGTGCCGCTTCGGCGCGCACCATCGCCACCGGCGGCGCCATGGGGCTGTTCGATGGCGAGTCGAGCCAGAATCCGGCGGCCCTCGCCACGCTCTCGATGACGACCGCGGTCTTCACCCTGGCGAACGCCTATCGGACGAGCATCAATCCTTCCGGGACGGCGAACGGGCAGGACAATCGCTTCCCGCAGATGCTCATCGGCGGACCGGTGCCGCGCTCGCGCTTCGTGATCGCCGCGTCGTACTCGATGTTCGCCGACCGTGACTTCCAGCTGGTCTCGACCGGATTTGCCTCGCCCCGCGGCGTGCCGATCGGCGTGACCGACACGCTCACGTCGCGCGGCGGCATCGTCGACATGCGCCTCGCCACCGCCTACGCCATCTCGCCGCGCTTCATCGTGGGCGGCGGCGTGCACTTCCTCACCGGGTCGAACCGGATGTCCACTCGGCGCGTCTGGGCCGACGACGACTACGCGGCGCTCGAGGAACGGGCCGAGCTCTCCTATCACACGATCGGCTTCTCGGGCGGCGTGCTCATGCGCCCCACCCCGCGCGTCGACCTCGCCGCCACCATCCGGCGCGATGGCACGCTGCAGATCGAGCGCGACTCCACGCCGAGCAGCAGGATCGCCATGCCGATGACCATCAGCGGCGCGGCCCGGTTGCATCTGAGCCGGTCGCTCGACCTGGCGGGTTCCGTGACGCTCCGCAACTGGTCGCGGGCCGATGAGGGACTCGTGGGCGCCGGCGCGGTCGGCTCGCGCGACACCAAGGAATATTCGGCCGGCATCGAGCTCTTCAGCGACGCCCGGCGGACGGCCAACAAGCCGTTGCGCATCGGCGTCCGCTACGCCGACCTCCCCTTCCTGCTCGACGCCACGGGGCAGCCGAACGAGCTCGGGATCTCGATCGGCAGCGGCGTGCGCTTCGCCCGCGACCTCGGTGGCCTCGACCTCGCGGTCGAGCGCATCAAGCGGAAGCAGGGCAGCAACTACTCCGAGACGGCGTGGCAGGTGACCCTCGGCGTCTCCGTTCGCCCCGGCAGCTGATGAAGCAGGTCTGGATCGAGACGTACGGCTGCCAGATGAACGTGGCCGACACCGAACTGATGTTCGGGGTCCTGGCGCGCGAGGGCTACGTGCAGGCCACGCAGCCGGAAGGGGCCGACGTGATGCTGGTCAACACCTGCGCCGTCCGCGACAACGCGGAGCAGCGGGTGATCGGCCGAGTCGGCGAGCTCCAGCGGCACAAGCACCCCGGGGTCATTCTGGGGGTGGTGGGCTGCATGGCGCAGCGCCTCGGACCGATCCTACTGGAACAGGTGCCGGCGGTGGACCTGGTCGTCGGACCGGACGCGTACCGGAATCTCCCGGAGCTGCTCAGCCATGCGGCGGCGGGGCAGCGCCGCGCCGACGTCGAGTACCGTGGCTGGGAGCACTACGAGGATATCCCGCAGGTGCGCGAGCCGGGACCGACGGCCTACGTCACGGTGCAACGCGGCTGTGACTATCGCTGCACCTTCTGCATCGTGCCGACGACGCGCGGCCCGGAGCGCAGTCGCCAGCTCGCGGATGTGGTGGCCGAGGTCGAGCGGCTCGCCGGAGAAGGCGTCTCGGAAGTGACGCTGCTCGGGCAGACCGTCAACTCGTATCACGACGGCTCGGCCGACTTTGCCGACCTGCTCCGCGGCGTGGGCGCGGTGTCCGGGATCCGTCGGCTTCGCTTCACCTCGCCGTACCCGACGGACTTCACGCCGCGGGTCATCGAGGCGATGGCCACCACCCCGGCCGTGTGCGACCATGTCCACTTGCCGGTGCAGAGCGGGTCGAACACGACGCTCAAGCGGATGTTGCGTCGCTACACGCGGGAGCGGTACCTCGAGGTCGTGGCGGAGCTGCGTGCGGCGATCCCGACGATCACCTTCTCGACGGACATCATCGTCGGCTTCCCGGGGGAGACCGAGGTGGAGTTCGCCGAGACGCTCTCGATGGTCGAGGCTGCGTCCTTCGATGATGCGTACACCTTCAAGTACTCGGTGCGCGACGGCACGCCGGCGGTGAAGCTCAAGGACCACGTTCCCGATGACGTGGCGTCGGAACGGCTCAATCGGCTCATCGGCGTGGTGCGGGCGCAGACGCGTCGCCGCAACGCGGGCCGAGTGGGTCAGCTGCACGAAGTTCTGGTGGAACGGCCGGCCAAGCGAGGCGACTTGATGCTCGCGCGGACCCGGCAGAACCTGATGGTGCTGGTGGACCTGCCCACCGATTCGATCGGGACCTACCACACGGTCCGGTTGACGGGCACCACCGGCTCCACCTTCACGGGGGCGCTCGCCCAACCAGCTTTGGTGGTCCTATGATTCTCAACGTGATGGAACACCACGTCCACGAAGCCTACGACCGCCTCAAGGCGTTGGTGCCGGGCTTCGTCGACAGTCCGGCGCACCGCGAGGACGTCGTGGTGTACGCCCTCAATCGGTTGCAGCCCAAGTACGTTGTCACCTCGGCCGGCAAGGCCGTCACGGAGGTGGCGCTCGACACGGCACAGCACCGGACCACCATCGAGGTCCAGGTCATCGAAGCACTTCGTCAGGTGGCGCGCGTTCCGCGTGATCGCCCGGTGACCACCTCGGCGGGATGAGCCCGCCACCCGGCGCTCTCCTGCTGCTGCTCGCCTACGGGGCCGGTCTGGTGACCGGCCTTTTGCGTTTCTCGGATCCTCGTCTCGTTGGTTGTGCCCTCTTGGCGGCTGCCTGGATCCTGCGGCGACAGCTCGTCGCATTCGTCGCGCTCGCCGCCTTCGCCGGCCTGCTTGCGGCTGCAGCCGAGCTCACGGACCGCACCGACCGCTGCGCGCAGCGCCTGCCGCTCGGCGAGTCGCGACTGGTGCTCCAGCTCGTTGATCCGGGCCGGGGCAGTGGCCGCGTGACCATTCCAGGACGCTGCACCGGCACGGTGTCCGCGCGATGGCCGCGCACCGCCTCGCCCCGCGCGGGGCAATCGGTGGACGTGGTCGCGCGGTGGATTCCGCGACGGGGACCGCTCGGCTTCGATGCGGGGATGCTGGTGGTGCGGCGCGTGGAGCGGGTCTCGGGGACTCCCGATGCCGTGGCCTTGCTGCGCAACGCGATTGCGGCGGCGACCACGGCACTCTTCGGGCCGCGCGCGCCGATGGTCGAGGCGCTCCTCGTCGGCTGGCGCGGTGAAATCGACCCCGACGTGCAGCAGGCCTTCTCGGCGGCTGGTCTGGTCCACATCCTCTCGATCTCGGGCTTCCATGTCGGACTCCTGGCCGGCTGGGTGCTGCTGGTGCTCCGACTCGCCGGCGTGCCGCGTCACCCGGCCGAGTTCGCCGCGGCGGGAAGCGCCTCCGCGTACGCGATCTTCCTCGGGTGGCCGGCCCCAGCGGCGCGCGCCGCGCTGCTGGCGCTGGTGTTGGCGTGGTGTCGCTGGCGCCAGCGGGAGGTCGCACCAGGCGCCCTGCTCGCGTTCAGTGCGGCGCTCGTGCTCGCCTTCGATCCCTCGGCGCTCGTCTCGGTCGGGGCATGGCTCTCGGTCACGGCGCTGTGGGGTCTCACCCTCGCGACACGCTGGGGCGATCGGGCCATCTCGCCACATCCCCTCGTCCGCTCCCTCGCCGGATCGGTGGGCGCGATGCTGGGCACCGCACCGCTCACCGCAATGCTCTTCGGTCAGGTGGCACCGATCGCCATCCTCCTGAACCTCGTCGCCGTCCCGATCGCCGCCTTGCTGGTCCCGGCGCTCCTCGGGGCGCTCCTCTTCCACGCGTTCCTGCCCGCCACCGCGTCGGCCTTTGCCGCATCGGGTGGCGTGCTGCTCGAGGCACTCGAGTGGGTCGCTCGGGTCGGTGCCACCGCGCCGGGCGCGGGCGTGGCGGGGGCAACCGGCCCGCGGGCCGCGCTGCCATGGGGGCTGGCGGCCGCGTTGGCGATCTGGGCGGTTGCCGGTCGGAGCACCGGCCGCGAGGCGGGCCGGCGGCTGGCGTGGGGCGGGGTGGCCGCGCTCTGGCTCACCCTCCTCGTCCAGATCGGCGGCCCGGCAGCACTCGGCGATGGGCGCCTCGCGTTAGTTTTCGTGGATGTCGGTCAGGGCGATGCGACCCTGATCCGGACCCCGACAGGTCGTTGGGTGGTGGTGGACGCCGGACCGGCCGATGAACGGTGGAATGCAGGCGAGCGGGTGGTGCTCCCGCTGCTCCGCCGCTTGGGCGCCCGACGGATCGAGGCGATGGTGCTGTCGCATGCGCACCGCGATCATGTCGGCGGCGCGGCCGCGATCACTGCGGCACTGCCACTCGGTGTGGCGCTGGAGCCCGGCGAGGCATTCGTGGAGTCGACCTACCACGCCTGGCTTGAGACGCTCGCCTCCCGCGGCGTCCGATGGCGTGCAGTCTCGGCTGGTGACGAATGGCATCTCGATGGCGTGCGCTTCCGAGTGCTGCACCCGCCCACCGCATGGCCGCACGCCGGGGACGACCTCAACGAGGATTCGACCATCCTCGAGGTCGGCTGGGGAAATTTCCGGGCGCTGCTGATGGGCGATGCGGGGGTGGTGGCCGAGGCAGCGTTGGCCGGTGAGTTCGGCACGGCCGATGTGCTGAAGGTGGGGCACCACGGGTCGAGGACGGCATCGTCGGCTGTATTTCTGGCCGAAGTCAGGCCGCAGGTCGCGATGATCAGCGTGGGGCGCAATCGCTATGGCCACCCCACCCCGGAGGCGCTGTCCCGGCTGCGTGCCGTCGGGGCACGGATCTGGCGAACGGATCGGGAAGGCCACATCACCGTCGAGAGCGACGGACATCAATTCACCGTCCGGGGCGCAGCTGCTCCCGCGACGTACCGTGCCGGCCGACGTGCCGTGCCCAGGAGACGCCGTGCTCCCCAACACCATGGTCACCACCCTCGAGCGCTTCATCCTCGACTCGGAACGCGCCCACCCCGATGCCACCGGTGAGCTGACCAACCTCCTCTACGACATTGCGCTCGCCGCCAAGCTGATCGGAGCGCAAATCCGCCGTGCCGGGCTCGTCAACATTCTCGGCGCCGCCGGCACGATCAACGTGCAGGACGAGGAACAGCAGAAGCTCGACGTCTACGCCAACGAGACCATGAAGAACGCCCTCAACCACACCGGTCGCGTCTGTGCCATGGCGTCCGAAGAGGACGAGGAGCTGATCATGATTCCCGACGGCGTGCCGGCGGGCAAGTACGCCGTGCTCTTCGACCCGCTCGACGGCTCGTCGAACATCGACGTGAACGCCGCGGTCGGGACGATCTTCTCGATCTACAAGCGGGTCACCACGGCGGGTCCGGGGACACTGGCGGATGTGTTGCAGCCGGGATCGGAGATCGTCGCTGCCGGCTACGTGATGTACGGCTCGAGCGTGATGATGGTCTACTCGGCCGGACACGGTGTGCACGGCTTCACCTACGATCCGACCATCGGCGAATTCCTGCTCTCGCATCCCAACATCACCACGCCGCGAACCGGCAAGTACTACAGCGTCAACGAATCGAACTTCGGCCGCTGGTCCAAGGGCGTGCAGCGTGCCGTGCGCGGCTTCAAGGGCGACGACCCGGCGCGCCTCAAGGCCAAGAACTCGCGCTACATCGGCTCGCTCGTTGCCGACTTCCATCGGAACCTGATTGCCGGCGGCGTCTTCCTCTATCCGGGCGACATCCGGAATCCCAGCGGCAAGCTCCGCTTGCTGTATGAATGCGCACCGATGGCCTTCCTGGCCGAGGCGGCCGGCGGCGCGGCAAGCGACGGACGCCGCCGCATCCTCGAGATCGTCCCGACGGCGCTCCACGAGCGGACGCCGCTGGTGATCGGTGGTGCCGCCGATGTCGAGTACGTCAACCTGGTCATCGCCGAGGCCGAGGGACTGCTGTGAGCGATCGGCTTCGGGTGGAGGCGCCCCAGGTGGCGCGCCCCGCCGATTGGATCGGCGATCCGGCGCGCGACGTGGGGGAACCGGGTGCGTTTCCGTTCACGCGCGGTCCCTACGCCGAGATGTACACCAAGCGGCCGTGGACCATGCGACAGTACGCCGGCTTCGGCACCGCCACGGCGACCAACCTGCGCTTCCGCGCGCTGCTGGATGCCGGCCAGACCGGTCTCTCGACCGCGTTTGATCTCCCCACGCAGATGGGTTACGACTCCGACCATCCGATGGCGGCGGGCGAGGTGGGTCGCGTCGGCGTGGCGATCGACACGGTCGAGGACCTGAAGCTCCTCTTCGCCGAGATCCCGCTCGACCGCGTCTCCACCTCGATGACCATCAACGCGACGGCCGCCATTTTGTTGGCGATGTACATCGTGGTGGGCGAGGAGCAGGGCGTGGCGCGCACGTCGCTCAGCGGCACCATCCAGAACGACATCCTCAAGGAGTACATCGCGCGGGGGACGTACATCTATCCCGCCGAACCGTCGTTGCGCCTGATCACCGACATCTTCCGTTTCGTGACCGATGAGAAGATGAACTTCAACCCGATCTCGATCTCCGGCTACCACATGCGCGAGGCCGGGGCGACCGCGGTGCAGGAAGTGGCCTTCACGCTGAGCAACGCGCTCGAGTACGTCCGCCGCGGCATCGCGGCCGGGGTCCCGCTCGCGGCCTTCGGCCCGCGGCTCTCCTTCTTCTTCGCGGCCCACAACGATCTCTTCGAGGAGATCGCCAAGTTCCGCGCGGCGCGGCGACTCTTTGCCCGGCTGATGCGCGACTGCTTCGGCGCCGACGATCAATCCGCCCGGCTCCGCTTCCACACGCAGACCGGCGGCGTGACGTTGCAGGCGCAGCAGCCGATGAACAACATCGTCCGCGTGACGGTGCAGGGGCTGGCCGCGGTGCTCGGCGGCACGCAGTCCCTGCACACCAACGGCTACGACGAGGCGCTGGCGCTGCCCACGCGCGAGTCGGCCACGTTGGCGCTCAGGACCCAGCAGATCCTCGCCTTCGAGAGCGGGATGACCGGCAGCGTGGATCCGCTGGCGGGCAGTTGGTTCGTGGAGGGGCTGACCGACCGGATCGAGGCCGAGGCGCGCGCGCTGATCGAGCAGGTGGACGAACTCGGGGGCGCAGCCGTGGCGGTGGAGCAGGGGTATTTCCAGGACGCCATCGCCGAGAGCGCCTGGGCGCAGCAGCAGGCACAGGAATCGGGGGAACAGACCGTGGTGGGCGTCAACCGCTTCACCGACGACTCCGCACCGCCGGTGATTCCCACCCCGGATTTTGGGGCGCTGGCGGCGGAGCAGTCGGCCAAGCTCGCGGCCGTGAAGGCGGCGCGCGATGCCGGGGCGGTGCAGGCGGCCCTCGCCGAGGTGGCGCGGGTGGCCGGGACACGTGAGTCGCTGATGCCGCCGATCATTGCGGCCGTGCGGGCGCGGGCGTCCATCGGCGAAATCAGCGATGCGCTGCGCGGGGTGTGGGGCCTCTATCGGCCCGGGCACGGCTGATGGCCGATCTCGCCACGGAGCTGCAACGCGCGCTCGGTGAGGCCTACACGCTCGAGCGTGAGCTCGGCCGTGGCGGCATGGGCGCGGTCTGGCTTGCGCAGGACGCCCAGCTCCATCGCGCCGTGGCCATCAAGGTCCTCCCGCCCGAATTGGCCACGCAGCACGACCTCCGCGAACGCTTCCTCCGCGAAACGCGGATGGCGGCGTCGTTTTCGCATCCGCACATCGTCCCGGTCCATGCTGTCGAGGAGCGCGGCGGGATGCTGGCTTTCGTGATGGGCTACGTGGACGGCGAGTCGCTGGGGGCCCGCGTCCGGCGTGCCGGCCCGGTGCCGGTGCAGGAGGCGGTGCGACTGCTGCAGGAAGTGGCATGGGCGCTCTCGTATGCGCATGGCCGCGGCGTGATCCATCGCGACGTGAAGCCCGACAACATCCTCATCGAGCGCGCCACGCAGCGCGCGTTGGTCACCGACTTCGGCATCGCGCGGAGTACGGGAGCCGCTCCCGCGGACGGCCTCACGCGCGTCGGCGAGGTGGTCGGTACCCCGCACTTCATGAGCCCCGAACAGGCGGCCGGTGACGTGCTCGATGGGCGCAGCGACCTCTACTCGCTGGGGATCGTCGGCTTCTTCGCGCTGACGGGTCGGCTGCCGTTTGAGGCGGCGACGCCGACCTCACTGCTGGCCATGCACCTGACGCAGGCACCGCCCTCGGTGGGCGCCTTCCGCCCCGATGCCCCGGCGGAGCTCGTCGAGGCCATCGACCGCTGCCTCGCGAAGGCGCCCGAAGACCGCTGGGCCAACGGCGAGGCCCTGGCCGCCGCGCTCGACGGGATGCGACGCAGCGCTCCCGAAGTGGCACCGCAGGTGCGCGTCTTCCTGCAGCGCTTCGGCGCATCGGTGTTCGGAATCTTCGGGCTGCTGTTCTGTGCCTTGCTCGTGCTTGACCGAGGGAACAGCCCCAACAACGATGGTGACATCCTGTTGGTGGCGGTCGTGATGGCGGCCGCGATCTGGGGCCTCATCGTGCAGGCCGGCGGGCGCGTGCGGGTGCTGCTCCGGCAGGGCTTCCGCTATCGCGATGTCTTTGCCGCCTCGGGGGCGCTCATCGCCGAGGAGGCGCTCGCCCGCGATGCCATCCGCGCCATGCCGGACGAAATGGCGCGTCGCAAGGGGCGCATCCGGATCGCGATCCTCTCCCTCGCGTGGTCCCCGATCGGGCTCTGGCTCGTCATCAACTACATGCGCGACCCGGTGCCGGGCCGCCCTGGTGGCGGGCAGATCTCCGGCCCCGGCGCGGTGATCGTGGTCTCCGCGGCGATCGCCTTCGGCCTCGGCGTCACCATGCTCGCCTCCGACCCGCTCAAGCCCAATCCGTTCCTGAAGCTGCAGGGACTCTTCTGGCGCGGGCCGCTCGGGCGGCTCGTCTTCCGGATTGGCGGCTATCGGTTGACGGGAAGCAGCGATCTGGCGCTTGGCCCAAGTGCAGGAGCGGCTCCGATTCGGGTTACGGGGGCAGGGCATGCCACCGCGCTGGCCGCGCTGCCGAAGTCCCTCCGGCAGGGGCTGGGCGATGCCGCCCCGCGGATGGCGAAGCTCGCCGAGGAACTCCCCGCGCTGCGGCAACGTGAGAACGAACTGGTGGCGGCGATCGCCGAAGCCGGCGATGGAGCTGGCGGCACGGAGGGTGTCGTGGCGGCCCGTCGTGAGGAGCTCCGCCAGGAACTCGCCGCGCACCTCGAGTCCACCCGCCAACGGCAGGCGCAGATCAGCGACGCCCTCGAACTCGCTCGCCTCGAACTCGTCCGCCTCCGCACCGGCCTCGGCTCGGCCGATGCTGTTCGCCGCGCCCTGGAGCTCTGAATGCCCCCCGAATACCGCTCGCTCGTCGTCCCCCGCCACGCCCGGATCGGCGTCGTGGGCGACCCGGCCACCGCGAGCGAGGCGTGGTTGATCCTCCACGGCTACGGGATGCTGGCCCAGGGGATCCTGCACTGGTTCGAGGCCGCCGAGCGGCCCGGACGTGTCCTGGTGGCGCCTGAGGGGCTCTCTCGCTTCTACCAGGAGCGGAATGGCATCCGGACAGTGGGGGCGTCGTGGATGACTCGGGAGGACCGCGACCACGAGCTGGAGGACCAGCAGGGGTACCTCGACCGGGTGGTCGGGGAGGTCATTGGCCAGATCCCGCGGCTCGAGGTCCATGGCTTCTCGCAGGGGGTGGCGGCGGCGAGCCGGTGGGTCGCGCGGGGCGTCCGGCCGGTGGCTCGGCTGGTCTGCTGGGGCGGGACGGTGGCTCCAGAGGTCGATCCCCGGGCGCTCAGCCGCGCGGTGCAGGGCGCCCCGATCGAGATGATTGTGGGAAACCGCGACAAGTGGGTGGCGCCTGAAGCGGTCGCCGCGGATGTGGATAAGCTGGTTGCTTCGGGGTGCCCGGCCCGGCTTCATGGCTTTGAGGGAGGTCACCGTGTGGACAACGGAGTGCTTGCTCGCCTGGAGGCTATTGCCCAGGAGTCACCTACGAAGTGAGGTGAGTCGTCCTGACCCATACTCCTATTGGCAAAGCGTTTCCCAACTTTGTCCACAGCACATCTTCCCGGTATTGTCCACATTAATTTCCGCCCGTCTTTGATTCCCCCTTCGGAAAGAACGATCCGACCAATCCGCCGACCAGCCCACCGAGCGCGCCGACGCTGACAGTGATTGCGGCCTTGGTGATCGCGCAGGCTCCCCCCTCGCCAACCCATCCACCACAACCTCCTACAGCAGCGGAGATCGCCACAGGCAATGCCGTCGCGACGAAGCCGATGAGAGCCCCCCGCTTCCAGTGATTCGGCTTCACGTGAACCGTGTCGGTCAGCTTGGTGATGGTCGAGAGGCGGTTCGGGACGGCCACCTTGGGGATTGGTTGCCGCAGTCCAAGGGGTTCCGGGCCCTGCGCGGGCAGGGGCGCCGCAGACGCTGCGAGCGCGACCAAGAACATGAATGCCGGTCGAATCAACTTGAGACCGGCCCGCTCGGCGTCTATCTTTTGAGGTTGCATTGGTTTAGCCCACAGCTGGAGTACCATGCCGACCTACGAGTATCGTTGCGACGAAGGCCACGCCTTCGAGCGCATCCAGAAGATGTCCGACAAGCCGCTCACCAAGTGCCCTGAATGCGGGGCGCCGGCGAGCCGGCAGATTTCTGGCGGATCGGGCCTGATCTTCAAGGGCAGCGGTTTCTATATCACCGACTACGGCAAGGACGGGAAGGGCGCGCGGAAGGATCCGCCGGCCGAGGGTGCCGCACCGAAGTCTGAGAAGAGCGAAAAATCCGAGAGCGCGCCAGCCAAGGAGACGGCCGCCCCGAAGGTCGAGGCCGCGAAGCCTGCCGCCAAGCCGACGCCGAGCGGCACGTGAGCGACCTGCTGCGGGAAGCGCTCTCGCGCGTCGCTGCCGAGTTCGGCGCCGCTGATCTGGAGTATTCGCTGGAGCGTCCGCGCGATCCTTCGCACGGTGACCTCTCGACCAACCTTGCGATGCAGCTCGCCAAGCGGGAGCGGAGCAATCCGCGCGCGATGGCCGACCGTGTCGTCGCGGCGCTCGCCCTCCCCACGAGCGCGGTGCAGGCCGTCGAGATCGCCGGCCCCGGCTTCATCAACTTCCGTCTCGCCGCCGACACGCTTTCGGCCGACCACGCGCGCATCCTCTCGGAGGGCGCGGCATACGGCCGCTCGACCACCGGTGCTGGCCGACGCGTGAACGTGGAATTCGTTTCCGCCAACCCGACCGGCCCGTTGCACGTGGGGCATGGTCGCGGCGCGGCCCTGGGCGACGGCATTGCTGCGCTGCTCGAGTGGACCGGGCACGAGGTGACCCGCGAGTTCTACATCAACGACGCCGGCGTGCAGATCGGTCGGCTCGCCGAGTCGCTCTGGGCGCGGGTGCAGCAGGCGGTCGGCCGCGAGGCGAGCATCCCCGAGGGGGGCTACCACGGCGAATACCTTGCCGAGAACGCGGCCACGCTGCTCGAGCGCGAGGGCCAGGCCTTTGCCGAGCTCCCGGCTGAGGAGGGGATTGCCCGCTGCCGCACCGCGGCGCTCCAGATGCAGCGCGCCGAGCAGGACGACACCCTGGCGACCTTCGGCGTCCGCTTCGACGTGACCGCCTCCGAGCAGGCACTCTACGATGCCGGCGCGGTCGAGGCCGGGCTGAAGCGCATTGCCGAGGCAGGGCTGTCGTACGAGCAGGATGGCGCGCTCTGGTTCCGCACCTCGTCGTTCGGCGACGAGAAGGACCGCGTCCTCCGGAAGCAGGACGGCTCGTACACCTACTTCGTCCCCGACATCGCCTATCACCTCGACAAGGTCGCCCGCGGCTTCGATGCGGCGATCGACGTCTGGGGCGCCGACCACCACGGCTACATCCCCCGGATGCAGGGCGCCCTCACGGCGCTCGGCGTGCCTGCCGGCTGGCTGAGCGTCGAAGTGGTGCAGCTGGTGAAGGTGGTGCGGGGCGAGGAAGAGGTGAAGATGTCGAAGCGCTCGGGGGAGTTCGTCACCCTGCGCGACCTCTACGAGGAAGTCGGCGTGGACGCCGCGCGCTACTGGTTCCTGATGCGCCGCGGCGACTCGCACCTGGTCTTCGACATCGAGCTCGCCAAGGCGCGCACCGACGAGAACCCGGTCTTCTACGTGCAGATGGCGCACGCCCGGATGAGCGGCATCCTCCGGAACGCCGGCCTCGCCCCCGAGGCGGTGCAGGGGACGCTCGACGTGTCGGTGCTGGAAGACGGCGACCGCGAGCTGCTCAAGAAGCTCACAGCCTTCCCTGAGGCGGTGATGCGCGCGGCGCGGGATGCACAGCCGCACCGGGTCACCACGTATCTGGACGAACTCGCCCGCACCACCCATGGCTGGTATCACGGCTGCCGCGTCCTCGGTGAACCCGAGCCGATCATGCAGGCACGCCTCCTCCTCGCCCGTGCCGCACGCCAGGTTCTGGCCAACGGCCTGGCACTCCTTGGTATCTCGTCCCCCGACCGGATGTGATCGGATGACCCTCCTCGTCGTCGGCAGCGTGGCACTCGACTCCGTCTTCACCCCGTTCGGGGAGACGGCCGATGCCCTCGGTGGCAGTGCGGTCCACTTCGCGGTGGCGGCGTCGCTTCTCCACCCGGTGCGCGTGGTCGGCATCGTGGGTGAGGACTACCCGGTGGCAGAACTCGAGCGTCTCGCGCCGCGCGGCATCGATTGGTCGGGCGTCGAGCAGGTGCCGGGCGAGTCGTTCCGCTGGAAGGGGAAGTACTCCTACGATCTGCAGAGCCGCGAGACGCTCGAGACGCGCCTCGGCGTCTTCGCCGACTTCCGCCCGAATCTCCCCCCAGGTGCCGAAGCCGCCAAGTACGTCTTCCTCGGCAACATCGATCCCGAGCTGCAGCTCTCGGTGCTCGATCAGGTGAGCGACCCGAAGCTCGTCGCATGCGACACCATGAACTACTGGATCCAGTCGAAGCGCGACACGCTGATGCAGCTCCTCAAGCGCGTCGACATGCTCATGGTCAACGATTCCGAGGCGCGCGAGCTCTCCGGCGATTGGAACATCCATCGCGCCGGCCGCTGGATCCTCGACCGCGGCCCCAAGCGCGTGGTGATCAAGCAGGGCGAGTTCGGCGCGTTGCTGATCGAGCCGGGCCGCACCTTCCACATCCCCGCCTATCCGCTCGAGGAAGTCTTCGATCCAACCGGCGCAGGCGATGCCTTCGCGGGTGGCTTCATGGGGTACCTGGCGCGCGAAGATGCGACTGATACCGATCACCTCCGGCGCGCGATGGTGTACGGCGCGGCGATGGGGTCGTACTCGGTCTCCGGCTTCGACGTGAAGGGTTTCGAAGGCGTGTCCCCGGCGGATCTCGAGGAGCGCGTGCGCCACTTTGTGGACCTGACCAACATCCCGCGCGCGGAGCGCATCGGGTGAGCACGCCACAGTCGCAGTACGCCGCGGCCGGCGTCGATCTGTCCCAGGCGGAGATTGCCAAGGCGCGCATCGGCGAGCTGGTGGCCGCCACGCGCACGCCGCTTTCGGTCGGTGCCGTCGGCGCCTTCGGCGGGATGGTGCGCATCCCCGCCGGGATGCGCTCGCCGGTGCTGGTGATGAGCACGGATGGTGTCGGCACCAAGGTGCTGGTCGCCATGCAGGCGGGTCGCTTCGACACCGTCGGCGAGGACCTCGTCAATCACTCGGTGAACGACATCCTCGTCCACGGCGCGCAGCCGATCGCCTTCATGGATTACATCGCCGGGCACCGGCTGCCGGTCGAGATGATCGCCGGTGTGGTCGAGGGGATCGCCCGAGGCTGTCAGGCGCACGGGATGGCGCTGGCCGGCGGTGAGACCGCCGCCATGCCGGGGCTCTACGCCGAGAGGACCTTTGACCTCGCCGGCACCATCATCGGTGTCGTGGAAGAGGACCAGGCGATGCACGGCGCGGCGATCGTGCCGGGCGATGTGCTCGTTGCCTACGAGGCGAGCGGACTGCACACCAACGGCTACACGCTCGCGCGCCACGTGCTCTTCGACGGGATGGGTCTTTTGCTCGACTCGCGGCTCCCTGGAGGCGACGTCACCGTGGGCGATGCGCTCCTCGCGGTGCATCGCAGCTACGTGGCCGCGATCAAGCCCGCACTCGGGCAGATCCACGGCCTGGCCCACATCACCGGCGGCGGCATCGCCGGCAACCTGGTGCGCGTGTTGCCCGACGGGTGCGAGGCGGTGGTCGATCCACGCTCCTGGGAATGGCCGCTGCTCTGCCGCGTGATCGCCGAGGGCGGCAAGGTCGAGCTCGCCGAGATGCGCGATGTCTTCAATCTGGGTGTCGGGATGATCGCCGCGGTGCCGGCCGATTCTGTTGACGCCGTGCGTCAGGCTGCGACTGCCGCCGGCGTGCCGACGTGGGTCTGCGGTGCGGTGCGCGCCGGCCCGACCAGCGTCGTCTTCGCCGACTGATCGGATTCCTGCCATGAATGCCGACGCCGAGGTGCGTCCCGCTCCGAACCCGGTTGATCGCCGCTGGATGCGCCAGGCGCTCGCCTTGGCCGAGCGCGGTTGGGGGCGCGTGCACCCGAACCCGCTCGTCGGTGCCGTGGTCGTGCGGGGTGATGAACTCGTCGGCGAAGGGTGGCACACGGAGCACGGTGGTCTGCACGCCGAGACGATGGCCCTCGGCGTCGCCGGGGAGCACGCCCGCGGTGCGACGCTCTACGTCACGCTCGAACCCTGCAATCACCATGGCAAGCAGCCGCCCTGTGTCGACGCGATTCTCGCGGCGGGAATCGCGCGGGTGGTGCTCGCATCGCGCGACCCGAATCCGGTCGCGACCGGTGGGCTCGAGCGGTTGCAGGCGGCAGGTGTCGTGGTCACTGTCGGGATCGAGGAGGCCGAGGAGCGGCACACGAACGCGCGCTTCCATCACCTGCACGCGGCGAGCGATCGCCCGTTCGTGGCGATCAAGCTCGCGGTCTCGATGGATGGCTGCATCGCCGATGCCGAAGGCTCGGCGCGCTGGCTCTCCGGCACGGCAGCACGGGAATGGGTGCACTACCTGCGCGCCGGATTCGGGGCCGTGGCGGTGGGCGCCCACACCGCGCTGGCCGACGATGCCCGGCTCACCGTCCGGGGCGGCGTGACCCCGCGCATCCCCCCGGCGCGCGTGCTCTTCGACCGAAGCGGTCGCCTGGGCGGGTCGGAGGGGATCTTTCACGACGACAGCGGCGTACCCGTGATTGTCGTGATGAGCTCGGCGGCATCGCCGGAACGGCGCGCCGCGGTGCAGGCAACCGGCGCCATCGTGATCCTGGCCGAGACCCTGCACGAATCGCTCGCGGCGCTTCGGACGGTCGGGCTTGACGCGATGCTGATCGAGGGGGGCGGGCGGTTGGCGGGGGCGCTGTTGGCCGAGGGCCTGGTCGACCGTGTCTATCAGGTCCAGTGCCCGCTCTGGCTGGGTGATGGCGTGCGCGCCTGGCCGGGACTCGGCCACCCCGCGCTCACCGCAACGCCTCGCTGGCGCGTGAAGCGTTCAACGCAGTTGTCGAGCGAGGGCGAAGTGCTCCTCGTGCTGGAGCGATAGATGTTCACGGGATTGATCACGGCGGTGGGCGTGGTGGAGTCGGTGGCCGAGCAGGGCGGCGGTCGCGACCTCACCATTCGTGCGCCCTGGAATGATGTGCAGGTGGGTGAGAGCATCGCCGTCGATGGCGCGTGCCTGACGGTCACCGCATGCGGCGAAGGGTGGTTCGCGGTGCACGTGGTGGTGACCTCCCTCGACCGCACGGTGTTCGGTGAGGTCGTCACGGGGCGCCGCATGAACCTCGAGCGGGCCCTGCGGGTCGGCGATCGCCTCGGCGGGCACCTGGTCCAGGGCCACGTGGATGGTGTGGGGACGGTCACCTCCGTGACGCAGCGCGACGATGCCTGGCTCATTGATGTGGCCGTCCCGCCAGCGGTCGCCGAGGTCTCCATTCCCCTCGGCTCGATCACGGTGGACGGGGTGTCGCTCACCGTCAACGCGATTCCCGCCCCCGGGACCGTCCAGCTCTCGATCATTCCGTTTACCTTGGTGCATACCACCCTCGGCGATCGCCGGACCGGTGACCGCGTGCAGCTGGAAGGAGACACGGTGGGGAAGTACGTTCGCCAACTGGGTGCGGCCTGGCGCTCCGCGGAGGGGCGCTAGATGCCGTTCGCGTCGATCGAGCAGGCCCTCGCCGACCTCCGCGCCGGCAAGATGATCGTCGTCGTCGACGACGAGGACCGCGAGAACGAGGGCGACCTCGTCTGCGCGGCCGAAGCGGTCACGCCCGAGATGATCAACTTCATGGCGCAGCACGGCCGCGGGTGGATCTGCCTCGCGCTCACCTCCGAGGACTGCGACCGCCTCGCGCTGCCGCAGATGGTCGAGCACAACACCGAATCGATGGCGACGGCCTTCACCGTCACCATCGACGCCGCCCGACGCTTCGGCGTGACCACCGGCATTTCCGCCGCCGATCGCGCGACCACCATCCGCGTCGCCATCGACCCCGCCACCCAGCCGTCCGACCTGCGTCGTCCCGGGCACATCTCGCCCCTGCGCGCCCGCCCCGGTGGCGTGCTCCAGCGCGTGGGCCACACCGAGGCGAGCGTGGACCTGGCGCGGCTCGCCGGCTTCCATCCCGCCGGCGTGATCTGCGAGATCCTGAGTGACGACGGTTCGATGGCGCGCCTGCCGCAGCTCGAGCAGTTCTGCGCCACGCACCAGCTCACGCTCGTGTCGGTGGCGGCGCTGGTGGCGCATCGGCTGCGGACCGAGCAGCTGGTCGAGCGCGTGGCCGAGGCGCGGCTGCCGGCCGAATCGGGTGCCTGGCGCGTGATCGGCTATCGCAATGCGGTGGACGACGCCGAGCATGTGGCGTTGGTGCACGGCGACGTGGAAGGCAAGGAGAACGTGCTGGTGCGGATGCACTCCAAGTGCCTCACCGGCGACGTCTTCCACTCGCTCCGCTGCGACTGCGGCGTGCAGCTGCATCGCGCCATGGCCAAGATCGTGGCCGAGGGCGCCGGGGTGATCGTGTACCTCGACCAGGAAGGGCGGGGGATCGGCCTCCTGAACAAGATCCGCGCCTATGCGCTGCAGGATGAGGGGGACGACACGGTCCAGGCCAACGAGCGGCTTGGCTTCAAGGCCGATCTCCGCGATTTCGGCATCGGCGCCCAGATCCTCCGCGACCTCGGCCTCTCGACCCTGCGCATCATGACCAACAATCCCCGGAAGATGGTCGGCCTCGAGGGCTACGGGCTCGAGATCGTCGAGCGGGTGCCGCTGGAGACCGTCACCACCGACGAGAACCGCGCCTACCTCGAGACCAAGCGTGACAAGTTGGGCCACTATCTCGGAGAGAGCTGATGCCTGAATACAGCGGGCGCCTCCACGCCATCGGTCGTGTCGCCATCGTCGTCTCCCGCTATCACGAGCGGGTGACATCACGACTGCTCGACGGCGCGCGCACCTCCTGCCTCGAGGCCGGAATCGCCGACGAGGACGTGGACACCTACTGGGTGAGCGGGGCGTTCGAGCTCGGCGTGGTCACGATGGCCTGTGCCCACAGCGGTCGCTATGCCGCCGTGGTCGCCCTCGGCGCGGTGGTGCGTGGCGAGACGCCGCACTTCCAGTTCGTGGCCGGCGAGACGTCCGCGGCGCTTGGCCGCGCGGCCACCGAGACGCTGGTGCCGGTCGGCTTCGGGCTGCTGACCTGCGACACGATGGACGAGGCCGTGGCACGCGCCGGTGGGGCCGCTGGCAACAAGGGGCAGGAAGCGGCCGAGGCGGCTCTCCGCGCGGCCGACCTGCTTTCCCAGATGAGCCTGGAGCTGGACACCGAATGACGCTTCGCAACGAGACCAAGCGCCGGGCCCGCGCGCTGCAGCTGCTGTATGCCCTCGAGACCGTGGGCGACGGCGATCAGGCCGGTGCGTCGAGCGGGTTGGCGCGGCTCACCGGCCCCGAGCCCGACTTGCACGAGGAGGCCGTCGCGCTGGTCGAGGGCGTGGTCCTGCAGCGGGACGAGATCGACCGCCTCGCCGCCAAGGCCGCGGAGCATTGGCGGTTCGATCGGATCGCGTCGGTGGAGCGCAACATCCTCCGCATCGGCATCCATGAACTGATGGTGGGCGTGGTGCCCCCCAAGGTCGTCCTCGACGAGGCCATCTGGCTGGCGCACCGCTTCGCGGGCCCGAAGGCGCCCTCCTTCATCAACGGCGTCCTCGATCGCGTCGCCCGCGACCTCGGTCGCCTGTAACCGCCACGCCGTGAACATCCTCCTCGTCAACTGGCAGGATCTGCGGAATCCGCAGGCTGGTGGCGCGGAGATCCATCTCTTCGAGCTCTTCTCCCGACTCGCCGCGCGGGGGCACCGGATCCGGCTCGTCTGCTCGGGCTTCGCGGGCGCCGAGCCGAACGAGCTGGTCGAGGGGATCGAGGTGCAGCGCCACGGCGATCGCCACACCTTCGCGCTGCTCGGCCGACGCGCGGTGCGCCGCGCCCTGCGCGACGAGCCCGCCGATGTCGTGGTGGACGACGTCAACAAGCTGCCCCTCTTCACCACCACGCTGACGCGACTCCCGGTCTATACCCTGGTGCCGCACCTCTTCGGCACCACCGCCTTCCAGGAAGTGAGCTGGCCGATGGCGGCGATGGTCTGGCTCGCCGAACGGCCGATCCCGCGACTCTACCGGCGCGCCTGGTTCCACGCGATCTCGGACTCCACCCGCGACGACCTCGTGGCGCGCGGCGTGCCGCGCGAGCGCATCGCCGTGGTCTATCCCGGCGTGGATGCGGTCCGCTTCACGCCGGATCCGTCGCTGCCGCGGCATGCGCCACCGCGCTTTGTCTACGTGGGCCGGCTCAAGCGCTACAAGGGCGTGGACATCCTGCTCCGTGCGCTCGCGGAGGCGCGGCAGGTGCGGCCCGACCTCTCGCTCGACATCGCCGGCAGCGGCGACGACCGACCCCGCCTGGAGGCGCTCGCCGCGAGCCTCGGTCTCGGCGACGCCGTGCGTTTCCTCGGCTTCGTGGACGAGGCGACCAAGCTCACGCTCTTGCGGCGGGCCGTGGCAAACGTGTTTCCTTCCCCGAAGGAAGGGTGGGGCATCACCGTGATGGAGGCGGCCGCGTGCGGCACGCCGTCGCTCGCCTCCGATTCGCCAGGACTGCGCGACTCGGTGCGCGACGGCCGGACCGGTCTCCTGGTCCCCCACGGCGACGTGGCGGCGATGGCGGCGGCGATGCGGCGACTCGCCGACGATCCCGCCCTCGTGACCGCGCTCGGTGCCGAAGCCAGGCGCCATGCGGAAGCACTCAGCTGGGAGGCGGCGGCCGCGCACGTGGAGCGGCACCTCCTCGATCTCGTGGCGGGACGCGTCCCGCCGCCGTCGTTCGTGGCCTGAGGAGGGCCGATGCGCTTCCGGGACTTTCTGGCCTCTGCCGAGGCGCTCCAACTCGAGGCACTGACGGGTGAGCTCGGGCTCGATCGGCTGGTGCCGGATGCCGACATCGGCTCCCCGGGGCTCGCCCTCGCGGGCTTTCACGGGCGCTTCATGCCCGACCGGCTGCACGTGCTCGGCGAGACGGAGATCACCTACCTCGCGTCGCTGAGTTCGGAAGCCCGGACCGCCTCGCTGGAGGGATTCTTCCAGTACGACCTGCCGGTGGTCTTCATCACCAAGGGGTTGGAGCCGCCGGAGCCGTTGCTGACGCTCGCGAGTGATCGCCACGTCCCGATCCTCCGGACCCGCCTCAAGACCGCCGAGTTCTACAAGCGCATCAAGCCGATCATCGAGGATGCCTTTGCGCCGCGCACGTCGCTGCACGGCTCGCTGGCCGACGTCTACGGCGTCGGGCTGCTCTTCGTGGGTCGCTCCGGGATCGGCAAGAGCGAGTGCGTGCTCGACCTGGTCGAACGGGGGCATCGCCTCGTCGCTGACGACGTGGTCAAGGTGATCCGTCGCGGCAACGACGTGCTCCTGGGACAGGGCCACGAGATGGCGGCGCACCACATGGAGATTCGCGGTGTCGGCCTGATCGACATCCCCGCGCTCTTCGGGGTGCGCGCCGTGCGCCAGCAGAAGCGGATCGAGGTGGTGGTGCAGCTGGAGGACTGGGAGACGGCGCAGGGCGCCGACCGCACCGGGCTCCAGCGCGACATGCAGACGATCCTCGACGTCCCGATCCCGAAGGTCATCGTTCCGCTCAATCCGGGCAAGAACATCACGGTGGTCGCCGAAGTGGTCGCGATGATGCACCTGCTCCGCTACAGCGGCGTGGACGTCGCGGCGGCCTTCAACGAGCGCCTCATCAAGAAGATGCGGGAGAAACGCGGCGTGCGCGAATACCTGCGGGACGACTTCGAATGACGCCACTCATCGGGGTCGTGGTGGGCCATGCCCAGCTGGCCCAGGCGATGGTCGGGGCGGTCGAGCAGATCGCCGGCACCGAGACCGGCCTGCGCGCCGTCTCCAACACCGATTGCGATCGCGGCGCGCTCGAGACGCGCATCCTCGACGCCGTCGGTGGAGGGCCGGCCATCGTCTTCATCGACATGCCGAGCGGCTCCTGCCTGTTCGCCGCCATGCGCCAGATGCAGGCGATGCCGGGCGTCCGGGTGGTGACCGGGGTCAACCTCGCGATGCTGCTTGAGTTCGTCTTCCATCGCGAGGGCGCCGTGGACGACGTGGCCGCGCACGTGGCCGAAGTCGGCGCCCGGGCCGTGGCGGCCCGCTGATGACGCTGGCCCTCCTCCGCGTCGACGATCGCCTGGTGCATGGGCAGGTCGTGATCGGGTGGGGTCGCCCGCTGGCGGTGCGCTTCATCGTGCTCGTGGACGACGGCGTGCGGCTCAGCGACTGGGAGCAGGACCTCTACAAGATGGCCGTGCCCGATGGCGTCGAGATCGTCTTTGCCAGTACGGCCGAGGCGATCCGCCGCCTCCCCGAATGGGCGGCCGATCCGCGACCCGGCATTCTCCTCACGGGGGACCTGGCCACGATGGCCACCCTCCACGATGCCGATCCGGCCCTCGCCCATCGCATCAATCTCGGTGGCATTCATCATCGCCCCGATCGTGCCGAGCGACTGCGCTATCTCTATCTCGACGATCGCGAGACGGCGCTGCTTCGCCAGATGGCACTCGCCGGGGCGATCATCACCGCGCAGGATCTCCCGACCTCGCCCGCCGTGGCGCTGGCGGAATTGCTGTGACCCCGCTCCTCGCGCTCGCGCTCTGGGGTTGGTGCGTGATCGTCACCGTGGATCTGGTGTCGGCCCCGCAGGGCCTGCTCGCTCGCCCCGTCGTGGCGGCGAGCGTGGCCGGATTGCTGGCGGGCAATCTCGCGGCGGGGCTGTTGGTCGGCGTGGCGCTCGAACTCTATGCGCTGGACGTGCTCCCGATCGGGGCGGCTCGCTATCCGGATTACGGCGCGGCGGCGGCATCCGCGGCGGCCGCAGCGGCCCTGGTGCCGGAGGCGCCCGCACTCGCGCTGGCCGGTCTGATCGGCCTCCCGCTGGCCATCCTCGGTGGCTGGACGTTGCATGTGCATCGGCGCCGCTCGGCCGAGTCGATCCACCGTCGTCTGGAACGCGTCACCGCCGGCGAGGCACGCGCGATCTGGGAGCTGCAGCGCAACGGACTGATCCGCGATGCCGGTCGCGGCGTGGTGCTCGGCGCGATCGGACTGTCGGCGATCGTCGCCGCGGGGGCCTTTCCGTGGTCGGCCTTCCCGCGGATGGAGCTGGTCGGGGCCGCGACGGTCGCGGGCGGACTCGCCGCAGCCCTCGGCGGCGCACTCCGGAGTGGCGGCCAGGGTGCCCGTCGGCGATGGCTCGCGGTCGGCATGGCGACCGGCCTCCTGCTGGTGCTGTCGCGATGACGGCCCGCCTGCAGGCCATCCTGCGCTTGCTGGCGGTCCAGGCGGCCTGGACCTACGAGCGGATGACCGGCATCGGGGTCGGCCACGCCGCCGCGCCGTTGCTCAAGCACCATCTGAGCTCGCAGACACGCGAGGCGCGGCTTGCCGCCGTCGCGCGCTCGGCGGAGTTCTTCAATTCGCATCCGTACCTCGCCGGCGTGGCCGTCGGCGCGGTCGTGCGGGCCGAGAAGGAAGGAGTGCCCGGCGGCACCATCATCCGGTTGCGGACCGCGCTCTCCGGGCCGCTGGGCGCGCTGGGCGATCAGCTGGTCTGGGCGGGGCAGGTGCCGGCGCTGATCGGGCTCTCGCTCGCGGCGATTCCCTGGTTCGGTGGCTGGGCGGTGCTCGTGGCGGTGGTCGTGCACAACGTGCTTCGCCTTGCCCTCACGGCGTGGGGACTCGATCTCGGGCTCCGGGAGGGGCTGGCCGTCGGGTCGGCCCTGCAGCGCTCCTGGTTGCCGCGTCGAGCGGATGATGCGCAACGTCTCGCGGCCTTTGCCGTGGGGCTCGCCGTTCCGGTGGCGGCGTGGTACCTGCTCGCCGACGTCGCCACCAACGAGGCGCTTGCCGTGATGGCGGTCGGTGGACTCGGTGCCATGCTCGCCCTCGCGCCGCAGACCCGCGCCCATGTGACCGGCGTGCGGTTCGGCCTGGTGCTCGTGGTGGTGTCACTTCTCGTGGTCGGAGGTTCCCGGTGATCGAACGTGAGACCGTGATCGTCAATCCGCTCGGGATGCACGCCCGTCCTGCCGCGCAGGTCGTGCGGCTCACCGCCGGCTTCGGCGCCAACATCGAACTGGAGTGCGATGGCCAGACGGTGAACGGCAAGAGCATCATGGGCGTGATGATGCTGGCCGCGGAGTGCGGGGCCAGGGTGAAGCTCCGCGCCGATGGCGCCGACGAGGAGGCCGCGATGGACGCACTCCTCGCCTTGATCGCGAACGGCTTCGGCGAACGATGACTGAGCGCATCCTCCGCGGCGTCGGCGTTTCGCCCGGCGTGGCCTTCGCCCCCGTCATGGCGGTGCGGTGGTCCTTCCCGGAGGTCCCCGATCGCAATGTGTCCCCGGCACAGCACGATGCCGAGATTGCCCGGCTCCACGACGCCGTGGCCGCGGTGCTCGCCCAGCTCGCCGAGTTGCGGGAGCGGACGCTGCAGCGCGCGGGGCCGGAAGAGGCCGGGATCTTCGACGCGCAGATGATGATGACGCAGGATCCGACCTTCCTGGCGAGCGTCGAGTCCCTCATCCGCAAGAACAATCTCTCGGCCGAGACCGCGTACGAGTTCAAGGCGCTCGAACTGCGCAACGCCTGGCAGGGCTCGCGGCAGTCGATGCTGCGCGATCGGCTCGCGGACCTGAATGCGATCCAGCTGCGGATGCTCGCCCACCTGCTCGGCCGGCCGAGCGACGAGGCGTGGCTCGGGGGGATCGACCAGCAGGTGATCATCGTCGCCCGCGAGCTCTCGCCGGGGCTGACGGTGCAGTTCGACCGCGAGAACATCGTCGGCTTCATCTGCGAGGAGGGGACTCGCACCTCGCACGCGGCGATCCTCGCGCACTCGCTCGGGATTCCCGCCGTGATGGGCGTGCCGGGCGCCCTCGAGCGCATCGAGGAAGGGGCGCTCGTCCTGCTCGACGGACAGAGCGGGATCGTGATCGTCGACCCGACCCACGACGAGCTCGAGTTGGCTCGCCTGCAGACGTCGCGTCGCCACAAGCTCGAGCTGCAGCTCGAGGGGATCGCGACCTTGCCGGCGGAGACGCCCGACGGCACGCGGGTCATGCTGCAGGGGAACGTCGATCTCCCCGAAGAGGTCGAGCCGGCACTGCGGCATGGCGCGGAAGGCGTGGGATTGCTGCGCACCGAGTTTCTGGTCACCGGACGCGCCCACCTCCCGACCGAGGACGAACAGACCGAGTACTACCGCCGCGTGGGTGCGGCCTTCGCCGGGCAGCCGGTGGTGGTGCGCAGTTATGACCTTGGCGGCGACAAGTTCCCGGCGGCCTTCGCCGCACCGCAGGAGGCCAATCCCTTCCTCGGCTGGCGGAGCATCCGCGTCTGCCTCGACGAACCGACGCTCTTCCGCCCCCAGCTCCGAGCGATCCTGCGGGCTGCCGCCGATCGCGACCTCTGGCTGATGTTGCCGCTGGTGATCTCGCTCGACGAGGTGACCGAGACCCGGGCGATCCTGGCGGAGGAAGCCGAGGCGCTCCACCGGGCCGGCATCCGCGCCGCGCGCGACGTCCCGGTCGGCGTGATGATCGAGACGCCCGCCGCCGTGTCGCTGGCGCACGAGTTCGCGCGGGTCTCGGCCTTCCTCAGCGTGGGCAGCAACGACCTCACGCAGTACACCCTGGCCGTGGACCGTGGCAACGCGCGCCTCGCCACTCGCTTCTCGCCGCTCCACCCGGCGGTGGTGCGCTCGCTGCAGCAGGTGCGGCTGGCGGCCGGCGCGGCGGGGATCCCCTCGTCGGTCTGCGGCGAGATGGCCTCGGATCCGATCTCGGCCGTGCTGCTCCTCGGGCTGGGCTACGACCGGCTCAGCATTGCGCCGCCCTCGATCCCGCTGGTCAAGTGGGTCGTCCGGAGCATGCCGATGCATGCCGCGGCCGCCGCTGCGGAGGCCGCGGCCAAGGCCACCAGCACGGCCCAGGTCGAGGGGATCCTGCGGGACGCCCTCGGACGCTACGTGGACCTTCGGCTGGTGGACCCCGGCAGCGCGTTGCCGCACCCTTCGTCGGGCACTAGCTTGCCCGAGTCCCGATGAGCCTGTCCCCTTCTTCGCGAGGCCCGATGTCCCCGGCCCCACGCCATCTCTTTACGTCCGAGTCGGTGACCGAGGGTCACCCGGACAAGGTTGCCGACCAGATCTCCGACGCGGTGCTCGACGCGATTCTCGCGCGCGATCCCGTGGCGCGAGTCGCCTGTGAAACGCTGGTCACCACCGGCATGGCCGTGGTGGCGGGCGAGATCACCACGTCGGCCTACGTCCACATTCCCGACATCGTCCGCGCCACGATCGAGCGGATCGGCTACACCGATGCGCAGTTCGGCTTCGACCACCGGACCTGCGCCGTGCTCGCCTCGATCGATCGGCAGTCGCCCGACATCGCGCAGGGCGTGGATGGCAAGGACGCCGATGCGCAGGGCGCCGGCGACCAGGGGATGATGTTCGGCTACGCCACCGACGAGACCGACGAATTGATGCCGTTGCCGATCGTGCTGTCGCACCGGATGGCGGAGCGACTCGCGGCCGTCCGCCGTGGCGGGAAGAAGCTGCCGCACCACGCGTGGCTGCGCCCCGACGGCAAGACGCAGGTGTCGGTCGAGTATGAGGGCGATGTGCCGGTGGCGGTCAGGACGGTGGTCGTGTCCACGCAGCACGACGACACCGTCGGTGGACGCGAGCTCAGCCAGAAGACGATTCGGGCCGCGATGATCGCCGACGTGATCAAGCCGGTGCTCGAGGAGTTCGGCTTCTCGACGGCCAAGACCGAGTACCTCGTGAACCCGACCGGGCGCTTCGTGATCGGCGGACCGCAGGGCGACGCCGGCCTCACCGGCCGGAAGATCATCGTCGACACGTACGGCGGGATGGCACGCCACGGCGGCGGCGCCTTCAGCGGCAAGGACCCGACGAAGGTGGATCGTTCGGCCGCCTACGCGGTACGATACGTGGCCAAGAACATCGTCGCCGCCAAGCTGGCCCGGCGCTGCGAGGTGCAGGTGGCCTATGCCATCGGCGTGGCGCAGCCCGTCTCGGTGTATGTCAACACGTTCGGCACGGGCACCGTCAGTGACGCGGCGCTGGAGCGGGCCGTGCGCGAGGTCTTCGACCTCCGCCCCGCCGGCATCATCGCCGACCTGAAGTTGCGGCAGCCGATCTATTCGGCGACGGCGGCCTACGGCCACTTCGGCCGCGAGTACGCCAAGGGGTTGTACGAGGAAGCCGGGCGTCGCCCGCAGCGCGTCGAGCGCTTCACCTGGGAGCGGACCGACCGGGTCCGCGAGCTTCGAACCGCCGTGAAGGCGTGAGGATTTCATGACCAGCATTGCCATTGACGCCCCGCACGACATCAAGGACATCGCCCTCGCCGACGAGGGCCGCCGCCGGACCGAGTGGGCCGAGCGCTCGATGCCGGTGCTCCGCCAGATCCGCGCGCGCTTCGCCAAGGAGCAGCCGCTCAAGGGACGGAAGCTCTCCTGCTGCCTGCACGTGACCACGGAGACGGCGAACCTGATGATCACCCTGCGGGCCGCCGGCGCCGAGATTGCGCTCTGTGCCTCCAACCCGCTGTCGACGCAGGACGACGTGGCCGCCCACCTGGTGCGCGATCACGGCGTGCACGTCTACGCCATCAAGGGCGAAGATCACGAGACGTACTACACCCACCTCGCGCAGGCGCTGGCGTTCGGCCCCGACCTCACGCAGGACGATGGCGCCGACCTCGTCGGCGCGCTGATGATGACGGCGCTGGGCCGACTCGACGACCTCGCCGGCCCGATCAAGGCGATGGTGGAGTCGCTCTCGCCGGAGGAGCGCCTCGCGCTGGTCTCCCGCGTGAAGGGCTCCACCGAGGAGACCACCACGGGCGTCATCCGTCTCAAGGCGATGGCCAAGGAAGGGATCCTGCGCTTCCCGATCCTCGCGGTGAACGACTCGCGCACCAAGCACATGTTCGACAACCGCTACGGCACCGGGCAGTCCACGCTCGACGGCATCATCCGCGCGACCAACATGCTGCTCGCCGGCAGCACCGTCGTCGTCGCCGGCTACGGCTGGTGCGGACGCGGCTTCGCGATGCGGGCCCGCGGCGCTGGCGCCACCGTGATCGTGACCGAGATCGATCCGGTGACCGCGCTCGAGGCCAAGATGGACGGCTTCGAGGTGATGCCGATGGCCAAGGCCGCGCCGCTCGGCGATCTCTTCTGCACGCTCACGGGCAACATCCACGTGATCCGGGGCGAGCACTTCGCCGCGATGAAGGACGGCGCGATCGTCGCCAACTCGGGGCACTTCAACGTGGAGCTGGACCTGGAGAGCCTCGCCGGGATGGCCACGGCGCGCAGCCACGTCCGCGACTTCGTCGAGGAGTTCGTGGTGGGTGGCAAGCGGATCCTGGTGCTCGGTGAGGGTCGCCTCATCAACCTCGCGGCGGCCGAGGGGCACCCGGCGTCGGTCATGGACATGTCGTTTGCCAACCAGGCGCTTGCGGCCGAGTTCCTCGTGCTGAACGAAGGCAAGCTCGACAACGCCGTGCACCGCCTGCCGGTGGCGGTGGACACCGAGATCGCGACGCTCAAGCTCGCCGCAATGGGTGCCGCGTTCGACGTGCTGACCCCGGAGCAGGAAGGCTACCTCGCGAGCTGGGACGCGGGCACCTGAGCCGGTGACTCGTTGATGCTTGCCACCGTCCTGCTGGCGGTGGCGCTGCACGCGGTCGGCCCCGGAGGCACGGTGGCCGGCCGCGTCGTGCGTGTGGTCGCCGGGGACACGGTCGCGGCCGCCGGCGCGATGGTGGTGCTGCACGGGGTCACGCCCACGGTCCAGGGCCCGGTCGACTCCGTGCGCAGCGATGCCGAGGGGCGCTTCCGCCTGCGTGCCCCGGCTGACACGGCCGCCATCCTGCTCGTGTCGGCGCGATGGGGCGGCATCGAGTATTTCTCGGTCCCCCTCGAGCGTGGCGGCGGTGCCTCCGACATCGCGGTGCAGGTGGTGGTGGCCGATACCTCCTCGGCCGCGCCCGTGACGTTGCTGTCGCGGCACCTGGTGATCGGTGCGCCAGCCCCCGACGGCACGCGCAACGCGGTGGACCTCCTCATCCTCGCCAACAACGGGACGCTCACCCGTGTCCCGCAGGACTCGGTGACGCCCACGTGGCGCTTCGTGCTCCCGGCCAACGTCGCGAATGTCGTGATCGGGGAAAGCGATTTCGCCGACGACGTCATGCACCTGCACGGTGACACGCTCGAGCTGAGCGCGGCGATACCTCCGGGACAGCGGCAGATCCTGGTGAACTACCAGGTGCCACCCTCGACGCGTCGGATGGTCATTCCGTACGGCGAGGCGGCGCCCCTCGCCAACATCCTGCTCGAGGAGGATGACGCCGAGGTGGTCGGTGTGTTGGCGCGCGCCGACACGGCGAGGGTCGATGGCCGCCGCTACACCCGCTGGAGCGGGCGCGTGGTCGCTGGCGGCTCGGTCGAGCTTCGATTCGGTGGAGCGGGGCGCCTCCCGGGATGGGTGGTCGAGGCGGTCGCCGGGTGCTTCGCGCTCGCGCTGATCGTGATGGCGCTCCTCAGTGCGCGGGCGGCCGCGCGCGGAGGACGGGCGCCGGCGACCGCCGTGGCCGTGGAAACACCCGTGGACGAGCTGCTTGACGCCATCGCACGCCTGGACGCCGAGCACGCCGGGCGCGCGGCCAACTCGTCCGCCGAGGCTCGGCAGGCGTACCTCGCCGAGCGCGAGCGCTTGAAGGATGAGGTGCGTCGGCTCTTGCCGTCCTGAGGCCGTCGCGATACGTTGGCTGGACAATCGTAGACCAGCGAACGGGGCAGCTCGGAAGACCGGTGAAAGACCGGCGCGGCCCCGCCACTGTAACGGGCAGCAGGACCAATCGTCGTTCACGACGCCACTGGAGGGGGGATTCTCCGGGAAGGCGAACGACGCGCCCGGAGCCAGGAGACCTCTCCGTTCGCGCCACCAGCACACCCTCGGGGGAGGGAACGGTGGCGTGGTCGTGGAAGTCTGCGGACGCGCATCGTCCGCACCATCTGCGTCGCACGTCAGCCCGTCTTTCGACCCCAGGTCGGAGACGGGCATTTTCGTGACTCACGGCACCACCTCTCGCCCACGCCTCGCGTTGCCGATCCTCGGCCTCGCGGCGCTGGTCGTGGCGCTCGGTGCGCTCTTTGTCGGACCCGTTCTCCTCTCGCCGTCGGCGGTGCTCGCCGCGCTCCGCTCCGGGGTCGGCGAGGACGCCCTCATCATCCGCTCCCTGCGACTGCCACGCGTCCTCCTTGCCTTCGGCGTTGGCGGTGCCCTTGCGGCGTGCGGGGCCACGTTGCAGGCGCTGGTGCGCAACCCGCTGGCCGAACCGTGGCTGCTCGGCCTCTCAGGTGGGGCTGCGTTGGGTGCCGTCATCGGGGTGGTGGCGGGACTGCCATCAGGCTGGAGCGTCTCGGGGAGCGCCACGCTCGGGGCCCTGCTCGCCGTGGCCCTGGTGTATCGCGTGGCTGCCGTGGCGGGACGTCGGCTCGATCCCCGCGTCCTGCTGCTCGCCGGCGTTGTGGTCTCCTCCTTCGCCGGCGCCGTCACGACGGCGCTGCTCGCCGTCTCCGATCCCTTCACCTTTCGCGCGGCCACCGTCTGGCTCTTCGGTGGCTTCGCCGGTGCGTCGTGGGAGGCCGTCGGCCGCTTCGCCGTGATCGCCACGCCGATGCTGGTCGTGCTCTGGTGGCTCGCCCGCGCACTGGACCTCCTCTCGCTCGGTGAGGAGACGGCGGCGATGCTCGGCGCCGACGTGGATCGGACGCGGCGCATCGTGATCGTCACCACGTCAATCCTGACAGCCGCGACGGTTGCGGTGGCCGGCACAATCGGCTTCGTCGGGCTCGTGGTGCCGCACGCGCTGCGTGGCATGGTGGGACCGCTGCACCGTCGCCTCCTGCCGGCGGTCTTCCTCGCCGGCGGTGCGTTCACCGTGGTGGCCGACGCCGTGGCCCGGACGGTGGTGAGCCCGGCCGAGTTGCCGGTGGGCGTCATCACGGCGCTCGTCGGCGTCCCCCTCTTCGCGATCCTGCTGCGCCGGAGTCTCGGATGAAACTCGTGGCCGAGCGACTGACCGTGCACCATGCCGGTGTCCGCGTGCCTGCGGTCACGGAAGTCTCGGTGGCGCTGCACCCGGGTGAGGTGGTGGCGGTGGTCGGTCCGAACGGCAGCGGCAAGTCCACGCTCCTGCGCGCGCTCCTCGGCCTGCTGCCGCTCTCCGAGGGCACGGTCCATCTCGACGGACGGCCGATCACCTCATGGTCGCGCCGCGAGCTCGCCGATGTGGTGGGCGCCCTGCCGCAGCGCGAGGACCAGTCGTTCCCGCTCACCGTTGCCGAGACCGTGCTGTTGGGCCGCTGGTCGCGGCTCGGGCCGGTGGCGCCCGTGGGCAGTGCCGACCGCGCGGCCGTGACGGCGTCGTTGCGCCGATGCGATGTGGCGGACCTCGCCGAACGCCGCATCGATACCCTCTCGGGTGGCGAGTGGCAGCGGGTGCGCGTGGCGCGCGCGCTGGTGGCGTCGCCACGGCTGCTCCTGCTCGACGAGCCGACGGCGGCACTCGATGTCGGCCACGAGATGGAGCTCTTCGAACTGCTGCGCCGACTCGTTGCTGAAGGGCTCGGCGTGCTCGTCATCACCCATCAGCTCAACCTTGCCGCCCGCTTCGCGGATCGCCTGGTCCTCCTCGATCGTGGACGCACGGTCGCCGAGGGTCCGCCGCTCGAAGTCCTGCGCGAGGACGTGGTCTCTGCCGTCTTCGGATGGCCGGTCGCCGTCACCACCTGGTGCGATGGCGCGCCACAGGTCATTCCCCTGCGCCGTGCAGAGGCCGCCGAGAGCGGTCGCACGGTGCCACCACCACCTGAGGACTCCCGTTCGTGATCGCCTCGACTCGTTCGATCTGTTCCGGCCTGTGTGGCCTGCTGCTTCCGCTGCTCCCGCTCGCGGCCCAGGCGACGGTGCGCGACACCGCCCGTCTCGCGGACCTCGTGGTGACGGCCACGCGCGTGCCTGCGTCCACCGCGGCGCCCGCCGCCACCACCGTGCTGCAGGGGGACGACCTCCGCGCGCGCGGCGTGCGTCTGGTGCAGGATGCGCTGCGTGAGGTTCCCGGCGTCGTGATGGTGCAGGGCGGCTCCTATGGTGCGCTCACGTCGCTCTTCCTCCGCGGTGGCGAGAGCGACTACGTGAAGGTGCTGCTCGATGGCGTGCCACTCAACCTGCCGGGGGGCTCGCTCAATCTGGCCGACCTGACCCTCGACGACATTGATCGCATCGAGGTCGTGCGGGGCCCGGTGTCCGTGTTGTATGGCGCCGACGCGATGAGCGGCGTGATCCAGCTCTTCACGAGGAGCGGCGCGCGTCGCACGACGGCGCAGGCCGGCTATCGCGGCGGCACATTCGGCAATGCCGACGTCACGGGGCGCATCGCGGCGGGGACCGGAGGTACCACGCTCTCGATGGCGGCGTCCCGCTTTGCGAGCGACGGCATCTACCCGTTCAACAGCCGCTACCTGAATCGCGTCGGCTCCATGCGACTCGATTGGGGCAGTGACGCCCGGGGACGCGTGGCCCTGACGGCGCGCGCCGGTGACGTGGTGGCGGGATATCCCACCGACTTTGCGGGTGTGCCGACGGACCGCAACCAGCGCACCACCGAACGCCGGCTGAGTCTCGGCCTCTCGGCGATGCGTCCGCTCGGCGCGACGCTCACCGGCACGGTGCAGGGATTCGCGTCGCGCCTGCGTGCCGGCGCCGACAACCGTCCGGACACGCCGGCCGACACCAATGGCTACGGCTTCGACAGCGATCGTCAGGCGGTGACGTGGCGGCGCGGCGTCGATGCGCGTCTCGACAGTCGAGCGATCCCGGGAACGACCCTCTCGATCGGCGGCGGCATCGAACAGGAGGAGATTGCCGCCGATGGGCGCGTGGCGCAGAACTACGGCACCGGGATCTTCGAGGATCGTACCGCGCTTGCCGCGGATCGCTCGACGCGGCACCTCTACACGCAGGTGCTGGCGGCGCCCTCGTCGCGCCTCACCCTGCAGTTCGGTGCGCGTCTTGATGACAATTCCGCCTTCGGCAACTTCGTCACGTGGCGAACCGGCGTGTCGGTGCAGCTCGCGACCAACACGCGGATGTGGGGTGCCGTCGGGACGGCCTTCAAGGCGCCCACGTTCGCGGAGCTGTATGCCAACGATCCCTTCGAAGTCGGCAACCCCGCGCTGTCGCCCGAGCGGACCCGCAACGCCGAGCTCGCGCTGGCTCAGCGGCTCTCGCCCCGGACGACCTTCGAAGTCACTGCCTTTGACCAGCGTTTCCGCGACCTGATCCAGTACATCGGCGCGGCCCCGGGCGCGCCGACCTACACCAACCTCGGCGCGGCCTCGAGTCGCGGCGTCGAGGCGGCGCTCGGCTGGCAGCCGACGGCCGCCCTGACCGTGCGGGCGCGCTGGACGTGGCTCGACACCGAGGTCCGCGACAGCGGCTCCGCCTCGTCGCTGACCTTCCGCCAGGGCTCGTCGCTCTTGCGCCGCCCCGCCTCCAGTGGCGGGGTCACGGCCACCCTGCGCACCGGGATGGCGACCGTGGCCGGGAGCCTGACACGGATCGGACGCCGGGACGATGTCGATTACCGGGATTTCCCCGCGACCCGTACCGCATTACCCTCCTATACCATCGTGGACCTCTCCCTCGAGCTCCCGGTGCGGCGCGGCGGGGCAGGCGCCCCCTCAGTGGAACTGACGCTGCGGGCGGAAAACCTCCTCGACGCGACCTACGACCAGGTCATTGGATTCCCCGGGCGGGGACGCACCCTCTTCGGAGGGGCCCAGCTCCGGTACTGATCGCCCACGGAGAGTACTGATGCGCCACTGGCCAGCCGGCCTGCTGCTCGCGAGTCTGGTGGGGGCCTGTGCCCCCACCACCGGACCGGTGTCGTTGCCCACCGAGGTGCTGGTGGTGCTCGACCGCGAGGAGCGATCTCTCCGGCTGGTGGCCGCCGACTCGACCGACGCCGTCGTCACCATCCCCCTCGGCATCGGCCCGGGCGCACCGACCACGCTCGCCGTCCGCGGCAGCATCGCGGCGGTCGGCCTCGGCACGGGCGGCCAGATCCTGCTGATTGATCTGGCCACGCGTCAGCTCGCCGCGGTCATCGTCACCGGATTCGGCGAGAACAGCCCGATCGTGTCCGTCGCCATCACGGAGGAGGGCGAGGGCTATGCCGCCTCGCCCATCGTCAACCTGGTCACCCGCTTCACGCTCGATGGGGCGGCCGAACAGATTCCCGGCCTCACGCAGGGACCTCAGGCGTTCGGGCTGGCGCGCGGTCGGGTCTTCTTCGTGAACGGCAATCGCCAGAACTGCTATCCGATCCAGGCGATCTGCGCCAACAATCCGAGCTGGTTGGGACCCTTCGAACGGAACAAGAATCCGCTCGATTCCGTTCCGCTCCTCGGGCCCGGCAACGCGGTGGCCGCTGTCCTCGGCGCCGACGGGCTCCTCTACGTGCTGAACGCGGGCAACGGTGGCACGGTCGAGGGGCGACTCTCGGCCGTCGATCCGGTGCGGCTCCGCGAAGTGGCCTCATTCGGCGGCTTCGGCGTCTTCCCTCGCTACATCGCCTCCGACGGAGGGGACCGACTGCTGGTCGCGAGCGAGGCGGAGGGGCTGATGGTGTTCAACACACGGACGCGCGCGCTCGAGCGAGGCGCCGGCTCCGGCATTCCGCTCCAGGATCCGCGCGCGCTGACCAGCGACGGCCTCGGTCGGGCCTACGTGGTGGAAGGGGGCTCGTGCACCGCCGGCGGCGCGCTCGGCCGGATCCGCGTCTTTGGGGCAGACCTCGTGGAGCGACGCGCGATCCCGACCGGAATCTGTCCGGTGGCCGCGGCCGTTACCGAGATCCCCGCCGACCTCTTCCCCCTCGGGGGTTGACGCCGTGGCTGGCGAGCCGCACCTCACGCCCGCCCTGATCCTCGGCTCCATCCGATACGGCGAGACCTCCCGAATCGTCCGGCTGCTGACCCGCGACCAGGGGATGATCAGCGCGATCGCCAAGGGGGCACTCCGGCCGAAGAGCCGCTTTGGGGCGGCGCTGCAACTCCTCAGCGAGGGGCAGGCCCATCTCCTCCAGTCGCGCAGCGGCGACCTCCACACCCTCATCGCCTTCGACCTCAGCGCCACCCACGGCGGACTCGCGGCCGAACTGGGGCGCTTTCGCGCCGCCTCCGCGCTGGCCGAGTTGGCCGTGCGCTTCATCCCACCCGTGCCCAACCCCGACCTCTTCGACCAGGTGCGGCAGGCGGTCGCCCTGATCGAGCTCGCCCCGCCCGATGCGGTCGATGTCGTCGGGCTGCGAGCCCTCTGGCGCCTGATTGCCGAACTCGGACTGGGTCCCAGTCTCGAGGAGTGCGCGCGCGATGGTGTGCCGATCCCCCCGGGCGACGCGTCCTTTTCGCTGGGGGACGGAGGCTTTCTCTGCGCCGGCTGCGCCAGGGGGACAGGGGCGACCAGGATGGCGGCGGAAGACCGTGACGCCCTGCAGGCCCTCCTCGTCCCAGGCGAACAACTGCCGATGCTGGATGGTCCCCACGCGGCCGCCCACCGGCGGTTGCTGGCTCGATGGGTCGGGCATCACCTCTCCGATGGCACCCTCCCGGCCCTCGAAGCGTGGCGGCGGGCAGGGTAGTGGCCGTTGAAGCCCGGCAGTGACACTATTCAGCTTGGCACGTTTCCCGGACCGTCACCTGACGGAGGCCTGTTCGAACTCACCCCTGTTTGTTGCCTGAAGGAGTTTCCATGCGCCGACTGTTGCGGTCGGTGGTGGGGGCGCTCCTCCTCGGCATGGTGGCCCAGCCGGCCACTGCGCAGCGGTCGTCGGACCGACCTCTGGTCACGCTCGAGGAGCCTCGCCCCAACCCCGTCCTCCCGGCGGCGCTCGTCCCGTTCACCATCGATCCGGAGGTCTGCCGGAAGGACCACGTTCCGCAGGTCAGCGTGAAGGTCTACAACGTGCTTGCCAACCCGGTCGCGATCCTGCGACTGCGGGGACGGCGGGCCGAGCCGCTCGACAACCGCCCGTTGCGGTGCGGCAATCACGTGGCTGTGTGGGATGGCACCATTGATGACGGGACGCGCGTCGCGCCACCGGGGATCTACTACCTCCAGCTTGCCGTGGATGATCGATCGCCACGGACCCGGAAAGTGATTGTGACCCAACCTTGAGGGGCGCCCAGCGTCCCTCTTGGTGTTTTCGGCAGCGTCCGATACCTCGGGGGTTGAATACTCCGCCAAACCGGCAGGTGCGCGGCGGTCCATCCCTTGCCATCTTCCGAGGCATCCCAGGAGGGTGCGAACGATGCTGAGACCCGAGCGACTGACCGTGAAGGCCCAGGAAGCGGTACGCGACGCCATCGACCACGCGCGCAAGCGCGGCAATCCCGTCGTGAACGACGCCCACCTGCTCGCGGTCCTCCTCGCGCAGGACGAGGGGATCGTGCAGCCGTTGTTGCGGAAGGCGGGCGTGGTGGTGCCGAAGCTGAGCAACCAGGTCGAGGCCGAAGTGGCGACCTTCCCCCGGCAGGAGGGGAGCGAGGCACAACCCACGCTCGACCGGACGCTGACCAAGGTCTTCGATCGCGCCGACAAGCTCAGCAAGGAACTCGGCGACGACTACGTCTCGACCGAGCACCTGTTGCTGGCGCTCACGGAGGAGAAGGGCACGACGGCGCGTCGTCTCCTCGAGGACGCCGGGATGACCGGCAAGGACATCCGCGAGGCCCTGAGCGGGGTCCGCGGGTCGCATCGCGTGACCGACCAGACGCCCGAGGAGAAGTACCAGGCGCTGGAGCGGTACACGCGCAACCTCACCGAGCAGGCGCGCGCGGGCAAGCTCGATCCGGTCATCGGCCGCGACGAGGAAGTTCGCCGCGTGATGCAGGTGCTCTCGCGGCGCACCAAGAACAATCCGGTGCTGATCGGCGAGCCCGGCGTCGGCAAGACCGCGATTGTCGAGGGGCTGGCCCAGCGCATCGTGAACGGCGACGTGCCCGACTCGCTTCGCAATCGCGAGCTGGTCGCACTCGACATCGGCCAGCTCCTGGCGGGTGCCAAGTACCGTGGCGAGTTCGAGGAGCGCCTCAAGGCCGTCGTCAAGGAGCTCACGGATGCCGAGGGACGGTACATCGTCTTCATTGACGAGCTGCACACCCTCGTTGGCGCGGGGAAGGCCGAGGGGGCGGTGGACGCCTCCAACCTGCTCAAGCCCGCCCTCGCGCGCGGCGAGCTGCACGTGGTGGGCGCGACCACGCTCGACGAGTATCGCCAGCACGTGGAGAAGGATGCCGCATTGGAGCGTCGCTTCCAGCCCGTGCACGTCGGTGAGCCCAGCGTGGAGGACTCGATCGCGATCCTCCGCGGCCTCAAGGAGAAGTACGAGGTGCACCACGGGGTGCGGATCACCGACAACGCGCTGATCGCCGCGGCCACGCTCTCCAATCGCTACATCGGCGATCGCTTCCTGCCGGACAAGGCGATCGACCTGATGGACGAGGCCGCAGCCCGACTGCGCATGGAGATCGACTCGCTCCCGCAGGAGATCGACGAAGTCGAGCGGCGCATCCTGCAGCTCGAGATCGAGCGGCAGTCGCTGCTGCGCGAGAAGGACAAGGCGTCGGTCGAGCGGCGGACGGTCCTCGAGCAGGAGATCGCCGAGCAGCGCGAGAAGAGCGGGGCGATGAAGGCGCAGTGGCAGTCCGAGAAGAGCGCCATCGAGAAGATCCAGCAGAAGAAGGCCGAGGTCGAGCAGTTGCGTGCGGAAGTGGACCACGCCACGCGGACCGGCGACCTGCAGAAGGCGGCGGAGCTCCGCTACGGCCGCATTCCGGAGCTCGAGCGGTCGCTCGCCGTCGAGGAAGGGAAGCTCGGCGAGGCCCACAAGGGCACCCGCTACCTCCGCGAGGAAGTGGACGCCGAGGACATCGCGTCGGTGGTGGCGAAGTGGACCGGCATCCCGGTCACCAAGATGCTGGAGTCGGATCGCGAGCGCCTCACGCGACTCGAGGCCGAGCTCGCGCGGCGGGTGGTCGGCCAGCCCGAGGCGATCGCCGCGGTCTCGAACGCCGTGCGTCGGGCGCGGGCGGGGCTGCAGGACACGGCGCGTCCCACCGGCTCGTTCATCTTCCTTGGCCCCACCGGGGTCGGCAAGACCGAGACGGCGCGCGCGTTGGCCGAATTCCTGTTCGACGACGAGCGTGCGATGGTGCGCCTCGACATGTCGGAGTACATGGAGAAGCATGCGGTCTCGCGGATGATCGGGGCGCCTCCCGGGTACGTCGGCTATGAAGAGGGCGGCCAGCTCACCGAGGCCGTCCGGCGTCGTCCCTATTCTGTCCTCCTCTTCGACGAGATCGAGAAGGCGCATGCCGATGTCTTCAACCTGCTGCTGCAGGTGCTCGACGACGGCCGCCTCACCGATTCGCAGGGCAGGGTGGTGGACTTCCGGAACACCGTCATCATCATGACGAGCAATCTCGGCGGCCGTCACATCACGGCGGTGCGGGAGCCGGATCCGGTCGAGTGGCTGGAGATCGAGTCGAAGGTGATGGACGAGTTGCGCGCGCACTTCCGTCCCGAGTTCCTGAACCGCGTGGACGACGTGATCGTCTTCCATCCACTCACGCGCGAGGACCTCGACCAGATCGTGGCGCTGCAGCTCGGTCGCCTGCGCACGCTGGTGGCGGCGAAGGGATTGGTGCTCGACGTCACCCCGGCGGCGATGAGCTGGATTGCCGACGCGGGCTATGATCCGCTCTATGGGGCGCGTCCGCTGAAGCGCGTGATCCAGCGCGAACTGCAGAATCCGATCGCCATGGAAGTGCTCTCCGGCGGCTATGCCGAGGGCGACACCATTCGTGTCGTCGTGGCCGGCGACCAGTTGGGCTTCGAGCGGGTGACCGACAGCGGTGGGTGAAGCGCCGCCCTCGGCTGCCGACCTGGTCGGGATGCAGCTCGCGCTGGCGCAGGCCACGCTGGCGGCAGCCGAGGGTGAGGTGCCCGTGGGCGCGGTGATCATGCAGGGTGACCAGGTGCTGGCCGCTGCCCACAACGAGACGATCGCGCGCCGCGACCCCACGGCGCACGCCGAGTGCCTCGCCCTGCGCGAGGCACTTGGTGCATCGGGGGATGATCGCCTCCTCGATGCCACGCTCTACGTGACCCTCGAGCCGTGCGCACAGTGCGCCGGGGCGATCATCCTGGCCAAGGTGGGTCGCGTGGTCTTCGGGGCCTGGGACGACAAGGCCGGGATGGCCGGGTCGGTATACGATATCCTGCGCCATCCGCGGCTCAATCATCACCCGGAAGTGCGGGGCGGGGTGCTGGCCAGCGAATGCGGTGATATCCTTCGGGACTTCTTCCAGGAACGACGCTGAGTGCCGCGACTTCTCCCGCTCCTCGCCCTGCTCGGTGCCGCGCTTCCCATGGCCGCACAACGCCCTGCCGAGCACGTCGTCTATGTGACTCTGGATGGCGTCCGCCCGGAGGATCTCTTCGGCGGCGCCGACTCGCTGATTCTCTTCGACCGGAAGGCCAGCGGGATCGACGACACGGCCGCGACGCGCCGCCGTTTCTGGCGGCCCACCGCCGAGGCGCGGCGGCGCGCGCTGATGCCGTTTCTCTGGGACTCGCTGGTGCCCCGCGGTGTCCTGGTTGGCGCGCTGGATGGGGCACCCGTCACGATCACGAACGGCCTCAAGTTTTCCGCCCCCGGGTACCTCGAGATGTACAGCGGCAAGGCACAGCCGAGCGTCACCAGCAACGACGACCGCCGCTATCCGATCCGCACCATCTTTGACGTGGTGCGCGACCGATTGGCGGTGACCCGCACCGATGTCGCGGCCTTCACGTCGTGGGAGGTGCAGGGCCGACTCGTCTCGCAGGATCCCGGCGCCGTGGTGGTGAGCGCCTCGTTCGAGTCGTTGCCCCCGGAAGCGCGGGTCGGTCCGGGGATGCTCATCGAACAGCTGCAACGCCGCGTGGCGCACGACGATCGCACCATGCGCTTCGATGGCTTCACGCAGGCGCTCGCGATGGACTATCTCCTCCGCTACCACCCACGGCTGCTCCACATCGGGCATGGGGAGACCGACGTCGATGCGCACGCCCGTCGGTACGATCGCTACCTCGCGATGATGCAGGAGAGCGATGCCATGCTGCGAGAGCTCTGGCTGGCGATCCAGGCCGACCCGATCCTCCGCAACCGGACCGCCCTCGTCGTGACCACGGACCACGGACGAGGACGGACCGGCTCGGACTGGACCTCGCACGGCAAGGATGTGGCCGGGGCGGAGCACATCTGGCTCTTCGCCGTTGGTGCCGGCATTGCTCCTCGGGGGGTCGTGCGGGACGTGCCGACCACCCAGTCGCAGGTGGGGCCGACCATCCTCGCCCTGCTCGGCCTCGACCCCCGCGACCTCGGCCCCGGCACCGCCCGTCCCGCCGCGCATTTTCTGGCGGTGCCGCAATGAGTCCACGGTGAAGCTCCCGCCACATTGGCCGATAACGAGGGGATTGGCTCTGCCCACTCCCGCGACGGAGGCGTCGTGAAGGTCCTGGTCGTTGATGATGATCCCGCGATGCGCCGTTTGGTGGTTCGGCTGACCTCCCGTCACCCTGGGGTGACGATCCGCGAGGCCGAGCACGGTGTCGAGGCCCTGGCGCTCGTCGAGGCGGAACGTCCCGACCTCATCTTCACCGATGTCACCATGCCGTATCTCGACGGACTCGGGTTGCTCGAGGCGCTTCGGGGCAGCACCGCGGGCCGGGACATCCCGGTGGTCGCGGTCTCCGCGATCTCGGATCGAGCCCTGGTGCTCCGCATGGTGGACCTGGGGATCGAGGATTACCTCCTCAAGCCGCTCGACCCTGCCTTGGCCGGCGAACGGTTCGACGCGATCGTGAGTCGGATCGCCGCGCGGGAAGTCCCGGATGGACGCCTCGCCCCGCCGAGGGCCACCGCGCTGCTGGTCGATCGGGAGCCCGGCTATGGGGACATCGTCCGGGCGGCCGTTGGTGACCGCTTCGAGGTGGTCGATCACCTCCCAGCCTCTGCGGCGCTGGCCTGGGCCATCACCAATCACCCCGCGTTGCTTCTCCTCGGGCAGGGACTGCCGATGCCCTCCGAGCAGGTGCTGGCCCGAACGGCCCGTGCGGCGTGGGAGTGCCAGGTGGTGCTGCTGAGTGACCATCCCGGCGTCGACGCGCCCGACGACTACCACGCGGTCGTGGCGCGTTCGCATGTCCCGCGCAAGCTGGCGCAGGCGCTCGAGGCCGTGATCGCCGCGCTCCACAGCGACGGCAACGTCCTCACCGACCAGTTGCGTCACGCCATTCGCGATGAACTCGCCCACGCCTGTCGGCAGTCCCTCGGCATTCTCACGGGTCAGGAATCGACGGAAGCGGCCGCGATGCCGATGCCCGAGGGCGTCAGTCAGCAGCAGGTACCGCTGACGCGGCAGGGCGCCACCGAGGTGCTGCTGCTCGGGGTGGCGGTCACGCCGGACGATCTCGCCGCCTTGCAGGCCGCCGTTGAGGGCGAGGCGCATGCACCACTGCTGGGGGCGATGGCCACCACCGCAACCGCGCGCGTGGTGAATGCGCTCAAGCAGAAGGGGTGGGCGTTCATGGCGGGAGCGTCTGAGGTCGTGACCGAGCCTCATCCGAGTGAGCCGCTCGCCGCGGTCGTGTTGGAGACCGAGGGGGGGCAGCGACTGTACCTCACGCTGACCTTGATCGCGGCGACCCCGCCGACGTACGAGACCGCGGCATCGGCATGACCCAGGAGTCGGGGCTGCCCGCCGCCGCCCGCCGCGAGATCGACACGCTCGCGATCCTCATGGGCCTGCTCTGTGTCGCGCTCGCGTGGGCGGGCCGCACCGCGCTCAATCCTGACGGCGTCTCGTACCTCGACATGGCTGCGCGCATGGCATCCGGTGACTGGGCCGCGTCGGTCCAGGGCTACTGGAGCCCGCTGTATCCCATGCTGCTGGCGGTGGTCACGGCCGTGAGCGGCGCGCAGGGTGCCGATCTGTTGTCCCTCGTGCACGCGACGAACGCCGCGATTGCCATCGGCTGCATCGCGCTGCTCTGGCGGCTGGCGCGCGGGCACGGCGACGTGGTGTTCGCGCGCGGCCTCTTCGCGGCCTTTCTCCTCTGCAGTGCGCGCACGCCACGCCTGGATGCGGTCACGCCCGACCTGCTGCTGCTTGCCGCCGTGGTGGGCATTGGCAGCGAATTGCTCCGCCACGATGAGCGTCGCTGGCTCCCGCTCGGCTTGTGGATGGGTGTGGCCTATCTCGCCAAGACGAGTAGCTGGCCATGGCTCGCTGCGAGCGTGGTGGTGGTCCTCCTGCTCGGTCGTCCTGAGGTTCGCCGCGGAGTGCTCCGCGCAAGCGCCGTGGCAGCAGCGGTGATGCTGCTCTGGGTGGTCCCGATGAGCCTCAAGGCGGGCCACCTCACGCTGGGCAGCTCCGGGCGACTCAACGCCTGCTGGTACCTCGATCGCTGCGATTCACGCACCCCGGACACCCATGCGGGGTCGCATGCCCGCATGGGGGCACTCACGCTGGCCGATGGCGATGCCGTGGCCATCGCAGACTTCACCGGCACGCCGTGGACCTACCTCCCCTGGTCCGACCCCACGTCGTGGGAAGCGGGTGTCGTTACGCGAGCCCAGGCGCCGATGGATCTGCCGGACCTGGCAGGCTACTGGTGGCGCCAACTCTGGTCCGTCCTCACCTTGTGGACACCGCACCTGCTACTCGGCGTCCTGGTGCCGCTCGCGTTCGTGGCCTGGCGCCCACAGCTGCTCCGCGAAGAATGGCGCGATCGTCGGTCGGCGCTCCTCGCCGTCGTGCTCGGCGGCATGGGCATCGGCCAGTTCGTGGTGGTGCACGCGGAGCCACGCCTCATCGCGCCGTTCGTGATGCTGGCGAGCATGGGCGCGCTCTGGTGGCTTCGCCCGCCCGGTGCGGCGGCGAGTCAGCGCCGCCTGCACCCGGGGCTATTGATGGCGCTGACATGGATCGGCTTCGCGACCGCGCTGCCGCGCGGGCTCTTCCATGTCTACATCCTGTCGGAGCGTGCCACGGCGAGCCAGCAGCGCAGCTCGGTCCTCGCGGCCTCCGCGCGCGGGCTCCCCGCCGGTCTCCGTGGACGCAACGTGGTCATCATCGGCCCCGCGATCCCGGTGGTCTCCGATGTCTGGTACTTCGGCGCGCGCGTGGTGGCGCAGATCCCGCCGTCCTCGGCCGAGCGGGTGCGCACGTGGACGCCCGCGAAGCAGCGCGAGCTGCTCGCCGCGCTGGCGCAGGGACCCGGCGAGGTGGCGTTGCTGAGCAAGGCCGATGGGTCGTTCCAGATGGCCCCGATTTCGAGGAGTGCACCATGAGCAGGATGCGGTGGGTAGGAGTGGCGGCGTTGGCGTTGCTGGGTGCGTGCGAGCGCGCGCCGCAGCTCACAGGCGGGTCGGCCACGGCAGGCGATGTTGCGGTGACGGACGGGGTGGCGTGGGGACTCGCCTCGAGCCGCAGCACCACGGTGGGTTTCCGCGTGACATCGGTCGCCGCTGATACGCTGGTGGGGATCACCAGCGCAGACGGCACTGCGATGTTGCACGACAACGTGAACGACCGCATGGTCCACCTTGAGCGGCTGCCGATGGCCGCGGGCGCCACGCTCGTGCTCGGCGCAGGGGGGCCGCACATCATGCTCACCGGGACCACGCACGGTTACACCCGCGGCGATTCGGTCCGCCTGGTGCTCACCTTTGCCCGCAACGGCACGCTCCCGATCACGGTGCCGCTCTTCAACTTCTCCGAGGCGTCGGGACTCCTGGGCCGCTGAGTCGGTCAGCGACCCAGCAGCAGCGTGTTGACGTCCCGTGCGATGGTGGCGCTGATGTCATCGAGCGGGAGGTCGTTCCGGTCGGTACCGAACGGCTCCTCGATCTCGGTGGCGAGCAACTCGAGTCCCATCGTGGCGAAGAAAGTGAACATCGAGGCGATCACCGTCCCGTAGCCGAATTCCTTCACCAGCCCGAACGGCATCACCAGGGCGTAGAGCACCACGAACTGCTTGATGTACGACGAGTAGGAGAAGGGAATCGGCGTGTTCCTGATCCGCTCGCAGGCCCCCGTGATGTCGTCGAACGCCGTCAGGAGGGGGGCGAGGGACACCAGCGTCTCGCGCGGCAGCACGTCGGCGCGCACGTCGTCGTGAAAGCCGCGGACCAGCTCCTGCACCACGCGATTCGGCTCGTGCGGCCCCGGTTCCCCGCGGGGCCGCCGAAGGTGACTGGCGAGCGAGCCCGGATACGCGGCCAGTTGGCCGGCGTACCGGGTCCGCGCCTCGTGGCCGGCTGGGAGCATGGCGTCGAGGGCGTGCGCGAGACCGCGCGAGACGTTCACCAACTGCCCCCAGAGCTTGCGGCCCTCCCACCAGCGGTCGTAGGCCGTGTTGGTCCGAAAGACGAGCAACAGGCCCAGGATGATGCCGAGGATCGAAAGGAACGACGGGCCAAGGGGGACCGCGACCCGGATCACGTCGGTCTCGATCCAGACCACCAGCGCGGCATAGACCCCCGCGCCGGCGACATCCAGGGCCAGGGTACGGAAGACCGGGCTCTTGGGGAAATCGAGCAGGATGCGGAGCCAGTTCTTGGGGTCGTAGGAGATCATGCGGGGGTGGGTTGGGGGGTGGTCTGGGAACTTGGCGAGGGGTCGCCTCTTGATCGCGGCCCCTCGCCCCGGCAAATTAGTGTGCTACGGTGCTTCCGGCACCGGAACTGAGGACAGGTGTCCGAGTGGTTGAAGGAACCGGTCTCGAAAACCGGCAAACCGGCAACGGTTTCGAGGGTTCGAATCCCTCCCTGTCCGCTGGCTCATGCGAGGGGGCTCCCATCACGGGAGCCCCCTCGTGCTTTGCCCCCCACCTGCTATGATTAGCGGATGTCCTTCTCCCTGCTCCTTGCCGCCCAGCAGTCGCTCCCCGAGGCCTGCCTCCTCAGCGGGCTCTGCAACCTGGTGCAGCCGGCGCCTCCAGTCGCGCCCGGCGTGCTCTTCGTGGCGGTCGGGCTGGTCTCGGTCGGGGTATGGGGGCTTCGCCGGCGCCGCACCACCCAGTGACGAGCGCGGTCCGCCTCACCGAGCTCCACAAGACCTACGCCGGTTCCACCACGCCTGCACTCGACGGCATCTCCCTCGACGTCCCTGCCGGATCCCTCTATGGCCTCCTCGGTCCCAACGGGGCAGGGAAGACCACCACCATCGGCATATGCACCACGCGGGTTCGGCCGACGGCGGGCACCGCCCTCGTCGCGGGCCACAACGTCGTGGACGCTCCTGAGGCGGTCCGACGACGGATCGGGGTGGCGTCGCAAGCGCTGACGCTCGATCGCTCGTGCAGCGTTGCACAGAACATCTACTACCACTGTCGGTACTTCGGCATTCCGCGCCACGAGGCGCGGCTGCGGACCACGGAGCTGCTGGAGCGGTTCCGCATCGCCGACCGCGCCGAGGCGATGCCGACCTCGCTCTCCGGCGGTCTCGCGCAACGGGTCCAACTGGCGCGTGCCATCGCCCACCGGCCCACCGTGCTCTTTCTCGACGAGCCGACCGCCGGCCTCGACCCGCAGAGCCGACTCGCGCTGTGGGACCTGGTCCGTGGGCTCATCGCCGAGGGGATCACCGTCGTGCTCACGACGCACTACATGGAGGAGGCCGACCAGCTCTGCGACCGCCTGGCCGTGGTGGATCACGGCCGGATTCTCGCCGAGGGGACCCCGGCGGCGTTGAAACAGCAGGCGGGTGGCAGTGCCGTGGTGGACGTGACGCTGGCCGGATCGCACGAAGCGGCGCGGGCCGCCGTGGCGGCCGTGGTCGGCGTGCGCGAGCTGCACGAAACCGCGCGCGGCTTGCGGATTCTCGTCGCACCGGAAGACGCCGGCGTGCCGCGTGTCGTGGCCGCCGTCGCCGCCTTCGGGCTCAATGACTTGAAGGTGGTCGAGCCATCGCTCGAAACGGTCTTCATCGGCCTCACGGGGCGCGATCTCCGTGAGTAGCACGTCGCCGAGCGTCTTCGCCTCCGTGATCGGCCTCTGGAGTCGCGACGCGGCCGTGATGCGCCGCGAACTGCTCCCCTTCGTGTTGCGCGTCGTGGCCAACCCGCTGCTGACGGTCTTTGTCTTCACCTATGTGCTGCCGAAGAGCGGCCAGGTGATGCCGACGGCGGACGGTGCAGGCACCTTCGCGACCGTGCTGGTCCCCGGCCTGGTTGCCGTTGCGATGATGTTCACCGCCATCTCAGCCGTCGCGCTCCCCCTCTCGGTGGAACTCGGCGCGACCCGCGAGATCGAAGATCGGGTCCTCGCACCGATTCCGCTGCGCACGGTCCCACTCGCCAAGGTCGCCTTCGGTGCCTTCCAGGGGATCCTTGCGGGGGCGGCGATCTTCCCGATCCTCCTCGTCCTCCCGGCCACCGAGGTCGCGGTGCGTGTGGCCAGCTGGCCGATGTTGATCATCATGCTCCTGCTCGCCAGCTGGACCGGCGCCGCGATGGGGCTCTTTCTCGGCACCGCCATCCGACCGCAACAGATCGGCCTGATGTTCGCCGTGGTGCTCACGCCGATGACCTTTCTCGGGTGCGTGTACTACCCGTGGGCGTCGCTGGCGGCCATCCCGTGGTTGCAGACGGCGGTGCTGGCCAACCCCCTCGTCTACATGACGGAGGGACTCCGGATTGCGCTGACGCCGGACGTGCCCCATCTGGCGCCGCTCGTGACCGCCACGATGCTGACCCTGCTCGGCATCGGACTGACCGCCCTGGGCGTCCGCGGCTTCATTCGCCGCGTCGTCGGCTAAGCTCCGCTGCGCGAGCCTGTCGGCCGATACTTGAGCCATCCCCGTTCCATCGGAGTTGTCGTGCGCCTCCTCCCGCTGCTCGTCCTGCCGGCGCTTCTTGTGGCGTGCGCCGCCGAGCCCGAGCCGCTCACCGATCCGGTGCTCCCCCCGGCGCCACCCCCGGTCACCAGCACGGTGCCGCTCTGGTCCGATCCGGCCACGTGGGCGCCGCTTCCGCCGCCAGCGACCGGCTACGACGTGACCATTCCCGCCGGGATGACGGTGCGCCTCGACGTGACGCCCCCGGCCCTCAACCGGTTGACCGTCCTCGGCACGCTCGAAGTCTCGCCCACGGCAGACCTCGCCCTCACCGCGCACGAGGTCCACGTCCGCGGGACGTTCCGCATCGGCCGCGAAGGGGAGCCCCACACGCGACGCTTCACCCTCACACTCACCGGGACGCCGAATGGCGACGTGAGCGCCGTGGGTACCAAGGTGCTGGCGGTCTTTCCGGGAGGCACGCTCGACATCCACGGTGAACCACGTCGCGGGTGGACACGCCTCAGCGCCACGGCGGCGCCTGGTGCCATGAACCTCACGCTCGGCGAGGCGCTTCCCTGGCGGGCCGGGGACCGCATCGTGGTGGCCTCGACCGACTTCAATCCGGCAGAGGCCGAAGAAGCGGTGATTCTGCAGGCGTCGGGAAACAGCCTGACGCTGGATCGCGCGCTCGCCCACGAGCACTGGGGGACGGTGCAACAGATTGGCGGACACGCGGTCGATCAGCGCGCCGAGGTCGCGCTGCTGACGCGCAACATCACCATCCAGGGCGACTCGCTCTCGACCACGGGGTTCGGCGGGCACCTGATCATCCTGCCGGGCGCCACGGCGCGAATCGAAGGTGCGAGCTTCACGCAGATGGGGCAGAGCGGCATCGTGGGGCACTACCCGGTGCACTGGCACATGGCGGGTGACGTGACCGGCCAGTACGTGCGTGACGTCTCGATCTGGCGGACGCACAACCGCTGCCTGACGATTCACGGCACCGACCGCGCCGTGGCGCAGCGCAACGTCTGCTACGACCACCTCGGCCACGGCTACTTCCTCGAGGATGGTGCCGAGAGCGGCAACACGCTCGAGGGGAACCTCGGTCTCTCGGCGCGGGTGCCGGCCTCGGCGGTCCGGATCCTCGCCTCTGACGCCAACCCGGCCACGTTCTGGCTCACCAATCCCGACAACATCGTCCGCGGCAACGTCGCGGCGGGGTCGGTCGGCTTCGGCTTCTGGTATGCGCTGCCGGTGGCGCCGACCGGCTTCTCCACCGGACAGCCCGATGCCCCGCGTCGCACCCCGCTCGGCGAGTTCGACCACAACGTGGCCCACAGCAACCGGCGCCCCGGTCTCAACGTCGATGACGGGCCGAAGCCCGACGGCACGACGGAGACGGCCAGCTACAGCCCGCGCGTCGGGGCGGTGAGCAACGGAGCCGCGGCCATCGCCGTCTTTCGGAACTTCATCGGGTGGAAGCACACGGGGCGGGCCGTCTGGCTGCGCGGCTCCAGTCAGCGACTCGACGGAGCCGTGCTCTCCGACAACCTGATCGGCGCGACCTTCGCGGCATCGGAGACCTTCTTCGAGAACTCCGTGGTGATCGGCGAGACGGACAATCGCACGCCGTCGCCGAATGCCACCTTTCCGATCCGGGGCTACGAGTTCTACGACGGCACGGTCGGCGCGACGAACGTGACCTTCGTCAACTTCGTGTCCACTCCGTCTCGGCCAGCGAGCGCACTCGGTTACAACCGCAACAACGGCTTCCCGATCTCGCAACTCAACTTCGGGACCGCCCTCCGCTTCGTGAACGCCAACGGCGCGTATATCGAGGCGCCGAAGGCCGACAAGGATGGCGACAAGGCGGCCTTGTTCCGCGACACCGACGGCGTGATGACCGGCAGCCCAGGGGCCACCGTCATCGCGGACGTTCCGTTCCTGGTGTCGCCCGGTTGCATCCGTCGCCCCGAATGGAATGCCTGGCAGTGCAACCACCGCTTCCTGGGGCTGAACATCGACGGCGAGGGGGGCACCACCGTGGCGCCGCTCACGCTCCGTCGCGACGATGGGGCGACCGTGGCCCTCCTCGGGGTGCCGAACAGTCCCTCGGCCGTGCGCATGTCGGTGCCAGCGGCTCGGCGCGTGGACGTGACCTGGGGTGGCATCACGCCGAGTCGGCCCCGGCTGACGCTGCAGCGCGGTACGCCGGGGGACTGGATCCAGGCGAGCTTCGCCACGGAGCCGGGCGTACCCTTCACGATCGTGCGTGACTTTGCGAACGCCACCCCGCTGCCGGCGGCGGCCTCCCTCTCGGATGTCGCCAATGGTTCGGGCGAGAGCTTCTTCTACGACGCCGCGACGGCCACCGTGCACGTGAAGCTCTACATCCGGACGGGACGCACCAGCACGACGATCCAATTGGTCAGGTAGCGAGGGCGCAACGGCGCGGGTTAGACTTGGGAGGTTGCTCACCAGCAGTGCCCTCCCATCTCGAGGTGTCCATGCGTGCGTTCCTCGCGGCGGCGCTCACCGTCGCGCTCGCCGTCCCCGCCCAGGCCCAGTGGCGCACCCACCAGGCCCTTGCCACCAGCATGCAGTCGCTCGCCCAGGCCCACCGTGGCCGGGCCGAACTGGTCACCCTCGCCACGTCCCCGGGTGGGCGCGCGGTGCAGGCACTCCGCATCGGTGCCGGCGCCAATGTGGCCACGCGTCCCGCACTGCTCGTGCTGGCCAATGCCCATGGCCCGCACCTCGTGGGGTCCGAAGTCGCCGCGGCCACGGCCGAGCGGCTGCTGGCGGCCTACGGTCGCGACGCCGCGGTCACCGCGCTGTTGGACCGCACCACCATCTGGTTCGTGCCGCGACTCAATCCTGATGCTGCGGAGGCCGCCTTCGGGCGTCCGCTCTGGGAGCGCGTCGGCAATGGCCTCGCCACCGACGACGACCGCGACCAGCGCACCGACGAAGACCTGCCCGACGACCTCAACGGCGATGGCGTGATCACGGTGATGCGAGTCGCCGACCCGAATGGTGAGTGGCTGGTGGATGAGTCGCAGCCGCTGCTCATGCGTCGCGCCGACGCGAGCAAGGGTGAGGTCGGGCGGTTCCGTCTGCTCGGCATCGAAGGCAAGGACGACGACGGCGACGGTCGCCTCAACGAGGACGCGGCCGGCGGCACCGACGTCAATCGGAACTTCCCCTACAACTATCCCCATCACGGCCTGAACGCGGGCTTCTTCTCGATGTCGGCCCCCGAGGCGCGCGGTTTGGCGGAGTTCCTCGTCGCGCACGACGAGATCGCTGCCGTGTACGTGCTGGGTCCGCAGGAGAACCTGCTTCGGCCGTGGGAGAATCGTCCCTCCATGGGCATCGCCAACGAGCAGGGCGTCCGGGCCCCCGAGGGCACCAGCGCCGGTGGCCAGCTGAACTCCATCGTGCGGGGCGACCAGGCGACGTTCGCCGATCTCGCTCGTCGATTCCAGAAGACCACCGGACTCACCAAGGGGCCGGCCAGTGCGGCGAGCACCGGCGACGTCCTGCACAGCATGTACTACATCTTCGGCAAGTGGGCGGTCGGCTCCCGCGCGTGGTGGGTGCCGGATGCGCCGCGCGACACCGCGGCACGCGCCGGCGCCGCGGCGGCTGATGGCAACAGCGAGGATCGCAACGCCTTGCGCTGGTTCGAGTCGATCGGCGTGAGTGCCTATGTCCCCTGGACCCCGGTGACCGTGCCGGGTGAGCGCGGTGCGGTCGAGGTCGGCGGTTGGAAGCCGGCGGCGCTCCTCAATCCGCCTGCCGGTGCCCAGCTCGATTCGACCCTCGCCCGGCAGGAGCGCTTCATTCGCGAGCTCGCCGGCATGCTGCCGAGCGTGGCCCTGCGCCCGGCGCAGGTCGAGGCCGTCGGCGACGGGGTCTGGCGGATCAAGGTCGAAGTGGCCAACAACGGTGCCCTCCCGACCACCACCGCCCTTGGTGCGCGGATGCGCAACCCGCGCGGTGTGCGCGTGGACCTGACCGGCGCCGGCATGACCATCCTCAGCGGCACGGCCGTGCAGGTGCTCGGCGTGCTCGAAGGGGGCGGCCGAAGCACCACGCTCGAATGGACCGTGGCGGCGCCGCGCGGCACCACGCTGCAGCTCACGGCGGGATCGCCGGTGAGCGGCAGCGCCACCCAGACCATTTCCCTCCGGTGAGGCCGACGATGCGCACTCGATCTCTGGCCTCGATGGCCCTGCTGTTCCTGACGGCCGCGCCGATGGCGGCGCAGCAGGCCTCCACCACGCTCGGCTCCCTCGCGGCGGCCGGCTCGCCGAAGTCGCCGAAGGTGATCCTGAACTGGGACCGCTTCTACGACCACGCGGCCATCGGCGAAATCGGCCGACGCCTGCAGGCGGCCCACCCGAATACCTGCCGCCTCTCCTCGATCGGCAAGAGCCACGAGGGGCGCGACATGTGGCTGATCACGGTCTCCGACTTTACCAAGGGAGACCCGGACAAGAAGCCGGCGATGTACATCGACGGCAACATCCACTCGAACGAGGTGCAGGGCACCGAGTTCTCGCTCTACACCGCGTGGTACCTGTGCGAGATGCAGGGACAGAATCCCTGGATTGATTCGTTGCTGGCGACCCGCACGATGTACATCGTGCCGACCATCAATCCCGATGGGCGCGAGCATTACCTCAAGCGTCCCAACACCGCGTCGTCGCCCCGCACGGGCATGGTGCCGCGCGACAACGACGGCGACGGCAAGGTTGACGAGGACCAGCTCGACGACCTCGACGGCGACGGGCACATCACCCAGAGCCGCCGCCGCAATCCGAACGGGCGCTTCATCGAGAGTCCCGAGGATCCGCGCATCCTGATCCCGGTCCTCCCGGGTCAGCGCGGCCAGTGGGAGCTGCTTGGTGGCGAAGGGATCGACAACGATGGCGATGGACAGGTCAACGAAGACCACGTCGGTGGCTACGACCCGAATCGGAACTGGCCCTGGCGCTGGCAGCCGCAGTACGTGCAGGGCGGGGCGGATTTCTACCCCACGTCGCTGCCGGAGACGCAGGCGGTGATCAACTTCGCCCTGGCGCATCCGAACATTGCGGGCGCGCAGAGCTACCACAACAACGGCGGCATGATCCTTCGTGGTCCCGGCTCGCCGCAAGACGAATACCGACCGCAGGACGTGGCGGTGTTCGACCAGCTCGGTCGCACCGGGGAGCGCATCCTCCCGGGCTACCGCTACATGGTGGTGTGGAAGGACCTCTACATCGTGTGGGGCGGGGAACTCGACTGGTTCTACGGCGCGCGCGGCGTGGTGACCTTCTCGAACGAACTCTGGACCGGCTTCAAGCTCTTCGAAAAGGTCGAGACGAACACCAACCGCTACGACCGGACCGACTACGAGTTCGATCGCCTGCTGCTCTTCGGCGATGCCTTCGTCCCGTGGAAGAGCTTCAACCATCCGCAGTACGGCATGGTCGAGATCGGCGGCATGAAGAAGAACTTCGGGCGGACCGAGCCGGGTTTCCTGATGCAGGCCGAGGCGCACCGCAACATGGCGTTCTCGCTCTACCAGACGTGGCAGATGCCGCACGTCGAGGTGGACACCATCACCACGCGTTCCATCGGGAATGGCCTCACCGAGGTGACGGCGGTGATTGCCAATCGCCGCCTGGTGCCGACCCACACGCAGCAGGACGTCGAGAACAGGATCTCTCGGCCCGATTACGTCACGCTCGCGGGTGGCACGGTGCTGACCGGGTACCGGGTGACGAATCCGAACACCGGGACCGCCATCGAGCAGCCGCGCAATCCGGGGCGGCTCGAAGTGAGCAACATCCCCGGCAACTCGGTGCTGACCGTCAAGTGGATCGTGCGCGGCAACGGGCCCTTCACGGTCACGGTGGATTCCGAGAAGGGTGGCGCGCACAGCAAGGTGACCCGATGAGCCCCGTCACCGTGGTGATCGCCTACATGGCCCAGCCCGGCAAGGAGGCCGCGGCGCGCGAGGCCCTCGACGCGCTGATTGCGACCGTCGTCGAGACCGAGCCGGATTGTCTCGGGATCCGCTTCTACCAGGATCCCGAGGCGCCGGCCCGCATGCTGCTCGATGAGCAATGGACCAGCGTCGAGGCGTACTTCGGTCCGCACTTCGAGACGCCCCACATTCGTGCCTTCATCGCCGGGGCGGCCGACCTCTTCGCCGGCCCCCCGGAGATTCGGACTTGGGCACTCGTCGCCGAGTATCGCCCGAACTAGCTACCGGCCGGGCCCCTCGCCGCCGATGCGATACTCGCGCGGCGGGGTGGTCCGGAGCAGGTGCTCCACGAAATAATCCCACCGACGCCGCATCATGTAATTGGTCGCGGCCCCGAAGCCATGCCCGGCGTTCGGGATCATCAGCAGGTCGAAGTCCTTGTTGGCCTTGATCAGTTCATCCACCACCAGCCAGGTGTTGTTGGGCGGCACGTTGTTGTCCGACGTGCCGTGCGCCAGCAGCAACTTGCCCTTCAGGTTCTTCGCCAGCGTCTGGTTGGCGTCGACGGTGTAGTTGTCGCTGCCGTCGGCATTGCGCGTCAACAACCCCTGGTACCGCTCGCCCCAGTCGTCCTCGTAGACTCGGTTGTCGTGGTTGCCGGACTCGGCGATCCCGACGTGGAAGAAATCGGGGTGGCGGAACATCGCGCTCGTGGTGGCGAAGCCGCCTCCCGAGTGGCCCCAGATGCCGACCCGCGTCAGGTCGATCCAGGGGAATCGCGCGGCGAGCTCCTTCATGCCGGCGATCTGGTCGGGGATCGTGTTGTCGCCCATCCGGCCATAGTAGGCGTCCATGAACGACTTGGTCCGGTTGGGCGTTCCCATCCCGTCGATCTGGACCACGATGAAGCCGAGCTCCGCGAGGGCGCGAGTGTCACCACGCGCCGGTGCAAAGGCGCGGCTGCCGACGCTTCCCGATTGCGGCCCCGGATAGATCTGGTTGACGATCGGGTACTTCTTCGTCGGGTCGAAGTTGCTGGGCCGGAAGAGGAGGCCGTGGATGTCCGTGGTGCCGTCGCGCCCCTTCATCGTGATGCGCATCGGCGGCGTCCAGCCGGTGGCGGTCAACGCGGAGATGTCGGCTCGGCCGAGTTCCATGAGGATCTTGCCGGTGGCGTCGCGCAACACGGTGACGGGGGGCACGTCCGGGGTGGAGTGGGTCGACACCAGGTACTTCGCCGTCGGTGACAGGATGGCGTCGTGCTCGAACTCCTCGGGCGTCAGGGCGACGATCGGATCCTTGTCCACGTTCACGCGGTAGAGGTGACGGAAGTACGGATCGCCCTTGGGGTCGCGGCCGAGGCCGGTGAACCAGACCGTGCGCGTCGCCTCGTCCTCGCGCACGATGGCCGAGACGTTGCAGGCGCAGTTGGTGGCGGTGCGCTTGAGCGTGCCGCTGTCGAGGTCGTGGAGGTAGAGGCGGCCCCAGTCCTCCCGCTGCGAGTACCAGAGCACCTCGCGGGTGGCCCACCACACGCGCCAGCCACTGCGCGACTCGAATTGCGTGGGCGAGCGCTCGTGATACACGGTCTTGACCTCGCCAGTGCTCGTGTTGGCGAGGCGGAGCCAGACCTCCTTGTGGTCGCGCGAGACCGAGGCGAAGGCGAGCTCCCGCCCGTCGGGGCTCCACTTCACGTCGTTCATCGAGATGTTGTCGCCGAGGGTCGAGCGGTGCTGGTCGGCGGGCATCTTCAGGCGCGTCACCGCGCCGCTGGGCACGTCGATGACCACGCGCTCGATCATCGTGACGACGCTGTCGCCGGGGAACGGATACTTCCACGCCCGCAGCTGCGGGGCGCCGACGCGCACGTCGACCAGGTACATGTCGCTGACCTTTCGCTGGTCCTGCTGGAAGGTGGCGAGCTTCTTCGAGTCGGGCGACCAGAGCACCACGGCGCGGTCGCTGGTGGTCCAGCCCGCGTTGTCGGTGGCGTAGCCGTAGTTCTCGCGACCATCGGTCGTGAGCTGGCGTTCCTGTCCCGTCGCACGGTCGCGGACCCAGAGATTCCAGTTGCGGATGAAGACGGCGGCGCTGCTGTCGGGCGACGTCACCGCGAGTCCGGCCGCACCCCGCCCACCACCGCCACGCCCTCCCGGTGCGGCCTGCCCGCCCCCCGGCGCGGCGGCCCCGGCGTCGGCGCAGGCACGCCCGGCGCGATCGCAGCGCCATTGACGGCCACCCGCCGCGACGGTGACCGACTTCTCGTCGGCACTCAGCTCCAGCGTCTGGAAGGGCAAGGCCGTACCGGTGATCGTGCTGCGCGTGGCGATGCTGAGTCGCTCGGCAATCGCGGCATGGTCGAAGAGGGGCTCGACGCGGCGCGCCGCCGGTGTCACCAGCAGGAACTCGCCACTGCCACCGGTGCCCTTCCGATACCAGAAGCGATCACCAGGGAGCCATGTCGGGCGTCCGGCGCCACCGGTGACGAGCGGTGTCGTGGCCGCGGCGAGGAAACGTTCGGCGCGGGCGTAGTCGGCGGCCGTGACCTGCTGGGCGGTGAGCGTCGGCGCGAGTGCCACGCCGCCAAGGCAGGCGACGGCGAGGAATCGGAGGGCAAGCATGCGGGTGCCTCGAGCGGATGGGGGGGTGGGGGAGAGCGCGTTGAACTTGCCGTTCGCCGCCGAAGGCCACAAGGGGCAATGGACAGGAGGCCGCGCTCGGCGCATCCTTGGCGCTGGCCCGACAATCCGACGCAGGACCTCACCCCATCGTGCAGGAGTCTCCATGGTGCAATCCGCAGCCACCACGGTCGAGGCCTATCTCGACGCGCTGCCCGACGAGCGCCGAGCCGAGTTGGCCAAGGCCCGGGCCCTGGTGAAGAAGTACCTGCCCAAGGGATACCGCGAGGGCATGCTCTACGGGATGATCGGCTGGGCGATTCCGCTGGAACAGTTTCCGAACACCTACAACAAGCAGCCGCTCTGCACGGTCGGGCTCGCCGCGCAGAAGAACCACCTCGCGCTGTACCTGATGTGCGCCTACACCGACCCGAACGACGACGCCTCGCTGCGCAAGGCATACGAGGCGGCGGGGAAGAAGCTGGACATGGGGAAGTCGTGCATCCGGTTCAAGCGCTATGACGAGCTCCTGCCGGAGGCGATCGGTCGCGTCATCGCCGCGATGCCGCCTGAGCGGTTGATCGCGGCGCACGACGCAGTACATCGCAAGCGCTGACTCAGGGCGTGGCGGGTGTCCGCGCCACGGGCGTCTCGTCGAAGCGACGGACAAAGTCCGCCACGGTCCGCACCACGCCCACATAAAAGCCCGGCATCAGGCGCTCGGGCGTGTCGCTCGGCTTGTGGTAGTCCGGGTGATCTTCCACGCCGAAATAGACAAACGGAATGCCCTTGCGGTGGAACGATCCCTGGTCGGACTGGTTGGTCCAGTCGTTGCCCGGACCGGCCGCGGGCGTGTCGTGTCCGAGCAGCGTGGTGACCGGCGAGCACGCCGCCGTGGCCTCCACCACCGGGCGCAGTTGCGGGTACTTCCCGGGGCCCGCGGCATAGACCTCGCCTTTGGCGTTGCGGCCGATCATGTCGAGGTTCACGTTGACCAGGATCTGTCCCAGCGGCACGGTCGGCGCGTCGACGAAGCCGCGGCTTCCCGGCATGCCGCGTTCCTCGCCATCCACGGCGGCAAAGACGATGGAGTGCCGCGGACGAGCCTGCTGGAAATGCCGGGCGAGGGTGACCAGTGCGGCGGCGCCGGAGGCGTTGTCGTCCGCGCCGTTGTAGAGGGAATCGCCATCGACGACCCGTCCGATGCCGACGTGGTCGTAGTGCGCGGTGATCACGATGTACTGCTCTGGCTGCACCGTGCCGCGGACCACGCCGATCACGTTGAAGGCGTGGTCAACGTTGTTGTTGCGCGGTGCCGGGATCACCGGGACGCGATGCAGTCGGCCTGGTGCGATCGTCGCGATGCCGAGCGCATCGAAGCGGGCCGCGAGGTAGTCGCGCGCCTTGGCGCCTTCGAGCGAACCGAGGTGGCGGCCGCGCATCGAATCGTGGGCGAGACGGAACACATCCGAGAGCAGGCCGACCGAGTCCATCACCGGAAGGGCGGGGCACCCCGCGCGGACCGCCGGCAGCGTCGCCACGCCCACGCCGGTCCGCGCCGGCGAAGAGTCGGCCGGGGTACCGCCACCGCCCGTGGCGCAGGCCGTGGCGAGGAGCAGCAGGGGGGCGTAGCGCGCACGATCAATCATCAGATGGATCCGAGGATGGAGGTGGGGGATGCCAGGTTCGATGCGGCAGCGAAGGGTATCGCCATCGCGATGCATCGGCCAGTCGGCACGGAGGTTACCTTGCGAGTTCCCCCCTCCCCGGAGCCTATCATGGTCCGCCACTTCGTGCTCGTCCCGTTCCTGCTCGTTGCCTGCGGCGGCGGCTCGCCGACACCAGCCGTCGATTCCGGTCCCGCCAGCGCCACGGCTGCGCCCGCGGGTCCCGCACCGGCTGCCATGTCTCATGGTGAAGCCAAGATCGGCGATCCCGCCGTGCCGTTGCAGCGTGGCGCCGAAGCGCCGCCGCGCAGCACGGTGCGCCGGCACAAGGTCCGGATGACCACGGCGCATGTTCGGCACGTCGTGTCACCGGGCGTGGTGTATGAAGGGTGGGCCTTCGACTCCGTCATTCCAGGTCCGGTGGTCCGCGTCACCGTGGGCGACACGGTGGACTTCACGATCGTGAATGTCTCGCCGATTCCGCATTCGATGGACTTTCACGCCGCCGAGATCGCGCCGAGCCGGGCGTACGTCAACGTGAACCCGGGCGACTCGCTCTCGTTCCAGTTCGTGGCGCGCGTGCCGGGAGCGTTCATGTACCACTGCGGCACGGCTCCGGTCGCGGCCCACATCGCCAACGGCATGTACGGGGCCATTGTGGTCGACCCGGTCAGGGCACTGCCGGCGGCCCGCGAGTTCGTCCTCGTGCAAAGCGAGTTCTATCTCGGGGCGCCGAGTGGAGCGGACTCGGTGCGCGGCCTCGATTGGGCCCAGCTCCTCGACCTCTCGCCGGACCATGTGGTGTTCAACGGCGTGGCGGGTCAGTACGCGGCGAATCCGATTCCCGCCGACCCCGGGGAGCTGGTTCGCTTCTATGTGGTGAATGCCGGCCCGAATCGCGTCTCGGCCTTCCACATCGTCGGGGCCATCTTCGATCGGGTGCGGGTTGGTGGCTTCGGGGCGCCGCTCGAGGGCGTCCAGACCTTCAATGTCCCCGTCGGCGGGGGTGTCATCTTCGAGGCCCGGGCGATGGAGGAGGGGATCTATCCCTTCGTGAGCCATGCCTTTGCCGATGCGACCAAGGGGGCGGTCGGGGTGCTCAAGGTGGGCAACCCGAAGGGGGCGGTCGGCGCGCACTGACCCGGCTGGGGGAGGGCGTCCGGCTTGGCTCGGGTGCCCGTCCCCCGCTACTTTGCGCCCCGCGCGGTCCACTGGACCGAGCCTGGACAGGTGCTCGAGTGGTTGAAGAGGAACGCCTGGAACGCGTTTAGGCGGTTTACGCCGTCTCGAGGGTTCGAATCCCTCCCTGTCCGTTGTGGGAACCGAAGGCGCCTCTCGGGCGTAGGTAAGGAGTCACCTCCCCCGGAGCGCAGCCTGTGTTGATTCGTCGTCCTCCCGATATTCGCACCGCCGAGATCACCGACGAGCGTCATTATCTCTCGCGTCGCGAGTGGTTGGTGGCCGCTGGCCTCACCGCCGCCGCCATCACTCCCGACCGGCTCGCCGCGGCGACCGGCCGCCTGGTGCAGGGCGCCGACGACAAGCCGACCTCGTACAAGGACATCACCACCTACAACAACTTCTACGAGTTCGGCACCGACAAGTCCGATCCGGCGGAGAACGCGCACACGCTGCGGCCGCGCCCCTGGTCGGTGGTGGTCGAGGGGGACGTCAAGAAGCCCGGTCGGTACGATCTCGACGTGCTGCTCAAGGGACTTCCGGTGGTCGATCGCACCTATCGGCATCGCTGCGTCGAGGCATGGTCGATGGTCATCCCCTGGAACGGGATCCAGCTGCGCGACCTCATCAATCGCCTCGAGCCGGGCACGAAGGCCAAGTACGTCGAGTTCCACACGCTCTACGACGTGCAGCAGATGCCGATGCAGCGGAGCAACATCATGCCGTGGCCCTACGTCGAGGGGCTCCGGCTCGACGAGGCGCGCCATCCGCTCACGCTGCTTGCCACGGGGATCTACGGCAAGTCGCTCCTCAACCAGAACGGTGCGCCGCTCCGGCTCGTGGTCCCCTGGAAGTACGGCTTCAAGGGTGGCAAGTCGATCGTCAAGATCCGCTTCGTGGAACAGCAGCCCCGCAACAGCTGGCAACTGCTTGCCCCGGACGAGTATGGCTTCTTCGCCAACGTGAATCCCGCCGTCGACCATCCGCGGTGGAGTCAGGCGCGCGAGCGTCGCATCGGCGACTTCCTCAAGCGCCCGACGCTGCCGTTCAACGGCTATGCGGCCGAGGTGGCCTCGATGTATGCGGGCATGGACCCGCGCACGCTCTACTGAGTTGATGACCGCCTCCCAGTGGATCGGCCGGGTGGTGCGCCCGGCCGTGATCATCGGGGGCATCCTTCCGGCGCTCTATCTGGCGTTGGGGGTGCTCGAGATCACCACCATCGACCTCGGCGCCAATCCGGCCGAAAAGCTCGAGCACTTCACCGGCACCACCACGCTGGTGCTCCTGCTGCTCTCGCTCGCCATCACCCCGTTGCGTCGCCTCAGCGGCATCAATCCGCTGATACGCCTGCGGAAGCCGCTCGGGCTCTGGGCCTTTGCCTATGCCCTGATGCACATGAGCTGCTATCTGATCTTCGATCAGTCGCTGCTCTGGGGCGAGATCTACTACGACATCATCAAGCGGCCCTACATCACCGTCGGCTTTGCCGCGTTCCTGATCCTCCTCGCGCTGGCACTCACCTCGAGCGCGTGGGCCATCCGCAAGCTCGGCAAGCGGTGGAACAGCCTCCATCGCCTGGTCTACCTGGCGGCGGCGCTGGGGGTGTTCCACTACCTCTGGCTCGTGAAGCTGGACACCTCGACGCCGGTGGCGTTCGCGCTGGTGCTGGTGGTGTTGCTCTGGCTGCGACGGGAACGGCGCCCCCCTCCCGAGTTGGCCCGCGATCCCGTAGCTTCTGCGCCGTGATCGCCTCGCTCCGCCGTCTCCGCTGGCTCCCCGCGCTCCTCACCCTGCTGTCGCCAGCGGTGGGGGGCGAGGTCCTGCCGCTGCTCCATCCCTGCCCGGTCGAGTCGCCGTGGCTCGCGGGGGACGGGCACGACGCGGCGGCGATCGAAGACCCCCACGCGGGCCACCACGCCGGGGCCGCCGCCACCGAGACGCCCCCCGCTCCCTCCCACGACCATGACGCCAACGGGTCGTGCAGCTGTCTCGGCAGCTGTCATGCGCCGGGGCTGCTTGAAGTCCCTCGCGCGCCCCTGCTCGACGTGGCCGTGGGGGCCGAGCAATTCCGTCCCCTGCCGTGGCGTGCCATCGAATCTGCGGTTGCGGCGCAGGTCGCCGACCGCCTCCCACCGAAGACCGCTCCTCCAATCGCCTAGGGCGGCCCCGCCGCCCTCCCGTGTCACGACACGCGTCCCCACCCGGGGGGCGGGTGCTTTCACGTTGCGCGATGCGGCGTGCCGTTCAACGGCGCGTCCACACCGAGGAGTGGTTGCATGCATTTCCCCCTGAGCTCGCTCATGGCGCTGGTGCTGTTCGCCAGCGCAGTCCCCCTTGCCGGCCAGTCGACCGGCGCACTCGCCGGTGTCGTGACCGACACGCTCTCGGCGCGTCCGCTCGCGGATGTCCAGGTGCGTGTGCTCGACCGCGCCGCCACGACGGATGTGGCTGGCCGCTGGCGTCTCGAGGCCCTTCCGGTCGGCGTGGCCGAGGTCGTATTTCGCCGCCCCGGCTACGCCCCCGTCCGCGCAGTCGCCACCATCGTGGCCGGGGCCACGGTGCAGGTCGACATGGCGATGGCCGCGGCGGCCACGACGCTGACGCCAATCGTGGTGAGTGCCACCCGAGACCGGCGCTCCCTGGCGGAAGTACCCGTGGCCGTGAGTGTGGCCGACGAGACGACGATCCAATCCGGGCGTACTGCCGGTCTGCATGAGGTGCTGCGCCTGACGCCGGGCGTGCAGGCGACCTCGCGCTTCGGGCTGGATGACGTGAACCTCTCCATCCGCGGTTCGGGTGTCCGCACCACATTCGGCGTCCGCGGCGTGGCGGTGGTGGTGGACGGTGTCCCCGTGACCGAGCCCGATGGCCAGACGCGCCTCGACATCATCGAGCTCGGTGCGGCCCGCCAGGTCGAAGTGGTGCGTGGACCGGCGTCCGCCCTGTATGGCGGCACCGCTGCCGGCGGCGTGGTCAACGTGATCTCGCGCTCTCCTGCCGAGGCACGCGGCGTGACGCTCCGTGCCAGCGGCGGCAGCTTCGGTTTCCAGAAGTACGACGCGACCATCGGCGGCGTGACGCGCGACGGCACGCTCGGCGGCTATCTCTCCGGCACCTGGACGGAGAGCGACGGATTTCGCCGCAACAACACCAACCTGATGAAGCGGCTGAATCTGCGCGGAGAATGGAATGCCGCGGCGCGCACGCGGCTCACCCTCGAGGCGAGCACCTCGGATCTCGACATGACGATCCCCGGTGCGCTGACGGAAACCGAGTTTGCCACCGCGCCCTTCGCCGCCGAGCCGGCGACGGTCGCCAACAAGTACGGCCGGCGCGATGTCCGCTGGCGCGCGGGACTGAAGCTGGATCAGGGTGTGACACTGGCCGGTCGCGCCGCGACCGTGGCCGCTTATGGCTTCTACGGGGGCCGCGAGCTCGACCACCCGATCTTCCAGGTGATCGACCAGAACCTGCACCGGGCGCAACTGGGGGCGAGGGTCGCCGTGCCGCTGTCGTCGGTGGAACGCGGCTGGCGCCTCACGACCGGCGCCGATTACGACGTGCTCTATGGTTCCTCGGATCGCTTCGCCAACGTGGGCGGCAGCCGCGGCGTTCAGACGGTGGGGCAGCGCAACGACGTGCCCAATGTCGGCACCTTCGGGCAACTGGAGGGTCGCCTCGGCTCGGCGCTCTCCTTCTCATTGGGTGGTCGTTGGGATCGCGTCGAATACGGCGTGACCGACCATCTCGCACCGGCCAAGTCCGCCGCGCCGAGCTTCACCCAGTTCTCGCCGAAGGGGACGCTTTCCTATCGCCTCGGCGGTGATGCCTCGGTGTATGCCTCCGTTGCACGCGGTTTCGATGTCCCCACGCTCGGCGAGATCACCGCGACCGCCGACCCGGCGGCCGGCTTCAATCCGAACCTCGGACCGAAGCGACTCTGGAACTACGAGGTCGGCGTGAAGTCGCTGGTCGGCACGCGGCTGTTCCTCGATGCCTCCATCTATCGCCAACAGGTCACCGGCGAGATCCTCCCGCGCAATGCCGTGGTCGCGGGAACCAACCAGAGCGTGACGGTCTACGACAATGCCGGTCGCTCGCGGCACACCGGTCTCGAGTTGGCGGCCACCGGCTACCTCAGCTCCTCGGTGGACCTCGGTGCGTCGTACACATACTCGGATTTCCTGCTGCAGGAGTTCACCGGCACGGTCACCGGGCCGAACGGCCAGCCGGTCGTCACCGACTTCGCGGGGAATGCACTCCCCGGCGTTCCCCGCCATCGGGTGGCCGCCGAGTTTCGCGTCCGTCCCGTGCGCGGCGTGCAGCTTGGCGTGACGGGGGAATGGCAGAGCCGGCTCTTCGTTGACAACGCCAACACCGAATCCGGGACGGTCTATGTCCGCGGCTTCGGTGCGAACCCCACCATCACGCAGGTTCCCTTCGGCCAGGTCGACAGTTGGGGCCTGGTGCATCTCAGTGCCACGTGGAAGCTGCAGGGACAGACGCTCTTCCTGAACGTCGAGAACCTCTTCGACGCGCGCTACATCGCGAACACGACGCTGAATGCCGCGAATGGTCGGTTCTATGCTGCGGGGGCGGGTCGCTACCTCGCCGCTGGGGTGACCTTGCACGCCTTGGGGCAGCGATGAGCGGCCGGGGGCGGTGGTCGATGCTGCTCGCGGGCTGCGCCGCATGCTCGGACCGCGGGGCCGTGCCGGTTTTGGAGGCGCCGCCTCCGGTCGTCGTCTCCGCGGCGACGACGAATGGTGCGACGCCGATGTTTGCCGTGGCCGATGACGGCACACGACTCCTGTCGTGGGTGGCAGCGGTCGATGGCGGGACCGACGGTGTCCTGCACCTGCGCAGTGAGGGCCCGCGTGGCGTGATCACGTCGTCGCTCGTGGATCCGCTCGGGGGCATCGAGCCGCATGGCGAGGCGCCGCCGGTCGTCGCCTCGGGTGGGGCTGGTGTCGTGTATGCCCTCTACACGGTCGGCAAGGAGGGGGAGGGGCGCTTCCCGAGGAGCGCGTTGCGATTCGCGCGGAGTGATGACGCTGGTGCCACGTGGAGCGAGCCCGTCTCCGTGAATGAAGGCGAGGCCTTCGGGTCCCACAACTTCCATTCGCTCCTCGCCGGGCCGGACGGGCGAGTGTATGCCGCGTGGTTGAGCAATGTGCGCGGGGCCTCGGCGGTCTGGCTGCGCGCCTCGACGGATGGTGGGCGCACATGGGACACCGGACGGGCGATCCATGAGGCACCCACCTGCCCGTGTTGCCGCACCGCGCTGGCGCTCGATGGCGAGGGCACCCTGTACGCTGCGTGGCGCAAGATCTTCGACGGCGAGGTCCGCGACATCGCCGTGATCGCCTCGCGTGATGGCGGCACCACGTGGGCTGCGCCGGTCAAGCCACGCGATGATGGGTGGGTCTTTGACGGGTGCCCGCATGCCGGTCCGTCGATGCGCGTCGGGACGGATGGTGCGGTGCACATCGCCTGGTGGACCGGCAAGGCGGGAGCGGCTGGGGTCTGGTACGCGCGCTCATCCGATCACGGGGCAACCTGGCGCGCCCAGCCGATCGACACCGCCCAACGGTCCGCCCCGGCGCACGTGCAGCTGGCCCTGTCGGAGGGTGGGACCGTGGTGGTGGTGTGGGACGATGGCAAGCAGGCCCGCCCGGGAATCCTGCTGCGTGCGTCCAGTGATGGCGGGGCGGCCTTCGGGCGCGTGGTCACCCTCAGCGATGGCCAGACTGCCGCCGCGTATCCGGTCCTCGCCGTGCATGGGGATTCGTTGACGGTGGCCTGGGCTCAGACGGCAGATTCGGCATACCGCGCGATGATGGCGGCCCGTCCCGACATGAAGGACCCCAACGCCAGGATGGGGCTGCCGCGGGTCGGGCAACAGGAAGTCGTGGCCCGGGCGATCGCCATCGCAGAGCTCGCCACGCCGAAGTAGCCCGCTCGCCCTCCAGCGTTGGCCCGGACGCCCCCTTCCCAAGGGGGCGTTCTGGCGTCAACCTTGTGGGCCCCCACTGCGTATGGGGGCTGTCGGACTCCTGACCGACGCTTCCCTCCAGCCATGAGACCGCCTGATGCGACGTTTCCACGTCCGCGCCGCTGCCACCTGCCTGTTGCTCGGGGTCGCCGGCCCCGTGTCCGCCCAGCTCTCCACGCCGCTCGATTCGGCCACCGTCGCCACGCATCGCTGGCGCGAGATCGGCCCGGCCAACATGATGGGGCGCGTGACCGACGTCGAGGGACTGCCCTCACCCTCCCGGACCTTCTACGTGGCCTCGGTCGCCGGCGGGATCTGGAAGACCACCAATGGTGGCGTGACCTTCCGCCCGCTGTTCACCAACGAGCGCGTGGTCTCGATGGGTGACCTCGCGATTGCCCCCAGCGACAGCATGCAGATCTGGGCCGGAACCGGCGAAGACGACTCCCGCAACTCGATTTCACCTGGGCAGGGGATCTACAAGTCGATGGACGGCGGGCTGACCTGGAAGCTCATGGGTCTGGAGAAGACCCAGGCGATCGGCCGCATCATCGTCCACCCGACCAACCCGAACATCGTCTGGGTCGCTGCCCTCGGCGCCATCTGGAACAGCAACCCCGAGCGCGGTCTCTACAAGACCACCGACGGCGGCCAGACCTGGCGGCTGGTGAAGTTCATCAGCGACAAGGCCGGCTTCGTCGACATGGTCATCGACCCGACCAACCCGAACATCCTCTTCGCCTCGAGCTATGAGCGCGTGCGCGGTCCGTACTTCCTCAAGAGCGGCGGCCCGGGCAGTGCGCTGTGGAAGAGCACCGACGGCGGCGAGACGTGGACCGAAGTGCAGGGCGGCGGCTTCCCGGCGACGATGAAGGGTCGCATCGGCCTGGCGATCGCGCCGAGCGATGCCAAGGTGGTGTACGCGCTGGTCGAGGCCGACACGGCTGCGAATCCGAAGGGGAAGCCGGGTGTCGGCACGCCGGCCACTCGCCCCTCGGGCTTGTACCGCTCGGCCGATGGTGGCGCGACCTGGACCTTCATGGCGCCGAACAACGTCCGGCCGTTCTACTACTCGCAGGTGCGCGTGGACGTGAAGGATGCGAACCGCGTGTACTGGTCGTCCACGCCGGTGAACTTCTCGACCGACGGCGGCAAGACGGTGCGCCAGACCACGGTCGGCTTGCACGTGGACCATCACGCGATGTGGCTCGACCCGAACGACGCGAACCGGATCATCGTCGGCAATGACGGCGGCATCGGCATCACCTTCGACAAGGGCGGCAATTGGTGGTTCCCCAACACCTTTGCCATCGGCCAGTTCTACGCCGTGTCGTTCGACTTCGCCACGCCCTACAACGTCTGCGGCGGCCTGCAGGACAACGGCTCCTGGTGCGGGCCGAGCCGTCGCCGGCAGGGCGCTATCACCAACTCGATGTGGTTCACCTTCAACGGTGGCGACGGGTTCGTGACGCAGCAGGATCCGACCGACCCGAACGTGATCTACGGCACCTCGCAGGGCGGCGCGATGTCCCGGCTCAACCTGGCCACGGGTGAGCGGTCCGGGCTGCCCAAGCCGAACTGGCGCCCGCGCGCCGCGGCGTGGCGCGACACCATCGCCGTGCTCGAAGAGAGCCCGACGGCGCAGTCCAAGGCCACGCGTCAGCGCATCGCCGAGATCAACGCGATGATCGCCGCCGACTCGGCCGCCCTCACGTTGCGCTGGAACTGGAACACGCCCTACATCCTCTCCCCGCACAACGCCAGCACGTTCTACGCGGGCTCGAACCGGGTGATGAAGTCGGTCAATCGGGGCGACGGGATGTACCCGATCTCGCCCGATCTCAGCTACGCCGACAGCATGAAGATTCGCGTGTCCACGCGCACCACTGGCGGGATCACGCCCGATGCGACCGGTGCCGAGACGTACGGGACCATCGTGTCCCTGGCCGAATCCTACGTGCGGCCCGGGCTGCTCTATGCCGGCACCGACGATGGCCGTCTCTGGCTGACGCGCAACGATGGCGCGACGTGGGAAGAGCTCACGGCTCGCGTCCCCGGTGTTCCGGCCGGGACCTATGTCTCGCGGATCGAGCCGTCGTACGCGGACAGCAACACGTTCTACGTGACGTACGACAATCACCGGAACGGCGACTTCACTCCGTACGTGTACATGACGCGGGACATGGGGAAGCGCTTCACCTCGATCGCGGCGAATCTGCCGACGGGTGGTCCCGACTTCGTGCACGTGGTGCGCGAGGACCCGGCCAACCACAACGTGCTGTACCTCGGCACCGATGTCGGGGTCTATCTGTCGCTCAACAAGGGTGGCACGTGGCAGAAGTTCATGGCGGGCCTGCCGACGGTTCCCGTGCACGATCTCAAGGTCCATCCGCGTGATCGCGAGCTCATCGCCGGGACGCACGGCCGGTCCATCTGGATCGTGGATGTTGCCGCGATCCCGCAGATGAGCGACAGCGCGATGGCGCAGTCGGTGGTGGCGTTCAAGCCGAAGACCGCGGTGCAGTACTACCAGGCACCGATGAACGGCGAGTCCACCGGGCAGGCGATCTTCTCCGCGCCCTCACCGGCGTATGGCGCCGAGATCCTCTATCGCGTGGCGCCGTCGGCGGCCGCGTCGTCTGCCGCGATCCTGATCGTGAACGTGGCGGGCGATACCGTGAGCCGGTTGACTGGCCCGGGCGCCGCGGGAACCCACCGCGTGAACTGGAACTTTGCGGTGGCCGCTCCGCCGGCCGCTCCGCGCGCGCAGACGCCGTCGCAGCGCCGTGATTCGATCCTCGCGCTCCGTCGCGTGGACGCCGTCTTTGATTCGCTCAAGAAGACCGGTGCCGATAGCGCCGCGCTGGCGCGAGTGCGCCGTCTGGTCCAGAACCCGACCGCCGCGCTTGGTGCGGGCGGGCGTGGGGCGGGCGGGGCAGGTGGCCCCGGTGGGGGTGGCCGTGGCGCCGGCGGTGGCGGTGTGCCGACCTGGAATGAGCGGCCGGGTGAGGGTGGCGGTGGTGGCGGCGGTGGTGGTGGCGGTGGCCGTGGTGCCGGCGGGATTGCTGGCGTCATCGCCCAGGCGGCCGGTGCCGACAGCACGCTGGCGCGGACCGTGGCCGGATTGATTCAGCTCCCCGGCGCCGGCGGTCAGGGTGGCGGTGGTGGCGGGTTCGGCGGCGGCGGTGGCGGGACGGCGCAGCCGGGCGACTACCTCGTGATCGTGCGCGTCGGCGGCACCATTTCCAAGCAGACGCTCCGGGTCGAGCGGAAGGCCGGGATGGCCGGCGGCTCGCCCTTCGGCTTCGAGGTCATCGAGGACAAGGAGGGCGGTGAACGCCGCCCGTGAGTCCGACCAAGCGGTACGATGAGGCGTATTTCGATCGGTGGTATCGTGACCCGGCGCACGCCGTCGGGTCGCGAGCCGATCTGGCCAGACATGTGCACTTCGCGGTGGCCGTGACCGAGCAACTGCTCTGTCGGCCGCTTCGCTCGGTGCTCGACGCGGGGGCGGGGGAAGGGCGGTGGCAACCGCTCCTTCACCGCCTCCGTCCGCGTGCGCGCTATGCCGGCGTGGACAGCAGTGAATGGGCGGTCGCCCGGCATGGTCGGACGCGAAACATTCGTCTCGGCACCCTCGAGACGCTCGGCGAACTCGGTCTCGACGGACCGTTCGATCTCGTCGTGGCGGCCGATGTGCTGCATTACCTGCCGACACCCAACCTCCGGCGTGCCATCGCCGAGCTGGTGCCGTTGATTGGCGGTGTGGCATTTCTTCCCTGCTTCACCGCCGAGGACGCCAGTGAGGGCGATCACCACGGCTTTCAGGCCCGGCGCGCCAGCACCTATCGCCGGCTCTTCGCCGACGCGGGGTTGATCCCGATCGGGATGCACGCGTGGACGCTGCGGTCACGCCGCCGTGAACTCTCGGCGCTGGAACGGCTCGCGTAGCATCGCCGCCGTCCCGAACCGGGTTATCATGACTGATGACTCGGTTGACCACATTCCCGCCCGATTTCGTCTGGGGCGCTGCCACCTCGGCCTACCAGATCGAAGGACATCCCCTCGCCGACGGCGCCGGTGTTTCGATCTGGCACCGTTTCGCCCACACACCCGGCACGATCGCCGATGGCACGACAGGCGACATCGCCTGCGATCACTACCATCGCTGGCCCGAGGACATCGCGCTGATGCGCGAGCTCGGTCTGCCGGCGTATCGCTTTTCGATTGCCTGGGGCCGGATCTTTCCGGAAGGGATCGGTCGCGTGAACCCGGCCGGCCTCGCCTTCTATGACCGCCTGCTGGACGGACTGCTCGAAGCCGGCATCGCCCCGTGGGCCACGCTCTACCACTGGGATCTCCCCGCCGCACTCGACGACCACGGCGGGTGGCTGCACGAGGACAGCCCGGACTGGTTCACCGAGTATGCGACGTTCTGCTTTCGGCATTTCGGCGACCGGGTCGCCTCCTGGGCCACCCTGAACGAGCCCCGGATCATCGCCGATCGCGGCTACTTCCGGGGAACCGGCGCACCTGGACATCGCAACCTGTCGGCCGTGCCACGGGTGGTCCACCACCTGCTCCTCGCGCACGGGCAGGCGGTGCGCGCCGCCCGGATCGAGGGGGTCAACGAGATCGGCATCGTGGTGAACATCGAGCCGCGCGAGCCGGCGACTTCGACGCCCGCGGATCAGGCAGCCGCGCACCGAGGCAACGTCTACTTCGACCAGATGTTCCTCGATCCGATCCTGCTCGGACGCTACCCTGATGCGTTGCCAGCGCTCCTCGGTGAGCACTGGCATCATCCCGACCCCCGCGACTTTGCGCGCATCGCCGAGCCGATCGATTTCGTCGGGATCAACTACTACACGAGAGTCATGGTCCGGCATGACCCGGCCAATCCGCCAGTGGAAGAGGCCCGCGTCCGGGTCGAGACCGCGTCCCACACCGCGATGGACTGGGAAGTCGTGCCGAGGGGCCTCACGCTGACGCTGCTCGAGCTCACCGATCGCTACGGCGACATCCCGCTCGTGGTGACCGAGAATGGCGCCGCCTACGACGATCCGGCTCCCACGGACGGCGTGGTCGCCGATGCCGATCGCGTGGCCTACCTCCGAAGCCACATCCAGGCCGCCCATGCGGCCATCGCCGCCGGCGTGAAGCTGCGTGGTTACTTCGTCTGGTCGCTGCTGGACAACTTCGAGTGGGCCCATGGACTGGCTCGCCGCTTCGGGTTGATCCACGTGGACTTCGGCACGCTCGCCCGGACCCCCAAGCAGTCGTTCCACTTCTACCGCGAGGTCATCCGGAGTCGGGGGGCGGCGGCGCTGGCCGCAGCCCTGGAGGTCCCGACGGAGTGAGCGTGGTCGGCGAAGGGGAGGAGGATTATCTTCCGTCTCCGATGCCCACCTCTTCCCGCCTTCTCGACGCCCCCGCCATGGGACGTGTACTCGCGCGGATGGCGTCGGAACTGGTCGAGCGGACCGCCGATGCCAGCAGCGTCGCCCTGGTCGGCATTCAGCGCCGCGGGGTTGAGCTCGCCGAGCGATTGGCGCCGCTGATCGAAGCCCAGCTCGGCCGGCCCCTCCTCCGTGGCACCCTCGACATCACCCTCTATCGCGACGACCTCCAGGCGATCGGGCAGCGCCCCGTGGTGCACGAGACGCGCCTGCCCCAGGCGCTCGACGGGGCGACGGTGGTCATCGTCGACGACGTGCTGTACACCGGCCGGACCGTGCGGGCCGCCCTCGACGAGATCGCCGACTTCGGCCGCCCTCGCCGCGTGCTGCTGGCGGTGCTGGTCGACCGCGGTGGCCGCGAGTTGCCGATCGCGGCCGACGTGGTCGGCATCACGGTGACCACGATGCCGACGGATCACGTCGGCGTCTCGGTCAGCGAGCGCGACGGCACAGACGCGGTGGACCTCGTGCGCGGAGGGGCGGCATGACGAGCGGCGCGCTGGGGAAGGACCTGGTCGGACTCGAGCACCTGTCGCGGGAGCAGATCACCGCGATCCTCGACACCGCCGAGCCGTTCAAGGAGGTCTCGGAGCGCCAGATCAAGAAGGTGCCGGCGTTGCGCGGCAAGACGATCGTCAACCTCTTCTTCGAGGCCTCCACGCGGACGCGGATCTCGTTCGAGTTCGCCGAAAAGCGCCTCTCGGCCGACACGGTCAACGTCGCGGCCTCCGGGTCCTCGGTCTCCAAGGGCGAGACGCTGGTGGACACGGCACGCAACCTCGAGGCGATGCGGATCGACATGGTCGTGATCCGGCACGCGTCCTCCGGCGCGGCGAAATTCCTCGGTGACCGCATTCGCTCCAACGTGATCAACGCGGGCGATGGGATGCACGAGCATCCGACGCAGGGCCTGCTCGACCTCCTCACCCTGCGCGACCGCTTCGGCAAGATCGAGGGGCTGAAGGTGTGCATCGTGGGCGACGTGCTCCATTCGCGCGTGGCGCGCAGCAACATCTGGGGGCTCACGCGACTCGGGGCGGAAGTGGCGGTCTGCGGACCGGCCACCCTGTTGCCGCGCGATGTCGAGGCGCTCGGCGTGCGCGTCTTTCGTCGTGTCGAGGAAGCGATCGAATGGGCCGATGCGCTGAACGTGCTCCGGCTCCAGCTCGAGCGGATGACGTCGGGCTTCATCCCGTCGCTCCGCGAGTACAACCGGGTCTTCGGCGTGACCAGCGAGAAGCTGGCGCGCGCGCCGAAGGACCTGCTCATCCTGCATCCCGGGCCGATGAACCGCGGCGTCGAGATCGACTCCGACGTCGCCGACGGCCAGCATTCCGTCATTCTTCCGCAGGTCACCAACGGCGTCGCCGTTCGGATGGCCGTGCTCTACCTGCTCGCCGGCGGTTCGCCTGAATGGGGCGCTGGCGGGGGCGAGGCCGCATGACCGCTCCGATTCTCTTCCGCGGCGGTCGCGTCGTGGATCCCTCGCAGGGCCTCGACGAGGTCTCGGACCTCCTCGTACTCGACGGCACCATTGCCGCCATCGGTCGCGACATCGGCACCCCCGATGGTGCACAGGTGGTGGACGCCGCGGGGTGGATCATCGCCCCCGGACTCATCGACGTGCACGTGCATCTTCGTGAGCCGGGCCAGGAAGAGCGGGAGACCATTGCGACGGGTGCGGCGAGCGCCGTGGCGGGCGGATTCACCGGCATCTGTGCCATGCCGAACACCGATCCCGTGATCGACAACCAGTCGGCCGTCGGCTTCGTGAAGTCGCGAGGCGAGGCCGCGGGGTTGGCGCGCGTCTTCCCGATCGGTTGCATCTCCGTGGGCCAGAAGGGTGAGCGGCTCGCCGAGTTCGGCGAGATGGTCGCTGCTGGTGCCGTCGCCGTGAGCGACGACGGACACCCGGTCATGTCGTCGCAACTCATGCGCACGGCGCTCGAGTACGCCCGGACCTTCGACATCCCCGTGGCCGATCACTGCGAGGACACGCCGCTCGCCATCGGTGGCGCGATGCATGAGGGGATCGTGGCCACCCGACTCGGCCTCAAGGGCATTCCCTCGGCAGCCGAGGAGATTCACGTCGCGCGCGACTGCATCCTCGCCGGCCTCACCGGCGGCCACGTGCACCTCTGCCACATGAGCACGCGCGGTTCGGTCGACCTCATTCGTCGTGCCAAGGAGCAGGGGCTCTCGGTGACGGCCGAGGCGGCGCCGCACCACTATACGCTCACGCACGAGCGGGTCGGCGACTACGACACCAACGCGAAGATGAATCCGCCGCTGCGCGAGGACGCCGATCGGGCCGCGATCCGTGCGGCGCTTTCCGATGGCACCATCGACTGCATCGCCACCGATCACGCGCCCCACACCTACGATGCCAAGGAGCGCGAATTCGACGACGCCCCGAACGGCATCATCGGGCTCGAGACGGCGCTCTCGCTCGGGCTGCGCGAACTGGTCCAGGGCGGCGTGCTCACCCTGCCGACGCTCATCGAGCGGATGAGCTGCGCCCCGGCGCGGCTCTGGCACCTCCCCGGGGGCACGCTCCGCGTTGGTGGCGTCGCCGACATCGTCGCCTTCGATCCCTCGGCGCAGTGGACGGTGGACCCGGCGCGGATCCGCTCACGCTCCCGCAACACCCCCTGGGCTGGTGAAACGCTGCCTGGGGTCGTCCGGATGACGCTGGTTGGTGGGCGGGTGGTCTTCGCGGCCTAGCGGGGCGGGGCACCCGTCGATTTCGCGGCGACACATCCGATACTCGAGGGTAGGCCGGTGCCTGCCGCTCCGGTTTCCACTTTCTCGCGTGGTCACTAGCTTCCACGTCATGACCTTTTCCCTCGGCGCCTCATGACCACTCCCTCGAATCTCGCCGACGTCGAAGCGCTGCTCGGTGAGCGCGGTGCCGTCCTCGGCTGGCTGGCGAAGCTCGATGCCGCCGACAGTGCCGTGCCGTCGGCGGTGCGGGAACGCGTCCGTCGCGACTATCAACTCCGCCTCGAAGGCGTCAATCAGCAGCTTCAGGGGCATGGCGACGCGATCGCGGCGAAGCTCGCCGATGAACGGGCGGAGCGCGATGCCGCGGCGGCCAATGCCTCGACCGCCCGCGACGCGCTTGCGGAAGCGGAGCTCAGGCACCTCGTCGGCGAATACGATCGCTCCCGCTTCGAGGGCGAGCGGACGCGCCACGCAGCCGACATCGAGCGCCACGAGCGGGCACTTGGCGCCGTCTCCGAACGGGTGCGCAAGCTGGAGGATGCCCTCGCGCAGATCGTCGCCCCGGCGCAGGTGGTCGTCGCCGAGACCGTGGCGACCTCCTCGGCCGACACCCCTGAGACAGAAGAGCCCGCCGTCGTGCAGGTGACCGAGGCGACGGTCGAAGTGGAGGAGACAATCCTCGAGGGCGAGATCGACGACGAGATCGACGAACAGCTGCTTGCGATCTTCGACGGCCCGGCGGACTTGTCGGAACTCGACATCGAGCTGGTCGAGGACACGCCGTCGCCCGGGGCGCCGACGCCGGTCGATGAGCGCGGTCCGCTGTCGTTCCGTCCCGGGACCGGGATGCCGGCCGATGCCGACCGCTCGATCCCCTCGTTCGGCATGCCCGCCGAAGTCCCGGCTCGCTTCACCCCGGTGTCGGAGCCGCAGCGCCCAGCCCCGCCCTCCCCGACGCCGACCCCGGCGCCGGTCACCCGCGGACCGATGTTCGAGGAGGACATCGTGGCCACGGGCCCGACGCCGGAGCCCTCCGCCGTGGTGGCCGGCCGGACGCTGCGCTGCGCCGAGTGTGGCGCGATGAACAAGTCGTCGGAGTGGTACTGCGAGAAGTGCGGGGCGGAGCTGAACGTCGGCTGAGGCAGGACCCGGACGCCCCCAAACACGAACCCCCGCCGGGCAGTGCCTGGCGGGGGTTTGCGATACCGGCGGAGCGGGGAACTAGGCCTTGGCGGCCTTGTTCGCAGCCTTGGCCAGGCGGCTCTTGGTCCGCGCGGCGGTGTTCCGGTGCACGAGGTTCTTGCGGCCGGCCCGATCGAGCAGCGACTCGGCACCCTTGAGCGCCTCGGCGGCTTCGGTCGGCGTGGCGGCGGTGCGGACCTTCTTCACGGCCGTGCGCAGCGCGCTCCGCTGGGTCTTGTTGGCGGCAGTGCGGACCTTGGTCTGACGCATGCGCTTCTTGGCGGACTTGATGCGCGGCACGGGCTTCCCCTGAAAATGGCCGATCGGTTCCTGGATCTCGGGCACACCATGGCCCGGCTAGCCAAGCAGAATAGCCGATGGCCCTCGGCGTGGCAAGGGGGAGGGAGGGGTCCGGCTTTGACCCAACCCCCCGTCCCGCGCTACCTTACGCCCTCTTCCCTCCCGAGGAACGCGCCCTGCTGAGTGACCTGCTTCTCGCCCTTCCCATGCTCCTCTTCGCCCTCGTGGCGCATGAGGTGGCGCATGGCTGGGCGGCGCTCAGGCAGGGGGACGACACGGCCTACAAGCTGGGGCGGCTGACCTTCAACCCGTTGCCGCACATCGACCCGGTGATGACCCTCCTGGTCCCGGTGGCGCTCTGGGTGCTCTCCTCGGGGCAGTTCACCTTTGGTGGGGCCCGCCCGGTCCCGATCACCCCGCGCAACTTCCGGAATTACCGCCGCGGCGACCTGATCGTGTCGAGCGCCGGCGTGGTCACCAATTTCGTGATCGCCCTGGCCCTGACCGCGCTGTTCGTCGGCCTCGGGGTGGCCCACGACCTCCTGGGCGGCGCCGGGACCTCCACGGTCGATGCGGCCCAGCGCATGCTGGTCTGGGGCATCTTCCTGAACCTGATCCTCGGCGTCTTCAACCTGATCCCGATCCCGCCGCTCGACGGCTCGCGATTGCTCTACCACGCGCTCCCGCCGGCCTTGGGCGCGCAGTACCGGGCGCTCGACCGCTTCGGGTTCCTGATCCTCTTCGCCTTCATGTTTCTGCTCCGGCCCGTCCTCGGGTGGTTGATGCAGCCGGCGTGGTGGGGCTTCAACCAGCTGCTGAATCTGGCCGTCCCCTTCGCCGTGGGTGACGGCTGGAACATCTTTCAGTCATGACAGACGCACTGCAGCCCCTCGGGGCGGGGTCGCCGCCGGAACTCGGCTTCGTGGTCGACCTCGAGGGATTCTCGGGACCGCTCGACCTGCTCCTGCACCTGGTGCGCGAAGAGCAGATCGACATCGCCGACATTCCGGTGGCCCGCATCGCCGACCAGTTCCTCAAGGCCATCCACGCGCTGGGTCTCAATCAGGCCGCCGACTATCTGGAAATGGCCGGCCGATTGATCCGCCTCAAGGCGCAGCTCCTCCTGCCGCGACATGGCGACGAGGAGGGGTGGGAGGATCCGCGGGCCGAACTCGTGCGCCGGCTGCTCGAGTACCAGCAGATCAAGGAGATCGCGCTCTGGATGGCACGGCAGGCGGAGCGTCGTGCCCAGCGCTTTGCCCGCGGCTTCCTCCCCCCGCCGCCGCCGGCCCCGGCGCCGCTGCCGATCACGGTCGACCTGCTCGACTTGCTGACCGCGGTCGAGCGGGTGGTGACCAACATCCCGTCACCGATGTTGCACAGCGTGGTGGCGCGGCCGCTGGATGTCGAGTCGGCCGTGCTCCGCATCGAGGCGCTGCTCGCCACGCAGGAAGAATTCGACTGGCGCGAGGCCTTCGGGCCGGCGCCGACCATTGTCGAGGTGCTCTCCACGCTCCTCGCGATCCTGGAACTGGCCAAGCGCGGCGTGGTCCGCGTGCGCCAGGACATTCCCTTTGCCCCGTTGGTGGTGGCCCGTGAGCTCGCTGAACCCGCTGTCGCAACTGCTTGAGGCCGCGCTCTTCGCGGCCAACCGTCCCCTCACGCTCGACGAGCTGGAGGGGCTGGAGTCGGAGGCGTCGCCCGCCGAGGTCCGCACGGCGCTGGACCAGCTGCGCGAGCATTACGACTTCGACGGTCACAGCATCGAGATCGTCGAACTCGCCGGGGGCTACCAGATCCTGACGCGTGCGACCTTCGCCGCCGCCGTCGAGCGCGCCCAGGCCATGCAGCGTCAGCCGCGACTGTCGCCGGCCACGCTGGAGACGCTTGCCACGATCGCCTATCGCCAACCGGTCGGTCGCGCCGAGATCGAGGAGATCCGCGGCGTGAATGCCGGCGGCGTGTTGCGCACGCTGCAGGAGCGCGGGCTGATCGAGGTGGTGGGGCGCAGCGAGGGACTCGGTCGCCCGCTCCTCTACGGCACCACGCCGCTCTTCCTCGAGCTGCTGGGTCTCAACGATCTCGCCGACCTCCCGCGCGCCGAGGAACTGACCATCGCCCTGCAACCCCATCGGCCGGAACTGCCGCTGGATGATGTCGGGGCGCTCGCGTCCGTGGAAGAAGGATGAGCACCGAACCGATGCGGCTGCAGCGCTACCTCGCGCGCGCGGGTGTCGCCTCGCGCCGTCAGGCCGAGGTGCTGATCACCGATGGCAAGGTGAAGGTCAACGGAAAGACGGCCTCGCTCGGCAGTTCGGTCACGCCGGGGAAGGACCGGGTCACCGTGGGTCGCAGCGTGATCACGCTCGCGGTCAAGCGGTGGATCGCCTTTCACAAGCCGATCGGCGTGGTCACCACCGCCGACGACGAGCAGGGCCGCAAGACGGTCTTCGACCTGCTCCCCGACAGCGCCGGGATGACCTACGTCGGCCGGCTCGACGTGGCCACCACGGGGCTGCTGCTGCTCACCACCGATGGCGATGCCGTCCACCGGTTGACGCACCCCAAGTACCGCGTGCCGCGCAGCTACATCGCCCTGGTGCACGGCCTCGACACGGCCGAGCTCGAGCGCATGGCCAACGAGCGCGTGACCGTGGACAATCGCGTGGTCCAGCCCTCGCGCGTGCGGGTGCGTGCAGGGAAGGAGGGGCGCAGCGTCCTTGAGGTGACACTGAGCGAGGGGCGCAATCGTATCGTGCGTCGGTGGGTCGAGGCGATGGGCGGCAAGGTGGATCGCCTCGCGCGCGTCGCCTACGGGCCGGTCCGTCTCGGCGACCTCGCCCCCGGCGAATGGCGCCCGCTGACCCCGCAAGAGGAACGCGGCATCTATCGCGCCATCGGGATGACCCCTGAGGAGGACTGAGTGACCTTTCCGGTGCAAGCGGTGCTCGCCGAGGTGCGGAAGCGCGTCGTCGGGCAAGATGTGATGGTGGAACGACTGCTCATCGGCCTCCTCACCGGAGGCCACGTGCTGTTGGAGGGCGTGCCCGGGCTCGCGAAGACGCTGACGGTGCGCACCCTCGCCGACGTGCTGCACTCCTCCTTCTCGCGGATCCAGTTCACGCCGGACCTGCTGCCGGCCGACGTGGTCGGCACGATGATCTACGAGGCGCAGAGCTCGGCCTTCACCGTGCGTCGGGGTCCCATCTTCGCCCAGATCGTCCTCGCCGACGAGATCAACCGCGCCACCCCCAAGACGCAGTCGGCCATGCTCGAGGCGATGCAGGAGCACTCCGTCACCGTCGCCGGCACGGTCCACCGCCTCAAGGAGCCGTTCTTCGTCATGGCGACGCAGAACCCGCTGGAGCAGGAGGGCACCTACCCCCTGCCCGAGGCCCAACTCGACCGCTTCTTCTTCAAGCTCGTCGTCCAGTACTCCGGCCGCGAGGAGATGGCGACCATCATCGACCGCACCACACGCAACGAGTGGCCCACCGTCGAGAAGGTCCTCACCGGCGACGACATCCGCCGCTACCAGGCCCTCATCCGCGAGGTCATCGTCGCCCCGCCTGTGCAGGACTACGCCATCCGCCTCGTCCTGGCGACGCACCCCGGAGGGGCGTTCGCCCAGCCGGGCACCAACCGCTACATCCGCTGCGGCGCTAGCCCCCGCGGGGCCCAGGCGATCGTCCTGGCGAGCAAGGTGCGGGCGCTGCTCGAGGGCCGCTTCAACGTCAGCTTCGAGGACGTCAAGAAGGTCTGCCTGCCGGCGCTGCGGCACCGCATCATGCTGAACTTCGAGGCCCAGGCCGAGAACGTCCCCTCCGACTCGGTGCTGGACGAGATCCTCAAGGCCGTCCCCGAGCGCGTCCCCGACGCCCCCGCCGCCCGCCGCTAACCCCCAGCGCGCCCGCCCCGCCG
>JANRIW010000035.1:0-34356 GCA_033764505.1 Gemmatimonadales bacterium
CCGCGGTTGCACTGGCCGCAGTAGTGGCAGGCGGGGCGGCCGTTCTTCGGCTTGGTGAGGATCGAGAGCCGCGACGGAATGCAGGTGACCTTGTGCTTGTCGGCGGCGCGCTTGACCACCGTTTCCCAGCAGCGCGGCTTCGGCGCCGGGAGGAAGTTGCCGTCGGGGTGGTTGTAGAGCCCCTCGCGGCTGCCGAAGATGCCGACCAGGTCGTCGACTTCGTCGTAGTACGGCTTGATGTCGTTGTAGGAGATCGGCCAGTTGTCGCCGAGGCCGTCCTTGTCCTTCCCCTTGAAGTCGTCGGGACCGAAGCGGAGCGAGATGCGGCCCCAGTGGTTGGTGCGGCCGCCGAGCATGCGGCCACGCCACCAGTTGAAGCGGCTCCCTGGTGCCGTGGTGAACGGCTCGCCCGGGATGTTCCAGCCACCGATGCAGGCGTCGTGTTCACCGAAGGGACGATCGGGCGTGCTGGCACCGCGCCGGGGGGTCTCCCACGGCTGGGTGAGCATGCTCGAGTCCTTGGTGTTGTCCCACATGCCGCCGGCCTCGAGCATGAGGACCTTGGCACCGGCCTTGGTGAGCTCGTGGGCGGCCATACCGCCGCCAGCGCCGGAGCCGACGATCACCGCGTCATAGACGACGCGTCGCGAGAGGAAGGTCATGGGGGACCAGATGTTGGAGGAGCGGAAGCGCTGCGGGACAGCAACGCAGGAAATTACGCCGATTCGTTCCTCATGTCATCCCGGCACGGCGTCGATACCACTCAGAGGGTGGAGTTTTGGCGCCCACCTATCGAAACTTCAGGTACCGATGACCGAACTCCCCCCCTTCTATTCGGCCCTCAAGGCACCCGATCGGCAGCTCGCGCCGTGGTTTGCCCAGTATTGGTCGTTGCTGGTGCGAGACGGCGCGCCGTCGCTGCACCCGCTTCCGCCCGATGGTTCCACCTCCATCCTGATGCAGATCGGTGGGCACCGCCGCCCTGCCCTCCACGTGACCGGCCCCTGGCCGGAACCGCGGACCATCGCCGTCCGCCCGGGAGAGCAGTACTTCGGGATCCGCCTCCAGCCCGGCGCCACTTGGGAAGTCCTCGGCGTCGAAGCGGCCACCATCCTCCGCCGGACCATCCCCTGCGACCGCTACCTCGGCGCCTTCTCGCATCGGATTGCCCGGCAGCTGAGCGAGTGCGACAGTCTCGACTTCGCGGCCAAGGTCTTTGACCACGCCTTCCTGCGGATTTCCGAGCGGCTGGCGATGCCGGACCAGCTGGTGGCGGAGGCGGTCAGGCTCATCGAAGCGGCACCGTCTCAAGTGTCTATCACCTCTGTTGCCAAAGACTTGCATACGTCGTATAACTCGCTACTACGTCGCTTCAAGGATGCTACGGGCCTGACGCCGAGCGAGTTCCTGCAGATCACCCGGGCCAGGCAGTCCGTCGGCACTCGGAGCCAGGACGTACGCACTCCCGTCACCGGGACGCCGCGCGTGGAGTCGGCGCCGTCGATGACGGGTGAGGTGGGGTTGCGGTTGATGGGGCGAGGGGACGGTCGGTAGGCGTTTTCAGCCGCGGGAGCCTGCCCTGAGCGTAGCGAAGGGTCAGGCCGCGGTCGTAGGTCATAGGTCGTAAGTCGTAGGTCCTGAAAACCGTCATCCCGAGCAAAGCGAGGGACCTGCGTGACCGCGAATGGGCTGACGCTCGCCCGTGCGGCACTACGCGGGTCCCTCGCTTCGCTCGGGATGACATTCTTCCGAGCATCACCGCGGCCTGACGGCCGCGGCTGACGGGGCATCGCTGCTACTTGAGAGCCGCCAACCGCCGCATCTCCCCCGCCATCGCCTTCACCCGCTCCTTGTCACTCGCCCCGGCCACATCCTTCTCCACCTGGCCGGCCAGCGTGCGCAGCGCCGTCGCCCGCGCGGCGCCACTCTTCGCCTCGGCGGCATCAAGCGCCTTGGCGATCGCGGTGGTGCGTGCGGCCGAGAGTCCGTTGCCGCGCACCAGTTGATCGAGGTAGCTGCGAATCACCGGGAATGCGGCCGGCCAGACAATCTTCGGCTGGCTCTGCGGATTGAACTCGTCGAGCATCACCAGCTTGGCCGCGGCCAGCTCGTTGGCGCTCAGCTGATCGGTCGGCATCATCTCGAGGATGTCGAGACCGCGCGCCATCTCCGACGAATAGACGTAGCCGTTGTAGTAGTAGGCGCCCCACGAGCCGCCGATGGTCCCGCCACGACGCCGCGTGGTGTCGCCTGCGGCCGGCGGCGCATCAATCGGCCCGCGATCGAAGAAGGCCAATTCGAACGGCTTGTTCGGGTCGGTGAAGTCGAGCACGCTGACGCCACCCTGATACCAGCCCTGCACCATGATGTCGCGTCCCGGCACCGGAATCAGTGAGCCGTTGTGCGAGACGCAGTTCTCCTGCGCCGTCTGTCCGGTGGGGATCTTGAAGTAGGCGTGCTTCGTCAGCTTCCGGTCCTTGCCGATGGAGAGGACGGTGTTGCCGCCCATCTCCAACATGGAGGTCGCCTGGCACATCGGGCCCGTGCCGCCGCCCCACTCGTCGGTGAAGAGGAGCTTGGTGCCGTCGTTCGAGAAGACGGCGGTGTGCCAGAGCGAGAAGTTGGTGTCGGCCGCCGCATCGAGGCGCACCGGCTTCTCCGGGTTGGAGACATCCACCAGCAAACCATGACTCCCGCAGGCCCCCGCGAGGAGCCCGAACGCCGGATACGCCGAGACGTCGTGGCAGTTGCGCGGGCCACTCGCGGCGGCCTCGCGGCCACCGCGCCGCGCGGCCCCTCCGATCCCGGTGAAGATCCGGGCGCCCGTCACCACTTCGGCCGCTTCCGGATTGGCGAGCGGCACCTTGATCACGTCGAGGCGGTAGAGCGAGTTCGTCTCGTCGGCCGGGTCGGTGCCTTCGACGCATCCCGCCATCTCCTTCCGCACGCCGCCACTTCCCGAGACGTAGATGTAGACGATTCCCTTGTCCTTCGGATGCGGGATCACCGTGTGCGTGTGCGAGCCCTTGCAGGTCTGCACGTTCTTGACGAGCCGTGGCGCGCGCGGATTGGAGACGTCATAGATGCGGACGCCCGCCATGTGGTCGGCCGGAGTCTGCACGCCGCCCTTGGCGCAGTCGTTCCGGTTGCCGCCGCCTTCGGCCGAGACGAAGAGCAGGTTGCCGATGATCGAGGGATCGCCCTGCGAGGTGATGCAGGGCACCACCGACATCATCACCGGCGCGCTCGGGTTGCTCACGTCCCAGATCGAGAAGCCGGCGAAGTTCCCCTGATAGACCATGTTGCCGCGGAAGGCGAGATCGGAATTCACGAAGGTGAGTCCGCGCACCGAATCGAACGGGGCGGGCTTGGGGGCCGTCGCCAGCAGGCGCATCCCCTTGGCCGCCTGACCGGCATCGGCCACGCCGGACTTGAGCCCGTCGCGCGGATCGCCGCCCTTGGGGTAGCTCTGTGCCGTGAGGGTCGTGGTGGCCGTCAGCAGCGCGGCTGCGGTGGCGAACAGGCGAAACGATCCGATCATCGAGTCTCTCCCTTCAGGGTGGTCAGCATCTGTCGCATCAACGCAATCTCGGCGGTCTGCACCTGGTGCACGTCATTGGCAAAGACATTCACGTCCACGTCCTGCGCCGCGCCCTTCGACTTGAAGAGGTCGGCCACCATCGAGAGCGCCCCCTCGTGGTGCTGGATCATCAACTCGAGGAAGCGGCGGTCGAACGTGGCGCCCGTGATCGTGGCCAGCTCCTTCAACTCCTCGACCGTCAGCATTCCCGGCATCGTGATGGTGTGATACGAGGCGGTGTCGGGAGCAATCTGCTTGCGATCCATCAACCAATCCTGCATCAACGCGATCTCCGACGCCTGCGACTGGTCGATCTTCTTCGCGAAGCGGATCAGCGTGCTGTTGCGGCTTCGCGTCTCGGCCAGCTTCGACATGTGGATCGCCTGGCCGTGGTGCGCGATCATCCCTTGCATGAACTGGACGTCGGCCACGGTGTGGAGGGCGCCAGCCGGGATCGGCTTGAGTTCGGGCATCCCCTGATGGCCGTGCTGGTGCTCCTGGGCTGCAGCGGGAGCGGACACGCCGAGGAGGAGGGCGATCAGGATGGTTCGGAAGCGGGAAGTGGTAGGCATCCTTCGAAGTTGCCTTGCGGGGGGAGGGGGCGCAAGGCGACACGAGATGAAACGCTCCCTCACGTCCCCCCGCACCGCGCCACCCGATACACCGCCTGCAAATCCACCAGTTCCCACGCATACAGGAAGAACGGATGGGGCCCGAGCATCCCCGCAGCCTCCTCGGCCGCGGCAAGACGGCGCGTCTCGTCGATGGTGAGGCCGAAGCGCACAATCAGCGGGACGCCGCCGAGCTTGGGCTGGTCCTGGTAGGGCCGCACCTGCGGGTCGGTGACCCGAAGCGTGTCCTTCCGGTTCAGCACCAGCGTCAGCGGCAACTCGCTCGGCGCGCGCTGCACGCTGTCCAGCAGCATCAACGCGAACTCGTAGGCGAGCCTCTCCGCCGGCGGACGGCCCGGTACCGCGATCCGCCCCTCCATCCCCAAGACCCGACTCTTCCCCACCACCCACGAGGTCGATCGCAGGTGCGTGACGACCACCGAGGCGTCGTTGTCCGGCAGATAGAGCAGCCGCACCCGCGGCCGACCGATCTTCCGCATCTTGCCGATGGCGCTGTCGGCAGCGGGACAGGTGCGCATGCCGGGCTCGGACCACTCGGTGCGGACTTGGGCGGAGAGTGGGGGGGCGAGCAGCGCCAGCGCACCGAGCATGAGTGCGAGGCAACGCGGGAGGGATCTCCACATGACTCCGCGGCCTGACGGCCGCGGCTGAATGCATCCCAAGAAGGTGCCGTGCTGAAGGGCATCCCAACGAATCAAACCGTGCACCTCTCCCGCGCCTCCGTCAGCGCCGCTTCCTTCTCGCCGCGCGGCGAGAACTCGTGCGCAATCCACCCGGTGTAGCCACTGTCGGCAATCGCCTTGGCAATGGCCGGGTAGTTGAGCTCCTGCGCGCTGCCGATCTCGTTCCGCCCCGGGTTCCCCGCGGTGTGGTAATGCGCGAAGTACTTCCCGTTGGTGCGGATCGAGCGGATGATGTCGCCCTCGCTGATCTGCATGTGGTAGATGTCGTAGAGCAGCCGGACGCGCGGCGAGTTGACCTTCTCGGCCACCGCGATCCCGAACGCCGACGTGTTCCCCTGGAAGCCGCGATGATCCACGCGCGAGTTGAGCATCTCGAGAATCACCGTCACGCCCACCTTCTCCGCCAGCGGCGCGATCTTGGCCAATCCTTCGGCGCACGCCGCGATGCCATCCTCGGTGCTGATGGTGCCGGCGTTGCCGAACATCGCGATCACATTCGGAATCCCTTCCTTGGCCGCGGCCGGGAGCACCGCCTCCAGCTCGCCGAGGATGAGCTCGTGATTGGCGCGATTGTTCAGCCCGCGACTGATGAAGTCGCCACGCGTGGTGGAGTTCGACGTCGAGATCTGCAGCCCGTGCTTCTTGACCGTGGCCCAATCGGCCGGGTTCACCAGGTCCACGCCCTCGAAGCCGAGCTTCACCAGCATCTGGCAGAAGTCGTCGTAGGGCATCCCGCCGTAAGTCCAGCGGGTGACGGATTGCTTCAATCGACCCGCCCGTGGCGCCACCGACGGCGCGGCATGAATGGCATCGGCGTGCGCGACGCCGGCGATGGTGGCCGCCGAGGCGGCGAGGAAGGTGCGGCGGGATTGGGGCATAAACGCTGAGCTCCGTGTAATCGTGAAGATCGTGGGCGCGGCCTTAAGCCATGTCATCCTGAGCGGAGCCCGCGAAGCGGGCGGAGTCGAAGGACCTCTCTCCGGTATCATGGCGATGCAGGTCCTTCGACTGCGCACCCCTTCGGGGTGCTTCGCTCAGGATGACAACTAGAACCGAAGCGCTCGCAGGTAATCGTAGCTCGCCCGAGCCGTCGCCAATTCATCCTTCGGCTGATCATGCTCGACCAGGAAATGCTTCACGCCGGCGCGCTTCCGCTCGCGGAAGATGCGCGGCCAATCGATGGTGCCCGCACCCACATCGGCAAAGCCGCCGCCCATCGCCATGTCCTTGATGTGCAGCGCCGGCGTGCGCCCGGGCCAGCGGCGCAACCACGCCACCGGATCGTGCCCCGCCTTGGTGACCCAATAGCAGTCGAGCTCGATCTGCATCAGCTTCGGGTCGGTCTCGTCGAGGAAGCGACCGAACGCCGGCACGCCGTCCACGGGGAGGAACTCCGCCGCGTGATTGTGGAAGCCGAGAATCACGCCCTCGCGCCGCGCCTCGGCGCCAGCCCGATTGAAGACCCGCGCCAGCTCGGAGATTCCCGCGCGCGTGGTCCACATCGCCGCTGGCACCGCCGGGCAGAAGATGTAGCGCGATCCCAAGAGCTGCGCCCGCGCAATCACGGCCGGCCACTTCTCCTCGGTGAGCTCGCTCCACGGCGTGTGTAGCACCGGACACCTGAGGCCGACGCGCTTCATCTCGGTGGCCAGCATCTCGGCGCTGTGTCCATACAACTGCGACAGCCCCAACTCCGTGTAGCCGATCTCGGCGATCGCCGCGAGCGTGGCCGCCGGCGCGGCGGTCATCGCCTTGGCCACGGTGATGGTGGCGAGGCCGATATCGCCCAGCTTGGCCTGAGCGGGGAAGAGCCGCAGGGCGGGCACGGCGGCCACGGCGGCAAGAAAGTCACGACGCAGCATTCAGAGCTCGTTCCGCTTGAGTCGGCTCACCGCGTACGCCGCGGCACGCGCCGTGAGTGCCATGTAGGTGAGCGAGGGGTTCACGCAGCTCGAGGAGGCCATCGCGGCACCATCAGTCACGAACACGTTCGGCGCGTCCCACACCTGGTTCCAGGCGTTGAGCACCGACGTCTTGGGCGAGCGCCCCATCCGCGCACTCCCCATCTCGTGGTTGGTCTGCCCCATCGGCGGGGGCGTGCCACGGTTGATGCTCACGTTCTTGACGCCCGACGCCTCGAGCATCTCCCCCGCCTGCTCCGCCATGTCGCGGTGCAGCCGCACCTCGTTGTCGCCCCACTTGGCGGTGATCTTCACCGACGGGATCCCCCAGGCATCCTTCAGCTCCGGGTCAATCACCATCCGGTTCTCCGGATTGGGGAGACACTCCGCAAAGCCGCTGAGCCCGAAGCTCCAGCCGCCAATCGCCCCCTTGAGCGACCGCTTGAAATCGGCGCCGAAGCCGGGGCGACTCGCCGCCGAACTCCAGAGCGGCCCGCGACCACCCGCGCCACCCTGATAGCCGTAGCCGCGGATATAGTCGCTGCGATGGCTGCGCGCGTCGAGGTTCTGGAAGCGCGGGATGTAGATGCCGGTGGGCCGTCTGCCGAACGCCGTCTTGTCGTCGAGTCCCTCGACTCGGCCCGACGCGCCCGCTCCCTTGATGTGATCCATCAGGTTGCGACCGAGTTGGTCGGAGGCGTTGCCGAGTCCGGTGGGTTGGCCGGGCGTGGCGCTGTTGAGGAGGATGCGCGCCGACTCGAGCGCCGAGGCACAGAGGAAGACCACCTTGGCCTTGAACTCGATCGCCTCGCGCGTTTCGGAATCAATGACGCGCACCCCCGTCGCCTTCCCGGTGCGATCGTCGTACATCACCGAGTGCACCACCGAGTGCGGCCGGATGGTGCAGCGTCCGGTGCGCGTGGCCGCCGGCAGCGTGGCGTGCACCGAGTTGAAGTACGAGAAGGTGCTGCAGCCCCGCTCGCAGCTGTTGCAGTAGTGGCAGGCGGCGCGGCCGTGGATCGGCGCCGTGAGCACGGCCGTGCGGCCGATGGTCATGATGCGCCGACCTCCGTACGCCTTGGTCAACCCCGCCTTGACCTGTTCTTCGGCGCAGGTGAGCTGCATCGGCGGGAGAAAGTGCGAGTCGGGGAGGTAGTCGAGCCCGAGCGCCTCACCCGAGACCCCGACGAAGCGCTCGACGTACTCGTACCACGGCGCCAGGTCGGCGTAGCGAATCGGCCAGTCCACGCCGACGCCATCGCGCAAATTCGCGGCGAAGTCCATCTCGCTCATCCGGAAGGCCATCCGGCCCCAGAGAATCGACCGACCGCCCAGCACCCGCGACCGCAGCCAGGAGAACTCGCTCCCGGGCGTGAGGGAGTACGGCTGTTCGCGGTCGTCGATGAAGAACTGCTTGGTCTGCTCCGAGAAGCCGACCGACCGCCGCTGCACGAAGAACTTTTCCGCCGTCTCCTTCGGATTGCCGAGGCCGCGATACGGAAAGTCCGAAGCGGGGGCATCCATCAGGTAGTCGCGCTCGGGCGTGATCATCCGCCCGGCCTCCAGCACCAGGGTGCGGAGGCCGCGCTCGGCCAATTCCTTGGCCGCCCAGCCCCCCGACATCCCGGAGCCGACGACGATCGCGTCCCAGGTCAGAAGCGCAGCGCCTTCAGGTAGCGGAACGACGTGGCAATGCTCGCCATCGGATCGGTCGGGTTGTCGTGCTCCACGAAGAAGTGCTTGATGCCCGCCTGCTTCTGCGCGGCGAAGATCGCCTTCCAATCAATGGTGCCCTTGCCGACCTCGAGCATCTTCCGCTCCGGCGCCGGTCCGGCATCCTTCACGTGCACCAGCGGGAAGCGCCCCGGATGCTTGGCGAAGTAGTCGAGCGGGGAAGCGCCCGCCTTGGTGGCCCAGTACAGGTCCATCTCGAAGTCCACGTACTTCGGATCGCACTCCTCGAGCAGCACGTCGTAGATGCGGCGCCCCTCGACTTCCTGGAATTCGAAGTCGTGGTTGTGATAGGCAAAGCGGATCTTGTAGTCCTTGGCTTCCATCCCCGCCTTGTTGAAGAGCTCGGCGGTGCGCTTGATCGCGGAGATCGAGTTCCGGTCGTTGGTGCCGAGGTAGGCCACCAGGAGCCACTTGTGGCCGATTTCGGCTGCGTCGGTGAGCGTGCGATGCCAGCCGGTGCGCAGCGAATCGAGCGAGACATGGCACGCCGGCGACTTGAGGCCGTTGCGGTCGAGCAGCTGGCGGATGGCGCGCGGCGGACGACCGAAGTAGTCGTGGAACTCGACCTCCTTGTAGCCGATGTCCGCGACATCCTTCAGCGTGCGCTCCACCGAGGTCTTCATCGCACCGCGCACGGTGTAGAGCTGCACGCCGATCTTGTCGATCTTCTCGGCGGCCATGAAGGGCTCCTCCCCGGGCAGGTACGAGGCGAGACCGGCTGCGCCGAGCGCGCCGACAAAGGTGCGACGATCCATCAGAGCTCCTTGCGCTGGATCGCACGGACGGCGTAATCCGCCGCGCGCGCCGTCAGCGCCATGTACGTGATTGAAGGGTTCTGGCACGCCGACGACGCCATGCACGCGCCATCGGTCACGAAAACATTCTTCGCATCCCAGAGTTGATTCCACTTGTTCAGCACCGACGTCTTCGGTTCCTTCCCCATCCGGGCCGTGCCCATCTCGTGGATGGTGAGTCCCGGCGCCGTCTTGTTGTCGTACGTCTCCACATCCGTGCACCCCGCTGCCTCGAGCATCTCGGCGGCAGCCACCTGCGCGTCCTTCATGATGGCCCGCTCGTTGTCGCGCCACTGCATGTCAATCCGCAGCACGGGGATGCCCCACTTGTCCACCACGGTGGGATCGATGGTCACGCGATTCTCGGCGTGGGGAAGGCATTCACCAAATCCCCCGAGCGACATCCGCCAGCTGCCGTACTGGGGGACCTTGAGCGCGCGCTTGAAGTCGGCACCGAATCCCTCGCTGGTGACGCCGCGCTGCCAGCCAGCCACACCGCGGTACCCACCACCCTGATACGCATAGCCGCGCAGAAAGTCGGGATGCGCCTCGGTCACGTTGCGGAAGCGCGGCAGGTAGATGCCGTTGGGCCGGCTGCCGAAGGTCCGCTGATCCTCGAAGCCCGGCACGGTGCCGCGTGCGCCGGTCTGCATGGTGTGGTCCATCAGGTAGCGACCGAGTGCCTCATTGTTGCCGCCGAGTCCGTTGGGATGGGCGCGGCTCTTGGAGTTGAGGAGGATGCGGGTGGACTCGAGGGCCGACGCGCAGACAAAGACGATTCGCGACGAGAACTCGAGCGCCTCCATGGTCTGCGCATCGATCACCCGCACGCCGGTGACCTTCCCCTTGGCGTCGTCCCAGGCCACCGACTGCACCACCGAGAAGGGCCGGATCCGGCAGCGCCCGGTGGCGAGTGCGTCCACCAGCGTGGTCTGCACCGAGTTGAAGTACGACGCCGTGGTGCAACCGCGGTGACAATCGCCGCAGTAGTGGCAGACGGCGCGGCCCTGATGCGCCTGCGACAGGTTGGCCACGCGCCCGACCGTGAGCGTCCGCTTGCCCTGGTACGCCTTGGTCAGGCCGTCCTTGAACCACCGCTCGGAGCAGGTCATCTCCATCGGCGGGAGGAACGGACCGTCGGGAAGATGCGCCAGCCCAAGCTTCTCGCCGGAGATGCCGGCATAGCCTTCGACGTAGTCGTACCACGAGGCGATGTCGCGATAGCGGATCGGCCAGTCGGTACCATGGCCATCCTTGGCGTTGGCCTCGAAGTCGAGGTCGCTCCAGCGATAGCACTGGCGACCCCACATGATCGACTTGCCACCAAGCTGCCGGCCGCGAATCCAGTCGAAGGGCTTTCCCTCCGCCGTGGTGTAGGGATTGTCCACGTCATCCACGAAGAACTGCGCCGCGCCCTCGTCGCAGGCGTAGCACTTCCGCTGCACGGCCTGACGCGCGGAGAGCTTCCGCTGGTCGCCGAGGTAGCGGTAGTCCATCTCGAACGCGGGGGCGTTCATGAGATAGTCGCGCGCCGGATCGATGGTGCGCCCCGCCTCGAGCACCAGCACCGAGAGCCCCTTCTCGCTCAACTCCTTGGCCGCCCACCCGCCGGCGATGCCGCTCCCGATCACGATCGCGTCGAAGGTCTCGCGCATCACGACCCCGCGATCGGGGCGCAGCCGTCGAAGCGGCCCGGATAGAAGTTGACTTCGAGTTCTTCCTGGATGCCGATGCGCGAGGTGTAGTAGCCGTAAATGGTGAGGTACTTGAGGTCGCGCCAGAAGGTGGCCGCCGGTTGTGCCTCCGCCAACGAGGCCTTCTCGACCGCGGCGAGCACTTCGTCCTGCACGATCGGCATCAGATCCACGAAGAGCTTCTGCGCCATCGCGTTGCTGCGCTGGTCGAGGTCCACCAACCCGGCAAGGAAGCGCTTCTGCCGCGCCGCATCGTAGTGGTCGGCCACGATCTTCTCGGCGAAGCGATGACACTCGGCCTCGCGCGCGCCCGGCGTCTCGGTCTCGGGGATGATCCGGTCGCACGCCGCCGTCACCGTCTGCATCTGGTGGGCATCGAAGAAGCCGAGCGGCGAGCGGCTCGCGCGCAGCCGTGCATGGGTCGCCTCGCCAAGGGCAAAGAGCTCCTCGGTGGGGACGGTGGCGAGCGCCGACATGCCGCCGAGCAGGCGGAGCAGGTCGCGACGTTGCATGGACGGAACCTGTGCTAGGGGAGTGACGGAATTTGGGCGCATGCGGGGGGATGCGCTAGGAGCGAGAGGCGAGAAGCGAGAAGCGTGGCCCGGCGGAGAGATCTCCACGCGACACCCCGCTTCTCGCATCTCGCTTCTCGCTTCTCGTTCCCACGAGCTACACTTTGGGCCATGCCCCATTCGGCCCCTCCCTTCCGCTTCGCCGAGGCTGCCCCCGACCCCCGGCTTCGCCCCTGGCTGCGGGCGTGCTGGGAGTTCACGGTCTCCGAGGGGGCACCGACCACGCACCACGTCCCGCCGGATGGCTGCCCATTCCTGGTGAGGGCGCACGGCTCGGGCGGCGAACCGATGCTCCTCGTCTTCGGGCCCCGGACCGAGCCCTTGGTGGTGCCGGCCACGCCAGGGCAGCGTCAAGTCGGGCTGCGATTCGCCCCCGGCGCCACCCTGCCGCTCTTCGGGCTCGATCCGGGTGAACTCGTCAACAGCATGCGGCCACTGCCGGCGGGTGGTCGCATTGTACCGGCCGCGTTGCTCGACGCCCTCGCCGTGCCCGATCTCTCCGCGATGGCCGAGGCAGTCGATCGGCTCCTCCTGCCCCTCGTCCCGTCGCTGCAGACGCCCGACCCCCTGGTAGTGGCCGGGTTGGCGCGAATCTGGGAGTGCGCGGGTCGCGAGCCGCTTCCGCAGGTTGCTGCCGCGCTCGGTTGCTCGCCGCGCACCCTTCTTCGCCGGATCCGCGGTGCCACCGGCCTCACCCCCAAGCAGTACGTTCGGATCACCCGCTTCATGATGACCGCACGCGGGATGCTGGGCGACGACATCCGGATCAGCCACCTCGCCGCCTCCGGTGGGTACGCCGACCAACCGCATTTTCACCACGAGGTCAGCTCGCTCACCGGACTCACGCCCAGCGAACTCGCGGCGCGCGTCCGCAGCACCGAGCACCGATTGGCAGAGTGACGGATTTCATCAAGACCGCGCGTCCCACAGGGCGCGACCTTCCGTGCCATCCTCTCACGGAGTCCCCCGATGCGTCCCCTGCTCCTGCTCACCCTGATCGCCGCCATTCCCTGCGCCGCCCAACAGGCGTCACCCACTTCCCCGCTCGGCATCTTCGCCACCCACACCGGCGTCTGGGAAGGCGAGTCGTGGACCATCCGCGGCCCCCAAGGAAAGGTCATCACGCGCCAGCGTGAGACCGTCGGCCACGAAGCCGGCGGCCACGTGCTCACGGTTCACGGCCTCGGCACCATGCTGCGCGCCGGCAAGACCGACACCATCCATCATGCCTTCGCCATCATGCACCTGAGCCAGGACGGCACGCGGTTGCACATGCGCGCCTTCACCGCGGAAGGGCGATGGCTCGATCCCGAGATCACCGCCACGCCGCGCGGCTACAACTGGCAGATGACCGATCCGCGCGTGGGACCCATCAAGTACGAGATGCGGATCGATGAGCAGGGGCGCTGGATCGAGGATGGTTACATGTCGCGCGATGACGGGAAGACGTGGATGCACTTCCTGGGGATGGTGTTGGTGAAGCAGTAGCACGAGAAGCGAGAAGCGAGAAGCGTGGTGTCGCGGAGAGATCGCTCCACAGCACCACGCTTCTCGCTTCTCGCCTCTCGCTTCTCGAGTTACGGCGCCCGCTGCTCCCACCGCGTAAACAACGATCCAATCCCCGCGCCGACGAGTCCGCCGCCGGCCCCGCCGATGACAATCCCGTAGCCCCAGGCGCGGCGGTGATCCTTGGCGCAGCCGTCACTCGTTTCACAGAAGGCCGAGACGATGAGGTGCAGGAAGCCGGTGAAGGCGGCCGCGCCGATCACGCCGCCGATGAGGGCACCGCGCGCGCCGTGACGCTTCCGCTCCCAGACGGTGGTGATGTTCTGGAGCGGAATGGCGCGCGGTCCGCTGTCGGTGGTGATGGTCAGGGTAGACGGGGTGACCGTGGCGAAGCGCCCGTTCACCAGATCGCCGGCGAGCGCGACACGGAGATGCGCCCCGGAGCGGAGTGCGCTGAGGGGTTCAGCGGTGACCTGGGCCGCGGCGGGCGCGGCAGCGAGCAATGAGAGAGCAAGCGCACTCAGGTAACGCATGATGGAACTCCGGGTTCGATGCCCTAATGCGGCGTCCGCATCCGAGGGTCGGGCAGCTGTTCCATCCGATCGGTGAGGACGCGCGAGAGGAAGTCCTGCGACTCTGCCACCCGCTCGAGTTGCTGGGCGAGCTGATCCACCTGCGCCTCGAGCTGCGCGACGCGCGTGCCGTTCGGCGTGACCAGCGGAACCGGCAGCGACTCGTTGTCCTCGAAGTAGGCCAGTGCGGTCGGGTGCCCGTGCTCCGACGCGATGCGCCACAGCTTCCGCTCCAGTCGCTTCCGCTCGCGAATGCTCCGATACCAGCCGATGGAGGGCGTGACGATCATTGCGGTAATGAAGAACAAGATGATCGCTTCATCCATGGAAGGCCCCCGCGCAGTGAGAGAAGTGAACGGCACGACGCCGGATGGTAGCGCATTGTTTCGACTTGCACCAACGTCCTACAACCCGTGAACAAACTCCTCCACTAGCCTCGCCACCGCCTTCGGATGGTCCATCATCATCCAGTGCGAGACTCCCTCGATGTGCCGCCGGGGGACCTCTGGGCAGAGCTCGTGCAGGGCGAAGGAGGCGGAATTGCTTGGCGCGGTCACTAGTAGTAGCGGCCCAGAATACCTAGCCAACGCGTCGGTGGGCTTGTAACGTAGTAGCGATTTGTACATCGCCACGATCATCACCGGTGGCGCCGCCATGATCGCGGCCCGCACCCGGCGCTCCGTATCGGCTGTGGCTCCTTCCAAGGCCACGTCGAACGCCCCCTCCACCGTCTCGGTGTAGTGGGCGGGATGCTCCATTCCTGCGATGAACCCGTCGAGCGCTTCGGGGGGGACATAGGAGAAGTCGCCGGCCGCGTCCAGCAGGAGCATGCCGGCCACCCGGGTGGGCATGAGTGTCGCCGCCTCGAGGGCCACCGACGCCCCGAACGAGTGCCCCACCAGGACAACCCGATCGAGACCCATCCCCTCCACCACCGCCACCAGGTCGGCCGCGTGGGCGCCGATCGCGTACTGCCCGTCACTGGGCTGCGCCGAGCGGCCGTGGCCGCGCAACTCGGGAATGATCACCCGGTGCCCGGCGCCCAGGGCGCGAACCATCGACGACCAGAACGAGGCGTCCCCGGCCATGCCGTGGATCAGGACGAGCGGGAGCGGACCCTGGCCGTGCTCTTCCACGGCGAGTGGCCCGGCGGGACCGGGGAGGCGGCGCATTGAGGGAATGTAAGTCGTTGGTCGGGAGGGGTCGTAGGTCGTAAGTCGGACAGGATTGTCATCCTGAGCGGAGCATCCCGAAGGGATGCGAAGTCGAAGGACCCCTCTCCGTGAGCGCCTGGAAAGAGGTCCTTCGACTTCGCGGCGGCGATGCCGCCGCTACGCTCAGGATGACAGCGCTTGGGGACTAACGACCAACGCCTAACGACCAACGACTATCTCTCTCCAACCCGACTCCGCACCACCCGCACCCCACCCCCATCCACCACCACCGTCCACATCAGCGTGTACTCCGTCTCGGGCAGGTTGCCCACCTTGGGCCCGCCGAGCGCCTCGACCACGGCACCCACGGTGTTGCTGTGGCCGACCACCAGCACCGTGCCGCCGAGCTCACGGGCCTTGGCGGCCATCGCGGCTGCGTGGAGCTGCACGCCGCCCGCACCGCCGCTGATCGGCACCACGATCGGCGTAAGCCCGAAGCGCCTGGCCACCGGCGCGGCCGTTTCACTGTTGCGGAGATACGGCGTCACCAGGATCGCGGTGACCTTGGCATCGGCCACGGCACTGTCGATCGCGGCGGCACGCGCAACGCCAGCCGGACTCAGGCCGGGATTGTTGGCTGGCTCGGCCGCCTTCTCCGCGTGCCGCACCACGATGACCGTGACGGGGCGGATGGTGTCGGCAGGAGCAGCGAGGAACAGGGAGGCGAGGAGGGTGAGCATGGATCAATGATACAGCCGCGGCCGTCAGGCCGCGGTGAGGGGTGAGGGGTGAGGGGTGAGGGGTGAGGGGTGAGGGGGGAGCCACGTCATCCCGAGCGGAGCGAGGGACCCGCGTCGGTGGGAATGGACCAGACCTCAGCCCATGCACGACCACGCAGGTCCCTCGCTTTGCTCGGGATGACGGCATCACAGGACTTACGACCTACGACCTATGACCTACGACTCCGCGGCCTGACGGCCGCGGCTGAAGACTCACCTCTCCTCCCAACTCCCCCCCAACGCCCGATACAACGCCACCGCACTCACCAGATACTCCCGCTCCGCCTGGCTGAGCGCAATCTCGGCATTGAACAACCCGCGCTGCGAGTCGAGCACCTCGAGGTACGACGAGACGCCGGCCTCGTAGCGACGCTCGGCGAGTTCCTGTGCGCGACGGAGCGCGCGAACCTGCACTTCCTGCGCAAGCAGCTGATCGCGCGAGGTTCGCACACCCACCAAGGCGTCGCTCACTTCGCCGAGGGCCACCAGCACCGTGCGCTCGTGGCGGATGCGTGCCTGCTCGGCGCGTGCACTCGCGGCTTCCTGCTGCTGCTTGACCCGGCCCTGGGTGAGCGGGATCGAAATTCCGCCCTGCAGCGCGTAGACCTCGCTGTTCTTGGCGAACATGTCGCCCAGCTGCATCGCCTGGGTGCCGTAGCTCCCGGTCACAATGAAGCGCGGCAGCCGCGCGGCCTTCGCCGCCGACTCACGCGCCGCCGCGGCATCAATCTCCCGCTCCGCCTTGAGCACGTCGGGACGACGCCCGATCAGCAGCGACGATACCGAGTCCGGCACGCTCACCGCCCGCGCGACTTCGGCGAGCGGCAGTCCGCGCGCGATCGGGCCCGGCGTGCGACCCACCAGCCGGGAGAGCCGGTGCTCCTTCTGCGCCCGCGTCCGCGTGAATTCGGCGACGCGCGCCGCCGGCCCCGCCACCTCCGCCTCGAACTGACGCACGTCGAGCTCCGAGATCACGCCTTCGGCGAGCCGCCGCTCCGAGAGCGCCAGCGTGGCACGACGCGAGGCGAGTGTCCGCTCCGCCACCGCGAGCTGCTGGTCCACTTCACGCAGTTCGAGGTAGGCCGTGGCGATGTCACTCACCAGCGAGAGCACCGTGGCCCGCGCCTCCTCGCGCTCCGCGGCCAGATCCATCCGCGCGCCGCGCGCGCTGCTGCCGAGACGTCCCCAGAAATCAAGCTCCCAGCTGAGATCGGCGGTGGCGCGGTACGCCTCGAAGCCGAAGGTACCGAGGCTGCCGAAGACGGTCTGCTGCGTCGCGGCACTCGCGTTGGCCTCCACGAGGGGATAGCGCGCGGTGCTCGCCACGCCCGACTCGGCCCGGTACTCACGCACTCGCGCCTGCGCGAGGCGGACGTCGGGGCTGCTCGCGACCGCCTCCCGCACCAACGCCACCAGCGCCGGGTCCTTGAGCAGATCCAGCCACGCGAGCGCGCTCCCGGTATCGGCCGACAGCGTGAGTGGCACCGCCCCACCGGCCGGGCGCCGCGCCGCGAGGGAATCGAAGAAGGTGCGGCTCGGGGCCTGCGCCGCAGCCGGTGCGGCGAGGAGTGCCACGAGCACGGCACTCCGGGTCAGCGTGCGGGTCATGCGACCTCCTGCTGCGATGCGGCCCGGCCGCGCTCGCTGAAGCGACGGATCAAGCCGAAGAAGAGCGGGATGAAGAAGATCCCGACCGTCGTCGCGGTGAGCATCCCGAAGAAGACGCCGGTGCCGAGCGAGCGGCGCGACGCCGCGCCCGCGCCGTTGGCGATCGCCAGCGGCAGCACGCCGAGAATGAAGGCGAACGACGTCATCAGGATCGGGCGGAAGCGCTCGCGCGCCGCCTCGGTCGCCGCCTCGGTGATCGACATCCCCCGATTGCGCAGCGCGGTCGCGAACTCGACGATCAGGATCGCGTTCTTCGCGGCGAGACCGACCACCGTGATCAAACCGACCTGGAAGTAGATGTCGCTCGGCAGTCCGCGCAGCCAGACCCCCACGTACGCCCCGAAGACGCCGAACGGGATGCCGAAGATGACGGCGAAGGGAATCGCCCAGCTCTCGTACTGTGCCGCCAGCACCAGGAAGACCAGGATCAGCCCGAGCACGAAGACGAGACCGCTGTCGCCCGCCGAGTTCCGTTCCTGGAACGACTCACCACCGTAGGCGAAGCCGATCCCCTGCGCCGCGTACTTCTCGGCGATCAGCTTCTCGACGCCGTCGAGCATCTCGCCGGAGCTGCTCCCCGGCGCGGGGACGCCGGTGATCATCGCCGACGTGAGTCCGTTGAAGCGCGAGAGGATGCTCGGCCCCGACTCGAACTTGGTGGTGGTGAGCCCCGAGAGCGGCACCATCTCGCCGCTCGCCGAGCGAACATGGAGACGACCGATGTCCTCGGGCCGCTGCCGGAACTGCGGCTGCGCCTCGGCCTGCACCCGGTAGGTGCGCCCGAAGAGGTTGAAGTCGTTGATGTACAGCGTCGAGAGCGACGCCTGCATCGTCTGGAAGATGTCGGTCAGGGCAATGCCGCGTGCCTTGGCCGTCTCGCGATCCACGGTCACGCGCAGCTGCGGCACGTCGGCGCGGAAGGTGGTCTGCACGCCACCGAGCACAGGCAGCTGGTTGGCGTCGGCCACGAAGCTCTGCACCGACTTCGCGAACTCCGGGAACGGCTGTCCGCCACGCGACTGCAGGTGCATCTCCAGCCCCGACGTGGTGCCGAGGCCCGGGATCTCCGGGAAGTTGAAGCCGAACGCGAGCGCCTCGTTGATGGCCCAGAGCTGTCCGTTGGTGCGACCGACCACCGCGTCGATCCCGAGGTCGGGCGTGGTCCGCTCTTCCCACGGCTTGAGGTTGACGAAGATGATCGCCGAGTTGGTCTGCGCCGCGAAGGTCAGCGCGTCGAGCCCGACCAGCGCGGCTGCGTGCCGCACCGCGGGATCCTTGAGGAGGAACGCCTCGATCCGCTCAACCACCGCCTGGGTCCGCTGCGAGGACGCGCCGTCGGGGAGCTGCACGGCAATCGCGAAGAAGCCCTTGTCCTCGGGCGGGATGAAGGCCTTGGCCGTGCGCTGGAAGAGCACCGCCGTGAGCGCGATGATCACCGCGAAGATCGCCAGCGTGGCGCGTGGCCGGACCAGGATCCCGCTGACCGCACCGGTATAGCGCGAGGTGATCCGGCCGAAGACGCGATTGAACCAGGGGAAGAAGCCCTTGTGCTCGGCATCGTGCGCGCCCACGGCCTCCTTGAGCAGCATGGCGCAGAGCGCCGGCGTGAGCGTCAGCGCCACGATGCCGGAGATCACCACCGAGAGGATGATGGTCACCGCGAACTGCTTGTACATCTCGCCCGTGATGCCGCCGAGGAACGCCACCGGGATGAAGACGGCGCAGAGCACCAGCACGATCGCCACAAGGGCGCCACCGACCTGGCCCATGGCGCGGTCGGCCGCGACGCGCGCGGACACCCGCTCCTCGGACATGATCCGCTCGACGTTCTCGATCACCACGATGGCGTCGTCCACCACGATGCCGATCGCCAGCACCAGGCCGAAGAGCGTCAGCACGTTGACCGAGAAGCCCAGCATCAGCAGCCCGACGAAGGTGCCGATCACCGACACCGGCACCGCCAGCACCGGGATGAGCGTGGCGCGCCAGCTCTGGAGGAAGAGGAACACCACCAGCGTCACCAGCAGCATCGCCTCGGCGAGCGTCTTGACCACCTCGACGATCGACTCCTCGATGAACGGCGTGGTGTCGAACGGCGACATCCATTCCACACCCGGCGGGAACGCCTTGGCCAGCTCGTCCATGCGGTTGCCGACCAGCTCGCGCACCTCGAGCGCATTCGACCCGTTGCGCAGGTTGATCAGCATGAAGGTGGTCGGCTTGCCGTCGAGCCGCGCCGCCTGGTTGTAGTTCTGCGAGGCCAGCGCCACCACGGCCACGTCCTTGAGCCGGACGAACGAGCCGTCACCGCCGGCGCGGAGGATGATGTCCTCGAACTCCTCGACCGAGGTGAGCCGCCCCTGCGTGGTGACGGGGATGGTGAACTGCGTCCCGACCGGCGACGGCTCGCGGCCGAGGCGGCCGGCCGGGTTGGTGGTGCTCTGCTCGCGGACCGCAGCGGCCACATCGCCGATGGTGAGCCCGAGCTGGGTGAGGCGGTCCGGATCGACCGAGATGTTCATCGCAAAGCCGAGCCCGCCGAAGAGCACGGCGTTGCCGACGCCCGGGACGCGCTTGAGCTCGTCCTCGATGTTCAGCTTGCTGTAGTTGGTGAGGTACGCCTCGTCGTAGCGCGGGTCGTTGGAGAAGAGCGACACGATGAAGAGGATGTCGCTCTGCGCCTTGGTGACCGAGATGCCGTTGCGGCGGACTTCCTCGGGCAGCTGCGGCTCGGCGAGCTTGATGGCATTCTGGACGTCCACCGCGGCCAGGTCCTGGTCGCGGGAGATGTCGAAGTACACCGTCAGGTTCATCACGCCGTCGGACGAGTTCGCCGACTGGAAGTAGAGCAGCCCGTCGAGGCCCGAGAGCTGCTGCTCGATCGGTGCCGCCACGGCAAGCGCCACGTCCTCGGCCGTTGCGCCCGGATACACCGCCACCACCGAGATCGACGGCGGGGTGATCTGCGGATAGCGGTTGACCGGCAACCGCTGCAACGCGAAGAGGCCAAGCAGGGTGATCACGATCGAGATCACCGCCGCCATCACGGGCCGCTTGACAAAGAAGTACTTGAGCTCGGGTTCGGCCCCGTCGCTCACGGGGGTGACGTGACTCACTTGGGGCTGCTCCCGGCGCTGGCGCTGTCCGGCGTGGTGGCCATCGGCACCGGCTTCACCACCGCACCAGGCCCGGTCTTCTGGACGCCATCCACGATCACCCGGTCACCAACCTGCAGTCCCTTGGTGATGATCCAGCGATCGCCACTCCACTGGCCCACTTCCACGTCGCGCACTTGCACCGTGTCGCCCGGGCCCACCACGTAGATCACCCGACGTCCCATCTGCTGCTGCACCGCGCGCTGCGGCACGGTGATGGCGCTGTCGTTGAGGAAGCCCTCGAGCTTCACGCGCACGAACTGCCCGGGCACCAGCACGCGGTCGCTGTTGGTGAACTTGGCGCGGAATTCCTGTGTGCCGCTTCCCGCCTCGAGCACGGGGTCGATGTAGTCGAGTTGTCCGGTGCGGCCGAGCGACGCGCCATCGGGCAGCGTCACCGAGATCTTGAGCGGCGACCCGGGTCGAAGGAGCGCCGCGGCCTGGGGCGAACGACGCCACGCCAGCAACTGCTGCGACGACGGGCGGAACGAGACGTAGATCGGCTCGACCTGGTCGATGGTGGTGAGCAGATCAGCCGAGCCAGACACCCGGCCCCCCAGCTCGATCAGCGCACGACCGACTCGCCCACTGATCTCGGCGCGCACGGTGGCGTCATCGAGGTTCTTGCGGGCACGATCGTACTCGGCCTTGGCCTGAAGCAGCTCGGTTTCGGCGTCGTCCAGGTCCCGCCGTGCCACCGCGCGCTCGGCCACGAGCGGCGTCAACCGCGCCACCTGCCGCTCGGCGTTCTTGAGCCGCGCATCGGCGCCGCGTTCGGCCGCGAGATAGACCGTGCGATCGATCTCGTAGAGCACCTGACCGGCGCGCACCTCGGATCCCTCGGTGAACGGTCGACCGGTGATGATCCCCGACGCCGACGAGCGCACCTCGACCCGACGGAACGGCTGCACCGTCCCGACGAACTCGTAGGCCTCACCCACCGTGCTCGCACTCACCGCCTCGAAGGAGACTTCCTGCGGCGGCGGTGCCTGCTGCTCCGGCGGCTTGCCGCACGCGGCAGCGCCGACCAAAAGAGTCAGGATTCCAAGCTGCATGCTGCGCCGCCGCCCCGTATGTGTTTGCTGCATCGGTGCCCCGAAGGTCTGTGTTAGGCTGTGGTGTCGGGAGCGACCGGTGCCACCAGTCGATCCACCGCCGTACGAAGGGCGCTGTACGCAGCGGCCTCGCAGGACGTTTCATTTGTGCACTGCGCGATGAAGCGCAGGTCCATCATCGCCCCGAGGAGGAGCGAACTGATCACCCGCGCCGTCATGTGCGGATCGGGCACGTCGAACTCCCCGGCCATGACACCTGCGTGCAAAACCGCCTCGACACGACGCCGATAGCGCTGGGAGAGTTGACGGAAGAGCTGCTGGGCGGAGAGCGGGAAGTCCTGGATCTCGCGGATGACCGTCAACGTCAGCTCGGGGACACCCGGCTGGTTGAGCCGCTGCCACTTCTCGAGGACGAGCTGGTGCAGGACGCCGCGAAAGCCGTCGGCGCCGACCAGCAGCATCGGATCGTCGTCGCTGAGGTCCATCGCCTCGTCGGAGACCATCGCCTCAAAGAGGGCAGCCTTGGAGCCGAAGTAGTGTGAGACGGTGGCCGGAGAGACCCCGGCCTTGCGAGCCACCTGGGCGAGCGTCGCCTTGGCGTACCCCTCCTCGCCAAAGACCTGCATCGCGGCCGCGAGAATCTCCTGGCGGCGCTCAGTCGGGCGGCGCTGCCAGCGCGGAAGGTTCGACGGGATGATTTGCGGCGACATGGCGCAACGGTAATTGAGCGTACAGCCAAATGTCAAATATCTTGCAAATTGATGTTATGTAAGGGGTTAGTGATTGTTGTTGGAGAAGTGATCAATGGTGAACGGTGAACGGTGAACGGTGAACAAAGGGAGAGGGCTCCGCCCGTTCCCCTCCCGTTCACCGTTTACCGTTCACCGTTCACCCCTCGCTTCTCTTTCAAACACATTGTCCCGATACGGATCGCCCCCCTTCGCCTTCGCCACCGCCGAGGCCATTGCGTAGGCCAGCGGAAAGATCGGCCCCCACCGTTCGGCCTGGGCCACGTGGACGCGCTCGTGGGTGCGCCACCGGTCAAGAGTTCCCTGGTCCACGGCCAGGATCACATGGCCCAGGGTGAGGGCCACGGGGCGCATGCCCATGCCGAAGTTGGGGAGAACCTTGGGGAGGAGGCCGCCGCAGGCCTCGAGGGTGTGGTCGCGGCGGACGAGGGGGGCACGACAGAGGAGGGCGATGGTGGCGCCGGCGAGGGAGAGGGGGGAGGGCCAGAGATGCTTGAGCATGGTTGAGTCGTTAGCAGTTAGTTGTTGGTCATTAGGGGCCCGTCCGCTTGCCGATGAGCCTCTAACGACCAATGACTAACGACTAACGACTCACCCCTCCTTCTCGTACCGCTCCACCAAGTCCGCCACCAACGCCTTCACCTTCGGATCGGCCCCCTCGAGCTCCACCTTCTGCCAGGCGCCGCCCACCTGATTGGCGATGGCGGCCGCGGCGAAGGCGATGACGGCAGCGGGGATGATGCCGCGTGGCCCCATCACGCGGGCAAAGAGCGCCGTGGAGAAGGCGAGGCTCAGCGCGCCAACGACCGCGGCGGCCTGGCTGCCGCCGCGCGGTCCCGGCGAGAGCCAGAGGTCACCTTGTTCGTCCCACGCGAGCCATCGCCGCGAGCCGGGAAGCTGCACGCCCCACCACTTGTCCCGGCCACGCAGCTTGTCGAGCCACAGCGCGAGGGCTCCGCGCTGGTCGGCTCCGATCTGTCGTGCACCGATCACATCGGGCGCCATCCTCGCATAGAGCACGAGACGCGAACGGTCGTCGGTGATGCCCGACTCGTTGGCCGCCGTCGCCGTCGCGGCGCGAACGGCAAGTCGCTCGACGACCGCCCACGGATCGGGGCGTGGTGGGGTAAGGTCGTCGCTCACGGGCGCCTGGTCGGCGCGGCATCGAGCACGGTGCCGCCGATCACGCAGGTGGTGATCTGCGGCCCCGAACACGCCCGCGCAATCCCCTCGGCCAGCGCCTTCGAGCGCTCCAGCTCCAGGAGCGCCGGGTTGCTCGCGTACGCCTGCGCCTGGAGTCGGGTCGCCTCGGCCTGCGCCTGTGCACGAATCACCGTGGCGCGCGCCGCCACCGAGTCGATCGCGAACCGCTTCAGCGTCGAGTCGAGCACCTGCGCCTGCGCCACCGCGCCGATGCGGGCGTCTTCAATCGTCTTCGGGATCTTGATGTCGCGCACATACGCGCGCTTGATCATCGCCAGGTTGCCGAGCTTCCGCTGGATGTGCGCGCGCACCGAGTCGGAGAGTTCCGTGCGGCGGTTGGAGAAGATGTCGGCCACCGTCCAGCCCGCGAGCGCGGTGCGGTAGCCCTCGCGGATGGCATTGAGGATCTCGATCTCCGCCGCCTGCGCCGTGCGCTTGGCGATGAAGACGGAGTTCACCGAGGCCGGGTCGTAGGCATAGACCACGCCCACGTCGCCGGTCACCGTCACCGGGTCGGCGGTCTGTGCCTCGATCTGCTCGGTGCTTCCCTGCGACGGGAAGTTCACGTCGGTCAGCGGGAAGCAGGTCGCCTCGCTGAACACCGTCAGCGCCATCCCGGTCGTCATGTGCTCGTCGACCACCTTGCCGAAGCGGGTCTCGATGCAGTAGTCGGTCTGGTCCACCTTGGTGCAACCAGTGAAGAACACCGCGAGCGAGACCATCACGAGGAGCAGGATGCCGCCGATCGCGCCGAAACGAGCCATGGTGGGGTCCGGGTTTGAGATGGGGGAAATCTAAGGGGCTTACAGCCGCGGCCGTCAGTCCGCGGCGTGTCGGTGAGGGGTTTTCAGCCGCGGCCGTCAGGCCGCGGAACGGTGAACGGTGAACGGTGAACGGGAACCGCGGCCTGACGGCCGCGGCTGACAACCGTTTCACGTTCCACGTTTTACCGCGGCCTGACGGCCGCGGCTGAAGAGTCTCCACCCCACCACTCCAACCACCACCAGCACCACCACCGGCGCCACAATCGCCAGCAGCGCCAACCCGATCGCTCCCACCGTCTCCCCGGCCGCCACGACCGGGTTGCCGAGGCCGCCGGTGAAGGTGGTGGACTTGGCGCGGAGCAGCACCGTGGTCCCTTGCACGAGTCCGGCGATCGTGCCGCCACCGATCACGCCGATCCCCCAGCGGAGCGGCGGCGGGAGGTCCACCATGACGGCGACGGCCGCGAGGATGCCAGCGATCACGGCCGTCGGCGTCGCCAGCACGTCGAGGGCGTGGTCGAGCCACGGCACGAAGTAGGCACCGATCTCGAGCACGGCAGCGGTGCCGAGCGCGATGAGCGCCGGCGTGGTGCCGAGCCAGGCAAAATCAGGTGTGAGCGGGAGGTGTCCGGTGTGCGCCGCGAGGCCGGCGATGAGCAGTGGGGCGAACACACGGAAGCCGCAGGCGGCGGCGAGGGCGAGGCCGAGGAGGATGGGGAGGAGGCTGGATGTCATAAGTCGTAGGTCATAGGTCGTAGGTCCTCCTGGGCTGTCATCCTGAGCGAAGCGGCGGCATAGCCGTCGCGAAGTCGAAGGACCTGCGTGGTTGCGAAGGCACAAGCGCTCTGCCCATTCACGATCACGCAGGTCCCTTCACTTCGTTCAGGGCAGGCTCCTCGCTACGCTCGGGATGACACTACTCAGCCTTCCCTTTCACCCCATCGACCTACGACTTACGACCTACGACTTACGACCTGTCCCTACTGCTCGATCACCACCGCGGTCCCCGACGCCGAGACCATCAACATCCCGCCGCCGGCGCCCATCTGGATGCTCTCGAAATCGAGGTCCACGCCGACCACGGCGTTGCCGCCGAGGTCGGAGGCAAATTCGCACATCTCGTGCACGGCAATTTCCTTGGCCTTGCGCAGCTCCTCCTCGTAGGCGGCCGAGCGACCACCGACGATGTCACGAATGCCCGCGAAGAAGTCACGGAAGATGTTGGCGCCGAGGATCGCCTCGCCCGAGACGAGTCCGAGGACGCGGACGGTCGGGTGGCCAGGCACGCTGTCGGTCGTGGTCACGAGCATCGAGAAACGTCTCCGCGAAAAGAGGTCAGGTTACGACTTGTTGAGCTTGTTGTAGAGCCAGAGCACGATCATCGCGCCGATGACGGAGCCGACGAAACCGACGCTTCGTCCCATGCCGAGGATGCCGGACAGGAAGGAGCCGACCCACGAACCGGCGATACCGAGGAGGATCGTGACGATGATGCCACCCCCCTGCTTGCCGGGATAGAGCATCTTGGCAACAAGGCCGGCGAGGAAACCGATCAGGATCGTGTAGAGCATCGTGGCACTCCTTGAAGAGGTCCAGCAGGGTGGCGGGAAGTGCTACCCAAGACGAGAGGGGTGGCGGTGCGGTTTCAGTGTGCACCACATCGTCACCCCAAACGACTGCCTTGGCTGACTTACTCTACTGCATCGGTATCGAGCTGGCCAGTCATCCGCCGGGAGAGGTGCGACCAGCTCATCCCGACGGCGAGGATCATCGCGAGTACCACCAGGACCACGTGGGCGAGCGCCTGGCCCTGCATGGCGAGCAGGTTCCAGGACGCGAGCAGCCAGACCACGCCGGCACAGATGGCCGCCGCGAGCAGGGCACCCGCCGCGCCGAGTGAGCGCCGGGTGGCCTGCAGGTAGAGCGTCCAGCCGGCGATGAGGATCACGCCGAGCAGGAACTTGAGCGGCGCCTGCGCCCCCGCCTCGCCGCTCCCCTGACCGAAGATCGGCAGCAGCGCCCAATGGGTGAACGACACGCCAGTCGGATTCCAGGTCGCGTACACCAGCACCAGCGCCATCACGAACCGCATCGCCACGCCACTCCACGAGATGCCATCGGGTCGGCTCGCCATCGCATCCTCCGCTCGGGTGATGTCCTGCAAGGAAACCAGTCGCTGCTAGCGCGTGAGACCCCAGACCTCGAGGCGAATCAGGCCGGTCTCCGGATCCTCGCGACGAACGATCACCCGATCGCTGCCCACCGCGAAGACCGTCCCCTTGGGCAGGGTGACGCGACCCTGCAGCTTGCCATCGGTACCGAACACGCCCCACGTGGTGGTGGTGTCGAGCGGTGAGCCACCGACGTTGGCCCAGAGCGCCCCATCCGCCGCCACCACGAGCTGCGCCACCGCCGGCAGCGACGTCGCAAAGCGCGTCTCGTCGAGCTTCTTGATTTCGGCATCGATCAGTGCCGGCGGCGCCATCGACTTGAGCCGCTCGAGCGCATCCTTGAAGACCCGCTTGAACTCTTCCTGATCGGCCGGCGTGACCGCGCGCGGCGGCAGCGCGACGCGGATGATCTGCATCAACGCCCCGCCCGAGCTGCGACGCTGCAACTCGAAGGTCTTGGCCGGCGTCATCCAGATCGCGTCCGAACCCACGGTCACCAGCGGCGTGACGCCGAAGCCGATCTGCCGCGGAATGGCCGCCGTCTCGCCCTGGAAGGTCATCGTCGACGAATACATCTCGACACCCTTCGTCACGAAGAGCGTGTCATACCGTGCGCCACCCGGGATCAGTGCCACAATCGGCAGCGGCAGTTGATAGCTGTCCTTGTCGCCCCCGGCGGGTGGCGTCGGGTCGAAGCCATCCATGCGGTGAATCGAGGTGCCGTCGTTGAGCACGCCGATGATCTGCGGGGCGATCGGCAGCTGTCCCGCGACCGGGAAGTCGCGCTCGCCGCGGCTCGAGCCGTCGAGTCCGAAGAGGACGCCCTTGCGACGCATCACGTCGAATGCCAGCAGCGTGTCGCCGCCGATCAGCAGCAGCTGCGTCGGCATGCGGTACTCGCCCGGGCCTTCGCCGGAGCGGCCGATGACGCTGCTCTTCTTGCCCAGGGTATCAATGATCATGATCTGCGGCGGCTGCCCGGCGACGATCGCGATGCGACCATCCGGAAGGAGGCGCCCGACCGACGCGGCGGCCGCGCCCATGATCCCGGCCGAGAGGTCGAGGGTGGTGTCACCCTCTTCGCCGCCGATGGTGAGGAGCGGCGCCGCCGAAAGCGCGATCTGGGGCGCGGCATCCCACGCGGCCTGCGAGTACTCCCAGAGGGCCACGCCGGACGAGTCGGTAACCTTGGCCTCGACGGCAGCGGAGGTGCCGCCGGCCTTGTCACCACCGCAGGCGGCGAGGAGGGCGAGGGCAAGGAGCGAGAGCGGGTGACGCATGGCGGCCTCTACTGCTGGTCGAGGGGAATGCTGGGTTCGGGAATGGGAGAAACGTAAGTGGGGGTGAGGGGTGAGGGGTGAGGGGGCGTCTCAGTTTGTCATACTGAGCGGAGCCCCGCCCCCGCAGGGCGGCGGGGCGCAGTCGAAGGACCTGCGTGATCGCGAATGCGCAGGGAGCTGGTGCGCTGCGGGCTCGACCTGGGGTGTCCGTTCTCGCGGACTCCAAAGCGGCTCGCCGCGTCTTCACGCCGGCTCCGCCGGCGCCGCGCATTGACATGCGCGGCTGGGGGCATCGCTTCAACCAGGGTGAGGGCTCGCCGCCCTTGGAGCCGCTGCGAAGGACACCCCAGCGCCGAGCCCGCCAACACAGGTCCTTCGACTGCGCACCCCTTCGGGGTGCTTCGCTCAGGATGACAAACCCTGGTGACTGGTGACTGGTGACTGGTCACTGGTCACTGGTCACTTTCCTAGGGCCGCCGGCCCCTTCCTCCTCCCCACCGCCACCGCCAGCACCGCCAACGCGAGCAGGTAGGGCAACGCCAGGAAGAGTTGGTACGGCACCGCGCTGCCACTCGCCTGGAAGGTGAACTGCAGCGCGGTCGCGGCTCCGAAGAGCAATGCCGCGAGGGCAGCACCGAGCGGATGCCACCGCCCAAGCACCACAATGGCGATCGCGATGAAGCCGCGCCCCGCGGTCATCTTCTCGGTGAAGGTGCCGACCTGCGCGAGCACCAGCGTAGCCCCGGCAAGGCCGGCGAACGCCCCACCGATCAGCGTGGCGATGGTCCGCACCCGCGGCACATGCACGCCCATGGCGTGCGCTGCACTCGGCGATTCCCCCGCCGCGCGCAGTTCCAGACCAAACCGCGTGCGGAAGAGGAGCCACGCGGCCAGCGGCACCGCGAGATAGGCGGCGTAGCTCAACACGGACTGCGCAAAGAACGCGGGGCCGAGGACCGGAATCGCGGCCAACCCAGGGATCGGCACCACCGGCAGCGTCGGCAACGTGAGGCCCGCGCCCGCGTTGCCAAACGCCACCCGTGCGAGGAGTCCGGTGAGGCCGATCATCCCGAGCGTGACTGCCGTGCCGGTGATGATCTGGTCGGCGCGCGCGCCGATGGCGACCGCCGCCACGATCGCCGATGTCGCCACGCCGGCCAGCACACCCGCGGCCACGCCACCGACCACACCGAAGCCTGCGGCACCGACCGCTGCGCCGAGCGCCCCCGCGAGCATCGCACCCTCGATGCCGAGGTTCAGTACACCGCTACGCTCGGTGATGGTCTCGCCTATGGCCGCCAGCGCGAGCGGCGTCGCCACCCGTACCGTCGCCGCCGCGAAGCCGCTCACCAGCGCCAGTTCAATCACCTCGGCTTGACCGGATGCTGCACGCGCCGGTCCTCGACCCGACGAATCGAATCGAGCCGCGCCGCCACCACCGGCTCCTGCGAGCGCAGATCGGTCTGCTCGCCAGGATCGCGCTCGAGGTTGAAGACGCGCATCGTGTCGCGCATCCAGACCGCCTTCCAGGGCCCCTGCAGCACCGCCGACTGGTTCCGATCGGGCGAATACCAGACCTGATACGGCCGCAGGGAAAAGCTCGCCCCCACACCGATGATCGGCGCGAACGATCGCCCATCGATCTCCGGCGGCGGCGCCACGCCAGCCACCTGCGTGAGGGTGGCGTGCAGGTCGGCAAAGTCCACGCGACCGGCGTACTCGCTCCCAGGCTTCACCACGCCGGGCCAATGCACGATCCCTGGCACGCGCAGCCCGCCCTCGTAGAGGTCGCCCTTGAAGCCGCGGTAGCCAAGGGTGCCGTTGAACCACTTTCCCGCGATGTCCGAGCTGCCGTCGTTGGCGATTCGGAGGAAGGTGGCGCCATTGTCGGAGAGGAAGACGATCATCGTCTTCCGGGTGATGCCGAGCGAGTCGATGAGCGCGCGAATCGTGCCGACATCCTGGTCGAGGCGATGCACCTGCGCCGCGTAGCTCTTCTTGGGGAGCGGCCACGGCTTGTCGGCGTAGGGGCCGAGCGTCGGCGTCTCGTACCCGCCGTCGGGCGAGGTACGGGCGATCTCGTTGTGGATGTGCGGAAGGTTGGTGGCCCAGTAGAGGAAGAAGCGGCGGTTGGCGTTGGCGCGGATGAAGTCCATGGCGCGCGCACCGATCAGGTCCGGCGCATAGGCACGCTTTACCGAGGCGAGGCCCGCACCCATTCGCGTTGGGGTCGGCACCACGTTGCCGGTGCGCAGCGAATCCACCCCGTCAATCAGGTACTCGGGATAGAAGTTGTGCGCGTGCACCTGGTCGCGGTATCCGAAGAACACATCGAAACCCTGCGCATTGGGCCACGACTCGGGCTGCGCGTCCCACGAGAGCCCCCACTTCCCGAACAACCCGGTGGCATAGCCGGCGCCCCGCAACCGCTCTGCGAGCGTGATGTCGGCGGTGCGCAGGTAATCGTTGTCGTTGTCGTCGAGCCGGCAGCGGCCGTTGTGATAGCCGGTCATGAACGAGCAGCGCGCCGGACCGCAGACGGCGGCACTCGAACGGAACTCGGTGAAGCGCATCCCCTCCCGCACCAGCCGATCGATGTTGGGCGTGGCGATCTCCCGCTGACCCCACGCGCCGAGCTCCCCGATGCCAAGGTCATCGGCGAGGATCACGACGATGTTCGGCGGATCGGGGGTGTCGTTGCGCATGCCGATGCCGGCGCAGGATGTGAGCAACAGCATCGGAGCGAATCGGAGTTTGGCGATGAGGGTCATAGGTCGTAAGTCATAGGTCGTAAGTCGTAGGTCGGGGTGTGCTTCTCGCTTCTCCCTTCTCGCTTCTCGCTTCTCGCCTCTCGATCATCGCTGTGTCGTCAGCACATGCACCCGAAACGTCACGGAGCCATCCTCATCCTCGCTCTTGAGCAACACCCGATTGGCACCGAAGGCCACCACCGGGTCCTTCCCTTTCCCCACGAGTCGGCCGAGGATGGTGCCGTCCTTCCGGACTGCGGTCCACGCCCAGGTCGGCTCGGCGAACATGTAGCCACCGTCCTTGATCCAGGCCACGCCGTCCGGGCCGATGAGTGCTTTTGCGATGAGCGGCAGAGAATCCGACCGCGGTGCCTCCAAAAGCGATTTCCTCATGGTGGCACTGTCCGGCGCACGCCCTTCGATTCGACCGCTCGCGATCGCTGCCATTGTTTGCGGGAGCTGGGCAGCCACTTCGGCCTCGATCCCTGCGGGGTCAATCGCGCGACGCGTCCCGGGGACCACAATGCGCGCGGCGTAGCTGCCATTTGGCCGGAGCACCATCAGCACCCAATGCGCTGCGCGAGACACAAGGAAATCCCCGTCCCACACTGTCGTGACGGGAAGAGGTGCATTGCGAACGATGTCCGGCCCGCCATTGCGCATGGCGAGTTGGGGTCCGGGGATAGAATCCAGGAAGACCACGGAGTCGGCACCCGGGTCCAGCCGCGCGGAGCGCCACTGAACCACGGGGGTTTTCACCAAGTCCGGCGTGAACGCGAATCCTGTCGTGGCCAGCAGGAATCCCCCATCGGCGGATTGCCCAATCACACTCACCCAGCCGCGCTGTGATGCCTCGGGAATCGGTATGCTGCGCACAACCCCCTGTCCTGGGACAATGAACGAGAGGCGCGAGTTCCCTCCGTCCTCCACGAGTAGAGTATCGCCCAATCCGGGGCGCACGATTCCGCCACGGAACTCGTTGGGACCTGCACCCTCCCGTCCGATCCTCTCTATCAGCTCACCCTCCGGGCCGAACACGAGGACGGAACCGTCCGCGTACATCACGATCCGTCCATCGGAAAGCACGTGCGGTTGCCAGACCCGAGAGAGGTCTGCTTCGACCTCGCTCCCCTTCACCTCGGTCACCGGCTTCTCGCTCATCACGAAGCGCGGCGCCCGGTCAAACGCATCCGCCGGGTGCTCGTAGATCGCCACGCCGGCCGAGTCGCGGACGGTGGGCGCGAGTGGCACCGTGTTGCCGGAGCCAACGCCGCCAGATGTGTCCTCTGGGGCGCCCGCGCAGGCGGCGAGGAGGAGCATCGGAGCGAATCGGAGTTTGGCGATGAGGGTCATAGGTCGTAAGTCATAGGTCGTAGGTCGGAGGGGGCGCGCTTCACGCTTCACGCTTCTCGCTTCTCGCTTCTCGCTTCTCGCTTCTCGATCATCCATCATCGATCATCCATCATCGCTGTTCGCCGTTCGCTGCGCGACCACCATCGTCACGATCACCACCGCCTGCACCACCTGCACCGCCACGGCCGGAATCCCGGCGTCGCGCTGCATGGCGCCCGCTCCCGCCTCGAGGGCGCCGAAGAGGAGGCCGGCCACCACCACGCCGAGCGGCTGGAGCCGGCCGAGCAGCGCCACGGCGATCGCGGTGAAGCCGTAGCCGGGAGAGAGATTGAGGTAGAGCGCATAGGATACGCCGCTGACCTCGACCGCACCACCGAGCCCGGCCAGCGCACCGCTGGCCAGCAATTCCACGGCAAGCAGTCGCCCGCTGCGAATTCCACCGCTCACCTCGGCGGCACGCGGTCCCGCCCCGACGGCGCGCAACTCGAAGCCCCAGCGCGTGTTGCGCAGCAACACCATCAACCCGACCGCCACCAGCACCGCCAACACCAGCCCCAGGTGCAGCCGGGAGCCAGCGAGCAACTTGGGCAGCTGCGCCGACGCCGCGATCGCGGCGCTCTGCGGATAGATCCGCGTCGGCTCCTGCATCGGCCCATTCACCGCCCAGCTCACCACCGCCTCGGCGACGAAGTTGAGCAGCAGCGTCGAGATCACCTCGGTCACCCCGAAGCGCAGCTTGAGCAACACCGGCACCGCCATCCAGGCGATCCCGCCGATCATCCCGCACGCCAGCACAATCGGGAGGGCCACCGCCGTCGGCAGCCCGCCGACCTGCGTCCCCGCCCACGCCGCCGCCATCGCGCCGAGGGCAAACTGCCCCTCCATCCCGATGTTGAGGGCCCCACCGCGACTGCCGAGCGTAAAGGCGAGGCCGAGCAGGATGAGCGGGGTGGCTCGCACCAGCGTCGCCGAGGTGATGGCGTACCACGACCCGAAGGCACCGCGCCACAACGCGCCGAGCGCGAGCGGAACATCGAAGCCGGCCATCAGAAGGAATAGCGCCAGCAACAGCAGGCCGAGGGCAAAGGCCCCGCCGGTGACCAGCACGTCGCGCAGGGTGGCACGTGATGCGCCCGTCACGTTGGCACCACGCCGAGCATGGCATCGCCCACCATATCACGGGGCGCGTCAATGGGCAGCTCGGTGAGACGGCCGTTGGCCATCACGAGGAGTCGGTCGGCGAGCTCGAGTACTTCGTCGAGGTCGGAGGAATGCACGATCACCGCCGCGCCTCCGGCAGCGGCCGCGCGGAGCCGCTCGTGAATCGCCGCGGTGGCCTGCACGTCGAGGCCGCGCGTCGGATCTTCCACCACCAGCACCCTGGGTGCTCGCTCGAGCACGCGCGCGAAGATCAGCTTCTGCTGATTGCCACCACTGAGTGAGGCCGCCGGCGTCTCGGCGTCGCCACCGCGCACGTCGAACGACTCGAGCAACGCGGTGGTGCGTGTGCGGAGCGCCGGCCAGTCGAGCCACCACGGTGCGGCCCTGTCGCCGAGCAGGACATTCTCGGTGAGCGTCAGGGTCGGGATGATCCCCTCGGTGGTGCGATCCTCGGGCACGAACGCCACCGGCCCCGTGACCTGGAGCGTGCCTCCCTTGATCACGATCTCGTTGAGCCCTGCGATCGCGCGGAGCAACGCCCGCTGCCCATTCCCCTCGACCGCCGCGACCCCGACGATCTCCCCTGCCCGGATCGCGAGCTCCAACGGCACCCGCTCGAGCACCATTCCCTCGGCGCGCACCACCACGTCACCCCGCGTGCGCGTCGTCCGCTCGACGCTGGGGAGGTCGCCGCCGATCATCGCGCGCGAGAGCGTGGCCGGCGTCTCGCCCGTGACCGGGCCCGAGAAGGTGACCTTCCCGCGCCGCAACACCGTGACGCGATCCGCCGCCGCGAAGACCTCGTCGAGCTTGTGGGTGATCAGCACCACCGCCCCGCCCTTCGCCGCGAAGTCGCGCACCAACTCCAACAGTTCGGTCACCTCGCGCGGCGCCAGCACCGCACTCGGCTCATCCAGCAGGAGCACGCGCGCATCGCCCGCCAACGCCTTCACGATCTCGAGTCGCTGACGCAACTGCACCGACAGCGTCTCGACCACCGCGGTCGCGTCGAGCGGCAACCCCAGGCGCGCAATCACCTCGGCGGCGCGCTGCTCCGCCGCGCGCGCCGTCTCGCGCCACCCGGCCGCCAGCGCGATGTTCTCGGCCACGGTGAACGCGGGGATGGAGGAGAAGTGCTGGGCGACGAATCCGACGGGCGCGGCAGGCCGCGCCCCCACGACCCCCGCGTCCGGTGGGATCATGCCGGCCGCGATCCGGACGAGCGTGCTCTTCCCCGCGCCATTCTCGCCGAGCAGCGCATGCACCTCGCCGGCGGCCACGTCGAAGGAGACGTCGTCGAGGGCGAGGAGGGCGCCGAACGCCTTCGAGATTTTCGTGAGAGTAAGCATCGGTGAGGGCGAGAAGCGAGAAGCGGGGGGGGGGGGGGGCGGGGCCCCGGGGGCCACGAGGCCCCCCCCCCCCCCCAGGCGGAGCAGCGGGCGGGCC
>JANRIW010000012.1:0-192487 GCA_033764505.1 Gemmatimonadales bacterium
TTCGGCTTTAGGTCTTCTGTTTTTGGTGTGGTGCCGGGTTTTTAACTCCGGGTTCACCTCGGTTCGCCGTTCCTCGCTTCTCGCTTCTCGCCCTCAGCTGATCCCCGGCAGTCCACCCCGCCCCGGACTTCCCGGCCCCCAATCGTCATCGTCGCCCTCGCCTTCGAGCGCCTCGCCGATCGAGCGCGCCGAGGGGTCCTGCCGCAACTCGGCCTCGGCGGCCGCGAGTTCGTCGTGATCGAGCGGCGAGTTGATGTCGTCTTCCGGCGCCGGGGCCGGGCGTCGCGAGCCGAAGCCCATGAGCCAGGCGAAGAGCGCCGCGAGGGCGATGAGGCCGATCAGTGCTCCCATGCTGGATCTCCGTAGGGTGCGGCGTGGTCGTGCGTGATCCGCTCGAGGAGGAGCGGCAACGGTTCGGCGTCTTCGCGCCAGGCGTGGTCGAGCGCGCGCCGCAGGGTGAGCTCGGCGTCATCGGCGGACGCGGGCGTGCGGGCATGGACGATGGCGAGCACGTCGCCGGCCGCCACGGACTGCCCTGCGCGTGGCAGGATCTCGAGACCGACCGCGGGGTCGACCGCGTCGGCCGCCATGCGCCGCCCCCCGCCCATCGCGACGATCATCTCGCCGAGGACCCTGGGGGAGAGTGGTGGCATCCGCCCGCTGCGGCCGACGGGCACTTCCCGAATCTCCGGCGCGCGCGGCAGCCGCTCGGGATGATCCACCACCTCCGGGTCACCGCCCTGCCAGCGGATCACCTCGCGGAACCGCTCGAGCGCGGCACCCGAGCGGATGGCCGACTTGAGGATCTGCACCGCCTCGCCCCGGCCCGTGGCACCGCCGGCCAGCAGCAGCATCTCGGCGCCGAGCGCCAGCGTGACTTCCATCAGGTCGCCCTCGGCATCGCCGCGCATCGCCGCGATGGATTCGACCACCTCGATGGCGTTGCCTGCCGTGCGACCGAGCGGCCGATCCATGGCCGTCAGGATCGCCACCGTTCGGCAGCCAGCGCGCTCACCCACGCCGACCATCGTGCGCGCCAGGGTGCGGGCATCCTCGATGTTCGGCAGGAACGCGCCGCTCCCGACCTTGACGTCGAGCACGAGGCCGTCGAGCTGTTCGGCGAGTTTCTTCGACATGATGCTCGCCGTGATGAGCGGAATCGATTCGACCGTGCCGGTGACATCGCGCAACGCGTAGAGGCGGCGGTCCGCCGGGACGATCTCCTCCGTCTGGCCGAACATCACCACGCCGATCGCGTCGAGCTGGCGAACCGCCTCGCTGAGTGGCATGCGGGTGGTGAAACCGGGGATCGACTCGAGCTTGTCGAGGGTACCACCGGTGTGCCCCAGCCCTCGCCCCGACATCATCGGGACGGCCACGCCGCATGCCGCAAGCAGCGGCGCGAGGATCAGCGAGGTCTTGTCGCCGACGCCGCCGGTGGAGTGCTTGTCGATCCGCCGTCCCCCCGTGGCCGAGCGAGGGAGTCGTTCGCCGGAATCGAGCATGGCGCCGGTCAGCGCGGCGAGTTCCTCGTCGGTCAGGCCGCGGAAGAGCACCGCCATCGCCATGGCGGCCATCTGGTAGTCCGGGACCGCACCGGTGGCGTAGTGCGCGATCAACTCGCGCCACTCGTCCCCGGACAGCGCCCCACCATTTCGCTTGCGTTCGATCAGGCGTGGAACAACCATTCTGCCTCGGGCCGCGAGGCCCAGTGCTGCCAGATTTGAGGAACCCGTGATGCCCGGACACCGCCACACCCTGCCACTCGTCCTGCTGCTCGCCCTGGCCCTCCCGGCAACCGGGGCGGCGCAGGATGCGCTCGCGCTCGGCACCAGGGCCATGGATCGCTTCGACCTGCCGACCGCCCGTCGCCACCTCGAGGACGCGGTCCGGGCGGAGCCTGGCTCGTACGAGGCCAACTGGCGCCTGGCGTACGTCCTCCTCGACCTGGGGAAGCAGACCCCCGAGGAGGAGAAGGACCCGGTGCGGGATTCCCTCTATGTCGAGGCCGAAAGTTACGCTCGTCGTGCCACGGCCGCGAAGGCCGATGGCGCCGACGGGTATTTCGTGCTCGCCAACGCGGTGGGCCGCACCTCGCTCACCAAGGGGAAGAAGGAACGGATCCAGCATGCCGTCGAGATCCGCAACGCGGCCCGTCGCGCGATCGAGCTGGACCCGCGCCACGACGGGGCCTACCACGTCCTGGGACGCTGGCACGCCGAAATCCAGCGGCTCTCCTCGCTGCAGCGCTTCTTCGCCAAGAATTTCATGGGTGCCTCGATCTTCAACGAGGCGTCGTGGTCGGAGGCCGAGCGGCTGCTCCGACTCGCCGTGGAGCTGCGGCCGCAATGGATCTATCACCGCCTCGACCTCGCCGAGATCCTGATCGATCGCGGAAAGTGGCAGGAGGCCAAGGTCCAGCTCGACGCCATCGCGTCGCTCCCGGCGCTCGAGCCGATGGACGCCGCCTACAAGCAGCAGGCGAAGCTGCTCGCGACCAAGGTCGCCCGGAAGCTGCCGGCGTGACGGACCCGCGCCCGGCCGACGAGGTTGCCGCGCTTCGCGCGGCATTGCAGCGGGCCAGCCGCGCGTACTACGAGCACGACGCGCCGGAGATCAGCGACGCGGAGTACGACATCCTCTTCCGCCGCCTGCAAGCGCTCGAGGCGGCCCACCCCGAACTCGTCGACCCGAGCTCACCGACCCAGCGCGTGGGCGGCGCCGTGGCGGCGTTCCTGCCGAAGGCGCGCCACGCCGTCCCGATGCTCTCCCTCGACAACGCCTTCTCCGACGACGAGATGGCCGCGTGGTTCGACAAGATCGTCAAGGTGGACGCCCGGGTCGGCACGGCGCCGCTTGCCGTCGAGGTGAAGATCGACGGGGCCGCCCTCTCGCTCACCTACGAGGATGGCCTGCTGGTGCGTGGCATCACGCGCGGCGACGGCAGCGAAGGCGAGGAGATCACCGGCAACGTGCGGGCGATCCAGGACATCCCGCTTCGGCTCTCGGGCACGGGGTGGCCCAGCCTGATGGAAGTGCGCGGCGAGGTGTACATCGCCCGCGCCGCGTTCGCGCGCGTGAATCGTGAGCGAGCCGCCGCAGGCCAGGAGCTGCTGCAGAATCCGCGCAACGCCGCGGCGGGTGCACTCCGTCAGCTCGACCCCGCCGAGGCGCGTCGCCGCCGGCTGCAGTTCTTCGCGTATCAGGTGGTGCCGCTTCGTGGCCACTGGCCCGTGGCACACCATCACGAGGCGCTCGCACAGCTTGCGGCGTGGGGCTTCCCGACGGCGCCGGAGTGGTCGGTGTGCGAATCGATCGATGCGGTGCAGGCCACCATCGCCTCGTGGGCCGATCGCATCCGCGGCTTGCCGTTCGACGCCGACGGCCTGGTGATCAAGGTGGATGCCTTCCGCCTCCAGGAGGAACTCGGCACCATCGGCGGTCGCGTGCCGCGGTGGGCGATCGCACGGAAGTTCCCGGCGGAGTCGGCATTCACGCGCCTCCTCGCCATCGAGGTCAACATCGGTCGCACCGGGGCGCTTGCACCGACGGCGATCCTCGAGCCGGTGCGGGTGGGCGGGGTCACCGTCTCGCGCGCGACCCTGCACAACGAGGAGATCATCGCGCAGCGCGACGTGCGCATCGGCGACGTGGTCGAGGTGATCCGCTCCGGCGAAGTGATCCCCAAGGTGCTCGGGCCGGATCGCAGCAAGCGCACCGGTGCGGAGGTGGCATGGGTGGCTCCCACGGCGTGCCCCGTCTGCCACACGGCACTGGTGAAGCCCGAGGGCGAGGTGAATCGCTACTGCCCCAACCCGCGCTGTCCCGGGCGCGCCTATGAGGGGCTGGTGCACTTCGTCTCGCGCGGCGGCATGGACATCACCGGACTCGGCCCAGAGCGGCTCGAGCAGTTGCTCGAAGCGGGACTGGTGCGCGACGCTGCCGATCTCTACGCGCTTTCCGAGGATGCGCTGCTCACGCTCGACGGCTTCGCCGAGCAATCGGCAAAGTCACTCGTCGAGGCCATCGCGGCCTCGCGAGAGCGCCCACTGCGTGCGCTGCTCGTCGCCCTCGGCATTCGGCATGTGGGGACCGCCGCCGCCAAGAGCATCGCGCGCGCCTTCGGCACGCTGGCGAACTTCCGCCACGCCGACGCGGCGGCACTCGAAGCGCTTGAAGGGATCGGCCCGACCATCGCGGCCTCGGTGGCAGCCTTTCTCGCCGACCCCGACAGCGCCTCGTTGCTCGACCGCCTCGAGGCTGCCGGAGTGGCGCTCTCCGAGGAGTTGCCTGGGACGGAAGGTCCGCGGCCGCTGGCCGGGCTGCGCATCGTCCTGACAGGCGCACTGCCGACGCTGTCGCGCCCGGAGGCGACCGCACGCATCGAGGCGGCAGGGGGCACGGTCACGTCGAGCGTCTCCAAGAAGACCGATCTGGTGGTCTGCGGAACCGACGCGGGGGAGAAGCGCACCAAGGCGGAGCAGCTGGGGATCACGATCATCGACGAGGCCGAGCTCTTGCGGCGGCTCACCCCCGACGCGTAGCTTCGCCCACCGATGCCGCACTTTTCGATCGCCCCCGCTTCCCTGCACCGCCTCCGTCGGCGGCTCCACGACACGGCCCCCGCCGCGGCCGCCGACATGCTGCAGGACGCGGGCTTTGCCTCGGGCGAGGCGCTCGCCACGCGGTGGCGCAATCGGATTGCGGAGCGCACCGGGCTCGACGACGCCACCCGGCTCGATCTCCGCTGGTTCGGTCCGCTGCTCGACGAGCTGTGTGTCGGGCTGGGTTGGGGATCGCTCTCGATGACACCGCTGGGCGACCGCGCATTGCTGTTGGAGGCCGGCGACTGGGCCGAGGCCGACCCGGGCTCCTCGGACCGACCCTCGTGCCATTTTTCCTGTGGCTGCTTCGCGGCATTCCTGACGGCGCAGGCGGGTGCCCCGATCGGCGTCCTGGAAGTCGAGTGCCGCTCGAGTGGCGCCGAGGCCTGTCGCTTCCTCGCCGGTTCGACCGCAACGCTGGCGGCGGTCTACGACCTCCTCGCCGCGGGCCGGCCGTGGCGCGACGCGTTCACGGCCGACGAGCTCCCCGACTGAATCAGCCCGCCAGGTAGTCCCGCAGGTCCGGCCGCGTCACCAGCTCTCCCGCTTCCACCACTTCACGATCCCAGGGCAACACGATCGCCTTCGTGGTCACGAAGGCGTGGAAATCGGTCGGCCATCGGCCGGTGCTGAACGAAGCCGCGGTGCGCACCTCGGCGGGGCGCGACGCACGGACGGCATGGAGCGCCAGCTTCATCGTGTCGCCGCTGTCGCACGTTTCATCCACCAGCAGCACGCGGCGGCCGCGAATCGATGGCGGCGGTCCGATCAACAGTTCCGGGGCCGCGTCGTCGGTGGCGCGGGCGATGGTGATGGACGCGAAGTCCCGATGCAGAATGGTGGCGATGATCGCGGCCGGGATCACCCCGGCCTTGGCGATCCCGAGGACGATCTCGGGGTCGTACTCGCGGGCCACCTTGAGTGCGAGGGCGCGGCACAGCTCGCCAAAGAACGGCCAGTCAACGTCAAGCGTCTCGCGGGCGGCTGTGGGACGGGGGCGGGGCACGGGTCCCTCCGGGGTGATGCGGCCACTTCACCGCTTCCGCGAAGCTAACACCACCGGGCCGGGCCCGGGCCGCGCGTTGCCCCCGTCGGCGGCGCGGCCTAACTTAGGTGGATGCCCTCCCTCGCCGTGCAGCCCCCTCAATGAGCTGGTGGAAGCGGATCCTCGCCGGTGACGGCGAGGTCGTGAAGCCGCAGCGCCTCGACTACATGAACGAGGGCCTGGCGCTCGAGCGGCACGGCGACTTCGAGGGGGCCATCACCTCGTACCAGCTGGCGCTGCGCGACGAACCGGCCAACGTGAAGGTGCTGCAGTACATCGCCATCGCCCTGTCGCGGACCGGGCGCGTCGAAGAGGCGATTCGGCACTACCGCCGCGCCCTCGAACTGCAGCCGGACCTCGCGGGCGCCCACTACGGCCTGGCGTTCCTGTTGCGCCGCCGCGGCGACCCCGAGCGCGCCGCCGAGCACCTGCGGGCGTTCCTCGCCAAGCCCCCGCGCGACCCGGAAATGGCCCGCTGGGTCGAGCACGCCCAGGCGGCGCTTGCGGAACTCGATCAGGGCCAGCCCGAGGAGCCTGCATGAGGACGTCCCTGTTCGCCCCCGCGGTCCTGCTCCTCGGCCTCCTCGGATGCAGTGCGTTGCCGGCCGACAGCGATGGCATCGTGGCCCTCGAGATCCGCACCCAGAGTCCGGTGTCCCTGCCGTTGGGCCAGCAGGTGATCCTGCGGGCTCGCGCCCTCGACATCAACGGCGATTCCGTCCCGGCGCTGATCCGCTGGCGGACGGCCGACACCGCCCTGGTGGTCCTCGATTCCCTGAGCGGGATCATCGAAGGGCGACTCGCCGCCGGGCAGGCACGGGTGCAGGCCGCCGTGGGGACGCTCCGCTCCGACCTGATCGTCATCACGCTGCTTCCGGCGCCCGTCCCCCCTGGCCTCAGGACTCCCCGATGACGCCGCGCACGCTCAACGACCTCTTCTTCGATGCCGCCGCGCAATACGGCAAGCGTCCCGTCGCGTTCCGCATCAAGCAGAACGGGCACTGGGTCGATACGAGCTGGCCGACGTTCTACACCGCCGTGCAGCACGCCCACGCGGCGCTTCGCGACCTCGGACTCGCCGCCGGTGACCGCGTGGCGATCCTGTCCGAGAATCGCCCGGAATGGGCCATCGCCGACTTTGCCTGCCTGAGTGCCCGCCTCACCGACGTGCCGGTGTATCCGACGCTGCCGGCCCGCCAGATGCAGTACATCCTGCGCGACTCGGGTGCGCGAGCGATCTTCGTGTCGAGCGAGGCCCAGCTCGCCAAGATCCTCGAGATCCGCGGCGAGCTCCCGACGCTTCAGCACGTGATCCTCTTCGACGGCGGTGCCGTCCCCGAAGGTGTCGTCGCCTTCAGCGCATTCCTGGCCCACGGTGCCGATGCCGCGGCGCGCTACCCGGAGTGGGAGCGCGAGGCACGCCTCGCCGAGCCGAACGACCTGGCCACGCTGATCTACACCTCGGGCACGACGGGCAATCCCAAGGGCGTGATGCTGAGCCACGGCAACATCACCAGCAACGTCGTCGCGGCCCTGCAGGTCCTCGACATCTCCAACGGCGATGACTGTCTCTCGTTCCTGCCCCTCTCGCACATCTTCGAGCGGATGGTCGGGCACTACGTGACGCTGCATGCCGGCGTCATCATCAACTACGCGACCTCCAACGACACGGTGGCGGCGGAGTTGATGGAAGTGCGCCCGAGCTTCCTCGCCTCGGTGCCGCGCCTGTATGAGAAGATCTACGCGCGCGTGGTCGAGGGCGCGATGTCCGCCGGCGGCCCGAAGCGCGCGATCTTCGAGTGGGCCCGCGCGACCGGCGAGACGTACCTGGAATACACGCTCAATCGTCGGCGCGTCCCGCTCGGCCTGCGCGCCGGCATGGCCGTGGCGGACAAGCTCGTCTTCTCCAAGCTGCGGGCGCGCACGGGAGGCCGCATTCGGCTCATGGTCTCGGGTGGGGCGCCGCTCAATCCGGAGATCTGCCGCTTCTTCATCGCGGCAGGGTTGGTCATCTACGAAGGGTATGGCCTGACCGAGACGTCACCGGTGATCACCGTCAACTCGGCCGCCATGCTGAAGCCGGGCACGGTGGGACGGCCGATTCCCGGCGTCGAGGTGAAGATCGCCGACGACGGGGAGATTCTCACCCGCGGTCCGCATGTCATGCAGGGGTACTACAACAATCCGCAGGCGACCGCGGAGGCCATTGACGCCGAGGGATGGTTTCACACCGGCGACATCGGCCTGATCGACAGCGATGGCTGCCTCAAGATCACCGACCGGAAGAAGGACTTGATCGTGACGGCCGGTGGCAAGAACATCGCGCCGCAACCGATCGAGGGGCTGCTCAAGACCAACAAGTTCTTCACCAATGCCGTGATGCTCGGCGACAAGCGGAAGTTCCCCATCACGTTGCTGGTGCCGAATTTCCCGGTGCTCGAGGGATGGCTCGCCGTGAAGGGAATGCCGAAGCTCCCGCCCGACACGCTGGTCACCGTGACGGAAGTCCAGGAGAAACTCGCGCGCGAGGCGCGCAAGAGCCTCCGCGACCTCGCCCAGTTCGAGACCCCGAAGAAGTTCCTCATCTTGTCGCGGGATTTCACGATCGAGGGCGGCGAGCTCACGCCGAAGATGTCGGTGCGTCGCCGCGTGGTGGAGGAGAAGTACCGCGAGCAGATCGAGGCGCTCTACCTCGAGGACTGACGCGGCTCAGCGACAGCGAACCACCCAGAGTCCGCCGGCCTCAGCCAGCAGCTCGCGGCGTGGCCCCTCGGTTGGCGCGGGCCCGCTTCCCACCGCCCGAAGCCCGGGGAGGACGCTCCCCACCGCCTGCTCGAGCCACCCCTCCGCATCGCCCCCCACCGCCACCCCACGCAACGATTGCTGCTTGAGTGGCCACCGCCCGGTCCGGAGCACCTGTACCCCGCCCCGGGGCGCCACGCCGCCCGGAGGGTTCACCGCGACGACACCCACACCAGGCAGCCGCTCGGCCACCGCCGGCGCCAGCGCCGCCATGGTGCCCGCCAGCGCCACCCACCCGCCTGCCCCCTCAATGCCGAGCAACGCCAGGAGCGCATCGGCGTCGCACGGGGGCTCCCCAGCGGCCACGACCCCGGCACCGAAGTCGGGGATGCCGTCACTCCACGAGGCGCTCCAGTGGCACGTGGGACAGCCGAGCTCACCCGCGGTCACGCGACGGCCGTCCATCCGCATCGGGAGGAGGACCAGGAAGGATTCGTCGTGGTCTGCCGGACAGCGCAGGTGGTCGGTGAGTTCGATGTGCATCGGGTGAGGGGTGAGGGGTGAGGGGTGAACGGTCTCGAGTGAGGCGTAACCAGTAACCAGTGACCAGTGACCAGTGCTCGATTCCGACTTCCGACTTACGACTTACGACCTACGACCTATGACTCACGACTCACGCCTCACGACCCACATCTAGCAGGCTCCCAACCGAATCACCTCGATCTGCACATGCCTCGGCGCCGAGACCGCATAGAGGATGGCATCGGCCACGTCGCTGGGGCGCAGCATCTCGGCGCGATCGGGGAGGTCGCCGCGGGCATCCGGATTCATCGGATCCCAGATGGCGGTGTCGGTCGGACCGGGCGAGACCAGCGTGCACCGCACGCCGCTGCCGCGCATCTCCTCGAGCAGGACCTCGTGCAGGCCGCGGGCGGCGAACTTCGAGGCCGCATAGGCCGCATTCTCGGGATACGCCCGCAAGTCGGCCACGCTCCCCACCAGCACGTGCGTGCCGTAGCCGCGGAGGCGCATCCGCGGCAGGACGCTGCGCGCGATCGCGAAGGGCGCCTCGAGGTTGATGGCGAGCTGTTCGCGGAGCAGCTCGTCGCTGCTCTCCTCGAGCGGCGCCATCAGGAAGCTGCCGGCGTTGCTGACCACCACTTCCGGCAACGCGAAGCGGTCGCGGATCTCGGCCAAGGCGTCCGCGCGCGCCACGGCGTCGGCGAGGTCCACCGCGAGGTCGTGGCAGTGCGCCAGCGGCGGCATCGGGGAGCGCGCGAGCCGGATCACCTCGTAGCCCGCCCCGACCAGCGCCGTGGCGGTGGCGGCACCGATCCCGCGCGAGGCACCGGTGACCAGCGCGAGCGGCCGGACGTCGTGGCCGGTCACGTGCTGGGGCCCTCGTATTCGACGTAGTTGCGTGGCGTCTCCCAGAGGCGCACTCGCATCAGGCGACCGGCCGGGATGCGCGAGGCCAGCTGCTCCCAGATGAAGACCGCGATGTTCTCGGCCGAGGCCAGGCGCGTCGCGAACCAGGGGACGTCGAGATTGAGGTTGCGGTGGTCGAGGTGCGCGTGCACATGCTCGTCGAAGAGCGCCGTGAGGTGTCCCACGTCCACCACGTAGCCCGTGTCAGGATCGATCGGCCCGTGGACGCAGAGCTCGACTTCGTAATTGTGACCGTGGTAGTTCGGGTTGTTGCACGGCCCGAACGTCTCGCGGTTCCACTCGTCGGAACGCGCGGGATTGTGCAGCCGATGGGCCGCGTTGAAATGCGCGCGTCGAACCACGAGGGCATGCGGCATGGGGCGTCCATGGGAGGAAAGCGAACGGCGTCGCCTCGGTAGAGGCGGCGCCGGGGGGTCGCACGATGGCGGGAAGGGAGATTTTCGAAGCCCGTGGAGACACTTTTGGCGCCCTCTCCGCATCGTCCGTCTTCCCCAAGGGGCATGGCGTCGGATATGGAATGTGGGCCCATCCTCGGACCTGTTGGCTCGAAACGTTGGCTTCCCGCCACCGTCCGACCTCCGGTTATAATACGAGGTCGCACCGAAGGCGTCAACGAACCATACCCGACCCGGAGCCCAATGTTCGACCTCATCGCCGGACTCCTGCTGCTCGCCGCGTGGGCGTTCCTCCAATACTCGGTGCAGCCTGCCACGGGCTGGATCCACGTGGCCCTCGCCGCGGGTGTGCTGGGCATCATTCGCGGGATCGTGCGCCTCTCCCCGGGGACGCCGGTCAAGCGCTGAGCGCCGCCCCGCTGTTGGCGGCCAGGTCCGGCCGAAGTTGCGCCGCCTCCCGCAAGTAGACGTGCCGCACCTCCCGCCCGCGCCACGACCGTTCCACATGGACCAGCAGCCGCAGGCAGCGCGGCAGCGACCCGGGCACCGCGATCTCCGACGTACACAGCAGCGGGACGTGCTGCCAGCCGGCGGCCCGCGCCGTCTCCGCCGGGAACGCCGACGCCAGATCGGAGGTGGCGGTGAAGATCGCGCTGATCACCTCGCCATCGTCGAGCGCATTGTCGCGACGGATTGCCTCCAGCAGCTCGAGGACGGCGGTGCGGATCGCCACCGGGTCATCGGTGGGCACTGTCGTTGCGCCACGAATGGCGCGCACCGAAGGCACACCGAGCGCACGGGCCACCCAGCCATGGCGCGTCATGCGGCGGCCCTCGCCGCGGCGGCCACCACCACGAAATCGGTCCGGTTATCGGCCGCGTCGGCGATCCCCTCGGCGATGACCTCGAGGCCGTACACCGCCGCAGCTTCGATCCCCGCAATCGCGGCACGCGTGTAATCCCGATCGGTGGCGATGGCCCGCGCTGCCCCGGCGGTGTCCGCGACGACGCGCGGCGACAGTCCTTGCGAGGCAATCCACTGGGCACACTGCGCCAGGGCGGCCGGATGACTCTCGACCCACCGCAGGGTCTCCGGGCCTGCCCCCGGCAGGGCGAGGAGGCAGTGGCGCACCGGGAGGGTCAACTGGTTGACCACCGTGAGCTCGGCGGAGGCCGCCAGTGCTGCGCGAGCCTCGGTCACGCTGCCGATGATGCTGTTGGTCACGGGAAGGATGCCGAGTTCGGTGGCCCCACTGGTGACGGCCCGCACGACCGCGGCGAAGTCGTCGCACGGCACCGGACGCGCGCGTGGGTAGAGCGTTCGGGCGGCGAGTTCGCTGTACGCCCCGGGGGCGCCCTGATAGGCAATGCGGGTCATCGAGTCCTCCGGCGCCGCTCGGGCGCCAGGCCGTGGTGCAAACAAAACCGCCCCATCGGTGCTCCGAGGGGGCGGTGGGATCGGGAGTGCTGCGCCTGACTCTAGCGCAAACGCCGTTGCCCAGCCCCCTCGACGAGGTAGGCCGCAAAAGCGAAGGCGTAAAATCGGGCGGAGCGCATGACCCACGTTACCCAGCCCGGCGGCGGGACGTCAAGGGGAAGGTTATTCATTGACGTGCTGCCCCGCCCCGCCACCAGGATCGTCTGCATGCGCCAAGTCGTCACTCATCAGGCTCCGAATTTCGGTCGTCGTTCGCCCGGCACTTCGGGATTGCGTCGCCCGACGGCCGAGTTCCGGCAACCCCACTACCTCGAGTCGTTCGTCGCCGCCGTTCTCGAGGTCGCGGTCCCCAGAGCGGGCGCCACGCTCATTCTTGGGGGCGATGGCCGGGACTTCGTGGCCGAGGCGGCGCAGCGGATTCTCCGACTCGCCGCAGCCTGGGGTGTCGAGCGCGTGGTCATCGGCGTCAACGGGCTGCTCTCGACACCGGCGGCGTCGCACCTGATCCGGCTCCACGACGCGACCGGTGGCATCATCCTCTCGGCCAGCCACAACGCGGGCGGACCGGACGGTGACTTCGGGGTCAAGTTCAACGGTGCGAATGGCGGGCCCGCCCTTCCTGCCGTCACCGATGCGATCGCCGATCGTGCCGCCGAACTCCGCGCCTACGATGCGATCGCGCATGCCGATATTCCGTTCGACCGGATCGGCGGACACACCCTCGGCACGATGCGAGTCGACGTGATCGACCCGGTGACGGATCACGCCGCCCTGCTGGAATCGCTCGTTGACATGGCCGCCATTCGGGCACTCTTCGCCCGCGGCTTCACCATGCGGTTCGACGCCATGCACGCCGTGACGGGCCCCTACGCGGTCGAGTTGCTCGAGCGCCGGTGTGGTGCGCCGGCCGGCACGGTGATGCGAGCCGAACCGCTCCTCGATTTCGGGGGTGAGCACCCCGACCCGAACCTGGCGCATGCCGCCGCCCTCGTGGACGAGGTGATGGTGCGGGGTGCGCTCGACTTCGGCGCCGCCTCCGACGGCGATGGTGACCGCAACATGATCCTCGGGAGGCACTGCTACGTCTCTCCCTCCGACTCGCTCGCGTTGCTTGCGGCCCACGCCCGCACCATCCCCGGGTATGCCGACGGGCTCGTCGGTGTCGCCCGCTCGATGCCGACGTCGCGCGCCGTGGACCGTGTCGCGGCCGCGCTCGACATCCCCTGCTACGAGACACCGACCGGGTGGAAGTTCTTCTGCTCGCTGCTCGATGCCGGACGGATCACGCTCTGCGGCGAGGAGAGTTTCGGCACCGGTTCCTCGCACGTGCGCGAGAAGGACGGGCTCTGGGCCGTGCTCTGCTGGCTCAACGTGCTGGCGACCACGGGCGAGAGCGTGCGCGCGCTGCTTGAGGCGCACTGGGAGCGATTCGGCCGCGACTATTACACGCGCCACGACTACGAGGAGGTCAGCGTGGCGAGTGGTGAGGCCCTGATGGCCTCGCTGCGCGATCGGCTCGCCACCCTGCCGGGCACACGCATCGCGGGCCGGCTGATCCTCTCGGCCGACGACTTCGCCTTCACGGATCCGGTCGATGGCAGCATCGCCTCGGCGCAGGGAATCCGCCTGCTCCTCGATGGCGACGCGCGCATCGTGGTGCGCCTCTCGGGCACCGGAACGCGCGGCGCCACCATCCGGCTCTATCTGGAGGAGCGAGGGACCGGGACACCTCGCGTGGACGACGACGTGCAACTGCGGCTGGCGGGCGTGATCGCGGCCGCGCTCGAGGTGACGGCGATCGCCCGCCACACCGGACGCACGGCGCCGAGCATCATCACCTGAGGCGGCGCCTCAGATTTCCCAATTGGAGAGAAGAATACCGCGCGGGACGGACTCGTCGTGGCCGGCGAAGGTGAGTCGGAGGTCGGTCCAGTGCACCCGGTACCCCTCCGCAACCAGCGCGGCGAAGAGCGCCCGCTGCGACCCCTGACAGCGCACCGCGATCACCCCGAGCCGCAGCGCGGCAGCCTCGCGCTCCACGGCTGCCAGCAGCTCCATGGCGGCGGGAAGGTCCACGGCCACGAGCTTGAGGACGCGCAGTTCCTCGGCGTGCCGGCCCAGCGCGAGTGCCGCCGTGTGCCAGAGCGCGAAGGCGCGCAGCGTGCCGTCGGCGTGTCGCAACAGGGTGGCGTCACCGAGCCGCAGTTGCAGCGTGAGCTCGAGCTCGCGGGTGAAGTCCACTCCGTCGGCCACCGCGTCCGAGAGCGCGCGGCACTCGGCGAGGACGCCCTCGCGACGGGCTGATTCGACTTCGCCGAGCCGTGCCGTGAGGGGACCGCGCGGACGTGGCTCGCGTCGCTGGAGCGTGATGGTCATCGGGCCGGGCAGAAAGCCCAGGCCGGCATAGAAGCCGATGTTCTCGATGGTGCGCGGCATCGTCTCGAGACCGATGGCGCGGACGCCCTCCCGTTGCAGCCATTCCACGCCGGCCAGCACCACCTGTCGCCCGATCCCCTCGCCCTGCCGATCGGGGCGCACCGCCAGCGGTCCCATCCATCCCTCGCTGCCGGACCGATGCACCATGGTGAAGGCCACCAGGTCACCGCGCGCATCGCGCCAGACGAGGGCACCCTCGGACGCATCCTCGATGGCATACTGCCAGATCGCCGGATTCAGGAACGGCACCCGCACGCCCGAGAGCCCGTCGCGTCGATAGCGCTCCGTGAATGCGTCGGAGAAGAGGCGATTGAGCGCCTCGATGTCGGCGACCGTGGCCCGCTGTGGACCCTGCGCCGTGCGATCAGGCCGCCACATCGTCAGCCTCCGCCTGTTCCTCGCGCGCCGTGGTGATGCGGCGCTCGACGTCGTAGCTCATCCGGATGACCTGGTCGAAGGCATCGCGCATCCCCTCGAGGTGGGTGATGAGGATCACCTGCGGGAAGCGGTCCGCGATCGCCCGCAGGAGATCGAGCACACTCGCGCGCCGCTCCTCGTCGAGCGAGCCGAAGACTTCGTCGAGCACCAGCAGCGACAGCGGTTGCCCGGCCCGTTCGGCGATCATCTGCGAGAGCGCCAGGCGGAGCGCGAGATTCACCACGTCTTCCTCGCCACCCGAGATCACCGGCTTGGCCTCACCGTCCTCGACGATGGTTGCGATGTAGCTCTCGTCGAGGTCGAGGTCGGCGTACCGGCCGGCCGTGAGGTCGCGGAGCAGTGCCGAGGCGCGGTCGGCGAGCTCGGGGCGCATCTGCAGGTTCAATTCGGTGCGCAAGTCGGCGAAGGCGCGATCGAGCTCCTGCAGCATCGCGAGATGGGCGCCCAGGCGTCGCGCGGCCTCGGCCTTGACGGCCCGGTCGGCCTGCCGCCGCAGGCCACTGTCGCGCAGCTGCTCGGCCCCGGCCACCTCCGCGGAGGCGCGCGCCACCACGGCACGCGCGGCATGCAACTCCTCCTCGGCGCCGCGCACGCCGGCGGCGAGCTGCCCATGGCGCTCGGGGTCCCAGGCCAGGAGTGCCAGCCGGGCGTCGAGTGCCGCGAGCTCCGTGTCTGCCGCCGTGGCCTGCTGCTCCGCGAGCGCCGCCTCGTGGAGCAGCGTCGTCGCGCGTTGTGCCGAACCGGCCAGCAGGTCGGCTTCACGTCGCAGCGGCTGCAATTCAGCCAGCCGAGCACTCACACGCTCGTGACGGGCCACATCGTAATCGGCGGCCGGACCCGCAAGTTCGGCATCGAGGCGGGCAAGCTCCGCCGTCAGGACCGACTGCTGGCGCTCGAGGAGGGCCCGCTGCTGCAACCGGGCCTGCGCCTGGCCCAGCGCGCCGTCGGCCGTTCGCAGTTCCTTGTCGAGCTGCTGCCGTTGCTCCTCGAGCTCCTTCACTTCGGCTGGCGACTCGGCCAGCTGCTCCGCCTTCTTCCGGAAGTACTGACCGTCGGTCTCGACCTCCTCCATCTGTCGACCCAGCAACTCGAGCAGGCCGGCGAAGTCCTTGCCGAGTGCACGGCCGCAGGTCGGGCAGGGCCCGTCGGGACCGCGGGCCTCGACGGCCGCGCGCTGCTCCTTGAGCTCCCGATAGCGATCGCGATAGCCCTCGAGCCGCGTGCGCGCCTCCTGGACGTCCTGGGTCCAGCGCGTGCGCCGCTCCTCGAGTTGCTGGTCCACCTGTTCGCGACTGTGCAGGATCTCGCCGCGTCCCGAGGCGAGCGCGGTGATGGTGTCCTGCCCCGGCAACGTCGCCAGTTGGGCAATCACCTCCGCCAGGCGAAGGCGGCCCTGGTCGCGCTGCGCCATTCCCTTGGACCGGGCGTTGTAGGCGAGCGCCACCTGCTCCAGCGCCTCGCGGTCCTCGGTGAGTTGCTGCCACTCGGCGAGCGTGGCGGCGAGCTCGTCGAGTCGTGCCTGAGCGGTGAGTGCCGTGGCCAGTTCGCGGTCCAGTGCCTCGAAGCGGGCACGTCCCGCGGCCACCTTGCCCTCGGCTACGCGCCGTTCGCCATCGAGCGCCTGCCACGCGACGCGCTTCGACTCGATGGCGGTCCATTCCGGCGTGAAGACGGCCAGGCGGGATGCCGCGGAGCGCTCCGCCGCCAGCGCCGCATCACGCTCGATCCGCGCGCGTTCGACGGCCGCGACGGCCGCGGCCACTTCGGCCTCGAGCGCCGTGGGGTCGACCAATCCCTGTTCGATCCCGGCCAGCTGCGCCCGCAGGTCGCCGCGCCGGACCCGGAGGCGCTCCTGCGCCTCGCGCAGTCGCTCGTACCCCAGCACGCGCGACAGGAATTGCGCCCGCTCGGTCGGCCCCATCGCCGCCATCACGGCGAGTTCCTTCTGCCCGGTGAAGTAGGTGTTGAAGAACTCGTCGCGCGACATGCCGAGCAGCGACTGCACCCGCTCGGTCACGGTCACGGTGCTGTTGGCAATGACCTGCCCGTCCTGGAGCAGCTCGGCGTTGGTCAGTCCGCGGTTGAGGCGATACCGATGCGCCCCCAGGGTGAACTCGACCTCGACCTCGAAGCGCGAGCGCGGTGGTGCCCCGCGGCGCTTGAGGGTGTCGCGGGTCCCCCGCGCGGCACCCACACCGTAGAGGCCGTAGGCAATCGCCTCGAGCAGCGTCGTCTTGCCGGCGCCATTGGGACCGATGATGCCGGTGAGTCCCGACGCGAAGTTGATCTCGGTGAGCTCATGCTGGCGGAAGTTGACCAGGCGAAGTCGGTGGAGATGCATCTCAGCCCTCCGCCGCAGCGCGTTCGGCGTCGTCGAGCAGCGCCAACCCTTCGGCAACGAAATCCTTCCGGTCCACGCCGGCGGGGAGCGGCCGTTGCGCGAGGTAGCCCTCGAGGAGCTCCGGCAACGTCTGACGCTTGCCCGGAGCACCCATCCCCACCTCGCGGGCATGCGGAGCCGGACGCCGCAGGTCGAGCTGGAAGTGGAGCGCCGCGGCCTTCCACGCCCGGATGGGCGCGTGATCGAGCTCGCGCGCCACGGTGCGCGGGACGTCACGCACCACGAGTCGGATCACCGCGTCGGCGATGCCACCCGGCACGTCGGCGACTGCGTTGGCAATCAGTCGATCCAGCTCGGGGGCCGCGAGATTTCCCGCATCCAGCGCGGGGAGGTCGAGCACTCGGCGTGGCGGCGGAATCGGTCGTCGCACCACCGTGTCGGCCTCGAGGTCCACCAGCAGCCATCCCTTCCCCGGGATCTTCGCCGCCGCCTCTTCGCGCAGCTCGCCCCAGGGATTGGGCGAGACATACTCCAGCGAGCCGCTGTACCAGACCTTGGGATGCACCTCGTGTTGCACGTGGTAGTGCCCAAGGGCCACGTACGACCAGCCACTGCGCGTGAGGTCACTGTCGTCGAGATGGGCACCGCCCGGTTCCGCCATCGAGCGGTCGAGGCTGCCGAAGAGGCCCGGCACCTCGCCATGCGTCATCAGCACCTGGTGACGAGCGCTCCCCGCGGGCTCAAGGGCCGGACGCGGCACCTCGATGAGCGCCGAGTGCGGGACAGCCAGCACCGCGAGATCGAGTTCGGGAAACTCGAAGCGTCGTGCCGCCTCGTGTGCCACGTGGACACCGAGTTCGTGCAGCAACCCGAAGATCGAGACGGTATCCGACGAACGCGGCGTGTCGTGGTTGCCGGCGATCACCACCACCGGGGCATCGGGGAGATCACGGCGAAGCCGCAGGAACTGCTGGTAGGCCAGCAGGATGGCCGAATTGGATGGCCGGACCGCATGGAAGAGATCGCCGGCGACGAGCACCACATCGGGCCGCTCCGCGATCACGGCATCGACCGCGCGCACGAACGCCGTGCCAACGTCAACTTCGCGCTGGTTGCGACCGCGCGGCGTCAGCCGATGGTACTGGCGTGCCCCGAGGTGCAGGTCGGCGAGGTGGGCGATGCGCATCGGTCAGTAGGGCGAGAAGGGGTCGCCGTCGTCGCGCGCCAGCGGCGCCACGCCGCGCGGCGGAGCCACCGGCTCGGCCACGACCGAGCGCCGGAGACAACTGCGGAAGAACGCCAGCACATCCTCAGGACGACGCTGCGTGGTGGCGCCGAGGGCGCGCCGCACCTCGTGTTCCGGTCGCCCATCAATCGCGGCGCGCACGGCGTCCCCGGCAATCCCGGCATCGAGGGCCTTGAGCCGCTGCACCACGGCGTCGGCGAACGGCAGGTCGGCGGCCGGGGGAAAGCGCTCGATCCCCTCGCGACCCGAGAGCGAGGCCGGCCTCGGGAATCGGACAAAGACGGGCTGCGTGAAGTGCGGATGCCGTACCAGCACCTCGCCCTTCGGAAGTGCCGCCAGCTTGGCCTTCACCGCCGGCGAGAAGGTCGCATAGCCGGGCAGCGCCAATTCGTCGCTGTCCATCCGGCCATAGACCGTCGTGCCGGCGTTTCCGGTGACGCGCCGCAGGACCTGCGAGCGGAACTGCTGCGCCGAGAAGAGCACCAGGCCGAGGTAGCGGCCGCGCTCCGACAGGTCGAGCAGCATCTTCTTGACGTAGGTCTCGGGTCCGTCGAGCGGTGCATACTTGTTGAGCTCGTCCACGAAGACCACCACATGGTCCACGCCGAGGTCGCGTCGTTCAAGGTGCTCGCGGAGCTTCGAGATGACCCGCGCGAAGACGAGATCCTGCGCCAGTGGATCCACACCCGCCACGTCGACCACCGTCACCGAGCGATCGCGAAACGCGCCCCATGGGAGATCGTTGGCCGGCCCATCGTCGGTCACCAGCCCCTTGGAGCGCGTGGCGATGTTGCCGAGGCGATTGCGCACCTTCCGGATGGTGGCCGCATGGTGGGTGCGCCACACCTCGCTGCCGCGCGACTTGACCTCGAGGAAGTCGAAGATCGCCCGGAAGAAATCATCGAGGTCGGCAAAGGTCATCACCGCGAAGGGCTCATCGCGCAGCTCCCCCGCCTCGAAGCGCTTGCCGACGACGCGATCCGCCAGGAAATCGATGAACGCCCCCGCCTTGGCATCGACATCATCGCGATTGAGCAGCACTTCGGCGTAGTCGAGGACTTCCCGCAGTCCCCAGACCAGCGGCTCGACGCGGTCCGTGATCGCCGGATTGCTGCGCAGGGTGTTGAGGTTCACGCCATCGGCCTTGTAGGGCGCGAAGACCGTGACATCGGCAAAGGGCGTGGCGTGCACGCCGAGGCGCCGGTAGAGCGCGAGGTCCGCCTCACCCAGCGGCGCCGCCTGGTCGAGGAAGCAGAGGTCGGGGCCCTTCACGTTGAAGCAGATGGCCGCGACGCTCCCCTTGCTCGCCGGGAAGGTCTCGAAGAGCGAGGTCAACAGGAAGGAAACCGCGCTGGTCTTGGTGGCGAGGCCGGAGACCCCGGTGATGTTCAGGTGCGCCGCCTCGGGCCCGAGGAGGAAATCGGCATCGAGGAAGACCGGCGCCGAGAGGCCGCCACCGGTGTAGACCCCGACGGGAATGCCGGTCGATCCCTCGGGGCGCACATAGGCGTCCATGCGCAGCGCCACCAGCACGTCGGCATCGCTCGCGGCCGTCACCGCACCGAACGGCACCGGTTGCATCGGTTCCTCGGGCAACTGCCGCAGCACCGCCGCGCTCCAGAGCCGAATTTCGGCGCGCAACGTGGGCTCCATGCCCGCCTGCACCGGATCCCCATCGGCGCCGATCACGGCGTCGAGCGGACGCGGGAGATCGGCGTAGGCAAATCCCTCCGTCACCACGCCGAAGACCACGCGGCCCTCGCCCTCGACGCGAACGATCGCGCCGATGCCGAGCACGGCCCCGGCCGCAGTCCAGAAGTGGAACTGGTGGGGCGTGCTGGGGCGCAATTCCGTCGCGACCACCCGGCCGAGGATCGTCATGTCAGCCGCCCTGTGCCCGAAGGAATCGTTCCACATCATGGATGCCGTAGAGCAGGCGATCGGCGCGGGGGTCGGCCGAGCGCGGCGCACGCTCGGCCAACAGGTGGCGCGAGAGCCGATCGACGTTCGCCACCGTGGCCTCGGTCGCCGCGGCCTCGATGCGCACCAGGCCGTGGAAGAGATCCTGGCCCGCGAACGGGTGCAGGCGCAGCCCCCAGGCATACACCGGTGCCACGTCACGGCTCCCCGGTTGGAACAGCGAGGTGCGGTGCGCATACGGGAGGGTGAGGTACCGCTCGAGCGCTTCCCCCTCGAACGGCAGCACCGCGTGGCTCTTCACCACGCCGAGCATGTGCGGATCGCGGCTCCAGTCGGGGCTCGCGGTGAGCGTGCCGTCCACCAGCAACCACGCGTCCGGGTGCAGCCGACGATACTCGCGCGCGACGGCGAGCTCGAGCGCACCCCGGGTGCGGTCCACGAGGGCGTGCGCGCGTTCCACGTCGCGGATCGGGTGCGGTGCATCGTCGCCATCGAGCGCGAGGACGTCGTGTCCGTCGAGCGCCGCACCGAAGACGGCCAACGCGGCCTCGTGCGCGATGACCACGCGGCGCACCGACTGCACCGCGAGGGTCATCCGGCGCGCGTCGCGCTGCCGCACCGCGGCGCGCACGACGGCCGCCACGAGGGGCAACGTGCCGACGTAGCCGAGCAGCTCGACGTGCTGGGTGCCATCGAGGAAGGCCACCGGCTCCGTCCACGGCACCGCCTCGCCGAGCGCGTGATGCGCCAGCGTGCCCTCGAGCAGCCGACTCGGGCGGTACCCTGCCTGGTCGCGACGGCCTTGCGCCGCTTCGGCGGCGAGGGAGGCGGGTCGGCCGCCGACGAGGGCGAGGCGACGGCGGAGCGAGGTGAAGGGGCTGCCTGGCATGGATGGCGCGGGGTCGCGCGCTCAGACCGGGTCGGGGAGAGGCGGCACGTCCTCGAGCCAGAAGCCGGCGAGGCGCTGCGCGGCATCGACCTCCACCACGAACCGCTCGGCGATCCGGATCGGCTCCACCGGACGTCGCGTGCCGATGCGCAAGTGGAACACCCGCTCGGCCGGGTCCGCCGCCACCGAGATGGTGGTGTCGAATTCGAGCGCCGACGCACCGCGACGCGCGGCACGCGACGGAATCACCAGTTGCCCGCGGCGCGCCTCGACCGGCGCGGCCAGACCTGGCAGGTTGGTGATCTCCGGCCACACCACGATGTCGAGACCGCAGAGCACGCCACCGACCACGTCCAGCACCACGATGGATCCATCCTCGTCGTTCAACTCCACCGTGCCGGTGTAGCCCGCACCAGCGGGCACCACGGCGAACGAGCCCCCGAGGATGTCGGTCTCCGCCTCCCAGTGCCATTCGAGCACCGGGAACTCGGCGGGAGCGTTCAGGACGTGGACTTCGAGTGCCATCAGACCGGCGCCGGGTGCTCGGCCATGAGGCGCGAGATGAAGCGCTCGAGGCGGTCACATGCCGCCTCGAGTTCGCCGTCGGACACCGAGTACGAGAGCCGCACCCAGCGATCATCACCGAACGCCGCGCCAGGCACGAGCGCCACGCCTTCCTCCTGCATCACCCGCTCGCAGAAGCGCGTGCCGTTGAGGCCGCTGGTGGGGGCGATGCCGTCCACGCGGAAGAAGAGGTAGAAGGCGCCGTGCGGCTCCACGAACTCGATGCCGGGAAGCTGGTCGTGGAAGCGTGCCACGAGGTAGTCACGACGGCGACGGAACGCGGCGACCATCGTGTTGACCTGTGCGTCCACCTCGGGCGAAGAAAATGCGGTGGCTGCGGCCCACATCGCGGGATGATTCGCACCGGTGGTGGTATGCGTCTGCAGCGCCGCCATCGCCTTCACCACCTCGGCTGGTGCGTACGCCGCGCCGATGCGCCACCCGGTCATCGCGTACGCCTTGGACGCGCCGCAGATCACCACGCTGCGGTCCACGGCCGCGTCATCAAGATCGAACAGCGACGCCGCCGGGCCCGCACCGTAGTTGATGCGACGGTAGATCTCGTCGCTGATCAGCCAGATGCCGTGCGCGCCGCACCACTCGGAAATCGCGCGCAACTCGGCCGACGTGTACACCGCGCCCGTCGGGTTGCACGGCGAACAGAGGATCATGCCGCGGGTCCGCTCGGTGCGATGCCGCTCGAGATCGGCAACCGCCACCTTGAGGCCCCACTCGGGGTCGCCGGCCACCATCACCGGCGTGGCGCGACAGAGATGCACGATCTGCGGATACGAGACCCACGCCGGCGAGGGAATCAGCACTTCGTCGCCCTCGCCGAAGAGGGTGAAGCAGGCGTTGAAGAGCGACTGCTTCGAGCCGTTGCTGACGATGAGGCGCTCGGGGTCCACCACGCGGCCGTTGCTCATCGCGGACAGGCTGCCGGCCATCGCGCGACGCAGTTCGGGGATGCCGACGTTGGGAGGATACCGCGTCTTCCCCGCCTCGATGGCCGCGATCGCGGCCTTGGCCACCGCCGCCGGCGTGTCGAAGTCGGGCTCGCCGACGCCGAGATCGAGGACGTCCTCCCCGGCCGCCTTGCGGCGCTTCGCCTCGTTGCTGATGGCGACCGTCTCGGAGGCCTTGAGGTGAGCCAGGTTGGCGGATGGAACGAAACGCATCAGCGGGTCCGGGTGCGAGGATTGGGGCGGCGGAATCCGAAAGTTACCCGCGTGCCGCACCTGCCCACCAGCGTTCCCCTGCCTTGGCCACCCGAAGCCCCGGGACTACCTTCGTGACGTTCGCAACACGCAGCATCGTCCGTTTGACAATCGAGGGTCCGGTGGCGGATTTCGCGGAGTGGCAGGTAGCGTCGGCCGTGGCGGCTGGCATGGAGCAATTGGGGTGGTCGGCGGACGATGCGTCCGTGCGCGAGCTGCTCCCGCCGATTCGGCGCGGGACCAGCGTCGTGGCGGTCCTCCCCCCCTCGCCCGCCTGGGCCTCGCCCGTGGCAGGCGCGTTGAGCAGCGGGCTCCGTGAAGGCGGCGGACGCGTCCTGGTCCTCACCGCGCCGGCCCTCGTGGCGGAGTGGGGCGCAACCTTCGCCGCCGTCGCCGGCTCCAGCGGCGTGCGCATCGAGGCCGCCCGCGGTCCGGCTCGCGCCGCCCGCCGAATCAAGGCGGACGCCGTCGACGTCCTGATTGCCTCCCCCGATACGGCCCTCGCGCTGCACACGCGCTCCGCCCTCGACACCGATCGCATCAGCACCATCGTGCTGGCGTGGCCGGAGGGATGGGACGCCGACGAGGCGCTCCTCGTGCTCCTGCAGGACCTCCCCAAGGATGCCCAGCGGATCGTGCTCACCGCCGATGCCGGTCGCAGCGCCGACCTGGTGGAGCGGTACGCCCGCCGCGCCGCCGTCTTCGGCGTGCCGAGCGAGACTGCCGACACGGCGCCCGTCGCGGCCGTGCGCACCTTGCCGACGCCGTGGGCCGGACGGGCCGCGGCCGTCGCGGCCCTGCTCGAGGCCACTGACCCGCATCGGGTGACCATCTGGACCGCCGATCGTCGCGATCATGCCATGCTGCGCGCCGCGCTGGGCGGGCTCGCGGACGATGTGCTCCTCGTGGCCCGGGAGCGCCCGGAAAGCGGCAGCGTGATCTGCTACGATCCGCCGTCGCTGGAGGCCTTGCGAGAGCTGGCCGAGTCGGGAGAGGTCACCCTGCTGGTCCCGCCCGGCGCCGAAGTCCACGTGGCGCGGATCGCGGCGACTCGTCGCCCGGTGATGACCGAGTCCGCGACCACCTCGCTCCTGCAGCGCGACGCGTCCCTGCGCGCCCAGGTCACCGCGATCCTCGACGACGGCCCGGATGCCGCCGCCCTGTACGCGCTGGGCCCGCTCTTCGAACGCTGGGAACCGCAGCAGGTCGCCGCGGCACTCTTCCGGCTCTGGCAGGACGATGTGCGCCGGAAGCGGCCGGCCGACGCGCCGACCGCCCCGACCACCACGCCGGTCGGTGGCGTGCACACCAGCCGGATCTGGATGGGCGTCGGGAAGAAGGACGAGGCCACGGTGGGCGACATCGTCGCGGTGCTGGCGCGCGAGGTGGGCCTCGATCGGTCCTTGATCGGCCGGGTGGACCTCCGCGACGCGTTCACGCTGGTCGAGGTTCCCTCGAGCGAGGCCGAGCGGGTGGCGCTCAAGCTGGTCGGGCTGACGGTGCGGAAGCGGAAGCTCTCGGCGCGCGTGGATCGCGGCCCGTCGGGGCCCTCCGGTCCGTCGCGTGGCGGCGGTGGAGGCGGCTTCGGTGGCGCGCGCAGTGGTGGCGGTGCCGGCGCGGGTGGTGGTCGGCCGCCGTTCAAGCCGAGGGGATGAAACGCCGACGGGCCGCCCAGCGGGGCGGCCCGTAGTCCGACGAAATTGCTGACGAACGGACTTGGTTACTTCGCCTTGTTGACGAGATCCTTCAGACCCTTGCCCGGACGGAAGGCCGGCACCTTGGAAGCCTTGATCTTGATCGTGGCGCCCGTCTGCGGATTGCGGCCTTCACGGGCAGCGCGCTTGCGGACTTCGAAGCTGCCGAAGCCGGTCAGCGCCACGGCGCCGCCCTTCTTCAGTTCCTTCGCGATGATGCCGTCGGTCGAGAAGAAGAGGTCGACGATCTCGCCAGCGTGCGCCTTCGAGGTGTCGAGGGCCTTCGCGACGGCCTCGATGAGCTCCATCTTGTTCATTGCAGACTCCTTGCAGAGAGGAAACGGATGGGATCCTGCCGCGGGTCGGAGTGACCCGACGGCGAGAATATGGGAGCCGTGCGCGAAACTCCGCAAGATGCGCGGGGTTCCCGACCCCTTCCGGCCGCATCCCGCACCGGGCAAGGATTTCCCGTGGCCACCCCCTTGACGAACCGCCCATGACTCTCCACCAACGTCCCGGACGCCTCGAAGTTGTCGCTGGCGTCATGTTCTCCGGCAAGAGCGAAGAGCTCATTCGGCGCGTCCGCCGAGCGCTCATCGCGAAGCGCCGGGTCCTCGTCTTCAAGTCCCACCTCGATGCGCGCTACGAGGGCCTGTTCAAGGTCTCGTCGCACACCGGGGTCGCGCTGGAAGCCGTGCCAATTGACCGTTCCGAGGAGATCCTCCGCCTCGCGACCGCCGCCGACGGCGTCGACGTCGTGGCGGTGGACGAAGTCCAATTCCTCGATCCCGGCATCGTCGAGGTCGCCACCCATCTGGCCGAGCGCGGCGTGCAGGTGATCCTCGCCGGCACCGACACCGACTTTCGCGGCGAGCCGTTCGGGATGATGGGCCAGTTGATGGCCATCGCGGAGGACGTCACCAAATTGCAGGCGATCTGCGTGGTCTGCGGCGACCTGGCGTGCCGCAACCAACGGCTGGTGGACGGCCGCCCGGCCCGGTGGAATTCCCCCGTCGTCATGGTCGGCGGGGCCGATTCCTACGAGGCCCGCTGCCGGCATTGCTTCCAGGTCCCACGCCGCGACGAGGATCAGGTGCCACTCCTGTGATGCGCACCATCGCCCTCACCGGCAACATCGCGGCAGGCAAGTCCACGGTCGCGCAGCTGCTGCGCGGCTGGGGGGCGGTCCTGTTCGATGCCGACGAGGAGGTGCGCCGCCTCCAGCGCCCCGGTCAGCCGGTCTTCGAGGCGATTCTCGAGCACTTCGGCCCGAGCGTGCGGCGGGCGGACGGCGGACTCGACCGGGCCGCCCTTCGCGAGCGGATTCTCGGCAGCCCGAGTGAGCGGGCCACGCTCGAGGCGCTCGTCCACCCCGCGGTCGAGGCCAGCCGGCAGGCCGCGATCGCCGCAGCGCGAGCGCGCGGTGCCGGGGTCTTCCTGGCCGACATTCCCCTGCTGTTCGAGGCGGCCGATCCGTCGGCCTATGATGGCGTCATCCTGGTCGACGCGCCGGTCGCGGAGCGTCGCCGACGCCTGATCGAGGAGCGGCGGCTCCCGCCGGATGACGCCGATCGCCTGATTGCCGCCCAAATGCCTGCCTCGACCAAGCGACCGTTGGCGACCTGGATCATCGACAACGACGCCGATCGCGCGACGCTCGTCGCGCGGACGCGGGCCGTGTGGGAGGCGATCACGGCATGACCCGACTGGTCTGGTTGGACCTCACCCCGCGCCCCGCGTGGCTGCAGATGGCGCTTGACCACGCGTTGCTCGACCGCGCGGAACGGGATGGCACCTCGGTGCTCCGCCTGTACCGCTGGGACCTCCCGAGCATCTCGTTCGGTGCCAACGAGGCGGCGACCCGGAGCTGGGACCGCGACCGTCTCGAGCGCGAGCAGGTGCCCTGCGTGCGCCGCCCCACCGGCGGCCGCGCCGTCTGGCATGCCCCCGACGACCTCACCTACGCCGTGACCGGGCCGCTCGAGGCCTTCGGTGGCTTGAAGGAAGCCTACCAGAGCATCCACGCGCGATTCGCCGCACGTCTTGCCGCCATCGGACTCGATGCCACGATCGCCCCGCCGCCGACCGCGATGCCGGGGCTGGAGCCGGGCGCCTGCTTCGACGTGGCCGTGGGTGGTGAGATCCTCCATGGTGAGCGGAAGGTGGTCGGCTCGGCCCAAGTCGTGCAGGGATCGGCGTTGCTCCAGCACGGGGCGATCGCGCGCGCCGACCGCCTGCCGCTGCTCGACCGCTTTCGGCTCGAGGCCCGCGGCGAGCCGGTGCCGGCTCCCATTCCGGACCTCCCCCCGGTGACGATTCTCGCCATGGCCCTGCTGCGCGATTGGGTCGATGAGGGAGCCGAACCCGTGGCCGACGAGTTGACGGCATGGGCCGAGGAGGCCACCGTGAAGCACCTGCGCTATCGCAGCCCGGCGTGGACCTGGCGCCGCTAGTCCCTGCCCCGCCCGACACGAGGTTTCGCCGATGCGTCGTCGTACCGCGCTCAACCTGTTGTTGCTCCTCGGCGCGCTCGGGCGCGTGCCACTCCCCGCTCAACAAGTCCCGGGGACGGTGGTCTTCGCCATCGGCGAGGATCCCACGCTCCCACTCCCCGCCATCACCGACCGCACGTCCGACACCGATCTCGCGGACCAGCTCTTCCTTCGCCTGGCCATCCTCGGACCGACCTTCCGGACGGCCGGCGACAATGCGATGACGCCGATGCTCGCGCGGAGATGGCAGCGCACCGATCCGCTCACGCTGGTCTTCGACCTCGACCCGCGGGCACGCTGGCAGGACGGCGTCCCGGTCACCGCGCGCGACGTGGTCTTCACCTGGCGGCTGACGATGGACCCCGTCGTGGGCAAGGGCCGGATCATGATGGAACCGGTCGCCTCCGTCGAGGCGGTCGGCGAGCGTCAGGTGCGGGTCCGCTTCAAGCGATCGTTCGCGGAACAGCTCTACCTCTTCAGCTTCAACATGCAGCCGTTGCCGGCCCACCTGCTCGAGCGCATCGCCCCGGCGGCCATTGCCCGGAGCGACTTTGCCACCGGGCCGATCGGCAACGGCCCCTATCGCTACGTGCGCCGGGTCCCGGGACAGTTCGTCGAACTGCGCGCCGACCCGAACTTCTTCCTGGGCGCACCGACGATGGCGCGCGTGGTGCTGCGGATCGCGCCGGATGCCGCCGCACGCCTGAACCTGTTCCTCGCCGGCGAGACCGACGTGATGGGTGACGTGCAGGCGCCGGATGTGCTCAAGATCAAGGAACGGCCGGACGTGGCCTTGATGAATGTCTCGCACAACCTGCTGCTCTGGATCGGCATCAACCAACGCCAGGGCGCCACCGCACATCCGGTCCTCGGCGATCGCCGCATCCGCGAGGCACTCCGGCTGGCCCTCGACCGGCGCACGATGACGAACGGCATCTTCGGACCGAGCGCCGGCGTGCCCGATGCCGCCCAATCGCAGATCTGGGCGTGGGTGACCGGGGGCAGGATGGAGGGTGCGGTGCGGGATCTCGCGAAGGCGCGCACGCTCCTCGGCGCTGCCGGTTGGCGTGACGCGAACGGCGACGGCATCCTCGATCGCAACGGAAGCCCGCTCCGCCTGGTGATGATGTACCCGAACACGAGCGGGGCGCGGCACAGCTTCGCCCTGCAGGCGCAGGCGATGTGGCGCGAGGCAGGCGTGGACGTGCAACTGGAGCGCGTGGAACGAGCCGCGTTCATCGAGCGCATGAACACCGGCCGCTTCGACCTGGTCATCGACGGCGGCAACCAGGACCCGACACCGTCATCGCTGACCCAGCGCTGGTCCTGCGCGGCCGCGGCCGACTCTGCGTCCCTCAACAAGCTCCGCTGGTGCGACCCGACCTTCGACCGACTGCTTGCAGCGGCGGAAACCGCCGCTGATCCGATCGCGGCCTATCGCGCGGCCCTGGCGCGCATGGCGAGCGAGGTGCCGGCGATCGTGCTGGCCGCGCCGCTCAATCAGGTCGCGGTGCACCGCCGCTACACCAACGTCCAGGTCTGGCCGACGAAGAGCTGGCTCTCGCTCTGGCAATGGCGCGTCCGCCCCGACGCCGCACTCCCGCGCGATCGCTGACGTGACCGCGTGGCTGCTCCGCCGCGGCACGGACGCGCTGCTCACGACGCTGTGCGCGGTCGTGGCATTGATCGCGCTGGTCCAGTTCCTCCCGGGCGATCCGCTCACTGCCATCATCGGCGACCACGCCGTCGATGCCACGCAGCGCGCCGCCCTCGAGGCCACGTGGGGAACCAACCGCTCACCCGTGGAGGCGATCGGCATCACGCTCGCCAACCTGGTGCGCGGGGACCTCGGCATTTCGCTCGCGACCCAACGCCCCGTGACGACGTTGATCGCCGAGCGACTCGGCCCGACCCTGCTGCTCGGCGCGCTCACCTTGCTGGTCACCTTCGCGATCGGCCTGTCGCTCGGACTGTGGAGCGCCCTGCACCCCACCACGCTCCGCGCCCGGCTGATCGGTGGCGTGACACTCGTTGGCTACGCCCTCCCGAGTTTCGTGATCGGCATGCTCCTGGTGTGGAGCCTCGCCGGTCCGGCGGGCTTCTTCCCACCCGCCGGCTTCGGCGACCCGTTGCTGGCGATGGACGCGAGTCCCGGCGCCGTGCTGGTGGATCGCCTGCGCCACCTCGCCCTTCCCCTGCTGACCATGGTGATCGCGACGGTCGCGGTACCGCTCCGGCAGCAGCGTGCCGCGGCGCTCGCCACCGCGGGTCAACCATGGGTGCTCGCCGCACGGGCGAGAGGCGTCCTGCCGGCACGCCTTGCCCTCCAGCACGTGTGGCGCCCGGCACTCACCCCGATCGTGACACTCATGGGCCTCTGGCTGCCCATGCTCGTGGCGGGCGCCGTCTTCGTCGAGGCGCTCTTCGGCTGGCCCGGACTCGGCTCGCTGATCGCCACCAGCACGTCGCAGCGCGACCTCCCGGTGGTGATTGGCGCGGGCAGCCTCATCGTGCTGCTGGTCCAACTCGGCTCGCTCCTCGCCGACCTGTTGTATCGCATCGTCAATCCGGCGCAGCGCGACGCATGAGGAGCAGGATTCGCCTCGGCTTGGCCCTCCTGGCCGCCCTGCTGCTGCTTGCGCTCGTCGGGCCGCTGATTGCGCCCGACCCGAACCTGCAGCCGGCCCTCGCCGATGGCACGCTCGCGGCACCATCCGCTGCGCACTGGCTCGGCACCGACCAATTCTCCCGTGACGTGTTCGCGCGGCTGGCGCACGGCGCACGGGCCTCGCTGACGGTCGCCGCCATCGCCGTCAGCGTCGCCGCCGCCCTCGGAATGCTCATCGGCCTCCTCGCCGGCATGGCCGGACCACTCCTCGCTGGCGCCCTGCGACGGCTGATCGACATCAGCCTCGCGCTGCCGCGCGTCGTGGTGTTGCTCGTGCTGCTCGCAACGGCAGGGACGTTGCCGCTGCCACTCTTCGCGCTGGTGCTCGGGCTCACAGGCTGGCCGCCGCTCGCCCGCCTGGTTCGTGGCGAAACACTGCGCCTGCGTCACGCGCCATTCGTCGAGGCCGCACGTGCGCTCGGCGCCGATCCGCGGCGGATTGCGCTGCGCGACATCCTTCCCGGCGCCGTCCCGCCGTTGCTCGTTGCCGCGGCCCTCGGCGCCGCCGACGCGATCCTGCTCGAGGCCGGACTCTCCTTCCTGGGCCTCGGCATCCAGCCGCCGGCGCCCTCGTGGGGCGGCATGTTGCTGGAAGCACGGGACTACCTTGGCACGGCACCGTGGCTCCTGCTCGCGCCGGGGCTCGCCTTGGTCCTCGCCACCGCCACCGCCACATTGCTCGGCGACGCCCTGCGCCGCTCCCTCAATCCCGACCAGCAATGACCCCGCTCCTCGAGGTACGCGACCTTCGGATCACCTTCCCGCGCGACGGCGCTTCGCCGCTCGTGCCGGTCGACGACGTGTCGCTGGTGGTGCACCGTGGCGAATTGGTCGCTTTGGTCGGTGAGTCGGGATGCGGCAAGAGCCTCAGTGGGCTTGCGATCCCGCGTCTCCTTCCCGACACGGCGCGCCTCGGGAGCGACACGTCCATCGCGATGCACGGCGAAGAGCTCGCACACCTCGAGGAGAAGGCGATGCGGCAGTGGCGCGGTCGGCGCATCGCGATGGTCTTTCAGGATCCGATGGCGTCGCTCAACCCCGTGATGCGCGTCGGCGCCCAGATCGGCGAGGCGATCACCGCCCATCAGCGGGTGGACTCGGCCGAGGTCCGGCGACGCGCCATCGCGCTGCTCGACGAGGTCGGCATCGCCGATCCGGCAGAGCGCGTGGATGCCTACCCGCACCAGCTGAGCGGCGGGATGCGCCAGCGGGTGATGATCGCGATGGCCCTCGCGGGGGAGCCTGAGCTGCTCATCGCCGACGAACCCACCACGGCGCTCGACGTGACCGTGCAAGCCCAGATCCTCGAGTTGCTCGACCGGTTGCGGCAGGAACGCGGCCTTGGCGTCCTGCTCATCACCCACGACCTCGGGATTGTCGCCGGACGTGCCGATCGCGTGATGGTCATGTACGCGGGTCGCATCGTGGAGGCAGCCGCCACGGCACCGCTCTTCGCTTCCCCACAGCATCCCTACACCCGGGGCCTCTTCGCCTCGATCCCACGGATTGACAGCGACGGTGAACGGCTGGTGCCGATCGCCGGCACCGTGCCGCCACCGGACCAGTGGCCCGCGGGATGCCGCTTCCATCCCCGCTGCCCCATGGCGATCGCCCGCTGCCACACCGATCGTCCGCCACTCGATCTAATTGCCGAGGGCCACGACGTGGCGTGCTGGGTGGCGCACGGGGTGCTCTCGTGAGCGCGCCCTTGGTCGAGGTGGAGCGGCTGGTGAAGCACTACCCGGGTGGCGGCGGTCTCTTCGGACCGCGTCGTCCCCCCGTCAAGGCCGTGGACGGCGTCTCCTTCCACGTCGCCCCGGGCGAGACACTCGGTCTGGTCGGTGAATCGGGCAGCGGGAAGAGCACCATCGGCCGGGCCGTGCTTCGCCTGGAGCCGCCGACGGCCGGCACGGTCCGTTTCGAGGGACACGACCTCGCGACCCTGGACGCGGCCGCACTCCGCGCGCTCCGTCGCCGGATGCAGATCGTCTTCCAGGACCCGTTCGGCTCGCTCAACCCGCGCCGCACCATTGGCGATTCCATCGCCGAGGGGTTGGTGATCCATCGCCTCGCGGCATCGTCCGCGCTGTCGGGCCGCGTGGCCGAGTTGCTCGCCGAAGTCGGTCTCGATCCCTCGTATGCGGGACGCTATCCGCACGAGTTCTCCGGCGGACAGCGGCAACGGATCGGCATCGCGCGCGCTCTCGCGGTCGAGCCGCGATTCATTGTCTGCGACGAACCGGTCTCCGCACTCGACGTCTCCGTGCAGGCGCAGGTGCTCAACCTGCTGCTCGACCTCCGCGAACGGCGCGGCCTGGCCTACCTGTTCATCGCGCACGACCTCGCGGTGGTGCGTCAGGTGGCCCATCGCGTGGCCGTGATGTACCTGGGCACCATCGTGGAGATCGGGCCGGCACGGACCGTGATCAGCACGCCGCGCCATCCCTACACGCAGGCGCTCGTCTCGGCCGTCCCCTCGCCCGATCCCTCGACGAGTCGAGCGCGCATCGTGCTCGAGGGCGACCCACCCTCGCCGTCGGCCCCGCCACCAGGCTGCCCCTTCGCGCCTCGCTGCTTCCACCCCGCGCGCGATGCGCGGTGCACCAGCGAGCGGCCACTGCTGCGTGTGGTGGCGGATCGGGAGGTGGCGTGTCACTATGCGTGAGGGTGAACCGTGAACGCTGAACGGTGAACGGACGCCATCGGTGACCCGTAACCAGTAACCCGGGGGCCCTCAGCGCCGACGACGGGTCACTGGTCACTGGTCACTCCCCCCCCGCCCCGTTCACCGTTCACCGTTCACCGGCTGTTCCGCTTGCGCCCCCCACCCGCCCGCACGATGTTCAAGGGTTCCCTGCCTGTTCGTCCCCACCGGAGGTTCCCCGATGTCCAGCCGTTTCGTCCGGCTCGCTGCTGCCCTGCTCCTGCTCCCTGTCGCCTTCGTCGGCGCCCAACAGGCGGCCGCCCCGACCGCGCTCAAGCCGCTCACCACGGAGGCGATGAACAGCTGGAAGTCGATCCGCGGCAGCGCCACGTCCAATGACGGGGCCTGGTTCGGTTATGCCGTCGCACCCACGGAAGGTGACGGTGAAGTGGTGATCCGCTCGACGACGACGGAGAAGGAGTACCGCTTCGGGACGGGCGATGGCACGCAGTCGGCGCAGCTGACGATGTCGGGTGACAGCAAGTGGGCGGCCTGGCTCTCGTGGCCCGCGCTCAAGGACGCCAAGAAGCTCCGCAAGGAGCGGAAGCCGGTGCAGGCCACGGCCATGCTCCTCAACCTCGCGACGGGGGAGAAGCGGGAGGTCGAGAAGATCCGCCGGATCGTCTTCGCCGGCGAGAAGCCGACGTGGGTCGCCCTGCACACGGCCACGGATGCCCCGGCCCCGGCGGCGGGGGCGCCGGCACCGACGCCGGGTGCCGCACCGGCGATCGCGGCCACGGCGGTGATCCTGCACGACCTCGCCAACAACACCTCGCTCACCATCGCGGACGTTGGCGAGTTCGGCTTTGACTGGAGCGGCGAGTGGTTCGCCTACACCGTCGAGACGGCGAGCCGGGTCGGCAACGGCGTGCAGCTCCGGCACATGAAGACGGACGTGGTGCGCTCGGCCGACGCGAGCAAGGGGCTCTATCGGCGCCTGACCTGGGCCGACAGCGGCATGGCGCTCGCCGTCTACCGTGGGATGCCCGACAGCACCAACACCGACACGCTCTACTCGCTCGTGACGTGGAAGAACTTTGCGGCCGGCGCACCGACCCGCACCGTGTGGGAGCCCTCCGCAGCCACCGGCTTCCCGATCAAGATGAAGATCGCCGCCGATCGTGCGCCGCGCTGGACGCAGGACTTCACCGGCGTCTACCTCGGCATCCGCGACGTGAACCCGCCCAAGCCGAAGGGACCCGAGTGGGAGGATGACGAGAAGCCGCTCGTGGAGATCTGGCACGGCAAGGACCCGCGCCTGCAGCCCCAGCAGAAGGTGCAGGAGAGCGCCGACAAGTCGTTCAACTTCCTCTCGGTGTACTGGCTCCCGACACAGCGCTTCGTGCAGCTCGCCACCGAGGACGTGCGCACCGTCACGCCCGCGCCGATGGACCGCTGGGCGGTCGGCTATGACGATCGCGCCTTCGAGCTCGAGGCGAGCCTTTCCGGGGTGCGGAAGCGCGACGCCTACGTGATCGACCTGACCAATGGCTCGCGCCGGAAGGTGCTGACCGCCACCACCGCGTCGCTCACCGCCTCGACCGACGGCCAGCGCTTTGCCTACATGGACGACGGTCACTACTTCGTGCAGGAATTCGCGGGCGGAGCGAGTCGCAACCTCACGGCCGGCGTGAACACCACGTTCTGGAACGACGAGGACGACCACAACGTGTCGAAGCCGCCCCGCTTCCCCGTGGGATGGTCCTCCGACGGCCAGTCGTTGCTGCTCACCGATGGCTGGGATGTCTATCGCTTCCCGGTTCGCGGCGGCGCGCCGACCAACCTCACGGTCAACGGCAAGCGCGACGGCATCCGCTATCGCCAGATCCTGGTGAGCAACTTCCGCCAGCGCGGCATCGATCTCTCCAAGCCGATGCTCATCGGCATGTACGGCGAGTGGACCAAGAAGGAGGGCCTCGCCAAGGTCGACCCTGCCAAGCCGGGCGCCACGCCGCTCATCTGGGAGGACGCCGCGATCCGCGTGACGCGCGCGCGCGACGCCGAGGTGTACCTCCTCACCAAGGGCACCTTCCGCGACTTCCCCGACTGGTACGTGGCCGGGCCGACGCTGGCGTCGCCGCGTCGCCTCACCGACATCAACCCGCAGCAGAAGGAGTATGCCTGGTCGGCGGGTTCGCGCCTCGTGGACTTCACCTCCGACAAGGGGAAGAAGCTGCAGGCCGCCCTCTTCCTCCCGGCGGGCTACGAGCCGGGGAAGAAGTATCCGACCGTGGTGTACATCTACGAGAAGCTCTCGCAGGGCCTGCACCAGTACTCGGCACCCAACGAGACGCGCGCGCTCAATCCGTCGAACTACACCTCGCGCGGCTACGCGGTGCTGATGCCCGACATCGTCTACGAGATCAATGACCCGGGCATGAGCGCGGTGTGGTCGGTGATCCCGGCCGTGAAGGCGGCCGCGGCCACCGGCATCGTGGACATCGACAAGGTCGGCTTGCAGGGCCACTCATGGGGTGGGTACCAGACGGCCTTCCTCGTCACCCAGACCGACCTCTTCAAGGCCGCCGTGGCTGGGGCACCGCTCACGGACATGATCTCGATGTACAGCTCGGTGTACTGGAACTCCGGCAGTGCGAACCAGCCAATCTTCGAGAGCAGCCAGGGTCGGTTCAAGGGCAACTTCCTCGAGAACATGGACGCCTACGTTCGCAACTCGCCCAACCGCTTTGCCGACAAGGTCAAGACGCCGCTGATCATCCTGCACAACGACAAGGACGGTGCGGTCGACTTCAACCAGGGCGTGACGTACTACAACACGCTGCGCGAGCTCGGCAAGGAAGTGATCATGCTCTCCTACCCGGGCGAGAACCACGGCCTCGCCAAGGCGGCGAACCAGAAGGACTACGCTCGCCGCATGGACGAATTCTTCGACGCCAAGCTGCTCGGGAAGGAGGCGCCGGACTGGTACAAGGAAGGGGTGCCGCGGTTGAAGATGGACGAGCACCTCAAGGCGCGCCGGCCCGCGAAGCCTGCCCCGGTGCCGTGACCACGCTGCACCTGATCGATGCGTTCGCCGAGGGGCCCGGCACCGGCAATCCTGCCGGCGTCGTGCTCCTGGCCGACGAGCGCGACGCCGCGTGGATGCAGGGCGTCGCGATGGAGATGAACCAGGCCGAGACCGCCTTCCTGCGCCCGCAGGGAGGCGATTTCGCGTTGCGCTGGTTCACGCCGTTCGACGAGGTGGATCTCTGTGGCCATGCCACGCTCGCCTCGGCGCACATGCTCTGGGAAGGGGGCCACCTCGCGGCGGACGCGACGGCGCGCTTCCACACGAGGAGCGGCCTGCTCACCGCCACCCGAAGCGACGACGGCTGGATCACCCTCGACTTCCCCGCCATCGCGTCGCAGCAGGTCGCCGGCCCGGCCGATCTCGCGGAGGCACTGGGCGTGCCCCCCCGAAGCGTTCGGATGGGAGACTTCGACCTGCTGGTCGAGCTCGACAGCGCCGATGCGGTGCGCGACCTGGTCCCGAATCTGGGAGCCGTGGCACGCTGGCCATTGCGGGGGGTGCTGGTCACGGCGGCGGGCGATCAACCCGGGGTGGATTTCATCTCGCGCTGCTTCTTTCCCGCACTCGGTGTCCCCGAGGACCCGGTCACCGGCTCGGCGCATTGCGCGCTGGCCGTCTTCTGGGCGGAACGACTGCGCCGCGACACGCTGACCGGGTGGCAGGCGTCGCGGCGAGGCGGCATGGTGCGCTGTCGGGTGCGCGGAGCGCGCGTTGAACTCGCGGGCCGAGCGGTGACGACGTTGCGCGGCGAGTTGCTGCTGTAGCCCGCTATTGGCCCAGCAGCACCCGGCGCATTGCGTGAAGCACTTCGTTGTCGGCGCCGATCCGCTCGATGCGTCGGATCGAACGGCCCTCCTGCGCAATCCAGAGCCGGGTCTGCTCGCCGTTGAGGGTGTAGTCCACCACCCACGAGTTCTTCGGCAGCCAACGCGGCTTTTCGGTCAAGCTCATCTGCTGCATCACCTCGAAGCGGAGCCAGCTCCAGCCACGCTGCAGGGTGTCCACCGTCACGGGGAGGATCCCCTTCCACCCCTCGGTCAACGGCAGCGAGGAGATCACCAGCTCGATGCCCAGGGCAGAGTAGGGCGCATTGTCGACCAGCTCGCTCCGCTTCCAGCCGCCGACGCCGCCGGTCGGGAGGAATCGCCGATCGACTTGACGCAGATTGTAACGTGCCTCGTAGGTCCCCTTCGGCGTCATCCGGAACGTCACGATCGGGCGCAGGGTCGAGCGCTCCAGGAGGATCGAATCCGCATACTCCCCATCGGGCTCCTGCCAGCGGCGCACCTGTCGCCAGGCCGCGCGCCCCTCGTACCGGGTGGCCTCGATGGCGATCGACCCATCGGGTGCGCGCTCCGCGCCGTCACCCTTGCGGGTCGTGATCCAGCCGAAGGTCGCCCGCAACGAGCGGCCTTCCGGGATGGGATCGGGCTGATCCGAGGGGAGATTGAGGCCGACCCTGGTGCAGCCGAAGAGAGCGAGGAGCAACAGGGGCGCCGCCAGGGGGAGGCGACGACCAACGGTGGTGGCACTCGGCAATGCGGGAATCTCCCGGGAGAGTGGGGTCAGCAAATGCGCAGCAGCGGAATCTGGGCTAGTGGACCGGCGAGGTCCACCTGCGACTTAACGGCGGGTGCAGCGTGGCGTCCTCGGGGTATGCGCCTCTCCCCTGCCCTCCGCCTCGTGCCGCTGCTCTTGGCGGCCCCCCTCGTCAGTCAGGCTCCGCTCACCGCGAGCGACTCCGCGCGGCATGCGTTGAACCGATTGGGATACGGCCCGACCCCCGGCCAAGTTGACGCGGTCGTCCGCGAGGGCGTCCTCCGCTGGGTGGATCGCCAACTCGCCTTCGACGCCGTGCGCGATCCCGCCCTGTCGGAGCGGGAGCGGGGCTTCGAGGTGCTGCGGACCCCGATGCGCGCGATGGTGGCGATGCACGCCGACCAGCTGAGCAAGGCCCTCAAGGCGCAGGCGCAGGGTGGTGATTCCGCCACGATGCGTGCCCTGCAAGCGGAGCGCCGGCAGGCCGATGTGGCCGGGAAGCGCGACCTTCGCGAACTGAATGCCGAGCTCGGCAGCGTGACCATCCTCCGCGCGGTCGCGTCGGAGCGACAGCTCGCCGAGGTCCTGGCGGACTTCTGGCTCAACCACTTCAACGTGCTGATCACCAAGGGCTTCGACCGCGCCTACTTCGCCGACTACCTCGAGCGAACCATTCGCGGCCACGCGCTCGGGCGATTCGAGGACCTGCTGGTCGCCACCGCGACCTCGCCGGCCATGCTCTTCTACCTCGACAACGCCCAGAGCGTCGCCGACAACACCAGCGTGGCCGCCCCCGCTCGCCGCCGCGCGGTGGCGCGCCCGGGGAATCGCGTTCCGGCCATGGACCCCGCGATGGCGGAGCAGTTGCGGCAGCGCATGCCCCGCGGCCTGAACGAAAACTACGCCCGCGAGTTGATGGAGCTCCACACCCTCGGCGTGGACGGGGGCTATACGCAGACCGACGTGGTGAATGTCGCGAGAATTCTCACGGGCTGGACCATCAACCGGCGCGGCGATCACGATTTCCAATTCCTCGCCGCCGCGCATGACCGTGGCGAGAAGGTGGTCCTGGGTCAGCGCTTCCCCGCGGGACGCGGGGAAGATGAGGGGCGCGCGCTGCTCCGCATGCTGGCGTCACATCCCGCGACCAAGCACCACGTGAGCGCCAAGCTCTGTGCGCGGTTCGTTGCCGATCAGGCCCCCGACGGGTGCATCGACGACGCCGTGCGCGCGTGGACGCGCAGCGATGGCGACATCCGTGAAGTGGTGCGCGCCATCGTGCACTCGCCGGACTTCTGGGCGATGTCCACCATGCAGGCCAAGACCAAGACGCCGCTCGAGTTCGTGGTCAGCGCCGTGCGGGCGGTTGGCGGCACGCCCGACGACACCCCGCGGCTGGCGGCGCAGCTGCAGCGCCTCGGTCAACCGCTGTTCCAGATGGTCACGCCGAACGGCTACCCCGAGACGTCCGCGGAGTGGGTCAACAGCGGGGCGCTGCTGGCGCGGATGACCTTCGCCGTGGCACTCGCCTCGAACCGGCTCCCCGGCGTCACCGTGCAGCTGGACCACCTGGTGCCGGCCACCGCCGACCACGAAGCGCTCCTCGACGCCGTGAACCGCTCCGTGCTGGGCGGCGGCATGTCGGAACGCACCCGTCGCACCATCCTGCAGGAACTGCGCGACCTCACCGACCCGCGGACCGCCCGCGCCATGGCCGTGGGCCTCGCGCTCGGCGGCCCGGAATTCCAGAGGCAGTGATGACCATCTCCCGACGTGCCTTCATGAAGGCGGGCGGTCTCGCCCTCGTCTCACTCGGGGCGGATCCCCTCTTCGTGGATCGCGCTGCCTACGCGCTGCGGCAACAGCTCGGACCGATCGCCGGCGGCAAGACGCTCGTCTGCCTCTTCCAGCGCGGCGCCGTGGACGGGCTCTCGATGATCGTGCCGGCCGGCGACCCCTGGTACTGGCGCGATCGCCAGCGGATCGCGGTCGCCAGGAACGAGCTCGTCTCGCTCGATGGCATGTTCGCGCTCCACCCACGACTCGCCTCGCTCAAGCCGCTCTGGGATCGCGGCGCGATGGCGGTGGTGCATGCCGTCGGCTCGCCGTCGACCACCCGCTCGCACTTCGATGCGCAGGACTACATGGAGAGCGGCACGCCCGATCGGAAATCCACCACCACCGGCTGGGCCAACCGCTATTGCCAGCACGCGCACGAGCACACCGAGAGCGCCTTTCGCGCCGTGGCCTTCGGTCCGCAGCTCCCGCGCATCCTGGCGGGCAGCGCCCCTGCGCTGGCCATCGACGATCTTCGCGCATTCGGGGTGCGCACCGCGCGCGCCGAGGGCAATGACCGACTCACGCGGGCCTTCGAGTCGCTCTACGAGGGCGCCGCCACGGGGCTCGTCGCGTCGTCGTCGGCCGAGGGCTTCGAGGCGATCAAGATGCTGAAGGCCGCCAATCCCACGGCCCTGCCACCCGCCAACGGCGCGCAGTATGGACGAAGCAAGCTGGCCACCTCACTTCAGCAGGTGGCGCAGTTGATTCGCGCCGACCTCGGACTGCAGATCGCCTTCGTCGACGTCGGCGGATGGGACACCCACGTGAACCAGGGCGGCGAACAGGGGCAACTGGCCACGCGCCTCGACGACCTCGGCACCGCGCTGTCGGCCTTCACGACCGATCTCGGCGAGCGGATGCGCGATGTCGTGGTGCTGACCATGAGCGAGTTCGGCCGCACGGTGAAGGAGAACGGCACCGGGGGCACCGATCATGGACACGGAACGGCGATGATGGTGATCGGCGGGGGCGTCCGTGGCGGCCAGGTGCTGGGGAGTTGGCCGGGTCTCGCGCCCGATGCGCGCCACGAGGGTCGCGACCTGGCGGTCACCACCGATTTCCGGGCGCTGTTCGGGGAGGTGCTCACGGGCCACTTGGGAGCGACCGATCTCTCGGCGGTCTTCCCCGGCCATGTCGCCGGCAAACCGCTGGGAGTGTTCGGCTAGGCTTCAGCGTCCGAAACGCGCCACCCACCAGGCACGGAAGCGCTGCCACCGGGTCCGATGCGGCGCCGGCCCGACGTAACTCGGGCCGGCGCCGCCCTTTTCCGATGGCGTGAAGAACGCGAGCCCTCCCTTGCCACCACGCTCGCTCTCCACACCTTCATCGGCGGAGTATGTGCTGGCGTCGGCGGCACGAGGATGGTGCTCGCGCTCTTCGGGGATGAGGAGGAGGCGCGAGTGCATCACGTGCCTCCGTTCCTGGAGCGGAATGTCTGCATGTCCATCCCTGCGACTGTCTGGTGGTCTCGTCACTGGGAGGGAGACGTCACCTGGACTGGCTGCTGACACACTCGACCATCCGATGGAGGGCTGCCCGGGTGACAGCAAGCGCTCCGAGGCGTTAGCTTGAAATCCTTCCCCCACGCGATGGACCCCTGCCATGCGTTGCTGCCCCCTGCTGGGTGCCTTGATCAGCGCCACCGTCGCCCTTGCACCGCTCGGTGCGCAGGGTGTCCCCCCCGCCTTCGATCCGCGTCTCGACTCCATCGCCCGCGCCCCCTCGACGTTGCGACTTGAAGCGGACGTTCGGCGCCTCGCCGGCTTCGGTACCCGCAACACCTTTTCTGACACGCTCTCGGCGACCCGCGGCATCGGCGCGGCGCGGCGGTGGATCTTCGCCGAGTTCCGGCGCATCAGCGCCGAGTGCGGCGGCTGCCTCGAGGTGCGCTACACCCGCAGCGTGGTCCCCGCCGCCGGGAGCGGTGCGCGCGCCACGCCGGAGGTGGCGGTCGTCAACGTGATCGCGATCCAGCGCGGCACCATCGCGCCCGATCGGGTCGTGATGATGTCCGGCGACATCGACTCGCGGAACAGCAGCAACAGCGACATCATCAAGGACGCACCAGGCGCGAATGACAACGCCACCGGGATGGCCGGGGCGATCGAGGCCGCGCGAGTCCTCAGCAAGCACCGTTTCGGCAAGACGATCGTCTACGCCGGCCTCAGCGGTGAGGAACAGGGGCTCTGGGGCGGGCAGCAGCTGGCCAAGGAGTTCGCCGATTCCGGCTGGACCGTCGAGGCGGTGCTGAACAACGACATGATCGGCAACATCGAGGGGATCAACGGCGAGATCGACAATCGCTCCTTCCGGATTTTCTCGGAGCCGGTCCCACCGACCGAGACCGAGGCCGAGCGGCGCGCACGGCGGACCAGCGGCGGCGAAGTGGACGGCATCTCGCGCCAGTTGGCTCGCTACGTCGAGCGTGTGGTGCGCGAGACGATGCCCGAGATGCAGCCCCGGCTCATCTATCGCCTCGACCGCTTCTCGCGCGGCGGACACCATCGGCCGTTCAACGATCTCGGCATGCCCGGCGTGCGCATCATGGAGACGCACGAGCACTACGACCGGCAGCACCAGGACCTGCGCACCGAGGACGGCCGCCAGTTTGGTGACGTGATTGCCGGGGTCAACTTCCCCTACCTCACCAAGATGACCGGCGTCAACGCGATCGTCCTCGCCGCGCTGGCGTGGGCGCCCGCGCCGCCGAGCGCCGTCCGCATTCGGGGGGCCGTCAGCGCCTCGACGACGGTCTCCTGGACGGCGCCGGTCGGGGCGGCCCCGCTCGGGTACAAGGTGTACTGGCGCGACACCACGGCCCCGCAGTGGACCCACTGGCGTTGGGTGCCGGCGGGCGCCACGCAGGTGCGCCTCGACAACATCATCATCGACGACTTCTTCTTCGGCGTGGCATCCGTCGGCCGTGACGGACACGAATCCGTGGTCCAGTTTCCCTCGTCGGGGCGGTGACCGAGCGATGCGCGGCCTGGGACTGCTCCTGCTCGTCGCCGCGTGCGGACATTCGGAGCCATTCGCCACGGCACCAACCGCCAGCGACGGTCCGTTCAGCGACGCCGCACCGATCCGCCTCACCTACAACACCAGCACGGACTCCTCGCTCTCGCTGACACAGGATGGTCAGGGGATGCTCTACCTTCACACGACGCAAGCCGGCACCGGTGACCGTTGCGTGGGCCTGCTGCCACTCACCGGCGGAACGCGCCGATGGGAGCTCTGCGATACGCGCGCGCAGATGGCGGACTCGGCCAACAGCTTTTCCGCCCCGGCGGTCGGCACCGACGGACGCCTGCTCTACGTGCAGGGGGTCTCTCGTCGCGGCCTGGCCAGCGTGAGTCGCGCGCGACTCTGGCTCGCGGACACCTCGATGCCGTTCGTCCGCCGCGAGATCTTTTCCTTCCCGGCCAACATTGCCGGCAGGGGCGTCTCCTGGCTCGCCGACGCGCAATGGATCGGCCCCGATGCATTCGTGGCCAGAGCCGGCCTGCTCAATGCGACCCAGAACTGCGCCGGCAATTGTCCATGGGACACCACCTTCGTCGGCGCAGGGATCGTGCGCGGCACCATCACGAGCACCGGAGCGACCCTCACGGCTGTCCTCGGCGCGGAGACGGCACTCGCGTACTCCCTCGCCGAGCAGGGGACCACGCTGGTGGTGGTGACATCACCATCGACCATCACGCGCGTCCCGATCGGCGGTGGAACCCAGACGCTCCTCCCCCTCTTGCCGACGCTCGGCACCATCAGCGGCATCGGCTGTCATCTCTCGGCGTGCGTGGTGACGCAGTGGGCGCCCCGCCCTCCTCCGGCATCGGGCGACGACACGCGGTTCTTTCACGTCGGGCTCGCCCCGACCACGGTCACCCTCGTACGCACCGAACTTGGGCGCTGGTACGGGCCCGTCCTGCTGCCGAGTGGTGGCGACGTGGCGGTGCAGTCGTCGACGGGACCGACTCGCGATCTGTATCTCTTCAAGGGACTGATTCCATGACGTGCCACCTTCCTGACTCGCCGAGGCCTGCATGCGGTTGATTCCGGCGCTACTCCTGCTCGCCGCAGCGTGCGGACACTCGGAGCCATACACCACGGCTCCGACGCAGAACGACGGGCCCTTCAGTGCCGGCGCGCCGACGCGGCTCACCTTCGGCTCATCGACCGATTCCGCCGCAGCGCTGACCAGCGACGGCCAGGGAGTGCTCTACTTCTTCACCGGTTTCACCAACGGCGACCGCTGCATCGGCCTGCTGCCTCCGGGCGGGGGGACCCGACGGTGGGAGCTGTGCGACACCCGATTCGAGGCCGCCGACTCCGGCAAGAGCTACTCGGCGCCGGCACTCAACAGCGACGGCCAACTGCTCTACATCTCGGCGCTGGCCCGGCGTGGGCGTGACGCGCCGGACCGCACCACGCTCTGGTTGGCCGACAGTGCGCTGCCCTTTCAGCGTCGCGCACTGATCTCCTTCCCGATCAATGTCGGGGGCCAGGGAGTCAGTTGGCTCTCCGATGCCCAATGGACCGGGCCGGAGAGCTTCATTGCCCGCGCTGGATTGCTCAACGTGCAGCGGGCATGCCCGAACTGCACCCTGGACACCACCGTGGTCCCTGCGGGTGTGGTGCGCGGCACCATCACGCCGACCGGTGCGACCCTGAGCTTCGTGCCAGGTGCTGAGTCGCCGGAGGTCATGGCCTTGGCAGAGAACGGTGGCGTGATCGTCTTCATGCGCTCCTTCACGGAGGTGCTCCGGGTTCCGGCGACCGGCGGCACACCGACGCTCGTCGCCGCGCTCCCGACCAGTGCACGGGTGACCGGCATCAGCTGCCGGGGCTCCGAGTGCGTCCTCACGCAGCTGGGCGGTACCGTGGCCGGCGGCGGCGAGGGCACGCGCATCTATCGCATCCGCCTTGCGACCAACGCGGTTGACCTGCTCACCACCGTGGCCGGACGCTGGGCCGGTCCGGTGCTGTTGCCGACCGGCGGTGACGTGGTGATGCAGGCCTCCACCACTCCGACGCGCGACCTCTACCTCTTCAAGGGGCTGCTCCCGTGATGCGCTACCTCTGCTTGTTCGCATTGACCCTGGGAGCGGCGGCACCAGCCGCGGCACAGTCCTCCGGTGGCCTGGTCGGCAAGGTGGTCGACGCCGCCACCGGCACGCCCCTTCGCGGCGCCGAGATTCGCATCGACGCTGGCGCGCGCGCCGCGATCACGGACACGGCCGGGGAGTACCGCATCCGCGGACTCACCGCCGGACCCCACACCGTCACGGTGGCATTCGTGGGCTACCGCCCATCACGCCGCGAGGGCGTGATCGTCCGTGTCGGCGAGATCACCCGTGCGGACGTGCGGATGGCCCCAGTGGCCGTCGAGCTGGCCACCCTCACCGCCGTCGGCGTGCAGGATCCGGTGCTCGATCCACTCGCCCCCTCGACCGTCCAGCGCATCTCCGCCGAGGACCTGCGCCGACTCCCCGTGTCGAGCCTGGAAGACGCCCTTGGCCTGCAGGCCGGCGTGGTGGGCGAGAGCTACCGCGGCGGGCGCATCGGTCAGCAGGCGTTCATCCTCGATGGCCTCGGCGTCAAGAATCAGCTCGACGCGTCGACCGGGGGCTCCGGCCTGCGGATTCCGCCGGACCTGATCGCCGACGCCTCGTTGATCACCAACGGCTTTTCGGCCCGCTATGGCCAGGCCATCTCAGGACTCGTCTCGGTGTCCACGCGTGACGGCGGCGACCGCTGGCGCGGACGGATGGCCTACGAGACCGATCGGCCGATGTCGGGGCGCAGCGACCTGGGCCTCGACCGCGTGGTGTTCCAGGCCGACGGGCCGATCGCGGGCCGCATCACCGCGGTCGGCATCCTCGACTTCTCCGCTCGACTTGATGCCGAGCCGGTGAGCGCCCCTGCCCCGAGCGACCCGCGTGACCCGCGCAGCACCGCGCCGTCGCCGCTGCCGCACAACAGCGGCGAAGTGATGACGGCTGGCGGCAAGCTCACCATCCCGATGGGCACGCGCGTCATCACGCGGCTCTTCGGGTTGGGCACGCGCGAGCAGCGCTACCTCTACGACCAGCGCTACAAGTACGACGCCGAGCTCGGCCCGGGGCGTCGCGTCGATGGCACGCTCGCCAGTGCGCACGTGCAGTTGCTCCCCTCGGCGAACAGCCGTCGGCCGATCAGCGGCGACCTCCGCCTTGGCTACTTCTCGCGCGATTTCGTGCGCGGCGCGGTGACCTCGCCGGACTACAAGTTCGGCGCGTTCACCGGGTCGAAGCTCGAGGTGCAGGGGGAGGAGCTGGCGCGCCGTCAGGACACCCTGGCGGCTCGCCAGGCCCTGCCCGGCTTCGACACGCCAACCTTTTCCGATCGGACGCCCTACGGCGTGCCGGCGTTCTTCCTCGGCAACGCCACGCAAGGGGAGCTCGCGTTCAACACCTTCTCCGAGTTGCGCAGTCAGCTCGACTTCACGGCGATGCTGTCGGACAAGGTCGACCTCGGCTTCGGCGGCCTCCATGCCGCGCAGGACGTGAAGACGTTCCAGCGCGTCTTTGCCTATCGTCCGGTCGGCGGCATCGTGCCACCCGCCACGGCGTCGGCCTTCTCGCCGTCCATCAGCGCGCTGTATGCGGAAAGCCAGGTGCGCCTCAGCGACATCGCGGTCACCGCTGGGGTCCGCTACGACGCCTTCTCGCCCGGCGGCTCGCTCGACAATCGCACCCTCCAGGCACGCTCGTCGGTGAATCCGCGCATCGCCGTCTCCACGGTGCTGAGCGGCGCCACGATCGTCGCGAGCATCGGCAAGTTCTCGCAGCCGCCCGACCTCCAGTTCCTCGTGGACGCGGCCTTCGACGACACCACGCGCACCGGGCGGTTCCGGCAGGGGAACCCCGATCTCGGCTTCGAGCAGTCCACGCAATTCGAGTTGAGCGCCCGTGTCCGGCTTCGCGAAGCAGTCTCGTTGCGCGTGAACGTCTTCAACAAGCGCCTCGAAGGGCTCGTCTCCTCCGCGCCGATCAACGTGAACCCCGACTCGTCGGTGTTCGTCAACGCCGACATCGGCAATGTCTCCGGCGCCGAGGTGATCCTCGAGCGCGAACGCCGCAACGGCTGGGGCATGCGCATGGCAGCGGTGTTGCAGCGCGCCGAGGCCACCGTCACCGACGCGTTCCAATTGCTGCGACTCACCGAAGTGGACATCGTGAACGGCGACACGGTCCGTGCCGCGCGCTCGCAGTGGCCCCTCGACTACGATCGCCGTCTCGCCTTCACCGCAACGGTGGACGGGGAGCTGCCCGCCTCGAGCGGCCCGCGCATCCTCGGCATTCGCCCGTTCGAGCGGCTCACGGGCGCGGCGGTGCTGCGCTACGGCTCGGGACTCCCGTATACGCGCACCAACATCACCGGCGATTCCCTGGTGGGCGAGATCAACGGCTCGCGCCTGCCGAGCCAGTTCACCGTGGACCTGCTGCTGCGGCGGCCGGTCCGCTTCGGCGGCTTCGCGGGCGGCGTGTACCTCGACGTCCGGAACGTGCTCAACCGCGCCAACCAGCTGGCGGTGCGCCGCGAGAGCGGCACACCGAACGCAAATGACGCCACCATCGCCAAGCTCGCGGAGACGGCCTACCTCGCCAATCCGCAGGCGATCCCCTACGAGTCGCCGCGCTATCGGCGCGCCGCCGACACCAACAACGACGGGGTGGTCAGTGGCCGCGCCGAGTTGTATCCGCTGTACGAGGCGGCCGCGCGCGACTTCACCCAGCCGCTCTTTGTCTACGGGGCGCCGCGCCTGATCCGCTTCGGCATGGAGGTGCTGTTTTGACCACCGCCCTGTACCTCCTGCTCGGCGGGGCCGCGGGCATCCTCTCCGGGCTCTTCGGCATCGGCGGCGGCGTGGTGATCGTGGCGGCGTTGGTGGGGTGGTTCAAGATGCCGATTCACCAGGCCACCGGCACCTCACTCGCGGCGCTGCTGCTGCCGGTGGGCATCCTGGGCGCGCGCGAATATTGGAAGGCGGGGAATGTCGACGTCCGAACCGCGATGCTGATCGCGCTCGGCCTCACCCTGGGCGTCTGGGTCGGCGCGCGTTACGCGCAGGGTGTTGCCCCCGCCACGCTGCAGCGGGGGTTCGCCCTCTTCCTGGCGGTGATGGCGGTGCGCATGTGGTTCAAGGCTGGATGACGGCCGCGCGCACCTCGAACTCCACCGTGTCGCGAACGGCGCCCTTCACGGGCACATGATCGCCCCAGGCGGCGACGGCGATGATGCGATGCTTCCCCGGCGCCAGCACGAGCGAGATGCTGTCGGCACCGGTGCCGAGATGGCGGATCCGATCGTCCTTCGGAATCATCACGCTGTCAGCGGTCGGATCGACATCGATGAAGAGGTGATGATGCGCCTCGCCCTCCACCCGCTCGCCCGTGGCCGCCACGATCGAGAGCCCCTCGGCCCCGAGGTGGATGTGGACGGTGTCGCCCACCACCGCGCCCTCCGCCGGGAGGTTGATCATCACGCGCGGGGCCACGACCACCGCCTCCGGAGCCGGCTTGCTGCAGGCCGCGAGGGGGAGGAGCAAGGCGAGTCGAAGTGCAACCTTCATGGGGGGCCGTCCGTTATCTTCAAAATGGTTGATCGGCCACGCGGAAGGCGCGTCGCCTGTCGCCAAAGGTAGCGCCCCCACCACTCCGGAGTCCCCGTGGCCGATCGTTCCCTCCCCCGCCGTGATTTCCTTGGTGCTGTCGCCCTGACCGGCGCCGTGCTGAGCCGCCCCGCCGTCGCCGCCGCAACCCCGGCAGCCGGCCCGGGCGACTGGGACCACCGCTGGCTCGATGGGCTCACCCGAAAGCACCGCACGTTCTTCGATACCAAGAGCTGGGGCGGCGGCGAGGCCTTCGGCTACCCCAAGCGCTACTACGACGCGATGGTGGATGGCTACGGGGCCAAGCCCGCCGATATCCAGGTCGTGATCGGGCTCCACGGCACCGCCTGGCCCCTCGCCCTCGGCGACGAGGCGTGGGCCGCCTGGCAGCTCGGCGAGGTGACCGGTCTCAACGACCCCGGCACCCAGGCGCGGGCGCTCCGCAACGTGACGCGCAGCGACGAGGCCGGCGCCCCATTCGCCCAGACCTCGCTGGTGGCGTGGCAGAAGCGCGGTGCCTCGATCCTCTTGTGCAACAACACGCTGCGCCGGATTTCGCGCGAACTCTCGGCCAAGCGCGAAGGGAGCACGGCCGACGCTGTGTACGACGAACTCCGCAAGGCCATCCTCCCGGGCGTGACCCTGGTCCCGGCCATGGTTGCGGCAATCGCGCTGGCGCAGGCCAAGGGTGCCTCCTACGTGGTGAGCGGGTGATGTCGCGCCGCGACGATCCCAGTGACTTCGACCACCGCTGGCTCGACACCCTCACCGCCAAGCATCGCGCGGTGTTCGACACGCAAGTGCTCGGCGAGGGGGTGCCGTTGGCCCGCACCGCCAACTTCTTCGCGGCGTGCCGTGACGGCTACGGAGCCGGGCCCCGCGACATGCAGGTGGCCCTCGCGCTGCACGCCTCGCCGATGGTGATCGCCTTCAACGACGCGGCGTGGGAGAAGTACGCCTTCGGGGAGCGGTCGCGTGCGACCGACCCGCGCACCGGAAAGCCCGCCACGCGGAACATCTTCGCCTCCGAGGCGGAGGGCGATCCTTACGCCGCGATCGCGGTCCCCGCACTGCAGCGCCAGGGGGCCATCCTCCTCTTCTGCAACAACGTGATGCGCAATCTCTCCGCATCGCTGGCGCGTCGACGCAACGAGACGGTCGATGTGACGCGCGCGGACCTGATCGCCTCGTTCCTGCCTGGTGTGGTGCTGGTGCCGGCCGTCGTCGCCGCGACTGCGATGGCACAGGAGCGTGGCTGCGCCTACGAGTTGATCAAGTGAGCCGCCTGGGCTGGTGTGGCCTGACCCTCCTCGCGCTGCAAGGGTGCGAGCCCGTGGCGCAGGAGAGCGCGTCGGTGCCGACCGCAACACCAGCGGCGGTCACGGTCGCACCCGTGGCCCCGATCCCCGAGGGCGACCTCGGCGCATCCATCCGACGCGGACTGGCCATCCTCACCGCCACGCGCGATTCCCTCCCGGGTCACGTCGGCAACGACCTGCGCTGCACCTCGTGTCACCTCGACGAGGGCCGCCGTCAGGATGCCATGCCGTGGACTGGGGTCGCCGCACGCTTCCCGCAGTACCGGTCGCGCTCGGCGAGCGTGGCGCGTCTCGAGGATCGCATCAACGACTGCTTCGAGCGCTCGCTGGCCGGCACCGCACTGGCGTGGGACGACCCTGCGATGCGCGACATGGTGGCCTACATGGCCCATCTCTCCCAGGGCGTGCCGCACGGCAGCAAGGTCCCTGGGCAGGGGGTGCCTCTGGGCTCCGCCGAGCCCGGCGACACCGTCGCCGGCGCCACGCTCTATGCCGCGCAATGCGCACGCTGCCATGGGGCCAATGGTGAGGGGAGCGTCGGGTTCCCTCCGGTGTGGGGACCGCGCAGCTACAACATCGGTGCGGGAATGGCCCGCCTCCGTACGCTCGCCGGCTTCGTGCGCCACAACATGCCGTTCGACATGCCGGGCACGCTGACAGACCAGCAGGCGCAGGACATTGCCACTTTCGTCACCACGCGGCCCCGGCCCGACTTCGCCGACAAGGCCAACGACTGGCCCCGCGGCGATCCGCCGGTGGACGTGGCCTATCCAACCACGGCGGGGCGCGTGAAGCGACCGTGATCGGCCGCTCACGCGCAGTCCCGTTCCTCACGCTCGTCCTGCTCGCCTGTGGAGGAACGCCCCCCATGTCCCAGACACCTACCGCTGACGCGGCCCGCGCACGGTACGCCGAGGGCCCGTCGGACAACGTGGCGGTGGCGGAGTGGTTGCTGCCGGAACCGCCCGACCGCGTGCTCGGGAGCCTCAAGCGTGCCGCACGGACGCTGCCTCGTTGGGACGCACACGACGACTCCGGGCAGGTGCTCTGGCTCACCCGTCGCACGCGAGTCTTTCGATTCGTGGATGACATCACCGCGCTGGCGGAGGCGGAGGGGAGCGGCACCAGGCTTCTCCTGCGCTCCGCCTCGCGCGTCGGCAAATCAGACCTGGGACAGAATGCGCGAAACCTGCAGGAGCTGCGCCGCGCCTTCGACGCAGCCCCCTGAACTCGCTCAGCGTTCGCCGAGCTTCCTGGCCGGGACGCTGGTGACGTAGCGCCACACCGCCTCGATTTCCTGGTCCGTCATCAACTTGGTGAAGCGCACCGGCATGAACGGATGCATCGTCACGCCGCCGGGACGAATGCCGTCGCGCAGCGCCGTCCGGAACTCCTCGTGCGACCACTGCCGACCACCGGGCGTCAGGTTGGCCGCGATCGGCGTCCCCGGCGGTGCGCCGACAATTTCCCCGCCCGAGAGCGCCGGGTTGTGACACCCGGTGCACCCGCCGACGTTGGCCAGGTACTCGCCGTAGCGCACGGTCGGCTCGGGAACGAGGCTGTCGTCCGGCACCCGACCGTGGTCGATCGACTCCGCAGGCAACGGCAGCTTCTTGGCGCCGAGCAGACCGACGCTGATCGGACCGAGGCGGCGACCGGGAAGGGTGCGGTCGATCGGCGGCAGCGAGCGCACGTAGGCCAGCAAGTCACGCAGGTCGGCTTCGGTGAAGCGGGTGTACTCCTCGGACGGCATGAAAACCAGCGTCTTGCCGTCAATGCCGACGCCGTGTCGCAGGGCCGTGGCCAGATCGGCGTCGCTGCGCGACGAGCCCACGCCGCCAACACCGCGGGTCAGATTCGGGGCGACAAAGCGGCCGAACATCGGATCGTCCACCATGACCTTGCCGCCCAGTCCGTCACCGTGGCACTCGGCGCACTTGCCGATGGCGGTGGCGAGGTGCTCCCCCCTGGCGATGCTGGCCGAGTCGGTCGGAAGCTCCCCGCCGCGACGAATCAGTTCGTACGGCTTGGCGAGACGGCGGCTGGCGAGTGCGTACAGGACGCCACCGCCGAGGAGCAGGAAGAGGACGAGGGCGAGGACCGCTCGCTTCAGGAAACGCATGGGGGATACTCCGTGGTTGAGTCCTTGGCGCTGTACGGAGGACGTTCCAGATATGTTTCGGTCTGCACCGTACCCGTGCCCTGGGAACCGGGACTGGCGTGACGGGTACCCTTGTGAAACTTTTCACAAGCTCCTGACCCACGGATCTCCATGACCGACCTCCTCGCGGCCCGCTCGCAGATGGCGATGTCGCTCGGCTTCCACATCGTCTTCGCGGTCATCGGGATCGGCATGCCGCTCCTGATGGTGATCGCGGAGCGACGGTGGCAGGTCACCCGCGACGCCCACTACCTCGAGCTGGCGCGCCGCTGGGCCAAGGGCACCGCCATCCTCTTCGCGGTCGGCGCCGTCTCGGGCACCGTGCTCTCGTTCGAGCTCGGCCTGCTCTGGCCGGGCTTCATGGAGTTCGCGGGACCGATCATCGGGATGCCGTTTTCGCTCGAGGGCTTCGCGTTCTTCATGGAGGCGATCTTCCTCGGGATCTACCTCTACGGCTGGGACCGCATCAGCGAGCGGGCGCACCTCCTCGCGGGCATCATGGTCGCCGCGAGCGGCGCCCTCTCCGGCGTCTTCGTGGTGATCGCCAACGCGTGGATGAACGCACCCACCGGCTTCACCCTGGTGAATGGCGTCGCCACCGGCATCGATCCCATCGCCGCCCTTGGCACGCCGGCCGCCTTCCCGCAGACGCTGCACATGACGCTCGCCGCCTACGCCGCCACCGGCTTCGGCGCGGCGGGCATCCACGCCGCGATGCTGCTGCGCCAGCGTGCCAATGCCTTCCACCTGCGAGGCCTGCGGGTCGCGCTGTTGATGGCGATCCCGGCGGCGCTGCTGCAACCGATCTCCGGCCATCACTCGGCCGGCTTTGTCGCCGAGTCGCAGCCCGCCAAGTTCGCGGCGATGGAGTCGCTCTTCACGACGCAGGCGCGGGCCCCGCTGTTGATCGGCGGCTGGCCCGATCCGGAGCGCGGCGAGGTCCGGTATGGTGTCGAGATTCCCGGTGCGCTCTCCTTCCTCGCCACCAACAACTTCAACGCGACGATCGCCGGCCTCGACCAGGTCCCGCGCGACGCATGGCCCAACGTGCGGGTCACGCACCTCGCGTTCCAGCTGATGGTCGGCCTCGGCATGTTCATGATCGTCGCGGCGCTGCTCGCCCTCGTCGCCATGCTGCGCCACGACGATCTCGGCGAGCGACCGCTGCTGCTCAAGGTGCTCGTCTTCGCCTCGCCGATGGGCTTTCTGGCCACCGAGGCCGGGTGGGTGGTCACCGAGGTCGGACGACAGCCCTGGGTGATCCAGGGCGTGCTGCGGACCGCCGACGCCGTGACCCCGATGCCGGGCCTGGTGGTGCCGTTCCTCGGCTTCACCCTGCTCTACATCTTCCTCGCCGTGGCGGTGGTCTGGTTGCTGCGACGCCAGATCCTCGGCGCGCCGGACGCGGTCGACTGGCGGCGACGCCACGCACCGCTGGTGGCGACGACTCGCCATGAGTGACCTGCCGCTGGTCGAGCTGACCTCGGCGGCCTGCCTCGCCGCGATCACCGCCTATGTCCTCTTCGGCGGCGCCGACTTCGGCGGCGGGGTGTGGGACCTCCTTGCCACGGGCCCACGAGCCAAGGCGCAGCGCGCGCTGATCGCCGACACCATCTCGCCGATCTGGGAAGCGAACCACGTCTGGCTGATCCTCGTGGTGGTGATCCTCTTCACCGGCTTCCCCAGTGCCTACGCGCGCATCTCCGTCTCGCTGCACATTCCGTTGACGCTCATGCTGGTCGGTGTGGTGCTGCGCGGCTCGGCATTCACGTTCCGCAGCTACGATCGCCGCGACGACGACGTGCAGCGACGCTGGGGCATGGTGTTCGCCGTCGCCTCGCTGGTGACGCCGGTGCTGCTTGGCCTCGCGGCCGGCACGGTCGCCGGGGGCGGTGTGACCGCACCGGGGCGGCGGAGCTTCACCGAGGCCTACGTGCTGCCCTGGCTCGCACCGTTCCCGCTGGCCATCGGCGTGTTGACGCTGCTGCTCTTCGCATTCCTGGCGGCGGTGTACCTCACGGTCGAAGCGCGTGACGTCGACCTGGCCGGCGACTTCCGCCGACGCGCCCTGTGGAGCGGCGGCGCGCTGCTCCCGGTCGCCGCGGTGGCGCTCTGGCTGGCGCGCGACGCCGCCCCGTGGATCTTCACCGAGTTGGTGGAGGCCGCGTGGGCGCCGGTGCTGCACCTGCTCACGGCGAGCGCCGCATCCATCGCGTTGCTCGCCCTGTGGCAGCGCCAGTACCGCGTCGCGCGCACCGCCGCGGCGACCCAGACCGCGCTGATCGTGTCGGGATGGGGGCTCGCCCAGTGGCCCTGGCTGCTCCCGCCAACGCTCTCCACCTACGACGCCGCCGCCCCGACCGCGACGCTCGCCCTGCTGGTGGGCGCGCTCACGATCGGGGCGGTGGTCCTCTTTCCGGCGCTGGCGTACCTCTTTGCGATCTTCGGTCGAGCAGCGAACAGCGATCCGCGATCAGCGAACCGCAGCGACACGCGCTGATCGCCGCTCGCTGGTCGCCGTTCGCTGTCCGCTACTTCGCTTCCATCATCCGCTTGATCGGCTTGATCATCAACGCGAGCACCAGCGCCGACACGAAGAGGGCGACCGAGGTGCCGACGAAGAGTTGCGGCGTCTGCTCGAGCGCCTCGGGATCGACCTGACCGCCGACGAGGCCGGCGATGAGGTTGCCGAGCGACGCCGCAATGAACCAGATCCCCATCATCTGGCCGACATACTTGCGCGGCGACAGCTTCGTCATCGACGAGAGGCCGACGGGCGAGACGCAGAGTTCACCGGCAGTCTGAAGGAAGTAGCTGCCGACGAGCCACCACGGCGCAACGCGCAGCGCGCCACCGCTTGCCACCAGCGCGTTCGCGGGAATGATCATCAGGGCGAAGCCGAGGCCGGCGAAGGCGAGGCCGAGCGAGAACTTCGCGGGCGCGGAGAGCTCGGTGCCGCTGCGTCCCATCGACATCCAGATCGCGGCGAACATCGGCGCGCAGATGATGATGAAGAGCGAGTTCACGCTCTGGAACCAGGTCGTCGGAATCTCGAAGCTGCCGACCGTCCGGTCGGTGAAGTCGCGGGCGAAGAGGTTCAGCGAGGTCGGCGCCTGCTCGAACGCGGCCCAGAAGAGCGCGGCGAAGATGAAGAGCACCAGGATCACCACCACCTGCTTGCGCTCCTGCCGGCTGTTGGACTTGTCCAGAAAGACCCAGCCGAAGAAGAGTCCCGCCAGCGCGACCTGCACCGCGATCATCTTCTGGGTGATCGACACCGGATCGAGCGCCACCATCCCGGCGGCGGCCGCCACGAAGAGCGCCACCAGCAGGAACACGCCGAACGCGGTCACCTGGCGCACCCGCGATTCGCGGCGGGCCTGGATCGCCGGATCGGGATCGCGGACGATCTCCGTCCCGAGCGAGCCGAGCGTCGAGGGGGCCATGAAGGTGAAGGTCAGCAGGCCGAACAGCATGCCGACGCCCGCGGCGCCGAAGCCCCAGTGCCACCCGATGCTCTCGCCGAGGAAGCCGGTGACGAGCTGGCCCAGAAAGGCACCGGTGTTGATGCCCATGTAGAAGATCGAGAAGCCGGCATCCCGACGCGCCCCACCCTCGGGGTAGAGATCACCGACGATGGCGGAGACGTTCGGCTTGAGCAGGCCCGTGCCGAGCACGATCAGCGCCAGTCCCGCAAAGAAGCTGACCTTGCCCGCGGTGCCCTGGCCGGCGAAGCCGCTCACGCCGATCGCCATGTGTCCGGAGGTGATGAGGAGCGCCCCCCACCAGATCGCCCGCCGCAATCCGAGCCATCGGTCGGCGATCCAGCCCCCCGGCAGCGAGGCGAGATAGACGCAGCCCGCGTAGATGCCCACGATCGCCGAGGCCTGGCTGCGGTCGAAACCGAAGCCGCCATCGAGCAGGGCCGCGGACATGAAGAGCACCAGCAGCGGGCGCAGCCCGTAGTAGCTGAAGCGCTCCCACATCTCGGTGAGGAAGAGCGTGCGCAATCCGACCGGATGGCCGAAGAACCCTGTTGTTGGTGCCTGGCTCACGTGAGTCCCCGGGTGGAGGAGGTGGGGCGGGTTGAATCGGACGATGATGGCGGCGCACGACGTGGCCGCGTATGGTGCGTGCTAGGGGCGTTCCCCCAACTGCTTCTTGAGGTGCGCGAGCTGCGCCTCGACGGCGGCCTCGCGGGCGCGCTGCTCGAGCGCATAACTCTCGAAGGGCGAGGCATCGGGTGTCCCGCCGGGCTCGGCGTGGGCCGCGGCCGGCGAGGCTTCCGTGTACGGGATCCCGCGCGAGGCGGCGGAGAAGCGCTGCTTGGTCTCCTCGTAATCCTGTTCGGCGAGGCGCAGCTCGTCGCGCTGCACCAGCACCTTGCGCTCCAGCAGCTCGACTCGCGCTGCCGCCTTGGCGGAGAACTCCTCGGCCAGGGCGACGGTTTCGGCATCGCCGATCTCCGCCGCGAGCCGACCGCGGCGGGCATAGTCCTCGGCCTCACGGCGCGCCTGCGCGAGCTCGGTTTCGCCCCGCGCGAGCGCTTCCCCGAGCTGGCCGATTCCGATCTTGAACTCGATCAATGCCTCGCGGAGGCCGGCCGCCTGGTCACGGGCGCTGGCCCCCGGTCGCGGGGCGAAGAGTCGGTCGAGATGCAGCTTGATGTCGTCGAAGTCCATGGCCTGAATTGATGGGGAGCGGCGAATGGTACCCGCCGCGGCGCGCGGCGGTCAAGCAACGGCTGTCATGGTAGATTGGATGATCCCCCGCAGCCGAGGTCGCCATGCGCCGCTCCCACCCCGTTGCACCGCTCCTCCTCCTGCTCGCCCTGACCGCATGCGGCGGCGAGGGCAGCGGTGGCTCCGTCGCCTGCGGGATCGCTTCCCTCACCGGGCCGCTGGTCGCGAAGGAGGCTTTTGCGAAGGGGAACTCGCTCACGGCGCCGCCCGACTCGGTGCCGGGATCGGTGCCCCTGCGCATCGTGGCAGGCCCCGCGCTCCGCGGCAACGTGACCCATGCCGACTCGCTCGGCTGGCACCTGTCGAGCCCCGATGTGGTGCCGGCCGGAACGCCGATGGGCTACGGGGTCCTGCTGGTGGATCGTCGCGGTGACGTCCTCGGGGTGTTGGTCTTCGAGGGTGTGGTCATCCCTGGTGCACCACTGCTCGGCGACCTCACCCTGCGCGACACGATTCTCCCGCTCCTCGGCGTGCGCGTGGACCGGACCCAGATCGAGGACCCGCGGTGCCCGGTGTTCCCCGACTCGACGCGGTGACGGCGCAGGACACGGCCGCACCCCGTCGGGTCATCCACGTCGCAAGCGGACGCGAGTGGCGCGGCGGCCAACGGCAGGTGCTCTACCTCGCCCGGGGACTCGCTGCGCGCCACGGCGTGGACACGCTGGTGCTCACCGGCCGAGAGACGCGCCTGGCCCACGAGTGCACCGCGCACGGGGTGACGCTGCTCCCGGTGCGATGGCATGCCGGGCTCGATCCGCGCGTGCTCACACGCCTCGTGCGGCAGAGTGATCGCCACACCATCCTGCATGCCCATGATGGTCACGCGCACGCGCTCGCCGATCTCGCGGGGCGGCTCACCGGCGCACGCGTCGTCGTCACTCGGCGCATGGCGACACCGATCACGGCGCCGCGTCGCTACCGACGTGCCGCCGCCGTGATTGCCCTCTCGGCGGCGATCGCAGAGCAGGTGGCGGCGGCTGGGGTGACGCCCCAGCGGATCCATCGCATCCCGCCCGCAGTCGATCTCGCGGCACTCGAGCCACCACCCGCCTGGCCCGAGGTGTTGCCGCGTCCGAGCGACGGCGCCCCCCTGGTGGTCGCCATTGCGGCACTCACGGCCGAGAAGGGGATCGATCTACTCCTCGAGGCAGCTGCCCTGCTCCGCCCCGAGTGGCCGGCGCTCCGGTGGCTGGTGCTCGGTGATGGCGCGGAGCGGGCCACGCTGCTGGCGCAGCGGCATGCCCTCGGGCTCGACACGGTGGTGGAACTGGCGGGTCATCTGCCCCGCCCCGAGGGCGTGCTGCCCCGGGCGACGTTGGCGGTCCAGCCCTCGCGGCACGAGGGGTTCGGCTCGGTCGTGCTCGAGGCGATGGCACTTGGCGTCCCGGTGGTGGCCACCGCGGTTGGCGGACTCCCCGATGCGCTGGCGGGCGGTGGTGGTGTCCTGATCCCGCCGAACGACCCGGCCGCACTGGCCCGGGCCGTCGCGGACCTGCTTGCCGACCCGGCACGGCGCGCCGTGCTTTCGGCCGCCGGGCGCCTCGCGGCACGGGAGTTTGACGTGGAGCGGTTGGTCCAGCGGACGCTCGATGTGTATCGTTCGCCCGACCTTTACCCAGGCAGCTGATGCTCTACTTCTGTATTCCGACCCACGACGAGGCCCCGACGGTGGGGTTGCTCTGCTGGAAAATTCGTCGAGTCCTCGAAGAGACCTCGCGCGAATACCAGCTCCTCGTGGGTGACGACGCCTCCACCGATTCGACGGGCGAGGTGCTCGCCGCGTATGCCAAGGCGCTGCCGATCACCGTGTTGCGATCGGAGCGGCGCCTGGGCTATGCGGCGACGGTCGAACGGCTGCTGAAGGAGGCGCTGCGTCGCTCGGATCGGCACAAGCGCGATGCCGTGATCCTGATGCCAGCCGACTTCACCTTCGATCCGGCGGAGCTGCCGGAGTTCCTGAAGCGGATCGACAGCGGCGCGGACCTCGTCATTGGCGAGGCGACGTTGATCGGCGAGGAGGACAAGTGGCGGCGTCGCGTCCGCCACTGGGCGCACCACCTGCTTGGCCGTCGTGCGCGTGTGCCCGGCATCCGCGATGTCGTCTCCGGAGTGTTGGCCTTCCGCCTCGTGACGCTGCGGGCCGCCTTCCGGGATCGTCCGGATCGCTGGCTCACCACCGAGGATTGGGCGGCGAACGCCGAACTCCTCAGCTGGGCGGCGGCGGGTGCCCGACAGATCGAATCGGTACCGATCACGGAACGAGTGGAACGACGCCAGCGGGACTCGCGTCATGCCGCGTGGGATCGCGCCAAGGCCCTCTGGGCCGCACGTCGCCAGTTGGAGGCGCCGCCCTCCACCCCGGAGGCGCCGCGCAAGGACCGGTCGCCTCGGGCGACCACGACCCGGGACACCGCGTGACGCTGTCGATTGCAGGAGCCGTGCTCCTGATGCAGGCCACCATCGCCATCCCCGCCGCGCCGCAGCTCGCCCCGGCGCCGTTCGGCGTGGGCGAGACGCTGGTGTTCAAGGGGAAGTACCAGATGTTCCGGCCGTGCTGCGCCACGCTCGCCGTCGAGGGCATCGACACCGTGCGCGGCGTGCCGAGCTATCGGTTCTCCTTCAACTCCAAGATGTCGATCCTCGGCATCTTCAAGAACGAGAGTCGGCTCACCTCGTGGACGGGCGTCAACGATTTCATCTCGCGTCGCTTCCTCAAGGAGATGAAGGACGCCAATCCGCCGCGCCAGGACTATCGCATCCATCCGGACTCGGGCTTCTTCCGGCGCGGGGCCGACACCGGCACCAAGGCGACGTCGGCGGTGCCGCTCGACGACGTGGCGTTCTTCTACTACATCCGCCGCGTCCCGCTGCAGATCGGGCAGAGCTACGAGTACCACAACTACTGGCGGAAGGGACAGAATCCGGTGCGCGTGCGCGTGCTCGGCCGCGAGATGATGCCGCTGCCCGATGGCACGAAGGTGTCATGCCTGGTGCTCCATCCGATCGTGGACGAGAAGGGCGGGATGTTCTCCAAGACATCGGATGCGCGTCTCTGGGTCACCGACGACGTGCGGCGCATTCCCGTGCAGATCCGCTCGAAGTACAGCTTCGGCGAAGTGACCCTGGTGCTCGACAAGATGACGCTGGTCCCGCCAGGCCACCCGGACTGAGCCGCTGGCGGTTCCGAACACGCCAACGGGCCGGCGCGCTCCCCTGAGGGAGCGTGCCGGCCCGTCGCTCGTGCGGGGGTCAGGCCGCTGGGGTCGAGTTGCCCCGGATCGTTTCGCGAACCTTTTGTGCAGTGCTGGGCGAGAACATCTTCAGGATCGTGTAGATCACGAACCCGAGGAACGCCCACCAGAGCAACGTCAGGACCAGGCCGATCAGCCCGCCGAAGACCGCGGTGAGGAGCTTCCACGCCATCAGCGCCACAAAGGCAAAGGCGGCAAACCCCGTGATGTTCCGGACCATGTTAGACTCCCAGAGAGGCCACGGGTCGCCCCATGCGAACCCGTCAAGGGAAATGTACGCGGCCGCCACCCGAGAGGTTTCAAGTCGCATCATATGAGCCACACATCTGACGTCTTGGTGATCGGTGGTGGTGTGGTCGGGGCGGCGACGGCCCGGGCACTCGCCGTGGGCGGGGCCTCGGTGACCTTGCTCCAGCGGGAACGGACCGAGGGCGAGGGGTGGCGTGCCGCGGCGGGCATGCTGGCGGCCCAGATCGAAGCCGGGACCGACGATCCGCTCCTGAACCTCGCCCTGGCCGGCCGCGCCTTCTACCGGCGTCAGGCCGATGCGCTGCGCGAATCCACCGGTATCGACATCGGACTCCAGCTCACGGGCGTGCTGCAGGTGGCACGCAGCGAAGCGGACGTGACCGCCTTCCGTGCCAAGGTCGCATGGCAGCGCCAACAGGCCCATCGCGCCGACTGGCTGGCTCCCGAAGAGGTGAGCGAGGGGTGGCCGTGGGTCGCACCCGGGCTCGGCGCATTCTGGTCACCCGAGGACGGCTCGCTCGACCCGCAACGCACCGTCGAGGCGTTCCGGGCCGACGCCATCCGCCATGGAGCGCGAATCGTCCACGACACTGCGGTGTCGCTCGATCGTCAGGGTGAGACGCTGCGTGGCGTGATCGGTGAGCAGGGGCGCTACGCCGCGGGCACGGTCGTGCTGGCGGGTGGCGCGTGGGCCGGCCGCCTGGAGCAGTTGCCGCGGCCGGTCTCGGTCGAACCGGTGCGCGGCCAGATGGCGGCATTCCCGTGGCCGAAGGGGGTTCCCGGCGCCGTGGTCTATGGCCCGAAGTGTTACCTCCTCCGGCGCGGCGACGAGATGCTCGTGGGTGCCACGATGGAGCACGCCGGCTTCGACGCCAACACCACACCCGATGGCCTCGCCGGGCTGCTGGCCCGCGCCGCAACGATCTACCCGGCTCTCACAGGGATGACACCGATGCGGACCTGGGCGGGCCTTCGTCCCGGCACCCCGGACGGGCTGCCGATCATCGGGCCCGAGCCGCGTTTGCCGGGGCTCTGGTACGCCACCGGCCACGGGCGCAACGGCATCCTCCTCGCTGGCATCACCGGCGAGCTGGTCGCGGCGTCGATCGGCGGCGAGGAGTGGAGCGACGAGATGCACGCGGTGCGGGCGACGCGATTCTGGAATTGGTGAATGGCGAGATGAGGGTGAACGGTGAACGGTGAACGGTGAACGGGGCGCGGCCCGAGGCCGCGCTGGGTGAGGAGTGAGGGGGATGGTTCGGATTCACCCCTCACCCCTCACCGTCACTCCCGTTCACCGTTCACCGTTCACCGTTCACCGTTCACCGTCCCCCCTGATAGCTCCGCAATCCCCACGCAAAGAGTTCCGTCCCCACCACCATCGCAACGACTGACGCGGCAAGGGGAAGCATCAGCCCCGACACGGCCCGAAGCCGTCGCGCGTTCGCGCCCAGGTCGAGCAGGCGGTCGGTGAGTGGCGTTCCTGCCGTGATCATCCACCAGAGCATCGCCACCACGGCGAACGTGGCCGCCACCGCAAAGAGGCGACGGGGCGTCGCCCACACCGCGAGCACGGCTCCCATCCAACCGAGCGTGACGTACCAGAACCACCGCGAGAGGAGATGCGGCGCGTCGGGGCTGCCCCCCTGGGCGAGGTCCGCGAGCGCGAGCACGAGCACGCCGGGGATCGCCATCGCCATGACCGCCAGCAGGTGTCCGAGCGCCGCTTCGCGACGCGGGTGCGGCAGATGCTGCATCCCCTCCAGCGCGCCGTTCGCGCGCCCCGTCATCAACTGCAGCGCGACCGCGCCCGGCATCAGCGCCGCCAGAATCGGGAGATAGAGCGCCGCGAGTTCGGCGAGGCGTCCGATGTCGGCCACCACGATGGCGAGCAGCACCACCACGATGATCGCTTCCCGCCGGAATTGTTCGAACGCGAGTCGCAACCGCAGGCGCGCGATGGCGAGCGTGGGTCCGCGACCGATCGCCGCGAGTTCGCGCGACGGTGCGGCGCCAAGCGGCACGCCCAGCGCACCGGGATCGGGGCGGAAGCGCGCGAGGCCACCCGCAAAGAAGAGCGTCGCTCCGCCAAAGAGGACGAGTGTCGGCACGACCAGCACCGCGGCCATCACGCCGATGAGCCAGCCGGGCGCGTCCATCCGGGCGAGGAGGAAGCTGCCGAGCGTCTCGACTCGTGCACCGATGCCGGCTTGCACCGACTCGGGGAGCACCGTCGGGAGGAGCCAGAGCGACATCGGCAGCCACCAGAGCCGACGCAGCGAGTAGCGTGCATTCAGCGCCAGCATGATCCAGAGGAACCACCAGAGGAGCAGCTGCACCGCCACCGCAACCACCAGGACGAGTCCCATGACCCCCGGTGCGGTGCTGCGGTTCGCGATGGCGACGCCAAGCGCCATCACGCCCACCATGGCCGGGACTGAGCGCAGTGCGGCGCCGACGAGGCGGCCGGCAGCGATGGTGCGCAGCGAGACCGGCAGCGTACGATCGAACTCGAGGTGGCCGAGCAACTTGTCGCTCGCAAGCGTGCCGAGCGGCGCCATGCCGATGATCATCACCAGCGGCAACCCGATCACGCCCATGAAGAGCGCACCGCCTCGCGGCAGGAGCAACGCCCCGAGGAGTGCCAGCACGGCGGCGCCGGTGCCCCAGAGCAGGAGGCGGCGGCCGCGCAACAGCTCCAGGCGGACCACCGCGGAGAAGGCCCGGCGATTCACGGGCGATCGCGGAGCACGTCGGCGACCAGCGCGGTCAACTGCCCGGAGGCGCGCGCCTGCGTGAGCTGATCGCCGGCGAGCTCGCCCACCAGCTGCCCGCCGCGAAGCAGCAGCGCGCGGTCGCAGAGTGCCTCGACGTCCTCGAGCAAGTGCGAGGAAAAGAGGAGCGCACGGTCGGGGGCGGCGGTGAAGCAGTCGCGGAGCAACCCGAGCAGTTCGAGCCGCACCACCGGGTCGAGCCCGTTGGTCGGTTCGTCGAGCACCAGCAGTTCCGGTCGATACGCCTCGGCGCCGATGTAGGCGGCCTTCACCGCGGTCCCGCGAGAGAGCGCCCCGATCCGTTCGCCGGTGTCGAGGCCGAGACGGGCGGCGAGGTCGCGCTGGTACGCCTCATCCCAGGTCGGGTAGCAGTCGCGCAGGAACGCGAACCACTCGCGCACCCGGAGGGCGGCATCGGCGGGGGGCTTCTCGCCGGCGAAGCCGACCTTGGCACGCCAGGCGTCGGGGGCGCTCCGGGGGTCGCGTCCGGCGATCTCCACCACACCCAACCGATCGAGCAGCCGGCCCGTGACGGCGCGGAGGAGCGTGGTCTTGCCGGCGGCGTTGGCGCCGAGCAGCGCGACCGTTTCCCCCCCGGCGATGGAGAAGCCGAGGGGACCAAGGGTGAAGGCGGGGTAGCGGACGCTCAGATCGCGGGCTTCGAGGATGGCGGTCACGCGGATGGGCCGGCCGGGTTGAGGATGGCGGGAAAGTGACGGTGCCTCGCCAACGGGGGAAGGGTGCCGCGCCAAGGCGAGGCGTCAGGTGGTGCCCGCCGGTCGGTAAGAATTCGGTAACCTCAGGGGAGAGACCGCGACCCCCTGCGAGTGCACCGCATCCCCACCGCTGGTGTCACCTCGCCTCTCACCTGCCCCACGGAGGGTCCGCTTCATGACGCGATTCTGGTTCGCGGCGTCTGTCCTCGTCCCCATCACGGCCGCCACGACCGCGGCCGCCCAACAGCCGCGCTCCCTCGGCTCCCCCACGGAATTTCCCGGAGAGTTCTCGAGCATCCGCGGCCTTCGCGCACTACCCGACGGCCGCCTCGTCGTGACGGACCAGAAGGAGAAGCGGATCCTCCTCCTCGACTTCGCCAAGGGGACCTCGAAGCCGTTGGCGCGTTCCGGCCAAGGCCCGAAGGAGTATCAGGCAGTGGGCACGGTCCAGCGTGACAAGGGCGGCGGCGTTGCCGTCTACGACCCGCAGCAGAAGCGTTTCCTGCCCATCGCGGCCAATGGTTCGGTGCAGGATGTCCGGGCCGTCCCCAATGCCCCGAGGGCGATGACCCTGGTCATGGGTGATGGACCAGACATGTACACCATGGACACGGTCGGCCACATCTACACCACCGCAGGCGGGACGCCCTCTTCGCCCCAGGCCACGCGCTCGATCATTCGTGACGGGACCAAAGGGCCGACCACCCTCGCCGAATTGCGACTCCCCGAAAGTCGGCGCTTTGAAGGGGGGCAAGGGATTTCGATGACGCGCGCGGTCTCTTTCTCGCCTCGAGACTATTGGGCGGTGGGGGCGGACGGGTGGGTCGCGGTCGTACGGGCTTCCCCGTACCGGATCGAGTGGTACCCACCGACGGGCCAGGTGGTGCGCGGGCCCGCGCTCACGTACGAGCCGCTTCGCGTCACCGACGAGGACAAGAAGGCGGTCCGCGACGAGATCGCCCGCATGATGTCGAGTGGCGGGCCGACGGCGACGATCAATGGCAAGTCGATTCGTCCGCCGGCGGTGGAGCCCGACTTCGCCGAGACGAAGCCACCCGTCACGGGGCGCGTCGCGCTGATCGACGAGCAGGGCCGACTCTGGGTCGAGCGGAGCCAGCCTGCGGGCGCCGCGACGTCGCTCCTCGACGTCATCGATCGTACCGGAGCCGTGGTCCAGCGTGTCACCCTCCCGGCCGGGTCACGCCTCGTTGGGTTTGACCGGACCAACGCCTATGCGGTGCGCACGGACGAGGACGACCTGGTCCACCTGCAACGCTTCCCCTTGCCGTGAGGCGGTAGGCGAGGGGCCGTGGAGCGGGGACGCGCCCCGAGCCCCGACCCGGGGCACCACAGCCGGGTGCCCCCCTATCCCGCTCCCTCGGCTTGGCCCACCCCCCCGGGTGGGCTATTTTGTTGCTCCTGCGCCAGTTCCGGCTGGCGCGCGACCTCGGCGAGACGTAAGGAGTCCGCGTGGCCGTGCCGCTCGTCCAACTGACCCGCCAATCGTCGGCCCCCTCCGAGGGGACCGCCGCCGCCGTGGTCCCCGTCGCCCCCGCCCGCAAGCCCTCGTGGCTCAAGGTGAAGGCCCCGGGGGGCCAATCCTACCTCAAGATCCAGTCGATGATGCGGGAGCTGGGCCTGCACACCGTCTGCGAAGAGGCGCGCTGCCCGAACATCGGGGAGTGCTGGGAGCACAAGGCCGCCACCTTCATGATCCTGGGTGACGTCTGCACCCGGAACTGCACCTACTGCGCGGTCTCCCATGGCACGCCCAAGGCCTTTGACCCGGCCGAGCCGACCAAGCTCGCCGAGGCCGTGGCGCGGATGGGTCTGGAGCACGTGGTCATCACGTCGGTCGATCGCGACGACCTGCCCAACGGCGGGGCCGAGGCGTTCGCCGGCTGCATCACCGAGATCAAGGCGCGGCTCCCCAACACCTCGGTCGAGGTGCTGATCCCCGACTTCAAGGGATCCGAGCAGGCGCTCCGGCTGGTGATGGAGGCCAAGCCCGACATCCTGAACCACAACCTCGAGACCGCCGAGCGGCTGTATCGGCTGGCACGGCCGGGCGGCCGCTATGATCGCGCCCTCCGCGTGCTGGCCAACGCCCGCGCCATGGACGCCACCGCCCTCACCAAGTCGGGGATCATCCTCGGCATGGGCGAGGAGTGGGACGAGGTGATCACCTGCCTCCGCGACCTGCGGCGCAGCGATGTCAACATCGTCACCCTGGGCCAGTACCTGCGGCCCTCCGACGGCCACCTCCCGGTGGTGCGCTACTACACGCCCGCCGAGTTCGCCGAACTGCGCGAGATCGGCCTCAAGATGGGCTTCTCGCACGTCGAGAGCTCGCCGCTCACGCGCTCGTCCTATCATGCCTGGGACCAGGCCAAGTCGGCCCGACCGAGTCCCGCGCACAGCGAGGAATCCCCAACCGGTATGGAAGCGGCTGCTTCCATCGCCCCGGAGATTTTCTAAATGGCCGTTCGTACCAGCGACGCCCCGACCACGCGCCGCCGAGGGACCGATGCCCCGTACGCCGCCGAGTATCGCGAGTGGCTGCGGATGATGCTGCTGATCCGCCGATTCGAGGAGCGGGCCGGTGAGGCCTATTCCGTCGGACAGATCGGCGGCTTCTGTCACCTGTACATCGGCCAGGAGGCGGTGGCCGTCGGCCTGATCTCCGCGCTCCGCCCCGACGACTATGTCATCTCGGCGTACCGTGAGCACGGGCAGGCGCTGGCGCGAGGCATGACGTCGCGGGCGATCATGGCCGAACTCTACGGCAAGGCGACCGGCTGCTCGCATGGCAAGGGCGGTTCGATGCACCTCTTCGACGTGTCGCGCGGCTTCATGGGCGGGCACGGCATTGTCGGCGGACAGATCCCGCTCGGGGCCGGCTTCGCATGGGCCGCCAAGTACCGGAAGACGGAGCAGGTCTCGCTCACGTTCTTTGGTGAAGCGGCCGCCAACATCGGCTCGTTCCACGAGGCGCTGAACATGGCGGGGCTCTGGAAGCTGCCGGCGATCTTCGTGATCGAGAACAATGGTTACGGGATGGGCACCGCGGTGAAGCGCGCCGCCGCCGTCACGGAATTGCACACGCGCGCGGCGAGCTACGGGATGCCGGGCATCGAGGTGGACGGCCAGGACATCATCGCGGTGCGCGAGGCAGCGGAAACGGCCTATGCGCGCGCCCGTGCCGGCGAGGGGCCGACGCTGCTCGACATCCGCACCTTCCGCTACGTCGGCCATTCGATGTCGGATGCGGCCAGCGGCACGTATCGCAGCAAGGAGGAGCTCGAGGCGTCGCGCCAGCGCGACCCGATCGCGCTGCTCGAGGCGCGGATGCGTGATGCGGGTCTGCTCGACGACGCCGGCCTGGCCGCCATCGAGGAAGAAGTCGCCGCGGAGGTGCTCGACGCGGTGGCCTTCGCGGAGGAATCGCCGGAGCCCGACGCATCGGAGCTCTGGACCGACGTCCTCGCGCCGGTGGGAGGGGAGCGCTGATGCCGATCCTCACCTACCGCGATGCGCTCAACGAGGCGCTTCGCGAAGAGATGCAGCGTGATGGCGACGTCTACCTGATGGGCGAGGAAGTCGCCGAGTACAACGGCGCCTACAAGGTCAGCCGCGGACTGCTCGACGAATTCGGCCCGATGCGCGTGGTGGACACGCCGATCGCCGAGCTGGGCTTTGCCGGCATCGGTGTCGGCTCCGCCATGGTGGGTCTGCGCCCGGTGATCGAGATGATGACGTGGAACTTCGCGCTGCTCGCGATCGACCAGATCGTGAACGTGGCGGCGAAGATGCGCTACATGAGCGGCGGCGAGATCGGCTGTCCGATCGTCTTCCGCGGCCCCGGCGGCGCGGCGTTGCAGCTCGGCGCCCAGCACTCGCAGGCGTTCGAGAGCTGGTACGCCCACATTCCGGGGCTCAAGGTGGTCATGCCGGCCACGCCGGCCGACGCGAAGGGGCTGCTCAAGAGCGCCATTCGCGACAACGACCCGGTGGTCTTCATCGAAGGCGAGATGCTCTACAACCTCAAGGGCGAAGTGCCCGAGGGCGAGCACCTGGTCCCGATCGGCGTGGCCGACGTGAAGCGCGCCGGTGACGACGTGACCATCATCTGCCACTCGAAGACCGTCGCCCCGGCGCTGAACGCGGCGAAGACGCTCTCCGACGAGGGGATCAACGCCGAGGTGCTCGACCTTCGCACCATCCGTCCGCTCGACGAGGAGGCGATCCTGCGCTCCGTCTCGAAGACGCACCGCGTGGTCGTGGCCGAGGAAGGCTGGTACTTCGCGGGGGTCGGCGCGCAGGTGGTGGACCTGATCCAGCGCGAGGCGTTCGACGAGCTCGACGCCCCGGTGCTGCGGGTCACCCAGGCCGACGTACCGATGCCCTACAACAAGCACCTCGAGAAGGCGGCCAAGGCCGACGCGACCAAGATCGCGGCGGCGGTTCGCCGTGTCTGCTACCGGGATTGAGCGAATGGCCACCAAGGTCGTGATGGAAGCGCTGTCGCCGACGATGGAAGAGGGACGCCTCGTCGAGTGGAAGAAGAACGAGGGCGACACGGTCGCTGTCGGGGACGTCCTCGCCGAGGTCGAGACCGACAAGGCGGTGATGGAGCTGGTGGCGCGCGGTGCCGGCGTCCTGCTCAAGCAGGTGATCCCGGTCGGGACCACGGCGCCGGTGGCGTCGGTGGTTGCGTGGATTGGGGCCGCCGGCGAAGCCATTGCCGAGGGGGGCGCGCCCGTACCTGCTGCGCCCGCTGTGTCCGCGCCCGTGGCCGACGCAGCGGTGGCGCCCGCCGCTGCGGCGGCGCCCCCTGCCCCTGCCCCGGCGTCCGGGGCGCAGCAGGCTGCGCCCGTACCCTCGGGCGCTGGCTCGCGTGTGAAAGCGTCCCCCCTCGCCAAGCGCATCGCGGCCGATCGCGGCCTCGACCTCGGTGGCATTGCCGGCAGCGGCCCCGAAGGTCGGATCGTGATGCGCGACCTCGACGGCATCGCGCTCGCCCCGGCGTCGGCCTTCGCCGGCGTAGCGACAGCCGTCTACACCGACGTGCCGCTCACGCAGATGCGGAAGGCGATCGCCAAACGGTTGGTGCAGTCGATCGGTCCGATCCCGACCTTCTACCTCACGGCCGAGGTGGACATGGAGCGGGCGCACGAGATGCGCGAGTCGCTGCTGGCCGCCGATCCGAAGAACGGCAAGTTCTCCTTCAACGACTTGATCATCCGGGCGACCGCTGCGGCGTTGCGCCAGCACCCGTGGGTGAACAGCTGGTGGTCCGACGATCACATCCGCCAGTGGCATGACGTACACATCGGCGTCGCCGTCGCGGTCGAGGACGGGCTCATCACGCCGATCGTCCGTCACGCCGACCGGAAGACGCTGCGCGAGATCGGCGGCGAGGTCCGCGAGATGGCGGGCCGCGCCCGCGAGAAGCGGCTCAAGCCGGAGGAGTACACCGGCGCGACCTTCTCGATCTCCAACCTCGGCATGTTCGGCATCGACGAGTTCACCGCCGTGATCAACCCGCCCGAGGCGGGCATCCTCGCGGTCGGCCGCCTGGAGCAGAAGCCGGCCGTGGTGGACGGCGCCCTCGTGGTGCGACGCCGGATGCGGATCACCCTCTCCTGCGACCACCGCGTGATCGATGGCGCCACGGGCGCGGCGTTCCTGAAGACGCTGGTGGGGATGCTGGAGAATCCGCTGGCGATGGTGTGGTAGCGAACGGCGAACAGGGAACGGCGAACGGTTGTCACGATTCGCCGCTCGCGGTTCGCAGGTCGCGGTTCGCTGTTTCAATAATCTGTCCTTAACGCGGAGCTCTTCTCCCGTGGCCAATCAGTCCTTTGACGTCATCATCATCGGCGGCGGTCCTGCCGGGTATCCGGCGGCCATCCGCGCGTCGCAGCTTGGCCTCAGCGCCTGCGTGGTCGAGCGCGACAAGCTCGGCGGCGTCTGCGTCAACATCGGGTGCATCCCGACCAAGGCACTGCTGCACTCCGCGGCGATGGCCAACAGCATCCGCAAGGAAGCCAAGGAACTGGGCATCGAGGTCGGCGAGGTCAAGACCGACTACGGCGTCGCGATGAAGCGGTCGCGGAAGGTCGCCGAGCAGAACTCGAAGGGCGCCGAATTCCTGATGAAGAAGAACAAGGTCACCGTCATCAAGGGCACGGGCGTGCTCGCCTCGGCCACGACGGTGAAGGTCGGCGACGACGTGCTCACCGCGAAGAAGGCGATCGTGCTGGCCACCGGGTCGCGCACGAAGGGCATTCCGCCGGTCGGGCTGGCGATCAACGGCACGACGGTCATCACCTCCGACGAGGCGCTCTTCCTCGAGAGCGCGCCGAAGCGGCTCGCGATCGTGGGGGCGGGCGCGGTCGGCTGTGAATTCGCCGACATCTTCAACGCGTTCGGCTCGGAAGTGACGCTGGTCGAGGCGCTGCCGCGGATCCTGCCGATCGAGGACGCGGAGTGCTCGGACGTGATTGCCAAGTCGTACAAGAAGCGCGGCATCAACGTGCTCGCCGGCGTGAAGGTCGTGAAGGCCGACGTGAAGGCCGCCGAGGTGAGCATCACGGTGGAAGTTGGCGGGAAGCAGGAGACGATCACGGCCGACAAGGTGCTCATGGCCGCCGGCCGTGCCGTCAACACCGAGGGGATCGGCCTTGAGGCCGTGGGCGTGAAGCTCACGGATCGCGGCTTCATCCAGGTCAATCCGGCGACGCTCGAGACCACGGTGAAGGGTGTCTACTCGATCGGCGACGTGGCCGGTCCGCCGATGCTGGCGCACAAGGGCACCCGCGAGGGGATCCACGTGGCCGAGGTGATTGCCGGGCACCATCCGAAGGCGATCGACTACAGCAACGTGCCGAGCGTGACCTACTGCCACCCGGAAGTGGCCTCGATCGGCCTCACCGAGGAGCAGGCCAAGGAACAGAAGCTCGACTACCAGGTCGGCCGCTTCCCGTTCTCGGCCAACGGCCGCGCCCGCGCGTCGAACGAGACGGACGGTTTCGTCAAGATCATCCGCGGGAAGAAGTACGGCGAGATCATCGGCGCGCACATCGTCTCCGGCCACGCCTCGGAGATGATCCACGAGCTCATCCTGGCGCGCACCAACGAGTACACGGTCGAGGAAGTCGACCTCGCCATCCACGCCCACCCGACGCTCTCGGAAGCGATCGCCGAAGCGGCGCTCGATTCGCTGGGTCGGGCGGTGCACATCTAGGCGAGAAGCGAGACTCGAGAAGCGAGAAGCGTGTACGATCACATCACGCTTCTCGCTTCTCCCTTCTCGCTTCTCGGGCCCCAGCCTCCATGACGCATACGCCCCCATCCTCCCCCAATCCCCTCGGCCTCGACGCGCCGACCGAGGATCGCGTCCCGCTGGCGATCGCGGCCGTCGGTACTGCCGCCGCCGTGGCGGTGTCGTGGTTCTCGCTGGTGACCTTCGCCACCGCGATGTTGCGCGACCAGGCCGTGACGGACATTTCCGCCGTGGATCCGTCGGCCGCCTACGTGAACATCCTGCTCTACGGCATTCCTGCGGGGCTCGCGATGGCGGGCGTGACCGGCTGGATGCTGATGCGCCCCATCGACTCGCTCTTCCGTCGGGGCGGGCTCGCCGTGGTCGGGGCCCTCGCCGGAACGGTGCTGGCGATGATGCTCACCTTCACCGCCCATGCCGCGCTCGGCAACGGTGCCCTGGTCGGGCTCGCCGTGCTGGCCGCCGTCGCGGCGCTCCGCCTCGGAGGCCGGGCACGTCGGTCGGCGTGACGCCTCCACCGCTCGAGGTCGTTGATCTCGGGCGGCGCGGCTACCTGGAGACCCTCGATCTCCAGCGAGCCCTCCGCCTGCGGCGCATCGAGGGCGCCCTTCCGCACGACATCCTGCTGCTCGTCGAGCACGACCCGGTCTACACCCTGGGCCGGGGCACCCAGGCCACCTCCCTGCCCCTCTCGCGAGCCTTGCTCGCCGCCCGTGGTGCCGCGGTGGTCGAGATCGAACGCGGCGGCGACGTGACGTGGCACGGGCCCGGGCAGCTGGTCGGTTACCCGATCCTGCATCTCTCGCAGCACCGGGAAGACCTCCACTGGTATCTCCGGACCCTTGAGGACGCCCTCATCCATTCGCTCGACGTGCTCGGCATCGCGGCCGATCGGGTTCCGGGGAAGACCGGGGTCTGGACCGGGGATCGCAAGATCGCCAGCCTCGGCATCCACGTGAAGCAGTGGGTGACGCTGCATGGCTTTGCGCTTAACGTGGCGCCGGACCTCTCCTGGTTCGACGCAATCGTGCCCTGCGGCCTGCATGGCGTGACCATGACCTCTGTCGCGCGCGAGCTGGGGAGCGACTCGCCGACCCTGGCGGACGAGGTCCGGGCGATCGTGGTGGCCTCGCTGGCCACGGCATTCGAGCGTTGCGCACGGCCTGCTGCCCTTGCCGATTTGGTCCCGTGGGGGTAGTCGGCGCGGCAGGCGCGGGGTTGAAATCGGGGCCGATTCGGGCCACCCTTCACCCCATGGCAGACCCGATGGACTCGACCAGAATCGCCGCCGCCGCCGAGGAGCGCATCGCCGCCATCCTCCGCGCGGCCAGCTCGTGGGCCACCGAGGCCCCCAGCCAACTGACGCCCCCGATCCGGGCCGTCTGCATCCGGCTGGCCGAAATGGTCGCCGATCAGCGCCATTACCTGGCGCCGCTCCCCGAGCCCCAGGAATCGGAGCGTCGGGCCATGCTGTCGATCGTGGCGGAGCAACTCCGCCGCGGTCCGGTGGCGCAGGAGCTGCGCGCCCATCTGGATGCGCTGGCCGAGATGGAGCTGCGCGCGACGGGCTCGTGGTCGCTGGTCGCCACGGCACAGACTGAGTGGGTGGATCGGGCAATCGAGTATCTCGACCGGCACGCCCGTGCGCTGCCCGAGGCGGAACGCCCCGACCAGTACTGGGCCGACGATGTGGTGGCGGGCGTGATCGCCTCCGTGAAGGGGATCATCGGCGCCGACGACCTCTACTCGCGCATCGAGGCGCAGTACGCCGGTCAGGGACGCCCCCCGAAGCCCCGGGACGACTGACGCCCTCGATCAGCCGTCCAGCACGCTCCGGACCGCCATGGCGAGTGTCGCCAGCGAGAAGGGCTTCTCGATCAGTGGCAACGACGCATCGGCGACCTCCCGAATGGCGATCGCCTCCCCGACATATCCCGACATCAGCAGGGCCGGCAGCCCGGACCTCCGCTCCCGAAGCGCCGCCACCAACCGCGGTCCGCTGAACTTCGGCATCACCACGTCACTCAGGACCATGTCGATCGCCTGGGTCGGGTCTTCCGCGATGGCCAGCGCAACCGCGGGCGAGTCTGCCTCCAGCACGCGATAGCCGAGCCGCTGGAGCATGTTGCTCGCCGCGGCACGCACGGCATCCTCGTCTTCCACGAGCAGCACCACCTCGCGCCCCCGTGGGATACGTGTCACGGCGGGGACCTCGCCGCTGACACCACTCGCCGCGCCCTCGCTGCGTGGCAGGTAGACGCGGAAGGTGCTGCCCACGCCGACCTCGCTGTACACCGAGATCGCTCCCCCGACCGAGCTGACGATCCCGTAGGCGGTCGCGAGGCCGAGCCCGGTTCCCTTGCCGACCTCCTTGGTGGTGAAGAACGGCTCGAAGATCCGGGCCCGGACTTCGCGGGTCATCCCCGATCCGGTATCGGACACCGAGATGACGACGTAGCGCCCCGGGTTCGCGAGCCCGTAGAGCGCGATGCTCTCCTCATCCACCGTCGCCGAGGTGGTGGTGAGGGTCAGCATCCCGCCCTCCGGCATCGCGTCCCGCGCGTTGAGGGCGAGGTTGAGCAGCACCTGTTCAAGTTGTCCCGGGTCGATGCGGACCGTGCCGAGCGCGGCGTCGGTCCGGACTGTGACCTGCACATCCTCGCCGATGATCCGTCGGACCATCCGCTCGACGGTCTCGACGGCGAGGCTCGGGTCCACATGGACGGCCCGGGTTGGCTGTCGACGCGAAAAGGTGAGCAGCTGTCGCGTGAGGCCACTCGCCTGCAGGGCGGCCCGGCGAATCTCGGTGACCTCGGTCGTGCTGTGGCCGATGCTGGTCAGGTCCTCGGAGAGCAGCTCGGAATAGGCGGAGATGACGGCGAGCGAGTTGTTGAAGTCGTGCGCGATGCCTCCGGCCAGTCGGCCGATCGCCTCCATCTTCTGCGCCTGCCGGAGCTGCGTTTCGAGCACGACCCGCTGGCTGATGTCGTGGGCCATCACGAGGCGCGCCGGGCGTCCATCGAAGTTCACCGCGCTCGAGGTGATCTCGACCTCGAACGGCACCCCATCCTTGCCACGATGCTGCCAGCCGTCCGACTTGTGCGCCGCCTGGGACAGTTCCGCGAGCGTCGCGCGCAGCTTGGTGTGCTGTGCCTCCGGCCGGATGTCGAGGATGGTGCGGGCGAGGAACTCGTCACGACTCCAGCCGTAGCGCGAGACCGCCGCCTCGTTCACGGCGAGGAAGGCGAGGGTCTCCGTGTCGTACACCCACATCGGGTAGGGATTGGCACTGAAGAGCAGGCGCCACTGCTCCTCTGCGGCCACGCGCGCCGAGAACTCGTCGGTGACCCGATCGGCCATCGCATTGAAGGCCTGGCTCAGTCGACCGACTTCGTCGTCGCCCGCGGCGGTCACGCGCGCCGTGAGGTCGCCCGCGGCCATGGCGTCGCTCGCCCTGGTGAGCGCCATGAGTGGCCGCGTGACGCCGCGGGTCGCCCACGAGGACAGCGCCAGGCCGACGAGCAGCACGAACAGCCCCGCAAGCATCGCCCGCGTGAAGAAGCGGGACGCTGGGGCCATCACGGCCTCGAGCGGAAACTCCGTCACGACCGCCCAGGGTGCGCCCGTCAGGCGCGTGCCGACGACGAGCTGCTCGCCGAGGTCGGCGCGGTGGTAGGTGATGGACTTGCCGAGCGACTCCACCGGGAGGGGCGGCGGCGCCGCGATCGCGCTCTGGTCGCTCCACGCGCCATCCGGCGACCCGACGTAGACGCGCGCACCCGTGCCGACCAGCTCGGAGACCGCCGCGCGCGCCCGGGGGTCGGGTCGGATCGCGTACCACCGGACGGCGAAGCCGAGCGTCGTCTCGCCGTCGCGGACCGCCACGACGCTCGGGAGGATGAGGGTGTCGCCGAGTGCGGCAAAGCGGCCGAGGGCGCTCGAATCGCCGGCCGCCAGCAGGGGCCGCAGGTCCACTGGGGCGAGCGGACGGATCGCGTCGAGGTGCGGGCCCCCGGCCCAGAGCAGCCGACCGTCGGCGTCGAGCAGCTCGGCCGCGAAGAAGTTGCTGTCGGGAAAGAGCGCGCGGAGGACGCCGGAATCGGGGACCGTCGTCCCCGTGCGCAGCGCCGCCTGGAGTCCCGGGTCCTGACCCAGCAGCGCCTCGCGTCGCGCGTAGCTGCCGGCCTGCGCTTCAAGCCCCCGGGCGAGCTGGGTCGTCACGGAGGCGAGTCGCTCGCTCGCGCCGTCGCGACTGACGGCCCGGAATTGCCGCCACGACAGCGCGAGCAGGGCGGTGATGACCACGCTCAGCAGCGCGCCCACGATGAGTGGGAGCTTCACGGCGAGCGGAAGGGAGTGCGGAGTGCGGGCCTCGGACACGCCGGGCCTCCGACCAGAGGGGGATGTCGGAGGATATATCCGGATGTCGGATGCGGCTAGTGGCGTCCCGCCGCCATCAGTTCGAAGAAGCGCCCGAAGACGCGGATCCCGTCCCACAGCTGCTGCAGGTCCACCTTCTCGTTGGGCGAATGCAATCCGTCGTCCGGCAAGCCGATTCCGGTCAGCAACACCGGCGCGCCACTGCGCCCGAGCTCCGGCACGATCGGGATGGAACCGCCGGCGCGCACCGCCACCGTGGGGCGCCCGACCACTTCCTCGAAGGCGCGATCGAGGGTGCGGAACGCCGCGTGTGTCACGTCGACCTGCACCGGGTCGCCGCCGTGGTGCATGCGCAACTCCCAATCGGCATACTCCGGCGCCACCTTTGCGATCGCCTTGCGCAACTGCTGCTGGGCAAACTCGACCGTGAGGCCCGGCACCAGCCGCATCGAGATCTTGGCGGTGGCCACGGCCGGGATCACCGTCTTGGCGCCCTCCCCGACGAAGCCACCGCGAATGCCGTGGATCTCGAACGTGGGCAATGCCCAGGTGCGCTCGAAGATCGAATACTCCTCGAGTCCGGTGAGCGCCTTGGCCGTCACTTCGTCACGCAGGTAGGCCGCCTCGTCGAACGGCAACGACTCCCATCCGCGCCGCTCCGCCTTGCTGGGCGGCTCGACCTGCTTGTAGAGCTTCGGCACGTGAATCTTGCCCGACGCCGACTTGAGGTCGGTGAGGATGCGGCAGAGCGTCTCGATCGCATTGGGTGCCACGCCGCCGTACGATCCGGAGTGCAGGTCCCGCTGCAGCGTGCGGACTTCGAGCTCCGCATAGCAGAGCCCGCGCAGTGCGGTATAGACCGCCGGCCAGCCCGGCGCATAGTACGACATGTCCGCCACGATCACCGCGTCGACCTTGGTCCGCTCGGGCTCCGCCGCCAGCAGGTCGAACACCACGCGTCCGCCGCACTCCTCTTCCCCTTCGAAGATGAACCGCACGTTGATCGGCGGAACGCCGTCGGCGTCGCGCACTGCCTCGTAGGCCTTCAGGAGACAGAAGACCTGTCCCTTGTCGTCGATGGCGCCGCGCGCATAGAGCCGCCCGTCGCGAATGGAGGGCGTGAAGGGCGGCGTGTGCCACTCGTCGAGCGGATCGGGTGGCTGCACATCGTAGTGACCGTAGATGAGGATGGTCGGCGCCCCCTCCACGTGGGGGCTCTCGCCCCAGACCACGGGGTGCCCGTCGCCCTCGATGAGTTGCACCGTGGGGCAACCGAGATGGAAGAGCTGATCCACCAGCCACTGTGCCGCGCGACGGCAATCGGCGACGTGCGCCGTGCCGGTGCTGACACTCGGGATGGACAGGAATTCGGTGAGCTCGGCCAGGAGGCGCGGCTCTTCGCGGCGGACAAAATCGTGGTCCATCGGGTCTGCTCCTGCGGGGTGTCCCGTAAGCTAGCGTGGCACGGGGGGGGGCGTGATGCCGGCGGTGGCGGAATCGGCCGGGAGCGGCTCCAGCGGCATCGATCGGGACCGCCGCTGCGCCTCCAGGATCCGGCGCATCCGCTCGAAGGCCTGCTCGCCCTCGGCGTCCTCGAGCAGCCGTTGCAGCAGGAGGACGGCGCGCGTCAGGTCCCCGCTCTGCGACGCGAGCCAGTCGTCGAAGAGGTAGAGATCCGATCGGTAGAGTCGCGTGCCGAGCAGGGCGGCATTGTTGATCGGCCGTTCGGCCATGCGATCGACCGCGATAGTCCGGAACGCGGCACCGAAGGATGAGGCCATCGTGTCGCGCGCCCAGCGGGAGATGGCGGTGCGTCCGCTGTCGTTGGCCTCGCGCGGCAGCTTCAGGGCATAGAGCGAATCGAGTCGGGCCAGGAGGCGCGTGTAGTACTCGCCGAGCAGCTGTTCATCATGCCAGCGATCGCCGGCGCGCAACGCCGAGGCGGTGTCACCGCGGGCCAGGAAGAAGCGCTGCGCCGCCTGATAGCCCACCCACTGCGCGAAGCTCTCGTTGAAGGCGGTGGCGCCCTTGACCCAGATGGTGTTGTGCGAAATCTCGTGGAAGACCAGTGCGGCGAGTTCGACCGAATCGCGACTCAGTGCCGTGGAGAGGAGCGGATCGTTGAACCACCCGAGCGTCGAGAAGGCTGCCGACGGGCGGAGATAGACGTCGTAGCCACGGTCGCTGAATCCCTTGGCTGCCTTGCGCGCCGCCTCGAGATCGAAGAAGCCCTTGTACGGAATGCGCCCCGCGATCGGATATTTCCACGTCACCGGACAGAGGCATTCGCGGGGTGAGGCCGTGAGCACCAGCAACAGCGTGTCGCGGCCGACGTCGGCGTAGCTCGTGTAGGTCTCCTTGGCATCGAGCCCGAGCGCGCGCGCGTACGTGCGCACGTCGATCACCAGTCGCGCCATCTCGCGTAGGGAGTCGGGGAGCGCGGTGTCCGCGGCCACGCGGGTGATCGGCACGCGGGCCGTGAGGATCTTGGTCTCCTCGATGCCGGCCCGCGTGACGTAGCGAACCTCCTCGGAGGCGACGTAGGCGGCGCCGAAGCCGAAGAGCAGCACGGCCGCACTGATGAGCAATCCCATGCGGAATCTTCTCCTGCGAGTCATGGGGTCCACCGTGCCCCGAAGAGGTGCACGCTGCGGCCGATCGCGCTGCGCCGCTGGTAGGCGTAGTCGAGCCGGGCGCGCGACAGCACGACGGAACCGCCGTAGGACGTCTTGCCGACCCCGCTCCCGGCGGGCTGCCCGCCCGTGCCGATGCGTCCCACCAGTCCGACCCCGCCGAAGACCAGGCCGGCCTCAAGCCCCATCACGGTCCGGCGCGGCGCACCGGACGTCCAGTCGGTTTCCATCGTCGCCAGCAGTCGGCCGTTCGAGTAGGTGTCGATCAGGTTGAACGAGAAGCCCAGGTGCGTGCTGGCCGGCAGGTCGAGTCCCTCGCCGCTGAGCGCATAGCGGCCAAGATTCTGGAACGAGACCGCGACGGCGGCGATGTCGAAGAACGCCAGGGTCACGCCGGCATCCGAGGTGAGCGTGCGGTACACGGTTCCACCGGAGTCCTCGACCGAGACATACTTGGCCGAACCACCGAGGGCCACGCCCTTGAGCCGATAGACCGCCGCGCCAACCCACGAGAGGTTGTCGAGCACCGGGCGGTCTCCCTCGAAGCGGAGGTAGCGCAATCCCCCGCCAAAGTTGAACGCGCCCGCTCGCACCGCCGCCGCACCGGTGAGATAGCGTGATTGATCGGGCAACCGCGCATATGCCGCCTCCAGCGAGAGCACGCGAATGGGGCCGATGTTCGACGGATTGTCGAAGACGCCGGCGGCGTAGCCCGGCATCGCCACCCCGGCGCCCGCGAGGCCGGCCACGCGCACCGAGGCGGGCAGATCGGGGAGTGCCGGTCGCGGTGGCTCGCCCTGCGCCCGGACCGCGTCCGGGGACAACGACACCATCACGGCCAACCACCACGCCCTCGCGCTCACTGGATGCGGACCACCGCGAAGCGTGGTTCCGCCGACTGCGTGGGTGCCCCACCACTGCTGCCGGTCAACTGCACGGTGACGCCCGCGGCGCCGGCCGGGAGCTTGAAGCGGACATGCCGCCCACTGCCGCCACGGAGCATGCCGTTGCGCGCGTAGCTGCCGGCGCTGCTGTCGGGCGTGAGCGGATACGGCTTGGCGAAGAGCGTCGGGGAGTTCGCCGCATAGAGCGCCCGGAGGTTCCAGCTGCGATACCGGAGCCGGCCGGCCTGCGGAAAGCCGCCGAGATTCTCGAGGTAATTCGCCAGTTGCCATTCACCCACGAGCGTGGGGAAGTCCACCGCCACGAGCCCGCTGACGTTCGACGCACCGACGCGCGTGGTCTGCACCAATCCCCGCGTCACCTCCGTCCCCAGCAAGGTGTCGGCGGCGAAGTGATCGGCCAGCCAGCGCAGGAAGAGCCAGCTCGCACCGCGGTAGGCGAGCGGGCCACTGTTGTTGCTGGGCGTGACGAGGTGCGTGGCCTCGGGGTTGTTCAGGTAGCTGTAGGCGTTGTTGAGGTCGCCCGAAAGAAACTGCGCGAAACAACTGGTGGCCCCGAGGCAGCGGTTGTCGGGGATGCTGCGGAAGCCAAGCTCTTCGGCAAAGTGGGAGAGGCCCTCATTGAGCCAGGTGTCTTCCTGACCGCCGCCCCGCACCAGCACGCGCTGGTTGAACGAGATCATGTGCTGCAACTCGTGGATCAGCACCGGCGCGAGCGAGCGCATGGCGACCGTGCGCGTCACCGCCGAGCAGCTGGTCGTGGCGGGCTTGGGCGCAAAGGCGTAGAACACCTCGCGACGATTGGTGCCCGCCGCCGTGGTCAGGAGGTCGGCGCCGTAGAAGTAGCCGATGATCCGTCCATTGGTGCAGTCGGCGGTGAGGTCGTTGACGCCGACGGTGATGAGGATCGCCACGCGCTGGTCGCCGTTGATGTCCGAGGGGCGGCCGAACGCGGTGGTGTCGATCGGGTAGAGGTAGTCGTCGAAGAGCGCGCCGAGCGAGGCGAGGTCGCCGTTGGTCAGCGACTCGCCGTTCACGGGGTTGGCGTCGTCGGTGTAGATCGCGCCGTGACGTCCGACATAGCGGACGGTGGCACCGACCCGGTTGAAGGCGGTGCAGTTGTCGTTGCGGCACACGTTGAACGAATCGCGTTCGCCGACCACGGGGATGGCGGCCGCCACGGGGGGGCCGGCCCACGCCTCGCGCAGGCGCATCGCCGGATCGACGGCGAGCCGCGCCTCGGCGTCGCGCAGCGCGGCGTGGAAGCGGGCAGGGGTCGCATCGGCCGGCGCAGCCTCATCCCGGAGGAGCGTCGGGGCGATCAGTCCGGCGGCCGCTGCAGTGCCGCCAGTCAGCGTGTAGTTGGCCGTGACGCCGTTGGTGGTCTCGGTGCCGGCGCCGGAGTAGGCGACGACGAGGTACTCGCGTGCCGTGGTCCCCCCAGGCAGGGCGAGGCAATTGCTCACTCGCCCGGCATCGAGGAGGAGCTGCCCCCCCGGCTCGAGGTTCACCGGGGTGGGGGCCGTGCAGGGAGCGGGCGTGGGGCCGGTGCCGCCATCGGTGCTGCAGGCGGCCAGCAATCCGAGCGTGAGAGTGGTCAACCACGACGGGCAAACGAGGCGCATGCGACGGCGGCTCCGGAGGCTCGGGGAAACTGACCTAAGCGTAAGCAGGACAATGACTTTTGACAATCGGGCGGCGCCGGGATAAAGTTCCCCTGTGACCCACTCCTCGGCCCTCGACGCCGTCCGATTCGACACTGCCGGCCTAGTGCCGGTGGTGGCACAGGATGCTCGCACCGGCGACCTGCTGATGCTCGCCTGGGCCGACCGCACCGCCCTCGAGGCCACGCTGGCCACCGGGGACGCCCACTACTGGAGCCGGTCGCGGCAGGCGCTCTGGAAGAAGGGGGAGTCCTCCGGCAACCGCCAGCGCGTCCGCGAGGTGCGGCTTGACTGTGACGCCGACGCCGTGCTCTACCGTGTCGACCAGGAAGGCCCGGCCTGCCATACCGGCCACCCCAGCTGCTTCTTCCGCCGGATCGGCTCGGACGGGGTCCTCGAGGAGGGGGACGATCAGGGAGGCCACCTCCTCACCCGGCTGGCCCGGATGATCGCCGATCGGCACGCCACGCGGCCATCCGATTCGTACACCACCACCCTCTTTGAACGCGGCCTCCCGAAGATGGCGCAGAAGGTCGGGGAGGAAGGCGTCGAGACGGTGATCGCCGCGCTGGCGGAGAGCGACGAGCGGCTCGCCAGCGAGGCGGCCGACCTGCTCTTCCATCTCCTCGTCCTGCTCCAGGCGCGAGGCGTCCCCCTCGACGCCGTTCTCGCCGAGCTCGCGCGCCGGGAGCGCTGAGCGATGGCGTTCGTCCACCTCCACACGCACAGCGAATACTCGCTCCTCGACGGGGCGAACCGCATCCCCGAGCTGGTCAGTCACGTCAAGAAGCTGGGGATGGATTCGCTCGCCGTGACCGACCACGGCAACCTGCACGCGGCATGGAGTTTCTACGACGAGGCGCGGAAGCAGGGGATCCGCCCGATCCTCGGCTTCGAAGCCTACCTCGCCTTCGGGCCGCGGCAGGCGCGCGAGAAGCCGTCGTGGGCGCCGGCCCAGTACTCCCACCTCGTGCTGCTCGCCCGCAACGCCGTCGGCTACAAGAACCTGATCAAGCTCTCGTCGATCGGCTACACCGAGGGATTCTATCGGCGGCCCCGGATCGACAAGGAAGTCCTCGCGGCGCACAGCGACGGGATCGTCTGCCTCGCGGCGTGTCTCTCGGGCGAGGTGGCGCTCTACCTGCGGCAGGGTCGCTACGACAAGGCGCGCGAGTCCGCCGTCTGGATGTCGGAGACCTTCGGCAAGGATGGCTTCTACCTCGAGATCCAGGACCACGGCATCCCCGAGGAGCTAGAGGTCGCCAAGGGGATGCTGGCGCTCGGCAAGGACCTCGGCTTGCCGGTGGTGGCCACCAACGACGCGCACTACCTCACGCGCGACGACGCCGAGGCGCACGACGTGCTGCTCGCCATCGGCACCGGGGCGGACCTCGACGACCCGAAGCGATTCCGCTTCACGGGGAGCGAGTCGTACGTCAAGAGTGAAGCGGAGATGCGCACGCTCTTCCCCGACGACCACGATGCCATCGAGCGCACGCAGGCCGTCGCGAACCTCTGCGAGTTCGACTTCGAGAAGCGCTACTTCGTGCCGAAGTATCCGCTCCCCGAGGGCGTCACCTCCGACGAGGTGCTGCTCGCGACGCTGACGACCACCGGCCTCGAGGCGCGCTACGCCAAGCCGCTCCCCCAGGCCGTGCAGGAGCGCCTCGACTTCGAACTCGGCGTGATCAACACCGCCGGGTACGCCGGCTACTTCCTGATCACCCAGGACTTCATCAACGCGGCGCGCGCACGCGGCATCCCCGTCGGGCCGGGCCGCGGCTCCGCGGCGGGATCGATCGTGGCGTACGGCCTCGGCATCACCAACGTCGACCCGCTCCGCTTCGACCTGCTCTTCGAGCGCTTCCTGAATCCGGAACGCGTCTCGATGCCCGACATCGACGTCGACTTCTGCTTCGAACGGCGCGGCGAAGTGATCGACTACGTGCGCGAGCGCTATGGCCGCGACTCGGTCGGACAGATCATCACCTTCGGCACCATGAAGGCGCGCGCGGCGGTCAAGGACGTGGCCCGCACGCTGAAGGTCCCGCCGGGCGAGGCCGACAAGCTGACCAAGCTGATCCCGTCGGGACCCGCCTTCTCGATGACGGTGGCCGAGGCCGGCGAAAAGGTGGACGAGCTGAAGGCGATGCTGAAGGAGAGCGAGGCGTATCGCCGCGTCTTCACCTACGCGTCGCGGATCGAGGGCCTCTCGCGCCACGCCTCGGTGCACGCCGCGGGCGTGGTGATCGCGCCGGGCCCGCTCTCCGACTACGTCCCGGTCTGCACGTCGCCGACCAAGGGCGCGGGCGCCTCGGCGAGCGGCGAGGACTCGATCATCTGCCAGTACGAGATGGGGGCCCTGGAAAAGGTCGGGATGCTCAAGATGGACATCCTCGGCCTCAAGACCCTCACCGTGATCCACGACGCGGTGCAGATGATCGTCGCCAAGACCGGCACGCCGCTCGACATCGACGCGCTGCCCTACGACGACCCCGAGGTCTATGCGCTGCTGCGGCGGGGCCGCACCGCCGGCGTCTTCCAGTTCGAATCGGCGCTGGCCACCGAGACGCTCCGCAGCATGAAGTGCGACCGCTTCGACGACCTCGTGGCGTCGAACGCCCTGCTCCGCCCCGGTCCGCTCGACGCCGGCATGCACACCGTCTTCATCAAGCGGAAGCTCGGGCACGAGCCGGTCACCTATCCGCATCCCTCGCTGGTCGAGGTGCTGGAGCCGACGTACGGCGTCATCACCTACCAGGAACAGGTGATGCGGATCGCCAACGTCATCGCCGGCTTCACGCTCGCCGAAGCCGACGTGCTCCGGAAGGCGGTCGGCAAGAAGGACGCGGAGCTGATCAAGAAGGAGCTCGGCAAGTTCGTGCAGCGCGGGCTCGCACTCGGCCACGACCGCGACCTCCTCGACGAACTCGCCGGCCAGATCGAGACCTTCGGTCGCTACGGCTTCAACAAGTCGCACTCGGTCGCGTACTCGGTCCTCTCCTACCAGACGGCGTGGCTCAAGACGCACCACCCGGCCGAGTTCATGGCGGCGCTGCTGTCGAGCGAAATCGGCAGCACCGACAAGGTGGTGCAGTACATCAACGAGGCGCGCGAGCTCGGCCTCGAAGTGCTGCCGCCGGACGTGCACGAATCGGGCTTCAAGTTCACCGTGGTCGGTGACCGGCGCATCCGCTTCGGCCTCGGCGCGGTGCGCAATGTCGGCGCCGGCGCGATCGAGTCGATCATCGCGGCACGCGCCTCCGGTCCGTTCAAGTCGCTGTCCGATTTCGCCCGACGCATCGATGCCCGCCTCTGCAACAAGCGCGTCTTCGAGTCGCTGATTGCGGCGGGTGCCTGCGATTCCCTCGGCGGCCACCGCGCCCAGCTGGTGGCCGCGATCGACCACGCCATCGGCGAGGCACAGCTGCTCGCCGAGGAACTCGAGGCCGGACAGGAATCGCTCTTCGGCGAGGTGATCAAGACCACGCCGGTCGAGCCGACCCTCCCCGAGGTGCCGGCCTGGACGGAGGCCGACCGCCTCGCCAAGGAGAAGGAGATCCTCGGCTTCTTCATCTCGGGCCACCCGCTGGAGCGCTATCGCCCGCTGGTGGAGCTCTTCGGCACCCGCACCACCGCCACCATGGGGAGCTGGAGCGAGCATCAGGTGGCCGTCGCCGGCGTCCTGACGGCCGTCAAGCGGCAGATCTCCAAGAAGACCGGGAAGGAGTACGCCCGGGTGACGGTCGAAGACTTCCACGGCACCGCCGAGGCGATCGTCTTCCCCGAGGCGTGGGCCAAGCTCAACCAGGTGATCCGGGTGGACGAGGCGATGCTCCTCAGCGGCGGCTATTCGGCCCGCGACCGGGGCGAGGATACCGTGCCGTTCATCGTGGAGGGGGCCCGGCCCTTGGCCGACCTGGAGGCCGCCGGCCTCCTGGGCGTGGCGATCCGCTGGGCCGCCCCGGCGGCCCCGGCCCCGGAGACCATCCGGACCCTGGCCCGGCTCTGCATGGCCCACCCGGGCCCGGCGCCGCTCTATATTGATTGGTCGGACGGAAACGGGACGGCGGCTCGCCTCCGCTCCCGTCGCCTGCGGGTGGAACCACGCGAGGAAACGCTGCGGGACCTGCGGGATCTCTTTGGCGGCGACGCCGTCTCCTTCATTCGTGCGGGGTCGTAGAGGATGGCCAGCTATACCCTCGAATTCGAGAAGCCCCTTGCCGAGCTCGAAAAGCAGATTGACGAGCTCAAGCGCGTCGGCACCGAGCGCGAGATCGATGTCCTTGGCGAACTCAGCACGCTCGAGGCCAAGCTCGACACCAAGCGCGCCGAGATCTACGCCGGGCTGACGCCGATGCAGCGCGTGCTGGTGGCACGGCATCCGCGCCGCCCCTACACCCTCGACTACCTCTCGTCGATCTTCACCGACTTCATCGAGCTGCATGGCGACCGCCTCTTCCGCGACGACCCGGCGATTGTCGGCGGCTGGGCGCGGCTGGCGGGCCAGTCGGTGATGGTGATCGGCCACCAGAAGGGACGCGACACCAAGGAAAACATCAAGCGCAACTTCGGGATGCCGCATCCCGAGGGCTATCGGAAGGCGCTCCGCCTGATGCACCTCGCGGCGCGCTTCAACGCGCCGGTGATCACGCTGATCGACACGCCGGGTGCCTATCCCGGCCTGGGCGCCGAGGAGCGCGGGCAGTCCGAGGCGCTGGCCCGCAACATCCTCGAGATGTCGGTGCTTCCGACGCCGATCATCGCCGTCGTCATCGGCGAGGGCGGCTCCGGCGGCGCGCTCGCCCTTGGCGTGGCCGACCGGATCCTGATGTTCGAGAACTCGGTCTACTCGGTGATCTCGCCGGAGGGTTGCGCCGCGATCCTCTGGAAGGACGCCACCCAGCGTGAGCGCGCGGCCGAGGCCCTCAAGGTCACCTCCGACGACCTGCTCCGCCTCGGCTTGGTGGACGAGATCGTGAAGGAGCCGGTGGGCGGTGCCCACTTCGATCCGGACGAGACGGGTGAGTCGTTGCGGACGGCGCTCATTCGCCACCTGACCGAACTGCGCAAGCTCCGCCCCGAGAAGCTGGTCAAGCGCCGCCACGACAAGTTTGCGGCGATGGGCGCCTACGCGGACGCCTGATGCCGCAAACGGTGGAAGTGCGCTTCAAGGGAAATCGCCGCGACTTCTTCGACTGGGCTGACGAGGCCGAGCCGCTTCGGCTGAACGAGGCCGTGGTGGTCGCGGTGGACCGCGGACTCGACCTCGGTCGGGTCAACACCACCGGCGAGGCCGCGCTGGCCAAGTGCGGCGGCTGCACCTCGTGCGGCACCGACACCCCCCCCGGCGAGGAGAGCGCGACGGCGGAGGGGACGGAGACGCCAGGCGTCAGCGGTCGCGCCGCCGTGGTGCGTCGCGCCACGCCGAGCGAGGTGGCCCAGCACGAGGCGCTGCGCCGCGGCGAGGAGGATGTCCGCCGCGCCGTCATCGCGCACGTGGCAACGCACGACCTGCCGATGCGGATCTCCGACACCGAATGGCAGTGGGACAAGAATCGTCTCACCATCTACTTCACCGCCGACAAGCGGGTGGACTTCCGCAACCTGGTGCGCGAGCTCGCGACCACCTTTCGCACGCGGATTGACCTCCGGCAGATCGGCGTGCGCGAGGAAGCGGCGCGCCTCGGCGGCGTCGGTCGCTGCGGCCGCGAGCTCTGCTGCTCGACCTGGCTGACCGAACCGAGTCCGGTGAACCTCGCCCTCGCCAAGGACCAGCGCCTCTCGCTCAACCCGGCGCAGATCTCGGGCGGCTGCGGACGGTTGCTCTGCTGCCTCAAGTACGAGCACGAGTTCTACGTGACCACGCGCAAGCGCTTTCCCAAGGAGGGGAAGCTGCTCCAGACCCTGCGGGGCACCGAAAAGGTCGTGTCGGTGGACATCCTTCGCGAGCGAATCTCGCTGCGCAGCGAGGAGCACGGCGCGCGGGTCATCGGCCTGCTCGAACTGCGTGACGAGGTGGAGCAGGCCCCGTCGGTGCAGGCTGCGGCGCCGGCCATGCCCGCTGCGCCGGCCCCGACCGAAGAGCGCAGCTCGCGCCGTCCCCCCGGTGCCCCACGTCGCCCCTCGCGGGGCGGCCCCCCTGACGGGAGTCCGTCGTGAAGCCCTGGTATCTGACCACCGCCATCGACTATGCCAATGGCGACCCGCACCTCGGCCATGCGCTCGAGAAGATCGGCGCCGACGTGATCGCGCGCTGGCACCGCCTGCGCGGCGAACCGGTGCGTTTCCTGATGGGCATGGATGAGCACGGCCAGAAGGTGTTCCAGTCCGCGCAGGCGGCAGGGCAGTCGCCGCAGGCGTGGGTCGACCAGATCTCGGCCCACTTCGAGGGCACCTGGCGCAACCTGCACTGTTCGCACGACGACTGGATGCGCACCACCGAAGCGCGTCACGCCACCGGCGTGCGAGCGCTGCTCGAGCGGATTCGCGAACGCCACCCCGACGACCTCTTCGTCGGTGAATACGAAGGCCTGTATTGCGTCGGCTGCGAGGAGTTCAAGCAGGAAGGCCAGCTCGTGGACGGCCGCTGTCCCGAGCATCCCTCGCGCGACCTCGTGCCGACACGCGAGCGGAACACCTTCTTCCGCCTGTCGGCCTATCGTGACCGCGTCCTCGCGCTGGTCGAGGCCAACGACGCCTTCTCGGTCGAGCCGCAGATCCGCCGCAACGAGATTCTCAGCACGCTCCGCGAGGGGCTACAGGACATCTCCATCTCGCGCGCCCGGCTGCCATGGGGCATTCCCTTCCCCGGCACCGAGGATGAGACGGTCTACGTCTGGTTCGATGCGCTCATCAACTACCTCAGCGCGACCGGCTTTCCCGACGCGGGGTGGGACGAGATCTGGCCGGCCGACCTCCACGTGGTCGGCAAGGGAATCACCCGCTTCCACTGCATCATCTGGCCCGCGATGCTGATCGCCGCCGAGCTCCCGCTGCCGAAGGCGGTCTGGGCGCATGGCTACGTGCAGTGGGGCGGCGCCAAGGTGAGCAAGTCGGAAGGGAGTGCCGTCTCGATCGAGGAAGCGGCCGCGCGTCACGGTCCCGACGCGTTGCGCTGGTTCCTGATGCGCGAGGTGGGCTTCGAGAACGACGGCGACTTCACCTTTGACCGCTTCGACGCCGTGTACGAGAGCGAACTCGCCAACGGCATCGGCAACCTCGCTTCGCGCGTCACCGCGATGATCGAGAAGTATCGCGCCGGCGTCGTGCCGGCCATCGAGGCCCCCGACCTGCCAAACAGTGCCGGCGCCGAGGCGGTCGCACGCTACGCCATGGCGATGGAGCAACTCGATCTCAAGGGTGCGGCCAAGCATGTGACCGACCTGGTCACCGAGGGCAACGGCTACATCACCGTCTCGGCGCCGTGGGCGCTGGCCAAGGCCGGCAGCGACGCCGAGCTCGACTCGGTGCTGGCGACGCTGGCAGCCACGCTGGTGCGCCTGGCGGTGTTGAGTTCACCCTTCATGCCCGAGAAGGCGCAGGACCTCTGGGCGGCGCTCGGACAGCAGGGCACGGCCGACGGTGCCTGGGAAGACGCCAAACGCCCCGCGGTTGGCGGGGCGCTGGTGAGAAAGCCAGAGAATCTGTTTCCGCGCTAGAACTTCACCTTCGGCGCATCCTTCGCATCCGCCGAGGTCACCTCGAAATACGGCCGCGGCTTGCCGAGGCCGAACATCTTGGCCGTCAGGTTGGTCGGGAACTTCCGCGCCGTGGTGTTCAACTGCTCCACGGCGCTGTTGTAGTCCGTGCGCGCCACGGCGACGCGGTTCTCGGTTCCCTCGAGCTGATCCTGCAGCTGCGAGAAGTTCGCGCTGCTCTTGAGGTCGGGATACGCCTCGGCGATCGCGATCAAGCGGCCGAGCGGCGCCGTCATGGCCGCGTTGGCATTCGCCATCTCCTGAACGTTGCCGCCCTGCACGGCGCCGGCGAGCTTGGCGCGCGCCTCGGCGACCGCGATGAAGACCGTGGTCTCCTGCGCGGCGACGCCCTTGACCGTCTCGATCAGGTTCGGGATCAGGTCGGCGCGCCGCTGCAGCTGCACCTCGATCTGTCCCTGGGCCTTGTTGACCTGTTCGTCGAGGCCCTGGAGCGTGTTGTACCCGCAGCTGCTGGTGAGGACGGCAACGGCCAGGAGCAAGGGGGCGGTGCGAAGCATACGACGCATCAGGCATCTCCGTGTGGGTGGTGATCGACCAGCTCGACCGCCTGGCGGACGAGTTCAAGATATCGGGCAAAGGTGGCCGGGGGGCAGTGCCACTCCGGATCGGCCCGGTGACCGGCGATCTCGGCACCCACCCCGGCCTCGGGTCCGAGGAGATCGGCGAGGGCCGCGATGGTGGCCTCCGGCGTGGTCCCGGGATCCCGGCCGGTGAGCACGGCAGTGCAGCGGAGCAGCACGAGCAGCTGTCCGATGGACGCCGTCGCGAAGCCGCCGAGGGTGACCATGGACTCCCCGAAGCGGACGTACGCCTGCCGGAGCCGCACCAGCTTCCCGCGCAGCTCCGACTCGAGCGCGCGACGGAGATCGGCCGGTGCGACGCGCACGTCGGCGAGCGGGTCGGTGCCGTGCAGCAGGCGATAGGCGAGCTGCATGTCGGTCATCTCGATCGGGAAGACATCCACCGAACGTGCCCACTCGGCCCGCCCGATGATGAGCGGCGCCGTGTGCCCCGCGTGGTGCCACTCCGAGACCGCCAGTGCCAGCCGTCGCAGGCCGGCGGGCGACGCGTCGTCGACGACCAGCAGGAGGTTGACGTCGGAGCGCGTGGCGAGCCAGCCGCCGCGTGCGGCCGACCCGTACAGGAGCATGCTGCACGCCGGTGCGTCGGCCTGCTGCAGCCGCGCGACGAGCCGATTCAGATCTGCATCGAGTTGGGTCCGATCCATCAGAAGCTCCTCCCGCCGCCGCCGCCGCCAAAACCGCCGCCACCACCGAATCCACCGAACCCACCACCGCCAAAGCCACCACCACCGCCGAAGCCGCCCCCGCCGAAGATGATCGGCCCGGCTGCGCCCCATCCCCTGCTCCGCCGATAGCCGCGGCCGCCTCCGCCACCACCACGCGACGACATGATGAGCCAGATGACGATCATCAGCAGCATCAGCAGGCCGCGGGACGAGCGACCGCGCGGGGGCGCACGCGGCTGCACCAGCGAGGTGTCGCTCACCCCCATGCTGCGTGCCACCAGATCGGCCACCAGCGTGGTGCCGGCATCGAGGGCATCGCCGTAGCGCTGCTCGCGCAGCTGCGGCAGGATGGCGTCGAGGAGCTGCCCCGTGCGCGCGTCGGTGATGATCCCCTCGAGGCCGTTGCCGACCTCGAGTCGCACCTCGCCGCGCTGGTCGCCCGAGCGAGGCACGAGCAGGAAGACCGCTCCGGCATTCCGACGCTGGTCGCCGATCTCCGCCTTGGCGCCCACCCCCCACGCCCTGCCGATGGCGAGCGCGACCTCGGCCGGCGTGCGCCCGGCGAGGGTCGGGAGCGTCACCACGGCAACCTCGGCGCCCGTCTGCTCGCGAAGCCGCACCAGACGCGCCTCGATGCGCGCCAGCGTGGCGGGCTCGATCACGCGGGCGACGTCGGTCACCATCCCCGTCGGCTTGGCCGGGAACAGCTCGGCCACCGGGTCCTGCGCCCTGAGCGGCGCCGCCACAAGTTGGACCACCACGAACGCACCGATAACTTTCCGCATCATGGCGAAAGATACCCCCCTTCTCCTCACCAGCCCGGAACGATGATGGCCAACCGCCTGCTCGTCCTCCTGCTTCTCCTTGCTCCGGCCGCCGCGGCCGCGCAGCAGGACACCCTGATCGCGCCGCGCGCCAAGGGCTCGCCCACCGCGCCGGTCACGGTGTACGAGATGTCCGACCTCCAGTGCCCGTTCTGCAAGCAGTTCGCGGAGGAGACCTTCCCGACGATCGAGAAGGAGTACATCGCCACCGGCAAGGTCCGCTGGGTCTTCATCCACATGCCGGTTCCCGAGCTCCATCCCAATGCCGCGGCCGCCGCCGAGTTTGCGACCTGCGCCATGAAGCAGGGGAAGTTCTGGCCCGCCCACGACCGGATCTACGCGACGCAGGAGAAGTGGGAGGCGTTGAGCAACCCCGCCCCGTTCTTCGCCTCGCTCATCGGGCCGCTCGGGCTGCGCCGCGACGCCTTCAACGCCTGCATGGTGAGCCCGGAGCCGCGCCGCTTCGTGCGCAGCGACGCTGCCGGTGCCGCGCGTTCGGGCGCCCGCGCCACGCCGTCGTTCTTCATCGAAGGCGGCATGATGGAAGGCGCACTGCCGATCACGGCGTTTCGGAAGGTGCTCGACAGCATCGTGGCCGTGAAGTCGAAGCCGAAGGCGCGCGGTTGAGCCGTTGGCGCCACGTCAGCCCAGGGTGACAAAGACGTCGTAGAGCGCGTGCGTCCAGGCGGCGATGCCGAAGCCGCGCGTCAGGTAGATCGCGCTGAAGACCAGCCCCGCCAGGAAGCGGAAGAGGAACGACGGCAACTCCAGCGGGTCGCCGTAGGCACCGACGTAGTGGAATGCGGAGAAGAGGAACGCGCCGAGCAGGGCCGCCGCGATGCCGGCGGTCCTGGGCGTCCAGCCGAACAGCTTCGTCCCACCCCATGCGAGTGCGCCGACCAGCACCACGCGAAAGAGCAGCTCCTCGTAGATCCCTGCGCCGAGCGAAATCATCAATTGCGTGGCAAGGTCCATCGAACCGGGCTGCCCGATCGCCAGCATCTGCAACAGCGAGTTGGTAGCACGGCCGACCACCAGCCCCACGAGCAGGGCGAGCACCGCCGACTCGAGCAACATCCCGCCGAACACCGAGGGGCGGAGTGCGCCGGGATGGCGTCGCCAATCGCGCGCCACCAGCCAGACGCCAATGCCGGCCAGGACCAGTTCGAAGGCCAGCAGTCCGCGCTGCCCACCCACCATGATGAAGAGCGCCTTGATGATGACATCGGCGCCGTTCCGAAGCCCGCCGGCAGCGGGATCGGAGAGGAACCACGCGAGCCCCTCGTAGGCAAGCAGGAGGGGGAGCGCAAAGAGCAGCGAATAGCGCGGAGCGCGGCTGTCGGTCCAATAGCGCGAGGCGGCCATCCTTGAAGCTACACCGGGGGCCGCACCCCGTGTTTCAGTCTCGAAACAGCCGGCCTGAAACGGGGCCGCGCCGCCCACCCCATCCCGGGGGGAGCGGCGCGGGGAGTCCGGCCAGCTCGAGAACGATCGCCTCGGCGGGAGCCGGGCAGGTACTACCGATCACCACCTCGGAGATCGCGTGCCCAGGTCGAGCTGGCGTGACTACCGTGACTGCTAGACAAGGGATCACCTCCTTCGAATCGGGTTGGACATCGGGCGGACACTTCACGCTACCACGAGCAGTTTTACTCCGCAAGCTTGCCCCCGGTTCCCTCCTCCGGCATCGTTCCGCCGTGGATTCGACTTCCTCCCTCTACCGCGGCCTCGTGGCCCTCGCCGTGCCGCTGGTGCCGCTCGTGTTGCGCGACGCGCGCCAGCAGCGCGCCCACGCGGGGCGAGTCCACGCGTCGAACGCCATGGCCGCATGGGCGCGGGCCCACCGTGACCCCTCCCGTCCGCTCGCCTGGTTCCACGCACCCTCGGTGGGGGAAGGACTGCAGGCCCGGGCGGTGCTGGACGCACTCCGCGCGCTGCGCCCCGAGATGCAGCTGGTCTACACGCATTTCTCTCCATCAGCGGAGTCGTTCGCGGCCTCGCTCACGGTGGACTACGCCGGGTATCTGCCCTACGACCAGCCCGCTTCGGTCGCTGCGGCATTGACGGCGCTGTCGCCGGACCTGCTCGTGTTCACCAAGCTCGACCTCTGGCCCGAACTCGCCACGCAGGCCGCGGCGCGTGGCACGCGGGTCGCCATGGTGGCCGCCACCGTGAGCCCGTTGAGCGGACGGTTGCGCTGGCCCGCGCGCGCGGCGACACGCGCCGGGTACCGCGCGCTCTCCACCGTCGGGGCCATCTCGTCGGACGATGCCGCTCGGTTGATCCGGCTGGGCGCGCCGAGCGAACGCATCACCGTGACCGGCGATCCGCGGGTGGACTCCGTCCTCGCGGTGGTCGAGGGTGTCGCGGCAGACGACCCGCTCACGCGGCTGGCGGACCCAGCCACCACGATGGTTGCCGGCAGCACCTGGCCGGAGGACGAAGCGGTGCTGCTCGCGGCCTTCGCGATCGTGCGGCGCGCCCACCCGAGCGCCCGGTTGATCCTCGTCCCGCACGAGCCGACCGACGCCCACCTCGCAACGATCGACGCACTCGCCGCACGGCACGCGCTCCCCCAACCAGTTCGGCTCGGCGCGCTGCGACCTGGCGAACAACCGGCCATCGTGCTGGGCGATCGCGTCGGGGTGCTGGCGCGGCTCTATGGCAGCGGTGGCATGGCGCATGTCGGCGGTGGATTTGGTGCCGCAGGGATTCATTCCGTGCTCGAGCCGGCGGCGTGGGCGCGGCCGGTGGTGATCGGTCCGCGCGATCGCGGGTCACGCGACGCGGCGATGCTCCGCACGGCGGGCGGACTCGTCACCCTGCCGACGGATGGCGCCGTGGAACGGCTGGTGGCGATCTGGTCGTCGTGGTTGGCCAATCCCTCGGATGCCGCAGCCCTGGGACAATGCAATCGCGCCGCGCTCGAGGGAGAGCGCGGCGCGGCGGTGCGGAGTGCAGCACTGTTGGACTCGATCCCGCGCTGAACTCAGGGCGCGAAGCCGAGCCCGAAGGAGAGGATGCCCGGATCGTTCCCCAGGAGGAACGTGCGGTCGTAGGCGGCGCGGAAGGAGAGGCCGTTGATCATCGCGAAGTCGATGCCACCCGCCACCGCCCAGCGATCGTCACCGGTGGCGTTCTCGAACTTCAGCCGCTCGTAGCGCGGGGCGATCCATGGCTTGATGGCGAGGGCCGGCAGCGGGATCGTCGCGGAAAGGCCGAGCGACACCGGAATGCGGGTCACCGTGAAGCCGTTGCTCTCCCATCGTCCCACACCACCCATCATCGTGACCCGCACCGGCACCAACGGCCCGCCCAGGATGTTGAGCGAGGCCGAGACGGCCTGCGACCATCCCGCCTCACCCGTCTCCGGATCGGTGCGCGACACGGCACCCCCAACGCCGACAAACCCGAGGCCGATCGCCGCGGAGGCGCCGTACGTCGTGGCCTTGCCGCCATTGCGGTCGGCGAAGCCGGCGTCCACGGCGAGACCGATGCCCGTGGGCACGCCGTTGTTGACGACCGGCAGTCCGCGCACCTGCGCCGTCAGTGACGGCGCCAGCAGCACGGCGAGCAATCCGAGGGAGGTGAGGGTGCGCATCAGCGGACTCCGAGGTGTCAGGGGTTCAGCGGACCCAGGCGACCGTGAACGCGATCCCGTCGCGATCCCCGATGCCGGCCGAGAAGCGGATGTCCAACCGGCTGTTGACCTTGGCGTCAATGCCGAAGCCGATCGAGAAGTCGGTGCCGTCCCCATCGCCGAAGCGGGGCGTGAGCACGGGGTGGACATACGGGACGAACGAGGCCGACGAGCCCTCGATCAGCACGCGGCGACCCATCGAGAAACCGATCGGGAGGAAGCCGGTCGTGAAGCCGTCACCCGAGGCCAGGCCGAGGCCGACGGTGAATGATCCGTCGAGGGGGAACGACTCGTTGTGATCGAGCACGCGTCCCCGGAGGTCGGTGCCGAGGAGGAGCTGGGTGTTGCCACCCCGTCCGCCGTCGGCCAGGCCGCCCCGGAAGGAGAGGTCGAGCTTCCGGTTGAACGCGCTGCGGTACGACCCCTCAAGCGCGAAGCCACGCCCCGGATCGGAGAGCGACAGGCCGAACTCGCTCTGCGTAAAGGCGCGGTACGGCGCCTGATAGACCGGGGTGCCGGTGGACTGGGCCCCAAGTGCGGACGGCGCCGCAAACGGCGCCGTGACGAGGGATGCCGCGAGGACAAGCGAGGCGTTACGCATCAGCGTCTCCATGAATCTGTTCGGCGAGAATACGGACGCTGTTGGAGACGACCTGCAGGAATCCGCCTTGCACACGGAACTGCTTGTCGCCCCCGGCGGTCCGGATGTGCAGCGTTCCCGTCCCGAGCACGGTCATCAACGGGGCGTGGTTCGGCAGGATGCCGATCTCGCCGTCGAAGGCCGGGGCGGTGACCGCCTCGGCCTGGCCATCGAACACCGCGCGCTCGGGAGAGATGACGGTGACGCGCATCAGCCCTGCAGCTCCTTGGCCCTGGCGATCACGTCGTCAATGCCGCCCTGCATGTAGAAGGCCTGCTCGGGGAGGTGGTCGAACTCGCCGGAGAGGACGCGCTCGAACGAGGCGACCGTCTCCTCCAGCTTGACGTACTTGCCCGGGAGGCCGGTGAACTGCTCGGCGACCGCGAACGGCTGCGAAAGGAAGCGCTGGAGCCGGCGCGCGCGGCCGACGATCAGCTTGTCCTCTTCCGAGAGCTCGTCCATGCCGAGAATCGCGATGATGTCCTGCAGCGCCTTGTAGCGCTGGAGGGTCCGCTGCAGGCCGATGGCAACGTTGTAGTGGCGCTCGCCGATGAACTGCGGCGCGAGGATGCGCGACGTCGAGTCGAGCGGGTCCACGGCCGGATAGATGCCGAGCTCGGAGATGGCGCGCGAGAGCACGACCGTCGCGTCGAGGTGGGCGAAGGCCGTCGCCGGCGCCGGGTCGGTGAGGTCGTCGGCCGGCACGTAAATGGCCTGCACCGAGGTGATCGAGCCGTTGCGGGTCGAGGTGATCCGCTCCTGCAGGTCGCCCATCTCCGTGGCCAGCGTCGGCTGGTAGCCCGCGGCCGACGGCATGCGGCCGAGGAGCGCCGACACTTCGGCGCCGGCCTGCGTGAAGCGGAAGATGTTGTCGACGAAGAGGAGCACGTCCTGGCCTTCGACGTCGCGGAAATACTCGGCGATCGTGAGGCCCGACAGGCCAACGCGAAGGCGCGCGCCCGGCGGCTCGTTCATCTGGCCGTACATGAGGGCGACCGAGCCCAGAATGCCGGCTTCCTTGAACTCGAGGTAGAGGTCGTTCCCTTCGCGCGTGCGCTCGCCGACGCCGCAGAAGACCGACTTGCCGCCGTGTCCCTTCTGGACGTTGTTGATCAGCTCCTGAATGACGACCGTCTTGCCGACGCCGGCGCCGCCGAAGAGGCCGATCTTGCCGCCCTTCACGAACGGGGCGATCAGGTCGATGACCTTGATGCCGGTCTCGAGGATCTCGGTCTTCGGCTCCAGCGCCGTGAAGGCGGGCGACGGGCGGTGGATGGCCCACCGCTCGACCGACGCCGGAATGGCCTCGCCACCGTCCACCGGCTCGCCGAGCACGTTGAGGATGCGGCCGAGGGCCGCATCGCCGACCGGGACCGTCACCGCCGACCCGGTGTCCACCGCGATCATGCCGCGCGTGACGCCGTCGGTCGAGCTCATCGCGACCGCGCGCACCTGATTGCGACCGATGTGCTGCTGCACCTCGGCGGTCAGCCGCACCGGCACCGGCCCGCTCGCGTCTTCGACGGTCAGGGCGTTGTAGATCTCCGGCAGCTGCTCCGGCGGAAACTCGATGTCGAGCACCGGGCCGATGACCTGGACGATGGTGCCGGTGGTCGGTGTAGTGGCGGTAGCGGTCATGATCGTGTCATCCCTGGGTCTTCAGTTAGTCGGCTCGAGAAGCGAGAAGCGAGACGCGAGAAGCGGGGCATCGCCCCATCCTCCACCAATCGCTCGGATACACCGACCTCGCCTCTCGCTTCTCCCTTCTCGCTTCTCGTTCCTACTGCTGCAGTGCCGCCGCTCCACCCACGAGTTCGGCGATCTCCTGCGTGATCTGCGCCTGCCGCTGCCGGTTGTACGTCCGCTTCAGCGCGTCGATGAGCTCGCCGGCGTTGTCGGTGGCGTTCTTCATCGCGGTGCGTCGCGCCGACTGCTCGGCGGCGACCGTCTCGACCAGGCCGCGATACATCATGTTGCGCACGTACAGCGGCAAGACCTGCTCGAGCAGGGTGGCCGGATCGGGCGACAGGATGTAGTCAGGCCGCATCCCCTTGGCCTCCTGTGCCGGAGCCTCGATCGGGAGAATGCGGACCGTGCCCGGCGGCGTGTTGAGCACCGACAGGAAGCGCGACTGCACCAGCTCGACCACGCCGAGCTGGCCGCTGGCATAGTCGGCCATCAACTCCTCGACCAGCGACGCCGCATGCTCGGCGGTGGGGCGGTCGGAGATGTCGATGCGCTCGGTGCGGAACGACCAGCCGAGGTAGCGGAAGAAGCCGATCCCCTTCTTGCCGACCGCGACCAGTTCGACCGTGTAGCCCTCGGCCTGCAGCGCCTCGATGCGACGACGCGCTTCCTTGATCAGGTTGGCGTTGAAGCCGCCCGCCAGGCCGCGATTCGAGGTGATCAGGATGATCACCGCACGCGACGGTCCGCCCTTGGACGGCAACGCCGGCCGGCGGAGGAGCGGGAAGCGCTCCGCCAGCTCGGGCGTCACCAGGTCGGCGATCACCTCACGCAGCGCCTCGGCGTACGGCCGCGCCGCGACGACGCGATCCTGCGCGCGCCGCAGCTTGGACGTGGCGACCAGCTCCATCGTCCGCGTGATCTTCCGCGTGTTGGTGACGGAGCGAATCCGTCCCTTGAGCGCGCGATTGGTTGCCATTTCAGGCCGGCGTGAACATCGGCGTGAACGCCTCGATGGCCGACCGAAGCTCGCCGGTGACCTCGTCGTTCAACTGCTTCTTCTCGCGGATCAGCTGCAGCACCTGCGGCCGCGACGAGCGGAGCCAGCCGATGAAGTCGGCCTCCCACTTCCGGATGGCGCGCACATCAATGCCGTCGAGGAAGCCGTTGGTCACGGCGTAGAGCGCGACGATCTGCTCCTCGACCGGCACCGGGGCGTACTGCGGCTGCTTGAGGATCTCGACCATGCGGGCGCCGCGCGCCAGCTGACGCTGTGTGGCGGCGTCGAGGTCGGAGCCGAACTGCGCGAAGGCCTCGAGCTCGCGGTACTGCGCGAGCGAGAGACGGAGCGGACCGGCGACCTGCTTCATCGCCTTGATCTGCGCGTTGCCGCCGACGCGGGAGACCGAGATGCCGACGTCCACGGCCGGACGGACGTTGGCGTAGAAGAGGTCGGTCTGCAGGAAGATCTGGCCGTCGGTGATCGAGATCACGTTGGTCGGGATGTACGCCGACACGTCGCCGGCCTGCGTCTCGATCATCGGGAGCGCAGTCAGCGAGCCACCCGGCACCTTGATGCGCGGATCGTTCTTGGTGAGCTCGGGATCGGTGCTGATCTTCGCCGCGCGCTCGAGGAGACGCGAGTGGAGATAGAAGATGTCGCCGGGATACGCTTCGCGGCCCGGCGGGCGGCGAAGAATGAGCGACATCTGGCGGTACGCGGCGGCCTGCTTCGAGAGGTCGTCATACACGCAGAGGGTCGCCTTCCCCTCCTCGTACATGAAGTACTCGGCGATGGCGCAGCCGGTGTACGGGGCGATGAACTGGAGCGGCGCCGGGTCGGAGGCCGAGGCGACGACGACGACGGTGTACTCCATCGCGCCGGCTTCCTTGAGCTTCTCCACGACCGTGGCCACCGTCGAGCGCTTCTGCCCGATGGCGACGTAGACGCAGACGACGCCGGTGCCCTTCTGGTTGATGATCGTGTCGATCGCGATGGCGGTCTTGCCGGTGCCGCGGTCGCCGATGATCAGCTCGCGCTGGCCGCGGCCGATCGGGATCATGGCGTCGATCGCCTTGATGCCCGTCTGCATCGGCTCGGTGACCGGCTGGCGGACGATGATGCCGGGGGCGATCATCTCGACCGGGCGGGCGCTGCCGGTCGGAATCGGCCCGAGGCCGTCCACCGGGCGACCGAGGCCGTCCACGACGCGCCCGAGGATGCCGGGACCCGTGTTGACCTCGAGGAGGCGGCCGGTGCAACGCACCTCGTCGCCTTCCTTGAGCTTGAGGTAGTCGCCCATGATGGCGGCGCCCACCGAGTCCTGCTCGAGGTTGAGCACCAGGCCGGTGATCGTCTCGCCGGTCTCGCGCGCGGTGAACTCGAGCATTTCGCCCGAGATGGCCCGTCGGAGCCCGTAGATCAGGGCGACGCCGTCCTTCACTTCGAGGACGGTACCGACGTCATCCACGTCCATGGAACCGAGGTTTGCCGCCTCGATTTCCTTGAGCAGGATGTCCTTCAACTCACCCGGGCGCAGCATCGAATCCGAAGCCATGGCACTCAGTCGCGAAGAGGTGAAAACTTGGGGTCCCCAAGACAGCTTGTGAAAATAGTCACAAAGCGCGGCGGGACAAGGTAACGACCCCACCAAAGCGCCACCAGCGTCCCCCTCAGCGCCACCCCGCCGGGGCGTCCCGCAACCGGTCCACGAGGCGCGGCCCCTCCAGGTGCGCCACGTCGCGCAGCGGCACCCCCAAGGTGCGGCGCGCCGTGCGATGGAGGAGCGACGGCGAGGAGAATCCCAGAAGGTGGGCCACGTCGGCCACGCCGTAGGCGGGATTGCCCAGGAGCTGGGAGGCGGCCACCAACCGGACCGTGTCGATGGCCTGTTTGAGCGATGGCGCCCCGCCCGCGGCAAAGCGCCGCGAGAGGGTTTCGCGGGCCACCTCCAGTCGAGCGGCGAGCGTCGCCGTCTCCAGCCCCGACGGCGCCTCGCTGACCACCACCTCCCAGGCCCGCTTCTGGAGCGGGTCGGTGAGGCCGAGGGCCGGCGCCAGCGGGAGGAGCGCGTCGCGGCGTCGGGCGGTCATCCCCTGGCGCGCGAGCAGCCGACCGAGGAGCGGCTCGTCCAGCCCCTCGACCACGAGTCCGGCCACGCGGCTGCGTGCCGCCCGCTGCAACAGCGCCGCGTCCTCCGCCCGCACCGGTCCGCACAGGATCAGCGGGACGGCGGGATAGTCGCGCCGGAGCGCATCGAGCACGGGACCCCGCGCGGCCTCCAGGCCGACGAGGACCGCATCGAGCAGTTCGTGATGGAGGAGGGTGGCGAGCGCGACCGGTGAACGGGCCAGCACCAGACGGACGCCGCCCTGGGCGAGGGCCCGGCGGGCCGCCAGCGCGGCCGGCCGACGCTCCAGCAGCGCGGCGACCGCGAGGGCCATCGGGCGTCAGTCCGTGGCGGGCGGGATGGGAGCTGGCGCGGGGCGTGGCCGACCGGCGCCAACCGCGACCAGCGTGCGCGCCATCTCGGCGCCTCGGCGCAGCACCCCGCGCGCGTTGTCGTAGCTCAGCACCTCGAGCGCCTTCTCCAGCGGCTCCCAGCGCACCGCCGTGATCCCCTCGGCCACCTGCGGCACCGCGTCGCCCGCCGGCGACTCGAAGAGGAAGAAATGGCAGAACTTGTGGATGTACTTGCCGCGGAACCGGAAGTGCCAGTCAATCAGGCGAATCGGACCCTGCAGGATGAGCTGCTCAAGGCCGGTCTCTTCCTGCGTCTCGCGCATCGCCGCCACCGCGGGACTCTCGCCATCTTCGAGATGGCCCTTGGGGAAGCCCCAATGCTGGTAGCTGTCCCGGATGAGCAGGAAGCGCGCAGTCCCGTCGGCATCTCGTCGAAAGACGATGCCGCCGGCGGAGACTTCACGTTCGGGACGCTTCTTGGGAGCCATGGGGGCCTGGTGAAGGGACGGTTTGTGGGTCGTAAGTCGTAAGTCGTCGGTCGTAGGTCGTAGGTCGTTGGCGAGGTCCTTCGACTCCGTCCGCGTTGCGGACTGCGCTCAGGATGACAGCCGTACACGACTTACGACCTATGACCTATGACCTACGACCCTCCTAGAACACCGAGAATCTGAAATACCGCCTCGGATTCACCTGAATATCCGCCAGCAGCGTGCGCAACTGCACCACCGTCTTGGTGGCCTCGCGGTAGAGCGTCGAGTCGGAGGTCATCAGGCCCAGGGTGCCCTCGCCGCGCTGCAGGCGCGTGAGCACGTCGTCGGTGGCCTTGAGGATGTGCACCATCCGCTCGCGCTCGCCGCTCGCCGCGCTGGTGAGCAGTCGGAGGTCGGCGCTGGCCGCCTTGAGTTCGCCCGAGGCACTGCGCGCATCGGCCACCATCGCCGAGAGCTCACCGGACGCGGTCGAGGAATCGATCCGCGAGAGGGTGGACTGCAGGTGCTTGGTGGCCTGGGCGATGTCGTCGGACGATCCGGCGGCGTTGCCCACGAGGCGATCCATCGACGCGGTCTGCCGCTGCGTGAAGGAGAGCAACTGGTCGGCCATCTTGCGGAGGTCGGCCACCGAGCCGCGGATGTCGCCGATCGCCTGCGAGTCGACCGCTTCCTGGACGCGATTGGTGACGGCCGCGATGTCACCGGCGATGCGCGAGGCCTGCGCGGTGAGCTGCCCGATGTCGGGAAGCGTGGCGCCGGGCCACGACGTGCCGGCACCATCGCGTGCCTCGACCAGCGCGCGCTGCACGTCCGGATCGGCCGGGGCGCGCGCGGAGTCCATCACGGCAATCTGCCACTCGCCGAAGAGCGAGGCCGACACCGCGATGGCCACCGCGCGTTCGGGCACGTCGTCCGGCGACGTCATTCGCAGGTCGGTCTCGACCCAGTCGTCGGCGGCGAGGCGAATTGCCTCGACGCGGCCCACCTTGACGCCTCGCAGCACCACCGGGTCGCCCACCTTCACGCCACCGACCGTCCGGAAGCGCGCCGTGTGCAGCGACTTCGGGCCGCGCGGTCCGAGGTCGCCAAGCCAGATCCCGGCCGCCGCCACGATGGCGATGGCCGCGAGGATCGATGCCCCGACCGAGAAATCGCTGCGTCCGCTCATTCGGGACGACCCTCGATGAATTGGCGCACCACGGGATCCTCCGTCGCCTGGATCTCGGCGACCGTCCCGACCGTGCGCAAGGTGCCCTGATGAAGCATGGCGATCCGGTCGGCGACGGTGAAGGCGGAGCGCATGTCGTGCGTGACGACCACGCTGGTGACTCCGTACTCCTCGGCCGTGCGCCGCATCAGCCGGTCCATCGTGGCGGAGGTGACGGGGTCGAGGCCGGTAGTCGGCTCATCCCAGAGAATGTAACGCGGACGGAGCGCGATGGCGCGGGCAATCCCGACCCGCTTGCGCATGCCACCCGAGAGCTCGGCCGGAAAGCGAGCCCCGGCGTCGGGGAGGCCGACCAGGGTGAGCGCCTCGTGGACCCGCGTCTCGATTTCGTCGGCGGGGAGCGCCTGGCGCACCAGCCCGAGCCGCACGTTGTCGCCGATGCTGAGCGAATCGAAGAGCGCGGCGAACTGGAAGACGTACCCGATGCGACGGCGCAGCGTGGCGAGCTCATCGAGCGGGAGAGTGTCCACCTGCTCGCCATCCACTTCGACATGACCGGCATCGGGCCGCAGCAGGCCCACCACGTGCTTGAGGATCACGCTCTTGCCGGAGCCCGAGGCGCCAAGCAGCACGGTGGTGAGGCCATCGGGGATGTCGAGCGTGAAGCCGTCGAGCACCACCCGATCGCCGAAGCGCTTGTGGACGTCGAGGAAGCGGATCACAGCAGCACCAGCGCCCAGAAGGCATCAAGCACCAGGATCGCCTCGCAGCCGAGCACCACCGCGCGCGTGGTCTCGCGACCCACGCCCTCGGCGCCCCCGCCGGCGCGCAGCCCGCGGACGCAGCCCATCAGCGCGACCGCGGTGCCGAAGGAGGCAGCCTTCACGAGACCGAACCAGAGATCCTTCCCCTGGTAGAAGGAGCGCAACCCCTTGGCGAACTCCACCGACGTGAGGTCGAGGAGGTTGATCGCCGTGATCCACCCCGCGCCCACCCCGACGGCGATGCCGAAGGCGGTGACCACCGGGAACATCAGGGTGGCGCCGAGCACGCGCGGCACGACGAGGTAGCTGTCGGGACTGTACGCGAGGGTCTCGAGCGCATCGACCTGTTCGGTCACCTTCATGGTGCCGAGCTCGGCGGCGATGGAGGCGCCGACGCGACCGGCGAGTGCCATCCCGGTGAGCACCGGGCCGAGCTCCATCATGATCGTCTTGCCGACCAGCGCCCCGACGAAGTAGACCGGCACCGTGCCGGTGAAGATGTAGGAGGCGAGCAGGGCGAGGACGATGCCGGTGAAGACGGCGATGAAGAGCGCGATGGGGATCGAGTCCACGCCGAGCCGGCGCATCTGCGGCAGCAGGAGCGGCTGCCAGACTTCGCGGTCCCCGAGCGCCCGAGCTGCGCGGCGCGCCACGGCCCCGACCGCTGCGATCGGCGAACGGCGAACGGCGACCTGCGGCTCCGCACCGCTCGCGGTTCGCAGTTCGCTGGTCGCTGTCATGCGGCGAACGACGCCAGGGCGCGGCCCACGTCGCCTTCCTTGAGTCGCTTGAGCGCGCGATCGCGCAGCTGTCGCACGCGCTCGCGTGTCACGCCGAGCATGCCGCCGATCTCCTCGAGCGTGTGTTCGCGTCCGCCGTCGAGGCCGAAGTAGAGGCGCAGCACCTTCGAGTCGCGCGGCGGCAGCGAGCGCAGCGCGCGCTCGACTTCCTCGGTGAGGAAGCGATCCATCACTTCCTGCTCGGTGTTGCCGGGGCCATCGGCGAGAAAGCGATCGATCAGCGTGCGTTCGCCATCGAGGTCGAGCGGCGCATCGAGGCGCACGTCGGCGGTGTTGAGCGCCGCGAGGGCCTGCACCACGTCGACGGCGAGATTGGTCGCCTTGGCGATTTCCTCGGGCGTCGGTTCGCGATTGAGTTCCTGGCGCAGCGCCTCGGTGCTCTTGATGATGCGCGAGAGGTCGGCGGTGCGATTGAGCGGCACGCGCACCGTGCGGCCGTGGCGCGCGAGGGCGGCGAGGATCGACTGGCGGATCCACCAGACGGCGTACGAAATGAACTTGACGCCCTGATCGGGATCGAACTTTCGCGCCGCGGTCATCAGGCCGATGTTGCCCTCGCCGATGAGGTCGGTCAGCGCGAGGCCGCGGTTCTGGTATTTCTTCGCCACCGAGATGACGAAGCGGAGGTTGCGCTTCACGAGTTCCTGCATCGCCTCGTCATCGCCGGCCTGCACGCGGCGGGCGATGGCGACTTCCTGCGGCTGGGTCAGCAGCGGGGTGCGCGAGACCTCGTGGAGGTACTGGTCGAGGATGTCGCGGTCGCCGTCGAAGACGCCTAGGGAGCGGGCGGTTTCGCGCTTGCGACGCGTCTTGAGGGTCGGGGCTCCGCCGGCGAGGATCTCGGACAGCGACGGGAGCTCCGCGAGCGCCGGCCTGGGGACCAGGGGGGCGTCGGGGAGGATGTCGTCAGGGTCGGGGGAGGCGGGGCTGCTCGGCATGGCGCAGGAACGATAACTCGCTTTGTGGGGGCTGCAGGAACGCCCGGGGTTTCCTTGACACTCCCCCCGGCGGCGGATAGCTTCTCGTGCTACCTCGCACCCCGGTGGAGTTGACGGGGCGCAAAGGTAATGGGGGGCGTAGCTCAGTTGGGAGAGCGCTACAATGGCATTGTAGAGGTCAGGGGTTCGATTCCCCTCGCCTCCACTCCCACGACCGGTGAAAATGCGGGTGACCGGTTGCGCAGGATCGAGGGGCCGGGTAGGTTGGGCCTCCCTTGATCGGGAAGTTGCGGGAATAGCTCAGTTGGTAGAGCACAACCTTGCCAAGGTTGGGGTCGCGGGTTCGAGTCCCGTTTCCCGCTCTGAGCAGAGAAAACGTCGCGGGGTGGAGCAGTCTGGTAGCTCGCCGGGCTCATAACCCGGAGGTCGTGGGTTCAAATCCCACCCCCGCCATGCAGGACGGCGACGGGCAGTCGGCCCCAGGGTCGTCTGCCCGCTGTCGTGATCGGGCGGTTAGCTCAGTTGGTTAGAGCGCCACGTTGACATCGTGGAGGTCACAAGTTCGAGTCTTGTACCGCCCATGGATTCGAGTTGCAGGGAAAGGGGTCCATAGCTCAACTGGATAGAGCATCTGACTACGGATCAGAAGGTTAGGGGTTCGACTCCCTTTGGGCCCATGCAGTACGGTGCCGTCCGTCGGCACCACCAGAGTATTCGGGGCGTAGCGCAGCCCGGTTAGCGCGCCTGCTTCGGGAGCAGGAGGCCGGAGGTTCAAATCCTCTCGCCCCGACTGAACGATCAGCCTTGAGAACGCCGCCTGGGAAACCGGGCGGCGTTTTCCGTTCCAGTCCCCTTCACCCCTCATCCCTCACCCATCATCTCGGGGCATCTCCTGAAACCCAGGCCACCGTCCCGTCGTACTCTACCAAGAATCTTAATAAAGCGCCTATACCCGGAGCCCAGCCATGGCCCTCCCCGTCGTCAAAGGGACCCTCGATGTCCTCGTCCTCAAGGCCCTCACCTGGCAACCGATGCACGGCTTCGAGGTCACCGTCTGGCTCGAGGCGCGAAGTGGCCGCCGCCTCGCCCTCGAGGACGCGGCGCTCTACCAGTCGCTCTACCGGATGGAGAAGAAGGGTCTGGTGAAGGCGGAATGGGGCGTCACCGAGCACAACCGCCGCGCGCGGTATTACCAGCTCACTCCGGCCGGTCGCGAGCAGTTGCGCCAGCAGGTCTCCGACTGGTTGCAGTATGCGGACACGGTGACCGCGATCTTGACCGACCCGTCGCCCGCCCGCTGACCGATGCCACTCCTCCGTCCCGGCATCCGCAAGCTGCTGCGCCTCGACAACGGCCGCGAGGTCGACGACGAAATCGCGCTCCACCTGGAGCTCCGCATCGATGCGCTCATGCGCCAGGGTCTGTCCCGGCACGACGCCGCGCAGGAGGCGAAGCGACTCTTCGCCGCGAGCGACGCCACGATGCAGGCCCTCCGATCCACCGCCCAGGCGAGAGATACCAGCATGCACTTCCGGGAACGTTGGGAATGGGTACTCCAGGACACGCGCTACGCCGCTCGCCGCCTGCTCCGTGAGCCGCTGGTGACGGGCTTCATGTTGCTCACCCTCTCGTTGGGCATCGGCGCCAACGTCACGGCCTTCTCGTTGGTCGACCGGATTCTCGTGCGCGGTCCCGAGCACGTGACCGCAGCCGATGAATTGTCGCGCGTCTACATCCGGACGGAAGGGCCGCCGTTGGGTGATCGCACCATGGCCTGGATCCCGTATCCCATCTACGACGCGCTGCGACAGCAGGTCCGCGGTGCGAGCGCCATGGGGGCGTACCGAGTCACCGACGTCATGATCGGCAAGGGTGCCGACGCGAGGCCGCAGCGGATCGGTGCCGCCGATGGTGGCTTCTTCCCGCTGCTGGGCGCGCGGCCGGTGCTCGGGCGTTTCTTCACCCCAGCCGACGAAATCGAGGGGAGCACACCACTCGCGGTGCTGAGCGAAGCCGTGTGGCGCAACAGTTTCGGTGCGGACCCCGCGGTGATCGGCAAGGCGTACGTCGTGGGTGACGTCATTCACACCATCGTCGGCGTGGCACCTGCGGGTTTCTCGGGCGCCTCCCTGACGCGCGTGGACGCCTGGACGCTCATCACGGCGCAGGCCAAGAAATCCAACAACTGGTTCGTCATCGTGCGGCGGCGACCGGGAGTCGACCTTCCTGCACTCGCGGCGGAGGTGGAAGCCGTCCACCGCCGCACCCCGACGACGGCACAGAAGTGGGCGCAGGAGGCGAAGCTCCTGGCCGCACCAATCAGCTACGATGAAACCGCGCGTCCCTCGCTGGAAAGTGTGCTCGCTGGCTGGCTGGGCGCGATCTCGGTGATCATCCTGCTGATCACCAGCGCCAACCTCGTGAACCTGCAGCTCGCGCGACTTGCCCGCCGGCAACAGGAGCTCGGCGTCCGGGTGGCCCTCGGCGCGGGCCGCGGCCGAGTGGTGCGCCTGCTGATTCTGGAGGGGGTGCTGCTCGCAATGATTGCGGGCGCGGGAAGTCTGCTGGTGGCGCAGGTGACGGAACCGATCATCCGGAGGGTGCTCTTCCTCGATGCCGGATGGAGTGCGACGGTCGTCAACGGTCAGGTCCTCCTTGCGGTCGGGGTGATCACGTTGCTGACGGCGATCGTGATCGGCGTGATTCCCGCGTGGCGCGCGGGAAGTACCGCACTGACGGCGGCGGTGATCAGCGGCGCCCGGGGCAGCCGGAGTGGATCCCGACTTCGTCCCGCGCTCACGGTGGTGCAGGCGGCGCTGAGCGTGCTGCTGCTCGTGGGCGCAGGGCTTTTCCTCCGCTCGCTCGCAGAGGTGCGGGCGGTCGATCTGGGGATGGACGCCGAGCAGGTGCTGGTAGCGGACGTGCAGTTCCCGAATGTGCCGGGATACCCGTTCGCACCGGGGGCGCTCCAGGAACAGGCGCTGAGGGACCGCGCCCGGAATCGCCAACTCCTCGAGGCCGTGCGCCGCGAGCCCGGTGTGGAGCATGCGGCGCTGGCGATCGGACTCCCGTTCTTGAGTTCGTTCGGGGTGGGCATGTGGGTGGCTGGGCTCGATTCCATCCCGCAACTCCCTGGCGGCGGGCCATACATCGCGGCGGTCAGCACCGACTATTTCAGGGCGATGGGGACCGCGCTCCGTCGCGGCCGCGTCTTCACGGATCAGGATCGCGAGGGGAGCGAACCGGTGGTCGTCGTGGGTGAGACGATGGCCGCGCGGCTCTGGCCCAAGGCCGACGCGCTGGAGCAGTGCATCACGCTGTTCGAGCAGACGGCGCCGTGCGTACGCGTCGTGGGCGTGGTTGCGGACGTGCATCAGTCCGGGCTCCAGGAAGAAGCGTCGCTGCAGTACTACGTCCCGATCGGGCAGGAGCGCGGCTTCAGCGGCATCTCGGTGATCCTGCGCTCCGCCGAGGGATCCACCCTCTCCTGGCCGGCCGTGCGCTCCGCGATCGCGCGCGCCGACGCGAGTGTGGAGGCCATCGACCTGAAGCTGCTCGCCAGTTCACTCGACGGCGAAATGCGGCCAATCCGCCTGGGCATCCTCACCTTCGGGTGGAGCGGCGCGCTCGCGCTGGTCGTGGCGGCGTTGGGCCTGTACAGCGTCATGGCGTACATGGTGGCGTGGCGGACGCGCGAGATTGGCATCCGGATTGCGCTGGGGGCCACGGAGGGGGCGGTCGCGCGCTTGGTGGTCGGCACGAGTGCCGGCCTCGCGGCCGTGGGGATCGTGGTGGGGTTGGTGCTGGCGTACGCCGGGCGGACCCTGATCGAGGCGCACCTGTTCAACGTCTCGGGTCGCGACCCCGTGGTTTTTGGCGCGGTCGCCGCGGTGATTCTGGGTGTGGCCCTGCTGGCGGCCTGGTTGCCGGCCCGCCATGCGGCGCGGATCCGGCCGACCGAGGCGCTCCGGGCAGAGTAGCGGGCGGCTGGGCAGGATGGGTGGCGCGAGGGGCGAGAGGCGGACATATTAGGCGCCGCAGGATGCCGGGTCCGTAGCTCAGCTGGATAGAGCGCTTGCCTCCGGAGCAAGAGGTCGCGCGTTCGAATCGCGCCGGGCCCATTCAAGAGAAAGCCGCTCCCCGCTTGGGTTTATCCCCGGCGGGGAGTTTGCATTTAGGGCCTCGGGGCAAGCGGTGTGTCCGTTGGTGTGTCCCGTCATGCGCTCCGGCGACCTGCAAGCGCTGTCCGGAGCTGGTCCATATCTACGGGTTGATAGGTCTCCACGAACGTCTTTACGTCCTTCCACCCGCCGAGCTGCATGGCGTCCTTCAGTGGCAGGTGTCGCACCCCCAGCGAGAAGCTGCGGCGGATGCTGTGCCACCCCCTACCCTGCACCCTGGCAATCCCAGCCTTCTCCTCCAGCCGCACCCAGTAGTCACGCACCAGGTTGCGCGAGATGGCTGCGGTGGGGTCCGTGGGCGAGGGAAAGACCCAGCCTCTCCCAATGGAACCGACTGCCCTCCTCTGCTGCCGAAGTGCCTCCACCGCCTCAGGAGATAACGGTGTCTGGTGCGCGGTGCGCGTCTTGTCGTGCGCGGCAGTCCATCTCGCCGTGCCCGCGTCAAGCTGCACATCCTCCCATCGGAGTTGTCGAATCGCCCCGATGCGGTGCCCCGTCTCCCATGCCAGCACCAAGAGCGCAGGACACCCCTGCCCGACCTGCTCTGCCACTTGGCAGCACGCGCGGTACTCGTCGTGTGTCAGCGGTGGCCGGTGGATGGTGCTGGTGCGCTTCACCGTGACCGAGCGGAGCGGATTGCGCTGGAGACGCCCCGTGCGCTCTGCCCATGCGAAGACTGCCTTCAACGTGCGGAGGTCGTAGTCGAGTGAGCGGTCAGACAACGGACGAAAGGTGTCGCGCTGGGTGTGCTGGTTTCCCTGCTCCTTCCGTGCGGCGAGGTACGTCCGTGCATGGTCCTCGATGATCGACTCAGCGAGTACCGACGTCCCGACGTGTGCCAGGAAGCGGGCCAGCGTGGTGCGATCGTGCGATTGCGTGCCTGCGGCCTTGGTCGGGGTGACGGTCGCCAAGTAGATGTCAAAGAGCTGCCCAAGGGTCGGACGAGTTGGGCCGGTTCCTGTCTGTGCACCGAGGCGTGCTGCCGCTTCGTCGGCGAACTGCTTCGCGCGGGCCGCGTCCTTGTGCTGGAGAGAGATCCGCTTCTTGACGCCCCCCTCTCGCCACTCGGCGTACATCCCTCCCGTGCGCCAGTGCGCGAACACACGGACCCGGTTCCTGCTGCGTTCTCCTGCGGTGTAGCTGAAAGCGTCACTCATTGGCGGTGCTCCTGTTGGAGCGCCTGGACAATTCGGCTCGGGGACGCAGGCAGAAGTTGGAGGCGTCCAGCATCCTCCGCCACCCTCGGCTTTCTGGGTAGGTCTCGGCGTGCCACCCGTGGGGAGGCGTCCGTGCCCGCGTTCGCCAGCTTCCCCTGTCGCAGCAGTCGCCGCAGGTGGTCGGTCGAGTAGCCCGTCTCACTGGCCGCGTCCTGGAGGGTGAGCAGTTCCCCGCCCGTCGCCGACAAGGCCCCTTCCAGCTCCAGCGCGAAGGACTCCGCCAGCGTGGCTAGGGCGTCTTGCCCCCGGAAACGGTACAGCCCGGCCTCTGCTCGCCACCTGCCGACGAGGGCAGCCGGAGAGGGGGCCGGGAGCGGGGGGCACGGGGGTGTCGGAGCCGGGGACGTGGTCACGGGGGAAAGATCCCCCGGAGCCGGGCACTTTGGCAAAGAGTGTTGCCCCGCAACGACTTACGGAGCCATTAGACTGGCAAAGAACGCCCGGAGGATGCCCCAGGAAGCCCGAACGGACGCCGAAAGGTACTGGAGGGTCGGTCGGAGGGAGAAAAGGGCTTAGCGGGGCGCTGGCGGGGGGGCAACTGGGTGGTTGAGAAGGGTCTCATCCGTCAGACTCCGAGCGACGCCAGGCTGGCCGGATTAGCCGTTCGATACTCCGGCGAGCGTCCAGGTATCCCCACCAGTGCCATCCACGAGCCCTTCCCAAACGTTTCAAGATGGAGACTCGCCACCCCTTTGGGTCTCAACCTTGAGACGTAGCTTTCTGAGGCATCCTCCATCACAACCCGGCGACCCGAGAGCGGAACCATGGCGCTAGCTGCATGCCGCGAGTGCGGGAAGGAAGTGTCGGGATCTGTTCCCAGGCGCGGGTAGGAAGGCCGGAGCGATGAAAGAGACCCCACTGCGGATTGAGCTCGGCGACAAGCCGTTCTTCGATTTTATCGCTGCCGTGCAGTCCTTTGCGAGGGCGCATGAGACGGAGTGTTGGTTTCGCGGCCACTCGAATGCGGAATGGAGCCTTGTCCCAAGCGTCTTTCGTACTGCGTCCAGCGCGCTCGCGGAATCTGCAACCGCTGCTCGATTTAGAAGGGCGGCCAGAATCAGACATCGGGACTGCCCCCCTCGCGATGATCTGAGCGCATGGTTGCAGCTCATGCAGCACTACCGCCTTCCCACACGCCTTCTTGACTGGACAGAGAGCCCACTAATCGCGCTCTTCTTCGCAGTGGAGGCAAACCCTCAAGATGATGCGATCGTCTGGTGCCTCAATCCATTCGGCCTTGCGTACAAGGGGTATGGGGAAGCGACGGTCGCCAGCCCCGACGATGGGAGGGCTTCAGCGCTATTGGCTCAGCCCTTTGCCCAGCTTGCCGAGCGGACCGATCTCGCTATCCCTATGCTCGGCGACGAAGTGGACATCCGAATGTTGATGCAGATGGCGGCATTTACGCTACACGGAAACGAGCGGCCGCTAGAGCAACGGCCAGAGGCGGCCGGGATCCTGACGGGAATCCACATCCCGGCGAAGCTAAAAGCGCATATGCGGACCATGCTGGAGGTGCTTGGCATTAGGCGGTCGAACATCTTCCCTGACCTTGAAAGTCTCTCGCGTGAGCTCTCCGAAGCTGAATGGAAGTTTCTGGACGAGGAGCTCAGTCGCGACGGCTCCAAATGAGCCTCGACACCTTTGGCCACGACCAGCCCGCGACTCTGCGCGAGTGATCCCTCCATCCCGTGCGCGCGGACAGCTCCCCGCACGCGCGAGCGAGGGCAACGCGTTCCCGCGAGAGGACCAGGCGCAACCAGGAAATGCTGATGAGCTGGAGGCGTCGTGATGAGGATCGGACCCACCAAAAGCGCTCCGACGGATAAGCCTCCGTATCTGTGGCCGCACTACCCGACCACCGCGGCGATGGCGGCCGGGCGGGCGGATCGGGTCTGGTCAATCGAAGATGTGCTCGGTCTGATAGACCCGGTTCACAAGGTCGGCGAACGTAACAACTCAGACTGACCCACCACCCGTTCGACGCGCCAAGCTTGACGGTTTCCCGGGAATGGCATATCATCAGGAAGTCCCCCCTGTAACTGAGGCTCCCACCTGCATGCCCGATCAGATCCCGCCCGCGACTCCGTGTCAGCCTCAAATGTTCGTCCGCAGGGTATTGGTGAGCCTTGCCGGGTTGACTGTCCTGGCGATCGCCACGCTGCAGGGACAGGGGCCAAAGACCGGAACCACCTTGAAGGGGCCAACGTGCCCCAAATGCCGCGTCGAGTTGCGCCTCGTGGCGCAATTGGAGGGGGACGAAGCCGGCGGGGCCCTCGGGGCCGGACCGATCAAGGTACTCAGGGTCCCGACCGGCGACTTTTTCGTCATCGGCGAGCATGGCGATTTCATGCGATATAACTCTCGCGGGAAATTCGTCGGACTGCTTGGGAGGAAAGGCGAAGGCCCTGGGGAATATCGCAATCCGATGATGATGGCATTGGACGACCGAGGGCGCGTCCACGTGCTTGACCACGGACTCGGCCGGCGGACAGTGCTCGATGCCGGTGGGAAGGTTGTTGGGTCCCAACGGTACCCTCCAGATTTTTTTAGTCGAGATTTCCATGTCACTCGCGACGGAGAGATTGTAGTCTCGGCACTCGTCCGACAGCCGGCCGCGATCGGGTATTCATTCCATCGCACGGCCGGTGCCAGGATCGCAGCATCCTTCGGTAATGAGTCAGCGATCGCGCCGGGCTCCAACAAGAGCATAGTCCGTTTCGCGCTCGCGTCGGCAAGGGTCGGCGGCTTTTGGGCGCTTCGACTCGATTCCCTTCGGATCGAACTGCGGAAAGACGATGGGACTCTAGTGCGGCACTTAACTGGTGCACTTCCCTGGTTTCCGTACGTTGCGAAACCCACGCCGTCGAGTCCGACCTCGCCGCCAGAGCCGCGCTTCATCGGCTTGGTAGAACGCTCGGATGGCTTGCTCACCCTTTCCACGATGGTTGCGGGGACGCGTTGGAAGGACGCATGGGGGCCACCAACACCCGATCCCTTTAGGGCCCCTGGGGGAGCCGCGACACGACGAATGATCACAGACCCTGAGCTTGCATATGGCGTACGGATGATCATTGTCGAGCCGACAAGTGCTAGCATCCTGACCGAAGGCCGGTTTGATCGAAACATCGTTGGCTTCGCTGACCAAGACCATGTCGTAAGCTTTGGCGTTACCAACGATGAGCCTGTGGTGAAGGTGTGGAAAGTCGTACTCACTCGTCCCGGAGGTAACTAGTGCGGAACTTCATGCTGCGTTCTCTCGCCTTGATCCTGGTTGGCCTAACAGTTCCAGCGGGCCTGCATGCCCAGAAAGGGGCGGCAGCTACCCAAGGCGAGGAGGAACCGGGCATCAACTGTTTCAATTGCGAAGCGGAGTCGTGCCCGAACTACCCGGATATGGCCTATTACGTCATGGATAACACGCCACCATTTTATGGATCCCATCCGAACACGTACGGTGGTGCCAGTTTCTGTCAAGTTGGAGGCTGCCCCTCAGGCGGCATGTGCGTCCCCCTTCTGGCGGCTCGGACGAACACTGCTGAGGCGCTTGAGAGGTTAGCAAAGATGGACCTCAAGGACGCCAACGCCCTACGAGATCTGGTTCGTGGCAATGCGGCAGTCCTGGTGAACTTGGAGCGTGGCGCCATTCAAGTGGCGAGCTGTTCGGGAGTTGGCGTGATCGCCACGGTGCCACTTCCAAAATCGATGCTCGTCCAGCTCGCGACGTTTGCACGCGCCCGGCAGATTGGCGGCTCCCTGCTTCGACGCCCGAGCCTGATCGCCTGAGGCTTCTGCTATAGCTCCTGCGGAGCCCCGCGTGTCCTACGGCTGGGGCACAACGAGCGAGGCGAGGGATCTACGTGATCGCGACCACGTAGATCCCTCGCTGCGCCCGGGATGAAAAGCTATCAACGATTTACGGCTACACGCCGGTTGCGCTGGTGCCACTGATGTCATTCCGGGGCTGGGGTCGTCTTCTCAGGACTCAGGACTCCCGCCTTGAATCCCCCAACTCCGCCGCCTCACCTCCAAAATCCACCCCGCTCAGCGCGGGATGCCTCCTCAGGCGGCGAATCGACTGGGCGTGGCCAGCCACCCCCGTCGCCAGCACGTGACGGTGGCGGGGTTCGGCACGGCATCCCCGCCTGGGTCACCGATGGCATGCGAGAGGCGCTGCAGCCCGGGGGGCGACTAGTTCCTCGGGTCTTGCTTGGAATCGGTGGTGGGGCACGCGACCTGGGAAGAGAGGCATGGGTACCGGCGACAAAGTCTCCTACATTTTGATCGTGTGCGGCATGTAACGACTCGGAGCCCGTATCGGCAGGGGATCGTGGCGGAATCTTGGGGCCGCCTCACCAGAGCCTGCTTGGGACCTTCACAAGTTTCGCAGTCGATCTAGGTGATCGCAGGACTGGGATGCCAATGGTGACAGGCGGATCGTGCCGCAACTGCAGCCAACAGGCATCGGTTGAAACACGTACATTGCCACCGGCTGGGTATCGAGGGGAGAGCATGCCAAGTTTGAACAGGGCGGGCTGGTCTTGGATTGCTGCGGTCACAGGCTTGTTGCTTGGCTTGGTCGCTGGTCTGGCTTCAGACAGCGTCGCCACAGGTTTCGAAGTAGGCGTGCTGGCGGTGACCGCGCTCATCCTTTGGTGGTACACCTACGAGACCCATCTGCTCCGTCAAGCTGCAGAGCGGCAGACTTCCGCCACGCTGGACAGCGTTCGTGAGCAGCAGGCGGCGCTGGCGGCCAGCTATCGCCCGGTGCTTCTAGCAGACCTCTCCTACCACGGAATAGGGCTACGAAATATCGGCTCAGGCCCAGCGATCGATGTGACAGGATCATGGCAAGGTCCGTGTAGCCACGTCCAGGTGCAACGCATCGCAGTCATTCCGGCCGGGGGGATCGATGAAGCGCGTCTGTCCGGTGGGACTCCAGACTGGTCCGCTGACATCATGATCAAGGATGCGGAATCCTTTGCGCGGACCGCGAGTGTCAACCCAACATATCCTCGCCTCGTGATCCGGTACCGCGACCTTGCGGGGGGTGAGCACCAGACTGACTCAGAGTATCGTGCCATCGGGCAGGGCCGAATTGTCGCCCTCCACCAGCCTAGCGGCACTGCCTTCTTCGCGGCAAAGTGAAGGATCGGAAACCGATCTGCGGAACTGGGGCTCGCTGCAAGTTGGGAAATGAAGCTCGGGCCGGTGTACTGGGAGGTTGGGTGAAGCGCGCCCCAAAGGAAGACAGAAAATGACGCCTGACCAGTGGGAAATGACGAGGCTTACCTTGGCGGCCCTTGGGACTGGCTTGCTCGGCTATGTGCTCGGTCGCTCGCGCGATTCGGCGAAGCTGATCCATGAGAGGAAGGCGGACCTGATCTCGCGCTTTGTCAAGGAGGCCTACCTTGGTCAGGGACTCCTATGGTCCTTTCCCTTTGACAGGGCCGAGGCGTCTCGACACAGCGCTGCGATGGCGATACTCGCCGAAGAGTTGCGGATCTACGTCTCTAGGCGTACGGCTGGGCGAATCGCATTCATCGTCACCATGTATCAGCATGCCATTAGCGCACAGCACGGCCTGCAAGTAGAGAATGTCTATGGCCTGGGGCTACGGGATGACGTGGACAATTACCTAATCACCCTGAGGAGTGGGACGACCCTGTTGCGTGGCGAGCTCGGAACTGCGAGTTGGTGGGAACTGATAGGTGCCTGGCTAAACTGGCAGGTGGTTACTGGAAGGATGAGGCGCTGGGTCGTGATTAGGATTCGGAGGGCGTGGCGACTCACCCCGTGGGCATCCGGCAAGGCCCCCAACGACCCACTCCCTCGTTGAACAAGGTGTCACGTGTCGAACTTCGCGCATCCACTCTACTCAAAGAAACGAGTCAACTGGGCAGGAGACATCCTGCTGGCAGGCTCGGACGCAAGCCTTGCAGATCACATTCAAGCGCTCGAAATCATCAACAACTGGCGAGCATCGCACAGCCAGCCATTACTTAGTACTCGGATGTCATTGAGCGGCAGAGCGCGGCGCGTCGACCCAGGGGCGCTGATCGCTCAGCGCCTCAAGCGACTTCCTTCCATTGAGTTGAAGCTCCGCCGTAACCCTCACATGCGTCTCTCCCAGATGCAGGACACTGGAGGATGCCGCGCTGTGGTGAAGGACATGCCGGCTCTTCGAGATCTCTACGGCATGTACGCAAAAAGCATCGAAAGCACGGACCGGAGCCGGCCGCAATGCTGCGAGGTGTATGACTACATCGCAGAGCCAAAGGGGGATGGCTACCGTGGCTTACACCTTGTTTACAAGTACGGTACGCGCACCGAAGCACTAAATACGCTCTATGGAGGCATGCGCGTCGAAATCCAGCTGCGGTCGCACCTACAACACGTGTGGGCGACAGCCGTTGAGATTGTCGGTGCGTTCACCCACCAAGCGCTGAAATCCGGGCTGGGCTCCGACCAATGGAGGCGGTTCTTCGTCCTTATGGCGAATGCAATTGCTTTTCGAGAGAGCGCACCCCGCGTGCCCAACGCGCACCTCCAGCGGGAACCCCTAGTTGCCGAATTGAAGAAACTGGCGCGTGAACTGGGGGTGGTCCGGGCGCTACAAAGTATGAAGGCCGTTGTGCAGCACATCTCGACTGAAGTCCAGAGCGAGAAGCTCTTCCTACTTGAGCTCGACACGCAAACCGGGGTCGTGAAGGTCTGGGGTTTTGGCGTAGGGCAGGATGCCATCGCTAACGAACAATACCTGAGAGTCGAGAAGGACATCGCCGACGATCCGTCCAAGCAGGCTGTACTCGTTACAGTCGATTCTCTCGCGGCGTTGCCGAACGCATTTCCAAATTACTACGCCGACACCGGCGCATTCCTCGGGGAGGTCCAGCGGCTCCTTACTTCTTAGGCTTCGGTTCCGATCCGCTACGAGATGGATGTGTGCGCTCGATGGCGCGCTTGATCCGCTCAGTGTATTCGCTGGTCTGCCCCTTGGGCGCTGCCTTCACCTTAGAGATCCCCTTCTTCTGCGCACGATTTGTATCGGTCAAGGGAACTCGACCGACGACGAATGGGCGCACCTTGCAATCAACCACGTTGGCCTCCGCGTCTGGGACTTCCGAAGTCTATCATACGAGACGACCTTGGCGGCCGTTCCGTTACACCTCCAACCATTCACCTACATAGCACACGCTGCCCGAAACTCTGATTGACCGGCACCTTGACCGAGGAGGCTGGGTGGCTGTCGCACCCTGGAACTACCTTTCCCGGACCCCTTTCAATGGCGGTGCTATGGGCTGGATCATCGGTATCGTGGTGTTTGCCGTGCTGCTCAAGTTGCTCTGGGTCGTGCTCCTGTTCGCCGCGCCGGTCCTGATCCCTTTGGCGATCGCGGTCGGCCTCTTCCTTGGGGTGGTCTGGCTGTGGGTGCGGGCGGGGGACGTGTGGAAGGCGATCACCGGACCTAGGGAGTCACCGCCTGCGGAGTTGCCACCGGAGACGGGAGAGACGTCAGGCGGGCGCTAGTGGTCCCTGGTGGAGTAGAAAGCAAAGACCCCTCTTGCGGATCAAGAGAGGCCTGCCAGGTGTGGTGGACCACTAAAGGGGCGGCTGTGTTCACTCAGGGCAGGCAACGTATCGTGCCTTGCTCGCCATCGCCAGCGCCTTGGCCCGACGATCCATCTTGCTCAGTTCGTCGTCCCCCTCTGCCCAACGCACGATCGCCGCATGCCGCTCAGGCGGAGGGTCAGGGTCAATCGCGAGCCCTACCCGAGGGCCGGTCACATCGTCCGCAACCAAGTCGGCTCGTCCGAGGAGGGCATCCCTCCATATCCGTCGCCCCGTGCTGCAAATTTCCGCGCTCGACTCTCCCGAGCCACGATGTACCGAAGTCTCGAAACGGCGGTCCTCGCGCTCCTTGTTTCGCTGGGGCTTGAATAGCTGCCACGTCGGGTCACCGTCTCGATCGAAGTGGTCATCCTTCCAAGCGAAACGGCTGATGGGTTCGTCCCCTGCGACGGTCGGGGAAACGTCCCCTTCAGACACGCTTTGTTGCCACCCGCTTGACGTGCTCCACAAGGTCGGGCGGTGGTAGCTCGGTCGATTCGTAAACTCCAAAGCGAGGCTCGCCGTTCACCAGCGCGGCATATCCAATACGGTTGCCTCCGTGAATTCTGAGCGAGAGCGCTTGGGTTCGGCTTGCTTTCCAATCGAACGCGATACTCCCATCGTCATCCGCGCTGATGAGCGGCAGCGGTGCAACTTCACGGAGAGCTCGCAAAACCCGAGCAGCATTCGCCAATACCGCCTTGCCCACCGCGGGCGCCCCAGCTCCGTCCCAGCCTGGCTTCCTTGTCCTCTCCCTAACCTCCCGGAGTAGCTCAGACTCCGTCCTCCGGTCCCCTCCGGCACCAGTAGGCCGCGAGTCGGGGGTCGAAGGGGACCAGCTTTGCCGCTTCTCCGCTACCCAGTCCTTCAAGGGGACCTCGCTCGTGGCTACGCCTTGGGGAGGCAAGGGGCCTGGTCGCGGCATAGGGGAACTCGTACTGAGTACAGACACGAGGGCCCCCGTCAGGACCACCGCAGTGGACGAAGCCTTGGTCAGAGAGCCGTACCGTGCAGGGCCGCTCATTCCGAAAGCTCATCGAGTTGCTTGATCTTCTCTTCCAGCCACGCAACCAACGCCCGCGCGACATGAACATTCATGAACGCCCCAACTTCCAGCTCACGAGTCACCGACCCAGCCTCAATGCGGGAGTGCTCGTCCAGCCTTCCGTCCTCGTGGAGCGTGTACTTCGCTTCTCTCGGGGGCGGCTGGAACTCACTGAAAAGCTCCATATGGATCAGGCGGTGGGCGGTCACGCCGCCCCACGCCCCATCGACATGGATATTCCGATATGCCTCGGATCGCTCAAACTTGAACGTGACGGACTGCGACCCGGACTTTTGCCGATTTATCGGTTTGTGCTTCGGAATGTCTGGCATCAGCTCATAATCCCTTGGGCGGTTTGGAACTGCACTGATGTAGAATACCACCGGCTTACGACTTCGCGTGAGTGTGGCGGGCCGAACACTGCATATTTCGTTCCCCCGCCTACCGCCCCCGCGCCCTGAGCCGCAGCCCTTCCTTGGCCAGCGCCCGCCGCTCCGCGTCTAGCGCCTCCAGATCCGCCTTCCGCTTCTCAGACGACCGGGAGCGGTCCAAGGCCACCGCCCGCCGCTCGGATGCCAACTCCCGCAGGGCGCTTTCAATAGCGATCAACTCCTCGCCAGCCGCCAGCTTCCCGGCTGCCTGGGCCTCCATCTTGGCCGCCTTCTCCGGGTCCTCCTTGCCCACCTTCCGGAGCGTGGCGCGAAGTGTCTGGGCCCCCTCTGCCCGCCTACGCACCCCGGCCTCCGTCTCCGTCATGCCGGTGCTCTTGGTCGTGAACCGCTTCGTAAGCAGGCCAACGACCGGGGGGCCTTGGTCGCTCGGGACAGGTCCAGATTCCCCGCCCACCGCCCGCACGCTACGGTCGGCCAGGTCGAGGGCCACGCCACCCAGCCCACCTGTGGTAGAGCGGACCATGTGCTCCAGCCGCTGGGGAGAAGCGCCCGTGAGCTGACCCAGGGCACGCATTGCTGCCGACGTGCGTTCGTCATACTGGTACGCTGGAGCGACCCGCGTGTTGGGGACGATGGGACGGCCACGGAAAAAGTCATAGTTGGCGGCCTGTTCGATCACGGGACGCATGGCGTTGGGCATCGGTACAATGCCGTCGAGGGTGGAGCTACCCATCTCCTGCATCCCGTGGCGCAAGGTCTCGCCGGGGTCGCCGTCATCCGGCGAGCGGTAACGGTGCTGGAAGTCGAGGAAACGTTCCGGGAGTGAGGCGAACAGGAAGCCGAGCTCAAAGGGCTTGGGCATCCGCCAGAATCCACCTTCCTCCCGAGGGATCAACCAGAAGGCGTTGCGCTCCCACAAAGGCCGCTCCCAGTACTCGGGGTTGTCCTTGTTCACATTCCACAGCGCGATGGTCGGAGCCGTCAACGCCGCAGCGGCAGCGGTCGCCGTCTTGGGGTCCTTGAGCATCCGACTCAGTTTGTCCCAGCCCTGCACCTTTGGATTCCAGAACGCGGTGGCATTGGTCACGCCCTTCGTGCCCGATCCCGACTGCGCGAAGTTGAGCGACACGTCGCGTGCCTGGGAGATGGCTTCCGTCGCCGTCGCCCCGTTCGCGGTCGCCTGCTTGAAGGTGGCGAGACGCGGAGCCTGTTCCGAGGCGTTGCCGATCGCTTGCAACACGCCCCACCAACGAGACGGCTTGACGATGCTCGGCTTGAGTCCGCGCATCTCGCGCAGGATCTCGGCGGGCTTCTTCGTCTGCCCGTAGTAGCCATGCGTCGAGCCACCTTGCCGCAGGAACTCCCTGTAGACCTCGCTCCCGCCTGCGATGTCCGCGACGGCTTGCATCGTCCGATACGCTTGCGGCAACAGGACGCCCGCACCCGTGCCGAAGCCTGCCCCGAGCAATGCCCCACGCACACGGTTCTCGTCATCGACTACCGCGCCCGTGACGGCACCCGCTCCTGCACCGACCACCTGTTGCACGAGGCGAGTGTTCTGCACGGCGACCTGAGCATTGTCGCGGATCAGGTTCGCGACCGCGAAGTCGGGCAAGATGGTCACACCCGTTTGCAGGGATTTCCGCGCCCCGCCCAAGAGCTTTCCGAAGATCGTGCGCTGGATCGGGTCGAAGGCTGCAAAGGCGTTGTAGAAGTCGCGGTCCACCACTTCGTACGCGACAGGCGAGCCATCGTGCAGCAGGTTGATGATCTCACCACCGCGCCCGGTCGTCTCTGCCGTCACTGGACGGATGACCCCGGCGAGGGCGTCAGGATCGCGCTCCACGGCCTCGGTGACCGCGTTGGTCACCTTCTGTTTGGCCACGCGTCGGAACGTCTCCCGCGTGTCGAGGATCGCCGCTTCAAACGGGTCGGTCGTCTTGGCGCGGGCTGCTGCTTCGCGATCCATCTTCCGCACGCCAGCACCACGGCCCGCCCACTTCGACCCGCCAACTGCCGGCGTCTGCATCCGTGCATCCCACTCGCGAAGGAACGGCGAGTAGTAGTCCTCGCTCGCGACGATCTCGTCATACTGCGCCGGGCTCAGCACGCCCGCATCGCGCTTCAGCGCCAGGAGTCCGCGATAGAAACCCGTGAGCCCGTCTGCCGCCTTCGCGATGTCGGGGTCTGCTTCGAGCTTCGTCATCGTTCGGAGCAGTACGTCCTCGGGGATGTCCGTCTTGGACGCGACACCACGCGTGCGGAGGTCGAGGTCGCGGCGAACTTTTGCGAGGGCCATCACCTCATCGAGCCGCCCTGATGCCCCTTCGACAATCGGACGCAATGCATCATCGAGGTACTGGTCTGCCGCTCCTGCCCATCCCTGCTCCTGGCGAATGGTGTGCGTCAGTGATTCCCCGCCGCCTGTCACGCTGCCCGCTTTCTTGAGCGGATAGGCCTCGTCCACGAGCTGGGTATAGAGCTGCTCCTTCCTGCTTAACCAGCGGGGAGGCTTCCGCACACGACGGTCGCCCGTGCCAATAGTGGAGAGCACCGCCGCAACGTCCGGGTCACTGTGCGTCTTGGGTGAGGGGCCGAGTCGCACGGCTCCGGTCTCGCTCGCCAGCACCTTTGCGTTGGATGCTGCCGCCGCTCGCAGGGTACGCGGCCCGAGGGTGAACGCCGCGTCCGGGATCGCGTTCGTCAGCACTTCGGTGGCGAGGCGTCCCCCGTAGCTCGTGCTGGCTTTGTCGAGGACATCTGCCACGCCTTCCGCGCCAAATGCTCGCGCACCGCGTCCGAGCACCTGCGCCGTGCTGCCTTCCGCGTTGACCGCTTGCACGGCGTCCACGGGTGCACTCGCCAGCGTGCGGCCAGCGAGGGCCGTTGCTGCTCCCTTGGCGGCCCACGGGGCAAGCTTCGCGGCTCCCGCGTAGGGGAGGAGGTTCGCGGCAATCGCGCCCCCGGCAAAAGGGATCGCTGCGGCGTCCGTGCTTCCGATCAGGTCGCGTGACGTGCTCGCGTTCGTGCGAAGGTTGCGGCCCATCGTTTCCAGCAACTCCGACTTCGCGAGCTTCCCTGCCGACTCGGCCAGGCTCCCCGCCGTGCTGGCACCACCCAAGGCAAAGAGTACCGGAGACGCTGCCGCGTCCTGCACCAATCCCTTGGCCGTGCTGACCCGTGCGTTTGCAGTCTGGAGTGCAGCGTCCCGTGCCTGCCGTGCCTCGGGGTTGGAACCGGATTCAGCGTCCACCGCCATTGCACGACGCAAGCCCCCCGCGATGGAAGGACGGGGAGCCGGTGCGGTGACCCGGATATCGGGGAGCTGGCGGACGGGTCGCAGATCCGCGAACAGATCCTTGGGGCCCGGTGCCTCGTTACCCGGTCGCAGATCGTCGAACATCGAGGGCATCTACTTGGCTCCCCGGCTGCGCAGCACTTCCGCGTTGAACCGTTCGTTGGCCTGAAGGATGCGCCGCTCCTGCTCCTCTGGAGGGAGTGCGCTTGCTTTCACCTCGACCACAAATTGATTCAGCTCGGCGGCGAGCTTCGCTTCCGCAGCGCGAGCCGCTGACGGTTGCGTGTCGAAGAACCCACTACGGACCTGCGTGCCACGCTTGGGAACTTCGCCCGTTTCGATGGCGGTCTGATAGTCGGCGCGGGCTTGTGCAACGGCATCCTGTGCGGCGTCGGTTCGCGAGGCGCTGTCCGCCTTCCACGCATTCAGTCGCCCTTCCTGGCCCGGTCGTGCGTTGCCGGTATACGGGCTGACCAGATCCTCCGGACGCTTGGCATAGATGCGATCGACGCGAGCGAGATCCGATTCCGCATTGCTGACAACATTGTTCAGCGCCGTCAACTTCGATGTTGGCGACGTACCCCCACCGCCGCCACCAGCGGGACGGCGATAGCGAGCTGCCCGCGCCGCGTCCACCATGTCACGCAACGACTCATCATCAAGCCCTGTGGGATCTACGTTGAATCGGCGAGCGGCCTCCTCCAACCCCGCGCGGGTCTGTGCCTGCTGCTCGCGCTCGGTCAGGGACCGCAACGCGGCCCGCTCACGCTCAGTCATCGCCGAGAACGCCGCCGTGGGAGAGACCCCACCACGCACGAGTGCGCCAGCCCCAGGAATCAGGGACTCCAGTGCACGCGCTGCCGCGTCCTGTTCCTTTCGCGTGTGCTCGCCACGCAGTAGGGACTGGAGGGCGGGATCGGTGCGCGTGCGGTCGAGCGCCGTGTCCCCGACGACCCGAAAGCGTTCCGTGGTGGCGTCCGCGATGCGAGGTGCCTGTGCACCGAGCATCTGCCCGTTCAGCACCCACCCTGGCAACGACTGGAGCGCCCTGCTGGCGTCTCCGAGTCCCCGGCGCACGTCGCTGTTGTCACGCGTCGTGACCCGCTCGCTCGTGTCTACTTCGGCAGCAGACGTGATGCCCGACACCGCATCGAGCGCCCGCTGACGGCGTGCAGCTTCCTCACGCTCGCGCTCTTGCGCTGCCGCCTCGTCGGCGTAGCGAGCTTCCCGCGATTTCGCGAGTTGCTCCTGTGCTCGCTGGAGTCGCATGGACTCGCCCACTTGGTAGCCGTCAGATAGGCCACGCAAGAGATCCGCGAGTGCCGAGCCGCCGGAGTACTGAGGGATACTTGCCATCTACGCGGCCTCAGCGAATCGGGGAAGTGCCCGAACGACTGGACGGAGCTGTCGCACGACAATGGGGCGGGGGGCGGGCGCAGGGGAATCGAGCGGCCCGATGTAGAAGTCGGACGGTTCCGCAGTCGGCGTGGCCGGTCGGATCGAGGTGTCGGCACGCATTGCTTTCCACTCCGGCGAGCGGAGGCGTGGTTCCCATCTCCGAACAACGCGATCCCTCCCGGGCTCCCCGACCATCACCCACTTACCCTCGGAGCGCCAGGCGTCGGTGGTGCGAGCACCACAAGCGAGGCACATCGACTCAGAGCGTGAGATCGGCCACATCGTGCGGGTTGCTGTGCACTGCGGGCGATGCCGGGCGAAGGTCACGGGCACGACGGGATCGAGAATGGACAATGGTGGCTTCCTCTGTGGGGTGGACTCTTGGGATGGGCCTGGGGCGGAGAGCGGAGGTTCGACCCTCCCCCTTGAATCGGATTTCCGTATCCCCAGCCGAGAAGGGGACCCGTAACTGTTTGCCGCCGCCGTCCCGGGTGTGGGGGGTGGGCGACCGGGAGGGGGTGCCGGTGACACGGAGGGGCCCCCCGGCGACCCGATTTCGACCGATTTGGTACCCTGCCTGCCCACGGTATCGCCGCCGTTGGACAGTTTTCCTAGTCGTGGCGCTGGTTGGGGTGCCCTCGACCCCGGCACTTGGAAGCCTGTGGCCGAGTCTCGCCAGCAGCCGCCGGACCCCGGATGCCGCTACACTGGCCCCCTCCCCTTGGATCGATGCGACGGCGAAAGGGACAGGGGGCAGGCGGCCAGTCCCCCCTACTTGGGGCCGGGAGGCGGATGCCTGTAAAGCTTTACGTGTGAACTAGTTAGCAGTTCGAACTGAAATGCGCCATTCCTGTAGCCTGCGCCGTGCCTCGCGAGGCTTCGCCTCGCTGGCCATGCGCCTGTACACGCTCGCGGCAGAGCCGCTCGCGGGACTATCTGGAGGAAGTGTTTTCCTGACCCACTCAACCACTACTGTTGCTGTTGTTGGGGTAAGGGAAACCAATTGACCAGACAGCCCCCGCGAACCGCGAAGCGGTGAGCGGTGAACCGTTCAGCGTCCCCGGCCAACGGCCAGGGCAACGCGCCCACGGGCTCGGGGCTAGCGCCCCTCGCCCTGTAACTGCCCCCTATCTGTAGTAGTGGCACGAGTGCGGAAACTTTAGAAATCGGTGCAGCTTGGCGGTCACGAATTCTCAAAAGTGCCGGGGTTACTATGACACCGCATCATAGCTATGCATCTGCCTCACAATGACTTACGCAATTTGCACAGGCTTGACAGAATCCGTACGGTACCATAGCTTCGAATCGTAGGCAGGTCTTCCGGGACGCTTGGGAGCAGAGCGGGGCTGATTACCCCACTTCCCGAACCACGGACCAGACGACCGGAGGCGGCTGCGCCACCAGCCTACGCGACGTGGGACCACTCCGGGCCCCCGCACCGACTAGAGGAGGAATGACCATGCCCCGCACCATGACCACGACCCCGACCGCCATCCTGTCCGCCGACACCCCGGACGCTACTGCCGATCTCGCCGCCTTTGCCGAACTGCTGGAGGCAGAGGGAGCCCCCACCCTTCGCGGGCTCCTGGCCCTTCTCACGACCTCGGATCTGGTGGCCTGCTCGATGGAAGCACTCCGCCAGCTCGGCCCGTCGCTTCAGATCCACGGACTGCTCGCTGCGGAACTCGCGTCCCGGCCCGCCGATGCCTTTTCCTTGGCACCAATGACCGCGACCCGCTAACCGGCACCGCACCGCACCGTCCCCGGGTCGGCATGACCGGGGTTCGGTGTGCTTGCTCGATTTTTCTTGGAGGGTGTGGCGATGGTCTACAAGGACAAGACGCGGAACCGCTTCCGCTTGAAGTTCAAGTTGCACGACAAATGGGTCGTCCTCGCGAGTGGCACGGAAGAACGCGACCTGGCAGACGCATACGACGCCACAATCGCGCAGTGCCTCCGCCATGGATTAACTGAGCTAGTCGAGCTCGTTCGGAGCGGCGGCCTCCCGCTGTCACTCTTGCACCAGGAGTTGACCGCAGGGGGAGTAAACGAGGTCCGAAATCGCATCCGCGACCGCTTAGAGCAACGGGACCTGCGCCCTCTCGTTGCGGCCTGGGTCGAAGCGATGACGCGGCGAGGAAAGCCGAGCCCCTTGGTTCGTCGGCAGTACGCCGTAACGGTCAATCGTGTGCTGGGGGGAACGACGCGCCCCGTCTATCCTCGCGACCTCACTGCGCCGACCGTCAATCGCAGAATCCTCGCAGGCCCAAATGCGCGTAAAAGTTACGCCGCGTTCCGGCTCTGGTGGCGCTTTCTCTACCGCGAGGGTGTGGTTCCGAATGCGGATCTGTTGCTGCTACTGGAAGCGCCCCCTGTGCCGAAAGCGCGGGATCGGTTCCTCTCCGAGCCGCGCATTAAAGAACTGTTGGCTGTAGTCAAACCGAAGTACCGCGACGCCATTTCGCTGTGCTACTCCGCAGGGCTAGAAGTCTCGACCCTACTGAGGGTTCGCATGGAGGACATCGACGTACAGAACCGACTTCTGATCGCCCGAGGAACCAAGACCGACTACCGCACACGGTGGGTGCGAGTGGCAGACTGGGGCTGGGAGGCGGTCGAACGGATGATGGCGACAGCACCTAAGCGCGGCGGTTTCCTTGCCCCACGAGTCCAGCGATTCGCTATCGGTGACGCGCACCGTAGAGCGGCAGAACAGATCGGGGAGAAGGGACTGCGCCTCCATGACGCCCGGCGAGCATTCACTGTCCGCCTGCTGCGAGCTGGGGTGCCCGTGATGGCCGTGGCCTCGGCTCTGGCCCACGGCAGCGGGGCAATGGTGCAGTCCGTGTATGGGCGATGGAAGCCGAACGCCGAGGAGATGAATCGCTGGGAGGCACAGGCGAGCGGGCAGGACAAGTAGGGGGGCCCTGCGCGTCACTCAGTGGAGGCGCGTGGCTCAGCAAATCTTGTCGTTGATGCATGTTCCACGGGCAATCTTGCGCAAGTCACTCTCGATGTTTGACAAGCTCGCCTCCGCCAGCCCCAGCCCCTGAGCGTGGGCCAGCTTCACCGGGAACACCTGCACGAGGACGTTCGCCCAGAGGCCGAGGGCGATGGCGATGAGTAGCGGGCGGTTCGACTTGGCCTGCATTGTCGTGCTCCTTGGGCGATGGGTGGAGGCGCAGGTCAGTCCATGGCGTCGGACTCCCTCGCGATGACGGTGTGGTGGGGCGGTCGAGAAAGCACGCTATCAAGGGGAGGTTTGCGTGTGAACGTAACATTTACCTTGCGGTCGGAGATCACCTCGAACGCCTGTAGGTAGTGCGCCATCGAATTAAGCTTGTCGAGGTCGAACGAGCCCGGCGCGAAAAAACGGAGCGTCCCATGGGCCGACCCTGCCGGGGCGATCGCTAGGGTGTCGGGCAGGACATCGTTGATCGCCAGTGTGGGTGGAAACGATGTGCGGTGTGCCCTACCATCAAAAGCAACCCGCGTATCTCCATATGGGATGGTCAATACGAAGTACACCTGCACAGGTCGCGTGGTCGATCGATTGGTGATCCGAAAATTGCCGACAGTGATCAGTAGTCCCTCATAGGTGCCATCCGCCCGAACGCTGCCAAATCCCATGCCAATGCCATCGTACGTAGCGTGGAGGCTCGGCTCTTGATCCTCCAGCCTGGCGGTGAGTCTGTCGATTTCCGCCTGCGCATCAGTGAGCCGTCTGCGGAGAATCTCGCGTACGGCACCACGCCATCGCCAGACCAAGAGTGCCGTGGGAGGCACCACAGTCATGAGGGTGACCGCCCACCACTCCCGCAGATCTTGGAGTTCAGGGTGACCTCTTTGTGCCCACCAGAGCCCGACATACCCGATAATGCCTGGGACGAGGGCCGTACCCAGCCATCCGAGTGTGCCCGTACTGCGAAGGTATGCCACGATCTCCTTTCGAGACACGGTCCCGAGAGTACCGGTGGCCACCCGGGCCCGGGAGGCCCCTAGGGGGTCTTTGCTGATATGCGCCTTCCTGACCCGGGGTCTGGGATTCAAAGCTGCCTACGAAAATCGCAGTCTCAGAGAAGAGTATTCCAACAGCGCGGCCCCCGCCAATACTCCAACTACCACCCTTATCTTCTAACCGCCTGTCCGGGCGACCCCTCGCATCCTCTAGTGCGCGGGTCATCGGGGGACACCCTCCGCCTAATCAGCGGACTTGGGCAGGCACTCCCTCCCCTCCCAGCATCGCCAGCAACCCAAGCCGCCACCCGATCGCCTGCCAGTCGCCTCCTGGCTTCCCAGCCTCGTCAGCGCGACGTGCCGCCAGCGCAAGGTCGGCCAACAGTTCATCAATCGCCCGGCCCAGCTTGCGAGACTGTGCCACCTTCGCGAGCACCGCCTGATAACGGCTCGGTTGCTGGCGACGGATCGTGGCAGCGAGCTCCGCAGCCTCCCGGTGAAAGGGCCGAGGCTTGTCCTTGCCCTGTACCGCCACCTGATCGAGATACGCGAGGGCGGCCCCTGAAATCGGCGACCCCTCTTGCACGAGTTGCTCGATCATCCGCAGGGAGAGTCGCGCCTGTTCCTCTCCAACGATCTGCGGCAAGCGTGAGGGCGAGAGTCCGTATCCTGCGGCGACGGTTGCCAGGGTGCCCGGTGCGGCCTCCGCAATCGATTGCAGCAAGCGACGACGTTTCTCGGGATCGTGCCCCTGTGGAGACAACAGCGCCACGGCCTCGGGAATCGAGTGCCCAGCCCCGAGGTACTCGCGCATGACGGGATGGTGATAGTTCCCGCGTGGGTCTGCCAGATCCGCCAACGCATCGGCGAGGCTCAGGGGGTCCGCCAGGGTCTCCGATGGGGCGTGCCCGTCAGCCGAGCTCGACGCATTCACCGACACGCACTGCACGGGCTCTGTCCGCATCCGCCAAAGTTCTAGGTCATCGGAGGACTCGCCGGTCTCCGCCATCAAGAGGGGACGCGCGTCCAGCCACGCTTGCCGAGTAGCAAGGTCGGACCTCTTGATCTTGAGCCGCTTCAGTGCCCTACCAAGTCGGGAGCGGTCCCGGTGCCCTCCAGCGCGGTCGGGCCCTGAGCCGCGAAGGCGGTGTAGGTCACGCGTGAGGGCGCGGAGGACACGGGCGCGGACCTCGTCATCCGACCACCGGCGCTGCCGACAGGACTGGATCAGTTCGTCGTAACCCGTCGTGCAGAGGTGGGAGCGGATATCCGCGTCCGGGCTTGTGGGCCCGTATGAGCAGCTCGGGTGCGCTGCCTCATCTACCCTCCAGCGACCGACAACGAGCACCGCGACATCCTCGCGGAGGCGCTCGTATTGGTCACGCCAGGACTCGTCGTCCGTGGAGAGTGGGTCCGGGGGGAGGATGTACTGTCCGGCGATCGTTGCCGCGTGGCCGTGGAGCCGCCGTCTGGTGCTTACGCCCACGGGCTACGCTCCCTGTGCAGGTTGACGGGCTGGTGCTGCTGCCAGTGAAACGGGAAGTCGTGCACAAAGTCGAGGACCCCGGCGTGTGGCCGGCCCCACCAACCACCCCGCAGAAAAGTCCGCGCGACATCTCGCCAACCCTCCACGGGGCCAAGGTGTTCGGTGGCATACGCCATCGCAGCGGCGTTAAACGGATCGGCGAGAGGGTCATCATGGAGCGGAGGAGCAAGCGGCCTAAGGTGATGCTTGCTACCAGCCGTCAGAGCCGGATACTGGGCCGCCAGTGCCTCGCTAACGACGCCTTCGAATGGGTGGACCCGAATGTTCTTGACGCGTCCCCGAGGGCCTGTAGCTGGCCCCTGAGAGCACGACAGCGCGACTAGACGCCCGGTGTAGTTGTCGAACCGGAGTCGGTTCAAGCAGGCGTAATGCGGGACCAGGAACTCCCCGCCTCCCTCCTCCTGAAAGCGATAGAGCGGAGTGCCCCGACGACTCTCCTCGACACCGAGGAACACGCCCACGAGTTGGCGGTGTTCACCGGGGCCGGTGCCGAGTCGGCGAAGGATCGAGTCCGGCTTGCTGCGCTTGGCAGCGGGTACAACGGTCCAGGTCATGCCGTGCGGCTCCTGCGGAACGGGTGACCCACGACGCGGCGAGGTGGCGTCGGGGTGTGGCTGGGCCACGCGCTCCGAGAGCGGTGGCCGGTTGTGCTTCGATTGACGGGGGAGACTACGGAAGTGGCCGCTGGGCCTAAGAGTGATACGGACGACGACCCCAAGAGGTTGCACCAGCCGTGCCACGAAATCCTGTCAAAGCCGCATGGGCACTGGGCTTGCGCGTGTGCGCTTAGGTCACTTCTTGGTACTCCGAGCCCCTCGCTATCCGCTGCGCCGCTTTGACACCCTACGCCCCAGGCCCAGTCCCGCACGCGCCAATTTGACGCTGCGTTGATCGGGTGGCCCTATCGTGCGCTACCCATGCCCCGGAGGAGCAATGCACGCCGATGATCTCGCGGATAGCCCGCTCGTGGCGCTCGCCCAAATGAACCGGGATGCCGTCGCCCGGACCCATTGCCCCGGGTGTGTCCCAAGTGTGTCCATTGCTACCGATTTTCTGTCGCCGCGTGCGCCGTCCCCGAGTCAAGAAGCCGGGCGCAAGTTTGATATTGCTGGGGTTGCGGCGATAGGATGCCGAAATCAGGGGCCCCAGTGAACTGCCTCCGGAGCAAGAGGTCGCGCGTGGAGCTGCGCCCGCTGCGCGGGCTCGCTCGCCTGCGGCTCGAGTCGCGCCGGGCCCATGAACGAAATGCTTGCCCCACTTGGCCTTAGGCCGGGTGGGGCGTTTTCGTGTGGCGGGTGTTCGGGGGCGTGGTGCCACAACACTAGGGGCAGTCAGGTCGCCAAATCCTCCGTCCCTGCCATTCTACGAGTAGCCTTCAGGTAATCCGGAAAGCAGCGTCACCCGCGCCGACGCACAGGAACCCTCCCCATGTTCAAGCACACCATGCTCCGATTCGGCATCGCCGCACTCGCACTCGCACTCGCCGGCTGCGCCAGTCATCCAGATCCTGCGCCCAGACTGACGACCCAACAGATCGCCGCGAAGTATTTCCAGTTCGTTCCCAGGGACTGGGAGCTCCTCGGGGCCATCATCAGCATGCGCCTCACGGTCGACACTGGTCCGGCCGAGTTCCTCATTTGCGGTCCCGCGCTCTCCGGCATCCTCAACGCAGACAGCCGCAAGAACCTGCTGGCACATCGGCACTGGCATGTGGAGAGCACTCTTGCCGAGGTCAAGGATTGCGGTCCGCTCGCCGCGCCACCCGGGGCGAGAAAGACGCTGGTGAGGATCCAGGAGGTCGTGGTCGGCCCCGACAGCGCCCTTGCCGTCGCGCGTTCCCTTCGGGCATGGGATGGCCGCGGGGACGACTACGCGGCCTGGCTAACGGAGCGGGTTTCGGTTGAGTACCGTGGTGCAGGCGTCTACAGCTATTCGATCACTGGATGGCCATCGAACGCGCGCGACTGAATTGAAGATGTACCCGATGTGATGCAGCCACGGTGAAGTTCGCCGAGTACCCTTCCTCGTCCCCAAATCAATCGCGGAGTGCCCCATGCCCCTGCTGACGTCCCTCCTCCTTGGGGCGGGCCTGCTGGCCACGCCATCCGGCCCGTTCCGCGACACCTATCCGCGGCAGCCGGGCGTGGACCTCGAGCACTATCGCTTCGCGCTCACCCTCACCGACTCCAGTGATGCGATCCGTGGGGAGGCGACCGTCAGCATCCGCTTCACCAAGGGCGGCCTCCGCGAGTTCTTCCTCGACCTCGCCACCCCGAATGGCGCCAAGGGGATGACGGTGACCGCGGTGTCCAGCGACAGTGCGCCCCTCCGCTTCCGGCACGCCGGCAACCGGCTGCACATCACCCTCGCCGCCTCGACCACGGCCGGCGTCCTGCAGCGCGTGACCATCGCGTACCACGGCATCCCCGCAGGCGGGCTGTCGATTGGGCTCAATCGGTACAAGGAACGCGCCTTCTTCTCCTGGAACTGGCCCGACAAGGCACGCGAGTGGCTGCCCATGATCGACCACCCCTCCGACAAGGCCACCAGCGAGTTCGTCATCACCGCACCGGACCACTACATGGTGGTGGCCAATGGCCTGCTGCAATCGGAGCGCTCCTCCGGCGACGGCCGCAAGACCACGCACTGGAAGCAGTCGGTGCCGATCGCCTCGTGGCTGAACGCGATCGGCGTGGCCCGGTTCGGGGTGCACTACGCCGGACGCGTGCGTGGCGTGGAACTCCAGACCTGGGTGCCACACCAGGACCTGGAGCGCGGCATCGCGGCCTTCGAGGCCCCATCCCGCAAGGCGCTGGAGTTCTTCAGCGACCGCATCGGCCCCTACAGCTACGAGAAGCTCGCCAATGTCTCGGCGGCCTTCGGCGGGGGCGGCACCGAGCACGCCAGCGTGATCTTCTATGGCGAATCGATCCTCGATCGCAACGCCACCGGTATCGTGGCCCATGAAATTGCCCATCAGTGGTTCGGTGATGCCGTCACCGAGGGCGACTGGGATGATGCCTGGCTGAGCGAGGGCTTCGCGACGTACTTCACCCTGCTCTACACCGAGCACTACGACGGACGCGACGCCTTCGTCACCGGGCTCCAGCGCGCGCGCGTGACCGCGCTCGCCGCCGAGAAGCGGCTCAACACGCCGGTGGTCCACAACAACATCAGCGACCTGACGAACGTCATCCCCAACCTCGTCTACCAGAAGGGAGCCTGGGTGCTCCACATGCTGCGGGGGCAGATCGGCACCGACAACTTCTGGAAGGGGATCCGTGCCTACTACCACGCGCATCGCGACGGCAACGCATCGACCGATGACCTGCGCCGTGCGATGGAAGAGGCCTCAGGGCAGGAGCTGCACTGGTTCTTCGACCAGTGGCTGCACCGCAACCTCTCGCCGGTCGTCACGGCCACGTGGCGCTACGATGCATCGGCCGGGCAGGTGGTGATCGACATGGCGCAGACCCAGGCGGGCGAGCCGTATCGTGTGCGCCTTGAGGTTGGCATCGTGGCCGACAGCGGCGGTGCGCCGAGGGTCACCACCGTCGAGATGACCCAGGCGACGCAGCGCTTCATGATTCCGGCGACCTCGGCGCCAAGGGATCTCCTGCTCGACCCGAACACCTGGCTGTTGCTGGACTCGCCACGCGTGGTGCGGCAGTAGCACGCCGTGACGCAACACAGCGCCCCACCGGATCACAGGATCGGTGGGGCGCTGCGTCGCCGCCTCGGCCCGTCTCGCGCTAGGGGAGCCGGTACAGCGTCAATACGCCGGTCTGGCTCGGGGCGACGGTCACGGAGTTGCTCCCCGTCGCCGTCACGTTTGGCAGGGTGCTCCGGGTCCCGGCCCCGTTCGTCAGCTCCACGGCATAGGTCCCCGGCCGGATGCCGGACACCGAATAGCTACCCGCGGCATCCACGTGCAGCACCACCGCCATGCCACCGCCAGGATTGGTGAACGCCACCGGACGCACGCCGCTGCTGATGCTCGTCGCGGCCACCCGCTGCGCCCCGAAGCGGACGTAGCGGAAGTACTGCCGCAGCTGCTTCGTGCGACTCGCGATGACGGGCTGGCCGCCGCTGATGAGATAGTACTGGGCGCCGTCGTCCGCGGTGGGGAACGCCACCGTGAACTGCTGCCACGACGACACGTTGGCCATCGTCAGGTCCTTGTAGAGATCCTCGACGCCACTCCCGATGTGCTCGAGCATGGCCGTCCGCAGGCCGTACTGGGCCGCCTTCGAGCGGATCGCCGAGAGGTTGGCATCGGACACGCCGGCGTAGCGGTGATAGGAGATCATGCTGAGATAGTTCAGCGCGCCCGGCACCGCCACCATCTGGTTCACGAACGGCACCGCCTGCGCCATGCTCATCGTCGAGGGGCCGATGAAGTCCGGGTGGAAGCCGGCGGCCGCAAGGCGGGCGCCCGTCGCCGCAATCGCGTTGCCGATCATCGTGCCGGTCCAGCTGGTGCCGTTGTCCGGCTCGAGGATGACCTCGATGGCGTCCGGCACCCAGCCGTACCTGGACTGAATGTGCTGGAACGTCACCAGCATCAACTCGGCGTACTCCGCCGCATTCGTCGCGTGGAAGTTCGGCGTGCTGTTGGCGAACGAGACGTAGTTCAGGTTCACGTACAACGCCTCGCCGCGCGCCGCGAGCCGCGCCCGCATCGGGTTCACCACCACATCGATCACGTTGTCGAGCGTCGTGAAGTTGAACGCCGCGAGGTTCGCCACGTTCGGGTTCGAATTGTCGTTGACCGGCGTGTAGTTGTAGCTCGCCGACCCTTCGAGGCCGCTCTTGATCTCGAGCCGGATGCGATTCAGGCCGAGGTCATTCACGGCCTGGTCCATCAGCGACGACTGCCATCCCGCGCCACCGGGCTCCAGGTGGCCGGTCTGCGCCGTCGCTTCCCACCCTTCCATGGTCTGGAAGCGCGTGGTCGTGTCGACCGTGATCGTGGCCGGCGCGGGCGCCGCGACCGCAGCGTACACCACGCTCCTGCTGGTGGTGGTGCCCGCCGTCACGCTCGCACTCTGGGTCGCGGGCGTCGGCTGATAGGTCGCGCCACCCACCGTCACGTTCGCGGCAACGATGGTGTAGCTCCCCACGGCGAGCGCATTCAGCGTGGTCGTCGCGCTCAGCCCCTGGCTGTAGCCATTCGGCCCGCTCACCGCGATGGGGTATGCCGTCCCGCCAGGCAGTCCCGAGAGCGTGACGGTGAGGGCGCCCGTGGTCGGCGCGGGGACCGCGTACGCGACCGCCCGCGTGGTGGTCGCGCCGGCGGTGACGGTCGCACTCTGCGTCGTCGGCGTCGGCTGGTAGGTCGCACCGCCGGTCGTCACGTTCACGGCGGCGATGGCGTAGCTCCCCGGGGCGAGCCCACTCAGCGTGGTCGTCGCCGTCACGGCCTGGCTGTAGCCATTCGGCCCGCTGACCGCGACCGCGTAGGCCGTCGCGCCCGGCAGGCCGGACAGCGTGATGGTGAGGGCACCCGTGGTCGGCGACGACGACGCATACGTCACCGCCGAGACCGCGGTGGCACCGGCCGTGACAGTCACGCCCTGCGTCGCGGACGTCGGCTGATAGGTCGCACCACCCGCCGTCACGTTCGCGGCGATGACGGTGTAGCTCCCCGGGGCGAGCCCGTTCAAGGTGGTCGTTTCGCTCAGCCCCTGGCTGTAGCCATTCGGCCCATTCACCGCGATGGGGTAGGCCGTGCCGCCTGGCAGTCCCGACAGCGTGACAGTGAGCCCACCCGTGGTCGGCCCAGCCACCGCATAGGTCACCGCCCTGGTGGCGGTCTCGCCAGCGGTGATGGTCGCAACCTGCGTCGCGGGCGTCGGCTGGTATGTCGCGCCGCCCGCCGTGACGTTCACGGCGCCGACGGCATAGCTTCCCGGTGCGAGCCCACTCAAGGTGGTCGTCGCGGTCACGGCCTGGCTGTAGCCATTCGGTCCGCTGACCGCGACCGCATACGCCGTCGAACCCGGCAGGCCCGACAGCGTGATGGTGAGCGCCCCCGTGGTCGGCGACGGCACCGCATACGTGACCGTCGTGACCGCGGTGGCGCCGGCGACGACCGTGGCGACCTGAGTCGTGGGCGTCGGCTGATAGCTCGCGCCGCCCGCCGCGACGTTCGCGGCGGCGATGGTATAGCTCCCCGGCACCAGCCCGCTCAGCGTAGTGGTTGCGGTTACGGCCTGGCTGAATCCATTCGGTCCGCTGACCATGACCGCGCCCGAAGTCGACCCCGGCAGGCCCGACAGCGTGATGCTCAAGTCCCCCGTGGTGGCGCCCACGGCCGCGTAGGCCACCGACTTGGCGACCACCTCGCCCGCCACCACCAAGGCGGCCTGCGAACTCGGCGCCGGCTCGTAGACTGTCCCACCCGCCGAGATGCTGGAGGCCACCACCGTGTAGGTCCCGGCCGGGAGTCCGCTTAGCGTGCCGCTCGCGTACACCGTGTCGGCGAATCCGCTGCCAATCACGACCACACGGCCCGCCACGCCAGCGGGAAGACCGCTGAGGGTGAGCGCCAAGTTCCCCTTGAGCTCGGAGTACCGAACCTTGCCGCGGCTCGGGTTCGTGCTGCGGGCGACCTGGATGTCCTGCTCTTCCTGATCCGGAGCATACCGGCGCCCTCCCTGCACGAACGCCGTGGCGCGCGCGTGGTAGGTCCCCGGGGCCAACCCAGCCCACTCCTCGCTGGTGTTCAGGTCGCGGACGAAGCCGGCCGGTCCCGACACATTCACCACCGGCGCGTTCACACCCGCCGGCAGCCCCTCCACCTCCAGGGCCAGCGCACCCGTGGCAATCTCGTGCGCGACGGCAACCGCCGTGGTGCCGGTGTCCACCGACGCCTGAATGCTGGTCGTGGTCGGCGACCAGGTGTTCCCCTGGAAGGGCACCGGCGCTGCGGTGATCAGGTAGGTCCCCGGGTCGAGTGCCGTCAGGTGGGCGGTGCCGGTACGCGTCGCCTGGAAATTTCCGGGACCGGTGATGGTGTACTGCGCGATCGCCCCGCTGGGGAGCCCCGTGGCCACCAGGTCAAGCGTGCCGAGCACCCGCTGGTAGGTGATGACGGCCGGCATCGGCGTCACACTCGACGGGACCTGGAGCTCGCGGATCATCTGGGCTGGGCGGTAGACGGCCGAACCCACGTTCCCGGGGTTGGCCAAAATGGTGTAGGCGCCGGGCTCCAGACCGCGAATGGTGGTGGCTCCCATCACATCGCGGCTGTACCCACCGGGTCCGGTCACGCGGATCACCGGATCGGTGCCCGCCGGGACGCCCTCGGCGCGGAGATCGAGCGTGCCGCTGGCGAGCGTGTACTGGACAGACACCGCCACCGGCTGGTCGGGGGAGGCGATGAGAATGGTCTGGAATTCAGCGCTGGGAGCCCAGCGATCGCCATCAACCAGCGTGGGGAGGAACCGGATCTGGTAACTGCCGAGCGGCAGCCCCGTGATCGGACCCGCATCGCTCACTTGCTGTTGGAACCCGCCAGGCCCGCTCAGGATGGCCTGCAGCTTTCCCTGGGTACCCGATCCGCTGACGAGGAGCGTGACGGAGCCGGTGTTGTCAACCAGGATCGGATTGGAGCTGTCTCCCGCTCCACACCCGGCAAGGAGCAGCAGCGTCGCGCAGGCCGCCTGCATCCGATGGCGGAGGGCGACGAGGGAACGGGAGGTGTCGATGATGTAGCTCATGATTCAGCCAGCTCCTGGGACGTGGAGCCCGGCGATCTCGGAGATCGCCGGACGAGACTCCCCACTGTGGGAAGCTCCGCGCTGGCGGCTGGGCGGACTCGCAATCCCGCTGGGAATGCTCGGGAGTCCCCTGGCTCTGCGACCCCGGGTCACCCCGGGTGTGCTCTGGGCAGCGTACGACATCGGTGATCGACCTGGAAATCGGTACCATGGTCTGATCTACTGTATAGAATCGGCAAGGGCGATGCCATCATAAAATCGGTTGACAAAGAACTTGGCAACTTATTTTGCAGCAATAGCTTAATTAACGCGTCCAAATCCGGCTCGACACATACGTACAATCCAACTGTCTACTAATCAGACAGTCCATGCCGCGCTGCTGCCACGGACAGCCGTTTGCGCCAAGACCCCGGCGGGAGGGCCTCGCCCAGCCGGGGTCTTGTCAGTCGGGGGCGATGCAAGACGACGGGCGCCATCCCCGCCCCGCCGGGGGCACGGATTCTGCAACCGGTCGGATGTCTGCCCTCACCGTACAACGAGTGGGTCCTCCCATGGTGCACAAAATCGGAATCATCGGCGCCGGCGTCATCGGTCGGTTGCGCGCTCGCACGGTCCACGCGAACGCCCAAACCGCACTCACGGCGGTGTTCGACCCCGATCAGGCGCTCGCCGCAGCTGCGGCCGTCGGCGGGGCAATCCCAGTGACCAGCCTCGACGCCCTCTTCGACCAGCCGCTGGACGCCGTCATCATCTCCTCGCCGATCCATGTCCATGAGGCGGCAGCTGTCGAGGCGTTCCAGCGAGGCCTCCACGTGTTGTGCGAGAAGCCGCTATCGAACTCCGTCACGAGCTGCCGCGACATGGTCGCGGCCGCGGTGTCAGCCGAGCGCGTCTTCGCGGTGGGCTTCAACCAGCGCCTGCTCCCCTCGATGAAGTACATCCGCGGCATCCTCGACGCGGGGACGATCGGGGCGCTCGACCACGTCCGCCTCTTCGGCGGACACGACGGGTTGGCGAACTTCCGCGCCGATTGGCAATACCGCATGCCGGAATCGGGTGGTGGCGCGACGATGGACATCGGCATCCACATGGCCGACTTCGGTCGCTACTTCCTGGGCGACATCACCGAGGTCTACGGCTCGGCGTCGGAACGCGTCTGGAAGCTTCCAGGCTCGGAGGACAACGCCATCGCGATCTTTCACAACCAGCAGGGCATCCCGGCCAGCTATCACGCCACCTGGAACGAGTGGGCGGGGTTTCGCGTGGTCGTCGAGGTCTACGGCGAATTGGGGATGGTGCGCGGCTCCTACGGCCCGATGCGGAACACGCTGATCACGCATGAACGCCCCGGCGCCAGGCGCCGCACGACGCGCAAGTTCTACCCCGATGTCATCCTCCGCGAGAAGCTGCAGTCGTGGGAAGTCACCACGCAGCTGTCGTTCGCGGAGGAGCTGGAGCAGTTCGTCGCGCGGATGGAGGGTGCGACGGGCGGCACGCTCGCGGACGGGCACGACGGGCTCCGCGCCGTCGAAGTGGCCCACGCCATCCGGCAGAGCGCGCAGTCCCGCCAGGTGGTCCAGCTCCCGCCGCTCGGCCCGATGCGTTGAGCACCACCGCCAGCTCCACCGTGCGGCCGCTGGAAACGCCCGAGCTCAGCATCGTGGTGACCGTCGTGGAGGGCGGCCTCGCGCTGGAGCGCTTCCTCACGGCACTGTGCAGTCAGCACGAGGCACCGTCCATGGAAGTGCTCGTGCCGCTCGATGAGAGCGTGGCCTCGCTGTTCGCCCTCCAGTCACGATTCCCGAGCGTGCAGTTCCTCGCACTCGGCAAGGTCCCCACCGCGCGCCCCATCGCCAGCGCGGGCGGGCAGCACGAGCTCTACGATCGTCGCCGAACCGCCGCCCTGAAAGTCGCCCGCGGCAACATCGTGGCCATCCTCGAGGATCGCGGCGTGCCCCGGCCGGACTGGGCGGCCACGGTGGTGCGGCTGCACACTCAACCCTGGGCCGTGATCGGCGGCGCCATCGAGCCTGCGCCCTCGGGGCTTCTCGACTGGGCGCTCTACGTTTGCGACTTTTCGCGGTATGCCCTGCCCTTTGCCGCAGGTCCCGCCGCCTGGGTCAGCGACGTCAACGTGAGCTACAAGCGACGGGCGCTGGAGAACACGCGGCACCTGTGGGCGGATCGCTTTCATGAACCCACGGTGCACTGGGAACTGCACCGGCAGGGCGAGGCACTCTTCCTCACGCCCGACCTGATCGTCGACCACCACCGGACGCCCAAGCCGCTGCAGGCCTCCCTGGTCGAGCGGTTCCATTGGGGCCGGCTCTACGGTTACATCCGCGCGCGGGAAATCAGCGTGGGCAAGCGCGCGCTCCTCGCGCTCGCGTCACCGCTGGTGCCGATGGTGCTCCTGGCGCGGCACGCGAAGGTGCACGTGGGCCGTGGGGATGGCCTGCGCTACCTCGCCGCGACGCCGGCACTCTTCGCCTTGTTGGCCGCGTGGGCGTTCGGCGAAGCAGTCGGCACGCTCACCGGAACACCCTGATGACGCCACCAGCCGTCACGCGGCATGACGCGGCGGTCGGGCGGAGCTTCCTCACGCTCGGGGTGGGCGAGGCCGTTGCCCGCATCGTGGCCTTCGCCGCCACGGTATATCTGGCGCGCACGCTCGGCGCCTCGCTGTACGGCGTCATTGTCCTGGCCACCGCCATCCTCCTGTACCTGACGTTCCTCACGGACTGCGGCGTCGATGCCCTCGGCGTCCGCGAGGTCGCGGCCGCCCCCGACGCCCTTGCCACGCTCGTGCCGGACACGCTCGGCGCCCGCTTCCTCGTCGGTGGCGCACTGGCGCTGCTGACCGTGGCCCTGGGGCTCACGCTGCTCCCGCAACCGGAAGGGGCGATTCTCGCGGCCTTCGCGTGCACCCTGCCGATCATCGCGCTGGGCACGCGATGGGTGCATCTCGGACTGGAGCAGGCGGGCCGCGCGTCGCTTGGCCGGTTGCTCACCGAAGTGGTGATGGTGGGCGTGGTGCTCGCCCTGGTGCGCCGCCCCGAGGATCTGGCGCTCGTGCCGATCGCGCACATCGCAGGAGAGGGATTGGGCGCACTGCTCCTGTTGCGGCTGTTGCCGCGTGCCATCGGCAGGCTGCTGGTCGTGCTGGCCCCCCAGAAGGTCCGCGCGCTGCTCCGGGCGTCGTGGCCCCTGATCGTTCACGCGATGCTTGGCCTGGCGATCTTCAACAGCGACTTCATCTTCCTGCGCATCTTTCGTGATTCGGCCTCGGTGGGGATCTACGCCGCGGCCTACACGCTGATCAGCTTCTTCCTCAACCTCGGCGCCACCTACACGATGACCCTGCTGCCGGTGCTCACGCGGGTACGCGAGGATCGGCCCGCGGTGACGGCCCTCTACGATGGTGCGCTGGCCCAGGTGCTCGCAGGCGCCATCCCCGTGGCGGTCGGCGGCTTCCTCGTGGCACCCCGCGTGATCGACCTGGTGTTCGGCGCCGCCTATCTCGAGGCCGCCCTCCCGCTCCAGATCCTGCTCTGGTCCATTCCCGTCGCGCTGATTCGCAACGTGTCGCAGGGCGCGCTGATTGCCTACCAGCGGCAGGATCAATTGATGCTCACCGCCACGTGGGCCGCGTGCACCAACGTGGCACTCAACATCCTGCTCATTCCCTCATGGGGCCTGGCCGGGGCCGCGGCCGCGACGCTGCTGACGGAAATCCTCCGCACCGCCCTCGCGGCCCGGTACGCGCACCGACTCGGCCTGCCCCTCTCGTCCCCGTGGCGTTTTCGGCGCGTTGCGCTGGCCACCGTCGCCATGGCCGCCCTCGTCTGGGCGCTGCGCGATGCTCCGCTCGGCGTGGTGGTCACGGCAGGCGCGGCGAGCTACGTGATGGTGCTCGCGGCGGTGGGTGGCATCACCTTCCGTCGCGGCGCGCTGCCGGACTTTGCCCCATGAGCCGACTCGCGGCGCGGCAATCACCGCTGGGAACGATGGCGCAGACCCTGCCCAGACTGCGCTCGGTGCTCGGGAACCTCAAGCCGACGTGGCACATGCGTTCGCTCGATCGCCTCGATGCCGCCTTCATCCACCGGCACGCGATCGAGGGGATCCTCTGGGATGTGGATGGCACGCTGACGCGCTTTCACGACACCGTGCTGGCCCCGGAGGCGCTGCCCTTCCGCACCCTGTCCGCGATCGCGACGCTGCAGCATGCCATCCTCTCCAACGCAGGCGAGGAGCGTTTTCGCGAGCTGGGGCGCATCTTTCCCGAGATTCCGATCGTGAAGGGGTATCGCGTCGACGATGTCGTGACGATCCGTCGCCTCCAGCATGGCGAGGACTCGTGGACCGCCGACGAGGTGGCCGACCGCATCGCCGCCGGTGCCGTGCCCTTGCGCAAGCCCGACGGCGCGCTGGTATTGGCCGTGCTCCGGACGCTCGGCCTCGAGCCGCGCGCCAGCGTGATGATCGGCGATCAGTACCTGACGGATATCGCCGGGGCAAACCTCGCGGGGATCCGCAGCGTCAAACTCCCCGCGATCGGCCCGGAGACACTGCCACCTGGCATCCGCTTCGGCCAACGGGTGGAGAACCTCCTCTTTCGCCTGCTCCATGGTCGTCCCGTGTGGGACGATGTCGACCTCGCACGCCACGTCTTGGAGGAGTGATGGATCCAGTCGAACTCACGGTCGTGGTCCCCTCGGTGAACGGCCTCTATGACTTGATGGGATGCCTTGAGGCGGTCGAGCGGATGCGCGACTCGGTGCGACTCGAGGTGCTTGTCGTTGATCGTCTGGGTGATGCGGTCCGCGACGCGGTGCGCGCACGATTCCCCGACGTCCGCATCCTGCCGGTCGCGCGAGAGACGACGATTCCGGAGATGCGCCACCTCGCGTTCGCCGAGGCGCAGGCCGAGGCGGTGGCCGTGATCGAGGACCACGTCCTGGTGCCGCCGGACTGGGGAAGCAAGTTGCTCGCCGGCCTGGCCGCCGGCCACGACGTCGTCGGTGGCCCGATTGCCAACGCGGCCGATCAGCGCCTGCTCGACTGGTCGACCTTCCTGTGCGAGTACAGCGCCTGCCTCCCGCCACTGCCCGAGGGCAAGGCGGCGTGGTTGCCGGGCAACAACATCGTGTATCGCCGCGCGCTCCTCGCGCGCTCTCGCGAGGTGACCGCGGAGGGCAAATGGGAGAATCGGCTGCACGAGGCGATGCAGGCCGAGGGGATCGCGCTGCACTGTGACGCCACGTTGATCGTGGGCCACAAGAAGCACTTCGGTTTCCTGGAGTACAACGGCCAGCGCTACCTCTACTCCAGGTCGTACGCCGGGGCGCGCGTTCGCGAGGCACCGCGCAGTCGCCGCGTGATGATGGGACTGGCCGCGTTCGCGCTGCCGCCGCTCCTGCTGGCGCGGATTCTCCGCACCAATCTGGGGAAGGGCGTGTCGCCGGTGCTCGTGGCCACCACCCTGCCATTCATCGTGGTGTACGTGTCCGCGTGGGCCGTGGGCGAAATTGTCGGGTACTGGTTCGGGGCGGGCGACTCGCTGGCCCGCGTCAGATAGGGCGACTCACTCGCGGTTGGTCGGTGCCGGCGCGCTCGGCGGACGGCGCATGATGACGAGCTCCCCGCCCCCGATGCTCGCGGGGACCACGTGCGCCACCTCGTACCGCTCCTGGATCGTGCGCCACAGGTCGGGCATCGTGGATTGCACGCGGATCGGAAAGGTGTAAAGCAGCCAGGTCGCACCACGCGCGCTTTCCGCGGCCTCGAGCTCGGTCGCGTTCATGACGATCGGCCAGGTGTTCCCCAGCCAGGTGTTCATCGGCAGCGCCATCATCTCGGTGCCGAGCACCACATCCTCTGGCGCCGAGTGCTCGCGGACCCATGCCGCGGCGGCCGGATAGTCCTGCTTGGGCGCCCACGCCCGCGGCAAGAGGAAGAGCGACGCGAGCGACACGACCGCGAGCCCGCTGCTGGCGATCCGCGTCGCGAAGCGCGGGATCAGGCGCTCGAGCACCACGAAGCCACCGTGCACGGCCCACTGCACCACGAATCCGGCACCGAAGAAGAAGAAACGCGGCCAGAGGTTGTGGCCGGTGAAGACCAGCAGCACCGCCATCAGCACCATCGGCAACAACATCATCGCCGTGACGACACGATCGCGTCTCGCGACCTCCGCCAGACCCGCCAGCACGACGAGTCCCGCCACCGGCACCACGACGGCACCCGCGGGGACGCCACGCACCAGCCCCGCGACGGCCTCCGCGATGAACCAGCCTGGGCTCTGCCACTCGACGCCGGCGACGGCGGTGCCCGACGTAGTGACCGCGGCGAACAGCTGTGGCAACACGGGAGCGTAGAGCATCACCGCCAGCGAGCCGGACACCACCAGCGCCGCGAACGGGGCCCAGCGCGGCGTCCCCCTGGCCAGATGACGGGCCTGCCACAACCAGCAGAGACCATGCGCCGCGACGACCACGAGTGCCGTGACATGCGTCGTCACGGTCAGGGCCATCACCCAGCCGTAGCCCCAGACTCTGCCCGCCGTGGCCGGCCGGCCGCGCAGCAGCTCGAGGAACAGCGTCGAGCCGACCAGCGTGCCGAGCAACAATCCGGTGTAGCCACGGGCATTCTGGGAGAACCAGACATGGTGGTACGAGACCGCGAGCACCACCGCCGACCACCACGCCTGCGACGAGGGCATCCATCGACGTGCGAACGCCACCGCGGCCCACAGGCTCAGCACGCCGAACAGCACCGCGGGCAACCGCAGACCGGCCGCGGTCGCACCCATCACCTGGGTGGTGACGTGCGCCACGGCGGAATAGAGGAGGTGTTGGTTGGTGCTGTCGAACGTCGTGAGCAAGACACCCCAGGGCTGAAGGACATAGTCCATCAGCGTCTGGATCTCGTCGTACCAGAGCCCGCCATTCAGCCCCGGCAGGCGGAGGACAAGTCCCACCAGGAGGAGGGCCCCAACAGCCCTGCGCATTCGGCCATCGGAGGGGGGCGTCTCCGAGCGGGAGGGCTGAGCCAAGTGCCGCCCCAGCAGCCAGGCCGCCACGACATGCCCCACGACCAGGCCCTTGAACAGCCAGAGGCCGAACACGAGCGCGGCGGATGGCGGATCCCCGGACTGGCGTAGGATTTCTGCAACAGTTGTGGGCGACATGAGCACGCCGACGGCCAACGCGAGCCACAGGAGGGCACGGCGCACGGCGTGGCCGGCGTGGTGCGGCCGGGCATCGGTGGGGGGCTGGCTAGCTGGAATCAGGCGGTCGGCTCCACGGTGGGGGCCAGGCGGCCGCGAGCCGGCGCATGGCGCGGTCGGATGGCACGGAACTGGCCCGAAAGGATACTCATGCCACCCCCCTCCATGTCCGAGTTGCCCCAAGCCGAGCGCGGTATCGGGGCTTGGCTGCGGTTGCTTCGGCCGAGCCACTGGACGAAGAACTTCTTCGTCCTGGCGCCCCTGCTCTTTTCGGGGCAGGCGCGCGACCTGCGCGTCGTCGAGTCGGCACTCCTGGCCTTCCTGAGCTTCTGTCTTGCAGCGAGTTCGGTCTACGCCTTCAACGATGTCCTCGATCGGGATGCCGATCGGAGCCATCCGACCAAGCGATTGCGCCCGGTCGCTGCGGGACTCATCAGCACAGGACATGCCATCGGCGCCGCGGTCACGCTCGCGGTGATTGCCCTGGCGCTTGCGCTCCGCGAGGGGTGGATGACCGCGGCATGGATCGCCTGCTATCTGGTGCTCAACCTGATCTACTCCATGGGACTGAAGCGGATCGTCCTGCTCGACGTCTTCGCGATTGCCGCGTTCTTCGTGCTCCGGTTGCTCGCCGGCGCAGCGGCGATCGCGGTCCACCCGTCGGTCTGGTTGCTCCTCTGCGGCGGCCTGCTCGCCTTGTATCTCGGCTTCGCGAAGCGCCGCCACGAGTTGTCGGTCCTGGGCGACAGCTCGGCCAGCCATCGCAGCGTGTTGGCGCACTACAGCGCGCCCTTCCTCGACCAGATCTCCTCGGTGCTGCTCGCGGTGACGATCGTGTCGTACCTGATGTACTCGCTCACCTCCGACACGGCGGTCCGCGTCGGCACCGAAGAGCTGAGCTACGGCATTCCGTTCGTCCTGTACGGTGTGTTCCGCTACCTCTACCTGGTACACCAGCGAGACCGTGGCACCCCCACCGAGACCGTGCTCTCGGACCGGTGGCTGCTCGTCACGGTGGCGCTGTGGGTGGCCTACAACGGTTGGGTACTGTACCGACCCTGACCGATGCGGAACCACGCGGCAGCACGCCACGCGGGGCCAACTGACTGGAGGCGCATGACCCGACATTCGACGGCCGTCCGGCTCTTCCTCACCGTATGGCTGGTGTACGCCGCGTTCGCCACGACCAACGTGGTCCGGGAGACCTATCTCGCCGTGTCGCTCGGCGAACGCCTCTCGGTGCGCGTCGACCCCTACCTCGGCCTGCATCCCGACCTGTTCGAGATCCCGGGTCGCGGCGGGTACATCAACAGCAATCCCGGCGCGTCCATGGTCGGCGCCATTCCCTACGCGGTGTCCCGGCCGCTGATCGCCGGCCTGTTCGCCCTGCGGCCCGCGCTGGGGGCCCCGAAGCCGCCGACCACCTACAGCGATGCCCGGCCGAATCGCACCAACCTGATGAACGAGATGCGGGCGCGCGGACTCGATGTGCGCCTGGCGCTGGCGGCGCTGATCACGCAAGCGGGGCTGATGGCCCCCGTCGGGGCGCTGGCCGTGGTGCTGCTCTACGTCTACCTGCAGGCGCGCTACCGCGATGATCGCTGGGCCCTCTGGCTTGCCCTGCTGTACGGGCTCGGGACGCCGATCTTCTTTCGGTCTGCCTTCCTCAACCAGAACGCGCTGCTCACGCACCTCGTGGTCGCCGTCTGGATGGTGTTGACCTGGCCGACGGCGGAGCCGGCACGACCGCGACGCCACGCGTGGGCCTGGGCCGGCTTCCTGCTCGGGCTCGGGTTGCTGATGGATTACAGCGCGGCGCCGCTCGCGCTCGTGTTCGGCGGGTGGGCCGTGGTCGAGGGATGGCACCGAGCGGGACTGCGCGGGGCCGTCGAGTTCGGGGGCGCCTGCGTGGCGGGTGCCATCGGGCCGGTCTGCGTCCTGCTGGGATACCAGTGGCTCGCCTTTGGTTCACCGTGGTTCCCGGCGCAGCGCTACATGCCAGTCACCGAGTTCAGCGTCCGCGGCATGAACGGCTTCACGTGGCCGTCCCTTGACCTCCTCTGGCGCAACCTGCTCGACCTGCGCTACGGGCTCTTCGCCTTCTGTCCGCTCCTGATGGCGGCACTCGCCGCCCCGTTCGTGCGGTCCATCCCGGGAGATCCGAGTCGCGGCGAACGCTTGGTCGCGCTGCTCGCCAGCTTCGCCCTGCTGCTCTTCAGCTCGTCCAACCAGTTTGCCAACCTGCAGTGGAACACCGGCGTCCGCTACCTCGTCCCGGCAGTGCCCCTGCTCTTCCTGCTGGTGGTGCCGGTACTGCGCGCGCTCCCGCCGTGGGGCGTGGCGGGTCTCGTGGTGCCAACCGTCGTGATCTCGTTCGCGGTGTCGATGATGCGGGAGGACGTCCCGACGTCCCTCGCGCTACTTTTCACGGGTGGCCCGACGCTCCCGGTGCTGATCACTCTCCAAAAGACCGCTGCTGCTTACGCACCCCTGCTGGCTGGCGGAGTGCAACCCTTCGGTGCGTTGGCCCTGCTGCTGCTCGCCAGCGGCATCGCCCTGCTCTGGCGGCTCCGGCGCCGCGCCGAGGTGAGTTGAGCGATGACACCCGTACGCGCAGGTGTTCCCTTCGACCGTGTTGGGGAGGTATTGATGCTTCGATCATGGCCCTTGGGCCCGTCACTCGGTCGGTGCCGGAGAGTCCTTGTCGCCGCGGCGGCGATGACCTTGATGGCGTTGCACGGCTGCAGCGGCCAGGAAATCGACCAAGGCCCGGCGGCTCCCCCTCCCTCTCCCCCTCCCTCTCCCCCGCCGGCGCCGCCACCGCCACCGCCGTCACAGGTCACCGCCCGAATCACGCTGGACACCGCCACGCGGTACCAGGTCATGTCCGGCTGGGAGGCGACTGCACAGGCTGGGCAGGAGGAACCTGGCTTCGACGGGTGGAAGAACGCCCTGATGAACCTCGCGTTCAATGATCTCGGGATCAACCGCATTCGCCTCGAGATCTACAGCGGTGCCGAGCAGCCGATCGACTATTTCGCTCGACTCTTGGCAGGCACCATTTCCGAGGCGGAATGGAAGGATCGTCGCTACTCGCCGATCAACGACAACGCCGATCCGAACAGCGCGAACAACGCCAACTTTCATTTCACGAAGCTGGACTTCGAGGTCGACGCCGTCATCACCCCGGCGCGGCAGCTTCTCGCGGCCAGAGGCGAGCGACTCTATGTGAGTCTCAACTATGTCTCCTTCGGCGGGTCGACCCTCCACACCACGAATTCGGCAGAGTATGCTGAGTTGCTGCTCGCCACCTTCCAGCACCTCCAATCCAAGTATGGCTGGGTCCCTGATGCCATCGAGATGATCCTTGAGCCCGACAATCGGACCGGTTGGTCGGGGACTCAGATCGGCAACGCCGTCGTGGCCACCGGCAATCGCCTGGCGGCCGCGGGATTCCGACCCGAGTTCATCGGGCCCTCGACGATGAGCATGGCACAGGCGGTCCCGTTCGTGAACCAGATGGTGCAGGTGCCGGGAGTGCTCACGTACCTCTCCGAAATCTCCTACCATCGGTATGAGGGCGTGTCGGACGCAAATCTCTCGGCCATCGGTGCCAAGGCCGCGCAGCATGGCCTCCGCACCGCGATGCTGGAGCACATCGGCAGTGATGTCGAGGACTTGTACCGGGATGTGACCATCGCGAACGCCTCGGGGTGGCAGCAATTCACCCTGGCGTTCCCGACCTCGGACAACGGGGCACAGTACTACACCATCACGAACGGACAACCCGTGATGGGAAGCAGGACCGGTCCTCTGCGGCAGTACTTCCGTTACGTCCGGCGCGGCGCCCACCGGGTCGGGGCGACGAGTGACAATTCCGGTGTCCGGCCGGTGGGCTTCACCAATCCCGGCGGCGGCCCGGTCGTGGTGATGCACGCGAGCGGCGTCGAGACCTTTGCCATCACCGGCCTGCGACCCGGACGCTACGAGGTGACCAGCTCGAATCCCGCGGCCCTGCTGCCGACCAATCCGACCGTCGGCGCAGATGGTGAGCTGCGCTTCACCGCGATTCCCGGCATCATCACGGTGGCGCACCTGCCGTGAGCACCTCGGTCGCGGGGGGTCCGTACCCCGCCCTCCGCCGCATCCCGCGGTGGGTTTGGGTGGTGGCCGTGCTCGTCGGCGTGCTGCGCATGACGCCTTACGCGGTCGCTGCGTGGCGAACCCCGGACGGTTGGACGTTCACCGGCAACCTCACGGTGTCCCCCGACTACATGCAGTACCGCACCTGGGCACGGCAGACACAGGCCGAAGGCCCGATCGTCTCGAACCGGTTCACGGCCGAGCCGAACGGCAAGTTCCTGCCGGTGCCGTTCTACTGGGGAATCGGCCAGCTGTCCCGCGTGACCGGACTGACCCCGGAGTGGACCTACGCGTGGCTCGGCGTGCCGCTGGCCATGGCGATGGTGCTGCTGCTCTACACCTGCACCAGACGATTCAGTCGCTCAGAGCTCGCCGTGCCATGGGTGGTCGGAGCCCTCATCCTCGGTGGTGGACTCGGAGCAATCCTCGCGCTCATCGCCGAAACACCGGGCTTCCGGGCATGGGCGCCACTCTACGCCATCGTGGTCGAACCGATGGAGGGGGCCGGACGCGTGGCCCCATTTGAGAGCTTTCGTGGCAACTACGTCCTGCAGGCGCTGTTCGACACGCATTTCCTGGCGTTCTGGGTGGCCGCCACCGCCGCCGTACTCGCGCTTGCGTCGGTGACGCTCGAGTATTCGCGACGCAATCTGGGCTGGATGATTGCCCTCTTCGCCACCGCGACCATCCTGCATGTCTACGAAGGGATCACACTGATGGCGATCACCTTCGGTGTGGTCGGCATCTGCATGCTGCGGGGACTGCCTCGGCGACACGCGCTCATGATCTTGGCGACCTCCGGCGCGACGGTGGGGATCTGCCTCGCCGGGGTACTGGCGATGCAGCACGCCGCCGGGTTTCCCACCCCGGAGTGGCGCGGGCTGATGGTGCCCCCCGTCATCATCTTGCTGGCCTATCCTGTCGCCTGGCTGCTGATCAGCATCGGCGGGCTCCGATTCTGGCTGGACGCGAACCGCAGCGATGCCTTCCTCGGGGGCTGGGCCGCTGGTTGCCTCGGCCTCGTGATGGCAGGGCCTTTCTTTCCGTATCCTAATCGCGGCACGATGACGCTGCAGATCCCGCTCTACATCATCGCCGGGACGATCTATTTCAAGCTCTTTCAGCGGGTCCGGCCGATGCATGTGGCCGTGCTGGTCCTGTTGTGCAGCCCGACCCTCCTGCTGACGGGCCTGCGGTGGAAGGAGGCCTGGTTCCATCCCACGCATGCCCACAAATGGGTGCAGCCGTCCCACACACGCGTCATTCGGGCATTGGCCGATCAGAGCACCCCTGCGGATCTCCTGCTCGCTGGCGAAGAAGCGCTGCGCTGGTTGGGGCCGGAATATTCGGGGCGACACTACGCGGGCCACTTCTTCCTGACGATCAACTATCCCGAGAAGTACCAGGCCTTGCTGGAGTTCCTCGATTCCCGCGACCTGGCCGCCCAGGCGCGCTTTCTCTCCGAGTCCGGCGCGACCTTCCTCTTCGTCGAGACCCGACGCAACCCCGACCACTTCCGTCAGCTCTCGATGCTCACCCCGCTGACCGAGGAGGATGTCGGCGTCCTGTTCGCGGTCGCCCCCCGTGACACCACGGCCAAGTGAAGTGACGATGCCACGGGACGGGATGGCGGGGTCGCGCATGTTGATCTGCCTCGCCATCGGCGTGGTGGCGCTGGTCCTGCGCGCCTGGCATCCGGACCACCTCGGCATCGGCCACTACGACGAGGGCGTCTATGCGTTCAGTGCGCAGGGCGTCGTCACGTGGCCGGAGGGCGACCTCTTCCCGGGACAGATCAGGTTCTCACCACCAGCGTGGTTTGCTTCGGTCGGTGTGGCCGCGCGCGCACTGGACATTGCACCGGATCAGGTTGCACTCGGACTGAACATCGTCATCGGTGCGGTCACGGCGGCGGTGGTGGCTGCGGCAGGCATGGCATGGTTCGGGGTGACGGCGGGCGTCGCCGCGGGCCTCCTCGTGGCGGCGAATCCCCTCAGCGTGATGCTCTCGCGCTCGGGACTCACCGACCCGCTCTTTACGCTCTTCTTTGTCCTCGCGCTGGCCGCAGTCGTCCACGTCCTCCACCAGCCCGGCTGGCGATGGGTCCTGGTTGCTGGGCTGCTGACGGGCGCGGCGTGGAACACCAAGTACCACGGCTGGTTCGTGGGGCTCATCGGACTCGGCGCGATCTGCTGGATCTGGTGGCATGAGCGCCGTGAGCGCGGGAGTCAGCGACTGGTGTCGCGCGTGCTGCGCTTGCTGGCGGTGGGAGCAATCGGGTTCGCCACCTACCTCCCATGGGCCGCGTACATGCGCTCCGCCTCCGGCTCACGCGGATTCGCGGGCATCGTCGACTACTACCTGGCGTTGATCGGAAAGGGGTGGGTCGACAACGCGGTACGTCACGCGGAGATGCAACTCTACCTCGACGGTACGCTCGCCCGTGCGGGCATCGCCCTCGCCGTGGGGGCCGCACTCGCGCTGGCGGCGCCGCTCAGAGTCAATCGCCTCATGGTGCTTCTCGTGGGCTGTCTCCTTGCCATCGGCATCGGCGGCGGCCTCGGCGCGTTGCTCCTCTTCACGGGGGTGGGGCTGGTCGCGCTCCTGACCGATCCATCGCGCGCGGCCGCGGGTGTCCTGCTCGCCTGGGTCGGGCTGTGGGTCGTGGCGGCGCCGCTCTATCACCCGTATGCACGGTTGTTGCTGCCGATGATTCCCGCGATGGCGCTCGTTGCGGGCCGGGGCGTGGTGGCGTTGGTGCAGTGGGCCGAGATGCCGGAGGCCGCGCGCGGCATGCCTCGGCCTGCCGCACTCGCCATGAGCGGGGCGATACTGCTCGCGATGATGGTCACGCCGTCGCTGGTGCGGGGTGTCGGCGATCCGTGGCGCGACGCCACCGGATCCGAGCTGGCCGCGGCGCGGCTGGCCACGGTCACCACCCCCGACACCCCCATCTACATGATCGGTGAGCCGTCACTGAGCTACTATCTCCGCCGCCACGGGCGTGAGGTGACCGACCTCGTCGACGGCCTCTCCTTGCTCGACACCGTCTCGGCGCCGGCCTTCGTCGTGGCCGGCGTCTATGCACGGCGGGCGCCACCACTTCGCACGGAACTCGGCGCGCTGGCCGAGCGGCTCGATTCACTCGATGCGTACCCCGCTGCACCGAACGATCTCCGGCTGCTCGATGACATGAGTCCGGTGCGCGCGCGACGCTTTGTGGCGGCACCGGACACGACGTTCGACATGGTCCTCTACCGGCTTCGCCCTTCGGGTGCGCCCGCGGCCGCGCCGGGTGGCAGCGACCAATGACCACGACGCCGCGGCATGTCCTCCGCCTGAGCGCCTCGCTGGTGGCCGCCTCACTGCCGGCCGTGCTGCTCTCGGGCGCGGTCGCGCGCGCCGGCGCGATGTGGGCCCTGGCCGAAGGGGCCCAACCGTATTGGGTGCCGAGTGAGGGGCTCCTGCTCTACGGCCTCGTGCCCGTGGCCCTGCTCAGCGCCGTCGTTTTGTTCCTCGCGCCCGGACTCTTGCTGGCGCTCGCTGCTGGGCGAGCGACGACCGTGGCCATCTGGCTCCTGTCGGCAGTGCCCTTCTCGCTCCTGTCGGCCATCGTCGTGCTCGCCCTGTCCCGCAGCATGCTCCCTGCCATGGCGCACGGGATCCTTCCCGGCCTGCTCATGCTGGGCTGCATCGGCGTCAGCGCGGTCATCGCGAAGTTTGCGATCGACAGGCGGTCGCGGCCATGGCCCTTCACGCAGCGCGATGATGGCTTTCCCCTGGCGCTGGCCGGGGTGGGCGTCACGCTGCTCTACCTGGTGCTTGCGCCCAAGTTCCTCTGGGAAAATTTCAACGGTGACGGCGCGCACGCCTTCGAGATCTCGAGGCTGTTGCTGCGGCAGCCCTGGCCGTTCTTCCCGGAACGCGCGGGCGTGGTGGCGACCTTCCCGGGCACGACGTCGATGCTCTTCGCGTTTCCGAATGCCTGGTTCATTCGCCTCTTTGGCCCGATCGAGGCAGCCGTCCGCCTGCCGTTCCTCCTTTACCTCCCGCTGCTCGCGCTCGGCATTCAGGCGCTCGCGGAGGAGGGGGGACGTCGGCTCGAGCGGAGTACCGTGGGTGCCATCTGGCTCGGTCTCATGGCCTTCGTGTTCGCCATGGCGTTCAGCGCGAGCTATAGCCCCTATCACGCCGACATTGCGTTGCCGGCCGTACAAGACACCCTCCTGCTCGTGGTCACCCTCGGCTTTCTCCACGCGATGGTCCGCCGGGAATGGGTCTGGGCCGCCAGCTTCGGCCTGCTCATGTACGTCTCGCTTCCGAGCGGACTCCTGTTGATGGGATTCTGGCTGCTGGCCGAGCTCGCCGTGGTGCGGCCGCGTCCGTGGCGCGCCGCAACCTTCGTGGCCATCACGCTGGCGGGGTGCATGGTGGCCGCCGGTGTCTTCGTCGCCGGACTCGGGTGGAGCGGCCAACCGCTCCCGGGTGGGGAGTACGGACTCTCGCGCACCATCGCCGACGTGCTTCGCATCGACCCGACCAACTGGCGGCGCGCCGTGTACGTCCTCGTGGGTGGGGCGATCTTTCCCGTCTGCATGCTGTTCGCGTGGCGGCGGCAAGATGAGGTGGCGCGTCGGGTGACCGCCGTGGTGCTGGGCTACTTCCTGTTCTTCAGTGTGCAGGCTCGCTTCAGTCTCCACCACATGGTGCCGGCGATGTTGCTGCCGCTGGTGGTTGCCGTCCGGCTCCGTCCGGAATCGCCGGCAGCCGCTCTCCGCTACCGGTGGATGTGGCAGGGAACCGCGGTCGCGGCCTTGCTCCTCTCGCTACCCGAGTCATTTGCCATTTCAACATCGGCGCGGCGCCTTGGCATGGCGGTGGCGCAGCAAGTCGGCTCCTATGAGGCCAGCGACCCGTCGGTCTTCGAGGCGGCGGACCTGCTGGGCGAACGATTCCCGGCCGACTGGGATCCGGCGGTCCCCACGCGTGCCTTTGGCGGCTCGGCCTTGCCGTGGTTGCACTATGCGGTCGAGGGGCCACCGGGCCCGACGACCAACTACGTGCTCTCGCGCGCGGACTCCTCACGGTCCGGGGCGATGCCGCCGAGCGCCGCCAGCGACGCGTTCCGGCTCGATGTCCTCGACGAGGGCCTCCATCAGGAGTTCCTGGGCATGCGGCCTCCCGCCAACACGGACGCGTGGATCTACCGGGTTCCGCGATCGTCGCTCTTCGGTTCCGGGGGGCCCAACACCGTGGACTTGGCCAAGCTTCTCCGCCGCCTCGCGTCGCGCGTGGGGTTGCGCGCGAGCGGGACGGAGGGCACATGACCGCGTCCCCACGGACTCGGTGGGCCCGCTATGCGTTGCCGATCCTCGTTGGCGTGGCCATCGCGGCGGGCTGGGTCGTGTGGACGGGTGGGGGCACGCTGTGGGCCACCCTCCAGATGGCCCGACCGCTCCCCGCGATCGCGCTGGTCGGTGTGACCGCGGCCTGGTTCACGCTTCGGTTCGTCCGGTCGCAATTCCTGTTGCGCCACGCCGGCATTCGCATTCCCATCCGGCCGGCCCTCGCGACGTATCTCGCCGCGCTCCCCGGCACCGCGACCCCGGCCTACCTCGGCGAGACCATTCGAGCGGTCTTCCTCCGTCGTCGCTTCAAGACGCCTGTCAGGATCTCGCTGCTGACGATGCTCATCGAGCGCGTCCACGACGTACTGGCGCTCGCCATCCTGGCCATTCTCGCTGCGCCGGGCGGCCGTTCGCTCCTCGGCTGGTCGATCCTGGGTATCGCGGCGGTGGGTTGGCTGCTCCTCGATCGCGCGCTTCGCGCGACGGCGCTCGCGCGCGCGAGCGCGCGCCTGCTGCGGACGCCCTCGGTCATTCTCCCGGCGGTGGCGCTGTCCCTGTTCGCGTGGGGTGGCGCAGGGGCGCTCTACTGGTTGGCGGGACTTTCGCTGGGGCTGCCGATCTCGCCCGCCGAGGGGGTGGCCGTCTTGGCCCGCTCGACTCTGCTCGGGGCGATGACCCTGTTGCCGGCGGGTTTTGGGGCGACAGGAAGCGCGGCCATCCTCGATGTGCAGCGACTCGTCACGGCACCGGAGGCCATCGCCCTGGTCACGCTGGTCCGCCTCGGTAGCACCGGGGTCGCCCTGGCCCTGGGAGGCGTCTTCCTCATCCGCGAACTCCGCGGGGAGCCCCCAGCTCCGGAAGGGGTGGCGCACTTTGATGCCATCGCTGCGGACTATTCCGCGCAGTGGTCGCCACATGTCTGGGATCTCTTGCTCACTCGCAAGATGAACATGCTTTGCGAGGCACTGGGTGATCCCGCATCGGCGGGTCGCGGGATCGACCTCGGGTGCGGACTCGGCCTGCAGACCGCGGAGATCCGACGTCGCGGGTATGACGTGATCGGGGTTGAACCATCCGTCGGATTGCTACGCCACCGGCCGGATCAGGCGGGGGCCGTCGTGGCCGCGGACGGCCTGCGCCTCCCCTTCCCCAACGGCAGCCTCAACTTCGTCTACGTCGTGGGAGTCCTGCACCACCTGCCGAGTCGCGACGCACAGGCCGTGGCGCTGGCCGAGATCGCCCGCGTGCTTCGCCCCGACGGAATGCTGCTCGTGCACGAGAGCAACCCCCGCAATCCGCTCTTCCGGTTCTACATGACCTATCTCTTCCCGATCCTCAAGAGCATCGACGAGGGGACAGAGTGGTGGATTCCCCCGGAGCGGTGGGAGGCGGTGCCCGAGATGGCCCTGGTCTCCATGCGCTACTTCACCTTCCTGCCGGATTTCATCCCGCGCGCGCTCATGACACCGGCGCTGGGGGTCGAGCAGTTGTTGGAACGAGGGCCGACCTACCGGTATTCGGCGCACTACTTCGCCGTCCTCCGGCGCTCCTCGCCCGCATGAGTCGCCACGGCGCGGTGGCCGTGGAGACATCGCCTCACTGCGTCCGAGTCAGCAGCGCCTCGCCAGTGAGTGGGCCGGCAACAACCTTGTAGGCGCCGCCCGTGATCGAGGGCCCATCCACGACCCAGAATCGCCGCGACGGATACGCGGCAACGAGGGCGACCCGAATCGAGTCGCTGCGATCCCAGACGAGGAGGGGCGCGGGCGATTCCTCCGTCAGCGGATTGTAGACCACTGCCGAGCCGTAGTCGGGGTGCCGATTCCCCCGGATCAGCAGCACCCCGTTTCGCATCGCGGGGTCCGCCGCGATGGTGCGCACATCCGGGCGCATGCCGCGGTAACGGAAGTACTTGTCCGCGGCGCGCCAGGGCACGAAGACCACCACGGTGACCAGCACGAGCATCGCCGCTCCTGCAAAGACCCGCGTCGCACCATCGCGGGGCCCTGCGCCACGGACCTGCTCGCCGAGGGTTTCCAATCCGCGTGCCGAGAGCACCAGCGCGGGAACGATGATCAAGTGCCAATACCGGGCGCCGAAATCGGGCCCCCCGCTGAAGAAGTAGAAGCTGTGAATCCCCGCGACCATGGCCACGACGGCCACCATCCACCAGTCCGCGCGGCGGAGCCTTCCCCACAGTGCGAGGAGGGCGATCAGCAGCAACGAGCCGGTGGCCCACCCGAGCAACTCGGTGTTGGTCTGGAACAGGTTGAAGTTGGCGTTGATCGCCACATCAATCGGTCCGTGGCCAGGCAGCGGATCCAAGCCTCGCCATCCCGCGCCGCGATTCGCTCCGAACCCAAGGTCGTTCGTTCCGGGGCCGAAGGTGGCGTTCATGTATGCCATCACCGGAAACTGGCGAGCGTCCCCGGTCAGGGCCTTGTTGTAGGGCAGCGTGGATGCGCCGACAAGCAGCGCCGTGCCAGTCAGGGCGAGACTCGGCAAGGGCCTGATCCGTCCGTGCCGCGCCCCGAGTGACCAGACCCCGAGGAGCAGGGCCACGGCCACGCCTTCGAGCGGCCGGATCAGGCCGACGACCCCGATCGCCGCTCCACCGAGCACGGCCCAGCGCACGCGCGGATCCCGTCGCACCCGGCCCACGCCAAGCGCCGCCACGAGCGCCGCGACCAGGCTCGCCGTGTGACTCATCAAGTTCATCGCCATGAAGAGCGCCCAGGGCGAGGTCGCCAGGAGCAACATGGTGAGTCGGGCAGTTCGTCGCGGATACAACTCGCGCACCACCATGTAGCCCAGCACGACTGCCAGTCCGCCGAGGATGGGGTTCACGAGCCACGGCAGTCCGACGGCGGCCCCCGCAGCCAGGATGGCTGGCCATCCGGGCGGGAACGGGGAGAACCACCGGGTCGCCTGGTAGGTCATGATGTCCACTTCGAAGGCGAGCGGCACCTTCGGGAGCGGCATGGCAAGGAGACCGGCGGCGAAATAGCGCGCCTGCAAGAGGTAGGAGACCTCGTCCGGCACGTGCGGATGCCGCTGGTACGAGACGATCGCGAGCAGGGCGGCGGTCGCGACCACGAACAGTGCCAGCAGCCATGCGAACCGATCTGGCCCGCCGGGCTCGGCGTCTCCCGTCAGCGAGGGCGCGCCGAGCACGCGCTCAAACCACTTGGACCAGATCGCCAGCGCGTTGTCCCCGAGCGAGATGGCGAACAGCAGCACCGCGCCGAGGTGCACCAACTGGACGGTGCTGGCAAGGACGAGCTCCGCCGCGTACCGCGTGACAGGAAGGGAGAGCGTCGCACTGGTCATGACGAACACACCCGCCACGACGGCAGTTCGCCACCACCCTCGCGCACGCAGGAACGCACCAATGGCCTTGAGGTGAACCACGAGGCCGGCGCCGACCAGCACCACTTCCACGGCGAACACGGCGAGCGCCCACGCGGCAACGTCCGTCGCCAACTCCCAGGGGGCGACATAGTGCTGGTACCCCACGCGCGGGCCGGCCCGAACCATCGCCAGCGTCGCCGCCTGCCCAAGGGCAAGCAGCAGCGCCCAGACCGCCGGACGCGACGACAGCCACGTCACCAGGGCACTCGACAACAGGCGGGTCGATGACGCACGGTGATTCCTAGCGCCGCGACGACTGGGTGCGCTGCTCCGCGACCACATCGTGGATGATCGTGGTCAGCGGCGTCTCGGGCCGGAAGTTGATCATCGCCTTCAGGCGCGTCAGGTCGGGGATGCGGCGGTGCATGTCCTCGAACCCCTCGGCATACGCCTCGGCGTAGGGCACATATTCGATCGCCGAACTGCTCCCCGTTGCGTCGCGCACCATCTCGGCGAGCTGGCGGATCGACACCTCCTCATCCGACCCGACATTGAAGACGCTGCCGACGGCCGCCGGGTTGTCGAGCAACCGAAGCAACGCCTCGACGGCGTCCTGCACATGCCCGAAGCAACGCTGCTGATCGCCGGTGCCGTAGACCGTGATCGGCTCCCCGGCGAGTGCCTGACGCACGAAGTTGGGCAACACCATGCCGTAGCGTCCCGTCTGCCTGGGGCCCACCGTGTTGAAGAAGCGCACGATGATCACCGGCACGCCCTTCTCGCGCATGTAGGCAAGTCCGAGCCATTCGTCGAGTGCCTTCGAACAGGCGTACGCCCAGCGCGAGTGCGTGGTCGGGCCGAGCTGGAGGTCGCCGTCCTCGCGGAACGGCAGCGCCGCGCTCTTGCCGTACACCTCCGAGGTGGAGGCGATCAGCACCAGCTTCTGCTTCTTCGCGGCCGCGGCGAGCACGACTTCGCTCGCCTTGACGTTGGTCTCGATGGTGTGCACCGGCCGCTCCACGATCAGCCGCACGCCGACCGCGGCCGCGAGGTGGATGGTCACGTCGCAGCGATCGACGCACTCGGAGACGAGTGGCGCGTCGAGCGCGGAGCCGATGCGATAGCTGAAGCCGGGACGGTCCACCAGCGCGGCGATGTTGTCCATGCTGCCCGTGGAGAGGTCATCGAGGATCAACACCTCGTCCCCGCGATCGATGAGGCGCGTGGCCAGGTGTGAACCGATGAAGCCGGCGCCGCCGGTGATGAGATACCGCATGTCCGACCTCAGGAGAGAAAGGTGAAAGCACCCGCGTGTCGTGCGAGATGGAATTGGAACCGTGGTCCGCTCATGCCGCCGCCTCGCGAAGCGCAGCGAGCGTGATCCGTGCACTGACATCCCAGGAAAGCGACAGCGCCTGCTCCCGCGCCCGCCGGCCCATTGCCTGCCGGCCGAGTTCGTCGGACATCATCCGGTCGAGCGCATCGGCCAGGGCGGTTTCGTCGCCTGGTGGCACGAAGATCCCGCCGCCCTCGAGCAGCTGCGGAAGCGGACTCTCGGTCGTGGCGACGACGGGCGTTCCCGTCGCGGCGCCCTCGACCGGCGGCAGGCCGAATCCCTCCGACGCCGAGGGGAGCACCACGGCGAGCGCACCGCCGAGCAGGTCCCGGAGTGGTTCTTCGGCAACGTAGTCGGTCCAGTGCACAAGGTCGGCGGTGCCGCACTCCGCGATCGCGGCCTCGATGGCCGCGTGCGATCCGTGAAAGCTGTCACCGGACCGCGCGCCGACCAGGAGAAGATGCACCGGGCCGGAGGCATGCCGCGCCACCCGGGCATGGGCGCGCACCAGCACATCCACGTGCTTGTGGGGTGAGAAGCCCCCCACATAGGCAAACCATCGGGCGGGCAGGGGCAGTCCCACGGCAGCGGCAGCGCGACCACTCGCCTCGGCGGTCGGCGGGGTGCGATAGATCTCGGCCGGTGCCAGCGGCGCGACGCGAATGCGCGACGGCGCGAGTCCGTGCACGTCGGCGATCTCGCGTGCGGCGTAGTCGGAGATGGTGAGGACGAGCTTGGCCTGTCGGAGCGCGAGCCAGACCTTGGCGCGCCAGAAGAGCCTGGCCCGGGGGGACGGCAGCGTCAGCTCGGGGAACCGCTCCGCGATGGCGTCCATGATGGTGATGACGGCAGGCAGACCGACAGGCAGCGGGAAGAACGTGTAGACCGTCGGACAGAAGAAGACATCGAGGTGCTCACGCGACACGGCCCGGGTGAACCGCAGCATGTCCCCCGGTGTCCGTGACGAGTCGGCGCTTGCCGCGGTGGTCGGCGAGACACCCTGCGGCACCAGCACGGTCCGCAGGTTGGGGGCACGCAGGCCGAAGATCGCGTTGGCCCGTTCGTCCAGGAAACAGATGAACTCGTCGTCGGGTGCCAGCCGCACCATGGCCGCGACCAGTTCACGGGTGAAGCGGCCGTAGCCCCGCGCATTGGCCCAGCACGTGGCATCAAGCCCGATGCGCAGGCTCACCGCGCCCACCGATGTGGCGTCATCGCATCAATCATCGGGCTCCTGAGGGGATGGTGCGACAGCACAGTGGGGGGATCGGCGGCCGTCGGCCGATCCGGAAGCTACTCTGGGGCGTCCACCCGATCCGGCCACCAGAACGCCCCGGCGAGGCTCGACCTGAGCATCTTCCATGCCCACCGAGCGCGTGGCAGGGGCCACGGTGATCCGGGATGCCCCTTCCGGACCCGCTTCCCCATATTGCGTTGGCACCGAACCTGCCGCAACATCCCTGCGGCTCGTGGCCGCTCCGCGGTCGATGCCCCCATTTGCACAACCGGGTGACCTCCTTGATTCAACGCGTCAGGCGACTCCTGGAACTGGGCTTTCTCGCGCGGCACCATGCCAGCGGCCGGGAGGGGCTCGCCGCCCTGCTCTCTTGTTACGCCAAGACGCTGGGCGACCCGATGAATCCCGCGGAGATTCGGTTACCGCTGCGGATCGGCCAGGCGCGGCGGACCCTGGCCATGCGCGCCTGCGACATCTACACCGTGGCCGAGATTTTTCACGAACGCCAGTACCAACTCGCCCGGCCCCTCGGCCCCGCCCCGGTGATCGTGGACGCGGGCGCCAACGTCGGCGTCGCCTCGGCATGGTTTCTCCTCGCCCATCCCGACGCGCGGCTCGTGGCGATCGAACCGGTCTCGCAGAACGTCCATTGGCTGGCACAAAATCTTGGGAGCGAGTCTCGCGCCACCGTGGTCCGCGCCGCCCTCGGCGAGATCGAGGGGGAAGTCCTCATGTCGCTCTCGGCGCACAGCGCCGAGCACGCCATCGGCGACCGCCCCGGCGTGGGTGGTGCCGAGTCGGTGCCGTGTCGCCGCCTCGATCGCATCCTCGAGGAACAGGGGATCAGCACAGTGGACCTGCTCAAGCTCGACGTGGAAGGCAGTGAGATCGATGCCCTGGCCGGCCTCGGAACACGGCTGCGCGACGTGCGGGTGATTGTGGCGGAAGTCCACGAACGACAGATTGACGTCGAGGCGTTCTACGCCCTGTTGGCGAGTCATGGCTTCACGGTGGTCCGTCGCCGATACTACCGCGAGGGTGAGGCCAGCGGTGTCCACACCGTCGAGGCCTGGCGCGAGCCGGTGGAAGCTGCGGCGCATGCGGCGTGATGCTTGCTGCGATTCGCGCCTGACTCCCGCAACGATTTCCTTACGAACCCCCAGGTGGAGGACACCATGATCGAGCGCCGCCGTGTGTTGGGAATGGCGATTGCCGGAATCGCCGCCGCGAGTCTTCCGGATGCATTGCAGGCCTCCGGGACGAGCACGGACACTTCGGAGGACTGGGTCAAGGACCTCGCGAAGAAGGAGTATCGCGCCTTCCTCGACATCCGGAGCTTCGGACCCGACGGGACGCCCTTCCGCAAGGCGGCCAATCTTCGGCGGGCCTTGGTGGATGCGCACGGGGCAAAGCCCGAGCAGGTCGGCATCGCCTTCGGGTCAGGCTCCTCCTCGATCGCGCATGTGCTTGGCCCCAAGGTCTGGGCCGAATACGGCGTCGGCCGCAAGGTGGCCGGCTATGCCAAGTCCCCCGCTGAGGCGGCATCGCTGCAGAACGATCCGGCCAAGTGGGCGGCAATCGGCGGTGAGGGCGTCGCCGGCATGATCGCGGCGGGCACTCGCGTGCTGGCCTGCCGCAATTCGATCGGGAACTGGGCCCAGGACTTCGCCAAGGAAAGCGGCGAGCCTGTCCAGGTGGTCAACGCCAAGATGATCGCCGGGCTCCACCCGGGCGTCGAACCGGTGCCCGCGATGATTGCCGCTGCCGTCCTCGCGCAGCTCGCCGACCTCTCGTACGTGGCCATCGGCTAGCCCTTGCCGGCCGCCGCCGCGTGGTTGATTGGCCTCGCCCTCTTCTTCACCTTCCGCACGCCAGCGTGGGGCAAGTACGATCCGCTCCCCACCGGGATTGTCCCGGGCGTGGCGTACGTGGTCGTCGCGCTCGTTCTACTGACGCTGCTCCGCGGGGCGTCCCGGATGCGGGCGTTCGGACGATGGGGGATTCGCGCCTCCGTGCTCCTCCTCACGCTCCTCTTCACGGCCATGGCCTGGACGCGCTTCGCGCTCGCCCGAGAGGTGGATGCGCTGGCGAATCCCTGGCCACCGCGTCCGGAGCGGGTTGGGACAATCAGCATCGACGCGCGCACGCCAGCCCAGCGGGCGGAATGGGGAGCGCGCGTCGGGGCGCATGTCGCCGTGGACCGCGGACACCTGGTCCTGCCACTCCATGTCCCGCCGGAGTGGCCATTCCCCAAGGACGTCGAACTCGCCGTCCGCGAGCTCGGCGCAAGTGCCTTCGAGGTCTGGGCGCGGGCGAGTGACGGCACCACCGCGTGCCAGCTGGTGCAGCTCGCCGCCACGAGCAGCGCGCATGGGGGTGAGCACCCGCGCTGCACCGTCAAGGACGACATCGCGAGCGCGCTGCACTTCGCCGCGCCAGCGCGGACAGGCGATGCGGCCGCGGTGGCGCCACCTGACGACGTACTCCATCCCGCCTGGCTGCAGTTTCGCGCCGATCCGGCGCGCAGTGGGCATGGGGACAATACCGACCTTGGCCCGAACTCGATGGCGGCAGACGGATGGCAGACCGCACTCCACGGACCGATCCGGGCGAGTGCGAGTGTGTCGGGGGACCTCGTCCTGATCGGCGGCCACGGAACCGGCAGCCTGACCGCGATAGATGGATCGTCGGGAGCAGTCCGCTGGGTGGCGAGGGAACCCAATTGGATCCACCACGACCCGGTGACCGACGGCCACACCGTGGTGGTCGGCTTCGGTGACAACGACGGCTCCTTTGCCGGCTGGGCGCCATCCGGGGTGTCGGCCTACGATCTGGTGACTGGCGCGAGGCGCTGGACCGCCTTCGACGAGGGCTCCGTGATGACATCGCCGGTGATCCACGACAGCGTGATCGTCTATGGGACCGGCGCTGGGCTCCTCCGACAGCGGCGGCTTCGTGATGGCACACTCCTCGTGGATGAGCGACTCCCGGGTAACGTGACGATGGCGCCGCCCGTCGCCATCGGCGACACGATCGTGTTCGGACTCGATCACGGAATGGCCTGCGCGCTCGACATCAACACCCTGGACCGCCTCTGGTGCCACGAATTCCCCGATCTTCGGATGCTCGGCCACGCGGCGCCGTCCATCACCGAAGGCTCGGTGATCGTGAGCGGCGCGGCGACGGTCACGTCGCCCTCGTGGGCAGAATTCCGCGCCTTGCCCCATGACCTCCAATGGCGGTTGCTGAAGTCGGCGCTCTTCCCCGGCAAGTACGAGGTCTATGCGGGTCAGGTCTTCGTCGCGCTCGACCTGCACGACGGGCACCAGCGCTGGCGCAGTCCGCTGTTCGCGAATCCTCGCTTGGTCGATGGCCACACCGCGGGGACCGCGGCCGTACAGGATGGGATCGGCGTCATCGTCCTGCCGATCGCGGACACGGTGGTCGCTTTCGAGACGGCAACCGGCGCGATTCGCTGGACCAGCGGCGCCAACAAGGCCCGCGGCGCCCCGGTGATGCTCGATGAGGAGGTCGTCATCGCCGGTCGCAATGGCATCATTGAAGTGCGACACCTTGCCGACGGGCTCTTGCACTGCACCCTCCGTCGTGCCATCGGCTGGGATCGCGCCGGCCCCGCGCTGGCGGGGAGCCTGGCGATCTTCGCCGGACTGGAAGGAGAGATTGAGGCGATCCCGACCCGGGATCTCCGCCAATGCCCCCGCCCCGATGGACGCCCGGTGCCCAAGTGAGGCCCGAACCGGACGAGGTGCCTCGTCCCACGCGGCACCGCCTGATCCGAGGCGTTGACCTCACCATGATGGCCGCGGTGGCCGTCTCGGTCGCGTTTCTCGCCGCGCGCACGAGGCGAGTGGACAGTCCCGACCTCATCGCGGACTCCGTCGTCGCCGACTTGGGATTCGTGGCGCTCGGCGCGCTGCTCTGCCTGGCGCTCTGGCGGCAGACCCGTGCCCGCATCAGCGTGACGCGGGTCGCCAGCTATCTCCTCGCCATCGTGCTCTGTGGCATGGCCTACTCGCGCTATGGCCTTCTCCGCTACGAGCGTTTGGCTGAGGCGCCGCTCACGCTCGCCGAGGCATCGGGAACCGCAAGTCGGCCCTCGGCCCTCCAACCGCTCGAGGCCGCGGAGTGGGCCATCCGACTCGGCCTGCATGCGGCGTCCGGCCGCTCCGAGGCGAAGCCCCTTCTCATGATCCCCGAGGGGTGGCCCCTTCCCCACGGCGCCCTCCTTGGCGTCCATCAATTGCCCACGGGGGAGACCGAACTGTGGGCTCGGGTCGTCGGAGTCTCGGCCACGGCCACGTGCCACGCCACCATGGTGACAGCGTCCGAGCCCGCCGACCGACCCGCATTCACGCCGCAGTGCGACACCGCCACGACGCTCCCTACCGGGCTGGTGCTCGAGCCGCCGACTCGCGCCTCGGCCCCTGCCGCCGGGCCCACCGCTGCGAGCGTTGTCACACCGTGGCTGCAACACCGCGGCACGTCGTGGCGCGAGGCGACGGTGCCGGCTGATGCTCCGCAGAGTGCCGGATGGCTCGCGCACAGCCACACCCAGGTCCGGACCGGCGCGAGCGTGGTCGGCGACCTCATCCTGCTCGGTGGCCATGGGAGCGGGCTGCTCGTGGCCTTCGATCGTGCCACCGGTGCTCGCCGCTGGGCGGTGCAGTTGCCCAACTGGATCCATCAGGATCCGGTGAGCGATGGACAGGTGGTGGTGGTCGGATTCGGAGACAACGATCGGTCATTCGGCGGACGGGCTCCCTCGGGCGTGGCCGCGTTCGACCTCGGATCGGGCCGCCGCCTCTGGACCCAATTCGAGGTGTCGTCGGTGATGACGTCCCCGGCCATCCTCGACTCCGTGGTTGTCTACGCCACATCCCAGGGGCTGCTGCGCGAACGGCACCTTGGTACCGGAACGCTGCTGGGCACGCTGCAGTTGCCGGGCGACGTCGTCATGGGCCCGCCGGTCCTGACGGGCGACACGCTGGTCGCCACCCTTGATGGCAGCCGCACCTGTGCCGTGGACCTCGTCCCGCTGCGCTCGCTCTGGTGTCACCAGGAGAGCGACCTGCGCATGCTCGGTCACGCCAGTGCCGCGATCGGGCGCGATGTGGTGGTGGTGAGCGGCGTGGCGACAGCGACCACCCCGGACATCGCCACCTTCCTGTCGCTTCCCCTCGCGCTGCAGGCCGAGCTGTTGCGCGCGCTGCTCTTCCCGGCGTACCTCGACTATCGGGTCGCCCATATCGCGGGACAGCGCTTCCTCGGGCTCGATCTCGGCACAGGGCGGGTGGTGTGGCGGAGTCCGTTCTTCGCACGACGTCGGTTGGTGGACGGTCACACTGCGGGAACCGCGGCGCTTCAGGACCGCATCGGCATCATCGTCCTTCCGGTGGCAGACACCGTGGCGGCGTTCGACGCTGCGACCGGCGCGGTCCGTTGGACGAGTGGTGCCAATCAGGCGCGTGGGGCGCCGCTGATCATCGGAGCCCAGGTGGTCGTGGCGGGGCGCAACGGCGTCATCGAGGTGCGACGACTCGCCGACGGCACGCTCACCTGCACCATCCGGCGCGACGTGGGGTGGGATCGCGCCGGGCCGATTGCCACCGGCGATCTGCTGGTGTTCGCCAATCTCGACGGCGACGTCGAGGCGATCCCAACCCGGGATCTGCTCGGCTGTCGAGCGACCGCTCCCCCTACCGCTGTGCCCGGATCGCCTCCGCCGTCCCCAGCCCCTTGAACTGCACCTCAAGCCGCGGAGGCCCGTCGCCGCCGAACTCCGAATCCAGCGTGACCTGATGCGTCCCAGTGGGCACGAGTGGCGGCAGCGAGGGGAGCAGGAAGGTGGCCTTGGGCCGACCATCCGCGTCGAAAATCCGGATGGTCGCCGAACCATCGCTCACCAGGCTCTCGCCCCCCAGCAACTCGACCGGAATCATGAGCTCGGGATAGCGGTCCACCTGCATCCGGAAGTTCTTCGCCGTTGCGGTCTTGCCGACCAGCGTGAGGCGGAACTGCAGCCGCTGTTCCGCCCACGTCTGCGGCACCTCCCACGTTGTATGGCGCGGCTCTCCCGGCTGACGCTCGACCGGCGTGCGGACGAAGACTGGTGACGTGAGGTACTGCGCCAAGTTCCACGTCCCGGCACCCGTCGGCTCCAGATGGAACTCCTGCTTCGGATCCTTGAGCCGCGCCTGCTGCGCGCTGTCGAACGCACCGCTGGTCCGCGCCGCCTCCCACTCGCGAATGGCATCGAGCAGCACGGGCGTGAGGGGGTTGTCGCGCAGCGCCTTCGGCCGCGCCACCATCGCGAACCCCGCGCTGTAGCCCGCGGCGCGCGCCAGCATCCACTCCATGTCCGGCAGGGTGGTCTGCGCGGTCAGCAGATACCAGCCGAGCATGTGCGGCATGTAATTGCGCTCGAACAACCCCTGGTTGTCGATGCGATACTGCTGCATGCTCTCCTTGAAGCCGCCGTACCACGGCTCGCCCCAGTTGTAGTACGACCCGATGTGCCAATAGAAGGTCTTGCTGATGCTGGTGCCGTTGATCAGGTCGTGCTTCACCTGGCGCAGCACGTCATCGGCGAAGACGCCCACCGCATAGTCGCCCTGCCCCGAGGCGAGCGCGCCCTCGTGCCCGTCGAAGTCGATGTGGTCGACACCGGTCTCGTTGAGGAAGTCGGCCAGGTTGCGGGCCACCTCGCGCTGCATCGCGAAGTTCGGGAAGAACACCTTGTAGGGATGGTCGAAGAGCTTCCCCACCACGTCTCCGGCACGATGCGCCGAGGCGGTGGTGCCGAAGGCGCCGCGCTGCGCATCGAGCAGCCGGTACGGCGCCGTCGCCGTCACCGCCCGGTACTGAATCAGCTCCGAGCCGATCTTCACGGTATGGAGATGGTTCTCCTTCTCCTCGTTGAAGTACTCGGGCGAGGCGACCTCGAGCTCGCGCTGCACCGCATCCACGGGCCGCACGAGTCGTGACGATCCCGTGAGGGCGAGCCGGTCGTCGGGCACCGGCGTGACGTAGGGATCGTTGGTGGTGAGAAAATTGGTGAGCGTGTGCACGCCAAGATGCAGTCCGGCCGCATGCGCCTTCGCGACGGCCACCCGCATGCCCGCGCGACCATTGGGGAACTGCTCCTCCGACAGCACGAAATGTCCCCACGTCTTGAAGGGGCCCTCGTGGTAGAGCGAGAACAACCCCGCCCGTTTCGTGTGGGCGAGCATCTCGTCCACCTCGGACTCGCCGAACGACGAGATCAGGTACGACCTCCCGAACAACGGCGACTTCTTGAACCACACGCCATCGAGCGTGGGATACGGCAGTCCCTCGGCCCGCGCGATCTGCTCCAGGCGGTCGAGCGTCTCCGATTCCGCCGCCGTGAAGAGGGCGATGCGACTGCCGACCACCGTCTCACCTGGAATCGGGATGACCGGCATGTTCTTGCGGGTTCCGCCCCAGGCATCCACGCGGCGCTCGCGGGCGCGGTTGATGGCGTACGCCTGGAGAACGCTTCCCCACGGCTTGGCGACCGCGGCGATGCCCCGTGCCCAGGTGCTCCCTTCGTCATTCGGGAGGTCGCCGCCGAGGGTCTTGGCGTTGAGTACCTGCATGCCGACGGAGACCGTGCCGTCTCGCACCACGCCGATCACCTCACCGACGCTCTTCGTGATGCTGGTGGGCAACGGCCCCCAGACGACCGCATCGACCTTGCTCTCAGGCAATGCACTGACGATCTCCAGCGCCAGATGGCTGGGCTTCTCGACGACCCGCACCACGATCCGCACACCGGTCGCCGCATAGCGAAGGGTCAGCAGCGTGCCGGACGAACTCCTGGACGATGACAGCGCCGTCGGGAGGTGACGCGTCCCCCCGCTCACCAACGTCAGCAGCGGTGCCGGGTGATCGGGATGCAGGTAGTTGATGGCAGTCGTGGTGTTGCGGAGCGCCGTGACGGCGCCACTCCGGCTCAGCCCGACCTGCAGCCCGCCGGCAGAGAAGGTTGCCTGCGCGAAGAGGTGCGCGCCGGGCGCGGTGCAGAGCAGCACGGCGAGCAGCGTCCGCGCCGCCCGCAGGTTCAATCGAGCCATGGAGACACCGAGAGGTCGAGGAGAGGAATTGCGGCGAAGCCCACCTACTGTACCACCACCCGTGCCCCGGGTGCCCCGCAGGTCCGTCCCATCAAGTCCGCGAAGGCCTGACGATTCGCCGACTCCTCCACGAAGAGCGCCCACTTGGTCTGATAGACAAAGCGCGTCCGCGTCGCGCGGCCGCCAATCCCCGGACGACCGCGAATGCTGCCACACACCGCCAGCGGTGCCTGCCGCCCCGCCTCGCCGCTCGGCGGCCGCATCACCACCACGCTGTCGAATTGCGCACTCGCCGGATCGGCCAGCAGCGTGGCGAGCGTGGCTCGCGCCGAGTCGGCGAGCGCCATCGCCTCCTGCTGCTCGATACGGTCGAGGGAATCGGCCGTCGCGGCGGCACGCTGCGCACTGTCGGGGGCGGCCGCAGACTCAGGCGAGGCACAGGCGACCAAGGCGCCGAGCGAGAGCGCAAGGCAGCCGGACCGTAACGTGGCGAGGGCGACACGAAGTGACATGGCGTAGACCCGGCGGCATCGGAGTGGGAGGGAGGGCGTGGACACGCAGGGGAATTCTAGCACCTGATCTGGGCGGTGATCGTGGCCTCCGTGTGTGGCGGTACCGCCACACCACGGGCGCGCGGGCATCCATTCGCCGGCGGCCGGCGACGGGCACTTCTACTAACTCTTTTCACGACAGCACTTTACCTGTGTTGCAGGATCGCGTCAGTGCGTGCCGCCCCGCGGCACGCGCCTTGAACTGGTACCGTCCGAGAACTCTCTTCGCACCCCAGCCACCGAGAACACCATGCGCCGCCTCCTTGCCCTCGGCACCCTGCTCGTGACGGCTCCGGTCGCCGCCTCTGCCCAAACCGTCCTCGATTTCGAAGGGATCACTACCAATCAGTACGATCCGATCGGAAGCTTCTACAGCGGCCTGGGGATCACCTTCGAGAGCAACGCCGTCGCGCTCTGCCTCAACACCCTCATCGTTGACTGCTCGAACGCGTCACGCGGCGGGGTCGGCGATCCCACCTCGGCGCTCTACGGCATGGCCTGGGTGAGCGGCGCGACCACCACGATGAACGTGGCGGGTGGCTTCACCACCGGCTTCTCGTTCTTCTACTCGGACATCGGAGTCGGGAGCAGCTACAGCCTGTTCAGCGGTCTCAACGGCACCGGTGCCTTCCTTGGCGGCGGCGCACTCCCGATCACGCCCGGCAACGCCTGCGACCCGGCGTACAACGCCGACTATTGCCCGTTCGGGACCGCCGGAACTCTCTTCAACGGCACGGCGCTGTCGGTGGTCTTCGCGTCGAACTCCGGCCAAGGTGGCTTCAGTGTCTTCGACGACCTGACCCTCGGCTCCGACATCCCCGGCCGACAGGACGTGGTCCCCGAGCCGGCCACGATGACGCTGCTCGCCACCGGCCTCGCCGGGATGGCCGCCGCGCGGAAGAAGCGCCGGACCGCGTAACCGATTCCTGCTGGATGGCCCGACAACGGCTCCCGATTGGGGGCCGTTGTCATTTCTGGGCCGGGCCGCCTGACAGGGCTCTGCTCGCTGATCGCTTCTCGCTGCTCGCTGCTCTCGTTAAAATGCCCGCCGTGCAACGGGTCATCCTCCTCCTGATTGACGGCCTCCGCGCCGACGTGGCCGAACGCGAGCTCGCCGCCGGCCACCTGCCGCACCTCGCCGCGCTGACGGCGACAGGCAGCCGCTCGCGGGCCGCCACCGCGTTCCCGTCCACCACCTCCGTGGCGTACCTGCCGTTCCTCACGGGTGCGCTCCCCGGTCGCTGCAACGTGCCGTCCATCCGCTGGCTCGACCGCCAGGCCTACACCGGTCGCTGGTGGCGAGATCGCGATGCCGTGCGCTCGTACTGCGGCTGGCAGGCGGGTCACCTCGATCGCGATATCGCGGCCGATGTCACCACGATCTTCGAGCTGGTACCGGAATCCATCGCGATCTTCTCGATGGTGACGCGCGGGCTGCCGGCGGAGGCGAATCGGATCCAGGGGGCGCGCAAGTTCTGGGGCACGGTGTCACACTACACCGAGAATCATCAACCGGGCGACGATGCCGTCGCGAAGGAATTGCTGGCGCAGGCCGGCGGCGACTGGCGCTTCTGCTTCGCGCAGTTCCCGGCCGTGGACGGGCACACGCACGCGGCGACACCGGACGACGCCAGCGTGCTCGCATCGCTCCGTCAGGTGGATGCCACCATCGGCGCCCTGACGGAGCGGCTCCGCGCGCTCGGGCGGCTCGACGACACGCTGATCATGGTGGTCAGCGATCACGGGGCCGCGCCGGTGACAGGCCACCTCGACCTCGCCACCTGGTTCCGCCAGCGCGGGGCGCGCGCCCTTGCGCACCCGGTGCTGTGGACGCGCGACCCCCATGTGGCCGTGATGGTGGCCGGGAACGCGCAGGCCGCGCTCTACGCCGAGCCGAATCGACCGCGGCCATCGCGCCATCCGCTCCACGCGCTCCGTGCCAGTGGCGCGCTTGGCATCCCTGGCGATGCCATCGCGGCACTCGCCTCGGAAGCCGCGATTGCGTTGCTGGCCGGCGCGTCCGACGACGGTGGCGTGCACCTGACGTCGCGTCTCGGCGATGCCACCCTGCATCGCGACGGCGACGTGATCCGCTATCAGCGACTCACCGGCGATCCACTCGAGATTGGCGAGGACGCCGCGCACGATCATCGTGAGTGGTTGGCGCGCACCATCGACGGCCCCTTCCCTGATGCACCGGTCTCGTTGCTCGACCAATTTCAGGCGCCGCGCACCGGTGATGTGGTGATTGCCGCGGCTGAGGGATGGGACTTTCGGGAGGCGTGGGAATATCCCGAGCACAAGTCGGGGCATGGCTCGCTGATCGCATCGCACATGCTGACGCCGGCATGGAGCAATCAGCCGCTCCCCGAGGGGCCGCTCCGCACCGTCGACCTCTTTCCGGTGATCTGCCGCTGGCTCGGCGTGGACACACCGGGCAGCGGCGCGCTCTTCAGCTGAGCTGAGCGGCCGCTGCCTCCACGGCATCGCGCAGTGCCTGCACCAGGCCGACACAGTGATCGGCCGTCCCGGGTGGATCGACCAGGAACGGCGTCATCACCACCGCCCGCAACACCACCAACCCCTCGCGCTGCCACGCCGATTCGTCCACGCCCAGCGCGCCGAGCAGCGGCGCCACGATGCCGTCGGCGGCGGGTGAGGTCAGCCGCGTCCGGGTGATGAAGTACGGCGGCTCGGCGTCGCCCGGCGAGAGCTGCCGATAGACCGCCTCGTTCAGGCGATTGAGGGCAGCGAGGTCTCGCGCCCTCGAGTCGGTCATCACCCAGTTCACCACGGAGAGATCGGGCGACGGCAGGCGCACGACCCCGGGGCCATCAAGCGCCTCGTGCAGGCGTTGCGCCCCGGTGACGGCTCGCACGATGATCGCGCCGTAGCCACGCGCGTCGAGCGGGACCACGCGGTGCGACAGCCAGACCGCCGCGGCCGCAGCACCCGGTTTCGACCCCTCGAGAATCCACCGTCCGAGAAAGCGTTCGTCGTCGCTCGCGTCGTGACTCGCCTGGGTGAGGTAGGGCGGATCGATCGCCACCAGCCTCCGCGCCCGACGGTCGCGCAGCAGAAACGCGCCGGCGGGATAAGGGATGTACCCGAGCTTGTGCGGATCGATGGTGACCGAGTCGGTCTGTTCCAGTGCCGTCATGGCCGCCACCCACGCATCCGACGGCCAGGCGATCCCCGTCTCGGCACGGATTGCATCAGCCTGGCGCCGAGTCCCGTCGGCGCTGCGCGTCACCGACGCCGCGTAGCCACCAAAGCAGGCGTCGGCGTGCCAATGGAATGTCAGCCCGAGCTCACGGGCGGCGCGTGCGCGCACGTGCGCCACCTGATCGAGTCGGTCCACTGCACCCTCCTCGGTGCTGCCGCAGACGCTGACGAGCGCGAGCACGGGAGTGCGCGTGCGGGCGCACTCCTGCAGGATGCGCCAGAGGGCATCCGGATCCATCCGGGCGTGGGCATCCACCGGCACGGCGACCATGCAGCGACCGCCGATACCGAGGGCGCGCGTGATCTTCTCCCACGAGTAGTGTGCGGTCGAAGCCACCAGCACGACGCCGGCCGGGAGCGGATCGCCATAGGCCGCCGCCAGCTGCGAGGTGTAGTCCTGGTAGCCGATCGCCGCGAGCGAATGCGCCTCGAGCGCCGCGTGCGCCTCGGCCGCCGGAATGAGGCGATGAAATTCGCGATCGGCGTCGAGCGTGTCGCTCGGCTCAAGGTTGAGCAACTGCCAGAGCGAAAGGTCCCGCATGTCGCGGTGGGTGCCATCGGGAAGGCGGACGGCGAGGGATGCCCGCGTCCCCGCGGCCGCGAGGGCCAACGCCACACCGTGATAGCGGATGCTGCGCGCAATCCAGAGCGCCTCGAAATTGGCGATGGTGCCGCCGGAGGTGAGGTGCCCCCACGATGCGCGGGCCGGATAGCCGATCATCGCGGCGAGCTGCTCGGCCACCTCGACTTCAAGGCGAGAGGTGACGGGCGACACCTCGGCGGCCACGTTGTTGGGGTTGTACAGCATGGCGGCGAGGTAGCCGAGCTGCGCGGCGAGGGTCTGTTCGCCGAGCATGTGCCCGAGGTAGCGACCGCTGTAGAAGGGCACGTCGCGCTTGAGTGCCACCAGCAGGTCGCGAAATTCTGCCGCGAGCAGCGCGCGCGCATCCGCCGCGCCGGGCGCCGCAATGCGCGCGGGCGAGAGCACGGCGCCATCCTCGGGATGATACGCGCGGCGCCACTCGACGTGATCGCGGATCGCCTCGGCGGCGAGGCGTTCGAGCTCCGCGGCGTTCTCGCCGCCGGGGCCGAGGAACCAGGCCGCGAGCGCTTCGGTGGCGAGCGGCTGCTCGGCCGGCGTGGTCACGTGGCGGGGCCGGGCACCACGAGTGCCTTGAGGACGCGGCGTTGCTCGACCGCCTCGAGCGCCTCCTGCACGCGCTCCAACGGATAGCGCCCCGATACCTGCTCGGCCCACGGGATCCGGTCGCCCCAGTGCGTCGCGAACTCGACGGCACGGTGGAAATGCGAGTAGTCGGAGCCCCAGACGCCGCGAATCTCGACGTGGGTGCGGTTGACCTGACGGTGCGGATTGATCGGTACGTCGCCGTGGTCGGAGTATTGCCCCGCCACCACGACGCGGCCGCCATCGCGAACGAGGTCGAGTGCCTGCGACACCGCGATCGGCGCACCCGCGGCCTCGATCACGATGTCGGCCCCGCGACCGCCGATCATCCGGCGCACCTCGGCCACGCGCTCGTCCGGCGGCAGGTCGAGGCCGATGGCGTGCGTGGCGCCCATGCGCCGCGCGAAGGCGAGCCGATCCACCGGGTCGCCGATGGCGATCACCTGCCCCGCACCCGCCTGCGCGGCGAGCGCGATGATGGACTGCCCCACCGGGCCGACACCGAGCACCACCACGGTCTGTCCCAGCTGCACATCGGCGCGATCCATCACGTGCACGGCGGTGACGAGTCCACACCCACCCCCGATGAAGGTCTCCGGACGGAGGCCGTTGGGAATCCGCAGCATCTTGAGGCCGGGCTTCATCCAGATCGCCTCGGACCAGCCGCCGAGCATGCCGTCGTCCACGCCGTAGGTGATGCCGTAGACCTTCCGATGCGGGCAGCGGGTGGTCTGCTTGGCGACGAGGCAGTGCCAGCAGTGATTGCAGGTGCCGTGGACATCAAGGAAGGTGATCACGTCGCCCTCCTTGAATCGGGTGCCGTGAATGTCCGTCAACCGCCCGCTGACCGCCGCGAGTACGCCGACGCTCACGTGCCCAGGAATGATCGGGAACGGGACGCCCGGCATGCGCCCACGCCAGATGTGGACGTCGGTGCCACAGACTTCCGAGTAGAGCGTGCGGAGCAGCGCCGACCCCGGGGAGAGGGTCGGCGTGCCGAACGCCACGACTCGAGGGGTCGCGTTGGGACTGTCGAGCACGGCGGCACGGATGGTCTCACCGACACGGGGCATACGGGGCTCCTCGATTCGACGTGGCCTTTGAATGTACCAGCGAACGGCGAACGGCGAACAGAGTGAGGGGTGAGGGGTGAGGGGGTGAGGGGCGTGGCGGAGATCGAGAATGGACGCGACATTGGGAAATCCCTACGCCCCGGAACCCTGATGCCGACCCTCCGCCGTCTCCTGGTGCCCGCGCTGGTTCTTGTCCTGCTGCACGGCGTACCCGCCGCCGCGCAGGGGGCGCCGCGATTGGGGGTGATTTCCTTTCCGACCTCCGCCGGTCCGGTCGCCCAGCGTGCGTTCGTCGAGGGAGTGCTCTGGATGCACTCCTTCGAATACGAGAAGGCCGCGGCCGCCTTTCGCCGGGCCCAGCAGGCGGAACCCGGCTTCGCGATGGCCTACTGGGGCGAGGCGATGATCCACAACCACCCGGTCTGGAACGAGCGCGATGCGACTCAAGCCCAGGCGGTCCTCGCCCGCTTGGGCGCGACCCCTGCCGAGCGGGCGGCCAAGGCAAAGACGCCGCGGGAGGCCGCTTGGCTCAACGCGGCCGAGGTGCTCTGGGCCGACGGCCCCAAGGCGGTGCGCGACTCGCTCTATGAGCGGGCCATGGCGAAGGTCGCACACGACTACCCCGACGACGAATCACTCACTTTCCATGCGCTCGCAATGCTGGGCCTGAAGCAAGGCGTACGGGACATCCCCGATTACATGCGCGCGGGCAAGCTGGCGTTGGACGTGTTCACGCGTTCGCCGCGACATCCCGGCGCGGCGCACTTCGTCATCCACGCCTTCGACGACCCCGACCACGCGATCCTCGGCCTCGACGCGGCGCGCGCCTACGTGAAGATCGCGCCCGACGCGGGCCATGCACAGCACATGACCACGCACATCTTCCTGGCCCTCGGGATGTGGGACGACGTGGCCAGGCAGAACGTGGTGGCCATGCAGGCCGTGCGCGGGAACAGCGATTCGCTCAACTGGACGCCGGGCCACTACACCTGGTGGCTGCACTACGCCCGGCTGCAGCAGGGAAAGTGGAAGGATGCCAACACCTGGTTGCAGCGGCAGTACGTGATCCTCCCCGCGGATGCACCGGAGGGGCGGCGGCAGGGGCTGGCCCAGCGCGCCCTCGAGTGGCAGTTCAACGTGGGTCTGTTCGACCAGGTTCCCTACAGCGAGCGCACGGCGGAGATGATGGCCGAACCGAGCCGCCTCCTCGCCTGGAGCGTCGATGCATGGCGACTGCGCATGACCACCGAGGCGGCCAACCTCGCGGACGCGCTCACCGCGTTGCGCCGCAAAGCCCCCGACGACGTGACGCTTCGACTGATCGAGCCGCAGGCTCGCGCCATGACCCTCCATCTGTCGAGCCTCCCCGACTCGGCTGTCGCCACCTCGCTGGAGGCGGTCCGACTCGAGGCGTCGCTGCCCATGGACTTCGGCCCCCCGGCGATTCTCCGCCCGGCGCACGAAGCGCATGCCGAATTGCTCCTGGCCCTCGGTCGCCACACCGATGCCCAGGTGGCCTTCAACGCCGCGCTGGCCCGCACCCCGGGGCGGTCACGCACCCTGGCCGGGTTGGTCCTCGCCGCGCGTGGCGCGAATGACACGGCGGCAGCAGACCGCGCCATGGCCCAGTTGCAGGCCAATTTCCACGCGGCCGATGCGGGGGCGGTGGAGCAGTTGTTCAAGTCGTTCGGGGGGCGACGGTAGGGGCGGCGAACGGCGAACGACGGTGATGGTGAGGGGTGAGGGGTGAGGGGTGAGGAGTGAGGGGGAACCGACCCCTTACCCCTTACCCCTCACCAACTCGCTGCTCGCGGTTCGCCGTTCGCCGTTCGCCGTTCGCTACTTCTCGTGGTATGCCAGCAGGCGCAACGCATTCGCGATCACCACCAGCGTGCTCCCCTCATGCCCGATCACGGCCGGTCCGATGGTGAGGATGCCGGTGGCGGCGAGCACCAACAGCACCAGCATCACACCGCCGGCGATCACCAGGTTCTGCCGGACAATCTGTCGCGTGCGCCGTGCGAGGCCGATGGCCCAGGGGAGCCGCGCGAGGTCGTCACCCATGAGGGCGGCGTCGGCGGTCTCGAGGGCCGCCGCGGTGCCCGCGCCCCCCATGGCGATGCCCACCGTGGAGGCCGCGAGCGCCGGGGCGTCGTTGACCCCATCGCCGACCATCACCACGGTCCCGTGCGCCGCCATCAGCTCGCGGATGGCGACGACCTTGTCTTCCGGCAGCAGGTCGGCGCGCACCTCGTCGACGCCGACCTCGCGCCCGATCGCGTCGCCGACGCCCGCGTGGTCGCCGGTGAGCATCACCAACGGCGAGAGATGCAGGGCACGAAGTCGATCGAGCGTCGCAGGCACCGAGGGACGCGGCGGGTCGAGCAGTCCGAGCACACCGAGCCACGCCTCGCCGTGACGCACGATCATCACGCTCCGACCGCGTGCGGCGAAACCATCGAGTGCCGCCTGCACCGGCGGCGGGAGCACCACGCCGTCGTCGACCCAGAGCCGTGCACTCCCCACCAACGCCATCACGCCACGCACCTCGGCCCGCACGCCACGCGCCGTGATGCTCTGCAATTCGCCCACCTCCGGCAACACCAGCCCGTCCGTCGCGGCGCGACGCACCACCGCCTGCGCCAACGGGTGCTGCGAGCGTGACTCCACCGCGGCCGCGACGCGGAGGAGCTCCGCCACTTCCACGCCCTCCATCGGGGCGACGTCGGTGAGCTCGGGGCGACCCCGGGTCAGCGTGCCTGTCTTGTCGAATGCCACGGCCTTCACGCCCGCCAACGCCTCGAGCGAGGCACCGCCCTTGAGCAGCACGCCGTGGCGCGCGGCCTGGGCGATCCCCGCCAACATTGCGGCCGGCGCGCCGAGCGCGATGGCGCAGGGCGACGCCGCGACCAGGACCGTCATGCCGCGGTAGAGCGAGTCGCCCCAGCTCATCCAGCCGAGCAGCGCGGGCACCACGATGAGCAGCACGTCGGCCACCACCACCACCGGCACGAAGACGCGCTCGAAGCGCTCGGTGATCCGCTGGGTCGGCGCCTTGGCGGCCTGCGCCTCCTCCACGAGGCGGATGACGCGATCGAGCGTGCGATCGCCGACGGCGCGCGTGGCGGTGATCTCGAGTGCGCCCTCGCCGTTCACGGTGCCGGCGAAGACATCGTCGCCCGGTTCCTTGTCCACCGGCACCGATTCCCCGGTGATCGGCGCCTGGTTGACGGCCGAGCGACCGGCTCGCACCGTGCCGTCGGCCGGCAGTCGTTCGGCGGGGCGCACCACCAACACGTCGCCGATGCGCACCTGCTCGACGGGGATCTCCGTCTCGACGCCGTCGCGCAGCAGTCGCGCCTGCGCGGGTGCGAGGTCGGCAAGGTTGCGAATGGCGGAGCGCGCGCGGTCGAGGGCGTATTCCTCGAGCGCGTTGGCAAGGGCAAAGAGAAAGAGGAGGAACGCGCCCTCGGCCCACGCCCCGACACTCGCCGCACCGATGGCGGCGACCACCATCAGGAAGTCGATGTCGAGCAGCAGCTTGCCGCGACGCAGCCCGGCGAAGAGGTGCAGTACCGGCAAGCGTCCGCCGATGACGCCAACCACGACATAGCCCGTGATCCCGACCCACGGGGCGAAGGCACCGGTGCGCTCGACGATCCAACTGGTGAGGAGGAGGAGACCCGCGATGGCGGCCCACGCAATGCCCTCGTGACGCGCCAGCAGTTGGGCGAGGCGCGAGGGCGTGCCCGTGCCGTAGAGCGTGCGTTCGAGCCAGTTGCGCGTCGTTGCCATCGAACCTCCGTCATGACACTTCCGCCTTCACGTATCGAATTGTAGCGCGATGTGAGGGCCAACGGGCGACCTGATTATGTTGCGAGATCGCCCGGGATGGATCCGGGTCCCGCATTCGCCTCGCACCGGCGCCCCCTGCGCCGGTCGGGATGGTTATTGATCCCAGCCGGAGCGTCCCGAGCCATGATTTCCTTCGGACTCCTGCCCACGATGAGTGCCGCTGCCGACGGTCACGGTGTGACAGCTGTCTTTGTCCTCCTTGCCGTGCTGGTCACGGCAGCCAGGATCGGTGGATGGCTCGCCACCAAGATCGGCCAACCCTCGGTGCTCGGCGAGCTCATCGCCGGCATCATCGTCGGGCCGTCATTGCTGGGACTCGTCAACCCGAGCGATCCCTTCCTGACGGTGATCGCGGAATTCGGGGTGGTCATCCTGCTGTTCCAGATCGGCCTGCACACCGACCTCGCCTCCCTTCTCAAGGTCGGCCCGGGCGCGGCCGCGGTTGGGGGCGTCGGCGTCGTCCTGCCCTTCGCGCTTGGCTATGGCACCGCGTCGCTGCTCGGCCTCGAGATGCTCCCCGCGCTCATCTGTGGCGCAGCACTCACCGCGACTTCCATCGGCATCTCCGCTCGCATCCTCGGCGATCTCGGTCAGTTGCAAACGCGGGAAGGCAAGACCGTGCTCGGCGCGGCGGTGCTCGACGACGTCGTCGGCCTCGTCATTCTCGCGGTCGTGACCACCATCGCCGCCGGGGGCGAGATCACCCCCCTCGGCATCGCTCGCACGGCCGGCACCGCCATCGGCTTCCTGGTCGCGGCCCTGCTGATCGGCCAGCTCTTCGCGCCGAGACTTTTCGCCGCGATCGACCGGATTCAGGTGAGCGGCACCACGGGTGCACTGGCACTCGCGTTTGCCCTCGCGCTGGCGGCTGGCGCGGAGTGGGGTGGCTCGGCGCCAATCATCGGCGCCTTCGCCGCTGGCCTCATCCTCCACAGCACGCCGCAGCGAGAGACGATCGAGGAAGCCACCACCGTGCTCGGCCACTTCTTCGTGCCGATCTTCTTCGCGTCGGTCGGGGCAGCGGTCGAGTTGCGCGCGATGGCCAATCCGGAGGCGTTGCGACTGGGCGGGCTGCTGCTGGTGCTCGGCATCGCGGGGAAGTTTGTCGCCGGCTATGCGCCGTTCTGGATCCCGATGCGGCACGCACTGGTGGGCGCGGCGATGGTGCCCCGCGGCGAGGTGGGCCTGATCTTCGCGCGGATGGGGCTGGCCACCGGCGCGCTCACGCCGGAATTGTTCGGCGGGCTGATGATCATGGTGATCGGCACCACGTTCGTCACGCCGCCCTGGCTCGCCTGGTTGTCCGGCGCGAGTCGGGCGGAGATGATGGCGCGGGTCGAGAACGACGAGCGCGCGGGTCTGGACGACCTGGTTGCGGGGCACCGCCACCACACGGCCGACCACCCCACCCCGAAGAAGTCGCCCTAGTCGGGGGTCACGCTGCGGGAGGAGCCTGCGTCTCCCGCAGGATGGTCCGCATCCGCAGTGAGAGCTTCTCGATCTCCTGCAGGCCGCGGCGCACCTCCTCGGGCATCGGTTCGTCGCCGATCAGCAGGAGTTGGGTCTCGGCGAGGATGGCCGCGAGCGGATTGGCGAGGTCGTGCCGCAGTTTCGCGATCGGGTCGGATGCTGGCATGCAGGCCTCGTCAGCGCAGGAAGGGGATCGGGACAAAGGTCAGCAGGAAGACCACAATGCAGGCCGCACCAGTCCATCGGCCGGCCGAGAGCACCGGTCGCTCTGGCAGCACCACCGCCGGGTGGGTCCACCGCCCCCCGCCGATTGCGAAGGTCAGCGCCACCCAGAGATACCACATCGGCGCGCGCTGCGCGAGCAGGAGCAGCATCCCCACCACCAGCAGCCCCACCAGCTTCTGCCGCCGCCCGAGCAGGCCGTAGAGCACGTGCCCGCCATCGAGCTGCGACAGCGGCAGCAGGTTGAGTCCCGTGATGAAGAGGCCGACCCAGCCGGCAAACGCCTGAGGTGAGAGGAGCACCGCGCCATTGCCCGGGAGCAACCAGTCGCGGAGCGTATGCGTCAGGAAGGAATCGCCGAGGAAGGCTGGCCGACCGGCAAAGAGGACGAAGGACGGCGCCCCCGGCAGCGGAATGTCCACGCGGTGGGAGAGCTGGTATCCCCAGAGCATGACCCCGACCGCCACCACGAAGCCGGCAAGCGGCCCGGCGGCACCGACGTCGAGGAGCTGGCGACGGTCATACACCGGCGAACGCAGCCGGATATAGGCACCGAGCCCCCCGATCGGGGAGAGGTTGGGCGGGACCGGGAGAAAGTAGGGCGGCGAGACATCGATGGCATAGCGTCGGGCCGCGAAATAGTGCCCCAGCTCGTGAACCAGGAGAATGAGCAGCAGCGGCGCGGCGAACTCCCACCCGGGGAGGAGCACCCGCCAGCCCCCCTGCACCACGAACTCGGCGAATTCCAGCACGGACCGAATGGCACCCCAGAAGCCGGGGTGCACGGTCGGCACCCACCGACCGAGGAGGACGCTGCCGGCGCCCAGCGTGCAGAGGACCGTGAGGAGGAGAAGCGCGCCGTGCCAAAGCCAGCGCTCGGGCAGCGCCGGCACCGTGCCCTTGATCAGCACGAGGCGGGTCCTGGCATCGTCGCCCCAATACCAGGCGCCGGGCCATTCCGCGAGGAGGGCCTGCAGGGCTGGCGAGGGGCCCCGATGCTCGGGAGCGACCACCCCGTCGAGCACCTCGCGGGTCCCGGCAAGGGGCTGGGCCCGCCAAACCGTGAAGAACTGCCGCGGATCGGTCACGGTTGGTGTTGACGCGGCAGGGGGCGTCCCGTATTATCTGGCAATTGTAGGCACCCCGCACCTCTTCCGATGGTCTTCTCCGCGCTCAGGCGCGAGCCCCATACGCCCCACATCTCAACTGATCAAACCTCACCATCCCAACTTGTCGCACCGCGTGCCGGCACGCGGGACGGTGATGTCACCCGGAGCACTCCGTGGATATAGCTGAACTGAAGCAGAAGTCGGTCGCCGAGTTGCATGTCCTGGCGGCGGAACTCAACATCACCAACTACTCGGGCCTCCGCAAGCAGGACCTGATCTTCCGCATCGAGCAGTCATTGCTCGACAAGGACACGGTGATCCGCGGCGAGGGCGTCCTCGAGATCCTTCCCGAGGGCTACGGGTTCCTCCGCTCGCAGGACTGGAACTATCTCTACGGCCCCGACGACATCTACGTCTCGCCGAGCCAGATCAAGCGCTTCGACCTCCGCACGGGTGACACGGTGCAGGGTCAGGTCCGTCCGCCCAAGGAGGGGGAGCGCTACCTCGCCCTCCTCAAGGTGGAGAGCGTCAACTTCGAGGAGCCGGAGAAGACCAAGAGCCGGATCGCCTTCGACAACCTGAAGCCGCGCTACCCCGATGAACGGATCCGGCTCGAGGGCACCAAGAATGACCTCTCGATGCGCGTGGTCGACCTCATGTCGCCGATCGGCAAGGGGCAGCGTGGCCTGATCGTCGCACCGCCGAAGGCCGGCAAGACCATCCTGCTGCAGAAGCTCGCGAACGCCATCACGGAGAACCATCCGGAGACCTACCTGATCGTGCTGCTCATCGACGAGCGGCCGGAAGAGGTCACCGACATGCAGGAGAACGTCCAGGCCGAGGTGATCGCCTCGACCTTCGACGAGCCGGCCGACCGCCACGTGCAGGTGGCCGACATGGTGATCGAGAAGGCCAAGCGCCTGGTGGAGCATGGCCGCGACGTGATCATCCTGCTCGACTCGATCACCCGCCTGGCGCGCGCGCACAACGTCGTGGTGCCGCACTCGGGCAAGATCCTCTCGGGCGGCGTGGATGCCAACGCGCTGCAGAAGCCGAAGCGCTTCTTCGGCGCGGCGCGCAACATCGAGGGTGGCGGCTCGCTCACCATCATCGCGACGGCGCTCATCGACACCGGCTCGCGCATGGACGAGGTGATCTTCGAGGAGTTCAAGGGCACCGGCAACGCCGAGCTCGTCCTCGACCGCCGCCTCGCCGACCGCCGCATCTACCCGGCCATCGACATCAACAAGTCGGGCACCCGGAAGGAGGAGCTCCTCCTCGACAAGGACGAGCTCAATCGCGTCTACCTGCTGCGCAACTTCCTCGCCGACATGCCGGTGGTCGAGGCGATGGAGTTCCTGCTCGAGCGGATGAAGCGGACGAAGAGCAACAAGGAGTTCTTTGCTTCAATGGCTCAATGACGGGATCGATGTTCGATGATCGATGATCGATCATCGATGATCCCTCGCGTGGGTCGGGTGATGGCCCTCGACTGGGGCCACGCCCGCATCGGCCTCGCGATCACCGATGAGACCCAGCTGCTCGCTTCCCCGCTCGGCACGCTTTCGCGCCGGGCGGGGAAGCGCTTGCCGCTGGGCCCCTTCCTCGACGTGGTCGAGCGTGAGCAGCCGGTGGGGTTGGTGGTCGGGCTCCCGCTGGATGACGAGGGAGCCGAGGGCGAATCGGCGCAGGCCGCCCGGACGATGGGCGAGCAGTTCGCCGCGCGGGCTGCACTCCCGCTCGCGTGGGTGGACGAGAGCTTCTCGACGGCCGAGGTCCTCGATCGGCTCACCGCGCGCGGGATCGCCCCGCGGCAGCGCAAGGAGATGATCGACGCGATGGCGGCAGCCGTGGTGCTGGAACGATGGCTCGAACAGCGGCGGACCCCGTGAGGCGGCGGCTTCGGACGCTCGGGCTGGTGCTGCTCGTCGGTTGCGGGAGCCGCGAGGGCGCCGCCGTGCGCGTCGCCGTGCCCCCGGGGAGCACGTTGGCCAGCATCGGCGACTCGCTGGTGGCGCGTGGCGTGCTCGCCAACGACGCCCGCTTCCGCGTGCAGGGGCGGGTGCAGGGCGTAGACCGACGGATTCAGGTGGGGATCTACGAGTTCACGCCCGGCAGCAGCGTGTCCGAGATCCTCGACCGCCTCGTCGCGGGTGATGCCATCGAGTTCAAGGTCACGCTCCCCGAAGGGGCCACCATCTACGACCTCGCTCGCCGCGCTGAGAGCGTGATGGGGATCTCCGCCGACTCGGTGCTGTTCGTGGCACGCGACAGCGCCCTGCGCCGCGAGTTCGGCATCCCGGGTGCCACCGTCGAGGGATGGCTCCTTCCCGCCACCTACAAGTTCACCGGCCTCGGCGGTGCCCGCGACCTGGTCGCCACCTTCCTCGATGGCCGCCGCGATCGGTGGCCCGCCGACTGGAAGCGCCGCGCCGATGCCGCCGACCTCGACCGCGACGAGGTGGTCACCCTCGCCTCGATTGTCGAGGCGGAGGCGATGCTCGCCAGCGAGCTGCCCCGGATCGCCGCCGTGTATCGCAATCGGCTCCGGCTTGGCATGCCGTTGCAGGCCGATCCGACCATCCAGTATGCCTACCTGGTCGATTCAGGCAGCCGCAAGCCGCGCCTCTACAACAAGGATTACGCCTACCCCTCGCCGTACAACAGCTACCTCAACCGCGGCCTCCCGCCCACGCCGATCGGCAACCCGAGCGACGCCGCGATCGAGGCAGTCCTCTCCCCCGCCCCGGTGCGCGACCTCTACTTCGTCGCCGTGGGGGATGGGAGTCATGTGTTTGCGACGACGTATGCGGAGCATCTGAAGAACATTCGGAGCATCCGGCAGAAGTGACCCGTAACCCGTAACCCGTAACCCGTAACCAGTGACCCGTACTCACTGGTCACTGGTCACTGGTCACTGGTCACTGGTCACCGAGCACCAAGTACCTCCTCGCCGCCCCCGCCACATCCGCCTCACCCAGGATCCCGCTCACCACCGCCACCCCCGCAAAGCCCGCGGCCCTCGCCGGCGCGACGTCCTCCGGCCGCACCCCGCCGATCAGCACGCACGGTCGACCGCCCGCGAGGTCGAGCAGCGCCAGCGCGCCGTCGTAACCGAGCGCGTTGCCGGCATCGCCCTTGGTGCGGGTGTCGTGCAGCGGACCGACCCCCCAGTAGTCGGCGGCCAGTCCCCGTTCGACCTCGGCCGGCAACCCCACCGACGCACCGATCACGAAGCCCGCGGGGACCACTCGCCGCGCACGCACCGGCGGGATGTCGTCGCTGCCCAAATGCACCCCCGCGGCACCCGCGAGCAGGGCGATGTCGAGGCGATCGTTGACGAAGAGCGGCACCTGGAGTGCGGCGACCAGACGCCGGGCCGTGGCCAGGAGTTCGCGGTCCGAGGCCTCCTTGAGACGGAGCTGGACCGCGGTCACGCCACCGACCACGGCGGCCAGCGCGACGGCCACGGGATCACGGGCGCCGAGGAGGGCGTCGTCGGTGACGAGCAGGAGACGGAGGGTGGCGGCTAGATTCTCGCGCATGCAGAGTGGAATCAGCGGGCATTGCCCCGCCAGCGCCAGCCGTCCCCGCCCGTGAGCGAGGCCTTCGTCAGCGACCGCGGTGCCAAGCGGTGGACCACGGGACATCCGTGGATCTATCGCAGCGACGTGCGCGAGCATCCCGAGGCACCGGGGATCGTCGCCGTGCGCGATGGCCGCGGTCGCTTCCTCGGCCGGGCGCTCTGCTCGCCCCGTTCCGAGATTCGCCTCCGCCTCCTCGAGCGTCGCGACGTGCCGATCGACGCGGCGTGGTGGCGCGAGCGGCTGACCTCGTGTCGCGTGCGACGCGACGGCATCGATGCCACGGCCTGGCGCGCCGTGCACGCCGAGGGCGACGGCCTGCCGGCGCTGGTGGTGGACCGCTACGATCGCTGGCTGGTGGTGCAGCTCCTCTCGGCAGGCCTCGAGACGCAGCGCGGCCTGATCGTGGACGCGTTGCGTGACGTCTTCGAGCCCGAAGGGATCCTCTTCCGACACGACGTCCCGACGCGCCGTCTCGAGGGCCTCGACGACGGCGTCGAGCTCGCCTACGGCTCGGTCCCCGAACAGGTCGAGGTGCGCGAGGGCGCCATCCGCTGGTATGCGGCCCCATGGACGGGCCAGAAGACCGGCGCCTTCCTCGACCAGCGGGAGAATCGCCTCGCCGCGGGTGCCCTGGTCCCCTCGGGTGGGACGGCGCTCGACTGCTTCTCGTACCACGGATCGTTTGCCCTGCATCTCGCCCAGCGGGCCAGTCAGGTCACCGCGCTCGACGTGAGCGGCGAGGCACTCGCCCGTGGCGCCGAGCACGCCGCACTGAATGGCTTCGCACAGATCGACTTCGTCACCGGCGACGCGTTCGACGTCCTGCCGGCGTGGGGGAAGGCAGGGCGGCGCTTCGACGTGGTGGTGGTGGACCCACCGGCCTTCGCCAAGAGCAAGGCCAATGTCCCGGCCGCACTGCGTGGCTACCACGAGGTCAACCGTCGGGCGATGCGCCTGCTGGCCCCTGGTGGGTGGCTCGTCTCGGCCTCCTGCTCCTTCCATGTCCGCCGCCCCGAGTTCCTGGCCATGCTGGCAGGGGCCGCCGCGGACAGCGGCCGACGCCTCACGCTGCACGCGGTCCTGGGCCAGGGCGTGGACCATCCCGAGGTGATCACCATCCCGGAAACGGGCTATCTCAAGGGGGCAATCCTGCGAGCGGATTGACGCGCCGCGCCCAATTCGCAAAGTTGTGGGATGCTTTCCCAGCAGCAGCTCCTCGCCACCGCCCCCAGGCGGCGTCCCCTCCGCTCGCTGCGCCAGCAATACGACCTCTACATCATGGACCGGGTCGAGCAGTTCAAGAACCGGATCTCCCGCGAAGAACTGATGCGCCTCGCTGACGAGGCGGTCTCCGACGTGCGCGGCGCCGACGTCGACCAGTTCCTGTTGACGGAGGTGCTCGCGCAGGAAGCCGTCGACGAACTCATCAAGCGCCGCCTCGGCGTCCGCAGCTTCGACGCGTGGCGGAAGTCGTATCCGAAGCGCCGCAACTCGCAGCGCGAACCGATCTACTGGAACCTCGACGAGGCCCACCTGGTGGCGGGACTCGCCCCGCGCATCGAGGCGGGCGACCCGGTCCTGGTGGTCGGCGTCGGTGCCGAGCACTGCGCCTACCTGCTGGCCGCCCACGACGCCGACGTGACCTTCCTCGACCGCGACTTCTCGGTGGTCGAGCGCGCCGAGGGGCGGGTCGCCGACGAGTCGCTCTCCTCGACCTTCGATGCGATCTGCGTCCAGTTCGGTCAGTGGTTGCCATGCATCCCCGGGGAGTTCGTCCTGGTGATCATCGACGCCGGCACCCTCGGCGTCCTGTCCCCGGGTGAGCGGCGCATCCTGCTGGAGGAGTTGCAGTCGCTGACCTCGCCGGGGGGCCTGCACGCGCTGGTGCCGGACGCGCAGGGCGCCGGGCCCGAAGGGTTCGCCGGGCACTACGCCAGCTGGGCGCGGGAGACGCTTCCGCCGAGCGGGCGCCGGATTCGCGGGGGAGCGTCGCGGGGCGCGCTCTTCTGCAAGCCGGCGGCGGCGCGGACGGAGAGCGGGCGGCGCGACGTGCGCGCCTGACGATGGGGGTGGGGGGAAAAGCATAGGGCCGGCAACGTGCCGGCCCTTTTTTCATGCCTCTCGCAGCGAAGGCCGCGAGATCGACCGCTTACGCAGCCTTCTTCGCGGCCTTCTTGGCGGCCTTCTTCGCCGGACGCTTGGCGGCCTTCTTGGCAGCCTTCTTCGCCGGACGCTTGGCAGCCTTCTTCGCAGCCTTCTTCGCCGGACGCTTGGCGGCCTTCTTGGCGCCCTTCTTCGCAGCCTTCTTCGCCGGACGCTTGGCGGCCTTCTTGGTCGCCTTCTTCGCAGCCTTCTTCGTAGCCATGGAGCCTCCCTGAGGAATTGAACATGCATGAGCACTCGGCATACGTGCGGTACTCATGGCGACGCCCCGCTCCTGTCGGCGGAGTAGCGTCGGCATATACAAGATCGAAATTTTCTCCGCCCGCGCAATACCCCCGCGCAACGGAACCGCCGACAGGGCATCGGCTTCCACCGATCATCCACATCCCGAACGCCCCTCCGTCCGACCCCTCGTGGACCACGGTGGCGACATCGTGATGCGACGCACGCCACGTGCGCGCGTGCATGTCATCGCGCACTGTTGCCGTGCATGCTCCCCGCAACGCCTTGTGGAATGCGGCTTTGCGCGTGACGCGCGCACGCGGTCGCGGCGGCGGCGGCGCGTTGCGCATGCACGGCGTTCGCGTGTTGCATGCGCGCGTGCATGACGGTCGCGACGTCGCGCGGAGGGCGCGACGGGGGTGCCGGCGGCCGTCCGGCGAGTCTGGCGTCCGACCCCGCCGAAGGGCACGAACGGCCAAAATCTTTCCCCCGTGTCCGGCCGGAGACCTTGGGTTGCCCCGGTCGGTCACCCATATTCCCGCCGTCCCTCCAACCGGAATTCTCATGCGCGCAGTCGTGAAAACTTCTCCCGGCGTCGGTATGGAAGTCGTCGAGCAACCGATGCCGTCGGTCGGTTCTCGTGACGTCCTCATCAAGGTGCATCACGCCGGCGTGTGCGGCACCGACCTCCACATCTGGGAGTGGGATGCGTGGGCGTCGGGGCGACTCAAGCCACCCGTCGTGATCGGTCACGAGTTCGCCGGCGAGATTGTCGAACTCGGACCGGAGGCCGCGCGCGAGGGACTCCTCGCCGTCGGCGACCTGGTGACGGCCGAGGGGCACATCATCTGCGACCACTGCGTGCCGTGCCGCACCGGCAACGGGCACCTCTGCGTCCGCACCAAGATCATCGGCGTGGATCGCGACGGCGCCTTCGCCGACTACATCGCGATGCCGGCGGGCAACGTGATGAAGCTGGACGGGATCCCGACCGACATCGGCGCCATCATGGATCCGATCGGCAATGCCGTCCACACCGCGCTCGAAGGGGGCTCCGTCCCGGGGAGTACGGCGCTGGTGCTGGGCTGCGGCCCGATCGGCTGCTTCGCGGTGGGGGTCCTCCGCGCCGCCGGGGCCTCGCTGGTCCTGGCCTCGGACTTCAACCCCTTCCGCCGGGAACTGGCCGGGAAGATGGGCGCCCACCACACCTTCGACCCGGCCACCGAAGACGTGGTCGCCAAGGTGCGGGAGCTCACCGGCGGGATCGGCGTGGACCTCGTCTGCGAGATGAGCGGTCACCCCGCCGGACATGCCCAGGCGTTCGCCGCCGCGCGTCCCGGTGGTCGGGTCAACCTGCTCGGCACGCCGTCGCGCACCACCGAAGTGGACTTCGCCCGCGACATCATCTTCAAGGGACTGACGCTCTACGGCGTGACGGGACGACGGATGTACCGCACGTGGATCGAGATGACGCAGTTCCTTCGTGCCGGCCAGCTCGACCCGCGGCCGGTCGTCACGCACCGCTTCCCGCTCGAGGGGATCGCCGATGCGATCGCCGTCATCAAGGCGGGTCAGGCGGGCAAGGTCATCCTGGAGATCGGCGCATGAGCACCCCCACCGCACTCGACACCCGACTCATGGATGCGCTCGCGCAGTTCCGCCGCGACGGCGTCTACAAGACGCTCAACCACCTCGAGTCGCCGCAGGCGGCGCGCGTCCGGATGGAGGGACGCGGCGAGGTGCTGATCCTCTCCTCCAACAATTATCTGGGACTCGCCGCGCACCCGACGGTGATGGCCGCGGGCAAGGCAGGGATCGACCACTTCGGCGCCGGGACGGGGTCGGTGCGCTTCATCTGCGGCACCTTCACCATTCACCGCGACCTCGAGGCCGCCTGTGCCCGACTGGTGGGCACCGAGGCGTCGCTGTCGTTCGTGAGCTGCTGGAATGCCAACGAGGCGTTGCCGGCCACGGTGCTCACCGCCGATGACATCATCCTCTCCGACCAGCTGAACCACGCCTCGATCATTGACGGCCTCCGCCTCGCCAAGTCCATCACCAAGTGCGAGACCGGCGTCTACAAGCATGGTGACTTCGCCGACCTCGACGCCAAGCTGACGGCTGCCGCGGACAAGAAGGTCAAGATGGTGGTCTCGGACGGGGTCTTCTCGATGGAAGGGACCATCGTGGACCTCCCCGCCCTCCTCGCGGTCTGCCGGAAGCATGGCGCGGTGCTCTGGATCGACGACTCCCATGCCACCGGCGTCCTCGGGGCCACCGGGCGGGGCACGGCCGAGCACTTCGGCCTGGTGGGGGAGGTGGACATCATCACCTCGACCCTCGGCAAGGCCCTCGGTGGCGCGGCGGGTGGGTTCGTGGCGGGGTCAGCCGCGCTCTGCGATTACCTGACGCAACGCGCCCGTCCCCAGCTCTTTACCAATGCCCTCCCCGCCACGGTGGCGGCCTCGGCGCTGGCCGCGATCCAGGTCCTCGAGGCCGAGCCGGAGCGGGTGACCCGGCTCCGGGAGAACGCCCGCTATTTCCGGCGGCGGCTGGAGGAACTCCATTTTCAGCCGCTTCCGGGCGATACTCCGATTGTCCCCGTGATTCTCGGCGAAACGGCGGCAGCCATCCGGATGAGCGAGTGCCTGCTGGACGAGGGTGTCTTCGTGACCGGCTTCGGCTTCCCCGTGGTGCCGCAGGGCGCCGCGCGGGTCCGCTGCCAACTCTCAGCCGACCACACGCGCGAGGATATGGACACCGCCTTGGCCGCCTTCGAGCGGGTCGGCCGGCAGTTGGGGCTGGTATGACGGCCATCGGCCTGTTCTTTGCGGTTTGCAGCGACGATTCCCCTCAGGAGGCTTCCTTGATGTCGCACTTCCGGCGGGCGCTCGTCGCCTGCACCATCGCCCTGGCTGTCGCGGTCACCATGCCCGGGACCGCCGCCGCCCAGCGCAACGACTCCTACACCTGGAAGCTCGGGTTGCAGGCCGGCTCGATGATCATCCAGACCCGGACCCAGGATTCCGAGCTGACGCCGTCCGTCGGCGCCCACATCCTCGTCATGGGTCGCCGCGGTGGCCTGATGCTCGGCGTCGACGAGGCGCTCGGCTCCGACGAGAAGTCGGGCCTCATCGTCTTCAACGACGTGCGCCGGATCCAGGCCATGCTGATGGCCTTCCCCGTCGCGGCCCCGCTCGAGCCCTACTTCGGCCTCGGCGGCGGCATCATGCAGGTCGTCTCGCCACGAGTGGACCCGGTGGTTCAGGATCCCTTCCAGCGCGAAGCACTGCTCGAGAGTGCACGGGATGCCTCGGCCTCCGGTTTCCTCACGGCGCTCTTCGGCGTGCAGGGACGGTGGAACCGCTTCACGGCCTTCGGCCAGGGACAGATCCACACCGCACCGAGCGATGACAAGTTGCTGCGCGGCGTCTCGTACTCGATCCACGGCGGCATTCGGATCGGGCTGGGCAGCGCGAAGGAAGGGGTGCGGGCGGGCGGGTATTGAAGTCGTGAGTCGTGAGTCGTGAGTCAGTAAATGGTGAACGGTGAACAGGAGCGTGTCTCCCGTTCACCGTTCTCGTTTCGTCATTCCCGCTGTTTCGCGTCATCCGCCGCCCTGCACCCCGCCAACTCTCGCACTGCACCGACGAGTGCCCCTGCCATCCGTGCGGCCCCGGCATCGGTGAAATGGCTGAAGTCCGCGAAGGTGCGAGGGCCGTCCCAGTGCCGAGCCGTGGCGGCGACGTCGACCAGCCCGACCGCCGGGCGGGTCGCCTGCCATTCGCGCATCCGAGCGTTGATGAGGTCCTCGAACGCCAGCAACGTCGACCCCGTGGCGCGCGGATAGAATCGTTCCCACGCGGTCAGCCAGTCTGGCGAGAGCGGCGGATGGGCCATGAAGCCGTTGGCGTGCGTCGCCACCACGAGACGGGCCCCTGAGGCTGTCACGTCGTCCGCCAACGCCTCAAGATCGCGCATGAGGGCGTCCGCGCGATCCAGCGGGACCTCCACCCACACCGAGTCACGCGGCCACTCCGCCCGCGCCCGCGCCAGATCGCGCGCCCGCAGCCGATGCAGGATCGGTCCCGGTACCGTCGCCTTGACGCCATCACGCAGGCGTGCGACGACCCGGAGCGCTGGCGCCTCGCCGGCAATGATCGGCGTCGCACTCGGGGCGACCGGCATCGGCACGGCATCGTTCAGATATTGCGTCGGCGTGGGGTAGTAGAGGACCAGCGTCGGCCGCAGCGCGGCGAGGCGACGGAGATAGTCCTGGCGAATCGTCGGGACCCCCATCCCAGGGAAGCCGGCGTTGAGCACATCCACCACGCACCCGGCGGCGTGCAGCGAGTCCTCGAGCTGCCGCGGGAATTCCTTCCCCGGGGACTCGTACAGACCGAACGTCTCGGAGGCGCCGAGCACAAGCACCCGCGCTCGACCGTCCACCGGCTCGGGACCGCGGGCCCCGACGCTGTTGATCGACCACTTACGGTACCGAGCCCCCGCCAGTGGGTGGCGTCCCAGCGAGTCGCGCACCGCCAGTTGGTCGACCGCCGTGCGGTTCGACCCCAGTGGCACGCCATAACGGATCGCCTCTTCGAGACGCACGCCCACCTCGGCACCAACGAGCGCCAGCCCGGTGAGCAGCACCGCCGCGAGCAGGCGATTGGCCCGATTCTCGCTCGTTCTGTCGGATCGTTCCATCAGCTCTCCCTGCCAGCCAGGACGCTTCTCCACATGCTGTTCAACAGCCTCATCTTCCTGTTCGCCTTCCTGCCGATCACGTACCTGGTCTTCTGGTCGCTCCGGACGGCGCAGCAACGGTATGTCTGGCTGGCGGTCACCGGGTATGTCTTCTACGGCTATTGGGACTGGCGATTCTGCTTCCTGATGCTGTTCTCGACCGTGGTGAGCTACCTATCAGGGCTCGGCCTGCTGGCGTCAGCCGATGATCCCCGGCGGCGGAAGCTCTTCCTAGTCGTTCCCGTGACCGTGGACCTGCTGGTGCTGGGGTTCTTCAAGTACGCCAACTTCGGCATGGACGCGCTGCGGGACGGTCTGCGGGTGGCCGGCCTCGACGTGGCGCTCCCGCATCTGGACGTGATCCTCCCGGTCGGCATCTCGTTCTACACGTTTCATACCATCAGCTATATCGTGGATGCCTATCGGGGGGCCATCACCCCGACTCGGAACTTCTGGGAGTTCGCCAGTTACGTCTCGCTCTTCTCGCAACTGGTCGCCGGCCCGATCGTTCGGTTCCGGCAGATCGAGGAAGATCTCGAGCGGCTGGGCGGCGCATCCCGCACCCGGTGGCTGCGACAAGGGATCATGATCTTCGTCGTCGGCCTGGTCGAGAAGGTCGTCATCGCGGACACGCTGGCCGCGTTCGTCGACCCGGCCCTCGCGAACTGGGCGGCAGCCTCGAGCGCCACGCTGTGGCTCGCGATGCTTGGCTACACCTTCCAGCTCTACTTCGACTTCTGTGGCTACAGCTCGATGGCCGTCGGCCTCGGCTACATGTTCGGCCTCCGCATCCCGATGAACTTCAACTCGCCCTACAAGGCGCTCGACCCATCGGACTTCTGGCGGCGTTGGCACATCTCGCTGTCGACCTGCATGCGCGACTACCTGTACATCCCGTTCGGGGGGAATCGCGGGTCGGAGCTGCAGGTCCAGCGGAACCTCATGCTGACGATGCTGATCGGCGGCCTCTGGCACGGCGCAAACTGGACCTTCGTCGTCTGGGGCGCGTACCACGGCCTCCTCCTCTCACTCTACCGGGCTGGTGCACATTGGTGGGATCGCGTGCCGGCACTGGTGCGCCAGGGCGCCATGCTGTTCGCTGCGCTGATCGGGTGGGTCTTCTTCAGGGCGACGGATCTCACGATGGCGACGGGAATGCTCGGGCGCATGTTCGTGCCGGCCGGCGGCGCCGCGCTGCCGAACCCCACCGGGGCGTCGATCGCACTGATGGCGGCCGGATTGTGGGCAGTGGCGGGACCGAACATCTACGACCTGGACTACACGCCGACGCGCCGCAAGTACGCGCTGACCGCCTTCACCTTCGGCATCGTGCTCGCACTCATCGCCGGTGACCGCAGCTCGCCGTTCCTCTACTTCCAGTTCTGACCGCCGCGAGGGGGCAAGCAAAACGGTGAACGGGATTCGCGCTCTCGTTCACCGTTCAGTTTGTGCCGTTCACTTCGCACGGCCCACGACTGCCGCCTCACTGCTTCGGCAACTCACTTCTTCTTCGCCGCCGCCTTCTTCGCCGCGGCCTTCTGGGCCGGGACCTTCCCTGCCTTGGCGGCGGGCGCGGCCTTCTTCGCCGCAGCCTTCGGAGCCTTGGCCGGCTTCGCGGCCTTGACCGGCTTCGCGGCCTTGGACGCCTTCGGCTCCTTCGCGGGCTTCGCAGCCTTCACCGGCTCGGTCGACGAGGCCGCGACCGCCGGTGCGGCAGGCGCGGGCGTCACGCCCGGAATCGCCACCACACCGACCATCGCAACGGTCCCACCCGGACGGGCGCTGCCGCCGCGCTGCGTGCCGCCGCGGAAACGGAGTGCCGCCGCCGGACGCGTCGCCGGCGCGAGTACCGGCGTCGAGCCGTCAGCCGCCGGCTCGCCGTTCGCGGGCGCCGTCGGCGCGGGGCGCGACATCAGCGCGACATCGGTGCGATGCGGCGAGACCTCGAAGTGGGTCTCGTCGAGCATTCGGACATCCGCGACCTCGGCGTCGTTCGCCTGGCGCAGCAGCTTCGGGAAGCGTGCATCCTCGAGCAGCACGTCCTCGGTGCCGTGGAGCGCCGCCATCCGGGCACGCAGCTGCTCGTGCGGCACCGGCGCCGGCAGTTCGCCGAGGGCACGCGACATCAGCTGGAACGCCTCGGCGAGGGTGAGGCCGGTCGGCCCCTCGAGCGCGGCCGGAGCCGACTCAGGCCCGCCCGCCGCGCCACCTTCAGCCCCCCGCGAGCGGCCACGACCACCGCGCCGGCGGCGGCGGCGATCGCGATCCTTGTCGTCGCCCTTGGCATCGGTCGGCTCGGCCTCGACCACCGGAGCCGCCTCGACGGCCGGGGCGGCAGCCGCCACCGGCGGACGCTCGCGATCGCGATCCCGTCCACGGCCACGACCCCGGCCCCGGCCTTCCTCGCGCGCCGGCTTCTCGGTCGGCTTCGCGGCGGGGGCCGGGCTGCCGGGCGCCACTTCGTACTGGCCGTTCTCGAGCTTGCTCAGCTTGATGAGGCCGCGGTTCCCCGCCTCCTGCACGAACTTCGAGAAGCGATTGAAGCCGGCGTTCTTCTCGTCGAAGTTCGGGTCGAGCTGCTGCATCACCTGCTTGAGGCGATCGGCGCGCATCACGTCCCGGTTCTTGACCATCTGCTCGGTCGCCTCGACCACCAGCTCCCACGGATCGCGCTGCGTCGAGGGGAGGTCGGACTCCTTGGTCAGCCCGGCGAGGTCCGAGTAGGAGTAGTACTCATCGCAGTTCTGGATCAGGATGTCGGAGGCCGACTCGCGGATCCCGACGCCGATGACGTACTTGCCGTACTCCTTCAGCTTCAGCACCAGCGACGAGAAGTCGCTGTCGCCAGAGAGGAGGATGAAGGTGCCGATCTCCGGGCGGGTGAAGACCAGCTCGACCGCGTCGACCGCGAGGCGGATGTCGGTGGCGTTCTTCTTGGCCGTGCCGAAGGCGGGGGCGAAGATCAGGTCGATCGACGATTCCGACAGGGGGACGATGTACTGGGGGTAGCGGCGCCAGTCGGCATAGGCGCGCTGGACCGAGACCTTCCCCTTGATGATGTCGGAGTTGAGGAGGTGGCGCAGCTCCTTGGTGAGGTCGGAGCGGACGCCGAGGGTGACGTTGTCGAAGTCGATGAGCAGCGCGGC
>JANRIW010000015.1:0-27091 GCA_033764505.1 Gemmatimonadales bacterium
ACACGCGCGACGCGCCCCGGGGGGCTCGGGGGCACGAACCCCCCGCGGCCCCCCGCTCCCCGCTTCCCGCTTCTCGCTTCTCGCTTCTCGCTTCTCGCTTCTCGCTAAATCCCCAACTCCACCGCCCACCGCAGAATCCACCCCGCCCGCGCCACCGTCACCGCATTCGCCGCGACGTCATCGTGCAAGACCTCGGCGGTGCTCTTGACCCGGTGCCGCTTGAAATAGCGCGTGACCCCGACGGAGAGCTGTTCCTGACGCGCGGCGCCGGCTTCGTCGGCGATCTCGTCGTCCGGCGTCACCACCGCCCAGCGCAGCTGCGGCGACCAGCCACTCTTGAGGGCGTAGCTCGCCTGCAGCAGGCGGCCCGTGCCGTTGTAGACGTAGCGATTGGCCTGCCCCGCGCGAGTGGTGATCGGGTTGTCGGCGTCGCGCGAGGCGACTTCGCCATAGATCGCCAGGCCGCGGTACTTGAAGAGCGCGTCGGCCTCGAGGGTGCGGATGGTGCGCGGCGCGTGGAGCGGCAGGCCAAGCTGGCCGCCGACCCGCGTGGTCTGGTTGTTCTGCTGGGCCGAGACGGCGAGGGCCAGGCGCGGCTTGGCCTGGCGGGTGAGGTCGCCCTCGAAATCGTCGCTGCCATCGGCGAAGGGACCGAGCGGCTGCCATTCGCCGCGCGCGGTCCAGGCCACGCCGTCGTCGTTGCCGGCCGGGTTGCGCCCCTCGCCGCCGCTCAACGCGGTGCGCAGGTGGAGGGGCGTGCCGCCCAGCGTGTCGGCCCACCAGAGCTGCACGCCCACGTCGCGATCGAAGGTGAAGCGGTTGTTCACGATCGAGCGCTCGGGAAACTCGAGGTCGGCCGAGGAGATCACGCGCTGCCGATTGCCGGGGAGCTTGGTCTGCCCGACGATGCCCTGCACGTTGGACGAGAAGCGCCAGGTCATTGTGGCGTCGCGCAGCACGTTGGGAAAATTGGTGTCGGACCAGTCCTGGTCGCCGCGCGTGAAGGAGAGCTGCAGGTTGAACGACAGCCGCGGATCGAGCACCGTGCCGCCCAGGCGGAAGCGCGTGCGGCGCACCTGGAAGGCCACGCTCTCCGGATCGAACGGCTCGTCCTCGGAGGAGGTGACCGTCATCAGCTGCTGGATCCGGAAGCGCATGGTGATCCGGGTGATCCCGTCCGGCGACGACCAGGTGACCCCGCGGCCATCCACCGCCACCCCGGGGACCCCCTGGGCGGCGACCGGGGCGGCAGCGAGCAGCGGCAGCAGGAGAAGCGGCAGGACGGGGCGGCGTGGGCTCATCGGGAGGTCAGTCCGGGTCGTGGTGGCGGTTTGTGACGGAATCGTGACGAATCTAGCGCCGTGACGTCTCCGGGAGCGCTAACTTTGGGGGATGCCCGGACTTCGCGCCCTGCCGACCCTCCTCGCCCTGCTCTCGCTGGCCACTGCGCCCGCGACCGCCCAGCAGATCCTGACGGGGGCGGGCGCCACCTTCCCCTATCCGCTCTACTCGAACTGGTTCGCCACCTATGGCAAGCAGACCGGGGTGCGGATCAACTATCAGTCGATCGGCTCAGGTGGCGGCATCCGTCAGTTCATCAAGGGGACCGTGGACTTCGGCGCCTCGGATGCGTCGATGAAGGACGAACAGATCGCTCAGGTGAACGGCAACGTCGAGCAGCTGCCCACGGTGATCGGCTCCGTCGTGATGACCTACAGCCTCAAGGGGATGGGCGGCCGACGCCTGCGGCTCGACGCCCCGACCATCGCCGACATCTACCTCGGCCGCATCACCTCGTGGCAGGACCCGCGGCTCAAGGCGCTGAATCCCGGGGTGACCTTCCCCAAGCTCGACATCGTGGTGGTCGGCCGATCGGACGGCTCGGGCACCACCTTCGTCTTCACGGACTACCTGAACAAGGTCTCCCCGGAGTGGGCGCGGCGCGTGGGGCGCGGCACCGCGGTGCGCTGGCCGGTCGGGCTCGGCGGCAAGGGCAACGAGGGCGTGACGGCGCAGGTCAAGCTGCTCGAGGGGAGCATCGGGTATGTCGAGATGGGATACGCCTTGGCCAATCGGCTTTCTTTTGCCGAGCTGAAGAACCAGGCCGGCAACTGGGTGATCCCGACGCTCGCGACCGCGCAGGCCGCGGCGGCCTCGATCGAGTGGACGCCCGACACCGACTTCCGCGTCTCGATCACCAACGCACCCGGCGCGAATGCCTATCCGATCTCGTCGTTCACCTGGCTGCTGATCTATCGCAACAGCACCAAGCCCGAGACCGCGGCCAAGTTGCGTGACTTCCTCCGCTGGATGCTCACGCCGGCGGCGCAGGCCCAGGCCGAGCGCCTCCACTATGCGCCGCTGCCGCCGGTGGTGGCCAAGCTGGTGGCCGCTCGACTCCCCGTGCTCCGCGCCAACGGCCGACCGATCCCATGACCCCGCCCGACGTGACCGAGGCCTCGGTGAACCCGTGGGGTGACCGCCTCTTCCGACTCTTCGTCACCCTCGCGGCGCTGACGGTGCCGCTGCTGCTCGGCTTCCTGGTGTACGAGCTCTACCTCGGCTCCGCGCCGGCGATCGACAAGTTCGGCCTCGGCTTCCTGACCTCCGACATCTGGGACCCGGTCAAGGAAGAGTTCGGCGCCTGGCCGCTGATCGTCGGGACGCTGCTCTCGGCGACCCTGGCGTTGCTCATCGCCGTGCCGCTCTCGCTCGGCGTCTCGATCTTCCTGGTGGAGTTCGCCCCCAAGTCGGTGCGCGGCCCGATCGGCTTCGTGATCGAGCTCCTGGCGGCGATCCCCTCGGTGGTCTATGGCCTCTGGGGCATCTTCTTCCTGATCCCGCTGCTCCGGGCGACCCTCTTCCCGTTCCTGCGCGACACGCTCGGCTTCCTGCCCTTCTTTCAGGGCGCGATCTACGGCCCCTCCATGCTGACCGCCGCCATGATCTTGGCGATCATGGTGATGCCGTACGTGATGTCGGTCTCGCGCGAAGTGCTGATGGCCGTGCCGACCTCGCAGCGCGAGGCCGCGCTCGCGCTCGGCGCGACACGCTGGGAGGCCGTGACCGGCGCCGTGCTGCCGTACGCGCGCTCGGGCATCATCGGCGCCATCATCCTCGGCCTCGGCCGTGCGCTCGGCGAGACGATGGCGGTCACGATGCTCATCGGCAACCGGCACGAGATCTCCGCGTCGCTCTTTGCGCCCGGCTACACCATGGCCTCGGTGATCGCCAATGAATTCACCGAGGCCTCGAACGACATGCACTTCGCGGCCCTCACCTACGTGGCGCTGGTGCTCTTCGGGGTGACCGTGCTGGTCAACGCCGGGGCGCGGTTGCTGATCTGGCGCGTCTCGCGCCGTGGTGGAGGGACGCCGGCATGAACCGTCGCTTTGTCCGCCTCGCCATCAGCAACGTGATGGTCGCGCTCACGGTTGTCGCCGTGGTGGTGGCGGTGCTGCCGCTGCTGCTCATCCTGGCCACGCTGATTGCCAAGGGTGCCGGCTCGCTGTCGGCCGCCTTCTTCACGCAGGCGCCGGCTCCCGTGGGCGAGCCCGGCGGGGGCGTGCTGCATGGCCTGGTCGGCACGCTGATGATGGTGGGCGTGGCATCGCTCGCCGGCCTCCCCATCGGCATCGGTGCCGGGATCCACTGCGCCGAGTATCCGCACAGCCGACTCAGCACGGTGGCACGCTTCATTGCCGACGTGATGAACGGCACGCCCTCCATCGTGGTCGGCGTGTTCGCGTGGACGTGGATCGTGGCCAAGCAGGGGCACTTCTCCGCCCTGGCCGGCAGCGCCGCGCTCGGCATGCTGATGATCCCGATGGTGATGCGCACCACCGAGGAGATGATCAAGCTGGTGCCCAACGCGTTGCGCGAGGCGGCGCTCGCCCTCGGCTACCCGCGCTGGCGCACCTCGATCACCGTGGTGGTGCGCACCTGCCTCCCCGGCATCGTGACCGGCTCGCTCCTCGCCGTGGCGCGCGTGGCCGGCGAGACCGCGCCGCTGCTCTTCACGGCGCTCGGCAACCAGTTCGTGAGCACCGACCTGAGCCAGCCGATGGCGGCACTGCCGCTGGTGGTCTTCTCCTACGCCACCGGCCCGTACGAGGAGTGGCACACCCTCGCGTGGGCGACGGCGCTGGTGCTGGTCCTGGTGGTCACGGTGCTCTCGCTGCTCGCCCGGTGGGCCACCCGTTCCCGGTTCACGATCAATGGTTGACGCGCCACCGATTCGTTTCGCGACCGAGAAGCTCACCGCGATGTACGGCAAGTTCACCGCGGTGCGTGATGTCTCGATCCAGTTCCCGGCGAACCAGGTGCACGCCCTGATCGGCCCGTCGGGGTGCGGCAAGAGCACCTTCCTGCGCACGCTCAACCGGATGCACGAGATCAGCGGCGGCGGCTGGATTGCCGGCAAGGTGCTGCTCGACGGCCACGACATCTACGCCTCGGGGATCGACGTCGTCGCGCTTCGGCGTCGCGTCGGCATGGTCTTCCAGAAGCCGACGCCCTTCCCGATGCTCTCGATCCGTGACAACGTCGCGGCAGGGCTGCGCGTGGGCCCGAGGCATCCCAAGGCCGAGGTGGACGCCATCGTGGAGCGCGCGTTGCGCCAGGCGTCGCTCTGGGAGGAGGTCAAGGATCGGCTCTCGGCCAGCGCCCTCGGCCTCTCGGGCGGGCAGCAGCAGCGGCTCTGCATCGCCCGCACCATCGCGGCGCGGCCCGAGGTCATCCTGCTCGACGAGCCGACCAGCGCGCTCGACCCCCAGTCCACCCAGCGGGTCGAGGAGCTGCTGTTCGAGCTCAAGCAGGAGTTCACCATCATCATCGTGACGCACAACATGCAGCAGGCGGCGCGCGCCTCCGACAGCACCTCGTTCTTCTACATGGGGAAGCTGATCGAGACCGGAGCGACCAAGCAGATGTTCACCGCCCCGCGCGATCCGCAGACCGAGGCCTACATCACCGGGCGGTTCGGATGAACGTGCCGGATCCGGTGGCGATTGCGGTCCGCCAGTTCAACTTCTGGTACGGGCCGACCCAGGCGCTCTTCGACGTGGACCTCGCCATCAACCGGCGCGAGGTGACGGCGGTCATCGGGCCCTCGGGCTGCGGCAAGAGTACCTTCCTGCGGGCGATCAACCGGATGCACGACCTCCTCCCCGAGGCGCGCTGCACCGGCACGCTGCAGGTCGAAGGGGTGGACGTGTACGCGCCGGACACCGACGTGGTCGGCCTCCGTCGCCGGATCGGGATGGTCTTCCAGAAGCCGAATCCGTTCCCGAAGAGCATCTTCGACAACGTCGCCTACGGGCCGCGGATCAACGGACTGGTGTCGTCCCGGGAGCTCCCCGACCTGGTCGAGCGCTGCCTCCGCCAGGCCGCCCTCTGGGACGAGGTCAAGGACCGGCTCGACAAGGACGCGTTGGCGCTCTCCGGCGGCCAGCAGCAGCGGCTCTGCATCGCCCGGACCCTGGGCAACTCGCCCGACGTCCTGCTGATGGACGAGCCCTGCTCGGCGCTCGACCCGATCGCCACGCAGAAGGTCGAGGAGCTGATCTTTGAATTGAAGCGGGACTACACCATCGTTGTGGTGACGCACAACATGCAGCAGGCGGCCCGCATCTCGAACCGCACCGGGTTCTTCGACCGGGGGCGGCTGGTGGAACTGGGCGACACCAACCAGATCTTCACCAGTCCGAGGCATGAGCGGACCGAGGCGTACATCACCGGGAGGTTTGGATGAGCGGCGATACCCATCGGCACTTCCACGAGGAGCTGAGCCACGTCAAGGTTCGACTCCTGACCATGTCGGGCGAGGCCGAAGCGGCGCTCGGCCTGGCGGTCGAGGCACTGCTCGAGCGCGACGCCGAGAAGGCCGCCCGCGTCATCCGCGGCGACCGGACCATCGACGCGATGGAAGTGGAGATCGAGGAGCAGTGCATCAACCTCCTCGCCCTCCAGCAGCCCATGGCGCGCGACCTCCGGATGCTCACGTCCGCGCTCAAGATCGCCAACGACCTTGAGCGCGTCGGCGACCACGCGGTCAACATCGCCCAGTCCGCCGACCGGCTCGCCAAGAATCGCCCGATCACGCCGGAGCCGGAGATCGTCGAGATGGCGCGGCTGGCGCGCGAGATGCTCGCCGACGCCCTCGAGGCGTTCATCCGCGGCGACGCCGCCGCCGGGCGCGAGGTCTGCCGCCGCGACGACAAGGTGGACGGGCTGCACCGCTCGGTGTTCCGGATTCTCCTCACGCACATGATGGAAGATCCGCACATGATCGGCGCCGGGATGGAGCTCTTCCTGGTGAGCCGCAACCTCGAGCGCGTCGCCGACCTGGCGACCAACATCGGCGAGGACGTGGTCTTCCTCGTCGAGGGGAAGTCGATCAAGCACCACGCCGAGGACCGGGGCGACGCCCCCACGTGACCGAGCCGGCCGGCGGCCGCGAGCGCCTCGGCGCGATTGATGTCGGCTCGAACTCGATCCGCCTGCTGGTCGCGGAGCACGACCCGGCCACCGGACTCGAAGTCATCGACGAAGTGAAGGACATGCCGCGCCTCGCGCGCGGCATCGGCGCCACCGGGGCCCTCGATGAGGCGGCGATGGAGCAGGCCTTCGAGGCGCTCCGCCGCATGAAGGACGTCGCGACGCGACGCGGCGTCACCCGATTGGCCGCCGTCGCCACCTCGGCGATGCGCGACGCCAGCAACGGCCCCGCCTTCGCCGAGCGCGTGCGACGCGAACTCGGCATTCCCCTGCAGATCATCGATGCCGACCGCGAAGCGCGACTCTCGTGGCGCTCGGTGGCCCACCACTTCCCGCTGGCCGGCACACGGACGCTCATCGCCGACATCGGCGGCGGTTCGCTCGAGCTCATCGGCACCGTGGATGGGCTGGTCGAGGTGACCACCTCCCTGCCGCTCGGCGCGGTGCGCCTCACCGAATCGCACCTCCCCGGCGAGCGGGAGACGCGGAAGGAAGTGGCCGAGCTCCGCGCCCACGTGCGCAAGGTCCTGAAGAAGGCACTGCCATGGCGCGACTGGCTGCAGGCCTCGCTCATCGGCTCCGGTGGCACGTTCACCAACCTGGCCCGCACGGCGTCGGGGCGGCGAGGCCAGTTGGGCGACGCCGTCCACGGCACCGAGGTGCACACCGGCGAGGTCGAGGCGCTGCTCGAGTGGCTTTCCACCAAGACCACGGCGGAGCGCGCCACGATCCCCGGCCTCAACCCCGACCGCGCCGACATCATCCTTGCCGGGCTGGCGGTCACCGCCGAGCTCCTCACGCTCATTGATGGGCGTCAGCTGACCGTCTCGGCCTTCGGCCTGCGCGAGGGGCTGCTGCTGGAGATGGTGGGGCACGAGGGGGCGGCACGGCCGACCGATCCGCTGCGACTCATCCGCGAATTCGTGGACCGCTGCCGCTGTGATCGCCGGCACGTGGAGCACGTCCGGCTGCTCGCGCTGGCGTTGCACGACCAGCTCGCGCCGACGCTCGGATCAACCGCGGAAGAGCGCTGGTTGCTGGAGGCGGCGGCGTTGCTGCACGACGTGGGGCAACTGGTGTCCTACGCCAAGCACCACCAGCACAGCTACCAGCTCATCACCCACGCGGAGCGCCTCGGCCTCGGCGCGCGGGAACGGCAACTCGTCGCGCTCGCGTCGCGCTACCATCGGAAGCGCGGCCCGAAGCGGAGTCATCCGGAATTCAGCGCGCTGCCGGCCGACGATCAGGCCATCGTGCGCCGCATCAGCGGACTGCTTCGCGTGGCCGACGGACTGGATCGCGGGCACACGGCAGCCGTGGACCGTGTCGTCGCCACCGTGCTCGAGGATCGCTGCGTCATTCGCGCGTATCCGCGCGTCGCCGGCTCCGATGTCTCGCTGGAAGTGTGGGGGGCCGAGCGGAAGGCGGATGTGCTGGCCAAGGCGCTGGGGTTGGAGGTGGTGCTGGCGGCGGGATTGTAAGCACCTGTCATCCTGAGCGGAGCCCGCGAAGCGGGCGCAGTCGAAGGACCTCTTTCCGAGCGCTCACGGAGAGAGGTCCCTTCACTTTGTTCAGGGCAGGTCCTTCGACTACGCATCCCTGCGGGATGCTCCGCTCAGGATGACAGCCTTTCCTCACCACCCCTCACCCCTCACCCCTCACGTCTCGCCGAACGCGCATCCAGCGCCGCCCGCACGCCATCGGTCAGGTCGGCGGTGGTCCACGGCTTCGGCAGCAGCCGGTCCGGAGCGCCATCCATCCCATTGCCATTGGGCGGCGTGAAGGTGCGTCCGCTCGTGAGCACCATCGGCACCGTGGCACCCTCCTGCCGCAGCGCCAGGATCAGCGCCATCCCGTCCATCCCCGGCATGACCTGATCCGTCAGCACCAGGGCGATGGTGCCGCGGTCGCGGCGAAAGATCTGCAGCGCCTCCTCGCCATCCACCGCCTCCAGCACGACGTAGCCCGCCCGGCGCAACACGCGTGACGCGGTCCGCCGCAACTCCGGCTGGTCGTCCACCAGGAGGATCGTCTCGCCCCCGACCTCGGAGGCAATCGGTGGCGACGCCGGCCGCACCGACGGCACGGGTGTGGCGCCCCGGTGCACCGGGAAGACCAGCCCGAAGGTGCTGCCCCGACCCGGCACCGTGCGCAGCGTGACGAAGCCTCCCTGCTGCCGCATCAGACCGAGGACCATCGACAGCCCGAGACCGGTGCCAACCCCCAATGGCTTGGTGGTGTGGAACGGCTCGAAGAGCCGCTCGCGCACCTCGCTCCCGATCCCGCACCCGTGGTCCTCCACTTCGAGCACCACGAACGGTCCGGTGGACGGCTCCTCCCCGCCACCATACCGCAGCAGCGGTGGCGCGCCATCAGCGCCGGCGTCGAGGTCGGCAACCGGGCCCCGCAGGCGCAGCACGATCTCGCCACCCTCGGGGGCGGCATCACGTGCGTTGGTCACCAGGTTGAGGACCACTTGTTCCATGGCGTCGGGGTCCGCGAGCACCGTCGTGGCATCGCCGTCCACCCGCAGGGCCAGCGTGTAGCGCGAGGAGAGCAGCCGCTGCAGCATCGGTGCGTACGCCGTGAGCAGCGGGGCGAGGTCGAGCGCGACCGGCGCGAGGTCGCGCTGTCGGGCGATGCCGAGGAGGGTGCGCACCAGCCGCGCCGCATTCGCGGAGGCGCCCAGCAGGTCCGTCATGGCCGTGGCCGATTCGGAGTTCGGCGGCAACGTGCCCCGGACCAGCTCGCCGTTGGTGGTGATCACGGAGAGCACGTTCTTGAAGTCATGGGCCACGCCACTGGTCAGCTCGCCGATCGCCTGCAGCTTCTGGGAATGGCGGAGCTTGGCATCCGCGCGGCGCAACCGCTCCTGCAGGCGGCGCTCGGAGCGCAGTGCGGAGACGACCAGACCGTAGACGAGGAGACCGGTCACGAGAACGAACGCCCACCCCTTCCAGGTCTGCATCCGGGTGAGGGTGGCCGGATCGCGGGTGAGTGCTTCGACGGCTGCGTCGGAGAAGACGATCCAGCCGATGCCCGCGACGACGTAGACGCCCGCGATCATCGCTGCACGGCGCGACGGCGTCAGGTCCACCGGTCGCTCGTTCGGTGACGCGGTCAGTCGGCTGCTCGCGCGGCGCTACGCCCCATACGGCACCCAGATGTTCTTCACCTGCGTGGCCTGCCGCAGGAACTCGGTCCCCTCGCCGTCGACCGCACTCGCCCACTCGCGCACGAACCACTCCGTCCACGTCCGCTTCAGGTTGCCGGTTGACAACCGCTCCACCTCGGCCGCCTCCGGCTGCGTGCCGAAGCACCAGCAGGCATCCACGTCATCGTGCCCCGCCAAGGGGGTGAGCAATTCCGCATGGGTGCCCGTCACCAGGTTCACCACGCCGCCCGGAACGTCGCTGGTGTCGAGCACCTGATAGAGGTCGGTCGCAAGGAGCGACCCCTGGAGCGAGGGGATCGCGACGACCGTGTTGCCCATCGCGATCGCCGGCAGGATGGTGGAGAGGAGGCCGAGCAGCGGCGCCTCGTCGGGACAGCGGACGCCGATCACGCCGATCGGCTCCGGCATCGCCAGCGTCACGTTGCGGAGCGGCGTGTGATGCACCGCGCCGTCGTACTTGTCGGCCCAGGCGGCCCACGTGAAGCAGCGGCGCACCGCGGCTTCCGCCTCGGCCGCACCATCCACCCCGGTCAACGCCGTGAGGCGCGCCGCAAACTCCGCTTGCCGGGCGGCGAGGTTTTCACCGAGGAAGTAGAGCACCTGGGCGCGCGTGTGCGCCGTGGCGCCGGCCCATTTGGGCTGCGCCGCGTGTGCGGCCTCGACGGCGTTGCGGATGTCCTTGCGATTGCCGCGACCCACCTCGCCCAGGCGACGACCATCGGCGCCGAGCACGGGTAGCGCGTAGCCCGAATCGGGCCGCACCTGCTTCCCCCCGATGTACAGCTTCGGTGTCCGGTCGATCGGCGGCATCCCATCGCCACCAACCGCCTTCGCCTCACCACTCGCTTCTCGCTTCTCGCCTCTCGCTTCTCGTTCGACCCGCTTGCCGTGCGCCATCCGCAGGTATTCGTACATCCCCTCGCGCCCGCCTTCCCGGCCGTACCCGCTCTCGCGGTAGCCGCCGAAGCCGCTCGATGCGTCGAACAGGTTGGTGCAGTTGACCCACACCGTTCCTGCCTTGAGCCGCGGGGCCACATCCAGCACGAGGTTGAGGTTGTCGCTCCACACCGACGCCGCCAGGCCGTAGCGACTGTTGTTGGCGATCTCCACGGCTTCGTCGTGGGTGCGGAAGGTCAACAGCACCACCACGGGACCGAAGATCTCCTCCTGGGCAATGGTGGCGGCCGGCTGCACGTTGGTGAACAACGTCGGCGGATAGAAGCACCCTTCCGTGGGGACGCTCCACGAGGGTTGCCAGCACGTGGACCCTTCGGCAACACCCTGCGCCACCATCGCCGTGATTCGTTCGAGCTGCACCGGGGCCACGATGGCGCCGATGTCCACCGACTTGTCGAGCGGCGAGCCCACACGGAGCCGCTCCATCCGCGCGCGGAGCTTGGCAATGAGCCGCTCCGCCACGCTCTCGGCCACCAGGATGCGCGAGCCCGCGCAGCAGACCTGCCCCTGGTTGAACCAGATCGCGTCCACCACGCCCTCGACCACCGAGTCGAGGTCGGCATCATCGAACACCACGAAGGGCGACTTTCCGCCCAGCTCGAGCGAGAGCTTCTTGCCGCTACCCGCCGTGGCGGACCGAATGGCGCGCCCCACCTCGGTGGAGCCAGTGAACGCCACCTTCTGCACGTCGGGGTGATTCACCAGCGCCGCGCCGGTGCGCCCGTCGCCGGTGATGATGTTGACCACGCCCGGTGGGAGGCCGAGCTCCTCGAGCATCGCGGCGAAACAGAGCGCCGTGAGCGGCGTGAACTCGGCGGGCTTGAGCACCACCGTGTTCCCGGCGGCGAGAGCGGGCGCGATCTTCCACGACAACATCAGCAGCGGGAAGTTCCAGGGGATCACCTGCCCCACGACGCCCACCGGTTCCATCCCGGGGAATTCCTGGTCGAGCAGTTGGGCCCACCCGGCATGATGCAGGAAATGGCGGGCCACCAGCGGAATGTCGATGTCGCGCGACTCGCGGATCGGCTTGCCGTTGTCGAGCGACTCGATCACCGAGAAGAGCCGCGCGTGACGCTGCACGCCCCGAGCAATGGCATAAAGCCAGCGTGCGCGGCCATGTCCGCCGAGCGCCTGCCACGCGGGTTGGGCGGCACGCGCCGCCGCCACCGCCGCCGCGACCAGCGCGTCATCGCCCTGGCTCACCTGCGCGAGCTCCGCCCCCGTCGCCGGGTTGGTCACGGCAAAGAGTTCGGTGGGCGCGGTCCACTGCCCCGCCACGAAGTGCCCGAAGCGGCGCCCGTGCCGCTCAAGCCACTCGTTGGCCAGCGCGGCCGATTCCGGCGCCGGACTCCACGCCATCGATTCGAAGGCATCACGTACAGTCGTCATGACAATGGCTCACTGGTCACTGGTTGCCTGCCTCTCGCTTCTCGCTTCTCGCTTCTCGCGCTCACGCCAGTGGATGCCGATGATTCGCCGAGTACCGTCCCGTCACGTGGTGCTCCAACTGACGCTCGATATCGGTGAGGAGACTGCTGGCGCCGAAGCGGAAGAGGTCGGGGCGCAGCCAGCGGTCGCCGAGCTCCTCCTTCATCATCGCGAGCCAGTCGAGGGACTCCTTGGCCTTGCGGATTCCGCCCGCCGGCTTGAAGCCGACCAGGTGCCCGGTGCGCTCGCGGTAATCGCGAATGAGGCGCGCCATCACGATGCCCACCGGCAGCGTCGCGTTGACCGGCTCCTTGCCGGTGCTGGTCTTGATGAAGTCGGCCCCTGCCATCATCGCGACGGCCGAGGCGCGGGCCACGTCGCGCAGCGTGGCGAGCTCGCCGGTGCCGAGGATTGCCTTGAGATGGGCGTGCCCGCAGGCGTCGCGAAAGGCGCGCACCTCGTCGTAGAGCGCCTGCCAGTTGCCGGTGAGCACGTGCGCCCGCGTGATGACGATGTCGATCTCTTCGGCCCCATCGGCCACCGAGGCCTCGATCTCCATGAGGCGGGTGCGAAACGGCGAGAGCCCGGCGGGAAAGCCGGTCGAGACCGCCGCCACGGGAATGCCGCTTCCCGCCAGCGCCTCGACCGCGGTCCGGACGAAGGTGTGATACACGCAGACGGCGGCGACGTGCAGTGGCGTGTCGGCCATCCCGAGCGCCTCGAGCAGGTCGCGACGCACCGGCTGGCGCGCCTTGGCGCAGAGCCGGCGGACGCGACCGTCGGTGTCGTCGCCCTGCAGCGTGGTGAGATCCATCAAGGTGACCGCACGCAGCAGCCAACCCGCCTGCCAGCTGCTCTTGACCGAGCGGCGCGTCGGAATGGTCGCGGCGCGACGCTCGACGGCGCTGCGATTGACGCGAATCTCGCGAACCCAGCCGAGGTCGAGCGGCATGCCGGGATTCCGCTCGACCGGCGAGTCCGGTGGCGTCTCGGCGCGGGCCACATACTCGGGGGCCGCGCGCCCACTGCGGGTGCGAACGTCTGTGCTCGTCATCGACTCGATTCTCCCCAGGCCCTGGCGGCCAGCAGCTGTTCCCGGCGTGCCCAGAGCGCCGGATCGCGGAAGAGCGTGATCAGCAGGGCACCGGCCACGAAGCCGCCGATGTGCGCCCAGACCGCGACGCCGCCCACCTGATCGAACTGCGCGTTCACCACTTGCATCAGGAACCAGAGCCCGAGCATCACCCAGGCCGGCACCGTCACCCGAAAGAAGAAGATGATCAGCGGCACCAGCGTGTGCACACGCACGCGGGGATAGAGCACGATATACGCTCCCATCACCCCGGAGATCGCCCCGCTCGCCCCGACCATCGGGACGGCGCTCCCCGGCCCGACGGCAACCTGCGCCAAGGCGGCGGCCACCCCGGAGAGCAGGTAGAAGACGACGAAGCGGCGATGCCCCATCGCGTCCTCGATATTGTTGCCGAACACCCAGAGAAACCAGCAGTTCCCCAACAGGTGGAGCCAGCCACCGTGGAGGAACATCGAGGTCACCAGCGTTCGCCAAGGCCGCCCCGGTTCGACCACGCACGCCATCGCGTCGGAGACGGGGAAGGCGTAGCCCACCGGGAGGCGCCCCATGAGGTCGCCGGGCACCAGGCCGAGTTCGCAGACCGACGCCGCCAGACGCTCCGGTGCCCCCAGCCCCTGGACCACGACCCAGACGGCCAGATTGGCGGCGATCAGCGCCACCGTGACGACGGGGGTGAGGATCGAGGGGTTGTCGTCGCGGTAGGGAAACATGGCGAGTCAAATATACGCCCGGCGGCCACAACCCTTACCGCGTTGCCCCACCCCCGGCATATTCGATCCCGACCGATCGACACGCAGTCCCCCACCCCCTGCTCCTGCGAGTCCCCATGGCCTCCCCGCTTCCACAGGTGCTGGACACGATTCCCGAAGCGGCTGGCGCGCTGGGGGCGCCGGCCGAACCCGACACACGAGCCACGCTGATCGACGCCCTGCGCGGCTTTGCCCTCTTCGGGGTCTGTCTCGGCAACATCCTCACCGGTTTTGCGTGGTGGACGCCTACCGAGCACGCCCCGGTCACCTCGGCACTCCAGCTCCCCACCGACAACCTGGCCTACTTCCTCACGCACGCCTTCGTCGATGGCAAGTTCTACTCGATCTTTTCGCTCCTCTTCGGCCTCGGCTTCGCGCTGCAACTGACCCGGCGCAGCGACGAACCCACGGCGCTCCAGCTCTACCGCCGCCGACTCCGTATCCTGATGGTGATCGGTTTCCTGCACCTGGCGCTCCTCTGGATCGGCGACATCCTGCTCTTCTACGCGCTCATGGGATTCATCCTGCTCCGGCTCCGCGGCATGGAGGATCGTCGCCTGCTGCGCTGGATCGTGGTGCTGCTGCTGATGCCGGTCCTGTTCGCCTTGCCCAAGGTGATCACCCCAATCGCCACGCTCGGCCTCCCGTTCTTCATTCCGGCGGAATTCGTCGCGAGGGGCTTCGGCTTCGATCTTACGTCCCCCACGCTCATCACGGACATCTTCATCCGTGGCGACCTGCTCACGGTGATGAAGGGGAACGTCGTCGGCATCTTCTTCCGGTACGGCGACCTCCTCGACTCCGGGCGCCCCTTCAAGGTGCTGGCGATGTTCCTGCTCGGCCTGCTGATCGGACGTCACCGGGCGTGGGAACGGCTCGACCAATTCGCCCCCCTGCTCCGCCGGGCGCTCACGCTGGGCCTGGTCATCGGGGTACCGATGTCGCTCGGGCAAGCCTGGGTGGCCGGCCTGCCGCGCGAGACCACGATGGGCGGATGGCGCGTGCTGCTCGACAGCGCGCTCTATGCGCTCGGGGTCGTCCCGCTTGCGCTCGCCTATGCCGCGGCGTTCGTGCTGTTGTGGCGCATCCCGGGGTGGCAGCGTCGGCTCGCGTTCCTCGCCCCGACGGGGCGCATGGCGCTGACGAACTACCTGATGCAGACGCTCATCGGGATCACCCTCTTCTACGGCATCGGCTTCGGCCTCGGCATGCGCCTCGGGGCCACCTGGTTCCCGCTGCTCGCGCTGCTGATCCTCATCGCGCAGACGCTCTTCAGCCAGTGGTGGCTGGCTCGCTATCGCTTCGGCCCGATGGAGTGGGTGTGGCGCAGCCTGACCTATGGCCGACGACAGCCGCTTCGGCGGGAGTAACCACCCCTCTTCCGGGATCGGCTTCCGCCAACCATCATTCCTGCACACCCATCACAACCCCCGCCCCAAGGAGACTCGCCATGTCGCGTCGCTTCCTGCCCGTGCTGTTCGTCATGGCCGCGTGCGCCAAGACAGCCGACGCCCCACCCGAGCCGACGGCGCCACCCGCACCCCAGGTCGCCACGTTCACCGCCACGGACTTTGCCTTCAGCGGCCCCGACACGATTGCGCCGGGCATGACCGAGATCCGGATGGTGAACACCGGGGCACAGGAGCACCACCTGATCCTCGGCCGGCTCGATGACGGCAAGACCGCTGCCGACGTGATGGAGGCCCTGGCCAAGGATCCCAACGCCGAGCCCGCGTGGCTCTCGTGGCGCGGCGGCGCCGGCAGCGTGCTCGCTGGTGACTCGTCGGCGTCCGTCTCCGACCTCGCCCCCGGCCGGTATGTGGCGTTCTGCTTCATCCCCGATCCGACGGACGGCATGAAGCCGCACGTGATGAAGGGGATGATGAAGGAGATCATCGTGGCGGGCACGCCGAACACTGCTGCGGCGCCGGCCGTCAGCGGGGAGATTCACCTGAGCGAGTTTGCCTTCTCGCCGACCACGCTGACCGCGGGGACGCACACCTTCAAGATCGTGAATGACGGCAAGCAGACCCACGAGATCGCCATCACCCGGCTCGACGAGGGTGCCACGGCCGAGTCGTTCCTGGCCGCCTTCGCCCCGGGTGCGAAGGGCCCTCCTCCGGGCAAGCCGATGGGTGGCAATGGTGCCATCTCACCGGGGCAATCCAACTACTGGACCGTGACGCTCACGCCGGGGACGTACCTGCTGGTCTGCTTCGTGCCGGATCCGGCCGACGGCACGCCCCACGTCATGAAGGGGATGATCCAGACGATCGTAGTCAGCTGATGGCACGACGGGATGATCGATCGTCGATGATCGATGATCGATCATCCAGCGTGTCCGGCTGCCCGCGACGGGGAACGCCGAGGAGTCGCGCCATCGCCGGGCGACTCCTTGGCATGTTCGGCTGGCGCATCGAGGGCATGCTCCCCGACGCGCCGAAGTTCGTGTTGATCGTGGCGCCTCACACCTCGAACTGGGACTTCCCCATCGGCGTGCTGGCGATGTTCACGCTCGGCCTGCGCGCCACCTGGCTCGGAAAGCACACGCTCTTTCGCTTTCCGGTCCGGGGACTGCTGCGCTGGCTTGGCGGCGAGCCCGTGGACCGCCGGGTGGCGCACGGGACGGTGGGCGCAGCGATCGAGCGCTTTCAGGCGCGGTCCCAGTGGGTGCTCGCGGTGTCGCCGGAGGGGACACGCCGTCGCGTGGCCCAGTGGAAGACCGGCTTCCACCGCATCGCCGTCGGCGCCCGGGTGCCGATCCTTCCGGTGAGCTTCGACTTCTCGCGGCGAACCATCACCATCCTCGACCTCGTGGTGCCGACCGACGACGTCACGGCCGACCTGGCCCGACTCCGCCGACTCTACCGCCCCGAGATGGCACGCCACCCCGCCCTCTTCGTCGCCGAACCCGATTCCCGGGGCGCCTGACCGCCCGACGCCCTATCGGGAAGTCGGGCCGAGCGGCATATTGACGACATCCTTCCCGATTCGACTCCCTGCAGACACGGACGCCCCGCATGGCCGACGCGCCAGCACCGCAGCGCAAACCACGCGACGAGGAACTCGACGTGTGGGGCCTCACGCACGCCGGCCTGGTGCGCCCGGTCAACGAGGATCATTTCCTGCTGGGCTCGCTGCACAAGCACCTGGAAGTGAAGGCGACCTCGCTGCCGGCCTCCCACATCTTTCCGGGCACCGATGAGCGGCTCGCGTTTCTTGCCATGGTCGCCGATGGTGTCGGCGGGCGCTCGGCGGGAGAAGAAGCCAGCCGCCTGACGCTCGAAGCGGTGACCCGCTACGTCTCCAGGAGCATGCAGTGCTATTACCAGGCGGACGCGCACGCCGATGACTTCGTGGACCTCCTGCAGGATGCGGTGATGCACAGCCACGAGGAAGTGGTCGCGCACGCCGCGACGAGCAGCGAGCTCCGCGGCATGGCCACCACCCTCACCCTCTGGCTCGGCGTGTGGCCGTGGACCTTCCTCGTGCAGGTCGGCGACTCGCGCTACTACCAGTACCGGCACGGCACGCTGACGCAGGTCACCCGCGACCAGACGATGGCGCAGGAGCTGGTGGACCAGGGCGTGATGACACGCTCGGTGGCCTTTGCCTCGCGCTGGGCCAACATCCTGTCGAGCGCCATCGGTGGCCAGCAAACGGCACCCGTGGTGACGCGCATCGCCTCGGACTGGGAGAACATCCACCTCATCTGTACCGATGGCTTGACCAAGCACGTGGATGACGCGCGCATCGCCGAGCGGCTGCGCACCATGACGTCGTCGCGGCAGGCGTGCGAGGCGCTGCTGCAGGACGCGCTGGACGGGGGCGGTTCCGACAACATCACCATCATCGTTGGTCGCGCCGTCGCGCGCGACGAGACGGAGGCCACGTGAAGCTGGTCCTGGGTGCACTCGTACTTGGTGGTGTCCTGACGGTCATGGGTGGCAACGTCGAATCACCCGCCCCGCGCGTGGCGGCCAACGACAATCGCATCCCGGCAGGCCGGCTGGAGCGGGACACGCTGCACGTCGACCTGGTGCTGCAGCGAGCCGAGTGGTATCCCGAGGCGGAGGATGGTCCGCACGTGACCGTCGCGGCGTTCAGCGAGGCGGGCAAGGCGCCCAGCATCCCGGCGCCGCTCCTCCGCGTCCGCGCCGGGACCGTGATCCACGCGACGGTGCGCAATGATCTCCCCGACTCGACCGCGCACCTGGTCGGACTGGGCACGCATCCCGTGCCGGTCGCCGACACCCTCCACGTCACGCCGGGACAGTCGGTGACCACGACGTTCGTGGCCGGTGCGCCCGGGACGTACCTCTATCGCGCCGTCATCGGCAACGACCCCGACAGCCGCGAGGCGGAGCATGAGACGGCGGGTGGGGCCTTCGTGGTCGATCCCGTGGGTGGGTCACCGCCCGACCGCATCTTCGTGATGAACATCACCTACCAGCCGATCGACAGCACGCGCGTGAAGGAGGCGCTGGCGATCAACGGGAAGTCGTGGCCGTATACGGAGACCATCACCGGCACGCAGGGCGATTCGATTCGCTGGCGCGTGCTGAACGGCACCGCGCGCGCTCACCCGATGCACTTGCACGGCTTCTACTTCAAGGCCGAGGAGATTGGCAGCGGCCTCGCCAGCACGCGCGTCGAGCCGGCAGCGCAGTTCCTCGCCGTCACCGACAACATGGCGAAGTTCAGCACGCGGACGCTGGTCTGGTCGCCGGATCGGCCGGGCAACTGGCTCTTTCACTGTCACCTGACCTTTCACGTCGTCCCGGAAGCGCGGCTCAGCGACGGCGCGCCGACCGAGCACCAGACCCACTCCACCGACCCCAGGGAACACATGGCCGGGTTGGTGCTCGGCATCACCGTGGCGCCCCGCGGCCCGGCGGTCGCCCATGCAACGCCGCGGCCGCTCGACCTCTGGATCAACCAGGGCGGCCCCCGCGCCCGCATGGGGGCAACGTTCAGCTATATCCTGCAGCGGGGGTCGCAGCCCCCTGCGCTGGACTCCGTGCCGCTCGTGGGGACGCCGCTCATCCTCACGCGTGGCGAACCGGTGGACATCACCGTGCACAATCGCTCGCAGCAGGCCGGCGGCATCCACTGGCATGGCATCGAGCTCGAGAGCTGGAGCGACGGCGTGGTGGGGTGGAGCGGTGCCGGGGCGGCCGTGGCCCCGCCGGTGTTGCCGGGCGGGACCTTCCGCGCGCGCCTGCTGACACCGCGCGCGGGGACGTTCATGTATCACACCCACATGAACGACATCGAGCAGGTGACGGGCGGCGCGGTCGGGGCGATCGTGGTGCTCGAGCCCGGGCAGCGCTTCGATCCGACGCGCGACCACGTGCTGCTGGCCCACTGGAACGGCATGGGCGTGGACAGTGCCGGGTTCCTGTCGCTCCTGATCAATGGCGACTCGGTGGCCCGCACGCCCATCACCACCACGGCCGGGGTGAGTCACCGCCTCCGCCTGATCAACATCGGGCCGGCGAACTCGGTGCGCTGGACCATCCGGCGCGACACCACGCTCGCCGCGTGGACACCGCTCGCGAAGGATGGCGCGGACCTCCCGCCGGCCGTGCGTGGTGCACGGCCGGCCGAGGTCTTCGTGGCCGTCGGCGAGATCTACGATTTCGAGTTCACGCCCCCGGGCCCGGGACGCTATGAGATCGCGGCAAACTTCGGGCGCCTGCCCCCGGTGTGGCGACAGGCACTGATCGTCCGCTAGCGGCGCCTCACTGCGGCGTCGGCACCCGCGTGGCGCGCAACGTCCCGGTGACCAGCTCCTGGCCACCGGGCGCGTTGTAGGTGGCCACCAACCGCCCCTCCATCACGCCATCCTTGAGCACGGCGGCGGTGCGCACCTGCACCACGACGTTCTTGCGGAGCACGCTGGAGTAGGGCTCCGACAACAGGATCAACGAGTCACCGCGAATCGAGGCCTGCATCGAGACGGGCTCGCGACTCTCCAGCGTCATCGTCCAGCCACCTCCTGCCGGGGTGCTGTTGATTCGGGAGAGCACGGGGTCGACTGTCCCCTCGAGCGTATTGACCGCGTCCCAGCTGCCGGCAAAATCGGTGAAGGTCGGCGGGGGCGGCGGCGGGGCCGGTGGGGCCTCGGGGGTCTTGGTACCGCAGGCGAGCACCAACACGAGGACGGAGCAACCGCAGAGACGGCGCATCGACTCCTCCGGAGTGGGGGTACCGGTGAAGCTACGGCGCGGTACCGGGCGTCGCAATTCGTCCGCGAGGCGGTAGTCTTGAGGGTTCCCGCATCGCTCCACCTCCCCGAGGCCTGCCCATGTCGCATCGCGTTGCCCGAGGCGCGTTCTTCGTCGCCCTCGCCCTCGTTCCGCTTTCGCTCCACGCCCAGGCAGGTCCTGCCGCCGGTGTGAACCCCACGCTCCTCGACGGCCTGCGCTATCGCCTCGTCGGCCCGTCACGCGGCGGACGCGTCACCGCCGTCACGGGCGTGCCGTCGCAGCCGAAGACCTACTACATGGGCGCGGCAAGCGGCGGTGTCTTCAAGACCACGGATGGCGGCGAGAGCTGGTTGCCCGTGACCGATGGGCAGGTCCCGGTCGGCTCCGTCGGCGCGCTCGTGGTGGCCGACAGCGACCCGAATGTGGTGTACCTCGGCACCGGCTCCGACGGCCTCCGCAGCAATGTCTCCACCGGCCGCGGCGTCTATCGCTCGCCAGATGCCGGGAAGACGTGGCAGTTTGCGGGCCTCTACGACGTGGGCCAGATCGGCGGCGTCCGCGTCCATCCGCGCGACGCGAACACCGTCTGGGTGGCCGCCAACGGCGATGCCTTCAAGCCGTCACCGTCGCGCGGCGTCTACAAGAGCCGTGACGGTGGCAAGAACTGGCAGCGCACGCTCTTTGTGAGCGACAGCAGCGGCGCGATGGATGTGGAACTGCACCCCGGCAATCCCGACGTGGTGTATGCGTGGATGTCGCGCATCGAGCGGAAGCCGTGGACCATCATCTCCGGCGCGCGCGAGGGCGGCTTCTATCGCAGCACCGACGGTGGCACCACGTGGAACCACATTACCGCCGGTCTCCCGCGCGAACTGATCGGCAAGGGCAACATTGCCGTCACCGCCGCGAATCCGAATCGCGTGTATGCGCTGATCGAAGCGAAGCCGGGCGGTGGACTCTATCGCTCCGACGACGCCGGGCTGACCTGGTCCCTGATGAACAGCCAGAGCGCCCTGTTGCAGCGGCCCTTCTACTACGTCACGCTCGGCGCCGACCCGACCAACGCCGACATCGTCTACGCCGGCGCCGAGGGCTTCTTCAAGTCGGTGGACGGTGGCAAGACCATGACCTCCATGCGCACCCCGCATGGCGACAACCACGACATCTGGATCAACCCGACCAACGGGCAGACCATGATCCAGGCCAACGACGGCGGCGCCAACGTCTCGTTCGACGGCGGCCGCACCTGGTCGACGCAACTCAACCAGCCGACCGCCGAGATCTACGGCGTCTGGCTCGACAACGAATTCCCGTACAACCTCTTCGGCGCGCAGCAGGACAACAGCACCATGCGGCTCTCGTCGCAGTCGGTGCCGGGCCCGCGCGAGGACCTCGGCAACACGCCGGGGTGCGAGACCGGCCCGGTGATCCCGCACCCGTCCGATCCGAACGTGATCTACGGCTCGTGCAAGGGGCAGTACAGCGTGATGAACCTGCGCACCGGGCAGTCGCGCAACTACTGGATCGGCGGCCAGTCGCTCTACGGCAACCCCGCGTCTGACCTGATCTGGCGGATGCAGCGCGTCTCGCCGATGGCGCTGTCGCCGCACGATCCCACGGTGCTCTACTACGGCTCGCAGTACCTGCATCGCACCCGCGACCTTGGCGTGACCTGGGAGACGCTCTCGCCAGACCTCACCGCGAAGCCCGCCTGCTGCCAGGGCGTGAGCGGCGAGCCGATCACGCGCGACGTGACCGGCGAGGAGTTCTACAGCACGCTCTACGCGATCACCGAGTCGCCGCTTGAAGCGGGCGTGATCTGGACCGGCGCGAATGATGGACCGATCCATGTCACGCGCGACGGCGGCAAGAGCTGGACAAACGTCACCCCGAAGGATCTCCCTGCGGGCGGACGCGTGCAGTGGATCGAGGCGTCACCGCACAAGAAGGGGACGGCCTACGCCGCCGTGTATCGCTACCTGCTCGGCGACTACGCGCCGTACTTCTATCGCACCAACGACTACGGCCGCAGCTGGACCCGCATCGTCACCGGCATCCGCGCCGACGAGCCGACGCGCGTGCTGCGCGCCGACCCCGATCGTCCGGGCCTCCTCTACGGCGGCACCGAGTTCGGAATGCACATCTCGTTCGACGATGGCGATCACTGGCAGCCGTTCCAGCTCAACCTGCCCAACGTCCCGATCACCGACATCAAGGTGCATCGCAAGGACCTGATCGTGGCGACACAGGGTCGCGCCTTCTGGATCATCGACAACCTCTCGGCGCTGCATCAGCTGGCCAGCACGACGCGTCCCGATTCGGTGATCCTCTTCACCCCGCGCGACGGCTACAAGACCCGCACCAACGCCGACAAGCTCGGGCCGATGGTCGAATACCGACTGCCGAGCGCCGGCGCAGCGGTGCAGGTCGAGATCCTCGACTCAACGGGCAAGCGCGTGAACAACTACACCAGCGCCCCGGCCTCCGCCGCACCCGCCGCGACTCCCCGCCCTGCGGCCGCCGCCAACGTGGACCCCGACGATCCTGACGCCGCGATGATGGCGGGCCGCGGCGGCCGTGGCGGTGCCGGAGCGGGGAGCCGTCCGACGACCAACATGGGACTCAATCGCTTCACCTGGGATGTGCGCACCAGCGACGGGCTCGGCGCCCCGCCGGGCCGCTACACGGTCCGCCTGACCGCGGGTGATCAGATCCGCTCTGCCCCGCTTCGGGTGCGCATCGACCCGCGCATCGCCGCCGACGGCACCACCGAGGCCGATCTGGTGGCGCAGTATCGCCACAACCTCCAGATGCGGGGGATGGTCACCGAGGTGACGCAGCTGGTCGGCCGGGTCCGCGCCGCCGAAACGCGCCTCGCGGCGGCCGGACCGGCCGCCGCCGACACCCTGGCCGCCGTCCGGGCCCTCGCCGCCAAGCTCAATACCGAGCCGGTCCGCTACGGCAAGCCGGGGCTCCAGGCCCACATCTCCTACCTGGCCGGGATGACCGGTGGGGCGGACCAGAAGGTTGGACGGGATGCCGTGGAACGGGCCAAAGTGCTTCGAAAGGAGCTGGATGAGGCGGTAGCGCTGGCGAAGCGGTGGGTGCCGTGAAGGCGTGACCCGTAACCAGTAACCTGTGACCCGGCCGCACCACCCTGGTCACTGGTCACTGGTCACTGGTCACTGGTCACTGGCTACCTGTAGTCCTGCCATTCCGGCAGTCAATCCCGGTACGCCGATTGCCCTTGGCTGGGGCATCGCGTCCGGGATTCGCCTGGGCGCCAGTCGGACGCCGTCGCTCAGGAGCGGACAATGGGCTCGAAGATCATCGGGATCGACCTCGGCACCACCAACTCGGTGGTGTCTGTCATGGAGGGCGGCGATCCCGTCGTCATTCCGAATGCCGAGGGGGGGCGTACCACCCCGTCGGTCGTCGCCTTCACCAAGGATGGTGAGCGACTCGTCGGCCAGGTCGCCAAGCGGCAGGCCGTCACCAACCCCAAGCAGACCGTCTTCTCCATCAAGCGCTTCATGGGCCGTCGGGCCGCTGAGGTGAAGGAAGAGGCGGGTCGCGTGCCGTACCCGGTGGCCGATGGTGCCAACGGCCTCGCGGCGGTCGAGATCCAGGGGAAGAAGTACACCCCGGCCGAGATCTCGGCGATGATCCTCCAGAAGATGAAGCAGACGGCCGAGGACTACCTCGGGCATAGCGTCGACAAGGCGGTCATCACCGTCCCGGCGTACTTCAACGACGCGCAGCGGCAGGCCACCAAGGACGCCGGCAAGATCGCCGGCCTCGAGGTGCTCCGCATCATCAACGAGCCCACCGCGGCCGCGCTCGCCTACGGCCTCGAGAAGAAGAAGGACGAGAAGATCGCCGTGTTCGACCTGGGCGGCGGTACCTACGACATCTCGGTGCTCGAGCTGGCCGAGGGCGTCTTCGAGGTGAAGAGCACCAACGGCGACACCCACCTCGGCGGCGACGACTTCGACCAGCGCCTCATTGACTGGCTGGTGGCCGAGTTCAAGAAGGACCAGGGCATCGACCTCTCGAAGGACGCGATGGCGCTCCAGCGCCTCAAGGAAGCGGCCGAGAAGGCCAAGATGGAGCTGTCGAGCACCACGCAGACCGACATCAACCTGCCGTTCATCACGGCCGATGCCTCGGGCCCGAAGCACCTGAATCTGCCGCTCACCCGCGCCAAGTTCGAGCAGCTGGTGGACGATCTGGTGCAGCGCTGCATTCCGCCGATGGAGATGGCGCTGAAGGATGCCGGCCTCAAGCCGGGCGAGATCGACGAGATCATCCTCGTCGGCGGCTCGACGCGCATTCCGAAGATCCAGGAGGTCGTGAAGGCCTTCTTCGGCAAGGAGCCGAATCGCTCGGTGAACCCCGACGAAGTCGTGGCGATCGGCGCGGCCATTCAGGGCGGCGTGCTCGGCGGCGAAGTGAAGGACGTGCTGCTGCTCGACGTCACTCCGCTCTCGCTCGGCATCGAAACCCTCGGTGGCGTCGCGACCGTGCTCATTCCGCGGAACACCACGATTCCGACCAAGAAGTCGGAGACCTTCAGCACGGCCGAGGACAACCAGACCACGGTCGAGATCCACGTGCTGCAGGGCGAGCGGCAGATGGCGCAGGACAACCGGACCATCGGCAAGTTCCAGCTGACGGGCATCCCGCCCGCTCCGCGCGGCATGCCGCAGGTCGAGGTGACCTTCGACATCGACGCCAACGGCATCCTGCACGTCTCGGCCAAGGACAAGGCGAGCGGCAAGGAGCAGAAGATCCGGATCGAGGCGTCCAGCGGGCTGTCCGACGCGGACATCGACAAGATGGTCAAGCAGGCCGAGGCGAACGCCAAGGAAGACCAGGAGCGCCGCGACCAGATCGAGGCACGCAACCAGCTCGACGGGCTGGTCTACAAGGTCGAGAAGGACTCGAAGGAGTGGGTCGATCGCCTGGCGGCCGACGTCAAGGAGCGGCTCGACAAGGCGGTCGAGGCGGGCAAGGAGGCCCTCCGCACCGGCGAGCCGGAGAAGATCCGCGGCGCCCTGGATGAGCTGAACGTGGCCTACTCGGCCGCGGGCGCCTCGCTCTACCAGAACGCCCCGTCGGGCGAAGCCGAGGCCCCGGCAGGTGGCGAGGCCGAGGCTGGCGCCCCGAAGGACGACGCCGTCGAGGCCGACTACGAGATCGTGGACGACGCCCCGAAGGCGTGACCCGGAACGCGCGACCGAATCTTTCGGTCGCGCATCCGAGTATTATGTACAACAGAGTGGGCCGGGATCCCGAGTGGGGCCCGGCCTGCCGAACATCCACCCCGGAACGAACGAGATGTCGAACCACACGCGCAACTGGCTCAAGCTTTCCGTCCTGGTCGGACTCTCCTTCACGCTCGGGCTCTTCTTCGCCGGGCTGCTCGACCTCCCCCGCACCTCCCTGGCACAACAGGAAGGCGGTGGCGGACCGGCGATCGTCCAGGTGGACGCGCCCCGGATTCCTGCGGCGAAGCCGCTGGCCGAGCTCTCCTCCGCCTACTCGGCGGTGGCCGAGGCGGTCAGGCCGTCGGTGGTCTTCATCCAGTCGGAGCGCCCCGATCAGCCCGTGGTCACCCGCGGCCTGCCGCCGGGCTTCGAGATTCCGCGTCCGCGTGGCGCACCGCGCGGCGAGGAAGATCCGATCGAGCGCAGCAGCGGCTCGGGCTTCGTGGTCTCGGCCGACGGGTACATTCTCACCAATCATCACGTCATTGACGGCGCCAGCCGCGTGCGGGTCCTCCTGCTCGACGGCCGCAGCTTCGACGCCGATATCGTCGGCAGCGACAAGGACACCGACGTCGGCGTGCTCAAGATCGACGCGACCGGCCTGACGCCGGCTGCGCTCGGCTCGTCGGATGCGGCGCGCGTCGGCGAATGGGTGCTGGCCATCGGCAACCCGCTCGGCGCCGGGCTCACCTTCTCGGTGACGCAGGGCATCATCAGCGCCAAGGGCCGCGGGCCGCTCGACGGCGCCGACCGCAACAACCGCGCGATCGCCGACTTCATCCAGACCGACGCCGCCATCAACCGCGGCAACTCGGGTGGCCCGCTCGTCAACGTGCGCGGCGAGGTCATCGGCATCAACTCCGCCATCGCGTCGTACACCGGCTTCTTCGCGGGCTACGCCTTCGCCGTGCCGATCGACCTGGCGCGCAACGTGATGAACCAGGTGATCCGCAACGGGCGCGTGGTGCGCTCGGCCCTCGGCATCACGGTGAAGGATGCCGACGCCGACGACGCCGTGTACTTCGGCCTCGACTCGATCGGCGGCGTGCGGATCAGCGACTTCTCCGGCGACGACTCGCCGGCCAAGCGCGCCGGCCTGCAGCGCGGCGACGTGATCCTGACGGTCGAGGGTCGGCCGGTCCGCTACACCGCCCAGTTGCAGCAGGCGATCGCGTTCCGTGATCCGGGCAGCACCGTCAAGGTCGAAGTGGCACGTGCCGGTGGTGGCGTGAAGGAGTTCGCGGTGCGCATCGTCGCCATCCCCGACGAAGCCGCGCCCGCCGTGGCCGTGCGACGCGAGCCGAAGCCGGCACCGGCCGCCACCAATCGCCTCGGCATCACGGTCGAGCCGCTGACCGCCGTCAGCATCCGCCAGTACGGCCTGCCGAACAACAGCAAGGGGCTGCTGGTGCGTTCGATCCAGAACGGCTCGCCGGCCGAGGATCGCCTGATCCCCGCCGATCGCTCGCCGATCGCCGACGTGATCACCGAGGTCGAAGGGAAGTCGGTGCGCACCGAAGAAGATCTGAAGGCCGCGCTCAAGGACGCTCGCAACGGCGTCGTGACGCTGACGGTGACCAATCCCGATGGCGGTGGGGTGTCGCGGATCGAGCGCGTGCGGGTGATGAACAAGTAGCGAGAAGCGAGAAGCGAGAGGCGAGAAGCGAGAAGCGTGGTGTCGCGGGAAGATCTCTCCGCAGCACCAC